>CAWAFZ010000004.1:0-253639 GCA_963781635.1 uncultured Acidobacteriaceae bacterium
AATCGCTGTTGAGTGACGACTGTTGCCCGGTGCGCTGGGCGAAGAGAATTCCCAGAAAGCCGCAGGCCAGGAGAAAAAAAACTACCAAGAGTGATCGGCGAGAACTACGAGCCATCTTAAAGTTTCCTTCGCTTGAGGGTTGTCGGCACCCTTGCTACCGCGCTGAATATAAGAAGTATATCACCGGATTAGACTTGCCCGGAGCGGAATAGTCACCATCAGTAACCACCCCCGCGAACAAACGTCGACGCCACCCCGAGCCCCAACTATTGGGGTTTCGCGTTGGGATCGGGTGGGGGCGTCTTTTTCTCCTCGGGATGATCCTGATAGATCGAGTACTGACTCTGCGGCCGTTTCAGCCGGATGGTGAAACTCATTTTCGGCTGCGTCACGTCGTAGTCTTCCCCGAAGGTCTGGAATCCCGAAGCTAGAATCTGAACCCGAAGTTTGCCATAGGGGACGTCACCAAAGCTGGTTTTGCCATCGGCGTCGGTCTTCAGTTCTAGGTCGCCACGGCCTTGCTTGCCGCGCGGGCTTACCGGGTGCATGATCACGGCCGCGTTGCGGATCGGCTTGCCGTTGTCTTCTTTGATGATCAGAAAATCCAAGGCCGCCGTAGGTTCGGTATCTTTTTGGGCTGCTGCTGAGCCGAGAAGCGCGCAGATTAAGAACAGCGGAGCGAATGTCCACAATGCGAATTTCGTCTTAGTCGAAGCCGTCGCCGCTTTCATCAATTCACATTCTATTAAGAGTAGCGAGGGAGGGGAAGCGATAAAAGTTCGGCCCTTTTTAAACGGAGATCTAAAACTAGATTGCGGAGTTTGTCCTGCGCTCTTTACGGTCGCGAGGCGGCGGAATCTGAACCAGGTCATTGGCGACACGAACGGTGTTGTGCCGCGCCGCCCCAGCCTCTTCCAGGTAATCTCCCAGAATCGGAACGACTCCTAATGCCGCGATGGCGTCAAGATCGGCGACGATCTGGCAGGCGCCCTCCAGCGCGTATTTTGTTCTGAGTTGATCAGAGACCGGCGTGCGATTAATCAGCGCGTAATCGAAAAGTTGCTGATGAGCATGCCGGTTGAGCGCACGGATATGGTCGGCCGCGCTGAGTCCGAGACTCTCGTTGGCCTGGGTCATCAGGTTGCAGATGTATACCTTCGTTGCCGGGGAACTGACAATCGCATCGGCGATACCGTGCACCAATAGATTAGGAATGAGGCTGGTGAACAGCGAGCCCGGGCCGATGCTGATGATATCGGCGCCGGCGATCGCCTCCAGAGTCTGCGGCAGAGGCTCGACGTCAGCCGGAACCAGAAACAGTTCCTGGATGCGGCCTTTGCTGGCAGTGATCTTGGTTTCCCCGAGAACGCGCGTGCCGTCCTCCATCAGAGCTTCTAACTCAACGCTGGACGTGGTGGCGGGATGAATGTGGCCGCGTGTGACTAAGATTTCCGATGAAAGCCTTACTGCCTCCGAGAAGTCATGCGTAATCGAAGTAAGCGCGGCCAGAAAGAGATTTCCGAAGCTGTGGCCTTCGAGGCCGGAGCCTTGGGCGAAGCGGTGTTGAAAGAGCCGCGAGAGCAAAGCTTCGTCTTCGCTGAGCGCGACAATGCAATTGCGAATGTCGCCCGGCGGCAGCATGTGGAGTTCCTTGCGCAAGCGACCGCTGGAGCCGCCATCGTCGCTGACCGTCACTACGGCGCAAAGATCACTAATAACCGGCGATCCAGCGGGCGCTTCACAGACCTCCGCCGGGGTGAGGGCGAAGCGCTTGAGTCCTTTGAGCAGAGTAGAAAGGCCCGTGCCACCGCCGATCGCGACCACGCGCAGACCGCGCTCGCGCGTCGCTTTCTCTTTTTCCAAAAACAAGAGTTCTGTAGTGCGGGGCTCCATCGGGAATCTCAGGTGCGGCTCACAACCTAATAAGAATCGTCGTCGCGGAAAGGCGTTTCCGGCGAAAGTTCGGCCCCCGGATCCGGATACAAAAGCTCCGTGAAGCGCGGATCCTCCGCAAGATTGTGGAAATCGGAGTCGTTGCGCGCCTGGTAGCGAAGGGCGGCATTCAATCGGAGCGCTTCATCCAGATGCTTGAGCGAATCTTCCACGTGGCCGGTGAGGCAATCGAGCGCGGCTAGACCATAAATGACGAAATCCGTCTTGGGCGCCTGCTTTAGCAGCTTATCGATGTGCTCACGCGCGGTGACGTAGTCTCCTACATTCATGAGCGAAACGGCGTAGTCGTAGTGCTCCTCCACGCTCTTGAATTGCGTCGACCCCGAGCGCTCTAGATGCTGGTTGCAGATACTGAGATGAATGGCAGCGCGGTCGCCGAGTTCTTTGCTCCCGCCGGACAGCACCTTCTGAAACAAAGGCTTCGCTTTCTCGAATTTATGCTCCTGCAGGGCGCGCAGGCCGGCTTCGTAGTTCTGCAGCGCCTGGGTAACGCGCGGATCATCCGCGATCGCGGCTTTCTTGGGATTCGCCTTCTGAGCCATGTGCAGAATTTTTCCTGTGCTCGTCGTAATAAAGACTCCTTAGCTTAAAGCCAGAACAGCTCAGACTCAAGTATCACTCAAAGGACGGGTGTAGGGCAATTCGGGGAGATTGCGACTTCGAGCGCCCAGTACCTAGTACCGAGTCTCGAGCCCCCAGCAACGTCGGGAGAAGAGAGGTTGAAGTTCTGCAGACCCTCGCGATTCGTTACTAGGTACTCGGTACTGGCTACTGAAACACTAATTGATAGTCGCGGCCGAAGCCAAATCGATCTGCTTCCATTCACCCTTAATGATGCCCACACGAATCTGCGCGGCCGTCTTGCCTTTCTGGTGCTGCTGGTAGGAGTAATAAAGCTCCTTCAGGCAGGTGGCGCAACGTGCCCCGTGGGTGTTTTCGTAGCAGCTGTGCAGACTGTTGTGGCCCATGCGGTCACAATAGCAGTAGCAAGGCTGTTGGTGCAGGATGACCGGAATCTTCGCCGCCAGTTCATATGCATGAGTCTGATAAGGATATTGCGCGTCCGCTCCCCAAAGCTGGTCTTTGGCGAGGATGTCGGGAAGTTTTGTTCCCTTCGTTGGCGGACCGGCATTGTAAGCCGGGACGCCGCCCTGCTCTTCTTCCTGCGAGCTTGCCCACTGCGCTGAAGTCGCCAGTGTAACCAATACAAGAAAAACCAGGCTCAGGACACGATATGAGGACGTGCGGGGCAATAATTGAATAGGCGTCATGCGGTCTCCTAGACTGCCTTATTTTAACCCGGTTTCGGCTTTGCGAGCTATCTACGAGGATGGTGCGGTATCCCGAAGGACCACGGGGTTCAGCAGGTCGAGGCGCAATCTGTATACAATAAGAGTCTGCATGCCCGATACGCCCAGCAGCGAAATCATTAATACTTCCGAACCGGAAAGCGTGCCGCCTCAGCCATCGAGTGCGCCTACTGGACCCCGCCTGCGTCCGGCATTAGCAGTATGGTTTCGCGATCTGATTCTCTCGCTCGCGATCTCGGCATTCATCATCGTATTCATTTACCAGCCAGTGAAGGTCGAAGGCACCAGCATGATGCCCTCGCTCGCCGACCAGGAGCGCATCTTCGTCAACAAGTTCGTCTACCGCCTGGAGCCGATTTCGCGCGGCGACATAGTTGTGTTTCGCTATCCTCGCGATCCCTCGAAGAGCTACATCAAGCGCGTAATCGGCATCGCCGGCGACCGCGTGCGCATCGATGGCGGTCAGGTCTACGTGAACGGCGAAGCGCTGGACGAAGATTACGTTCCGCCCGCCTACGCCGACTCGCGCTCGTATCCCGAGACAGTGGTCCCGCCACAGTGCTATCTGGTTCTGGGCGATCACCGCTCGATGTCCAACGACAGCCGCGATTTCGGCCCCGTCAATCAAAGTTATATCTACGGCAAGGCTGTGTTTGGGTATTGGCCGATGGATAAGCTGGGTAGGGTGCGGTGAGAGAGTACCGAGTACCGAGCGCCGATCAAACACTGTTTCCTGCCGAAAACAGCTTTCAGCGCTAGAGCTTCTCATCACTGGGTACTAGATACTCGAACTCGATACTCTGCGGATTCCAGAGACTTTTCCACACCTAGGCCTCCTTCCGTGCTTTGTCCCGCGCACGATCCCTGCTAAAATTCTAAAAATCCACCCACTGGAGCGAGAATGCAAGCTATCCTTGCACTCGAAGACGGCCGAGTCTTCCGAGGCAAAGGTTACGGTGCCAAAGGCGAGTGCTACGGCGAAGTCGTTTTTAATACTTCCATCACCGGCTACCAGGAAATCTTCACCGACCCATCGTATTCAGGACAGATCGTCGTCCTGACCAATCCTCAAATCGGCAACTACGGCACTAACCAGGAAGATAACGAAGCCACGCGTCCGTGGATCGAAGGCCTGATCGTGCGCGAGTTCTCGAAAGTAAGTTCGAACTGGCGCTCGCAGCAGGTGGCCGAAGAATATCTCGAGCAGTTCAAGGTGCCGGTGCTCTCCGACATCGACACGCGCGCGTTGGTGCGGCATCTGCGCGATCACGGCGTGATGCGCGGCGTGGTCTCAACGCTGGAGAACGATGCGGACAAGTTGGTCGCCAAGGCGAACTCGATTCCGAAGATGGACGGCACCGACCTGGCAAAAGTGGTGAGCACGAAAAATCCGTATGTTTGGGAAGTCGGCGAGCGCTCGCACGAGCCGGTAGCCCAGGTGGGCGTTAAAGATGAGCCGGCGCGCTTTCACGTAGTAGCCTACGACTTCGGCATCAAGCAAAATATTCTGCGCAAGCTCCGCGGCGAAGGCTGCCGCGTGACGGTAGTCCCGGCGCAAACTCCATCGGAAGATGTTCTGGCGCTAAAGCCCGATGGAGTGTTTCTGTCGAATGGCCCCGGCGATCCCGAACCCTGCACTTACGCTGTTGACAGCATTCGGCGCTTGATGGGACGCCAGCCGATCTTCGGCATCTGCCTCGGGCATCAGCTAGTCGGCATCGCTCTAGGCGGCAAAACCTTCAAGCTAAAGTTCGGCCACCACGGCGGCAATCATCCCGTAAAGCAGTTGAAGACGGGGAAGATCGAAATCACAGCCCACAACCATAACTTCGCCGTTGACCCAGATTCGCTGCCCGAAAGCGAAGTCGAGTTGACGCACATGGACCTGAACGACTCGACTCTAGAAGGCCTGCGGCACCGCAACCTGCCGCTGTTCAGCGTGCAATATCACCCCGAAGCCGCGCCCGGTCCGCACGATTCGCATTATCTGTTCAAGGATTTCGTAAAGATGATGGAGGAGTGGAGAGGGTGAAAGTTGTTTTTAACAAGCCGCGCGCAGTGTTTGCAGCGGTATGTCTTGCGTTCGCGACCGCTGAAATGTCAGCGGCATCCTGCGTCACCGAGATAAGCAAGATTGTGAGAAGTGACCAAGGCCGTGTTAAGGATTCTGGAGGCAGGATAATCGCAGGCGCTCAGGTTACTGTTGCTTCTTCCTCTGAAGACGAGATTTTTCAAACCAAGTCTGGACACGACGGCTTATTTCGGCTTGCCCTTAGTTCGGGGAAATACCGGGTCGAGGTAGAAGCTGAAGGATATCTTCGATTCGTATACATTGTTGATCTTCGGTCCGCAGTTGCGGCTGAACCACTCGATGTAACCCTTCAAGGCGCAAGTGATTGCCATGACATCGGTGTGACTTCGGAGCAAGATACTGGGGCTTACTGCGGCTCCGAAGTAGTGCTTCCAAACCTCATTCTTCATTCTTCGAGCGCCCACAACAATCAGCGGCAAGGTGAAAGATGAGACTGGCGCCCCGATCAAGAACTCAGAGGTCGTTCTGAGGAAAACATCTGCAATTCCGCTTCAGCCTTCGTATTTGTTTACGAAGACGGATGCCGAGGGTAGTTTTGGTTTCGATGAAGCCGAGCAAGGGGAGTATCGATTATTAGGCTCCCCGAGCCGCGCGTTCGCTCAGCCCGCAAAACTTGACTGTTATGGAAGGCGAGACTGCAACCTTGAAATCATTCTCAAAGCAAACGGCACTGATCGTCCTTATGCCAGTTGCCCTGTGCGATGAGCAAGTGACAAAAAATGCCCAAACGCACTGACATCTCGAAAATCCTGATCCTCGGCTCCGGCCCCACCATCATCGGCCAATCGGCAAGAGCAGCTTTGAAAGGGTGCGCTTTCAGTGCGCGCCGTGATTACACGAAATTAACTCTGTCATCCCGAGCGAAGAAGATCGTGCGCGAAGCGGACGATCTTCGCAGTCGAGGGACCTGCTGTTTGCTAGCAGCTCATACGCCGCCAGCGGAAAGCAGGTCCCTCCACGCGGAGAGTGATCGGCTTCGCCGCTCATTCTCCTTGGTCGGGATGACAGTTCGGTGGGCAGTATGAAGGAACACAATTACAGCGCGTACATGGTCGCGAGCAAATCTCGCGCCCTGTACATCGGAATGACAAACAATCTGCATCGCCGGATATTTGAGCATAAGAACGATCTGATTGAAGGTTTCACACGGCAATACAAGTGCCAGCGGCTGGTTTATTACGAGTCGTTTGACGATGTGAACAAAGCGATTGACCGCGAAAAGCAACTGAAATGCTGGAACAGAACAAAGAAAGACTGGCTGATCGCGCAGCGTAATCCAACGTGGGAGGATCTCGCCGCCGAATGGAATGTGCGACATCAATTCGAACCCGAAAGAAAGCAATCAGCGTGAAAAACTCTGTCATCCCGAGCGAAGAAGATCGTGCGCGAAGCGAACGATCTTCGCAGTCGAGGGACCTGCTGTTAGCTTGAAGCGCAGATGCTCTCAAGCACACAGCAGGTCCCTCCGCTCGCCAGTCGACCGGCTCCGACGTTCGACTGACTCGGTCGGGATGACAGACTTGAGAATAGAAACGTCCTAAATGCCCAAACGCACTGACATCTCGACAATCCTGATCCTCGGCTCCGGCCCCATCATCATCGGCCAGTCGGCGGAGTTCGATTATTCCGGCACGCAGGCTTGTAAGGCGCTTAAGTCCGAGGGTTATGAAGTGGTGCTGGCGAACTCGAATCCGGCGACCATCATGACCGACCCGGAGATCGCTGACCGCACCTACATCGAGCCGCTCACCCTCGAATACTTGGAAGAGATCATCCGCATCGAGCGCGAAATGTCGCCGGGCGCGGGTTTCGCCGTGCTGCCCACCGTCGGTGGACAAACCGCGCTCAACCTCGCCATTGAACTTTCCGACGGCGGCGTGCTGGAAAAATATAACGTGCATCTGATCGGCGCGAACGTCGACGCTATAAAAAAAGCCGAAGACCGTCTCTTCTTCAAAGACGCGATGCAGAAGATCGGCCTCGACGTGCCCAAGTCGGCGCTGGTCAACAACACGAAAGATGGGATTGAGTTCGCCGGCAAGATCGGCTTCCCGGTGATCGTGCGGCCCTCGTTTACGCTCGGCGGCTCCGGCGGCGGCATTGCCTACAATCGCGAGGAGATGATCGACGTGCTCGCGCGCGGCCTCGATTTCTCTCCGGTGCACGAGGCGCTGATCGAAGAGTCGGTGCTGGGCTGGAAAGAATTCGAACTCGAGGTGATGCGCGACACCAAAGATAACGTCATCATCATTTGCTCGATTGAGAACTTCGATCCCATGGGCGTGCACACCGGAGATTCGATTACCGTGGCGCCGGCGCAGACCCTCACCGACCGCGAGTACCAGGCCATGCGCGACGCCTCAATCGCGGTGATCCGCGAAATCGGCGTCGATACCGGCGGCTCGAATATTCAGTTCGGCGTAAATCCCGAGACCGGCCGCATGGTCGTCATTGAGATGAACCCGCGCGTCTCGCGCTCGTCGGCGCTGGCCTCGAAAGCCACGGGCTTCCCGATTGCAAAAATTGCCGCGAAGCTCGCAGTCGGCTACACCCTCGATGAAATTCCCAACGACATCACCCGCAAGACTCCCGCATGTTTCGAGCCCACGCTCGACTACGTAGTGGTGAAAATTCCCAAGTGGCAGTTCGAAAAGTTTCCCGGCGCCGACGACACGTTGGGCCCGCAGATGAAGTCGGTCGGTGAAGTGATGGCCATCGGCCGTACCTTCAAAGAAGCCCTGATGAAGGGCATTCGCTCGCTCGATACCGGCAAGCGGATCGGCGCGGACAAGATCGAGCCAAAAATCCTCACTCAAAGATTAGTGACGCCGCATCCCGAGCGCCTCGCCTACATTCGTTACGCTCTTCGCCAGGGGCACACGGTGAAGCAAGTCGCGAAGATGACATCGATGGACCCATGGTTCCTCTACCAGCTCAAAGAAATTAACGATATGCAGCTTGAGTTGGAGAAGCACCCGATCGAATCGATTCCTTCGGCTGTGCTGCGCGAGGCGAAGCGCATGGGCTTCTCCGACGGGCGGCTTGCCAATATATGGCGGTTGGATGGCCAGGAGAAAGTTCGACATCTGCGCAAGAAACACGGCGTCACGCCCGTCTACAAGCGTGTCGACACCTGCGCTGCCGAATTCGAGAGCTTCACCCCGTATCTCTACTCGACTTACGAGGACGAAGACGAAGCCGCGCCGACCGACAAGAAAAAAGTAATCATTTTAGGCAGCGGCCCCAACCGCATCGGGCAGGGAATTGAATTCGATTACTGCTGTTGTCACGCCTCGTTCGCGCTGCGCGAAGATGGTTACGAGACCATCATGGTGAATTGCAATCCGGAAACGGTCTCTACCGACTACGATACCAGCGACCGTCTCTACTTCGAGCCGCTCACGCTCGAAGATGTGCTGGCGATCTATGAGCATGAGACCTCGAAAGGCGCGCCGGTAGGCGTGATCGTGCAGTTCGGTGGGCAGACTCCGCTCAATCTGGCTTTGCCGCTGAAGGCCGCAGGCGCAAATATTATCGGCACATCTCCCGAGTCCGTCGACCTGGCCGAAGATCGCAAGCACTTCAGCAAGCTGTTGGAAGAGTTGAACATCCCACAAGCGGCGGGCGTGATGGCGACGTCGCTCGAAGAGGCCACCGAGGGTGCGAAGCGCGTCGGCTATCCCGTGGTAGTGCGGCCTTCCTACGTGCTCGGCGGCCGCGCCATGGTCATCGCCCACGACGAAGAATCAGTAGTGCGGTACATGAAAGAGGCGGTCGAGTATTCGCAGGACCGTCCTGTGCTTATCGATCATTTTCTCGAAGACGCGATTGAAGTGGATGTGGATGCGCTCTCCGATGGCGAAGACGTGGTGATCGGCGGAATCATGCAGCACATCGAAGAAGCCGGTATTCATTCCGGCGACTCGTCATGCGTGCTGCCGGCGGTCGATATACCGCAGCCCCTCATGAATCGCATGCGAGACTACACCTTCAAGCTAGCGAGAGCGTTGAAGGTAGTTGGCCTGATGAACATTCAGTTCGCCATCCCGCGCGGCCATGGCGGCGGCTCAGGCAACGGCGCCGAGGGTGGCAAAGTGTACGTGCTGGAAGTGAATCCTCGCGCATCGCGCACCGTCCCGTATGTTTCGAAAGCCACCGGCGTTCCGCTGGCGAAGATTGCGGCGCGCCTCATGACCGGACGCAAGCTGCGCGAGTTTCTGCCGGAAAATATCGACCGCCACGCCGATCTCGATACCGGAAGCTGCTACTACGTGAAGTCGCCGGTATTTCCGTGGAATAAATTTCCCGGAGTCGACACTGTGCTCGGCCCCGAGATGCGCTCCACCGGCGAAGTGATGGGAGTAGGCGATAGCTTTGGCGAAGCCTTCGCCAAAGCACAGTTGGCCGCAGGCCAAAAGCTGCCCACGCAGGGTACCGTCTTCATCAGCGTAACGGACCACGATAAGCCCCACGTTGCGGACGTAGCGCGCAAGTTCGTGGACATGGGTTTCAAACTTGTAGCCACCTCGGGCACCGGCGATGTGATTGAGGAGGCAGGTATGAGAGTCGAGCGCGTCTACAAGGTAAAAGAAGGACGCCCCAACGTGGTCGACTTCATCAAGGGCCAACGCATTCATCTCATCGTCAATACGCCCACCGGTCCGGAGCCGTGGTTCGACGAGAAAGCTATCCGGCGCGCTGCAGTCATGGCGCGCATTCCCACCATTACCACGCTATCGGCAGCGCGTGCTGCGGCCGAAGGCATTGCGGCGCTCCAGCGCGGCGAAGTGAACATACGCGCCTTGCAGGAACTGCAGGCGGAGCGGGCTGTACGGCGCTAGCCGAGCGTCGAAAGCGAGTCCCGATCATTGAAGAAGTGACTTGCCCAGCGCGCAGTCGATTTCCTGAAAAACCCCGTTCATGCTAGCATTCCAGCGACCTGACGTCAGGAGTTACGAAAATGGCAGAAAATGCAGTTCTAATCCGCCGCTGGTTTGAAGAAGTCTGGAACCAAGGCCGCGAAGAAACCATCGATGAGCTTTGTTCGAAGGAAGCGGTCGGTCACGGGCAAACTCACGACGGAACCGATATCGTCGGGCCCGACACTTTCAAAATATTCTGGCACACCTTTCGCGCCGCATTCAGCTCCATTCACGTCCAGATCCATCAGACCATCGAGCAAAGAGACATGGTGATGGCGCGTTGGGGCATCTCGATGACTCATACCGGGCCATTCTTAGGCATCCCTGCAACGGGCAAGAAAATAGCCGCGACCGGCATGAGCGTGCAGCGTTTTTCAGACGGCAAGATTGTAGAAGCCTGGGACAATTGGGACCAGTTAAGCCTGATGGTTCAATTGGGCGCGTTCTCGCTGGAAGAATTGAATCAGCGGCAAATCGCGTAACGCTTCCGGCGGGTAGAATAAGTCATGCTACTTCACGGAATTTTCCCTCCCATCACCACGCCGTTTTATCCCGACGGCAACGTCTATTTCAAGAAGCTCGAGAGCAATGTCGAGCGCTATTCGCGCACGCCCTGCGCCGGCGTCGTTGTGCTGGGCTCAACAGGCGAGGCAATACTGCTCTCCGATCAGGAGCGGCGCGATGTTTTGAAAACTACACGCGAGGCGACTGCCCCGAACAAGGTTCTCATTGCGGGCACTGGCATCGAGTCGGCCATCGAAACTCTGCGGCTTACCGAATACGCCGCGGAACTCGGCTACGATATCGCCATGGTGCGCACGCCCCATTACTACAAAAAGCAGATGCAACCCGCCAACATTCTTGCCTTTTACCGCACCGTCGCCGATCGCTCGCCGCTTCCCGTGATCATTTACAACTTTCCGCAGGCCACAGGATACGACATTCCCGCCGAACTTGTGATCGAACTCGCCGAACATCCCAATCTGATCGGAATCAAGGAATCGAGCGGCGATGTGGAGAAGGTTCGTAAGATGGTGGAAGGCACGCGGCCCATTCGGCGCAGCGCGACGGTTACGGAAACCTTCGAGGCGGTGACCCCGCGTATGCTGGCGGCCGCCGAAGGACCGGGCGCTTCGAATGGCGCGAATGGCGGGCTGGTTCCGATAGGAGCCTTGGCCGGCACTTCAAGCAAGCCATCTTCGTCGGCCGTCACGGTGGTGGGAAAGATGAAGACTCGTCAAAAAGAAGTCGGATTCCAGGTTTTGGTAGGCGCGGCCAATCGGCTGCATCCATCGCTTGAGGCCGGCGCCGCTGGAGCAATCCTTGCATTCGCCTGCGTGGCGCCCACAGCGTGCTACGAAGTCTACGCGGCCTGGAGAGAAGGCGACCCCGGGTTGGCTCGCGAGAAGCAGGAGCGCATCGCTCAAGCCGCGCAGCGCGTTGTCGGCGAGCTTGGCATTCCGGGGGTGAAGTACGGAATGGATTTCAACGGCTACTTCGGCGGTCCGGCGCGCTTGCCGCTGCTCCCGCTGACTGCTGAAGTCAAGGGCGAAATAGAGCTCTTGCTGACAGATGTAAGAAACTAACTGGCAGGCCAACGCGCGCTTCCTCAGCATTGCCAGCCAGCTTGTGATGGCAACGCGATCGACAGTATAATGATTCGAACGAACGTTCGACCTGTGCGGACATGCGGAGTATGGGGACTTCTTCTAGAGTAACGAGAGTTTCAGGGCGGCATCGCTCGCCAGTGTCAGCCTCCGGCGACGCGCTTCGACCGCCGCCTGGCAGAGATCCTCGCTCATGCCACGGAAGTCTTCTGCAAAAAAGGATACGAAGGCGCTTCCATGCGCGATCTTTCCCGCGCCAGCGGCATGTCGCTGGCGGGGCTTTATTATTACTTCGAATCCAAAGAGCGCTTGCTTTTCCTGATTCAGAAGCACACCTTCACCACCATCGTGCAGCAAGCTGAAAGCGCGGCTGGAAGAAGTTGCGGACCCGGAGCAGCGAATCCGCATCTTCATCCTGAATCACCTCGAATATTTTCTGAGCCAACCAGCCGGCGATGAAGGTGCTTTCGCATGAAGACGAGGCGTTGAAGAATGGCTTCGCTTCGGAGATTGCCGCCATCAAGCGCGAGTACTACCGCATCTGTGTGGGCTGCTGGACGAACTGAGGCGCGAACGCGGACTGGATTTCCACGCGCACGGCGGTGATGAGCCTGTTTGGCATGATGAACTGGATCTACACCTGGTACAACCCGCGCGTCGATGCCGACGCTGAGCGCTGGCCAGCAGATGGGCGACATTTTTCTGCGGAGGCGTGATGTCGAGTGCCCGGAGCGAAGATAAGGATTAAGATCACAATTGCGTTTTCAGGTCGAGAATTGGAGCGTTCAGACCACGAGTCAAAAGGAGTGAATTGAGATGGCAACCACAATGCAGCCGGCCACCGGCGAAACCACCAAGCAACTCGTCAACTATCGCACCGAGGCGGCGTGGCCGTGATCGAGATGAACGATCCTCCGGCGAACACCTACACCTACGAAATGAACCGGCAGCTCGACGAGGCTATCCTGAGGGCGCGCATGGATAACGACGTCTACGTCATCGTGCTTACGGGCGCGGGCGACAAGTTTTTCTCTGCCGGCGCAAACATCAAGATGCTGGCTTCAGCGTCGATCCGACATTCAAGTATTACTTCTGCCTGCATGCCAACGAAATGCTGCTGCGGCTGGAGCACACGCCGAAGCTGGTGATCGCCGCCATCAACGGCCACTGCGTCGGCGGAGGCCTCGAGATCGCCATGGCTGCCGACCTGCGCATCGCGCGCAAAGATGCGGGCAAGATCGGCCTGCCGGAAGTGAACCTCGGCGTGCTGCCCGGCACCGGCGGCACGCAGCGCCTGTCGCGCCTGGTGGGCAAGAGCAAGGCCATCGAACTGATGGTCACCGGCAACACGTTTTCTTTCGAAGAAGCGCAGGAGTTCGGCATCGTCAACGACATCTTCGAGCGCGACGGCTTCATGGAAAACATCATGGAGTACGCCGGCAGTTCTGCCGCCGAACAAGGCCGCAAAAGCTGTGGGACGCATCAAGCGCGCCGTGCAGACCGGATGGGAAATTCCCATGGAATCGGCGCTGGCGGTCGAGCGCGAGAACCAGCAGACTCTCTTCCAGAGCGAAGACGCCAAGGAAGGCCTGGCCGCCTATGTGGAGAAGCGGCCCGCGGTGTTCAAGGCGAAGTAATGGCGAAGCTGTTAGTGAATGGCTGATCCCGTTTTGACGCGGCACGGTCTCAGGAGGACCACAGGGCTAGGGAAAGTGCACTAGCTTGCTAGCCTTGCCGTGCTAAACCTAAAGCGGCGAGGGCTTTAGCCCCTGAGGTAAGGCAATTTATGCCAGGCAAAGTAGCGAAAATCGGAACCTTCAGCGACTGGGTCGGACTGTTCAACGAGTGGCGCAAGGAAATTGGCGTCAACACGAAGACGTCGAAGCCTTCCACTTCGACACGCTCTACGGCGCGATCGAAACCGAAGAGATCCAGTTCGGTTCCTACAAAGGCCGCAACAAGTGGGAGAACCTGCGCCAGGTGCCCACGCAGCAGATGCGCGACGCGCTGATGAACATGATCGTCTACCAGGGCGACACTGAATTTGCCAGCGTCGAGCAGCAGCGCAACCTGTTTGAAACCGCGCCCACGGAATGTGATCGCCGCGCCATCACCCGCGTCATGATCGAAGAGATGCGCCACGGCTGGCAGATGTGCGCGCTGCTCATCGACTATTTTGGGTCTTCCGGCAAAGTGGAAGCGCAGAAAATGCTGGAGCGGCGGGCGTTCGAGAACAAGCGCTTGCTCGGCACTTTCAACGTCGACGTCGATAACTGGCTGGACTTTTTCACCTACACCGATTTCGTCGATCGCGACGGGAAATTTCAGCTGCAGATGCTGAAGTATTCAGCCTTTGCCCCGCTCGGGCCGCTCGACGTCTTACATGCTGCGCGAAGAAGCCTTCCACATGGGAACGGGCAACGATGGGCTGCGCCGCGTGGTCGAAGCGGGCGTGATTCCGCCCTGGCTGCTGCAGAAATATCTGAACAAATGGATTTCGAGTTCGTTCGATCTTTTCGGCACGGACCATTCTTCGTCGGCGCACTGGGCTTACGTGTGGGGAATCAAGGGACGTTACGACGAACTGCAAAACGATAAGGCTGCCGACCTCGACGATCTGAACGACTACAGCCGCCACCTCTATCGCGAGGAGGTTGCGGGATTGGTCGAGCGACTTGAACTACGTTTCTGAAGCCGGGCGAGAAGAAGCTCTACACGCCCGACATCAGCTTCAATCGCAACATCGGACGATGGGCGGGACAGAAATACCACTGCGAAACCGGCGAGCCGCTGGACGACCGCGGCTACGAGCAGCACTGTGAAGAGAATCTGCCCAGCGCGAGAAGATAAAGAAGCTGTTGCTCGACATCATCCGGCACGAAAAGAAGTGGATTGCACAGAAAGACGGCGCGCGCGATCCGCTGGCCAACGATTGGCGAAGCCGCGCAAGTCGGCAATTAATCTGTAGCGCAAGAATTCTTTTCACCACAAAGCAAAGAACAAAATATGCCGTCCACATTCGCGGAATCTAAGCTCGGGCGCCTGCAGTTGAATATCGAGCCGCCTATCGCGCGAATTGTGTTCAATAATCCCCCGCTCAACGTCATCGATATTCCGATGATGGAAGAGCTTGTGGAAGCTCTCAGCGGAATCGAAGCACGCTCAGATATTTCAGTAATCGCGTTGACTTCTGCCGGCAGTGCCTTCTCGGCGGGCGTGGATGTTGCCGCACACACTCCCGACAAAGTCAAAGAGATGCTGACGAAGTTTCACGCGGTCGTCCGGAATATCGTGGCAAGTAAGAAAGTCACAATCGCTGTTGTGCGAGGGCATTGTCTTGGCGGTGGGGCGGAACTAGCGCTGGTTTGCGATCTTGTATACACTGCCGCCTCCGCCCAGTGGGGCTTTCCGGAGATCAGATTGGGTTGTTATCCGCCGGTCGCATGCACGGCGCTGGCTGCGCTGGTGGGACAGAAGCGCGCCGCGGAGCTGATCCTCACTGGACGAACGATCAACGGGAATGAGGTAGCCGAGATGGGGTTGGCAACTCGCGCGGTCCCCGACGAAGAGCTTGATTCCGCGGTGAATCAAGGTGTGCAGCAACTTTCTCAGTTAAGTTCTGCAGCCTTGGCGTCGACAAAGAAAGCCATCTACGCTTGGGACGCCATGCACTTCGACAAGGGCCTGGCGCGAGCTGAGAAGTTTTACTTGGAAGAGTTGATGAAGACCACGGACGCGCAGGAGGGCATTCGCGCCTTCATCGAGAAGCGCGCGCCGAAATGGACTGGAGAATAACCCGAGCAACATGGATTACGAGATCGATCCCGAAGAAGTAAAAGCCAAAGTTGATCAAGGTGAGAAATTCACCCTGCTCGACGTGCGCGAGCCCTGGGAATTTGAAGCCGCGAGTATGGCGGGCGCTAAATTGCTGTCGATGGGAGATGTTCCCTCGCGCGCCCATCAGGAACTCGATCCAGAAGACCACATCGTCGTGGTCTGCCATCACGGCGTGCGCTCGCTGAATGTGACCGCGTGGCTGCGGCAGCAGGGATTCGAAAAGGCCCAGTCTATGCGCGGCGGTATCGATGCCTGGTCGCGACGCGTGGACCCAACCGTCCCGACGTACTGAAAAGCTCAGCCCACATGATCACCGACTGCCACATCCATATCTCACCGCTGGAGATGTTCAAGCCGCAGGCGCTCGAGTTGATGAAGCAGAAGCGGCCGAACTTCGAGCAGATCGCTGAATTCTGCCGTTCGCCCAAAGCCTTCTTGGACTATCTCGACGCATGCGGAGTCGACCGCGCGGTACTCATCAACTATGTGGCGCCAGAGGTGATCGGTTTCACCAACGGCGTAAATCGATTCATTGCGGACTATGTTCAAGAAAATCCTAAGCGCCTGCTCTCCTGCGGCAGCCTACATCCCCGGCATACTACGAATGTGTTAGCGGATATGGAGCAGATTCTGCGGCTCGGAATCCGCATGATCAAAATTCATCCTCCGCATCAGCTTCTGTTTCCCAACGATTATCTGAACGGCGTGAAGGAACTGGAAATCATTTACCGTGCCGCTGAAGCGAACGGCGTTCCGGTGATGTTTCACACCGGCACTTCAATCTTTCCGGGCGCCCGTAACAAATACGGCGATCCCATGTACGTCGACGATGTGGCCGTCGATTTTCCCAAGCTCAAAATCCTGCTGGCGCACGGTGGCCGCCCGCTCTGGATGCACACTGCGTTTTTCCTCATACGCCGTCATCCCAATGTTTACCTTGACATCAGCGGCATCCCGCCAAAAACATTGCTCAAATATTTCCCCCGCCTCAACGAAATCGCGCACAAGACTCTCTTCGGCACAGATTGGCCGGGTCCGGGTGTGCCGGATATAAAAAAGAACCTCGATGAATTCCGCGCCCTGCCTTTGGACGAGCGGCTGCAACACCAAATTCTGAGCAAAACCGCGCTCGACATCTGGCCCACTTTATAGCGCAAGCATCCATAGCGCTGCTGGAAGGCAGTCGCCTTTTAGCGTATAAGAGGAGATTGCACTGCGGCGCAGCCGCCGCGCGGCTCGGCAACGTACACTCAAACTGACTGAGCAGAGACCTATGTCCAGTGCGACCACGATTCCGTCGAAAGGCCTGGAAGGCATTGTCGCCACCAACTCGAGCATTTGTTATATCGATGGCGATCGCGGCATCCTCGCTTATCGCGGCATCGATATTCATGAACTAGCCGAGCACTCGACCTTTGAAGAGACTTGCTACCTGCTCTGGTTTGGACGCTTGCCGACTCGCAGTGAATTGAAAGAGTTGCACGAGCGTCTCGCGCAGGAGCGTCATCTCGATCCGGCAATCCTGGAACTTCTTCGCAAGGCCCCGAAGACAGCGTTTCCCATGGACGTGCTGCGCACGGCAGTCTCTGCGCTTGCCTTCTACGACGCGGACGAGAAGATGAACGATCACGATGCCAATGTTCGCAAAGCGATTCGACTGACCTCGCAGATCGCGATGATCGTGGCCGCCTATGACCGCATTCGCAAGGGCAAGCCCGTGGTGGAGGCTGACCGCTCACTTTCGCACTCCGCCAATTTTCTGCTGCAGTTGAATGGAGTCAAGCCTTCGCCCACCGCAGAGCGAGCGCTCGATATTGCGCTGATCCTGCACGCGGATCACGAACTGAATGCCTCCACCTTTGCAGCTCGCGTGACCGCAGCGACATTGTCCGATATGCATTCTGCAATAACTTCCGCCATCGGCGCGCTCAAGGGACCTCTGCACGGCGGGGCGAATGAGGCGGTCTTTCGCATCCTGGAATCGATCGAACGCGAGAAGTCCGATCCCGTCGGATACGTTCGCAACATGCTTGCCCAGAGGAAAAAAGTTCCCGGCTTCGGTCATCGCGTTTATCAGACGGAAGATCCCCGCGCCACTCACTTGCGCGTAATGTCACGCGATCTGTGCAAGTCCAGTGGCCAGCCGCAATGGTATGAAATGTCTGAGAAAATCGAGAGTTTCGTGAAGGCAGAAAAGAAACTGAATGCCAACGTGGACTTCTATTCCGCTTCCACTTACCACGTCCTCGGCATTGACGAAGATCTTTTCACCCCGGTTTTCGCCGTCTCCCGCATCAGTGGCTGGGCGGCGCACGTCATCGAACAGCTCGACGACAACCGGCTGATTCGTCCCCGCGCAGAGTATCTCGGGCCGGAGTATCCCAACCAGTACGTGCCCATGGACAAACGTTAGCGCCGCAGAGTTTGCGCGCCAAAACCCACCACTGATCGATCCTTCGCGTACAATAAAATATCTGTATGCGCCGAATTTACCTCGACAATAACGCCACGACGCCCGTCCTGCCAGAGGTACTGGAAGCCATGCGCCCGTATTTCGGCGAGCACTTTGGCAATGCTTCGTCCATCCATCATCACGGCCAGGAGACGCGGGCTGCGGTAGAGCAAGCACGCGATTCGGTGGCCGCGTTATTCGGCTGCCGCAGCTCTGAAATTATATTCACCAGTGGCGGAACCGAGGGCGACAATCTCGCGATTGCCGGGCTGACCAGTGCGGGCGATCACATCATCACTTCGAGCATCGAGCATCATGCCGTGCTGCACGCCTGCAAGCATCAGGAGGAAGCGGGATGCGAAGTCACGGTTGTGCCGGTGGATGGCCAAGGTCTAGTCGATCCTGACGATGTACGCCGGGCGCTGCGGCCGAATACGAAGTTGATCTCGATCATGATGGCGAACAACGAGACCGGAGTGCTGCAACCGCTCGAAGAGATCGGAAAGATCGCTGCCGAGGCCGAAGTCAATTTCCACACGGACGCGGTGCAGGCCGCGGCGAAAGTTCCGATCGATGTCAATCGGATCGGGTGCCATGCGCTGTCGATCTCCGGCCACAAGATTCACGCGCCACAGGGTGTGGGCGCGCTTTACGTGCGAAGGGGAACGCATCTTCAGCCGCTGTTTTACGGTGGACGCCACGAACGCTCGCGCCGCGCCGGGACTGAGAATGTTCCCGGAATTGTCGCTCTAGGCAAGGCCGCGGAACTGGCGATGCAAGGTTTCGAGAGCGGTGAAGACGACAAGATGTCGGCGTTGCGCGACCGCTTGCAGAAGGGGATTCTCGCGCAAGTCGAGGAAGCTGGCGTGAACGGCGAAGGCGCTCTCGCGTTCCGAACACGACGAATATTTATTTCGATCACATTGAAGGCGAGGCGATGGTGATCGCGCTCGATCTCAAGGGTCTGGCGGTTTCCACCGGCGCAGCATGTTCCTCGGGCGCGATTGAGCCCTCGCATGTGCTCACCGCCATGGGCCTGCGAGCCGACCGCGCGCGAGCCAGCATCCGCTTCAGTCTGGGCAAGCAGACTACCGCCGAGGATATCGATTTCGCGCTTGCGTTGGTACCGGAAACTGTAGCGCGCTTGCGGGAGTTGTCGCCGGCATATAAGAAGGCAGCAATTAGCACTTAGCAATTGGCGAAAGGCAAATTGCTATTTGCCAATCGCCAATCGCTCCAAAACAAGACATGCAAGAAGGTAAGACCATAGCCGTAGCCATGTCGGGCGGAGTCGATTCCTCCACCGTCGCGGCCATGCTGCGCGCCGAAGGACACAACGTCATCGGCCTGACTATGCAGCTCTGGAACCAGCGCCGCCTCGCCGGACACGAGGGCATGCCCGAGCAGGTAACCGGCCGCTGCTGCTCGCTCGACGATGTTTACGACGCCCGCCGCGTCGCCGAGCACCTCGGCATTCCGTATTACGTGGTCAATCACGAAGAGCGTTTCGAGCGCGACGTCGTGCGTCCGTTCGTCGCCGAGTATCTCTCGGGACGCACGCCCATCCCGTGCAGCCTCTGCAACAATCATTTGAAGTTTGATCAGCTGCTCGTAGTCGCGCAGCAGATCGGCGCCGATCGCGTTGCCACCGGCCACTACGCCCGCGTGGAGTACGACGATGCCCGCGGACGCTGGCTGCTCAAGCGTCCCGCCGACCGCAGCAAGGACCAGACTTACTTTCTCTTCGGCCTCACGCAGGAGCAACTCAGCCGCACTTTCTTTCCGCTCGGCGGCATGACCAAGCCCGAGGTTCGCGAGCTGGCGCGGCAGCAAGGGTCTGGCTCTCGCCGAGAAGCCGGACTCGCAGGAGATCTGTTTCGTCCCCGGCGGCGACTACAAGCGTTTCATCGACGCCTACCTCGCCGAGAGTGGCGAGGCTCTGCCCGATACCGCGGGCGAGTTGGTGACCGCAAACGGCGAAGTAATCGGCGAGCACAACGGCATCCACAACTTCACCGTCGGCCAGCGCAAGGGCCTGGGCGTAGCCACAGGGTCGCCGCTGTACGTAATTCAGATCAACGGAGCCGACAAGCAGGTTGTCGTCGGGGGCGACGAGCATCTCTATTCGCGAACGCTGCGCGCCCGCCGTGTGAACTTGATTTCCGTCGACGACCTGCGCGAGCCCATGCGAGTATCGGTGAAGATTCGCCATCGCCACGAACCCGCTCCAGCGGTGCTCGAGAAGATTTCCGCCGACGAAGTTCTGGTCACATTCGATCAGCCGCAGCGCGCCATCACTCCCGGGCAGGCCGCGGTTTTCTATGATGACGATGTCGTTGTCGGCGGGGCCTGGATAGTCCTAGAGAAGCTACAGCGCGACTGGGCCACACTTCGGCCAGGCCAGCGCCACAGCGATTCCCACCGACACTTCCACAAAGCGATGCGAAGCCACGATCCACGCGGGACTTTTGGTGCGCGATCAATAAGATGATACTCACCGTAATCGCCGCAAAGCGGTAAGCCGTACGCAGCCGGAGAAGGTCGCAGAGCACTCCGCACAAGAAAATTGCGACAGCGTACACCAGCTGCACTGGAAGAAAAGAACGTGGCGACCAACGCTCCCACGAACGGCGCCCAGGGCAGTTCCGGCAAATCGCTGCCACGCCACGGCTCTCGGATCGATGGTGGACTGGATAATCACGATGGCGGAAATCGGCGCCCAGTAGAATTCGGGAAGCTTCATTAGGCGCGCCAGCAGCATGGAAACGACCGCCGCTACTGTGGTTCGTGCTGCATCCAGAAGCGTATCCAGCGTCAGCTTGGAAGTCGCCATGCGTTAAGAGGTTGAGGGGTCCAGCGAAATCTCACGAGACAGTCGAGCGCAGCGAATCAGGAAAACTGTGCCAGACTCTTTCAGTTTCTGCTCCAGGCGCTCGGTACAATCACAGTCCCCGCACGCCCATGGCTCGCTGCCGTTTTCGTCGCGGCATTTGCGCCGGTCGTGCGCATCCTGCACTTTGGTGAGATCGAAATATTCTTCCCAGTAAGGCCGCTCTTCCTGTAGTGGCGTAGGACAGTAGCAGACTTCCACCCAGCGCACGGTTTGGTCGGCGCAGAGGCACGCTTCTTTCATGTTGCGCAAGTATTCGCCTTCAGCGACCGACCCTTGCCGAGAGTTTCCTTCTCGATGGCCTGCAGCAGATCGCCTTCGCGGCCGGGTTTAACGCGGGCTCGAACCAGATAGCGCATGTCGGAATAGGGGTTATTGGAGGAACGTCGGCTGCAGCGCCTTCAGATGAACATTTCGTCTTGCGGCACAGGTCGACGCGGCTCGCGGCTTCCGCCACCATTGCGACGGCCGCGATTTCCCAGGAAAAATTCCACGCCGGCAGTGATCCCTTGTACAAGGCCCGAAACTTGCCGCACCGGAGAGACCACCGTCTTGTGAACCACTTCTGATGTGTGCTCCACCCGGTCAAGCGTGCGCGTGAGAAGCTCGTCGGCGCGAATGATTTGCAGTCGCCCGCGATCCACGGCGTCGTTCACCGTAGCATCGACGCGCTGCACTTGCGCCCGCACTGCTGCGGTGGTTTCCATCAAATCATCGGTAATGGCATTCAGCTTGGGCCGGAGCTCGCTCAGCAAACTCTGCGTCGTGTCGATCGTGGGGAAAGCCTTGGTCTTAACCTCTTCCGCTATGGCTTCCATTCGCGCGGTGCTCTTGCGTACAGCCATATACAGAGCCAGAAGAATGAGAGCCTGTAGAACCACGGCTGCTCCCGTCAGAGCGATAAACAGTGGTAGGAGGTTTTCCATAACCCAGCTCTTTCTGCCAAAAAAATCAGCCGCTGGGAAGCAGCCGCCGAGAATCGGGCCGCTACCCGGCGCGGTCTTAGAGGTTCTTCGGGGTCCCAGTCTCCGCCGTCGCTTCTTGGTACGCCTGTCGGCCGGCCTCGTAAGCGGCGCGGAATTGATCCTTCTGCTGATTCACGACGTCACGACTCTTGTCCACCCATCCGGCCGCTTGCTCCTTGGCCTCGCGAGCGCGGGTGCGAACGTACTCACGCCCTTCTTCGGCGCGAGATAGAATGGCATCGCGCGTCTCGCTCCCCGAGCGGGGTGCGTACAAGACTCCAGCCAAAGCGCCCAGTCCCAATCCCGCCAGAAACCAAATCAAAGTGCTGCCGCCGCTATCCTGATCCGACATGCTCATGCCTCCCAACTATAACTGCTACTGATTCGGATGGTAGCACCCGCATCAGGGAAATACAATTACGGCAGAACCCGTAAAGCGCGATGCAGAAAACTGCAGGCGGAGGGGGCTTATGCTAGTAGGCGGCATTCGTGTTCCTCAAAAAAAGGGCCGCCGCCTTTCTCTGCGCGGCGACCCGGCTAACTCCACACCTATTTACAGCAGTCCTTTGAAGCCATCAAAATTCGTGGTGCTTCCCGGCTGTAGAAAGCGCCCGACGATCAGACCGCTGTCGTTGATTCCATCGGCGCGCGTGCTGGTACTGTTGGGCTCGTCGAAAATATAGTAGGCACCTCCGCTAAGCAACGCTCCGTGGATGAATCCGTAGTAGTCGTACCACGAGAACGCGATGTCTCCCGCCTTGTTGATCGAGTGCGCCGACGACCCGGCAGCGCCCGGAATGTTGAGCGAAGTGTAGGTCGTGCCGTTGTAACTTGCCGCCTCCTGAAGTCCGAACGAGTCTGTAAAGTCGACGGTCACGATCCCGCTGGCGTTGATGCCCCAGACTAGGGTCGCGCTCGCGCCCGGATAGTCGATGGTGGTGTAGGTCGATCCGTTGTAGGTAAACCCGTGCTCCACATTGCTCGAATCAGTATAGTAGCCGGTAATGACTCCGGAATCGTTGATGTTTTCAGCGACGGAAGAGGTCGCGCCCGGCGGCACAATATCGGTGAACTTTCCCCCAGAGTAGAGAAAACCCTGGTCCACGCTGCTGGAGTTTACGTAGAAGCCCACAATTTCACTGCTCGAGTTGATGCCTTCGGGGAAGGTCTCGCCGTTGATCGCCTTGGGATTGTCGATATTCTTGACCTTGCTGCCCGAGATCATCGCGCCGTGCAACGCCCCAGTCGAGGTCGCGTAGTATCCCGCCATCACGTTGGAGTTATTCACCGCGATGACGCTGGTGCTCTCCGCCTTGGAGACCGCAACCGTGGCCAGACTCTTCAAGGTGGTAGGCGTGGCAAGGTAACCGTACTCCGTGGCTCCGGCCGTTCCCGGCCCAATGTAAATGCCCACGAAAATACCGCTGTTGTTGATGCCGTTGAGCTCAAGCCAGTCCAGAGTTACGAATACGCCGGCGGTGTCGGTGAAGCCATACGACTGACCCAGGCTATTGATGTACCAGCCGGTAATAACGCCCGAGTCGTTGATGCCCAGGCACGCCGTCTGTACGGCTCCCGGAGGGATGATCTCCGTGATCACGCCGGTCGAGTCGCGGAAGAACCCATGCGATAGATTGCTGGAATCGTAGTACTGCCCGACTGCCTGGTCTGAATTATTGATGGCAAGGGCAAAAGTGTTATCTGTTCCGCTGCCGTAAAACTCGGTGATCGTGCCGCCTATGTCGACGAATCCCTGGTTCGGCCCGCCAGAACCGGCCGCGCCGGCGAAGTCGCCGTTGTTGTTTACGCCAAAAATCGAGGTCGAGACTACACCCTTGTTCACGTCGAATTGCGTGTACTTGCTGCCGCTCAAGGTGAAGCCATGGTAGAAGCCGTCCGTGCCAAGAAAATCACCGGCCACCAATCCGGAGTCGTTAATCCCGTTGGCCCGGGTAAAGTTGTTGGCATGAGGAACGGCGATCGTTTTGTATTTTCCCCCGCTGAATTCAAAGCCCTGTGTCACAGTGCTCGATTTGCCAAAATTCCCCACCACCGCGCCTTTCGTATTCAGCGCATTCGCGTAGGTAAAGGTCGCCGACGGGACGGCAATCTGCTCCATCTTGTAGGCCGGCACTCCTGAGGCGAACGCCGATGGAGCCAGTGCCAGCGCCATAGAGCATAGAAGTATCCGAACGAACGTGCCCTGAAAATGATTTGACGAGATTCGCCTCGTAACAACACGGGAAAGGAAAGATTCTTGGAATAGCATGGCCCGCCTTCTCCTCAATTTGCGAAAGTGTCCCGCATGGATTTGTTACCACGAGGGAGGCGTCGACTGCGGCGAGGCCGCGACAACGGCGGCCACATTTTTGTACAAGATGGAAGCGGAGTCAAGGATGAACGAAGTTGGGTAGTGACAAGTTTTGATTCAATAGGGTCTAAAGTTCTGCAGGGTTAGCAGGTCAGGAGCCAATGGCCGCGAACAAAAATGTTAAGCCTTGTCACTACCCGAAGTTGCACATTCGGAGGCGCAAGCCTAGGTTAGGGATCGCCAGATTTATTTCTGGGTTGGATTCCCCGTGGGCGCAGAGGCCGGAGCCGCAGGCTGCGTCTTCACGGGGGCAGATTTCACTCCCTGCAGCACCGAGTTCGGTCCACCATGCTTGGTGGCGTAAATGGAAAGCGTAACTGAGGTCAACATGAAGAGAACAGCCGAAATCGTCGTTGCTTTCGAGAGTGCCGTAGCTGCGCCCCGAGGGCCAAAAGCGGCCTGACTGCCCTGTCCGCCGAACGCGGCCGAAATGTCCCCGGCTTTCCCGCTCTGCAGCAGAACCACAATGATCAGAAAAAGGCAAACCAGTACGTGAATGATGGTGACTAGAATGATCATGAAAGTTTAGAAATCCGATTGGAAATTATTGGACGACAGTTGCTTAGGTATTGTACGACGCCCTTCGCCTTGAACACAAACTTCTAAAAGCAACTGCGGGGCGGCTTGAAAGCCGTCCCGCAGTTGGCATTTAGTGCGTTACCGTTTTCGAACCAGCGAGCTAGTTCACCGTCAACGAAACCGGGCTGGCAGTGTGCTGTATTCCGTTAGCATTACCGGTTATCGTCACCGAGTAAGTGTTAGCCGGAGTTCCCGAGTTGCCGGTCGGCGTCGGGGTAGAGCCGCCTCCGCCGCAGGCCACCTGGAATGCGCATCCGCTCAGAACCAGGAAGATGAGGCAGAAGCCGAGCAGCTTTCTGCGGCTGGGTTTGTTGATCCCCGCGCCGCCGAGCAGCATGGCCGGAACCATGATGGCGAAGGCAAACACCGTGCCCGAACCCTTTTGTCCAGCCGGCGTATTCAGTGCAGCAGTCGGTCCCACGGTGCTGACTGTCAACTTCGCGCTGCCTACGTTGTTCGTTGCTGTAATCGCACCGAGCGAACAAGTGGCTGCCGGATTCGCTGCCGGAGTCACGCTGCAACTTAGCTCGACACTAGTCGGATTCAACCCGCCGAGCGGAGTGATAGTAACGGTTGACGTCGCCGAAGCTCCAGGCGCCACAGAACCCGGTGACAAGTTCGAAGACGAGATTTTGAAGTCGGGCGCGGTCACAACCACGATTACATCAGCCGAGGTGCTGGTGACGTAAGTGGAGTCTCCACTGTAAGTGCCCGTGATGGTGTGCGTGCCCGCCGTCAGCGATGAGGTCGAGAAAGTCGCAACCCCAGCGTTCAGCGTGCCAGTGCCGATCTGCTTCCCACTGTCAAAGAAGTTGACCGAGCCCGTCGGCGTGCCGCCGATGCTGGAGGTAACCGTTGCGGTGAAGGTCAAGTTCTGCCCCAGGTTTGCAGCTGTCACACCACTCAATGCGGTGGTCGTGCTGGCTTGTCCCACAACCTGCGACAGCGTCGACGAAGAGCTGGTGGTGAAGTTGACATCTCCGTTGTAGACGGCGGCGATGGTGTGCGTTCCAACGGCAAGCGTAGAAGTCGTCAAGCTGGCTTGAGCTTTACCGCTGACCAGAGCCACCGAAACCGTACCGATTGCCGTTCCGCCGTCGGAGAACGTAACTGTACCCGTAGGCACGCCGCTCGTGTTCGGATTGACCGTGGCCGTGAAGGTGACTGCCTGGCTCGGTACCGACGGACTGCCCGAGGAGCCTACCTGAGTTGTCGTACCAGCCTGCGAAATGTTCTGGGTATAGGAGATGGTGTGCGCCTGGTAGTTAGCGTCGCCCGAATAGATCACAGAAAGGTTGTTGGATCCAACGGGCAAAGTAGCCGTGTTCACGGTATAGACTCCCCCGACGAGGGTTCCCGGCCTTCCAATTACCGTGTTGCCATTCTTGATCGTGACCGTGCCGGTCGGACCGGTGCCGTTCGAAACGCTGGCCGCCACGGTCGCCCGCAGCGCGACGGACTGGCCATACGGTGCGGGATTTCCCGAAGAGCCGATCGTGATCGCTGTGCCGGACTGGTTCAGCAGCACGCTGACACTGCCCGCGCGGCCGTTTGCTACCGCAAGGTCAAGCGCGCCATCTCCGTTGAAATCGCCCACGACCGCGGAATATGCCAGCGATCCCACTCCATACAACGAAGGAGCCTGGAAGGTTCCGTCACCGTTACCCAGCAGCAAGATTACAAGGTTGCCCGGGTAGAGTCCGGAAGGAGTGCTGGTAAGCGCGAGATCCCACTTGCCATCGCCGTTGAAATCAGCGACCACAATCGATGAAGGATTGGCATTGCCCGTTCCATACGTTTTCGGCGATTGGAATGTGCCGTCGCCGTTACCTAGCAAAATGCTTACCTGTTGAGTCAAGAAGTCGGCAACCGCCAAATCAGGAATGCCGTCTCCATTGAAGTCTTGCACCGCGACCCCGAGCGGGTTGCCTCCGGGACCGGTCGGATAAGCTACCTGCGCCTGGAAGGTGCCGTTGCCATTGCCCAATAGAACGCTGGCGCTGCTGTCGGTTTCGTTCACCACTACGATGTCCTGAATTTTGTTGCCGGTTAAGGCGTATAGAGCGACAGCGATCGGACCGTTACCGACCGGATAATCGACAGCAGTCTTGAAGGTGCCATCGCCGTTACCGAGCAGCACGCTGACATTGTTGCTGTGGAAATTGGCAACCACGAGATCCTCGATGCCATCGCCATTTACGTCGCCAACCGCGACTGACGCTGGTTCGCTGCCCACCGGGAAGGTGTTATCCGATTGGAATGTGCCGGTTCCCTCACCGTTGATCTCCACGCCCAGCATGATCCCAACCGTTCCGGTTCCGTAGTTCGTTACCGCAAGATCGGGAACGTTGTTCCCCGTGAAGTTGCCCACTGCCAGGCCGTAGGGGTCAGTAGGACTATTGGCGCTGGTTTCAGTGGAGAAGTGATTTGGCCCCTGGAAAGTACCGTTGCCGTTGCCCAGCAGGACGGAAATCGCGCTTGCCGTACCCGTATTCGTGACTGCTAAATCTGAAACTCCGTCTCCGTTGAAGTCGGCTTTCACAATCGAGAAGGGAGTAGCGCCTGCGGGATAGTCCGCGCGCGCCTGGAAGGTTTCACTTGTTCCATTGCTCAGGATTATGGTCACGCTGTTGTCGCCGGAATCCGCAGTCGCCAGGTCGGTGATGCCATCGTTGTTGAAATCGCCAGCGACTACGCCGTACGGAATGTCTCCGGTGCCGGCGTTAACTTGTCCCAGCATAGTTCCGTCGCCATGGCCCCACAGCACGCTTACGGTGTTGCCGTTGCCGGCGGATACCGCGACGTCGGTATGGCCGTCGCTGTTGAAGTCTCCCACGGCAATTCCCGTGGGGAAGGCGGCGGTAGCGTAGTCCACGTGAGCCGCGAAGCCTCCTTTTGTTCCATTGCCCAGCAGTATGCTGATTGTGTTGCCCTGCTGGTTCGCCACCACGATGTCAGGATTGCCGTCACCGTTGAAGTCGGCCACTGCCACCGCCACCGGATTCGCTCCTGTGGCGTACTGCAATTGCGTTCCGAAGGTACCGTTTCCTACGCCACCCGTACCCAGGCCCAGCAGAACACTGACCACATTGTTGTTATTGTTGTTGGCTACCACTAGATCCGGAATTCCGTCCAAGTTGAAGTCTGCGACCGCGACCGATGTCGGATTGAATCCCGTGCGATAAGTAGTCGAGGCTGTTACTGGATTGAACGTACCATTGCCATTCGCAAAAAGGATTCCGACCGTACCATCGGTAGCATTGGTCACCGCAAGATAGTCGACATTAGAGCTGCTGGCCGAGAAGTGGCCGATCGCGATTCCTTGCGGTCCATTTCCGGTAGCGTAGTCAGTCTTGCCCTGGAACGTGCCGTCGCCGTTACCCAGCAAAACGCTCACTGTATTACTGGTGGAATTGGTCACCGCTAAGTCCAAATGTCCGTTGCCGAAGTTCCCGGCCACAACGCCGAGAGGCTTGCCGCCCGTCGCATAATCCACATGCGCGGCGAATGTGCCATCACCCTTGCCTAAGAAAATGCTCACCGTATTGGTATTGGAATTAGCTACGGCGATATCCAGGTTTCCGTCGCCGTTGAAGTCTCCTGTGACCGCAGCTTGAGGGTTCGTTGCATTTCCGGTCGTATACTCAGGGGCGACCAGAAATTGTCTTGGGTTTTGAGCCGCTAATGTTCCGGTCAGTATGCACAACAGAAGTCCTGCAAGCGAACGTCTTAACATGAATCCTCCCTCAACTCTCGATGCCGTTTTATTTTTCAGATAGGTCCCGCGAAGCTGCGCGGTGGTGCTGCCATTCGGCGTCTGTCGATCCCGGTGCCAAGCGAAAAATCAACGCTGATCGGTACACCTTTGGAAACGACACGCCAGCAAAGTCGCTGCTGCGGGGGAGAGATATTTACTAAGGGGAGTTTGTCTCAATAACCGCGGGGGAAGAAAATTGCGGCTTGAAATCTTGTCAAGATTACTGTGGGCCTTCCACGGTCGCAATAGCCCGTTCGTGTCAAGCCGAATGTACAAAGTCGAAAGACTCTAAACCGCAATAAACAAAGAAAAAAGGCCCAAATTGATGATTTGGGCCTTCCGGGTTCAGTGCGCGGGCGGTGCGGGGAGGGCCGCCGATCCTACTTCCCGGCGCTTCCTGCTCCCTGTGGCGGAGCGGCGGCCAGCTGCTGCTCCACAACTTGACGCAGCGTGGCATAATCCAGCGCCCCGCTCATGAAGTGTCCATTAATAAAGAACGCCGGTGTACCGTTGAGTCCGAGACGCATGCCTTCTTTGCGATCTTTTTCCACGGTGGCCGCTTCTTCGCCGGAGTCGAGGCACTTATCAAAAGCGTCCCCATCCAGTTTCAGCGTGCGGGCCTCAGCTTTCAGTTGCTCGAGGTCCAACCCCTTGGTGCGGAATAGATCGTCGTGGAACTCCCAGAACTTGCCCTGCTTGCCGGCGCAACGGGTCGCTTCTGCGGCCTTTTCGGCTCGCGCGTGCATCGGCAACGGGAAGTCCTTGTAGGTGAATGCGACCTTGTCGCCCAGATCAGCTTGCAGCTTTTTGAGGTCGGCAGCTACTTTCTGGCAATAAGGGCACTCGTAATCGGCAAATTCAATCACGGTCACCTGCGGCTTCTGCGGCCCAATCATCTCAGCGTTCTGAGTATCGACGTTCACTCTGGGGGGAGCGAGCGTAACATATACCTCAGTCTGGATGCGGAGCGCTTTCACATAAGCCGAGAGTGCCTTCTTGGTGCGCAGCTCGCGAATCTTGTCCAGGATTTTTCCGCGCACTGCTTCGTAAGGTTGATCGGTTTCCAACCCCTCGTAATAAACCTTCATCTGGTCTTCGGTCGGATCTTTGACCTGCGATTTAATATCCCGCTCAACCAGCTGATCGAGGGTAAGATTTTCGCTTTTTGCTTTTTGCTCAAGCAAGCGCTTATCGATGAGTTCGTCCAGTGCTTTGGTTTCGGCTTGATAATACGTGTAGTGCGCGGATAACAATTTGGCGGACTCTTCCTGCTCGAGTTCACCCATCGTCACTTTGACGCCACCTACATTTGCGATCACTTCACTTTCACCTTGAGCGAAGAGTGTTCCCGCGCTCAGTATTGTGAGTGCGGCACCCAAGCCCAGCTGCAACACCTTCCGTGAAACTGACATGAGATCCCCCATCTCAAGAATTTTACTGCTCTTCATTAGTTCGGCTGCGCCAGAAAGCGGATGTTCTCGCCTTCTGGCCAGCCGGGTTTCGGAATCAAGCGGGACCTGTCAGCCCTGCTCAACTCAGGTTAAATTAGTCACCAACGCCGCAAGTGCAAACGCCGCTCTTGCTTCCGTCCAATTGGATGGCATAGCACTCACCCTGCAGACGGCTCACTTCGGCGGAGCTGAGGGTGGCGTCTTGCGAAGCCGTCTCAGTGATCGCGAAGTTGCTGTTCTGGATGTGAGTTTCCCAGGCGCGAATGCCAGCCGTCGGGTTCAGGCTGGTGGGCAGCGGGCAAACGCCGCCCCTGGTCGGAGTCGAAACGATCTTGATGACTCCGGTGCTCAGGATCACTCCGGTCAGCGGGTTACCGGTCAGGTCGGTGTTCACGGAGAGTGTACGCAGACCATCGGGGCTGACGTAGCAGCTGCAGCACTCCGACATTTCCTGGTTCGGATCGAACACGTAGATGGCCGCGCAAAGGCTGCCACCGGCCGTGCCGGGATTGGTTACACGAAGGGTTCCGTCCGGAGCGCCAGCAGTGTTGGCGTTCGCGAAATAGTCCACCTTCAGGGTGTCGGGCGCGGGTGGCGTGGTTGACGCCGCCGCGACTCCGGCACAGAGTGCCAGAGCAATCGTACAGACTACGAGCATTGTGATTCGACGCATTTGTCCTCCTTGGATTTACGCCGCCAAGCTGGGGAGGGGTGTGCTCGGCTCTTAGTGGCGCATCGCAAACTCTATCTTATTTCGCGATACCCACAAGTCTCCAAGTGCATTAGTTCAAAATCATTAGTCTCGCCGAAACCCGCAACCGGTGCGGCTTTCAAGCTCTCGGTCCCACAATCTTGCCGATGATTCCGGATCGGGTCGAGACGCTCATCTTGACCATCACCAGGCGAATAAACGCCTTCACCGTATTCGGACTGATCTTCATACGCTGGGCGATCTCTTTGCTGGTGAAACCCTCCAGCAGGAATTGCACAGTTTCCTGCTCCCGCGCAGTAAGACCAAAACGCTCGGAAATCTCAGCAATCGTGACCGCCTCGTTGCTCTTTCTCTCGAGCATCACAATCAGTAATCCTCCCGAGCCGTTCTTGTGGTTGGGCGCCAAATCCAACGGAAAAGAGCGGCAAAGATAAGTCCGCCGCGCCGACTGAAATTCTCCTACCAGGCCGGAGCGCGAACGTCTCTCCATCAGATTCGAGCGGATCTTATTCGCCAGCCAGTTTTCCAGGTTATGAATCTTTTCCGGTCGATCGGGGAACGTGAGTATTTGCAGGACTTCCGCATTGGAAGCCACCACACTCAAGGATCCATCCACCACGATCAGGCCCGGCCGAGCTGGAGCAGTATGCACTAAGTTCCCCTTTTTGGACGACCCGGACCCCACAGTGCCGAGCCATCCTCTACGAATTGATTAGGCCACCAGGCCCTTCCCGCGGGTTATCGCTTAGAAGAAGCGAAGTGACTAGAGGGCGCATTTGCGATGCGCAACTTTCTGCTTTAGCTAGCCCTATTTAATTAGTATTCCGAGCAGGTAAACGCTTTCCTTGGGGCAGGAAAGATCCCGCACTTCTGCTGAGGGGGAGGAGTAAGACGCAGTCATTCTGCCCACATAATCAGCCGATGTCAAGATTAAAACCGAGATTTAGACGCTTAGACTAAGCCTTTTTCGCATTAGCCCGTATGAATTACTTATAATGGGTAGTATGGCGGCTTCTTGCTGCGCCCAGACGTGAAAGATCTTGCACAGTAGGTGGCAAAAAACTAGGAAATCCGATGGAATGGTCGTAGTTCCCTGGGATTAGCCCAATCGCTCCGAGCGTGGCTTTGACCGGGACGTTTTTCTGGACGGCGACTTGTTGATAGGATGGGCCCGGCTCGGTTTTCGCAACTCAAGCCGAGAACCTTGCGGAGCTCGAGGTTCTTGCTTTGACACTAAACGTGGGACCGCAACCGGCTTGCGCCGTTCTGCCTGAGTTCGGTGTCCGAAAGATTTGCCGAGTCGCGCCGCGACTACTTGATACGCGTTCATTAAGGCGGTGCGAACACTCGCGAACCGCGACTGCGGAGGGCCGACCTTACTCAGCGCAGCTCTGTATTTGATAATCCAATCCTCGTCCCAATTCTGTAGGTGATTTTCTTGACCATCTCTCACAAGCATCTCCACATCTGGGCCGACTATCTTTCCTAAGATTTATACGCCGCAGCGGCACAACTGGCACGACTCCGAAGGAATTACTTCCTTAGTTGATGGGCCCGGTTTTCGCATTCCCGAAGCCGCCCTTGGAGAACCAACAATTCGCAGATTTAACGCGAACCTTCTTCAATAACTCTCACGACGTCTTCGTCAAGCCACGAATGTTAGAATGGCCCCGAATCGCTAAACGAAATTTCGCCAAACTTTCGGGACTTTCAATTAATACTTCAACCATGATCGACATCGAATTTCATAAATTCCGATTGCAAGTTAACTCAGCCCGAATTTCTCTAATCAGACTTCTACCGTGCCTCATCCTTGTGGGCATCTGCCAGTCGCAAACTGCGCCTCCGCAGAAAGACGCATTCCAGAAAGAGGCCACAATTTCCGAAGACCAGGGCACAGTGCACATTGTCGCCAGCAACGCTCGTCCCCTCGCGCAAGCCTTGGATGCGCTGCAAAAGAAATATGGTTGGGTGGTGGGCTACGAAGATCCAAGATACGTATCCAAAGTTGACGTCACAGAACAGGTCGACGCGCTGCATGGTCCCAAGCCCAGATTGGTTCCGGTCGGCGGGCGCTTTGAGGCCAGTTTTCCCATGCCCACAGGGGAAGTTTCAGCAGAGGCTGCCGCGGATACGGAAGAGAAGGCTCTGCGACTAGTAGTCGAGGCCTATAACCACAGCAACAATGCGGGACAGTTTGAAGCCCGAAAGAGCAGCCAGGGAAACTTCTTCGTCGAGGGCATCGCAGCTCACGATAGCAAAGGCGCAATCGCCCCGCAGAAAGCAATCTTCGATACTCCCGTAACCCTGGTGCGCGCCAAGCGCAACGGCACCGACACCATTCAACTGATTTGCCGGAGGGTGACGGCCCGCACCGGCGTTCCGGTGAATCTCGGCGTTTCGCCGCGAGTTCTGCTCGATCATAATCCCGTAACCGTTGGAGGTACGAAAGTAGCAGCGCGTGATCTCCTCCTGCAGATATTGTCCCAAACACGCGGTAATTGTTACTGGCGTCTTTTGTTCGATCCCGATTCAAAGGGCTACTTCCTCGACATCCACGCCATTCCGGTTGCGAAGGCTCAACCCGCGACTCCTCCGCCAGCGACCTCTCCGCCCTCAAAGAGTCCAAACTAGCGAAAGCCGTGTGAGAGTCGCAAAGCGACGGCATTCATTAGCCCAGCACGTAAGTGCTGGGAAGGCACGAGTGAAAGAAACCGAGTCGCGCGGGCGCCGCCGCCGCTTTGTGAGCCCAAGGGACCCGGTGGTAAACTGCGCCTATGGCCAACAAGAAGAAGAGCAAAAAGAAGCCCGCCAAGCCCAAGAAAAATTCCGCAAAGAAAAAGAAGAAGAGTTCAGTCCAGCAGGTAGCTTCTAAGAGGCTCGCCGCGAAAAAGTCTGCGCCGAAGAAAAAGCTGTCGGTGAAATCCGCCAAAAAAAGTTCGCCAACGAAAACTAAGGTGATAGCAAAGAAAAAGAGAGCCGCTGCCAAGCCCGCCAGCGCTTTCAGCCCGCAAACCACCGCAAGGCGACGCAGTTCCGCCGAGGAACCTTATCGATCTCAAGAGGCGATGTCAGATTCTGCGGGACAATCGGGAGATTTGCAGGGACTATCGAACAGGGAAGGTGCCGACTCCGAAAGCGTTGACGAATTGGTCGAGGAAGGCAATGCCTTCGAGGCCGACGTTGTCGCGGGCGTGCAACGAGCCGGCAACGAAGAAGGCAGAGAAGTACATACCCACGAAGTTCCAGAAGACGACGTGCCCTCGGAATATCTGGATGAACAATAATCGAGAGCGGGGCTCACCGCTAAAAGTCGGTACGCGCTGCACGCACCTTTTCTTGTTCTTGCTCGCGTGCCTGAGTGGCGTCGCCGTTGCGCAAGCGCCGACCCCCAAAGAAGTCGACGCCGTCTATTCTGACGCGCACGCCCTGTATCTGGATGTGCACCAGAATCCGGAACTCTCGGGGCATGAAACCCAAACAGCTGCGAAGCTTTCCGGCAAGTTGCGGGCGCTAGGTTACGAAGTCACTGAGCACGTCGGGGGCACGGGAGTTGTCGCCATCCTGAAAAACGGCGCGGGACCGACCATCATGCTGCGCACCGAACTCGATGCTCTTCCCGTCGAAGAGAAGACAGGGCTGCCTTATGCCAGCAAAGTTCACACGAAAGACGATGCCGGGCGCGACGTGCCTGTGATGCATGCCTGCGGCCACGACCTGCACATGGCGGCAATCGTCGGCACGGCAGCGATCATGGCCCACAGTAAAGACACCTGGCACGGAACGCTCATACTAATCGGCCAACCGGCCGAGGAAGCGATCGGCGGCGCCAAGGCCATGCTGGATGACGGCTTGCTGAAAAGATTTCCCAAGCCCGACGTCGCGGTCGCAATGCACGTGGGCAATAACCTGGCCGCGGGGCAGGTCGGCATCGTGCCCGGCGTCTACAACACGAATGCCGACTCCATCCGAATCACGATCTATGGCAAAGGCGGACACGGTTCAGCACCTCACACCGCCATCGACCCCATCGTGATCGCCGCCCGTACGATCCTGGCTTTGCAGACGATTACCTCGCGCGAGGTCAAGCCGCGAGAAATGGCGGTCGTCACGGTGGGCTACATTCGCGCCGGAACCAAGAACAACATAATTCCCGACGAAGCCGAGTTGGGCCTAACCGTCCGCACCAATAAAGCAGACGTGCGCAAACAGGTTCTGGCCGCAATCACGCGAATCACGAATGCCGAAGCCGAGGCGGCAGGTGCGCCCCGCCCACCATTAATCGACCGCTACGAAGGCACCGACTTGGTCTACAACGACCCCGCGCTCGCCCAGCGTTTGAAAGGGCCTCTGCAGGCGGCCTTAGGCAAAGACAATGTTGTGATGGAGGAGCCGATCACGGCGTCGGAAGATTTTTCTTATTTCGTAGAACAAGGCATCCCCGGTTTCTACTTCAGCCTCGGCGGCGCCGATCCGGAAAAGCTAGCGGAAGCCAAAGCAGCAGGAACGAATCTGCCGTCAAATCATTCTCCTCTGTTTGCGCCTGATGTAGACCCGGCGCTGCACACAGGAATCACAGCTGAAGTGGCTGTCCTGCGGAATCTGCTGAATGGTTCGGCGGAGGACTTACACAAGACAATCGCGGCAGGATCGCCGTTGCAGTAGGCGTTGTTTTGAAAGGGCGCGGCTTCTAGCCGCGCCGCGCGTCTTCAAAATCAGTAGCGGCTTTTAGCCGCTGAGGGACGTCCCCATCTGCCCCAGAATCGATCGCGCCTCAGCAGCCGGATCCGCCGCTTCGGTGATCGGACGCCCCACAACAATATAGTTAGCCCCAGCGGCGATCGCTTCCGCCGGCGTGACAACGCGAGCCTGATCTCCATGATCCGCGCCAGCTGGACGCACGCCGGGAGTCACGATGGCGAAATCATCTCCCAATTCCATGCGCACAGCGCGAGCTTCCCGCGCGGACGTAACGATCCCCTGGCATCCATTCGCCAGCGCCAGCTCAGTCAAGCGCAGCACTTCCTCTCGAACTGAATCTCTTACGCCCACTTTTTCCAGATCGCTTTGATCGAGGCTGGTTAAGACGGTCACGCCAAGTACCAGCACGTCCGGGTTTACGGCCCGGGCCGCGTCGGTAGCAGCGCGCAGCATCTTGCTGCTGCCCGCCGCGTGCACCGTCAGCATGCTCACGCCCAGTTTGGCGGCCTCGGTCACGCCGGCCGCCACAGTGTTGGGAATGTCATGAAACTTCAGATCGAGGAAAACGCGCCGCCCGGAAGTGACAAGGTCCCGCACAACCTGGGGCCCTTCGGCGGTATAAAGCTGCATGCCGACTTTATAAGTCGATGCCGAATTCCCTACGGCCGCTACGATCTTTTGTGCAGCAGCCACCCTGGAAACGTCCAACGCCACGATCAGCTTATGGCGCGGATCGTTCATCTGAAATTCGTGCTCAACGGAATTGTCTTGCGGAAAACCGCGGGAAGGGATGAGGTTGGTCGGTGCAGCCTGCATCCCTGCCAGTGTAGGTTTTTTATCGTGATTGCGCCAGCGAATTATCGTAGCGGTTCTCGGCCACGGTCTGCAAAACAGCCCGATGCTGCGGGTGCTGCTTCACAAGGTCGATGCGAACCTTCTGCAAGCCCCTCTGCTCAAACTGCAGGACTTGCGCGGCGCCGTACGACAGGTCAATGATCCGGCCCGGCACGATCGGCCCCCGGTCGTTCACCTTAACCACTACGGCCTTCCCATTGCGCAGGTTGGTCACCTTGACGTAACTTCCCAAAGGAAGCGTCGGGTGGGCCGCCGTCATGTCGTACATATCATAGTCTTCTCCGCTGGCGGTCGGTTTGCCATCAAAGAACTCTCCGTACCAGGAGGCCGTTCCTACCTGGTAGGGCTGGTTCTTGGCCGCCGCTCTGCGGGTTTCGGGTTCGGTTTGGGATTGGCTAGTTGGAGCGGAACTGGCCTCCGAGATGTTCGGTCGCTGAGCTGCCCCGAGTCCGACGATCACAAAAGCAGCGATCATCAGTCCGTGGGCTAAACGTCTTCGCATTCAGTTCTCCTCGCATACTCAAAAGTTCGTCCTAGCTAGGCTGTGTGTTTAAGTTCTGTAAATGCTAGAGGGCGGCGGAGACCTTGTCAATCGGTAATTTGGCATGCAATAGTGATCGATATCTCACGTAACCTGTTGCTAATCATGAGGAATTGTCAGCATACAGTTATAAACAATCAAGTTAGTTGTTTATATTATGGTTAATAGGTAACTTTTGGTATGTACAAAGGAATATTCATCTTCAATAGATTCAATCACTTACCTCGCATTCCTGTATAAGTTGTTTATTGTGAGGGTTTTAGGCAAAAGGTTGCCAGGGAAAATGAACTTTCTCGCTCGATTTCCGAGTATCATGGGGACCGAATGGTCTTGGGGCGCCGGGCGATCCGAGGCCTCTGTTCGCTTATGCCGATGGGAAACTTAACTTTTTCTAGGGGGTTAGTCTCTTCAGAATTGGTGCGCCATGGCTGAAACTCCCCCCGTCGTATTGACCATCGCCGGCTTCGACCCCTCCTCCGGCGCAGGTGTGACCGCCGATATTAAGACCATCGCCGCTCACGGCTGCTACGGGGTCGCCTGCATCACCGCCATCACTGTCCAGTCGACCGCCGGAGTGCGGCGTGTCGAAGCTGTCGACTCCGACTTAGTGACCGAGATACTGCAAGAACTTGCCTCTGATCTTACTATCTCGGCCGTTCACCTCGGCATGCTGGCCTCGATCAAAATCGTCCGCGCAGTGACCGATTTCCTCGCGGGATCGAGCAAAGGGGCATCAAGCAAATCCAAGCTGCCCAACATCGTGCTTGATCCGATTCTGAAGTCTTCGTCCGGTGCCGACCTCCTTGACGCACCCGGAACCCGGCTACTCATCGAGAAGCTAATCCCGCTGGCCGATGTAATCACGCCGAACGTGGATGAAGCCGCCGTCCTAACCGGATTAAAAGTCACCAATCTGGACGAAATGAGAGCGGCAGCAGCCAAGCTGCACGAGATGGGTTCAGCCGCCGTAGTGATCACCGGCGGACATCTCGATAAAGCCATTGACTTGCTGAGTTTCAAGACCAAGCGTGGAGTGGAACAGGAAGTTTTCAAAGCCGAGCGACAGCGGTCGACTTCCACGCACGGCACCGGCTGCGCCTTCTCTGCAGCAATGGCCTGCCACCTGGCCCTTGATCGCGGAATCGCAGAGGCCGCCTTGCTAGCGAAGACCTATGTAAGTGCGGCCATTGCGGCCAGCCATCCCCTGGGACGCGGAACCGGTCCAGTCCACCACTTGTACCGCATGCACGAACAAAGGCGCGGGGCAGGATCGGGGAGCAAATTGTAAACCAACCTCCCTCTGCCATTCCGACCGGTGCCAGAACGACCGCGACCCTCCTCATTATTCCTGTCATTCCAACCGGAGCCGGAGCGAAGGCGACGGCGGAGTGGAGGAACCTGCTGTTTTCTAATTGCGTCTCGGGATGTAGGAAGCTGCAGGGAGAAGGATGTCAGTCGTGATCGTCGGAGGGTTTCTTCAGCAAAATCCCGGCGACAAAAGCCGCGGTCGCCGCCAGCAGCCATTCGATCCGCCACATCTGGATCGCCTGAAACTCCGCCAGATTCGAGGCTCGATAAAAGAAGCCGACGCCCAAGGCTCCGACTACACAGCCCAGTCCGACCATCAAAGCGACCAGTGCGGCTGTAGGCAGACCGATCCAGCGTTTAATCTCATGAAAATGCAGATAGCGCAGCCATTCGGGAAAGGAAGCCTCGTGCCGGTATGCCGCCAGCGAGCGGGCAAACTGTCTTGCCCACGCGGTGCTGCGTTCCCAGACGTTCTCGAGAGCTGTGGAACCGGCGGATTCGGAAGCAAACCTGGCCCGCGCCCGGCCACAGGTATGGCAAAAGCGGGCGCCAATCATAAACTCACCCCCGCAATTCAGGCACGCATCTTCTAAACGTGAAACCGCAGCCGGGAGTGGCGCCTCGACATCTGCTTCCGCAGGGGTCGAGGATCGCCAAAACTCCTGCTGCGCTTGATTTACTACTTCAGCCATAGCTCGGAACGCTTACCCCTGCAACGCAAGCCGACAACCAAATCTTGTGCACTCCAATTTCTTTACAGCTCAAATACTTGCGATTCTTTAACCAGGGGCGGTCAATTTGTCCCACGCAATTATTACCCAAGCTTCCGAGTAAAGATGGCCCCTTACTGATGGCTTAGCGAGGCTCTAAGTTTTCGGGATTATAGGCCAGGACGGTTAAATTGATCATGAGATTAACCATTACCCCCCGTGCCGTCTTTGGTTCCTTCCTTGCTAAAGCAACATTCAGCTAAACTAGACATACCTCTTGGAGCAAGAATCCAGTTGACCCCGAAATTGGCAGAACGCACCCGTCCCTGTACCCAGTTTTCCCGCCTTGTGACATTGTGCGCGTTGGTTTTGGCGCTGGCTTGGACAGTCGTGCCGGAGGTATCGGCGCAAAGCGCGGCAACTCAACCCCGTTCTGGATCTGGCTCTACCCCAGCTGAAGCTTCCCCGGCCCACGATCCGCTCGCCGACTCCGCCTTCACCCACTTCTACAACATGGAGTACGACCGCTCCATCGCAGAGTTCGAAAAATTCCTCGATCGCCACCCCAACGATCCCTCGGCCGTGAATCATCTGCTGAGCGTCGTGCTCATGCGCGAGCTCTATCGCATGGGCGCGATGAATACCGGGGAATACTCCAACGACAGCTTCATCGGACAGGCCCACCGGCCCGCCGATCCAAAGGTGAAAGAACGGATCAAGCAACTGGTAGATCGCGCCCAGGATCTGGAAGAGCAGGAACTCAAAGCCAACCCGAAGAATGTGGACGCGCTGTATGCTCGCGGCGTCACTCGCGCCCAGTTCGCGCTCTACACCGCTCTTGGTGGAACGGGCTTGGTTCTCTGCCCTGCGCAACGCCGTCGGCGCTCGAAAAGACCACGAGCGCGTGCTTGAACTCGATCCCAACTACGTAGACGCGAAGTTGGTCGTCGGCACACATAATTACGTACTGGGCAGCCTGCCCTGGAGCGTAAAGGCCGCCGTGGCCTTGGTAGGGTTAAGCGGGACAAAAGAGAAGGGCTTCGAATACTTGCACGAGGTAGCCGCTGGCAGTGGAGAAAATAGCGTCGATGCGAAAGTAGTTCTGGCCTTGTTCCTGCGACGCGAGCATCATTATGACGAAGCCCGCGGCCTGATGCACGAGCTGGCGGCGCGCTACCCAGGAAATTATCTTTTTCCTCTTGAGGAAGCCAATCTACTTCGCTCCAGTGGACACCCGCAAGAGGCTGCCGCAGCCTATCGCGCAGTCTGGCAAAAAGGCCGTGAAGGGAAATACGGCAGCCTGCATTACGAGATCGCCGCCTGGGGCCTAGGCGAGTTGTTGCGCAGTCAGAAAGACTTTTCCGGAGCCGCCTCCGCCTACGAGCAGGTAGCCCAGGTTTCTGATCCCGATCCAGAGACTCTGCAAAAAGCCAACCTCGCCGCCGGAGAAATGTACGACCTCCTCCAGAAGCGCGATCTAGCCATGAAGAAGTACGAAGCCGTCCTGGCCGAAAACGGCAGCACTCCCCCCGCCGAAGCCGCCCGCAAGCACATCCGCGAAGCCTACCGCGAGTGACGTTGCCGGTCGCAATGGAACATTCAGGCTACAATTATTACTGTCTTGTAGACGCGTAGTTAAGAGGATGAAACCATGTACTGCAACTATTGCGGCAAAGTAATTCAGGACGATGCAGCAGTCTGCGCTTACTGCGGAGTCCGAGTAGGCCCGTCGATAGCGCGCAAACGCCTGGTACGCCCACGCCAGGGACGCAAGATCGCGGGCGTATGCCTCGGCTTCGCGGAATACTTCGATGTCGATGTGACCGTGGTTCGGCTGGTCTGGCTACTCGCCTCTTGTATGACCGGCATCGGTTTGCTTTCCTATCCCATAGCCTGGATCGTGATGCCGGAAGAGCCGTTGCTATTAACCGCTCCCGCCGGAGCGCAGCGCGCCACGAATCCGTAGATGCAGCCTCTCGCCTTGCAACATGTCAAAAGCGGCGACGCGGAGATCGCCTACCGGGTGCTCGGCGAAGGCTCACCGATAGTTCTTCTCCATCCCTTTCCCGCGAATCACGAATTCTGGCTGCCTGTAGCGGAAGCGTTGGCGACGCGTTACCGGCTCATACTTCCCGATCTGCGAGGGCACGGCGATTCCACAGCGGGTGAAGGTCCGGCCACTATGGAGAAGCACGCCGCCGATCTCGCCCGCGTGATGGACGATGCCGATATCGGTCGCGCTCCGCTGATTGGAGTCTCCATCGGCGGATACGTTCTCTTTGAATTCTGGCGAAAGCATCGCGGCCGGGTAGCGGCCCTGGGTTTGTTCAACACGAAGGCTCCGGCGGATTCTCCTGAAGCCCGCGCTGGTCGGCTACAGGCTGCGAACGAAGTTCTCGAACGCGGCACCGAACTCTTTTTCGAAAGCATGATTCCGCGCCTGCTGGGCAAGGGCACGCAAGAGACTCGCCCTGATCTCGTTAAAGACGTGCTGCGCATGATGCGGAACATGTCTCCTGAAGACGTGGCGCAGGTTCAGCAAGGCATGGCGCAGCGCCCCGACTCGGTCGATACATTGAAGACCATCAACGTACCAACCCTCATCGTGACTGGAGACGAAGATATTCTCACGGGACTGAACGAAGCTGAGTTGATGCGCCAGCACATTTCCCACAGCCAGCTGCGCGTAATACCGAAGGCCGGCCATTACTCGCCTTGGGAGCAGCCGGAGGAAGCCGCCACACTGCTGCGGCAATTTCTGGATCGGCTTTAGAAACTAGGGAAGGACAAGCTGAGCCTGCGCTAGAATTGGGAGCTTATGAAAACTTTCGTTGCATTCCTGGCGTTGATCTTGTCCGCGATATGCGCCAATTCGCAAAACACCACGGGCAACCGGCCTAAAATCCTCGGTATTGACCACGTCTCCTTCTACACCACTTCGCCAGACGGAGTGAAATCACTTTACAGCGGCACGCTCGGCCTAGCTTCCGCCGATCCAATAGAGCCTGGCGGACTCGCCCGATATATGGTCGGCAAACAATGGGTGGGCTACAGCACCGCGCCCGATCCCAAATCCACCGACCGCATGGATCATGTTGCCTTCAAGACCGACAACGTCAACGCGCTGCGTGAATTTCTGATGGCGAATGGCATCAAAGTGGCTGCGATCGAAGGCCGCGCGGACCACAGTTTGTGCTTCACCATTGCCGATCCTGAAGGCCATCGCATCGAGTTTATTGAACGAGCCAAAACTCAACCGCCAACTCCGCCTGACTCAGCGGTCTCGCGCCACATGATTCACGTGGGCTTTATCGTTCACAACCGCGACGCCGAAGATCACTTCTACCGCGACTTGCTCGGCTTTCACCTGTACTGGCATGGAGGCATGCAACCCGACAGGACTGACTGGGTCGCCATGCAGGTTCCCGACGGCACCGATTGGCTGGAGTACATGCTGAACTGGCACCCCGATCCCCCAGATTTGCGCGAGACGGGAGTGCTGAATCATATCTCGCTCGGCGTCGCGGATATGAAGCAGGCGCAAGCGAAGCTTGAGTCTCATGGCTGGAAGCCGCACGACGGCGAAAAGGCGCAGATGGGCAAAGATGGAAAATGGCAGCTGAACATTTTCGATCCCGATCTCACGCGCATTGAACTGATGGAATTCAAACCGGTAGAGAAGCCGTGCTGCTCGGACTTTACCGGCCCGCATCCATCGGAGTGAGCGGATAAGTCTCAACGGGCCTGTGCGCAGGCAACTTCATGAATAACTTGTTAGAATTCCCTCGTCATGATTCAGACATTTCTGGTTGCTGAAAAAACCACTGTCACGGCAAAAGGTGACGGGCCTGCCGTGGATGTGAGTGCCGCGGCCGGCCGCTTATTCCTCTTGACTCTCGAGATCACTAAGATCATCGAGCAGGAGTCGCTCGACGTCTGCATCTACGGTTCCGGCGACGGCGCGGCCTGGAGCGCCAAACCTGTCGTCGCGTTTCCACAAGAATTTTATGCCGGCGATTATCCGCTCTTGCTCGATCTCACGGCGCATCCGGATGTGAAGTTCCTGCGCGCCCATTGGGATGTGGCCCGCTGGGGTCGCGGCACGGAGACGCCCATGTTCCAGTTCAGCCTGAGCCTGAGAGAAGTCCCTCCGGAGATTTTGCGGGAAGCGACCGCCGAGGCCAAAGCGCTGGCTTAGAAATTTCAGCCGTTTTCCTTCCGTTATATTGATCTCACCATGAAGAGCGAATCAACGATAGTAGTGCGTCCAGCGCGCAACGTGCGCGGCAGCGTGAGCCTGCCCGGCGACAAATCCATATCGCATCGCTACGCCATGCTTGCGGCGATTGCAGAGGGATCGTCGCGCCTGGAAAACTACTCCACCGGCGCAGATTGCGCCAGCACTCTCGGCTGCCTGCGCTCACTGGGAGTCAAGTGGGAACGCAGCGAGAATGCCGACAACGTCATTGCGGTGCAGGGAAGCGGACTTTCGTTGACCGCCCCGAGCGAGCCGCTGGTTTGCGGAAATTCCGGTTCCACCATCCGCATGCTCAGCGGAATTCTGGCGGGACAGAAATTCGTCAGCGAGATGACTGGCGATGAATCGCTCTCGCGCCGGCCCATGCAGCGTGTTATTGCCCCGCTCACAGCGATGGGTGCACAGATTGCTTCTCACGACGGACGCCCGCCATTGCGCATCACCGGCGGAAATCTCAAGGCCATCGATTACCAGATGCCGGTGGCCAGCGCGCAAGTAAAGACTTGCCTGCTTTTCGCCGGCCTGTTTGCCGAAGGAGAAACGCGTATCGTCGAGGCGCTGCGAACCCGCGATCACGGCGAAGTGGCTCTCACCAGCTTTGGCGCGCACCTCGATCGCCAGGGAGATCGCCAAGGAAATGAAGTGAGAATTCGCGGCGGCCAGCGCTTGCGCGGCATTGAAGCGCGAGTTCCCGGCGATCTTTCGAGCGCTGCTTTTTTTCTTTGTGCTGCTGCTCTCTTTCCCGGCTCACAGCTCACTATCACTCGTTTGCTCATGAATCCCACCCGCGCCCGCCTGCTCGATATCCTGGCGCAAATGGGGTTACGAATTTCGGTGACACAACTGGAAGAGATTCACGGCGAATTAGTGGGTACGCTGCAAGTTGATGGCGGAAAACTGAAAGGCGCGCTCATTGCCGGCGCCGATGCCGCGGCCCTGATCGATGAGATCCCTGTGCTGGCCGCGATTGCTCCCTACACCGAGCAGGGAATCGAGATTCGCGACGCCAAAGAATTACGGGTGAAAGAGTCCGATCGCATCGCCGCGATCGCCACCAATCTGCGAGCCTTGGGTGCGCAGGTGGAGGAACGTGAAGACGGACTGAAAATTCCCGGCGGACAAACCCTGCGCGGCGCTGAGTTGGAATCTTTCGACGATCACCGCATCGCCATGGCCTTCAGTATCGCCGCCCTTCGCGCTCAGGGAGATATGTTAATCCGCGGCAGTGAGTGCGCCGCAATTTCCTATCCGGCATTCTTCGCCACGCTCGAAAGCCTTGTCCAGCGCTGAGACTCAGTCGCGCTTGCGCAGCAACAGTTCGCCCTCTTTCGGCGGCAGGCGGAAAGGGAACTCGAAAATCTTTCCATCCAGCGGCAAGCGCAGCACGAATTCTTCCTGCGCCTTCCAGCCACCCAGCCATTTGTTATCGGTGCTGAAAAATACCCAACCACTTGCTTCGGGATTTCCGTGGTCGAGATGTGTCGCACGCAAACTGTTCTTGCCGAGAAACTCGATGAGTTCGCTCACCGATTTCTGGTATTCCTGCAATTGCGCTTCGCGCTCCGATTTTTCTTCCGGATGCTTGGCCACGGCGCGCCGCGTCTCATCATCGAGCATGTCGGCATCGGCCTGAATTTTCTGCACGTAATCGTCGGGATCCACCGAGGTCTGCACGACTTTGAAGTGCTTCATGAATTGCAGCGAAATTTGATCGGTCGCGAGGTCGAGCGCGTCAGTGCCGCGATGTCGAATGGTGAGCAGGACTCCGAAGAGCGGTTCGATGCGATGATGCGCGCGGACGATCTGCACCTCACGCGCGTCGACTGCTAGGACGATCCCAACATCGTCGGTCCAGAGTCCGTAGCGATACTTGCCATCGTCACCGCGAGAAAATGTGCATCCGGGTTGGGCTTCGTTCCAGCGAACAATCTGCGGTTTAGGCTGATCTTTTCCTGGGTTCGCCGCATTTGCAGACGCGCAGAATAGCGACAACAAAGAGATCGCCGAGAGCAAAAACAAGCAAGAGAAAATGGTCCTGCGAGAGAACGCTGCCAACGCGGAACTCCGCCGCCTACGCATGAGCTACGGAGTGGTAACGGTGAGGCTAACGCTGGCCGGGCTGGTGGTAATGTTGCTGGGGGCCGCACCAGTCTCGTCCACTGCCGACAGCGTGAACATGTAGCTGCCGTTCGGAGTGCTGTCGCCATTCGGTGCTCTGGTGCCGTTATTCGAACTCGAACCGCATGCCGGCATAAAAAAAACACCGGAGGCAATCGCCATGAGCAACAGCAGTCCCAGAATATTTTTCCTTCGTCTTCCGCGGCTGCACGCTCCCATCAGCGCCAGCCCAGGCATGGCCAGCCACAAGCCGTAAAAAATCCGCAAAGTTCTCAGCTTGGTTATACCGCCTGTCGCCGTTCCGAAAGTCGTAATCGTGAGAACGGTGGTGGGCGTGGTGTTACTGGTTACAGACACAGGCCTCGGCTTGAACGAGCACACGGGCGAGGCCGCCACCACCGGCGTGACCGATAGGCAGGACAGAGTAATCTGATGCCCCGAGTAATTGCCGATCGGCGTGACGGTGATAGTTGCTTGCGCCCCATTTCCTGCGGCCACGCTGGTAGGCGAGACGGCCGTCGTGACCGCGATGGTGTAATCCGCGGTCTCGGGCACAATGTTCAGGCCGAGCGTAACGGAGTGCGTGAACGTCCCGCTGGTTCCAGTTACCGTGACCGTGTACGAACCCGCAGGGCTGGCGGTCTGAGTATCGACTGTTAGCGAAGGCTGGGCGGGCGGAGTCGCGCTGGTGGGACTCACAGTACAGGTGGGTAAAAATGTTGTGGTTTGATTTGAGGTAACGGCGCAGGTGAGCGCCACGGGTGTTCCCGCCATCCCGGTGGGTGGCTGCAAAGTGATGGCGGCGCTGGTAGGCAGCCCGGGTTCTACAACGGAGGGTTGAAGCTGGGTTGCGGTGATCGTGAAATCGTTCTGTCCGAAGGCGAGAGAGCTGAAAGCCGCGAGAAACAGCGGCAGCAATAGAGCCCAAATGACTGAAGGGGAAATAAATCGAGCCGCAACCTGCCTGGGATTCACCATGAATGGGTGGAAACTCACTACCTTCGATTCCTCCAATGCAACAAAAGCTGCCCGCACCACCGAAAAGCTGCGGCACCGTAGCGTCGGCGTCTGCCCTGAGCGAAGTCGAACGGGTCCCGCTGGCTATCGAGCGGGCGTCCCCACCCGCTCTCCCGGTCAGCGAGACAGTCGTTACACCTTCAATAAAATGGCAAACAAGAATCTTAGACTAGAGCGGTCGATCTCGCCAATGCTTCGGCTCAAGTCACAAAACGTAAAGTGTGGGGACAGCCGCCCTCAGCTGTCCGCCGAGCGCAGCTCGAGGCGTTTTCCTCCAGCCACTTGCGATGAGAGCTAGTTCACGGTCAAAGTTACGGTCGCGGTCTGGGTCGTGGCGGCTGTATCGGTTCCGGTGCCGGTGATGGTTACAGTGTAATTCCCAGCCGGCGTGCCACCGCCGCCGCCACCGCCGCCTCCTCCGCTACTTCCGCCGCCACAGGCCGGCATCAGGAGCAGGGCGGCCGTGACCATGCCAATCATCAGCAAGCCCAGTAGCTTCCGTCTTCGCGAGCGCGACGAGCCGAAGCCCGCGCCAACCAGAGACAATCCGACGATCGGCAGCCACATCGCGTAGAAAAATTTTCGTGGAACCGCCTTCGCAGCCGTGTTGCCGGTAGTGGTGATGGTGAGCGTCGAGGTAGCGCCGGAGGCAGTAGGTGTTACGGAGTCACTGGAGAAACTGCTCGAACTGCAAGCTGGAAGCGGCGACCCGGAGCCGCTCACGCTGCAGCTCAGCTTGACGGCTGAGCTAAAGCCGTTGGCAGTGGTTAATGTGACGGTAGAAGTGCTGTTGCCTCCGGCGCTGACTGAGGTCGGGGTTGTAGCCGACAGCACAAAGTTAGGCACGGATGTGTAGGCGGTGATAAACGCCTCCGGGCAGGGCACACTCGTGCTGTTGATCGTGCACGTGCCGCCGCCATAAGTACCATCCAGCGCATTCTTGGTAAACGGGCTGGGTGAGGCCGAATTTGTATCCCCGGTGACGTAGATGTTATTGAGCGAATCAAGCGCGATAGCTCCGGCGGATTGATCTTCGTCGCCGCTCCCGCCAAGATAAGTCGAGAATACGAGTTTATTTGGAGCGGGATTCAACATACTGACGAAAGCATCGGTGCTGCCACCAAATGCCGACTGGGTAGCGACCAACTGCGGAAAGTTGGTGGAACTGGTTTGCCCCGTCACATAGGCGGCGTCGGTGTTATCAACAGCGATCCCGAGGCCTATGTCGCTTCCGCCGCCGCCCAGATAGGTGCTGTAGATCGCGCCGCTGCCGTCTGGAACTAAGGCGAGCACGAAAGCGTTCTGCGTTGCCCCACTTCCGAGCGCGCTCTGATAAGGGCCCGCAGTCGGGAGATCAGTAGATTGGGTAAGGCCGGTGATGAAGGCGTTCCCCGCCGAGTCGGCCGCAATAGCGAGGGCATCGTCATAGCTCGATCCTCCGTAGTAAGTAAGATATGTGTAGTTGGAAAGGTCAGCTTTGATGGCGGCGATGAACGCATCATCGAATCCGCCATTGCAGGTTCCGTCCGTGCCACAACCGGACTGTACGGCGTTCACGACGGGCAGGTCGACAGAAATCGTCTCGCCGGAAATGTAGATGTTGCCGGCCTGATCGAGGGCGACACCAGTGGCGAGATCTCCGTTACTGCCGCCGATATAGCTCACCAGCAGGTAGGCCGTAGCGTCTGGGTTAAGCTTGACGATAAAACCGTCATCGACCCCGGTGCCCATGCCGAGGTTGAGCGCGCTTCCGTTTGGGAGTGAGTTCACACCACCAACTGAGCCGCCCAGATTCGTTGAATAAGTATCTCCGACGACATAGACGTTCTGACTGCTATCAACTGCGATTGCCAGCCCCGAATCGGCATCGGAGCCGCCAATGTAAGTCCCCCATGTTATGGATCCGCTTAACGCAAGTTTAACGGCGAAGGCATCATTGTTTCCGTTCGTGGTCGATCCCCCCTCAAAGCCCGGCTGGACGACTCCGTTGGTCACGGGAAAATCAGAAGAATCTGTCGTGCCGCCAACGTATATTCCCGTTCCGTCCACTGCGATTCCACCGGGAAAGTCGTCGCCGCTTCCGCCGAACTCAGTCGTAAACTTTAGCACGCCGGTCGAGCTGAGCTCAGTTACAAAAACATCGAAGCTGCCGCTCTTTGTGGCGTTCGAGTCGCTAGGGATAGAGGCCGAGTCCGTAGCTCCAGCGACAAACTCATTGCCATTGGCATCCACGGCGATCGAATATCCATAGTCTTGCGTGTTGCCACTGGAATGCCCAAAATATGTGGAGTACGTAACGGTGGGATCGATCAGGAGCTCACGGCTAGGGTCATAGGCGCCGAGCGCAAAAGCTACTTCCGTGGCGTTCTTCACCACAAATCGAGCATCCACATTCTGCCGCACACCGTTTTTTTGCTGATAAGCAACGGGGCGATGAATCTCGAGCGGGCCAGTGGCGGTAGTCAGAATAAGATCGCCAGCGGCGTTCGTGGTCATCCGGTCGGCGCCCTGAAATTTCAGGTTGATCGCTTTTGCATCAGCGCCGGGGCTTACCAGATAGTCGAACTCCAATTGCTTTCCGCTGCCATGGAAAGCCAAGTCAACGCCGGGGTAGAGGTTGCGGTAGCTGACTTGCCCAAACAACGGCACGCCCGAGTGCCACTTCGCAGGATCGTTGCCGATAAAATAATTGACCTTTCCAGGCTGAGGATCAGAAGCGGCAAGCTGAACGGGAGAAGCACTCAGCAGCTGCATGTGGACCGCGCCAAACTTCGACGACTTCTCCATCTCTTGCTCGCGTTGCAGGCGCATGGCTTTTACTTTGGCGGGACCGAGGCGTTTGTGCTCCATCATTTGCCGCACTTCTGAGTCGCCGCCGCGTTGATGGAGCTTGAAGATAGCCTCCGACGAGGTCAAGTAGAGCTTGTAGCCTGCGCCACGGGCCACGTACTTCACCTGCGGATCGGCCTGCCCCTGATTCGCTTCGAAGCCAAGCGGAAGAGCGGCATAGGCCGCGTTGAGGCGAGCGTGCCCAGGAGTTGACTCGGGGGTCCGCGGTTTTACGGCGACCGCAGGCGCGGGATTGCCGACAGGGCGTCCTGAACCCGCCGGGCCAGCGGCTACCAGACCTGCGGCCGCGAGCAGTACGGCGGATATCCAGAGTGCAGGAAACAACGCTTTAGAGAAAGCTGGCTTCGACACGACTATCCTCCTCGACCACAACTTGGAATGACTAACAATGACTAACTGAGATAATCACATTGTTAAGGCCGCCCGTGGCGAGCCCTCTGCGATCACAGCGTGAAACCCCGCTGGGCGGGAAAAGACTCGCCGCCACCATGAGTCGCTGTAAGAAATTTTTCTGTGGCCTCGAGCCAGGCCCACTTGGCATTGCGGCTGTGCAACGCTCAGAAACTTAATGGTGAGTATGGTATGGAACGACGGGGTTGTCAACGAGTGCGGGATGCCCCTTGGATCCGGACGGGGGAGATTAGAAGCGCGGTGCGCTCTTAGCGCGGTTCTTCCTGCAACAATTCGGGCGCCGGTACGGTGCTGCTCTCCACTTGCTTTTGCCGTTCGGCGCGCTTCTCGTTGTCGATGCGGACCGCCGCTTCCAACTCCTTCTTGCCTTCTTCCTTGCGGCCCATGTGCAGCAGCACCTGGCCGCGCACATAGTGAATGTCGGTGCGGCGGGAATCGAGTTTGCCGGCGGCGTCGATGGCGGCAAGGGCGGCCGTGTATTTTTCTTGCCTCTGATAAATCTTTGCTAGTCCAAAATACGAATTCACCAGCTGCGGATCGCGCTTCAGGGCTTCGCGATAGTTTTTTTCCGCGTCGCCGTCTTGTTGCATGAGGGCGTAGACGTCTCCCAGTTCGTCGTAATTCAGTGCCAGATCGGGTTCGACGGCGGCATCTTGCAGAAATTCGTCGCGCGCGTGTTCGTATTCCTGTTTTTTCAGGTAAGTCAGTCCCAGGTTGAAGTGAACGAAAGTCAGCCTCGGATTTGCCTGAGCCGCAGCTAGGAAGTCGGCCAGCGCAAGATCGTATTGCTCGAGGTTCAAGTGAGCCTTGCCCATGAACAGGTGAAATTCTGGCGAGCCTTCTCCGGCCTTAACGAGTTGAGCCGTGGCTCTCTCATCCAATTCTTTTTGCCCGGCGTGGTGGGCGGCGATCGAGAGCACATACAGATAACTCAGCTGGCCGGATTCCTGCGCCCACAGCGGTTCCAGTGTGTTGGCAGCATCGGCCCAGCGCTCCGCAAAAAAGTAGCAGAGACCCAGCAGATGCCGCGGCTGCACCGCATCGGGCTGATCGCGCACAACCGACTCGAAAACGGGAATAGCTTTGAGAAATTCGCTCTGACGATAATACACCAGCCCAATGTTCAGCCGGATACCCGCCAACTGTGGCGAGAGATGCCGTGCTTTGTGTAACACCTCCAGAGCTTTTTCCCATCGCTTTTGCCGCATGTAGACCACGCCAAGGTTGGCGTAGGCTGCGCCCGCCTTCGGATCCATTGCCGCTACTCGACGGAAGTCACGCTCCGCTTCGTCCAGTCGATTATGGCTCAGCGCCTCCTGGCCGGCCTGAAAAATCTGTGCGGGGTCGGCGTTGGCTGCGCCGGACGAGGCCACAGACGCTCCGTTTGGCGGGCCCGTTCGCGTCTGCGCCCCGGCTTCCTCGAAGGTGCCGAGTGTGAAAATCGCCATTGCGATCTGAGCCAGCCACAGCCCGCCTGCGACTCCGAATCCAATTCGTCTGCTTGACACTGCTCTCACTCTCTGCTGTAGTGTCCGCCAGCCTTCGCACGAATTCAAGGGCGAGGCAATGGCGCATGGTTCCCGCAGGCAACGGCGCGCAAGCAGCTTCAGGAGCGGTTCTACGATGGTGACGATTCGTGATGTCGCGAAGCAAAGCGGATTCTCGTCGACCACGGTCTCCATTGTGCTGAACGACGCTCCGCTGGCGCGTTACATTCCCGTCGTCACCAAGCAGCGCATTACACGGGCCGCCGAAAAGCTGGGCTATCGCCCCAACCAGTTTGCGCGCTCCCTGCGCAGCAAACGCAGTCACACAGTCGGGGTCATGGTCTTCGACATGACCGATCCCTACTGCACGCTGGTTTTACGGGGCATCGAGAACACACTCTACCAAGCCTCGTATTTGCCCATCCTGACCGATGTGCATAACGAGCGCAGCCGCTTCGAGCGCTACCTTGAAATGCTGCTCGACCGCCGCATTGAAGGCCTGGTAGTGCTCGCGAACTGGCTCTTTCTCGACATCAACCTGCTCGCCGATCTGGAGAAGAGCAGCATTCCGACCGCGCTCATCGGTTGCGAATTAAAAGGCGACTCGATGAGTTCGGTCATCGTGGATAACGAAGTCGGAGGCTACGCCGCCTTCGAGCATCTGCATTCCTTGGGGCATCGGAAGATCGCGTTCATTCGCGGGCCCAAGGCCTTGTCTGATAGCTCTCCGCGCTGGCGCGGCGTTCGCAAGTGCGCCAAGAGCTGCGGCTTCGAGATTGATCCGCGCCTGGTTGTAGACCTGCCCGAATCGCGCGATCCGCTTTCCAGCTTTGAGGCCGGGCAAAAGCTCACCGAAGAACTGCTCAGGCAAAAGCGCCAATTCACCGCGCTGATGGCCTTCGACGACATGACGGCCTTCGGCGCCATCCGCGCCCTAAACAGGGGTGGAGTGCGCGTGCCGGATGATTGTTCGGTGATTGGATTCGACGACGTTGCCGCCTCGGCTCTGTGTACGCCCCCGCTCACTACGATTCGCCAGCCTATGGAGGCAATGGGTGCGGACGCGGTTGGCATTGTGCTCGATGGAATTCATGCTCTGCTGGAAAAGCGCGAGGTTGCAGCCAACCATCGCAAAGTGGCTCCCGAGTTAGTGGTGCGTGAATCTACACGTAGACTCGGATAGCGGCCTTCTACCGCGGTCAGAGTTCCGCTCAGCCGGAATTATGTTTTGCGGAAACTGGAAAAGCGCCTCAGCGGTGCGCTTTTTCCTTGACATCCGATGCGCAAAAACAGCACTATTCATACGTTTTAATAAACGATTACTCGCATTTTGCACGCCCGCCGGATTCTGGGGATTTCGCTTTAAAAGGGGAACACAAGATGAAGTCGATTCTTAAGCTGGCGCCGATTGCGGCCTTGATTTTGATTGCTGGTATGGCCTGGGCTCAGGATACCGCTTCCATCACGGGTACGGTGACCGATCCCAGCGGCGCGGCCATTCCCAACGCACAAGTCGTGCTGCAGAACTCCGAACACGGCATCAACCGCACCGGCGCCACTAATAGCAGCGGCGATTTTCTCTTCGCCTCGCTGCCTATCGGTTCCTACGATTTGATCGTCACCGCCGAAGGCTTCAAGAAATACGAAGCCAAGGGCGTAGTTCTGCAGGTTGCGGAAAAGGCACGCGTCAATGTCGCGCTGCAGGTCGGCGCGATCAGCACAGAAGTCGTGGTGCAAGGCTCCGAGGTGGCGCAAGTTGAAACCCAATCTTCCGATCTTGGCGGTACCGTTACCGGAAAAGAAATCACACAGCTCGAACTGAACGGCCGCAACTTCACGCAACTCATCACGCTGGTTCCCGGAGTAACCAATCAATCGGGCCAGGACGAAGCGCAAGTCGGAGTAAACGGAAACGTTGCCTTCAGCGTTAACGGCGGCCGCACCGAGTACAACAACTGGGAAATGGATGGCGGCGACGCGCTCGACAACGGCAGCAACACCTCGCTGAACGTGTACCCCAGCATCGACGCCATCGCCGAATTCAAAGTGGAAACCTCGAACTATGGCGCGCAGTATGGCCGCAATGGCTCGGGTACGGTGGAGATTGAGACCAAGTCCGGCACCAGCCATTTCCACGGCGATCTTTACGAGTTCGTGCGCAACGATGACTTCAACGCCACTCAGTATTTTCTGCCGAATGTCCCGGCCTACAAGAAGAACGATTTCGGAGGCACCATCGGCGGTCCGATTTACATCCCGGGGCACTACAACAAAGACAAGCAGAAGACTTTCTTTTTCTATTCGGAGGAGTGGAGACGCGACATCGTTCCCAGCGGGTTTTCAGTGACTACTGTGCCATCGTTGGCAAATCGCTCGGGAAATTTCAACGACATTTGCTCAAGCTCGCCGGGCGATTGTCCGGTTGTTCCAGCTCTAATCAATGGCGCGCCTCCCCCCGCGCCCTTAGTGGTGGGCCAGCCCTTTCCCAACAATCAAGTTCCAATTAGCTCCGGCGCAACGGCTACCGTCAATGCTCTGGAAAATTTGATCCCTGCGCCGAACGTCGGATCCAATCAGTGGTTGCAGGATCCATCGCTTCCGACTCACTGGCGCGAGGAACTCTTCCGCATCGATCACAACATCAACGACAAGATGCGCGCATCATTCCGCTACATTCACGATTCATGGTCGCAAATTTATCCCACTCCACTGTGGACGAGCGGCCAGAGTTTTCCCACAGTTCAAACCAACTTCGTCGGCCCCGGCGTAAGCATGGTCGCCCGCCTGACGGCCTCGGCTTCTCCTACACTGCTGAATGAGTTTGTTGCGAGTTACACCACCGATCACATCACGCTGAATCTCGTGGGGCCAAATTGGCAGCGCCCACCCGGAGTGGCGGTCGGTGTGTACGACAATGGCTTTGGCGGCAAAGTGCCGGGAGTCAGTTTGAATGGCGGCATATTCAATGGCATCAATGAGGACCCCGGATACATTCCCAACGGCCCGCTGAACTCCAACCCTACGTACACGTACAAAGACAACGTCACCAAGATCATCGGCAAGCATAACCTGCAGTTCGGCGGTTACTTCGTGGCAGCGCAGAAGAATGAAATTCCACAGCCCTCAGTCAGCACCAACGGAATTCTTTCGTACAGCACCAACTCGACAGTCACTACGGGGAACGCCTTTGCCGATTTACTTCTCGGCAATGTGCAGCAATACCAGCAGGAACGATCGGCGATCAAGACCTACAATCGATACAAGATTTTCGAACCTTATTTTCAGGATGATTTCCACGCCACTCCGCGCCTTACGCTCAACCTCGGCCTTCGCATCAGTCTCTACGGAACCTATCGAGAGATTCACCACAACGCGTGGAATTTCGATCCGGCGCACTACATTCAAGGGGCGAGCTTCACGGATGCGAATGACTTTGTGCAAGGGACCATTGCGAATCCCCAATACAATGGATGGGTAGACTGCGGGGTCACGCCGGGAGTTCCTGTCGGTTGCATGAAGGGCCATTTGTTCAATCCGGCGCCACGGCTGGGCTTCGCTTTCGATCCCAAGGGCGACGGGAAGTGGGCAATTCGCGCGGGGTACGGCATCTTCTACGAACACACCAATCAGGGCGAAGCCAATGCCGGCACTCTGGAACAATACAATCCGCTCACTCAGACCGCGACCGTATCAAACATCTCTGGCTACGCAAACGTAAGCCCGTCCGCGCTTGGCACTACGACCACCCCTTTAACTTTCGTCTCCATCCCAAACAAAGCGACCTGGCCCTACATGCAGCAGTGGCACTTCGACATCGAGCATGACATCGCCAAGAACACCGTCGCGACCGTTTCTTATGTGGGCAGTACCGGGGTCCACCTCACCCGTTCGTTTGAGCTTAACGAAGTCGTGCCCACATCGGGGGCGCAGAACCCCTATGCTCCGGGACAGACCATCAACGGCGGTCCTCTGGCCGCGAGCGCAATGCAAAATGGCTTGCCGACCGCATCGTGGGACTGCAGTTGGGGGCCGGGGTCCGACCAGCCATTAGTGAACCTCGATGCATACGGAGTTCCCAAGAACGCCGTTACGTCCTACGGGAAAACCGTCCCATACAATCCCGGAGTAAACGGTGGGCCACCTTCGGGCCCAGCGGTTAATTTATTCGTAGCATGTGGTGGGATAGCAGATCCTTTCCGTCCGTATAACGGAATTGGCAGCATCACTCGTAAGGAAGAGACCGCAAGCTCAAACTACAATGCTCTGGAAGTATCGGTTCGCCATAGCATAGGCGGGCTGCAGCTCAATGTCGCCTACACCTACAGCCACTCCATCGACAATTCTTCCGACTATGGAGATGTCGGCGCCTTCGACTCTTACCGTCTCAATGCCTTCCGCGCCAGTTCGAACTTCGACCAGCGGCACGTTTTTAACATCGGCTACGTTTATGATTTGCCGTTCTTTAAGGGCGGCAGGCTGTCTCACAAGCTTCTGGGAGGCTGGCAGTGGTCGGGTATTACGCTGATCCAAACTGGGGCGCCATTCAGCGTCTATAACGCGGGCGGAAGTAACTCGATTGGAGGAAGCGTGCCCGGCGACAACGCGGGGGCAGGAAGCGGAGTCGCAACCTCTGGCTCGTCGTGGCCAGACCTTGTGGGCAATCCCAAGAAAGATGTTCCCCGAACCCTTGCTGGCAATGGCTTAGGACCGTTTTATTTCAAGCCTTCTGTGTTTGTAGCGCCGCAGGGGTTAACATTTGGGGACGCGGGAAGGAACATCTTAAACAACCCGACTCGCACCAATTTCGATATGGCATTGCTGAAGCATTTCCCCATCACCGAAAGCAAATATTTCGAGTTCCGCGCCGAGGCGTTCAACATTTTCAACCATACGGAGTTTTCCTGGTTGGGAGGCGATTCGGGGTCTGCAGCGAATAATGCCGGGCTCGGGACCGCCAGCAGTTCGGTAGGATGTTACGGCGGCGCAAACAACAATGCGGGCGACGCTTCTTGCATCTTTCCCGGCAGCGGTGTTGCCTTGGGCCAGGCGACGTCGGCTCACCTTCCTCGCATACTGCAGTTTGCCTTAAAGTTCATTTTCTAGGGAGGAGACTCAAACCACCTGCACCGACTGCGGCGCTGCAACCGCTTCCAGCGCGCCGTCCAGGTCGGCGATCAGGTCGTCGGCGTTCTCGATGCCCACCGAGAGCCGAATCATCTGCTCGGTTACTCCCATCATGGCGCGCTGCTCGGCCGGAATCATGGCGTGAGACGTTAACACGGGGATGGATACCAGGGATTCCACTCCTCCGAAGCTTGGCGCCAAGGTAAAGAGGCGCATCGCTTCGCTCACCCGTCGCGCATCTTCGCCCGAGCCTTCGACCTCAAAGCTAACCATTCCGCCGCCGCCGCTCATCTGCGCGCTCGCCAATGCATACTGCGGATGGCTCTTCAGGAATGGATAATACACATTCCTTACTTTGGCATGCGCCGACAAGAATTCCGCTACGCGCTGCGCGTTCTCATTCTGCCGGGCGACGCGGACGGCCAGCGTCTTCAGCCCGCGCACCAGCAGCCACGACGCATGCGGATCCATGCAATTGCCGAGGATCGTACGTGTCTCCCAGACTTTCTCTATCAATTCGCGCCGCCCCGCAATTGCGCCGCAAATCAGATCGGTATGTCCACCGAGATATTTTGTCCCGGCGTGGGTTACAAGGTCGATGCCGAATTCCGCTGGATGCTGGTTGATCGGAGTGCCGAAGGTGGAGTCGATCATGCTCAGCAGCTTGTGTTCTTTGGCGAGTGCCCCGGCTTTCTTGAAATCGACCACACGCAGCGTGGGGTTGGTCGGTGACTCGAGGTACAGCAGCTTCGTGGCCGGACGAATCGCGCGCGCGTGCTGCTCGTAATCCGTTGTGTCAACAAAAGTCGTCCCGATCCCCATCTTCGGCAGCCACTGCGAGAGAAATTTGCTGACACCGCCGTAGATATCGCGCTGCGCTACCACGTGGTCGCCGCTCTGCAGCAGAGCCATGATCGTGGTGGTGATCGCGCTCATGCCTGAGGCAAAAGTTAAAGCGGCTTCCACCCCCTCCAACTCTGCGATAGTTTTTTCCGCGACTGTGTTTGTCGGGTTGCCGTATCGCGTGTAAAAGTGATCGGTATGAGTCACGTTCAATTGTTCGAGGTTATCGGCGACTTCGAAAGTGGAGGTCTGATAGATCGGAGTGGCCACAGGCCCATTCTTTTTGTCCAGATCTGCCGCGCCGCGTACCGCCTTGGTTTCGGATTGATAGGACTTCCGTTTCATGGATTCCTCGTTCCGTCCAGACTAAATGCCCACCGGCGCTCTCGCAAGCCAGCTCTCTCTCCGATATCGTTAGTCTCCGGCAGACCGCTTCTCGTACAATAGTGAGGCTGCAAATCCAGGCGGATTCGCTCCCAGAAACAGAGCGCTGTTGCCATGAAGAACAAACTGAAGACCAAGCCTTCCCCACGCAAGAAAGCAAGAGATGCAAAGTCTCACTCGCGCGCGCAACGAGCTATGGCGAAGCATGCAGCCGGCGCGCCGCCTCTGCAATACATTCCATGGCACACGATTCCACTTGAGGACCTGAACCCGCTCCTGCAGCGCCAGTTCGTCGTCGGTCAGGAAATCATGTTGGCGCGGGTGCTCTTGAAGAAAGGATGCGTTGTCCCGGAGCACAGCCACCACAACGAACAACTTAGTTATATCGTGGAAGGTGCGCTGAAGTTTTCGATCGACGGCCGGGAAATCGTGGTTCGCGCCGGCGAAGTTCTCTGCATCCCCTCGAACATGCCCCACAAGGCCGAAGCCCTCGAAGACACCGTGGACCTCGACGTGTTCAATCCTCCCCGCGCCGATTGGATCAACCGGTCCGACCAATATTTGCGAGGCCAAAAATAATCACCGACTCCATGCGCTCTTCCGCCACGTCTGAGCCCGGCGTGCCTTCAGCCACCTTCCGCTTTCACTGCATCGGCTGCGGTGCGCTCAGCGACGCTCCCGCCCAGGATTTCCGTTGCTCGGACTGCGGCAATCTACTTGAAATCACCGATCCTTCGTGGAAATCCGGCAAGCTCTGCGCCGGGGACTTGAAATCCCTCTGGCATCAGCGCCGCATTTCCAACTTGCCGCTCGATCTGAGCGGCGTATGGCGATTCCGCGAACTACTGCCCGCTCCCGACTCTGAGCAACATGTCGTTACTCTGCGCGAAGGCAACACGCCGCTCTACGAACTTCCGCAATCATCGCGCACCACTGGCGTTTCGCGACTTTTAGCTAAACATCAAGGCATGAACCCCACGGGCTCTTTCAAAGACGCGGGCATGACCGTCGCCGCCACCTTCGCGCGACAAGCGGGATATAAATGGGTCGCATGCGCTTCTACCGGCAACACCTCGGCTTCTATGGCGGCCTATGCCGCGCGCGGTGGCATGCGCAGCCTGGTTTTGGTGCCGGAAGGGAAAATTTCCTGGAGCAAACTTTCGCAGGCTCTCGACTACGGTGCACTCACCTGCCAACTTCGCACCGACTTCGACGGCTGCCTGCGTCTGCTACAGAAACTTGTTCGGAGCGCCCCGGTGTACCAGTTGAATTCCATCAATCCGTTCCGCTTGGAGGGGCAGAAGACTCTTGCCTTCGAATTGTTAGAGCAACTCGAATGGCAGCCGCCCGACCACATCATCGTCCCGGGCGGCAATCTCGGCAACAGTTCCGCCATTGGCAAGGCGTTGCTGGAAATGCGCGATCTGGGATTGATCGCGCGCCTGCCGAAGTTGTCGGTGATCCAGGCGGAGGGCGCGAACGCGCTGGTTCGCACCTTGCGCGAAGCTGGGGGAAGCAACTCGTAAGCGTTCAAGCGGAAACGCGAGCGACCGCCATTCGCATCGGCAATCCAGCGTCGTGGCAAAAAGCAGTCAACGTTCTGCGGAGCACCGGCGGCGCTTGTGAAGAAGTGAGCGAGGTTGAGATCGCACAGGCCAAGGCCGAAATTGGAGCCGAAGGTATTGGCTGCGAGCCTGCTTCAGCCGTAACGCTCGCCGGCTTGAAGAAATTACTGAGACAAGGCTTTGTGAAATCCCAAGAAACCGTGGTGCTGGTGCTCACCGGAAATCTGCTCAAAGATCCCGACTTTACTATGGACTTTCATCGCGGCGACTTGTTCAAGAGCACCTTGCACGAACGCGAAAGTGTTGCACTGAAGCCGCTCCAGCACCCACCCGTGATCATCGACGCCACTCTAGACGCTGTGATCAAAACTTTGGAGCAGGCCGAGAGGGCCGGTCCTACGCTCTGATGCCCGCTCTGATGCCGAAACGCAAGAACTTAATGCCCAAGCTCAAGAGAAAGGTCCCGCCCGCATTTCATCTCGCTCTTCCCGCTACCTCAGCCAATTTAGGCCCGGCTTTCGACGCCGCTGCCTTGGCCATGGATCTCTATATTAAGATTCACGCCCGGCCTGCCGCCGATTTTTCCATCACCGCTACGGGACGCGACCCCAAAATCTGTCAGTCGGTGGAGAATCACCTTATCTTCACTACCTATCGCGAAGTTCTTCAGGCGCAAGGCGCGGAAATTGTTCCTCTTTCACTTCGAATCAAGAATGACATTCCAATCGGAAAAGGCTGCGGCTCGTCGGCTGCGGCCCGTTTGGCTGGTATTGCTCTGGCGAATCACTTTGGCGCCATGCGCTGGACTGACCCCCAAATTATTGGCGAAGCCTCGCGGCGCGAACACCATCCCGACAACGCTTCCGCCTGCTGGATGGGCGGCCTCACCGTGGCTCGCATGTCGGGCGAAGCCGAGGCTCTGGTCGTCTCGATTCGACCCAAAGGCAAGTGGCCTCTGCTGCTGGCTATTCCCGAACAGAGTTTATCCACCGACAAAGCTCGGAGCCTCTTGCCGAATGACTACTCGCGCGCCGACGCCGTGGTCAACATTCAGAACTCGATGCTTCTTCTCGCAGCCTTCATGCAGGGGCGTCATGCTCTGCTGCGGCCGGCGCTCGAAGACCGTCTCCACCAGCCCTACCGCGCACCCTTCTGTCCACTGCTGCCTTGCTTGCAACAACTGACGTGCAGCACGGGGATACTGGGCGCGGCCCTCAGCGGCGCCGGGCCCTCGGTAATTGTCTTTCTCGATCCTCAGATTCCAGCCCGGAAGACTCGCGACTTCGTCGCGGCACACTTGTCTCGTGGCGGACTCCGTGCCGAACTCTTGCTCACTTCCGTCACTCAACGCGGCGCCCGCGGTTGAATGTATTTTGCAATGTTAATTTACGATGAAAAACGTTGGAACTCTTTCGGCCTGTGGTAGAGTCACCCTAAAGCCGCCACCAAAGAGCTATTTACCGGAGCACACTGTCCGGGATATTTTCGGTCCTGGCCCCCGAACCGAAGTCGCTCGTCGTCTAGCGTGCAGAATACTAGTGGAAGAGACGAAGATGCAGCATCACGTCCAGCCGCGTGGAAGCGCTCCGCCAAGGAGCGAGCAGGTTCAGGAGGAGATCCAGAACTTTCTACGCGCGATTGATTCCTATCCCACCCGCTTCGCCAAAGAGCCCCGCATTAGTTTCCAACGTCACCTGCGCAGCTTCTTCTCGACGGGTCATGAAGACCGCAACTATACTTCATTGGCACGCCGATCTTCGCCGCAAAAATCGTCCGCAGCATAGTAGGCAAAAACCACGCACCTACCGGCTGGCTGGGGGCACGATGCCGTTCATGCGCAGATAAACCACCATTTGTCCATAGTGATCGAAGCAGTGAGCGCTAACGCTCGTCCCCAATCCCAAGCGAGTGACCGTGCCTTCTCCGAACGGACTCTTCAGAGGCTCGACCAGATTCTTTTCGTTGATAGTCTCAATGGCTTTGTGAACGTAAGCGAACGAATCCTTCAAATAGCTGATGATCTCCGCCTTGCCCTTCATCGCTGCCGGCCCGGACTCATCTCCCACATCGACGGGAACTTTTTCGCTCAGAATCGCCGCCCCAAAAATGTAGTTCACCGCGGCTACGTGCTTGATTTGTTCGCCATAATTCCGTACACCTTTGAACTCGCCGTTGGACGGGGCGAAACCAAATTTATCTTCTGGCATCGCGTCGGCAGCCGGAACAAACTCGCGCTCAACCCCAGTGACAGAATGATCCAACACTTGAGCGACAGTTCGATGTTCGTCCTTAGGTTTCTTATCTTGTGCCGTGGCGATGGCCGCCAGGGCGAACAAGCAAAAGGCAAGACCTAATTTGTTTTTCACGATAATTCCTCCGAGTTTTTAAAACGTTAAATGCTACTGCAAGCCGCTGATTCTTCTGTGAATCTCTGTGTCCCCTGTGTTAGAGGTTTGCTCTGCGTTTCCGCGTTTGACTCTCGGCCCAAAAAATCTGAACCCGGCATCAAACCGCAAAGGGCCACTCCCGGCCTCTCCAGGCGCGAATCATGTAAATGACGAGACCCGCCAACAATATCACTACTGCGTAGCGTATTTCTTTCAGGGCGTTCTGGCGATTGAAAAGAATAAAGAGAAATCCCGCAATCGCCACCAGCGCGGGCAGAGGATAAAGCCACATACGAAACGGACGTGCAATCTCCGGCCGCGTTATGCGCAACACGATCACCCCAACTGCCTGCACCAAGAATTGCAGAATGAGGCGAATGACAACCAGAGCCGCAATCGCGTCCTTTAGTCTCAGAAAGCAGAACGCCGCCGCTACTACTCCCAGCGCCAGCAGCGAAACATGCGGAAAGCGATACACGGGGTGAATTTTGGCGAATGCACGGAAATAGTTCCCATCCAGGGCAGCCGCGTACGGAACCCGCGAATAACCCAGCGTTAGCGAGAACACCGAGGCAAATGCGGTTACGATCACCAACCCCGTAACTAATTTCGCCGCCCACGGCCCATAAATTCTCTGCATAAACAACGACACAACGTACAATCCGTTGTTGTTCTGGCCCGCGTGCAACATCTCCCGCCATGGAATGACGGCCAGAATGCACAAGTTCATCATTAGATATAGACAGGCCACCAGCAGAATGGAAAGCAGCAGAGCCCGCGGAATATTCCTCGTCGGATCCTTTATTTCATCGCCCAGGTAGCAAACATTGTAGTAGCCCCAGTAGTCGTAAGTGGCCACCAGCATGGCGCCGCCGAGCCCGGCGAAAAAGCTGTGTGATAGCGTGAACGCGCCGGGAGGAAAATCAAAAGCCAGCGCGGAGTTAAAGTGCGTCAGCCCGGCGAAGATGATCCATCCAATCGTTCCCATCACGCCCAGCCACAATGCTGTCGAAAGGCGCCCGATCACCGTGATGCGGCGAAAAAGCAGCAACACCGTGAAGAAGCAAATGACTACCGCCAGCGCGGTTCCCGGCGTCACAATCCAACTGACTTGAAGGGGCGCCCAAGTTATAGGCAGAGTGGCAGTGTGTGAGGCGTAAACCGTTTCCAGGCTTGGCCAGTAAAAGGCGGCGTAACCTGCCAGCCCAATGCATCCGCTGGCAATCGAAAGCGGAGCGCTGAAAGAAAGTTGCCAGATAAACAGAAACGAAATCAGCCGCCCCCATTTCCGCGGCCCATAAATCTCGCTCAGGTAGCGGTACGATCCGCCCGACCCCGGGAACGCCGCGCCTAACTCTGCCGACACCAGTCCGTCGCACACGGCCAACAGCGCGCCCACTACCCAGCCCAGCATGGCCTGGGGTCCGCCCATGGCGCTCAAGACCAGCGGCATGGTGATGAACGGCCCCACGCCGATCATGTCGATCATATTCAGCGCCGTCGCGCATCCCGAGCCCCATGCCGCGAATCAGGCCAGGAGAAGGCGATACGTTTTGTGATGGAGACTGCATTTTTTCGGTAAGCCGTACCGTCACTGCAGCTATGGAAGAAGCAACATCCTACCGCTGACTTCGCGTCTTTCAAACGCCGCATGCGCCTGAGCAGCATCCGCCAGCGGATACGTGCGATCAATGCGGATGGAAAGTTTTCCCTGCTTTACCCAGCCCACAAACTGCTCCACGTAGCTAGGGTATTCCGTGATGTAAGGGCTCCCGTTGGTCCGCGTAAGAAATAGCGATCCTCTTTCCTGCAGAGTCATAAGATCAAACGGAGGCACGTATCCGCTCGACTGCCCGTAAATCACGAGATATCCGCCCGGAGCTAGGCTGTCGAGGCTGGCCTCAAATGTATCTTTACCCACGCCGTCGTAAACCACGTTGACCCCTCGTCCGCCGGTGATCCGTCTCGCCTCCTTCGCAATATCGGATTGTTTGGAGATTATGACCTCGTCCGCGCCAGCCTCTTTGACAAATCCGGCTTTCTCCTCGCTTGATGTAACGCCAATCACCCGCCCCTTGCGAATCTTCGCCATCTGGCAAAGCAGGAGTCCAATGCCCCCGGCCGCAGCCTGAATCAGGCACCAGTCTGACGGTTTTATCGGATAAGCGAAATGCGTGAACGCGTAGGCCAGGAAACCCTGGTTCATCCCAGCCGCTGCCTGCTCGACACTAATGCCGTCGGGAACGCGCATGAGCCACGCAGTTGGCGCCAGAGCATGGGTGGCGTAAGAATCTCCCACGAATACGACGCGATCGCCCACATGAATATTGCGAGTCTCGGGGCCGAGTTGCTCCACGACTCCCACTCCCTGGCTGCCGAGAGTTGCCGGAAGTTCAGGTGCGCTTGCGCCTTTACGGCGATAGAACGCCTGATTCGCAAGTTCGCCGCGTCGCTTTTGTACATCAAGAAAGTTAACGCTGGCGGCTTCCACGCGTATCAAGGCCTGCCCAGGACCGGGGATCGGCGTCGGGAGTTCTTCCCACTGCATGACCTCTGGACCGCCGTAGGAGTGAATACGAATAGCGCGCATCAGTTTTTGGTTGTTTCTGCAGGGAACTGGCAGCCGGTAACTGGCTACTGCCTCTCATGCCCCGCGCTCAACAGGTTCACATACAACCGCACCGCTCCCGGTACCCCCGCCGGTAACTGTCGAAAGAATGCGTAGCCCGTATATATGTAGGTGCCCTTTCCGTAGTGAGCCAGCAGCAAGCCGCCCTTCTGCGGTTCTTCGCCGGGATCGTGGCAGGCCAGCAGCGGTTGGAAGCGTTCGTCCCATTTATCCATGAAGTAGAGGCCGCGTTCCTGCACCCAGCCCTCGAAGTCTCGAGCCGTGATGGCGTTGGGATAATGGAAAATCTCATCGTCCGGCGCGAGAATATCGACGGGAGCTTCTTCCACCGAAACCCGCGCCCGGCTTAGTTCTGCGGAATACGGCGTGAAGTGTCCATTATTAAAATCGCTCACGCCGGTGTTGTACTGCACAATCAACGTTCCGCCGGCCGCTACAAAATCCAGAAGCTTCTTGTTATTTGCGACCACATCCTTCTGGGTATCGTAAGCGCGAATGCCCAGCACAATCGTTCCGTAGCTGCTGAGGCTTGCGGTGTCTTCGCTGGATAACTTCTCCGCTGGAATCAAGGTTACGTTCATGCCCACTTGTTTTAGTACGGTGGGAATGTCGTCGCCCGCCCCCATGATGTAACCGATCTTCAAATCATGCGGAGCTTTCACGTCCACGATGTTTACGTGCTGCACCGCAGGCTGGTAATAGTAGAAGCTGCCGAGATCCTCGCGCGTCACCAGGGTGTAGCCTTCGCTGAATTTCTCTCCACCTTCTTCCAGCACAGCCCGCACTTTCGCTCGTCCTTCCTGCAAGCCGGCAGGGAAGACCTTGAACTGAAAATCCTGTTTTTCTCCCCGGCGAGTGAATCCCACTGCCAACTGTGCCGGTTCCGATCGCCAGCCGGCGGGCAGTTCCAGGCGTAGCTCTCCCGACCGTTTCGGGCTGCCCGGCAGAATATTCAGGTTGCTGGTGACGCCTACCGTCACCGTTGAGCTTGCGCCGTTGTGAGTGGAAATCACCTGCGCGCCCGGCTCCAGCTCAACCGAAAAAGCCGGGACTACGGCCAGCGGACGCGCGCTTTCTTTGCCGCCATCATCGATAAACGGCGTGACCACGGTTGCGTCGATGGCGCTTTTTCCGCTTATGCCGGTCCCGCCCGCAATGGAATATTCCACATGCGCGCGCAGCAACGGAGACGGAAAGGGAAGGGTCACGTCTTTCTCGTCGTCGATATGATTCAGGCTGTCGGTCTCGGGATTATCGCGATGCCAATAAGGCCGCGTGTACTGCGGATTCTTGGGTACACGCAGGCGAAAGAGAGCGCGCTCGTTCTCTCCGGGCTTGATAATCTCGCGCTTGGTCTTATCTGAGATCGTGCCCCACCCCTCCGGCACCTCCAGCTTCAACCGGTCAAGAAATAGCCGGGCGTTCGATCCGTTGTGCAGATCGACCGCCACCAGAAATTCCTGCCCCGGAGAAACCATGGTCATCGCATCCGCTTCCTTCGCAGTCACAGTGCTACTATCGGCGCGAGCTACCACCGTCGCCGCCAGAGTTACGCCAAGTACGTCGTTGAGCGCAGTTTCTGCCTGCACAATTTTTTCCTGCAACCGCGCCTGCAGATCAGCTCTTGCCGCCGAACTCAAACTCGCTGCCGTAACTTGCGCGCTCGCACGCTCGAGTCCGGCCACAACATCCATCAAAGGTTGCGACGCCTTCGAGGGATCATTTCCATTCGCATCGGCAGCAGCTTGTGCAATCTTGCCCGCGATCTCCTTCAACTCCTGCCGTAACCCCGTAAGCTTTGCTTCATCGCCTCCCAATCGCTCGGCCAGCGCGGGCACGCTGGTGTCGACGCCATCGAAGAAATCCTTTTCGTGGCCATCTTTATCGAGCTTCGCCGGTTCGATCGAATCCACCAGCTTGTAAAAGGTAAAGCGGTCTCCCGGATCCACATTCCAATTGGCTGCTCCCTGCGAAAGCTGATGGCGCAATCCCTGCATGGCGAACTGCACGTACGACATGTCGAGATCGGCGCTCCGTTGCCCGGTATTCAACTTCACCGTCCAATTCGCATCGGCACAGGTCATCGCCCCAAATCCGCACACATTGCCGATGTAGAGCTTCTTCGCCTGCCACGGCTGCAGCCCGTGCGCAATCTGCTCGGGAAATCGTTTGGGATCGGCGGCAGCTCGGAAGGCTTCTCTCGTGAGGATGCTCGAAGCCTGGTGATGCCCATGTCCATCGCGTTCGGTGCCGGAAAAACGCGCCACCAGTACATCGGGACGAAAGGTCCGAATCACTCGAACCATGTCCTCCAGAGCAATGTCGTGACCGCCCCACTTGGCAAAAGTTTCGTCCGGGCTTTTCGAAAAGCCAAAGTCGGCAACGCGCGAGAAACGCTCTTGCACTCCGTAGTACTCGTCAGCCGCCAGCAATTCGAGGGTACGCAACACGCCCAGCACGTCCGACAAATTGCTGCCAACTTTATTCTGCCCGCCCTCGCCCCGATTCAAGGTCATCAAAAGCGCGCTCGCGCCGTGCCCGCGTGATTCCAGCGTGAGCATGCCGCCATCTTCGTCATCCGGATGGGCCACGGTCTGTATCAACCGCGCTGTCGTGCTCAACCGCCGCAGCATGTCGCGCAAACCAAGGATGCCTCGATCCTGCGGAAGGTCTGGCGGCGAGCCCTGATAAGGAAGCTGTGGAAAAGTGACGGCCTGAGTCGAATGAGTTTGCTCGCTGGTGGGAACATTCTGATGGCGTGCCAGGCCCGGCTCGGGACGCTGTGCGGGGGACGCGCCCTGCAAAACACAGAGCAGCAACAGGATTGCGAATGAAAGTCGGACTAAGGAAGTTCGAACGAAAAGCCGGCTGGGCCGAAGCAGGCGCCTGCTGAGATGTCTAGGTTCGGAAAAGTTCACTCTACAAGGATGGGGGCTAACCCAGCTCCGACGCAAATTCTTTCCTCATGCAGTTTACTGGTTGGAAGTTAAAATATTGGCAATCCCCCGCCAGCCACGGCTAGTGAACCTGTTCCTTTAAAGTCTCCTGACACGCGCTGCCAGCCGTCAGCACTTCGTTGAAAGCCGTCTCCTTGCGCAAATCCTTCAGCAGCGGATCCTCCAACAGTGCCGAGTATGCGCAATAATTCTGCTGTACAGCGGCTTTCAGCAGGCGCAAAGCAGGTTCATTCTGCCCGCAATAGGCCATCAACACCCCGACGTGATACCACAACTCCGGGTCAGGCTCTATCATCACCGAGGATTCCCCCTCCCTCACAATACGGTCAAAGTCGGCTGGTTTTTGCGGCGAGGTGCAGGCTGCCAGCAGATCTCGATGATAGGTCGTAGCCTTAGCCACGTTCTTGACGCTCTCCCGGGCCTGCGCCACGTTGCCTGCGGCCAGATAAACATACGGTGTAACCCATGCGGCCCACTGCGAGCCCGCATCCAGGTGTACGAAATCCATTGCCTGATCGGTCTTCCCCAACTGAAGGAACGCCCATGCGCACGAACGGAAATTGAAATTGCCCGGGTCCAGCGACCGCGCCGTATTGCATTCTTTGATCGCCTGCTCCTGCATGCCGGCATAACGCAGCACGTAGCTAAGAGCGAAATGCGCGTCACCACTTTGCGGACGCCGCCGTACTAAATCCGTAGCCGCATCATAGGCTCGACCGAGCTCTCCGCGCTCCACACGATTGACGATCAGATTGCTGGCCGCCTCCACCCGGTTTGGATCGAGCGCCAACGCCCGCTCAAAGGCTGAATTCGAGCGCTGGAACATCTCCTCGCCTCCACCGCCATAATGTGAATCAAAATAATACCGCCTGCCCAGTTCTTCCCATGCCGGGGCGTAGCCTGGGTCCGTTCCTACGACGTGTTCCAGCACCGAGATAGCATCCTTGTTCGGGCCGGGATCATGCGGCAGCGCGAGGCTGTGCAAGTAGAGATCGTATGCCTCCTGACTCTTCGGACGTGAACCGGTGTTGAACTCTCCCTCAGCGCCGCCCAGCGCGGGCAACAGACCACTCTGCACCTGCGTGCTCAATTGGCTCTGCAGGGAAATCAAATCGTTGACCGGAGTGGTCGCGCTGCCCTGCCACAGCAGCCGGTCCGTTGCCACATCGATCGCCTCCAGCGTCACAGTTAGCTGTTCCCCTTGCTTCATGAAATGGCCGGTCAGTAATCGGCCCACGCGTAGTTGCTGCCCCACTTTGTGCGGGTCCAAGTCTGCTTCCACATACTTGCGCGTGACCGAGGAGGGCCGTACCTCGAGCGACCGCGAATAGGTCAATACACTCGTGAGCTCGTCGGCCAGCGCGAAGCGCAAATAGTCGACGCTGAAATCTCCATTCATGTTCTGCAGCGGCAAGACCGCGATCGCATTCTTTAACTCCGCACTCGCAGCCGAGCGATGCTTGAGCCAGTAAGCGCCGACTGCGGCCAAAACCGTAAGCAGTAGCGCCCCCGTACCCAGCAGTAGCCATAACTGCCAACGGCTGCTCGATCTGCCAAAGGTCTGGCTCGAGACCTTCAGCTTCACAGGACGCAGGCCGCTCTTCACCAGCCCCGATTCCGTCTGGTGCTTCAGCACCTGCAGGTCGGCTTTGATCTGGGTCGCACTCTGATAGCGCTGCTTGCGGTCCTTCTCCATCGCCTTGCCGATGATGCCTTCCAGTTCCACGGGGACTGCGGGATTCAATGCCCCCGGCGGCGCCGGCTTGTCATGTAACACTGCGTCCAGAGTCATCAGTGAGTTTTTGCCGGTGAAGGGTTTCTTCCCGGTCGACATCTCGTACATCACGACGCCGAAGGAAAACAGGTCGCTGCGGAAATCGATTTCTTCGCTGCGCGCCTGCTCCGGCGACATGTAGACCGCCGTTCCGGGAATCACTCCTACGGCGGTTAACGAATTATCAGCCGCGCCGCCATCGCTATCCGTTCCGACGTTATGCAGCAGCTTGGCCAGCCCAAAATCCAGCACCTTGACCTGCCCACTCGGAGTCAGAAAGATATTTGCCGGCTTAATATCGCGATGCACGATTCCCTTTGCGTGAGAGGCGGCCAGTGCATCCCCCACCTGGATACTGACGTCGAGAACCTTCTCGATCGGCATGGGCTGTCCTGAAATGCACTGCTTCAGGCTCTCGCCCTCAAGTTTCTCCATGACAATAAAGGGATGGCCGCCGTTATCCTCAATGCCGTGAATGGTGCAGATGTTGGGATGGTTTAACAGTGAAGCCGCCCTGGCTTCGCGGGTAAAGCGCTCCAGCGATTTGGGATCGCCGGCCAGATTCTCAGGAATGAACTTGAGAGCAACGTGCCGGCCCAGCTTGAGGTCTTCGGCCTCATAAACCACGCCCATACCACCACCGCCGAGTTTTCCCAGGATGCGATAGTGGGATACGGTTTGGCCGATCATGAAAACACACTAATCCTGCAACGCGGTAATGTTAGGCGCGCCAGCGACTGCGGTCAACTGGAAGAGCAAGGCCGCCCACCGCCGCCGGCCTGTACGCCCCGAACAGTATGATGCGATTTTACATTCCCGAAGTGATAAACGCCCTGTCCTTCCGTGCCTGCAAGTCGCCCTCCGGTCGTCACCGCGCCGTCTACTATTGAGAAGCAATCCCGAAAAACCAAGGCGGTTCGAACATGGCGCAGAAACGGGCAGACGAATCTTCTCACTGGCAGGAGGCGATTCGACGGCGCGCCACTGAACTCTACCAGCGCTCGGGTGCGGTGCCGGGCCACGATCTCGACAACTGGTGCGCGGCCGAGGCCGAGATCATGCGCGAATCTGCGGGCTACCACACGCGCCTCGCCATTGTCGTGAACGTCAACGGCGTGGTCTACACTGGCGAGTACGAATCGGCAGCGGCCGGTGGCTACGTTCCCGGAGAATGGAAGCCGGGCGATCCCGTTCCCGTTCGCTTCTCCGGCGACAAGCTTTACCTCCGCCGCGGCAACGGCAGCGAACTTGAAACCACAATCGTAAAGAGAATCGGCTGATAAGTTTTTATCCAACTGTTTCTGCTCGTGCCCATGGCTTATTCTCCTACCCACAGCCCCGCCGACGCTCCCACCCACTCCATATTCCGATTATGATCCACTCCCATCATCAGTCCACGCCCCATGCGGATAATCGTCAGCACCGCTTGCAACTTCTCCTCCCACACATACATCACGCGTACCTCGGCCTTCGTCCCCCCGAAGGGAGTTTCGATCACAGGCGCAAAGTGCAGCCGCTCCTGCAGGATGTAATTCGCCCGGTTCGCTGCCGGGATTGCCTGAATATCTTCTTTCTTCGGGGCAATCACCACCCCCAGCCCCGCGAACGAATACAAAGGCTTCAGCGCGTAGTTCTCGAGGTCATCGGGAATCTGATCCAGTCGGTCCAGAAACCAGGTCTTTGGCACCGACTGATGCTTTAAGTAAAAAATGGAAAACTTGCTGACGCGGAAATACCAGTTGGGATGCCCCGCCCACTCGACGTCCAAGTCATCGCGCCAATCGAAGCCCAGCTTTACGCCCTTGCGCTGCAATTCGTCAACAATCGTACGGTTGTAAATTCGCTGAATCGGAACCCGGCCTCCATCGCGTTCGTAGTAAAGCCGAGAACCCTCGCGCTTGATGGCTTCGATATCGACCGTTCGCACCCCCAGCATTTTTTGCGTCAGCAAGAAATCAGGCAACGTCTTCTGCTCTTCCGGGTGGATTTCCATCAGGATTACGTTCTCCGGGTCGTGCTTGCCCACTATCGCCCGCCGCAAAAGCTCGCGGTAAGTCCGCACATCGAGCCCGCCCATCAAGAACTGCAGCCGCGATCCACCTTCAAATCGATCCAGCCCATAGATGTCAATGTAGCTTTGCGCCAGCGTTACTTGGTAGGCGTACAGGGAAGGGAAGGCCTGCAACTCCACAAGCTTCGGCTGCAATTCACCATTGGAATCGCGCACCAGCCCAAAATCCACCTGCACGAACAATGGCCGGGACGGCTCATTGGCAACTCGGTACTCGGCTGGGATTGAGTTATCGGAGCGCGCCAGATAGTCCGGATTCTCCACTAACTGCCGAATTAATTCCTTGCCGTCCTCCGCCATACGATCCAGCAGCGACTTAGGAAAAAAGCAGGGAGTCTCTGATAGCCGGAACTCAACGTGAGTCCCGCATGCCTCATCGATGCTTTGCAGGAAGGACTGATATTTTCCGGGAGTAAAGTTAGTGTTGAACTGCTTTCGCAGTGTATCGATCATGGAAGAAGATTATGACGCAGGAGCATAGTCACCGTCGAAAAACTTCGGAGAATTCCCAGTTTCCGAACAAAGTTCACACAGAAGATTTGCGTTGCAGTGCAAGTTGATCGGGGGTTTACGGTTTTCGCCGCCGACGGTTATGCTTCCACGAGAAACTTTCCACTCTGCATGATCTGCTCTTCATCCACCCAGATATCGAACTTGCGGCCAACCACGTCTATGTGGGTCGACGAATCCCACTCTGCCCCGGTGTGGGCGCCGTAGGGATTGCCGAAGGCAATGTGAACTCCAGGATACTTCTCATCCTGCAGAATCTGCCCGATCACATCCTTCAAATCGATGTTGGTTCCAATGGCAAACTCGCCTACGCGATCGCTGTTCTCGTCGGTGTGCGTGTACTTCCAAAAGTCGTCTTCCAACTCCCGATTGTCCGAGTGGGCCTCGGTCAGCCGGTTCTTTTTCATGTGAATGGTCAGCGGCGTCTCCTGCAAATTGCCAAACTTCGTACACAGATAATCGCCGACCACGCCGTCAATCACGAACGTTCCATTCACTTCGCCGGGCGTAGTAAAAATCTCGCCACCTGGAAGATTCCCCCACTTTTCCGGAGTGATAATTCCGCTGGTCTTCAACCACCGATAATTAGGATTTAAATCCGCCGTCAAGTCGGTCCCGGCGGCGGTCTTGGCCCGCACCCGCTGAGCCTTGCGCACCATCGCCACAACCTTCGCGCTAAGCCGGTCGACCTTCTGGAAATCCGCCCGCATGCCTTCCAGCATGATCTGCCGGTTGATATTCACCATGTGCGCGTGGCGGATTTTTCGCCGATTCACCACGTCGGTCATCTGCATGCGCGAGCGCAGTTCGTTCTTCTGCGCCCAGACAGCAAAGATAGAAACCTGGCTGGTTTCCAGATCCTCAAGGATTTCTTTGGGCAAATCTCTCAGAGCACGTGGCGCTAAGTCCTCCAGCACCCAGGCGTTATAAGGCGAGCCCAGCGCCTCAAGTTCGTGGGTCATCGAGGCGGCGATTTCCATCGTGGCTTCGTCGGTGATCACGCAAACTTTTTCCGAGGGCTGCACTCGCAGACATACATGAACAGCATTGCGCGCCCCAGGAGTGTACTCAGGATCAAAGGGAACTACCTTGCGGGTGCCCCATCCTTCTCGCGCAGTTTGCGAGAGAGCCTGCCCTGAGCTTGTCGAAGGGGTGGGGGTTTTGACTTGGTCTGCCGGAATGGTCATTAGCTTACTTTTCTCACCGAAGCCGGCTCCTCTTCCGCCAGCCCAGCTTCCGTCTCCTCGATGATGTAATCAACAACTTTCTTCAAATCCCCAGTCTCCTGATACACGCGTAACTGACGGTCAGCGCCACTGCCGCGCTCCAGTATTTCGTGTATGTAGTTGGTCTCCTCGCGTGAATCCAGTTCATCGACCACATCGTCGACGAACTCAAGATACTCAAGAATCAAATCCCGAGCCGGCAGTTCGATCTGCTTGCCGAAATCGATCATCTTGCCATCCAGCCCGTAGCGAGAAGCCCGCCACTTATTCTCCATGATCAACGCCCGGCGATAAAGCCGGAATCCCTGATTCGCTGTATGCAGCTTATACAGCTTCGCCACCGTTGCCTGAATCAGCGCGGCGATTGCGATCGTCTCATCGGCCCGCATCGGAATATCGCACACCCGGAATTCAATCGTATTGAAGAACGGGTGCGGCCGGATGTCCCACCATATCTTTTTCGCGTTATCGATGCAGTTGGTTTTGATCAGCAGCTTGATGAAATTTTCGTATTCGCCCCAGCTGGGAAAGTAATCCGGAATGTTCGTGCGCGGAAACTTGTCGAACACCTTGCAACGGTAGGACTTCAGCCCGGTATTCATCCCCAGCCAGAACGGAGAGTTCGTCGAGAGCGCCAACAGATGCGGCAAGAAATAGCGCGAATGATTCATCATATGGATCGCGGTCTCACGATCCTCGATCCCGATATGCACGTGCAAGCCGAAGATCAGGTTCGCACGCGCTACCAGTTGCATATCCTCGACAATATTTTTGTAGCGCGGATCGGGATGGATTTCCTGCGTGCGCCAGTCCGAAAACGGATGCGTCGCCACCGAAGCCAGCCGCAGTCCGTTCTCCTTGGCCAGCCGCACAATATCGCGCCGCAGCATCTTGATCTCGGCTTTGGCTTCCTTGATGTTCGCGCAAACCCCAGTCCCCACCTCGACCACGGACTGGTGCATCTCCGCCTTCACCCGCTCCTGCAGGATCTTTTTGCCCTTCTCCAGAAGTTCGACCTGAATATGCGACCGCAGATCCCGCGTCTCCGGATCTATCGTCTGATATTCCTCTTCGATCCCGATACTGAAGGTAGGTTTCATTGCGGGTCAAACAATTCGCGGGTCATGCACCAAATCTCTTCATGCACCCAAGCTTGTCATTCCGAGCGAAGCGAGGAACCTTGGTTTCGTCAAAAGCATTCCTGCTCAGGCTGCCCATCCTTTCTCGCCCTCTTCGAAAGGGTGGTCGATTCGGACCTAAACAGTATAAATGAGAGGTAAAATGGATAACGGTCTAAAACCCCCGCGATGATGGACGGGTCACGCGGCCCGATTTCTTGGGAGATTGTTCGCGTTGTCGCAAACTTTCGGCCTTAAGGTTCATCTCTGCCGCCTCCTTTTCTCGGGCCACGTCTGAAAGAAAAGCGGCATAACCCTTATTGCGCCGACTCTCGGCTTTTCGCTCGATTCCTCCAACGTGCGTATCCTCGGCTTCCCTGACCTTTCCTTGGTGGAGGTATACCAGCGCCAAGGATATCCGAGCAGTGTAAGAATCCTTGAGTCGGAGCGATTCCAAGAGGTAGGCCTCGGCGTTTCTGAAATCTTTTCCCTTCAGATAAGCCGTTCCTAATGCCCAATTGCATTCAGAACTCTTGGAGACCGGGGCTAGTTCGACCGCCTGTGTGAGATGCGTTCGAGCCTCAAGAAACCGGCCGAGCCTGAAGTAGCACCATCCAAGATTGAACGAAAGCTTCCAATCCTTTCTAACGGCGGCCAACAATTCTCAAGGAGTGTGATCGCTTTCGTAAGACGCCCTTTTCGCATCAGCCGCGTGACCTGATTGCCGAGATCCTCCGGAAGCCTCGCTTTGCTCATAGGGTTGCGAACGAGTGATGAGATGCTACTTCGCCGCCTTGCCGCGCTTTCTCTCCGCCACCCACTTCGGCTCACCCTTGCGCGCCTCTTTGGGCGGCGTCCCCGCCAAAAAACTAGCCCACCGCAACTCCCGCGCCGGATCCTCCCCCGTTACCGCCATCTTCACCGCCATCTCGGCCACGGCATTCACGATCCAATCAAAATTCTGCTGGCCCACCGAGGTGATCTCCGCATCCGGCGCCGGATTCAGAAAATCAATCGCGTAAGGCACTCCGTTTTCCACTGCGAACTCCACCGTATTCAGGTCATACCCAAGTACGCGGCACAAAGCTAGTGCGTCTTTTTCAATACGATCTTTCAGCGCAGGCGATGACGGCGGCGGATTCCCCTTCACATAGCGCTCATGATGCGGCGCCCGCGGATCGTACTTCATGATATGAACTTTTTCCTGCCCCACGACATAGCACCGGTAATACTCCTCAAACACCACGCCATGTTGCAGCGTCATGCATAGATCGCCGGTCTGGTTGTAATGCTGAAAAAATTCTTCCGGCGAATGCACGTGATACACGTGCTTCCATCCACCCCCTGAGTAAGGCTTCAGAAAAGCAGGGAAGCCGACGTAATCAAACAGTTCCTGCCAGTTCAACGGATAAATCAAATTTCGCATCGACCGGTCGGTAGTTCCCTCAGGATGCTTGTTATGCGGCAAAATCACGGTCGGCGGAATCGCCACGTCCAGCTTGTGCGCCAGCGCATAATTAAAAAACTTGTCGTCCGCCGTCCACCAGAAAGGGTTGTTCACCACAATCGTCCCGTGCAGCGCCGCATTCTTCAGGTAAGCGCGATAGAACGGAATATCCTGCGAGATGCGGTCGATGATCACGTCGTACTTTTTGGGCTCATCCATCCGAATCCCGCCAATTGACACGAACTCTGCCGTCACGTCTTCGACGCCCATGGAGTTAATCTTCTCCACCAACGCCGGCGGAAACGTATTCTCCATACCAAACAAAATTCCAATCTTTTTCACAAATTCATCTCCAAATAAAATTTGTCATCCTGAGCGGAGTGACTGCTCCGCGAAGCGAAGCAGTCACGCAGTCGAAGGATCCCTACCCCGTTAAAACCTGCTCGCTGCGAGGCATTCTTCCCGTTCACTAAACTCCGGCAGCTAACGACCAACGACCAACGACGTTTTCAAAAATACTTCTCCGCCATCCTCAACCACAACGGCCAATCATGCTTCGAATTATCGCCGTAAATATCCAGCCAGTGCGGCACCGCCTTGCCATTCAGAATCGCCGACAGCTTTACGTTCTGGTCGAGACACATATCCCAATCTGCCGAGCCCAGCACGATTTTCATCTGGCGGTAGCGGCTCAAGAACCAATCATCATGCTGATTGGGCAAATAATCCGGCGGGCAGTTGAAGTAGCAATCGTCGTCGTAATAGCCATCCAGAAATTGATGGATATCGAACGCTCCGCTCATGCTCACGCAGTGCGTTACTACATCGGGATGCTTCAAAGCAAAATTCACAGCGTGATAGGCTCCAAAGCTGCACCCGGTCACGGCCAGCCGCGGCGTCTGATTCTTCCAGCGCATGAACGGCAGGAACTCGTGCAAAATATAGCGCTCATACTGCAGATGCCGCAGCACCCGCACTCGGGGATGAACGCCCCGGTTGTACCAGCTTTCAGTGTCGACGGCGTCGGGGCAGAACACCTGCAGTTCGCCGCGCTCGATTTTCCAGGCCAGCGCTCCGATCATGCCGCGGTCTTCATACTCGAAGAACCGTCCCATCGACGTGGGAAACACGAGCAGGGGCGTGCCGGCGTGGCCGAAAACCAGCGCCTCCATATCCCGATTCAATTCCTGGCTGTAACCCTTGTGAAATTCGCGATTCATGCTTCCGCAGTCCAACGGACCAAACATCTTACCTGAATCAAGGAGCGAGCCACCCACTTTTGTGCTCAACCCTGTGACGCTCGCGGTCGTCCAAAGTGATATCGTGATACGAGATATGTCGTGGAGGCTTCCTAAACTCGTGCCCCGCTCGGCGCCCGTGATTCTTATCATTCTCACTCTGGCCGCCGCCACCGGCTTCGCCGCCGTGGGTCATCTGGTAGCGCGATTCACCGCCAACCAGCAAGCTCGCGGCCGCAAACTTTACGAAGTGGGCCTGCAAGCCGCTCGTGCCGGCCGCTACGATGATGCCATCGCCGCCTTCCGCGCCGCTCTCACCTGCGATCCCACGAACTCGCAATACCAGCTCAGCCTGGCTCGCGCTCTGCGCGACAGTAACGATCCCCGCCGCCTCGATGAAGCCGAATCCTACCTCATCGCTCTCTGGCAGCGCACTCCGCAGGACGCAGCCGTGAATCTCGCGCTCGCCCGTGTCGCGGCGCACCGCGGCTCCGTTGAAGACGCCACCCGCTACTATCACAACGCAATGTATGGAGTCTGGAACTCGAACCCGGACGCCAATCGCAACAAAGCCCGCATCGAGCTCATCCAATTTTTGCTCAAGAAAAATGCGGCGGGAAACGCGGAATCGGAATTGATGGCTCTCGCCAATTCGTTGCCCGCCACACCGGACTCGCACCTGGAGGCTGCGCAACTCTTCGCCGAGGCGCAGGATTATCCCAGCGCTCTAGCCCAGGATGAGGAGGTGTTGCGCCTCGAGCCAACCAACCCCACCGCTCTAGCCGGGGCCGGCCAGGCCGCCTACCGGGCCGGCAACTATGCCACCGCCGAGCGCTATCTGCGCGCTGCCGTCGCTGCCAATCCGCAGGATGCTAACTTGCGACAACTTCTCGAAACCACCCAAACTGTTCTCCGCGCCAGTCCCTTCCGCACTCACCTCTCGGATGCGGAACGCAATCGCCGCATCATCGCTGCTTTCGCGCAGGCCGAAGACCGACTTACAAACTGCGCACAACGAACCGGCGAGGATATCAAGTCCACAACGAGTACATCGCTACTCGCCCGCTTGCAGGCGCGCTGGTCCGCCGCTAAGCCCGATCTCAAAAATCTTCGTTCTCCCGGAGAGACCGATCTGCCCGATGCGATTATGGACATTGTTTTTCAGATCGAACAGCAAACCGTCGCCCTCTGCGGCCAACCGCAAGGCCTTGACCTGGCGCTACTCTTAATCTCCCGGGAGCGCGCCGCGGCCAGCCAGTGACGATCACGCCATGACCCAGACCACGACCTCGAATCCTGAACTACGCGCCACTGCAACAACGAAGCCTGTCCGGCCTTCTTTCTCCGCGGCTCCTCGCCTGCCCCAGCGCCTCTTTTCCACCCTCGAAGGCGCCTTCAACGAAGAAGTATTCTTTCTCATTCTTTCCGTCTTCATCGGAATCTTCTCCGGTCTGGCCGTAGTTTGCTTCCGCCTGGCCATCGACTGGATGCATCTCGCGTTGCTGGGACCGTTGCCGCAAACCCACAGTTGGCGGCTGTTTGCCGTGCCCTCGCTCGCAGGTCTGGTCGTTGCCGTACTCGTGTTGCACGTGTTCCCGGGAATCCGCGGTAGTGGCGTTAATCAGACGAAGGCTGCGCTTTACATTTTCAATGGCTTTATTCCGTTTCGCACCGCAGTCGGAAAATTCATATGCGCTGCCATCGCCATCGGCTCCGGCCAATCCCTTGGTCCCGAAGATCCGTCTTTGCAGATCGGCGCCAGCATCGCCTCTGCCCTGGGACGTCAACTCCAGATTTCTCGGGAAAAGCTGCGCCTTATGGCTCCGGTCGGCGCTGCCGCTGGGCTCGCCGCGGCCTTCAACGCACCCATCTCGGCGGTTCTATTTGTGATCGAAGAAGTCATCGGGCGCTGGAGCGCCGGCATTCTCGGCTCGGTGGTATTGTCGGCGGTCTCGAGCGTTGTAATCGTGCGTTGGTTTCTTGGCAGCGAACCGCTCTTCCGCATTCCGGTTACAACTTTCAAGCGACCGAGCGAACTGCTAGCCTATGCTGTTCTTGGCATAGTCGGCGGCTTAGCCTCTGTCGTTTTCGCCAGGTCCATCGGCTTTCTGCGGCCGCGGCTGAAAGCGTTGCCGCGCTGGACGCAATATTTCCAGCCCGCACTCGCCGGACTTCTCGTCGGCCTGATCGCCTTCCTCGGCGCGCCCCAAATCATGGGCGCCGGCTACGACTCCATGGATCAGGCTATGCACAGCCAATTCCCCTGGAAATTTCTCGCCATCCTTGCTGTGCTCAAGATTGTTGCCAGCACCGTTTCTTTCGTCAGCGGCACCCCCGGTGGCATGTTCGCGCCGACCCTTTTCATTGGCGCCATGCTCGGGGGCGCGGTCGGCGACATCGAGCACCATTTTTTCCCCCACCTGACTGGATCCACCGGAACTTACGCTCTGGTGGGCATGGGTGTGCTCTTTGCGGGCTTTATCCGTGTACCCATGACATCGGTATTCATGGTTCTCGAAGTGAGCGGCAACTACGAGATTGTCGTTCCCGTCATCGTGGCCAACGCTTTTTCTTATCTCATCTCGCGCAGCCTCACCAATATTCCAATCTTCGATATGCTGACGCGCCAAGACGGGCTGATCCTGCCTTCATTAGAAGAAGACCGCGAGGAAGCCATTCTCCGCGTCGAAGATGCCATGCAGGGAGTTCCTGCTACGATCCTCAGCGCGCAGGACTATGTCGACGCCAACGTCAGCCGGGTGCAGGATTCCGCCGACTCAATTTTTCTGGTGCGTATGCATCCCACAGGATGGAACTTGGTCACGCGCGAGCAACTGCAGCGTCTCTTTCAGGAAGGCAAAGGCGAGTTAACCCTGGGCTCGTTGCTGCCCGCGCAGTCGTTGCCCAGTCTTTACCCGGATCTTCCCCTTGATTCCGCACTGCGTTACGTGAATGATTACGCTCTAATTCCGGTGGTAAACCGCGCTGACTCACGCAATCTGGAGGGCGTGATCTCCCGAGAATCAGTCTTCAAGAAATACGGCAGCCGCGGTACCATCGCGGTTCCCAGCGGAGATTCATAGCGAGACTTGAGGGCGCGGCTTCCAGCCGCGCCTAAGTGGACTAAATCAATCCCGGCTTTAGCCGCTGTGGGACTACTTCCCGAACATTCCTTTGGGAACTCCAACCCCGGTGCACAAGTCATAACCGGACCTCGTGCTATGCGTGCCGCAACTTCCGGAAACAATGCCCGTGAAATCAATACTGTTAGTCATATTGGAATAGATCGCCGCGTTTTCCGCCTTGCTGCTGGCATGGAATGCTCCAGCGCTGTTGATGATTCCGGCCAGCGCCGGCGCAGCCACGCTGGTGCCGTAAACCTCCAGCCATCCCCCGTAGCAACTGGAGTTGTAAACCGCCACCGGCGACCCACCGCTGGCGTCAAACGAGAGATCGGGCGTGCCTCGGTGACTGCCCACTACACTGGCGACGCTGTTCTGAAACGAAGGCCTCGGCTCGAAAGCGCTTATGCCGCCTCCGCCCTCGCTCCACGCAGTCTGGTTCGTATAATTGCCGGCGCTGCGTATCACCTGGGTTCCCCCAGCCGATAGTACATTCACCGACGAACTGGGATAAATCACTCCCGGCGTGTCGCCTGCCGAGGCTACATAAACCACTCCCGGCTGCGTAAAATAACGATCGGCATTGACCTCGGAGCCGGTCTCGCTGCCTCCCCAACTCATCGACACCTCGCCCTTGCCGCCATGCGTCGCGATATAAGAATTTGCCGCCAGCACGGCCATAAACAAATCGTTGTAGGAATCCGATGCCGCCTCCATAAGAACAATCTCCGCATTCGGCGCCATAGCATGGGCCCATTCGATATCCAGCGAGGCCTCTCCATTCCATCCCGCCTTGCATCCATTGGCAGGTTTTCCGCTCCCAGCGTACAGCAGTACAAAGTTTGGCGCCGGCAGCCCAAACTCGATCGAGAAAACCGTCAGGTCCGCGGCGGCGCTGGGATAGTGATAGGCATCGACGATCACGATCACTCCGCTACCTCCACTGGGAACTTCGGTGGCACTGGCAATCGGACAGCCTCTGACCGGGCTTGGACCAGGTCATAGACGCAGGCCAGCGAGCCAGGCGTTTCCCCGCCCGGGTTGGCCGCCGGCCGTATCATTCCCTCCGGCGCGTGGATGAGGTAATTCGTGTGCATTCGTCGGCCGATATCCTCGGGGCCGCTCAATGCTCGACTCAGGAACGATGCCTTCGCCGCGTCGTACCTGGGCCGAAACAAGGTGCGCGGCAGCAAGCGCGGTCAACGCCATGACGATGGTGAAAGCAATCGGTTTGCCCAATGGAACCCTCCTGTTTTTACGACGCGAAGGTAGCACCTTCGCACTAGCGACCCCAAATCCAAAGCAACTTCATGCCGATCGGATACTGAGGCCTCACGATTCTGGGCGCTCCGGAGCCAAGGGTCAACGCGCCAACGTTTTTCGCAGTTACCCTATAGTTTTCATTAACCCCTTTTGGGATATTCCCATTTCGGGCAACAAAAAACCCGTCCATTGCGGGACGGGTCTTCAACCAAAAGTTAAATGCGACTAACCACCTTGGCTGCAAACAGTCAGGTGGAAAGGATTGTTGTGGAAGGTCATTTCGCCGCCCACCGAGGTCGTCTTCGGGGCTCCGAAATACTCCAGATAGACCAGATCCTGCAGGTTATAAGTAAATCCGTTGAAGGTGTAAGGGAAGTCGCCGTAGTTGGAGAAGACCTCTTCCGGATCCCCCACTTCGAGAATCCCGCACGCCACGGGGTTACCGCTGTTGGTTACCAGCGGATCGTCAATGTATTCGCCCAGCTCATGCGACAACGCGCCCACATCCTGCGAGAACGCGCCGGGCTTGCCGATGTAGGTGAAGTGCGCATAGGCTTGCGGGGCCGCCGTGCTGCCACTCGAGCTGTGGTAGCCGCCAATGCAGCATCCGCCCGAGGTTAGATAAACGTCATAGGTCATGAAAATTGGAATCGTGTTGGGTTGAATCGACTTGTACTTCGCGATCAGCTTCTGCAATTCGGAGTCGAACCAGTTAATGTCCGCCAGTCCCACCTTCACTCCAAACTCGGTCGCGATGCTGCCATCGGCGGCCGGCACCACGATCGTCTGCACCTTGGCAACCTTCGGCTTTCCGAACAGCACGTGATATCCGGTGGCCGAGGAAACCTGGCCCCAGAAGTTGCCGCGCTGGAATGCGTCTTCGTACTGAGTCGTGCCCAGGTCGGTTACTCCGTCTCCCGCGATCCAGTCCATGTTGTTGAAGATGGGTGAGTTCACCGTGTTGGTGATCGCGCTCGCTCCATTGCTCTGCAGGGTAGCAGGAGAGAACGTGGTCGTAGTGGTGCCCTTATATTCCAGCGCGATCGGAATGATGAAAGTGGGAATCGTTGTCGACGTCCCCGTCGAAGGCGCGGTTCCCACCATGTTGTAGTTGTAGGTGTGGCCGCCGTATACGAACGATCCATTCCACGTGGTCAGCGGAGTTGCCGGAGTCGCGACGTCGTTGCTGAGGTGCGGGGTCAGCCGCGCGAATCGAGGATGCGCGGGCAAAGTGTCATTCTCGTCCTGGGCAAAAGCGGCGCCGGAAAAACTGGCCACCACCAAGAGCGCAGCCAATACGCTGAGCGCAGTGAATCGTTGCTTCATGTGTAGGGATCTCCTTAGGGTCTTTAGCAGCATCAGCAGGTGCAAGTGAGTTCTACGAAAAACTTGTTGCAGTTCCAGTGAAGCGGACGCAGGGGACAACAAGGTCGAATGATTCTCCTCGGATTCACGGTCACTGTCAACTGTGCAAATTGCTTCATCCCGTGACTGGCTGTGTTCGTGGCGAATAAACTTGCAACCGTTCCGCAACGAGTTCCCGTATTCCACATTTGCGCAAACCTTTACTGCTTACCAGCAAATGCGGTCGCGTAACTTGAGCGCTATCCGCGCCGCTTTGGAATGGCGATTGCCACATGAAGGTGGCGCCCTCAAAAGGGCCGAAAGCATTCGGGGAACGGTGGATTTCTGCGCGTCTGAAATCGCCTGCGTCCCGGACTGGATCAATCCTATGAAGAACGCGATTGCCGTTTTCTGTTTTCTTTGCGCCACTGCGGCGTTCGGACAAAGTGCCAGCTACATCAGCAGCACCGCTTCGCCCACCGTTATTGCTGATCACCCTATGCGCGCTTCGGTGCACGACATGGCGACGGACACCCCCATTGTAGGAGGTTCCGCCGTCGTCACGGCCCACGGCGAGCGTCCCATGTGGGATTTCGGACCCATCAGCGAGGGGGAAAAACCGCTGGGCGACATTGCCCGCGATTACCGCAAACAACGCCTCAACCACAAGAAAGCTGAGAAAGTTCTCGAAAAACAAGAGTAGCGCCAGTCGAAGACTGTAGCGCCGCCGTCCAGGCGGCTGTCCAGCGGGTGTCCCGCCCGCTGAGCCGACAACTAATGCCGACGCAAGACGAAGCTCGGCTGCAGTCCGCTTATAAGATTGATCGCAACTGAGAACTGTTCTTCTACTCGCCGGTCCCAATCATTAGTATCGGAGTAGTGGCTGTCGGCGATCCGGCTTCGTTCTCCACCGTGATTGCAAATCCCTTGGCCTGAGTTCCCGGCGGCAGCGGAGGATTGACCACGCTCCCGCTGCCATGAGCGTCGGGCTTAAATACACCAGCCGCGATGGGTGCTCCGCTGGTCGGAATCAGCCACAGTTCATACGCCTTTTGCGGAGGTAGCGGGGGCATATTGCTGGCCAGGAAAACCAGGCTGCCACGGCTGCGCAAATAGAAAGCTTTGCCCTGCGGTTGCGGAGGGGCCTTCGCCGCTACCAGCGTGATCTTCTGCGCCTCCGGCGCTATGATCGGCGCCGCAATCCGGCGCAACTCTTCCATCTCCCGCGTGCTCTCGGCCGCCTGCGCGCTCTCGGCCGCCAAATTTTGCCTCAGTGCAGAATTCTCGCGCCACAATGAAACCGCAAACAGCAAGACCGCTGCCGTCGCCGCCCATCCCAGCCATCCCCACCAGCTAGAGCGGCCTGCTTCCACCTGCGATGCGCTCCGGCCCGCGACTATCGCAGGCGAGGTGGCTGCGGCCCGCGGTTCCCGTGCCACCGCATCCAGCAGACGTTGTCGCGCCCGCTGCGGAGCTCTCGGTCCCGTTGCCGACAAAGCCAGCAGCGCGCCGTCGCCACGCAATTGTTCCAACTCCAGCCGACAAGACGCGCACGTCGCCAAATGCTCTTCGAGCTTCGTCCGATCCTCTCCGCGCAGCGCCTCCAGCGCATAGAGTGCGAGATCGTCGGCGTATTGTTCGTGCTGGTTCATTCGCTATTCACTGTACTAAACACCGCACGGCTCCATCTTGCACGAGCATGTGGGGACAGCCGCCTTAGCCTTCCCCGAGCGAAGCCGAGGAGGCTGTCCGCGGAGCGCAGTTCCGCTCTCACTCATGTCTGAAACGCCTTTCGTAAACTGATTAATCCTGCCCGAATCCGTGTCTTGATCGTGCCCAGCGGCTCGCCCGTCTTATCGGCAATCTCCGAGTGGCTCATGCCCTCCCAATATGCCATCTCCAGCGCACTCCGCTGAGAAGGCGCCATAGTTCCAATCACTCCACGCACCTTTTCTGCCGCCCGCGCGCGCTCGGCCTCTCCCGCCAGATCCGGCGACACCGACAACACCACATCTTCAATATCTGTTTCTGGACGGCGTTTTCTTAGAAAATCAATTGCCCGATTGCGCGTAATCACAGCCAGCCAGCTTCCCAGGCTGCCTCGGGCCGCGTCAAAGGCGCTGGGGTTGCGCCATAGCTGAAGAAAGACCTCCTGCAGCACATCTTCTGCGGCTCCCGTATCACCCAACACTCGCAAGGCCACCGAATACACCACCGAGGAATAGCGGTCGTAGAGCTCCGCCATCGCCCCTTGATCGCCGGACTTCAGGCCCATCACCATGGCCAGTTCCGCCGCGCTGCCTTGTGGTTGCGGATTCGACAAACGCTGTCTTTCTTCCCTACGAGATGTACGCAAGACTTGCCCCGCGCGGATTGCTTTTGCGGGCGATCGTAATAATCGCGATGCCAATCAGATGGCAGCGCACGGCAAAAGGCTGTGGCGAAAACATAGCACCGCAAGGAAAAGCGGGCAAGCAGGTGAGAAGCGTCTGGGGAGCAGCCCCCGGCTGTCCATCGAGCGCACCTCGACATCTTCAGAGGCTATCTCGTAAATCGCTTTGGAAGCGCACGGTTTCGGAGGCTGCGAAAAAAGTCTATTTCAGTAGTTTGGGGAAGGGCCCGGCTTCAGCCGTGCCGCCAAGAGTCGATAAGGACGCTGGCTTTAGCCTCTGAGGAGATCGGAATTACGAGATGGAGTTCAGATACTCATTGACTCAGCTTGATGGCCAACTGCCGCTCCGGCTGCGTCATCTGGCTCCATAATTTCTGCAGATCGTTTTGCAGCGGAAGATTGTCAGGCTCCTTGTGCAGCGCCATCGCAAACCAGCGATAGGCCGTGGGTAAGTCGCGGGGCGTACATGTGCCCGTCGAATACAACGTTCCGAGAGAGATCATCGCCTTCGCATTCGCCTGCGCCGCCGGCTTCAGCAATCGCAGGCCGCGGTCGCAATCCTGCCGCACTCCGTTTCCGTAAATGTATCGCTCCGCCTCGGCGACCGCATCCAGCGGCTTCGCCGGAGTGGGCTTGCGTTGCAGGCGTTTCGAAACCGCGGGCGCCTCTGCGGGCGCAGTCGCATCGGAATCAGAATCTTCATCGGCTTTGGATGAAGGAGTTGTTGCGGCCTGTGCCGGCGGCGCACCAGAATCTGCCGCCGGATTCGCCGCCCCGGTCGGTTGAGATGCCGCAGGAGAACTCGATTGTGAATCTGTCGGCGCGCTGGTCTGCGGCGCAGCAGCATCTGCGACAGGAGCTGCGCCACTGTTCGCGGAAGCTGCCGTCCTCGCGGAGTCGTTGCTGGCAGCCGCAGGGGCGGCGGTAGAAGTCTGCGCCGCAGGCTGCGAAGCCACACTGCCAGCAGCCGTATCTGCCGTTGTGTCCTTGCCGCTTGTAGTGTCCGGAGCACTCGCAGTCTGCTCCGCCGATGCCGCCGGCTTTTTGTTAGCCAGCAACCAATCGAACCCTCCCTGCTTCCAGCGCAAATATCCCAACCCGCCCACCAGTGCTAACGCGATCACAAAAGCCAGCAGCTTGCCCCAGCCGCGCTTCGGCTCTTCCTCGTCCTCGAGTAGATAGTCCACACTTCCCGAAGAACGCAAAGTATCGTGATGAGAAGCGCGAGCTCGGGAATCATGATCTACAGAATCGCGTCCCGCAGAATCAACATAGGCCGACTCACGGCCGTCATTCCTGCGCACTTGGGGCACATTCAAACCCAAAAACGATGGTCCGGTGATTGCCGGGACGAGATCTTCCCGTTGCGGTGATTGTGCGTAAACGTCTGCCTGCGGTCGCGGTCTCGGAGGTTCTACCGCCGCCGACTGCCGCGTTGGCTGGCTTACGACGCGCGTCGCTTGCGTTGAAACCTGCCCCTGCGCAGGAGCGGAATTCTGCCGCGGAGTTGCACCCCCATTCACTGGGGCCGACGCAGGAGTTGCCGCAGAGGCGGGCGCCTGGTTTTTCCGGACTAAAGCCCCGCCACACATTCCGCAGTAATAATTCGTGTCGGCATTCTCATTGCCGCACAGTCCGCAGCGCACGTTTCCTCCTCCTAACAGATAAATCCCGCCCGCCAGATTAAGTTGCGAGAGCCTCTAGATTAAACTCCACAGCCGGAGCCTCGCGAGTACGATGCAGATTCCGCCCTCCCGCCAGCCTGTTTTAGGTTCTATTTCGAAGGCGCAGGCTTCTGGGCGGGCGGTTGCGCTGACGGTGCGGGGGCGCCTTGCGTCGCTGGCTTGTTCGAGGCTCCCATATCAACCCATACCACACCCAGGTCGCCATTGCCGTTAAGCGACTCGATCGTGCGGCTCTCGCGCGTCGTTCCGCCGGTCCCGGGTCGAACAATATCGATAGTTTCGCCCGTCACCTGCATGCCCGAAGTCGGCGATCCCGGGTTAGGCTGCTCTACTTGCGTCTGTGTAGATTGTCCGCTCTGCCCCGTGCGGTGAATCTTCGTCACTCGTTCCACCGGATGCAGATCGCCATCGCGCGCCGCGCCCGGCAAATCGATGGAATAAGTGTCCGTAGTCGCCCGCGTCTCACCGTCCGCGCCCGCCGCCTCTTTGCTCACGGTCCGCTGGATTACCTCAAGCTTGCCCCCGGAATCCGGCCGCAAAACCGTTTCCTCTTTCGTCTGCTCCTTGCCATTCTCTGTAATGACTCCCTTTTTCACCTCACTCGGCTGCCAGTGGCCCTCGCCATCGGGCATCGACGTCGTTTTCTGAAATTGCGTTGTATGCTCACCGGTTCGAGTCTCGCGTGCCTCAGTGCGGATCGATTCGCTCAGCCCGCCGTTGATATCTGGCGTCAGGATTGAAACCTTCGTCTCCTTCACGTCCGGACTGATCTGCTTTGAGTCCTCAATCTCTTTATGCACTAACTGCAGACCGCCGTTCGCATCTGGATTCGACGTGCTGCGAATGGTCCTCACTTCGCGCCCGGACGCTCCAGAACCGATACCCGCAGAAATCGTCCGGCTCTCTTCTTCCGTAACCTGCATAAGTTTTCGCTGGCCCTGCGGATCAGTGGCATAAGAACGCTCGGTGGTGCGCGTCGTTGTGGCATTCACCTTCACCGTTTCTTTTTCCACATCGAGGTAAGGCTCGTAATGCCCGTCAGAATTCATCCACTGCAGCGATTGCGTCTCAGTCGTGCGATTGCCGTTCTCGCTGTGCGTCACGCGGCTGCGCACCGGATTCGCCGCTCCGGTGTCTCCTGCAGTCGTAACCGAAGTCCACGATTTATCCTGAGCATCGTCGCCACTCTGCGCCCAGAGCTTTGACTGCGGCGCAAGCAGGAGAGAGATTCCCACCATCGCCACGCCGCCTGGATATGTCCATCGCTTATAGTTCATCGCGCCCTTCAGTTCCACTTTATATTTTACAAGGGAGATGCCGCGGAATTCACGTTAGTTGCAAGGCGGCGATGATGTGGGCAATAAAATTCCCACCCTTGCAGAGATGCAAGGGTGGGTCTCCCGCGAGAGGCCAGCCAATCTTGGAGCGGGAGCCTGAAAAGCTTTAGGCTGCTTCCTGAAGCAAGGCAACTTCCGGAATTTGCGCGCAGATAGTTTGTCCGCCAACCTGGAAGCAGTATTGGCGATAGCGATGACCGAGAGGCTGCTCGATCATTCTTGCGGCAGTGCTTTTTGCTCCGGCGGCATCCGCCTGAACGCCGGCCTGCTCGGCCTGCCTTGTCATGGTGATTCCCAGCTTGGCGAAACGCTCTTCCATTTGTGCAAAAGTGAATGAGTACTCAGCGCCGCGCAGGTATTGCGCCAGGGCGGCAATGGCTTCAGCGGCAACGGCTTCAGGGCTGGGATCGCCGCCGTGAATAGCCTTCCATAATGCGATGATCCAGGCTGCATCCAATTCATGGGCAAGAAGTTTTGGAACTGACATGATTGTTCCTCCTATCCCATAGTGACGTGACTAGGCCAAACGTTTCGCGGCAAGAATTCTGTGTTGGAGACGAATGACGAGGGCAAGATGACTGAGGCAATGAATACCAGAAGCGCAACCTATTGGATCGACAAGCTGGAACTCGAACCGCATCCCGAAGGCGGTTATTACCGCCAGACGTACCGCGCCGATCTAGTCTTATCCCACGAATCTCTGCCGCCGGAGTTCACCGGGCCGAGAGCCGCATCCACCGCGATTTACTTTTTGCTCGATGGCGATAATGTTTCTGCCTTCCACCGTCTGCGCTCCGATGAGCTTTGGCACTTTTATGTCGGAGCGCAGCTCGAAGTGCACGTGATCGATGAGCGCGGTGAATATTCTGAGATCCTGCTCGGCGGCGATCCCGAAGGAGGGGGGGTATTGCAGGCTGTTGTGAAAGCGGGCTGCTGGTTTGCCTCCAAGGTCAAAGACGCAAAGTCGTTCGCGCTGGTGGGCTGCACTGTGGCTCCAGGATTCGATTTCGAGGATTTCGAATTGGCCAAGAGGGAAGAGTTGTCGAGACTCTATCCGCAGCATCGAAAGCTGATTGAAATGCTGACCCGCTCCTAAACTTCGTAGAATCCGCGTCGCCCCATTCATTTCTTGACATCATACTACGTCATACGTAATATATCGCTGTACGTACTACTCATCACGTACTACGCGGGACGATACTATGATGCAGAAGATTAAAGACGATATCGAACTGGACGATTTCGGCCGCTTCTCGGAGCCGGCCCTGCTGATCCTGGTAAGCCTGGCGGAGGGACCGCGCCACGGTTATTCCATGACCGAAGACATCGCAGCCATTGCCGACGTGCGCCTGGGGCCGGGAACGCTCTACGGGGCCCTTGCTCGCCTTGAGGCGCGCGGTCTCATCGAACCCTTAAAAAGCGAAGACCGCCGCAACCCCTACCGGCTTACCGCTCTCGGCGAACGCGCCTTGCGCGCCCGTTTGAATTCGATGATGGCGGTGGCCCGCACAGGGCAGCGGAGACTGGCCAACGCATGACCTGGCTCCTCCATCTATATCCGGCGCGCTGGCGGAAACGCTACGGTGAAGAGTTTCGCGCCGTGCTCGCGAATCAGCGTGCCTCCGCGGGCCTGTTCCTCGATGTCCTTGCGGGAGCCGTCGACGCGCACCTGAACCCGCAAATCCAGCAATCCGATTCCACACACATCCAAGGAGATGACACTATGACAGTCGCAATGTTAAGCCGCTGCGCTCTCGGTGGTCCGAAACTTTCGCCTGCGGATCGGCGGATCGCCCGGCGAATCATGATTGGGAGCGCACTGGTGATTGCCGCTCTCGAGATCGGGCTCTCGAGAATCTATCGCGGGGCAACGCCCGTACAAGCTCTGATCTATTGGTCCGCGCCTGCACTGAGCCTTATCTACCAACAAACGGCTTACTTGCGAAAAAGATCCGGGCGAACCCAAGCTCTCGTTCTGGGCGGAGGCCTGTTGGGAATGTACTTGTTTATCTTGGCCGTGTGCGCCATCGCCACACGATTGTAATTTCGAATGACGCTAATCTACGCCCTGGCTGGGGCCGCGGCCCGCTTCGGCAGCATCTCTCCAATGCGGCGGATCTGCGCGCCCACGCCGCGCAGCTTCTCTTCCAGATTCTCGTAGCCGCGGTCGAGATGGTAAACGCGGTCGATGATGGTCTCGCCGTCAGCCACCAGCGCGGCCAGCACCAGGGACGCTGAAGCCCGCAAATCCGAAGCCAGGACGGCGGCAGCGCTGAGCGGGCTTTTGCCGACGACGACGGCGCGGCGGCCCTCCACTTTAATATTCGCGCCCATGCGCACCAGCTCCTGCGCGTGCATAAACCGGTTCTCAAAAATATTTTCCGTGACGATTGAAGTCCCCTCCGCCTGCGTCGCCAGCGCCATAAATTGTGCCTGCATGTCCGTAGGGAAGCCGGGATACTCTTCGGTCGTCATATCGCTCGCGGTAAACGGATTGTCTCCCATCACCCGCACCGAATCGCCGTTCGTCTTGGTCTTGACGCCAACTTCCTTGAGCTTCGACAGCAGCGCATCGAGGTGCGAAGGATCGCAGCCCGTGACATTAAGATCACCGCCAGTCATAGCCCCAGCAATGATGAATGTCCCCGCCTCAATGCGGTCCGGAATGATGCGGTGCTTCGCGCCTCTCAACTTGCTCACGCCCTTTACGCGAATCGTGGCCGTGCCGGCGCCGTCGATCTTCGCGCCCATTTTATTGAGCAGTGCGGCAAGGTCGGCGACCTCGGGCTCGCGCGCACAATTCTTCATGACGGTCTCGCCCTCGGCCAGCGTAGCGGCCATGAGCAAGTCTTCGGTACCAGTCACAGTAATTTTGTCGAACACAATCTCCGCGCCCCGCAGCCGGCTGGCGCTGGCCTCGACATATCCGTGATCCTGAGTGATCTTTGCGCCCAGCGTTTCGAGCCCCTTGATATGCATGTCGATCGGGCGGCTTCCAATGGCGCAGCCGCCGGGCAACGAAACCCGCGCGCGCCCGCAGCGCGCAACCAGCGGTCCCAGCACCAGCGTGGAGGCTCGCATCGTTTTCACCAACTCGTAGGAAGCCTCGGGGCTGGCCAGGGTCTCGCAGTGAATGGTAGTGCGGTGATGGGCGCGCCCGAAGCCGAGTTCCACGTGGGCTCCCATGGCGGCGAGCAAATTACGTGTGGTTTGGATATCGCGCACCTGCGGAATATTTTCGAGGATGACAGGTTCGTCGGTGAGCAGGGCCGCAGCCATGCAGGGCAGTGCAGCGTTCTTCGCACCGCTTATGTGAATGGTACCGAGCAGCGTTTCCCCGCCGCGAATGACCAGTTTGTCCATAGCTAAGAGTCCTTAATGAAACTCCATTCTAGCGGGGAACCGCGGCAGGTGTGGTTAATCGAGAGGGCACGGCCTATTGGTTCTGGGCCAGACGCATTGACTCGCTCCCTACCTGCCCTTACCATGATCGCTCCAACTCGCACCTAATCCTCCGCTGGAGCGAAGGAGCTTCTTCGTGATCGGCCAGACCATCTCGCACTATCGCATAATAAAAAAGTCGGAGGCGGCTGGATGGGTGTGGTCTACAAAGCCGAGGACTTGAAGCTGGGGCGCTTCTGGATGTGTGGGAACGGGCTCCTCGCCCGTTCAGCCGAGCGCAGCGAGGCGCTCTTGCTCGGCATTGGCTAGGGGGTGGGCTCGCGCAATCCACTAGCATCGAAGGTGTAGGTTCTTACCTCTCCCTCATTTCCCTGCGCGGGAATCTCCTTGCCGTTAAACGAAAAGCTAACGCCGGCGGCGTTTCCCGCTTTCACGATAATCTCGCGGGTAGCGTGAACCGATGTGCTGGCGGGAGCAATCAATGTTTCATGAGCCAAGGGGTTCCCATCCGCGATAATGGAAACCCATGAAGTTTCCGTGGCGCGGATTAGCAAATGCAACGTCGGCGAAGGTTCGGCAACAACCGCTGTTTTCTTTTCGGGGCGCGCTACAGCAAGCTCTTCCAAAGCGGGGTTCGAATCTGGCTTTGCCGCCCCCGGTTCAGGAGAAGAAGGGGTCGCCACCGTAGAAGAAGGAGTTGTAGCCGAGGTTGCTGCTGCCACCGTGGGCGGCTTGGATGATTCCGCGCCGGCGGAAGAAGAAGTGTTGCTATCCTCCACCTTTTTGGGCTCTACGGGCACACTCTCCGACAAAGAATTCGCCTGCTGAGCTGCGGCTACAACTTTGCGCCGGTGCCGGAACGCCCAAAAGGAGAGCATAAGGAGTACTAAGAGCACTACGACAGCCAGTTTTGCCCAGGCCACGGGGTGCGAGGCTTCGCCCGATGCTTCGGCGACGATCCCAGCCGGATACTTCTTTGCGGAGCGCTCGGGAAGAGGATTGTTGGCGGCAGCCTGGGTTGCGAACTGGGCCGAGTGTGAACTTTCGCTGCGCCTCGAGATCTCCTTGCCAGAGGTTTCGACGGGAGCCTCGGACGCGGTCCCCGGCTTACCACGGAGATTGGGCATGATCTGCGCGGCCTGAATCTGACTCTCGCGCAGCGCGGCTAAATAGTCGGTTACCGCTTCTTCTTCGTCGAGGCCCACGTGCCGTGCGTAAGCGCGCACAAAGCCTTTGTTGAAGACGCCGCCGGGAAGTTGATCGAAGTGCTCTTCCTCGAGGGCGCGCAGCATGCGCGTGCCGATTTTCGTGGTGTGAGAAATGGCATCGAGCTCAATGCCGCGCTGCTCGCGCTGCTTGCGTAGTTTTTCTCCGAACGCGCCCACGGTCCCACTCCGGCAGGCGCGGTTTCAGTCTGCGCCCGCATCGAGATGGTGATAATCATAGGCGATACCGGGGTTCTGCGCTAGAGTCGATTACGGCGAAAGGTGCGTGTTGGATTGTGTGGGAACGGGCCCTTCGCAAGCCTGCCCTGAGCGAAGCGGAAGGGTTCAGTCGAGCGCAGCGAGACGCGGGGCTATTCGGATCTTGCCGATGTCTTTTGCCGCAGCGTAATAGCAAACGCCGCCTTACAAGTCTTGCCGGGATCATCAAACGCCGAACCCTCCCGGTTGCCTTCCGAAGCCCTGAAGAAAAGCCCTTGCTTGATCCTGTCGGGCAGTCCTTCGAAGCGCGCCTTGCCGTCAGAATTAGTTCCCACTTGCAAATCCATTTTGTGCAGGCTCATCAATCCATAAGCGATATGCACCTGAATATTGGCGGCATATACCGGCTGGCCAGCGGTGTCGGTAATCGCAAATTCGACGGAGCAGGGCCCAAGGCCTCCGTCGATGACGGGAACGGATTTTGGGTCAGCGGCCGACGCGAAACTGCTGGTCAGTAGAAACATTGCCAAAGCGAGTTCGAAGCGGGTTTGCATTTCATAAAACTAAGCTATGGTCCGTCTCCGATGCAAAAGCTCGACCCCCACAAACGATCGCCGCACTATTGAAGACATGATACCTTGTTATACAATGTAACGATGAAAGAGCCCGACCACGCTGGCGCAGGCGTTGACAAGTGGGAGGTTCAACTCCGGAAGGGATGTCTTGAACTCGCTATCCTCGCTGCGTTGTGGAACGGAAAACTCTATGGATTGGAAATCCTGCGGCGGTTGGAGAGCGATTCCGATTTGACCGTCACCGAGGGAACCGTTTATCCCCTGCTGAGTCGGTTGAAAGCGGTGAGGTTGGTGCAGAGCGAGTGGGTAGAATCAGATTCCGGACACCCGCGAAAATATTATGCCCTCACGCCAATAGGGAAAAAGCGTGCGTTGGATATGGCGGAGATATGGGCGCAGTTCTCAAGGAGCATGAGCAAGTTGCTGTTTCCGCTCGGGAAAGGGAGATAGCTGAAAATGGCGGATGCTGAGCAGAAAATCGAACTTTACCTGGGCAAGTTGCGCCGGCTGCTACGTGCGATGAATCGTGAGGATGCCGGCGATGTCGTGCGAGAGTTGCGCAGCCACATCACCGACAAGGCGACCGTCGGCGGAGAATTAACCTCTGCCCGAGTCGAAGCCGCCCTGGCCGCGCTTGGCAGCCCGGAGGAATTGGCCAGCCAATACCTCACGGATGATCTGCTCTCACGAGCGGAAGTAAGCCGCTCGCCGTTGCGGGTCCTCGAAAGTCTTTTCCGCTGGGCCGGTTTGAGTGTGGCCGGTTTCATAGCGCTGCTCGTTTCCCTCTTCGGATACATCCTCGGAGCCGCGCTCATGTGGTGTGCGGTATTGAAATTAATTCATCCACAGACTGCGGGGCTCTGGCGGCTTCCTTCTGGCCCGGGCAATTTTTTCGTCTCTTTACGACTTGGGTTTGGCACTCCGCCAGTCGGCGCCACAGACCTACTTGGTTGGTGGATCGTGCCCGTCGGCCTTTCTGTGGGCTGTGCGCTAGTCCTGCTGACCACGCACTATGCTCTTTGGAGCGCTCGCCACTGCCGCAAGTCGCAGCTATTTGCCCTACCCGACTAAGAGGGAATCGGTGCCTGGCACGAGGGCCCGCTACCCGCTGATCCAGTTGGCTTTAAGGGTTCCGGTTACCAACGTTCGTTGCCCCGGTGCCGGGGCACACCTATAATTTTTTGAACTGCCACCCGTTCTGTGCGGCGTCGTTTACTCGAAGGTAACTTTGGAAGATCGCATTCGGAGCTCAGCCAGTTGCATATCTTGTTGGAGACCAAGGAATCCCCCATGTCCGAGGCTACCGGCACTCAGCTAACCCGGCAGAGCCAGGAGCTGAACATCTTCCACGACGTGGCGAAGGCGCTGACTTCGTCGCTCGACCTCGATTCCATTCTGCAGACCATCATGGAAAAAATGGCGGAATACTTCCGCCCTGATACCTGGTCTTTGTTGATGGTCGATGAAGAGCACGACGAGCTTTATTTCGCCATTGCCGTGGGCGCAGCCGCCGAAGCATTAAAAAATATTCGCCTGAAGGTCGGCGAAGGTATCGCCGGCTGGGTGGCCAAGACAGGCGAGCAGGTAATCCTGTCGGATGTAGAAAAAGATCCGCGCTTTGCTCGCCGTATAGACGAAGCCACGCAGTGCGAAACCCGTTCTGTAATCTGCGTGCCCCTGCGCTCCAAGCTGCGCGTGCTGGGCGTGATTCAGTTGGTGAATGTCGATATCTCCCAGTTCAACGAGCAGGAATTATTTTTTCTGCAGGCTCTCTGCGATTACGCCGCCATCTCGATTGAAAACGCGCGCTGGGTCGAAAAGATCCAGGAGCTCACGATAACTGACGATTGCACGGGTCTCTATAACGCGCGCCATCTCTACAAAACCTTGGAGACCGAAGTCTACCGCTCAGCGCGCTTCGGCTACGAATTCAGCGTGCTTTTCATCGACCTCGACCACTTCAAGTCGGTCAACGACACTCACGGCCACCTGATCGGAAGCAAGCTGCTGGCGGAAATCGGCTACCTCGTTAAGGCCCAGCTGCGCCTGATCGACTTTGCCTTCCGTTACGGCGGCGACGAATTCGTCGTGCTGTTGCCGCAGACCAGCAAAGATTCAGCTCTAGTTGTAGCCAAGCGCCTCCGCGATGCTCTGCGCGTCAGCAGTTTCTGCCGCGAAGAAGGCCTGAACCTGAATGTTCGCGCCTCGATTGGTCTCGCCACTTACCCCCACGACGCCCGCGACGCCCACGATATCATCCGTCAAGCCGACGAAATGATGTACCTGGTCAAGAATTCCACCCGCGACAACATCGGCATCGCCCAGCGGGGAGTCCTCAAATAGATTGAGTAATTGGGGAATTTAGTAATTGAGGAATTTGAGACCGCCGAAGTTTCTAAATTACCCAATTAATAAATTTCACAATTACTAAATTGCCCACCACTCAATTAGCGGGTTTCCAGGGATTAGCGTTCGCCGGCGCGCCGGGGTTCACGGCGAAATCCCAAACATATAGGTTCATTCCCTCACCGCTCTTGCTTTCGATCAAAGCGTACTCTCCAGGTGCGAGCGCCTCGATCGGCGTTAGCTTGAGCCAACCACCCCTTAAGTTATCAATCGAGGTCTTCATCGCATTCTGCTCCTGCGAGATTTTGCCGTTGACGCTGCGCTTGAAATCCCCCACGATGCGCCGCCCGCCCTTCACCTGCACTTTCACAATACGAAAACGATCGAAGGGAACCATAGGCTGCACCGGCTGCTGCGGCTGCACTCGCCCCTGCGGCTGAGAGCGAGGTGCGTCCAAACTCGGCTGCGAAGGCTTGGCCGAATCAGATTCTCCGGGAGGCGGCGCGGCATTCGAACTTGTCGCCGCTGGCTCATCCACATTGATGTAGAACGAAGGCGTCGTAACGTGGGCGCGCACGGCCGCATGTTCACCGTCAAGTTCAATAGTCTGCTTGGCGCTTGCAACGGGATTCAACGCCCCGCGCAGAATATTGCCCTTGGTATTGCTCTTGATGTCGCCTTCCGCCTGCTGCATTTCGACAAGTTGAGGCTGGCCCTGAAAGTTATCCAGCAGAAAAACTCCGGAGTCTTCCGGCAAACGCAAGCCGGGGGCGACTTGCGGCAAATGTGATAGCTCAGCCTCGCGATCGGCCTTGAATTCTTTGTCGATGGCCGCAGCTTCAGGAATAGCAGGCGCGGCGGCGCGCTCTTTCTCATACTTCTCGGTAGCGGGCCAATCCACCAGCGAGGTCGGCAACTCCTCCCACTCGCCGCGTTCCGCGCTCAAATAGCGCACGCGGTCGCCCTTGATTTCATACTTCGTGATCGTCTGATAAGAACCATCTTTAAGGATGAGCCGCCGCGCCAATTCTTGAGCGTGATTTTGCGAGGGAAGCACTAGAGCGAGGAACACAAGAAAGAGTGCGACGCGAAAGCGCAGCGAGAATCTTGGGATCGAAATAAACAGGGCCATCGGCTGTCATGATTATCGCTCCGAAGCCGGAGGCTTTGCCACTCGACCGCTCTAACCACCCTCACCGCGGCGCCGGAGTCATCTGCTGATAGTCCCCCGTCAGATACTTATTCGGATCGTAGTTGGGGTCGTCCGTATGCACGAACCTTCCGAATCCGTCGGTCCAGTGATAGTTGTAATCGGTGTACTGGTCTGAAACCTGGCCGTACTGATCCTGCATGTGCTCGGTGCCGCGAATGTTCTGGTCGAAATCGTCGGCGCGTTTGTAAAATTCTTCATTCGAACTGGAGCTGAACGATTCCGGCGGCGTATTCTGCCGCGCGCGACTCTGTGCCAGATTCGCATCAATCCCGCGCAGGAACTGATCGCTCTGCGCGGTCAGTTGACGGCTTCGTTCGCCGGCGGCGCGGATTCCGGCATAATTTGCCTTCATCACGCGAGCATAATAATCCCCTTGCATTTTCTTGACCTCCCCAAAACGCTTCTGCCAACCGGGATTGTTCTGAAGAGAAGTCGCAACAAACCCCAAGAGCGGCCGCACCGATTCGAGCTTGCCCGACTTAGCTCCAATGCTGTGCACCATCAGCAGCATGCGATGGTATTCAGTGATCTGGAAGCGTGGGTTCGACGAGGGAATCGTCTGCAGCTTGGTCATAAAGCCGTAGAACTCTTCATCCACGGGGCTGCCGTCGAGCTCATAGTGCACGCGCATGCAGATCCCATCTCCCTGCGGCGCCTGATCGAACGCATGCGGAAAAGCTTGCGGCATATTTTTTACCGGCCGCGAGCCGATAATGCGCAGATTGCGGGCGCGCGACCGGTTGCGCGCGATTACATACCGTGCCATAGCCTCGGGCAAAGTGATATTCGGATGATGAATGCCGCCGATCGATCCTTGGCCGGCGGGTTGCCGGTCGTGCATAGGATCGAGCCAGATGAAAAACTCCGCTGGGAAAAACTCCATCCAACTGGCGCCATCGGGAGCCTCGGCCCGCGCATAGATATGCACCGGAAGATAAAAGTCGCGATAGTTCCACACCACGCGGCTGCTTGCCTTCCAATCCTGCGGAATGGCAAAACGGCTCACCACCAGCCCGCCCTGTTGAGTATCAATCACCTCATAGGGGCGAAACTTCATGTTGCTTCCGGAAGTCTGCTTTGCCGTCCGGGAAACAGGCCTTGCCGGAGTGGTCCGGGTCGGCTGAGCGTCTACAGGCTGCGACTTGTCATTAGAAACCCCTGAAGAGTTCGACGCGGCCGTGCCGGCGTCTGGGGGAGTCGCGCCATGCTGGTCGTTGCTCGAAGGGCTAGCTGTAGGTTTATTGCAAGCGCAGAGTGCCATGACGGCGATAAGAATCACGAGGCAGTGACGTTTAATCATGAGATCTCCCCGCCGCCCGAGCGGCTTTGAGTGGCGAATGTGGACGCAGGCTATCGCCGCGACTCACCGCTGTCAATGCAAGCCCGGTTCACGCAATAACAGATTCGGTTGCAACGAGATGCGCGCGCTTCTCACGGGGCCTTGGACGCAAATTACGGCTCCGCTTGTAGTATCCTCGGCTTATCTATATTCTGTTGCACGCAGTCGTGTTCGGTCGGACCGCGCCACTGACTCGACAATTCATGAACCTCAAACTTACGTATTGTTGTTTCGCGCCGTCACTGTTCGGATCCGTGCTCGTTTTCGCCCAGGCTGCCTCACCGCCGTCGACCGCAGCCCCCGCCACTCATGCCCCACAGTACTCGGTGCAGGGAACCGTAGCCTCCGCCGGGTCACCGCAAGGCGCAGTTTCATATTCCTCCGTGACTCAGTTGAACGGATTGCTGGCTCAGCTCGAGGACACGTCCAAAACCACGCAGTCAGACTTGTCGAAGCTCCGCATCGAGCGCTGGAAGACCGATGGCTCCTCAAAGAAGCGTTCGTTGAACGACGTGGACTCCATCCAGCGTAATCTGCAAAATGCTCTGCCCGAGATGATCACGCAACTGCGCAACGCGCCGGAAGATGTGCCCGCCACCTTCAAGCTCTACCGCAATCTGGATGCGCTCTATGATGTGCTCGGCAGCATCGTCGAATCGGCGGGAGCCTTCGGCTCGAAAGATGATTTTCAGGCTTTGTCGAATGATCTGAGCAGCTTCGAGGGCACGCGCAAACAGATTGCCGAGCGCATAGGGACCCTGGCCACGGCGAAAGAGCAGGAAATCATTCGCCTACGCGCCGATCTGAAGACCGCGCAGGCGGCAATCCCGACCGCGCCTCCCAAGAAAGTCGTGGTGGACGATAACGAGCCGGAAAAAAAACCCGCCGTGAAGAAGAAGGCGGTGGCGAAAAAGCCAGCGACGACTCCCCCTGCGCCGGGGCAGCCTCCGCCAGCGCAATCCAAACCGCAGTAGCACACGTTTACGGTAGACCTCGGACCTCCGACCCCAGACCTTAAAGAGCTCCATCCGTGAGGTCCGAGGTCCGCGATCTGCAGCCGAGGCCTGCCGCCCGAGGTCCGAGATCAGGCGTCCGACGTCCGAAGTCCGGCGTCCGAATCTGTTACCCTACCTTCCGCATCAAGATTCCATTCATGATCCCTCACGGCAGCATTCCCGCGGCCATCTTCGGACTGATCATCATCGGCGTGGTCTTGCTGGATGCTTTTGAAACCGTAGTCCTGCCCCGCCGCGTCACGCGACAGTTCAAGCTCACCGCGTGGTTTTACCGGCGCACTTGGATTCCCTGGAAGAAAGTTGCCGGCCACATTCAAACGCCCTCCCGACAGCAAAGTTTCCTGGGATACTTTGGCCCGCTATCGCTCATCATGCTGCTAGCCTTCTGGGCCACGATGCTGATCCTGGGCTTTGCCTTGCTCCAGTACGGCGCTGGACGGCATGAGGTCTTAGGCAACGAGCCGATCACGTTTTCGAGAATCCTCTACCATAGCGGCGAAACCTTCTTCACGCTCGGCTATGGCGATATCGTGCCCACCTCGAGTCTGGCTCGGGCGTTGTCCGTGCTGGAAGCAGCTATGGGCTTCACTTTCTTAGGCGTCGTGATCGGCTATCTTCCCGTGGTGTACGCATCTTTTTCGCGGCGGGAAATACAAATCTCCATGATGGATGCACGCGCCGGCTCGCCTCCTACAGCGAGCGAATTGCTGGTGCGTCTGGCTGGCAGTTCCGATGATCCCACACTCGACCAGGTCGTGCTCGATGAAGTTCTGCGCGACTGGGAGCGCTGGGCCGGCGAACTACTTGAGAGCCAGCTTTCCTATCCTGTTCTCAGTTTCTTCCGCTCGCAGCATAGCAATCAGTCCTGGCTGGCAGCGCTGACCACCATGCTTGATGTGACCTCCCTCCTGCTGACTGGCATCGAAGGGGTCCACCCGGGCCAGGCGCGGCTAACCTTTGCCATGGCCCGCCACGCCGCCGTGGATCTGGCGCAGGTCGTGAATGCACACTACGACGCGCAACAGCCCGAACGCTTAAGCGATGAGGATTTCATAGCTCTCCAGGAAGCGCTGGCCGCCGCGGGCTTGATCTTGCGCAGCGGCGATGACGCCCGCCAGAAACTGGCCAAGCTCCGCTCGATGTATGAGCCCTATGTCCACGCCATGGGAAAAGTCTTAATGCTCTCGGTCCCGCAGTGGAAGCATCCGCAGAAGGTCAAGGACAACTGGCAGGCAGGCCCATGGGATCGCGCCATTCAAGCCAAGGGACTTGCCGTGCTAGGGCAGAAGCCGGCGCAGCCGCGACCGATCGACGACCACTTCTAGGAATTGAGCCATTGAGTGATTGAGTCATTGCATTGGCGGTGTTTGATTGTCCACGCTCAATCACCCGATGATCGCTCAATGGCTTCTGGTAAGATCGCGCTTTCATGAAGCATATTGGCGAGAACGTGGTCCGTATCGAAGCCCAAGCGTTATCCGCGCTGGCAGACCGCATTGCCGGCCCTATGGCCGCGGCGTTTCAGCGCGCCGTCGATTTGATGTTCTCTTGCCAGGGCCGCGTCGTAGTCACCGGTATGGGCAAGAGCGGCCTGATCGCTCGCAAGATCGCCGCAACGCTAAGCTCCACCGGCACTCCTGCCTTGTATCTCCACCCCGTAGACGCGCTGCACGGCGACCTGGGAATGATCGTTCGCGGAGATGTAGTGCTCGCGCTCTCGGCCTCGGGCGAGACCGAAGAAATCTTGGCGTTGCTGGCCACAATCAAACGCCTGCAGGTTCGGCTCATTGCAATGACAGGAGACGAAATTTCTGCGCCTCCCTCCGCGAAGAGCACGATCGCGAAGGGCACAACCGCGAAATTCATAATCGGGAAGGGCACACTCGAAAAAAGGGCGATTGAGAAAGGCGAAATCTGGAAGGGCAAGCTCGGGAAGAGCACGACTCCAGGCGTGCCGACATGCGGTCACGATGAATCGGGGCTTCTGCCCCCGCGCGATCGCGACCCTTCACGGATTTCCACCCTGGCCTCCGCAGCCGAGGTAGCTCTAGACTGTTCCATCGCCGAAGAGGCCTGCTCGCTGGGCTTAGCGCCCACAGCGTCGACCACGACAATGCTCGCCTTGGGCGACGCCCTAGCAGTTACTTTAAGCGAAAAGCGCGGCTTCAAAGAAGAAGACTTCGCCAACCTGCATCCCGGGGGAAAATTAGGAAAAAGACTAGCACGCGTGGAATCACTGATGCATTCAGGCGACGCCTTACCGCGCGTCGACCTGCAAACCAAGATGCCCGATGTGATCTACGAAATGTCCCGCAAGAAGTTAGGCGTAACCGCCGTGGTTGAAGGGGAAACGCTCATGGGCGTAATCAGCGACGGCGACCTGCGCCGCTTGCTGGAAAAGCGTGGCAAGGATGTCCTCGATCTGACGGCCGGTGAAGCGATGACAAGAAGTCCGCGCACCATCACGCGCGAAGAATTCGCCGCAACCGCACTGGCGCAAATGGAAGAAAAGAAGATTACATCTCTGATGGTGGTCGACAGCAGCGGCAAGCTGGAAGGCATCGTCCACCTCCACGATCTGTGGAGCACCGAACTGGTCTAGCAATTGAGTAATTTGGAAATTTAGTAATTTGGTAATTGAAGCCAGCGGATGTTTGAAGGATTTTCAATTACTAAATTACTCAATTACCAAATTACTAAATCGAGGCTCCATGTATCACTACGACCCCAATACTGCGTTAGAAGAATTAACCGAAGACGCCACCCTGCCCAACCCCGTCCACGTCCGCGACATGATGCTGCGCAAGCACCTCTCCGCCGACAAGTCGCTCGAGCTGAACCGTCTCTTCGTCGAATATCAGAAATTTTTCGGCGAAGCTCAAAAGTTGGGGAAAGAAATTCTGCGGCAGCTGACCTCCTAGGCATGGTTCGCCAATGCTGCGCGGAGTTAGGCAGGTTAACGGCCTGCTAGGAAATCAATCAGTTCTTCACGGGCGAATCCCGCTTCCCGCAGCAAAGAGATTAGCGTTCCTTTGGGAAGGTCGCGATTGTGACTAGGCACTACGGCTCGCCGATGAGAAGCGGGGTGGTAGAAGATGTGATGGCTGCCCGAAGTATGGTCGAGAACAAAACCGTTCTGTTCAAGAAAAACGGACAATTTGGCGCGGCTTCACGGCCGGTCGCTTGTTCATTAGTGATCAACCGCTTGTCTGATCTATTCAAACTGCAGAGGCTGATTTCAGGTTGAATATTCAAGGTCCAGAGAGGCGACCAGGGTATCGTCGTCGGTTGGGATGGGATCTTTGTGCTTGCGCAGGCTGGCGATGTAGCCGGAGATTGCATCTTTGGCCATTTCGCGAGCCTCATCCAACGTTCGTCCATAAGTGACGCAGCCGGGCAGCGCGGGGACTAGCGCCGTATAGCCGCCTTCGGGCTCTGGGCGCAGCATGATGTTGTAGCGATAGCGAGTCTTACTCATAAACTGCAGTCATTCTAGCAGGCCGTGCAAACGGATAATAAACCGGCTGCTACAATAAAAAATTCTACCAAGGTAATAACGAACATCCTCATCTCGGTATTCGCGACTAGGTACTGGGTACCAGGTACTGAAACTCTATGCATCGTTGGTCAGAACTCTTCATCCCTACCCTTCGCGAAGCCCCGGCCGACGCCGAAGTGGCCTCACACAAATTTCTGGTGCGCGCCGGCTACATTCGCCAACTAGCGGCGGGACTCTACTCTTATCTTTTTCTCGGTAACCGCTCCTTCAACAAGATCGTGGCCATCGTTCGTCAAGAGATGGACAAGATCGGCCAGGAGTTTCTTCTACCTGCCCTGCATCCGCGCGAGATTTGGGAGGTTAGTGGCCGCTGGTCCCTCATGGGCGACAACCTGTTTCGCCTCAAAGACCGCAAGGGCGCCGACCTCGCGCTGGGCATGACCGAAGAGGAAGTCATGACTTCCATCGCGTTGAAGGAACTGCGCAGCTATAAGCAGTTGCCCCAGATCTGGTACCAGATCGCTCCCAAGTTTCGCGACGAGCCGCGGCCAAAGTCCGGCCTGCTGCGCGTGCGCCAGTTCATGATGAAGGACGCGTACTCCTTCGACATCGACGCCGCAGGCCTCGATGTCTCCTACAAGAAGCATTACGAAACCTACTGCCGCATCTTCGACCGCTGTGGCTTGAAATACATGGTGGTGGAAGCGGATTCCGGCGCGATGGGCGGGAAGGAATCGCACGAGTTCATGGTGCGCACGCCGGCTGGCGAAGATCAGATTGTAAGCTGCGATGGCTGCAACTACGCCGCGAACCTGGAGAAGGCCACCTCGAAGCTCGAGGCGGTCGAAGATCTAAAGGCCGAGGGACACGGCAGTCCGCTAGAAGTTCACACGCCAGGCCAAAAAACGATCGAAGACGTAGCCCGCTTTCTCGGAGTCTCGGCGAAAAACAAGATCAAAACGCTGGCGCTGATGGCCGACGAAAAAGATTCCGCAGGAAAAGTGAAGCAGCGCGGGATTGTAGTCTTAATGCGCGGCGATCATCAACTCAACGAGGCGAAGCTCAACGCCGCAGTTGCGGTAGCTACCCGTCCCATGGAAGAGGCCGAGATCAAAGCGTTGTTCAAATCTCCGGCGGGATACCTTGGCCCGTTGGGAGTCGAGTGGGCGAAGGACTTGAAGAAAGATGCCGACAAGCCCGTGCTCTTAGTCGATAAAGCTCTCGAAGGCCGAACTAACCTGATCGCGGGTGCAAACAAAGAAGACTACCACCTGAAGAATCTCACCCCCGGCAAGGACTTTCATCCCACGGCTTACGCCGATCTGCGCGCCGTCACCGCAGGTGAAGGCTGTTTCAACTGCGGCAACTCGCTGCGCATCGATACCGCCGTTGAGATCGGCCATATCTTCAAGCTCGGTTATCGCTATACCGAATCCATGCATGCGCGCGTCCTCGATAAAAACGGCAAAGAAGTTACCCCCATCATGGGCAGCTACGGCATCGGTATCGAGCGCATTCTCACCGCCGCGATCGAGCAGAGCAACGACGACAACGGCTTCTGGCTGCCGCCCTCGATCGCTCCCTTCGAAATTGTGGTGAGCCCCACGAACGTGAAGGACGAAACCCTCCTCAATGCCGCAGTCGAGATCGGCACTCGCCTCGAAGCTGCGGGCTTCGACGTTCTTCTCGATGACCGCGACGAGCGCCCCGGGGTCAAATTCAAAGATGCCGATTTGGTTGGTATCCCCTTTAGAATCACAGTGGGAAAGAAAGTTACCGAAGATACTGTGGAAGTCGTTCTACGCTCGACTCGCGAAGTTCACGATGTTAGGATCGGCGCGGTAGTGGAATATCTTCAAGGAGTGCTGCGAGCCCAGGCCTGAAATATGCGCCGGGACTGGCGGCGCAATCAGACTATGGGAATGATCAAACTAGTGGTCGGATTTCTCGCAATCGTGGCCGTTGTCGTGGGGATTTTTCAGGTAGCCCCGCCCATGATGGCCAACTACAGCTTTCAGGACGACCTGAAGAATATCGCCATGGTCTCCGGCGGCAGCTCTACTAAGACCGACGACGATATTCGCACCGATATTCTCCGCAAGGCGAAAGAACACGACCTTCCCATCACCGAGAAGCAAGTGACCGTCACCCGCATCAGCACGCCCGGCAACAACGCCGTCTATGTCGCCGCCGACTACTCCGTGACCATCAATATGCCCTTCTATCCCTTCGAAATGCACTTCAGCCCCTCCAGCGGAAATAGAGGCTTCTAGCAACCGGCTTCGGGCTTCGGCTTGCGCGCTTTGGTGAGCTTGGATGAAACCCGAAAACTCCACACATCTGTCCAGCCTTCCCAAACCCCGGTAGCCGAAGCCCGAAGCCTCGGTCCTAGCTTGCCTTCGAGCAATTCAGGCTCTAAGGGACACGCCCATACGTGAATCCAGCAGCTACGCAGCACGCACGATTCAGCCAGTGACATTCGTAACCTTGTCAGCGCGTTACCTTGCTCCTACTATCGCGTGTGAGTGAGAGATTTCTCACTGTGCCGCAACCGTAGCAACAGCAGGCTCAGGCACACGGCGCAGTTCTACTCAACGCGAGTTTAGCTAATCCAATCTGCAGTGTTTTTGAAGAACGCGGAGCCAGAGTGAACTTTAGGTGGAGGCAGTTCATGACGATGCGAGTTCGTACGCTCTTAACCCTACCTGTGGCGCTGGCGATCATGGGGCTCGCCAGCTGCGATCACTACGACTGCGCCAAAGGCGCACAGTTTGGTACATCCACCTGCTCCTCCACTTCCGGAACTGTCACCGGCACCACGGGTGGCGGCGGTGGCACTACCAACAACGGTCCGCTGGCCTTTGTCGAATTCCCGGAGTCGGCCGCAGTGCCCAATCAAATGTCAGGTGCCGAACTCACCGCTGCCGACGTTCTTGAAACCATTCCAGGTTTCCCCAGCACCACTCTTCCCAATAGCACTCTAGACCCTTCGGGGCTGGCGGTAGCTCAGGGCAAATTCTTATATTTTGCCGACGCATCGGCGCAGGAGCTTTTCGGCTATTCGATCGACCTCAATACAGGCATCATTACAGCTCTGAGCGGGAGTCCGATGTCGGCCTCTTTTGTTGGGGGATTACCGCTTGCCAGCGTGCCGACCTATTCCATGGTCACCAATCCCACTGGCACCGTTCTCTTGATTGCTGATCAGACCAATTCCCTGATTTATAGCTTCACCATCGATGCCAGCACCGGTGCTCTTACCGCCGCTTCTGGATCTCCCTTCGCCAGCCTGGTCAAGCCCTCGAATCTCGCCATGGACGGGAAGGGCAGATTTCTTTACGTCACCCAAGGGGACGTCAATGGCCAGGGCCAAGCCATGGCTGTCTTCTCCCTTAACGGCACTACCGGAAATCTCAACCTGGGCAGCCAGATGGCGATCAACATGTGGACCGTTGCCGGCGATCCTGCTGGCCAGTTCATGTTCGGCGCCGATGGCGAGGTAGGCACCAAGCCGCCAAGCAATGCACTGGATGAACACGTTTACACCTTCAGCATCAACCAGTCGACAGGGGTCCTAACTCAAGTAAGTTCCGCCGTCACGGTGGACGCTCCAACTAGAGTTATCGTTCATCCCAGCGGCGGGTTCGTTTACGTCTTCGGCATTGATCCGTCACTCAATGGCTACGCTCCCGTAGAGGGTTTTGCGCTCAACGACAGTACCGGGGCGCTGACCGCTCTGGCCGGTTCTCCGTTCAGCATTTTTTCAAACAACCCGTACGATGGCCAGGTGGATGCCACCGGCGCTTACCTGTTTGTCCACTCCAATGATGTCTTTGACGTTTCCATTTTGAACACGAGCACAGGCATTCCAGGGGAAGGCATCGCACCTCTGCAAGTCCCAAGCACCAACCTCCCTTGGGTGGTAATCGATCCGTAGTCCGAAGGGCAGCGCTGGTAGTAACGAGTTTGAGACCCGCATCGGTTGCGGGTCTCTTTTTGTTAGCGAGGTTGAGCACCCCGTAGGCGGTACAATAGAACGACAACAGGCGATATCTAAATTCTCGAACATTGCAGCCAGAAGCCGCGAACGCAAATGGGGCTCGCGTCAAACCTTTTGGCAGTCGTCGCCGTCTGATCAATAAGCTCTAATCAAATGAAAGCTGGCTCTTAGCGAGCAGCTTTTCGGCAGGCGTACCAAGCACAAAAGTGGCCATTAAGATCAAAATCCCGAAGGGCGCGAATACGACCGGCAAAAACGTTGGCAAGGGGGCCTTCGGCCTGCCGCGCGACCCGGTCCTGCGCGCGGCCCTGATTATTTTTCTGGTGGTCGCGATTGGACTGACCGCCTTCTTTTCCTACTTCTATATAAAATACGACCGTATTATCGCGCAGCGCTTCCGTACCTCCGTCTTTACCAACTCAGCCAAGATCTACGCTCTGCCTCGCACCGTCCACGACGGAGACAAGATAGAAGCCCGCGAGATCGCCGCGTTACTGCGCCGCGCGGGCTATTCCGACTTGTCCAAAGAAAGAGAGAAAGACGCGCAATCGCCCCTGGGTTCGTTTGAGCTGGTCAAGGGTGGAATCGAAATCACACCGGGACCCGAGAGCTACCACAGCCCTGAACCCGCGCGCATTGCCATCAAAGACGGCGCGGTCGAACGCATCGTCAGCAAAGGCAATGATCTCTCCGCCTACGAGCTCGAACCTCAGCTCATAACCGCGCTCTTCGACTCCGGTCCGCGCTCCAAACGCCAGGTCGTGAAGTACACCGACATTCCGAAAGTGATGGTCGATGCCGTCCTCGCCATCGAAGACCGCCGCTTCTTCGAGCACAGCGGCGTGAATTTCATCCGCATGGCCGAAGCCGGATGGGTCGATCTCGTCCGCCAGAAGCACGAGCAGGGTGGCTCAACCATCACCATGCAACTCTCGCGCGGCTTTTTTCTAACGCCCGAAAAAACTATCCGCCGCAAGCTGACCGAGATGCTGATCGCCGAAGAGCTCGAGGAAAAATTCAGCAAGCAGCAGATCTTCGAGTTCTACGGCAACTGGGTCAATCTCGGCCAGCGCGGATCGTTCGCCATCAGCGGCTTCGCCGAAGCCTCCCGCGCTTACTTCAATAAAGACCTGAAAGACATCTCTTTGCCCGAGGCCGCGCTGCTTGCCGGCATCATTCAGGGACCAAGCCGTCTTTCTCCGTATCGCCATCTCGACCGCGCCACCGAGCGCCGCAACCTCGTTCTCGACTCCATGGTTGACACCCACGCCATCACGCGCGAGCAGGCGGAGAAGGCCAAAGCGACGGCCGTGAAACTGGCCCCGCCAAACGTGGAGGCCAGCGATGCCCCCTACTTTGTCGACATGGTGCGCGACACCCTCATCACCAAATTCAGCGAGCACGATCTCAACGATTCCTCCTACCGCATCTACACCACGCTCGATCCCGATCTGCAGAAGGCCGCAGCGCAGGCGGTCGAGACCGGCATCAAGTTAGTGGATGAGCAAGTCACCAAGCTGCGCACCAAGCGCAAAAAAGTAGGCAAGAAAATAGAGACCGAAGTCACGCCGGGCCCGCAAGCGCAAGTTGCGCTGGTTGCACTCGATCCTCACACCGGCGCAGTCCTCGCTTTAGTCGGAGGCAGGGACTACGGCTTCAGCCAGTTGAATCACGCGCTATCGAAGCGGCCCACAGGTTCGATCTTCAAGCCCTTCGTCTACGCCGCGGCCATGAATACAGCGCTGGATGGCTCTCCGACCGTAATCACGCCTGCCTCCACCGTGACCGACGCGCCCTCCAGCTTCGCTTACGGGGATCAGATCTACGAGCCGCGCAACTATAAAGAGGAGTACCACGGCGACGTAACCCTCCGCTACGCGCTAGCCATGTCGCTCAACAACGCCACTGTGAAAGTCGCCGAGGAAGTCGGCTATGACAAAGTAGCCGAGCTGGCAAAATCCGCGGGAATCAATTCGGTGAAAGCCACGCCCGCCATGGCTCTGGGCTCCTACGACGCCACCCCGCTCGATATGGCCGGAGCCTACACCTCCTTCAGCAACAACGGCACGCGCCTCTCTCCCCTCCTGGTGAACTCCGTGCGCAACGCCAAAGGTGACGTGATCGCGAATTTCAAAACCGACGAGCGCCAGGTCCTCGACTCCCGCATCGCCTACATCATGACCAACATGATGGAAGGCGTAATCAACAATGGCCTCGGTTATACGGCGGTTCGCCTGCGTGGCTTCACTCTGCCCGCGGCCGGCAAGACCGGCAGCTCGCACGACGGCTGGTTCGCCGGCTACACCTCAAACCTGCTCTGCATCGTGTGGGTAGGCTACGACGATTACAGCGATCTCCGCCTCAGCGGAGCCATGACCGCCGCTCCCATCTGGACCGAGTTCATGAAAAAGGCAGCCCTGCTGCCGCAATATAACGACATGAAGGAGTTCGTCCAGCCCACCGGGGTAGTAGACGTCCAACTGGATAAAGCCACAAACCGCCTAGCGACGCCGACCTGTCCGAATGACTACGTAGCCGCATTCGTAGCCGGTACCGAGCCCCGCGACACCTGCGACCAGCAAAGCGGCGCCCCAGGCCTGTTCTCGAGGATCTTCGGCGGCGGAGGCGGCAACAAAGCCTTACCCCCACCCCCGGGGCAGGACGCCAACGCAAACCTCCAAGACAGTCAGGACCCAAAGAAAAGGAAAGGCCTATTCGGCAAAATAGTAGGCATCTTCAAAGACGACAAAGCAGCAACACCCCCACCCAAGCCGCCAGACACCACCCAAGCCGCCCCTCATTGACGCGAGCACTGACCCCATAACTCTGCCATCCAAGTCTTGTCGTCCTGAGCGGAATCTGTCACGCGCGAAGCGCGTGACAAATGGATCGAATGATCCCTATACCGGTTGTACGACCCGGTCGCGCAATGGCATTCCTACGAAGCTGCCGTGGGGGCTGGCGTGTTTAGCCTCGTGGTGTCGGCACCATCACAACGGAGGCTGCCCCATCCTTCGCGCCTTTCGAAGGGTGGGCCGCGATGCCGCTTGCATCAAGAGATTTTCCGAATGCGAAGCTCAGCTCCCCGCGGCTCGTTTACCAGTACAGGCCCGTTGGGTTCGCTGTCGGCATGGTGACGAAAGCTGCTCCAGAACCGTGATGAAGTGCAGGTATCCGGGGCCGTAGTAACGATCCAGCCGCCGAGGTATTCCGGACTTCTAACATGTACGGGAAGTTCCTTGCTGTGACCAGTGAATATGTAGCGGGGTTCGCAGTGCCACCCTTTGAAAAATCGCGAAAGGTGGGGCAACCTACGTTATGATGCGCGGTCAGAGAACAAATGAAAGGTGGGCCCGCCCCCGTAATCCAAAGTGACCCTAAGTCATTCATTCTATTTTCCAGGTTGCCCACACCGACTCGGCCATGTATAACGCTAACTTCCTTCCGAGGAACTCATGAATTTTGCACAGCACTCTTTTGAAAAATACTCCGCACTCAAACATTCCAACAAAATCTATTTCGCGCTCATCCTAATCTTGCTTTCCGCATGCCAGCTTCTCGCTGAAAGCAAACCCAAGCTAACGCTCGATGAATGTTTCAACTCCGTAAGCTATCCCAGCGTAACTCTCTCTCCCGACGGGAAATCTGTCGTAATCAGCACCGAGCGCGCCGACTGGGACCAGCAGATCTTCCGCCACGACCTCTGGCTTTACCACGGCGACGGCAAGTCAGGATCGCTCATCCAACTCACCCAGTCAGGTCACGACACCGAGCCTAAGTGGTCCCCCGACGGCCGTTGGATCGCCTTCCTCTCCGAGCGTAAGACCACTCCCGAAAAGGATTCCGAGTCCAGCGACGAAAAAGATGACAAAGGGGACATCAGCCAAATCTATTTAATTTCTCCCAACGGAGGCGAAGCCATCGCGATGACCCAGGGTCAAGAGGAAGTTCACGCCTTCTCCTGGTCCGCAGACTCGCAGACTCTGTACTACGCCACCCGCAACCCCTGGACCAAGACCCAAAAAGACGACTACAAAAAAGAATGGAAAGATGTAGTCCAATATCGCACCGCCGAACGTGGCGACACCATCTTCGCCTTCGATGTCGCCGCCGCGCTCGCCGAGAACGAAGCCGCTCCCGCAAAAACCGAAACTAAAGAGGAGAAAGAATCCGACTTCACTCCTGGCGCACGCGCCATTGCAACTTCGCCACTCCGCGTAGAGGACATGGTCACCTCTCCCGACGGCAGCAAGCTAGCCTTCGTCACCAACGCCATCAACCAGCGCCAGGAAAAATTCGAAGACATCGAGATCTACTCGCTGGATCTACAAATATTGGCAAAGACCATGTGGCCTCGGCCGCCTCGGCCGCGACCGACAATAAGAAAAACCCATCCCCGCAAGAACCCCGTCGCCTAACCCACAACCAGGCCGCCGAAACCAAGCTGCATTGGGCCAGCGACAATCGCCACATCTTTTTCACCGTCGAGGTCGGGGACGTCACCGGTCCTTACCGCGACTTGCAACCTCATCTCTACTGGGTCGACAGCGAGACCGGAACGGACGAGCAGTGGATCCAAGATTTCACAGGGCGAGATCGTGCAGCTACGGTACTTATCGGTAACGGTGCCGTTGTGACTGCGCGGCTCGGGACCGAAGTCCAAATGTACGGCGCCTCCAAGCCTCCCGCCTCGCTTGAAAAATTCAATGGTCTACCCGGCACGTACGAAAATCTTTCCACCGGACTGCGCACTCTCCCGTGTCGCCTACGTTTACTCCTCACTTACCCAACCCGCCGAGGTCTATCTCGCCGAAGGTCCGAATCTGCTGCGAAAAGAAGACTTCGCCCGCCCCATTACCGCATTTAACACGTTCCTCGCTGAGAGAGAACTTCCGCAAGGCAAGCCCTACCGCTGGAAGGCCGACGACGGCACCACGGTAGAAGGGATGCTGATCTATCCTCCGGGCAAATTCGAAGCCAAGCATCTGCCCATGTTCACCTTCATCCACGGCGGCCCCGCCGACGCCGACGGAAATCACTTCGCCACCGACTGGTACCAGTGGTCCGCGCTCGCTGCCACCAACGGATGGCTGGTCTTCGAACCCAACTATCGCGGCTCCACCGGATACGGCGACAAGTTCCTCACCCAGATCGTTCCTCGAATCGTCTCGCGCCCCGGCAAAGATATTCTCGAAGGCGTCGACGCTCTGGTGAAAGATGGCATCGCCGATCCCGATCATCTCGCCATCGGCGGCTACAGTTACGGCGGCTACATGACCAACTGGCTCATCACCCAAACCACACGCTTCAAGGCTGCAGTCACCGGAGCCGGCGCCGTCGAACACGTCGGCAACTGGGGCAACGACGACACCACCTACGACGACGCCTACTTTCTCGGCGGACGCCCCTGGGAAGCCCAACAGCGCTATCACGACGAAGCCGCCATCTTTCAAATCGACAAAGTCCGCACTCCCACGCACATGGTTGCTGGCGCCGACGACATCCGCGTTGCCGTCCTCGAAGATTATCTGTTGGAGCACGCGCTCTACTCGCTAGGCATTCCCAACAAGTTGCTGATCTTCCCCGGCGAAGGCCACGGCCTAGGGAAGAATCCCTGGCACGGCAAAATCAAAGTCCGCGAAGAACTGAAGTGGCTGCAAAAATACGGTGGCCTGCCGGCGGTGAATTGATTCGAGCGCGGGTAGGCGCGCAGATCAGGATGAGGACGTTGACTCCCGAAGAGCCCTGCCCCGAAAGTCGAGCCGATCCCTACTGTGCGGGCGGTGCCCGACTGCGTAGAGGTATTCCCACGGTGCAGCAGCCGCCAGCGCAAATAAACTCTGTCATTCCGACCGGAGCCGGAGCGAATGCGACGGCGGAGCGGAGGAACCTGCTGTTGCGTGCGGTCTTGGTTGGTTTTGGGGTTCGGGAAGGGCACGAATTCGTGCCGTTAAGTCGTCGGAAATAGAGCCGCCGTAGGCGCTAGCCCGCGCTTAGCCTTGCGTGTCTGGGGAAGGGCACGAGTTTCGTGCCGCGAAGTTGTTCAAATAATTCCGCGCTTCCAGCGCCTGAGGTAAGCGTTTGCAGGCGGCGCGACCTTCTTCGCCGCGATCTCCACAGTCACCTTGTGACATGTAACCTTGCCCCGCGCCTCCAGCTAAGCGATGCTTGAAGACTATGCTTCAAAGCGAACTTCAAGGGGCGGGGCAGGGACAAGCAGCGCCCGAAATCCGCCATAAGCGCCTCCTAAGTGCCCTATCCGTAATATTTTGCGAGCAAGTCCTGATTTTGCAATATTTTAGCCGGATCAAGCCGGACCAGTCCGCACTCAAGTCATTGAGAACAGATATTTTACGGGTTTCGATCCGTAATTTTTTTTCATCGACATCAGCGCAGACCCACGGCTCCTGGAAGCACCCGAAGTCCTGCTCCGAAAACGTCTCCCAAACTTTATTTTCGCTTCGGGAATCAACAATCGACCCGCGACCGATTTTTCTTCGCCACCAGCCGAAAACTGTGTCAGAATGGCGCCATTGGAATGGTCTGGGGGGTGCGTATGTCCTACCGAAAGGCCTGCCTGATTCTTCTGGTCGTCTCTTCCACCGCCACATTGGCGACGCAAGTTTCTCACCCCGAACAAGTGCAGATTGCGCCGCCTCTGGTGCGCGCCATCGAGCCTCCCGCGCCCGATGCGACCTCGGCAAGCCTGGAGCAGCAAGGCGATCAGTTGCGCGCGGAAAAACTGTATCTCGATGCCCTCGATTACTACCAGGCGGCCCTGAGCAAGAAGCCAAATGACGCCCGCCTGCTCAATAAAATCGGAATCACCGATCTCATGATCCAGCGCTACAAAGAAGCGCGAAAATGTTTCGATCGCGCCATCCGCGCCGATCACGAATTTGCCGATGCTTACAACAATCTCGGCGTGCTTCATTACGAAGCCAAAAAATACGGGGCCGCGATCAAGGAGTATGAGAGGGCGATTGCCAAAGATAGCAGCTCGGCGTCTTTCTATAGCAATCTGGGAGCGGCGTATTTCTCCAAGCGTGAATTCGAACGCGCCGTGGCGGCCTACCAGCACGCGCTCGAGATCGACCCCGACGTTTTCGTCCGCAGCTCGCGTACCGGCGTGCAGGCGCAGTTACCCAGCCCCGAGGATCGTGCCCGCTACAACTATACCGTCGCAAAACTGTACGCCAAGATGGGCCTCTCCGATCAATCGCTCGAATACCTGCGAAAAGCCATCGAGGATGGTTACAAGAATTTGAAAAACGTTTATACGGACGTAGAATTCGCGCAGCTTAGAAAGAACCCACGCTTCACCGAATTGATGGCATCGAAGACAGCATCAGTCGCCAACTGACAGATAGCAGGTCGCCCGTCGCCGGCGCGGTCGGATCTGCTTTGCGCCGCGACAAGAATTACAAAGTTTTACAAAATTAGACGGAACTTCTCTGCGTTCTGGGGTTTAATCAAACAAATACTCCTGAAAACAACAGGGTGAGTAAGGAGAAACGGTAGCCCATCGGATTGCTGACCCGAGCACGCCCCAAGCAGGCATCCGATGGGCTTTTTTGTGCTCTCGACTTGCTGGCGAACAATTTACGAAAACCGTTTCTCCGGCTACAATATCCAAATGCCCTCCGCTCCCGCATCTCTTGCCTGGGCTCACCCTCTGGTATCGGAGTGGTTCGTGCAGCGTTTCGGAACGCCCACCGAGCCACAAGAGCAAGGCTGGCCGCACATCTTGGCGGGACGCACCACCCTCATCTCCGCGCCCACCGGCTCGGGCAAGACTCTCGCCGCTTTCCTCGCCTGCATTGATCGGTTGGTGTGCAAGGCATTGTCGGGCGAACTCGCAGATCGCACCGAAGTGCTCTACGTCTCGCCGCTAAAGGCGCTGGGCAACGACATTCAGAAGAATCTCGAAGTCCCGCTGGGCGAGATTCTGGCGATGGCCGGCGAACGCGGCCTGCTCATGCCGGAGATACGCACCGCAGTCCGCACCGGCGACACGCTCATGCCCGAGCGTCGCGCCATGCTTAAGCGTCCGCCGCACATCCTGGTCACTACGCCTGAGTCGCTCTACATCCTGCTTACCGCTGACAAGAGCCGTGCGATTTTGCGCGATATCGAAACCGTGATCGTCGACGAGATCCATGCCGTCGCGGATGACAAGCGCGGCGCGCACTTAACCTTGTCGTTGGAGCGGCTCGATGCTCTCACCAACAAGCCGCCAGTGCGAATTGGATTGTCGGCGACGCAAAAGCCGATCGAGGAAGTAGCGCACTTTCTCACTGGGCATTCTCACGCGCTGAACTCGCGTCCCGATCCAGTCATCGTCAACATCGGTCACCAGCGCAAACTCGATATGGCGGTGGAAGTTCCATCCATGCCGCTGGGGCCAGTAGCTTCGAATGAGATGTGGGACGAGGTCTACAACCGTCTCGTGACTTTAGTTGAGCAGCATCGCTCCACCCTCGTGTTTGTAAACACACGACGCATGGCCGAGCGCGTGGCGCATCATCTCGGCGAGCGCATCGGAGAAGAGAATGTGGCCGCGCACCACGGCAGCCTGTCGCGCAAGCTGCGTTTCGCTGCCGAGAAGAAACTGAAAGACGGTCTGGTACGGGTGCTGGTCGCGACTGCTTCGCTCGAACTTGGAATCGATGTGGGTACTGTCGATTTAGTAGTGCAGATCAACTCGCCGCGAGCCATCGCGGTGACCCTGCAGCGTGTGGGACGGTCGGGTCACTGGCGTGGCGCGGTGCCCAAGGGACGGCTGTTTGCTACTACGCGCGACGACTTGCTCGAGTGCGCCGCCCTGGTGCGCGCCATCCGTCAAGGTGATTTGGATCGGCTTATGATTCCGGAATCTCCTCTGGATGTGCTGGCGCAGCAGATTGTGGCCGCGTGCTCCGCTGAAGAGTGGGGCGAGGATGAGATGTTCGCCTTGGCGCGGCGCGCATATCCATATCGAAATCTTACGCGCGAGACTTTTGATTCGATTTTAGAAATGCTCTCCGAGGGCATCGCAGCGCGCCGCGGGCGTTACGGTGCCTACTTGCATCGTGATCGCGTGAACGGCAAGCTCCGCGCGCGTCGCGGTGCACGGCTGGCCGCCATCACCAGCGGCGGAGCGATTCCAGACAATTCACTTTATGCCGTTGTTGCAGAACCTGATGGCTTGGTCGTCGGCACAGTCGACGAAGACTTCGCAGTCGAGAGCAATCGCGGCGACATCATGTTGTTGGGAAATACTTCATGGATGATTCGCCGGATCGAAACTAATGCCGGTCGAGTGTTGGTGCAGGATGCGCATGGCGCGCCTCCGAGCGTTCCATTCTGGCGAGGCGAGGCGCCTGCGCGCACGGAGGAACTTTCCCAACACATTGGAACCCTGCGTGAACAAATCAGCGCAATGCTGCCCCATACTTCGCCGGTTGGTTTCTCCGCTACGCAGCCCGAGGTAGCACAAGCAGTGAGTTGGTTGAAGGATGAATGCGGACTTGACGACTCCGGCGCGGAACAGGCGATTGAATACATCCTGCAAGGTCGGGCAGTTCTCGGCGCGGTGCCTTCGCAGACTACGGTGATCGCCGAACGTTTCTTTGATGAAGGCGGCGGCATGCAGTTGGTGATCCATGCGCCCTTCGGGGGCCGCATCAATAAGGCTTGGGGATTAGCGCTGCGCAAGCGTTTCTGCGTGGGTTTCAACTTCGAGTTGCAAGCTGCGGCGACCGACAACGGACTCAACATTGCTCTGGCTGAGCAGCATAGCTTCCCGCTCGGGGATGTCTTCAACTTCCTGCAGGCGGCCACGGTGCAGCCGATCCTTGAACAGGCGGCGCTTGACTCTCCGATCTTCGCCACGCGTTGGCGCTGGGACGCGAATCGGGCGCTGGCGCTGTTGCGCTTTCAAAACGGCAAGAAAGTCCCTCCACAGTTTCAGCGCATGCGCTCCGATGATTTGCTGGCGTCTGTTTTCCCAGACGCCGCGGCTTGCTTCGAAAACATTCGGGGCGAGCGCAAGATTCCGGACCATCCTCTGGTGGGCGAAGTGATGAAAGACGTGCTCACCGAGGCCATGGATATCGATGGTCTGAAGTCTGTGCTGAGCGGGCTGGCGGATGGACGGATTCGATGCATCGCGGTGGACACGCCGGTGCCCTCGCAGTTTTCGCACGAGATTCTGAATGCGAATCCTTACGCTTATCTCGACGATGCGCCGCTCGAAGAGCGGCGGGCGCGCGCGGTGCAGATGCGGCGCATGCTGCCGGAGTCGGTGCTCGAAGAAGTGGGAAGGCTCGATCCCGAAGCGATCGCCAAGGTGCGAGAAGAAGCGTGGCCCGATGTGCGCGATGCAGATGAGTTGCATGACGTACTGCACACGCTCGTGGCACTGCCGGGAGCTGCGAACGATAGCGCGGGAAGATGGACTTATCATTTCGAGCGGCTGGTTGGTGAAGGCCGCGCTGCTGCGGCGTTTTCAAACGATCATGTTTATTGGGTGGCGGCAGAGCGCCGCAACGCGTTTGCGCTTCTGTTCCCCGATGCCCAGTTTGCACAACAATTGGCAGCGATAGAAGACTCCGTTCCGAGTCGCGACGACGCTCTGCTCACTCTGGTTACGGGGTGGATGTCGCATCTGGGGCCGGTCACCGCTTCGCAGCTGGGCGAGCGGCTGGGCATTCCGAAGGTTGACATCTTCAATGCTCTCTTGCGAATGGAAGCCTGCGGAACCGTATTGCGGGGAAACTTCAGCGGCAGTGCTGCCGACCTTCGCTCGCCCGGGAAGCCGGGGGCGGCTGTCCCCGCAGGTGAGCGGGAAACGGAATGGTGCGAGCGGCGGTTGCTGGCGCGCATTCACCGGCTGACTGTAGCAACTTTGCGCAAACAGATCGAGCCCGTGACTGCGGCGCACTTTATGCAGTGGTTGCTGCGCTGGCAACATGTGGCGCCGGGAACGCAGGTTGCGGGCGAGCGCGGAACGCTGGAAGTGCTGCGGCAGTTACAGGGCTTCGAGATTCCTGCCAACGCCTGGGAGCGGCAGGTGCTGGCTCGCCGCATCGTGGACTACGATCCTAAATGGCTTGACCAGCTTTGCATGACTGGAGCCGTGGGCTGGGGGAGGTTGTCGCCGCATCCGGCGACGCTCGATTACTCGAACGCGAATCGCGGCGACGGCGATACGGGCGCGCCGGCGAGGCAGCGACGTGTGATTCCGACCAGCGTTGCGCCCATCACGTTCTTTGTTCGAGAAGATGCTGACTGGATGATGCCGCGGCATCCGGGCGCCGACCCGGCAGGGAAGTGCGATCCGGGAAATGGGTTGAGCCACGGGGCGCAGATGGTGCTCGACTTTCTGCGGCTGCGCGGGGCGTCCTTCTTCGCCGACATTGTGCGCGGCACGGACAAGTTGAAAGCCGAAATTGAAACCGCGCTGTGGGAGTTGGTTGCTGCGGGACTTGTTACCGCCGACGGCTTCGACAATCTTCGTTCGCTCATCGACCCCAAACGCCGCGCTGGGCAGGGCAGCGGGCGTACTACGCGTCCGCGGCACAATGCCGGGCGCTGGGCCTTGTTGCATGCCGACGAAGTGGTGGAGCGGCCGCGCGCGGTTGAAGCCGCTTGTTGGATGCTGCTGCGGCGTTATGGCATCGTGATCCGCGATGTGCTGGCGCGGGAGGCGAACCTGCCGCCATGGCGCGAATTGTTGATGGCGTTTCGCCGGCTGGAGGATCGCGGCGAGATTCGCGGCGGTCGTTTTGTCGACGGGTTTCTGGGCGAGCAATTCGCCTTGCCAGTTGCGGTGGATTCGGTGCGCGCCCTGCGCAAACTTGACGCTGCCACGGGAACGGTTACGTTGTCCGCTGCCGATCCGCTGAACCTGGTTGGGATTCTTGTGCCCGGCGAGCGTGTGCCGGCGATCTCCGGGAACAGCGTTAGTTTCCGCGATGGAGCGGCGATCCCGGCTGTTGCAGTCGCGAGTACCGAGTACCGAGCGGAAACGGCTTGAGTGTTCCGAAAATAAAGTTTGGGACTTCGTTGCAGCGGGGCTGCGTCACCCGTTCATGAGATGAAAATGCAACCAAAAATGAGGTATACCCCCACCCCCCTTGCCTATTGGAATCATCACGTTGGGGCGGAATTCACTGCAAGATACGTTTTTCAAAGAGCTTAAGTACTAAAATCTGTGAAGCAAAGGACTTAGAGAACGACGGTGCGGGTTCGCCCGACCGTCACGGCCTCGATCATCATCGCGCATGGGATGGGCTGTGGACAAGGTTAGATGTCACAGTGTCATTGTGGATTTCCGCGCGAAGCCCACTTCTCGCAAAGGCGGCGAGAAGTGGGGCACCCGGCATTTGAGTGCCTCCTGGGGTGGCACTCTGGCTGAGGGCGCTGCGGGGGCAAATGCACTGGGGGGCAAGTCTTGGTCAATTTGGAGTCATCCGCTAAGTCTCAGAGGGACAGTTGAATACGGGGTGGTGTCAATCTCGAATAGATTGCCGGAGCTGATTTATCGGGGACCGCGAAGCGTGAGGTTGTTCTTTCGCACTGAGCGCTGACAGTTCAAAATTACTTTCTTCGCAGGACCCAAAAGTAGGTTAGGGGGAGCGAGGCGATGAGGCCACCGATGAACGCGCCGCTCATCCCGGCGGCAGGGCTGAACGTGAGGCCCAAACCTACAAGCAGAAGATAGAAGGCCACAAAAGCTCGGATGGACTCGCCGAGGTTTGCCCAAAGAGTAGGCCCGAGAGCTGCGGCAACAACGAACACGACGAGTAGGATGACGACCCATTGAAGAATCGCGTAGCTCATAGTGGATTGCCTTCTCCGGCGCGTGGCATGGCCGAACCGCTTTTGGGGAGGGGGTTGAAGTCAAGAGAATCCGCCGCGAGTTCGGTCTGCAGTGAGGTCATAGACTTTAATTGAAATGGGGCGCAACGAAACATCTGCACCCCTAATCGTGTCTGCCCTTACCGCTGCGCAAGCCCTTTCAAAGGCGAGGCGGAGATGATCTGGCCGGTGCCGTAGTTGATGTGACCGTGTTTGATGTCGTCTTCGGTTACGAACCAGACGTCGTAGGTCCAGCGATCCACTTGATCTTTTTGGGGTTCACCCTCCGGATTTACTTTGGCTTTGTAGCGGAAGGCGTTGCCGTAGACGTCCCACTGCTTCGACTCGGTATAGTTGAGCGCCAGCGAATAAACGCCGAGCGATTCCAGGGTATGCAGCTCATTAGGCTCGGAGATGCCGTTGTGATTCTCATCGATCCATAGCCGCAGCTGGGAGAAGACGGCATCGCGTTTATCGATGACGCCATCGCCGTTGCCACCGTTTTCCGGTTTGTCGAACTGATCGAGCGCCAGAAATCCATTGGGATGAGCGCATTTTGGCTGGGCAGTGACGTTGCCAAACAGCTCTTTGCCGTTGTCGATCTTTCCGTTTCCGTTTCTGTCGAGGGCAAGAAAGGCGTTCCCCGAGCCTGCTGCGGTCCACGCCATCTGCGCGGGATGCCCGTCCCCTCTGATATCGAAAACGACGCCGTTCTGGGCTGAAGTAAGGCGGAAGCCCTTGCCGGTCGTGTCAACGATGATCGGGCTGGCGCAGGGCGGTCCGCCGGCGCAGGTGCAGCAGTGGCAGTCAACGTAACAGCCGCCGCCTCCGCCCGATACGGTCACCGTCGCAAAACCGCCGATATTGCCGGAGCTGGCGGTGATCGTCGCTGTTCCGTCGGCAATACCTCTTACCAGACCTGCGTAGACGGTCGCCACCGATTGATTCGACGATGTCCAAAGGGCCGATGCGGTCAAGTCGCTCGATCCACCACCACTGTAGTTCCCAATGGCGGTGAATTGCTCCGTCGATCCTGAGCCCGATCCTGCAAAGACTGCCCCGGTAGCGGGAGTGACGGTGATTGAATTTAAATGTTGGGGGTCTGGGATTGTGCCGCAGGTCGAAGGGGCCGGTGTGGTAGTGGCTGTGAGGACCTCCTTTCCATTCGAAGTTGCGGTGAAGATGCCGCCGTTGAAGCTGAGCGTTACGTTGCAGCCACAGGTTATGGTTGAGCATTGCGCCGCGCCAAACCCAGCCAGCCCAGTGCAGCTAGCTCCGGTATAAGTTCCGCTGCCAGTGCCTGACTGGAAGCCTTGATTCATCACATGACAGTCTCCACTTTTGTGCCCGCCCACATCGGTCATGACGGCGTCCCCTACCTCGTCCACGCTGCAGGACGTGTTGCAGTTCGGTTGCGCGCCGTTCCCGCTGTAATCGCAACTGCCTTGGAGCGAAAACAGCGCGCTGTGGGAACCAGTGTCGAGTCCGGGGGTTGTGTGGTCGCTAGTGTCATAGATTGCAGCGAACGGAATGATGAAATTGTCCCGACTAGAGCCCGCACAGGTCGTCAGACCTCCGGGAACAGCATCCGACGTTGACCCGGATGGTTGGACGCCGAGGCTCGACTGAGGTCCGCCCATTTTTAGGAGGTCCCTGGATTCAGGATCGATTGGCACGGCTAGAGATTTGTTCACCCAGTTGGCAGGCAGGCCGCAGCCGGTCGGTGAGCAATAGGCGTCCCTCCTCTCGGTCGTCCTTGGAACGGTGTTTGCCGCAATCCAGTCCGCGATCTCCGGAAACTCCCGGTAATATGTTTCCAAAAGGGCCTCGGGGTAGAGGGACTGCGTTGAGACCAGCTCGAGTGACCCAAGTCCCAGCACGTGGTCGATCATGTGAATCGTCTCGTTCCCATTCGCGTCCTTGCCGAAGAGGAACATTGCGTTGTAGGTGCGACTGCTCCCGGTTAGCGTTGCCGTCACCCGGTAGGAGAGGTAGGAGCTGCACGTTTCGCCTTGCAGCTTTGGCACATCGCCGACCGCCTGCCCTACGGTGACCCCACTCCAGCTTTGCTCAAAAGTGTGGTTGCCCCAGCCGGTCATCACCCAGAACATCGACTTCTTCGTGACGCCGTTTCGCGTAGTTATGGTCGGGGAAGTTCCGCCGCTACGGACATAGATCAGGTCCCCGTCCGGCTTAGTGACCATTTGCTCCCAAGGCAGCGCGGCGATTGTGGAGAGGCTGCCGAGCGCCACGTTGTCAATCTCAAAGTGCGGGGCCAGTCTTGCAATTTGCTCTTTGAGGTCGGCCTTGGACAGGTGGCTAGCATGAATGGCATCGTTGGCTACGACGCGCAGTTGGGCGGCATAGGAAAGCCTGGCGTAGGCGGTGCGGACCATGGTTTCTTCGTGCGTCATCTGGGCGACGGCCACCGAGAGAGACGCGAGCATGACGCAAATTACAGCTAGGGGTCGCATAGAGTCTTCTCCTTTAGAGCTTCTTGAGCTTTTATCCCGCAAACCTTGGGGGCCCGGTGGGTTCGTTCGGCCTAGAGTGTGGCTGAGAAATCTCGGACTGTAGCTAAATGCTTGGTCTTGTTACGAACGCCGAACAGGGCGAGTAAGGCTCTAGCTCGGAGATGCAGGATCCAATTCGGGATCGTGGTCTGACTCGTCGGTCATGGGTTCGACTTTAAAAATCAGGGATCCGATGAGGGGGCCCCTCGGATCCCTGATGCGCAAAAGCCCAGCGAAACTTATCCAAAAAGCGCTTCCCCCGTCGCTTTTTGCCGAGCGGCGGCGCACTTTAGCTAATGCACGAGCTATGCCAAGTCGGCAGAGTTTCAGCACAAAAATTCGGCAACTGGTTAAGAGCCTTTTAATCAGTTGCTTATGGCCAGGATTGGTGGCGCTTCTTCGACGCGAGTCGGGCGTGCGGCGCCGGATTCGGCAGTCCGTTCCTATCTGATCGGATAGCGCTTCTATCCGTTCGGATAATGGATGAAGCTGGTCTCGGAAGTGAATTTATTGTGAAAGTGTGATAAGAAAGGGCGCGAGGTAAGAGATTGCGTCCGAGACTGTTAGTGCTATCGGGTCCGTTGAAGGACTCGACATTTCCTCTGCCGGAAGGGGAAACCGGCATTGGGCGAGAAGCTTCGAATGGAATTGCGATCGGCGACCCTTCGGTTTCGCGAAAGCATTGCGTGTTGAGCCGACAGGACGGGCGATTTCTGGTGCGGGACCTGGGCAGCCGCAACGGAACCATCGTGAACGGTTCCGCGGTCGAAGAGCAGTGGTTGCAACATGGAGACGAGCTTGCCATCGGCGACTCGTCTTTTCTATTTCTGCTGGAAGATGAAGACTTGGAGCCGGCGGCGGGGCGGGTGGAATTCGAGGAGGAGTTGGGGACGTCGGAGACCACGATTCTCGAGCCCAGGGATTCGGTCTACCTTCAGCCTGAGCGGCTTTCGCGCGAGTTGCCGGCGAGTTCGCGGCTGGCGCGCAATCTGAATGCGCTGCTGAAGATCAGCCGGATCGTGCACGCCATCGGAAATCTGAATGAGTTGCAAGAGCAGTTGCTGGAGTTGATTTTTGAGGTGGTTCCGGCGGATCGCGGCGCGATTCTTTTAGGGGAGGGAGAGAGCGAGCATTTCAGCTCTGAATTTGTGCGCACGCGGAAAGGTGGGTTGGCTCCGCTGGTGAAGGTAAGCCGTACCGTTGCACGCCAGGTTTTGGAGCAAGGGGTGGCGATTCTGGGCAGCGACGTGCCACGCAACGCCGATTTGAAAAATGTGGAAAGCCTAGCGGCGTCGGAGGTGCGGTCGCTGCTGTGCGTGCCGCTGACGGTGCTGCGGCGGGTGATTGGATGCATTTATCTATACAGCGATAGCCTGGGCAACAGCCTTCAGGAAGAGCACTTGCAACTGGTGACTGCGATTGCGGGGATCTCCGCTGTGGCGCTGGAGAATGCGCGCCGGGTGCAGTGGCTGGAGCAGGAGAACGAACGGCTCACAGTGGAAATCGGCCACGAGTGGAGCCTGGTGGGCGACGGCGGCCGCATTCGAGAGGTGTACGAGTTTCTGAAGCGAGCGGCGCCGATCGATTCGACGGTGTTGATCGAGGGCGAGAGTGGAACCGGAAAAGAGTTGGCGGCGCGGGCATTGCATCGCAACAGCGCGCGGGCGAGCAAGCCCTTCATGGCGATCAATTGTGGAGCCATACCGGCAACGCTTCTGGAAAGCGATTTGTTCGGACATGAGCGCGGAGCTTTTACTGGAGCGGCGGCGTTGAAGAGAGGCAGGATCGAGGTCGCCGACGGGGGCGTGGTTTTTCTCGATGAGATTGGGGAACTGGCTCCCGAGCTGCAGGTGAAATTACTTCGGGTGCTGCAGGAGCGGGAGTTCGAGCGGGTGGGCGGAGTGCATCCGATCAAAGTGGACATACGGTTGATTGCCGCCACCAATTGCAACCTGCAGCAGGCGATGCGCGAAGGCAAGTTCCGGCAAGATTTGTTTTACCGGCTGGCGGTGTTGAGGATTACGATGCCGGCTCTGCGGGAGCGCCGCGAGGATATACCCATGCTGGCGCGGCATTTCGTGCAAAAACATGCGAAGCGCTGCGGAGTAAAGGCGCGTCCGATTTCGCGGGAGGCACTGGCCTGCATGACGAATTACGATTGGCCGGGAAACGTGCGGGAGTTGGAAAATGCCATCGAGCGCGCCCTGGTGCTGGGGGAATCGGATACGATTCGTCCGGAGGATTTGCCAGAGTCGCTGCTGGAGGGAACCCCGCCGGCGGAGATGGCGCAGGCGAAATATCATGAAGCGTTGAAGGAGAAGAAGAAGCAACTGATTGTCGAGGCCATGGAGCAGGCGCAGGGGAATTATATGGAGGCGGCGCGGCTGCTGGGAGTGCATCCGAATTATTTGCACCGGTTGATTCGCAATTTGGAGTTGAAGGAAGTGTTGCGGGATTTTCGGCGGGGAGCGTAGGGCTGGCGGCAGTAAGCACTTGGCATTTGGCAATTAGCTCGGCGAGGTTTTGCCGCTGGCAGGTTCCTCGCTTCGCGAGGAGTGGCTGAGAAGCCATCTCATAAACACGCGCTGGTAGCTTCAAAATCTGCCTCAGGGGCTAAAGCCCGCATCGTTAATCGGCGCTGGACGGCACGACTAAAGTCGTGCCCTTCCCAAAACCATCTATGAGATCCCTTCTAAGTGTTGAGAGCTAAGAGCTAAGTGCTAACTACTCACGGCAATCTCATCTTAATCAGGCTGGCGGGATCGAGGTATGTGCCTTGCCAGCGCACCGCGGCATGGAGGTGGGGACCAGTGGCGCGGCCGGTGCCTCCGCTTAGAGCGATTAGCTGTCCACGTTTTACTTGATCGCCTTCCTTTACTTTGAATTCGGAGAGATGCAGGTAGAGGGTGAGCAGTCCCTGGCCGTGATCGATCACTACGAAACTGCCTTCGAAGTAGAGCGGGCGTGCCAGGAGGACGGTGCCGTCGTTCATTGCCATGACCGGAGTTCCGGTGGGGACGCGGAAATCTAATCCCAAGTGTGGGCTGGAAGTTTTGCCGTTGAAGACGCGCACAGAACCGAAGACGTCAGAGAGCGGGGCGGCGGCTGGAGCGGAGAATGGTCCGGACCACTCGCGTTCAGGCGTAACGCGATTCAGGTAGTCGTTTTTTATCTGCTTATCTTCTGCGATTTGCTTTGATTGTTCGGGGCTGGGCTCGGTGAATTTGCTCTCGACACTTAGCTTGACTTGAATTCTTGGATACTTGCCGCGAGCTACGGTGAATTGCCGAGTGAAAGATACTTTCCGGGCGGGTGTTTTGCCCGCGAGCGCATCGCCGGCTAGTTCGAGAGGGTAAGATCCGGGGGCGGTTTCAAGGCTTACGCCTGCTAGCGCGAACCATGTTTTGCTCGCCTTGTCAAAACTGAAGGTTACCTGGTGTCCCAGCCATGTTGCAGCTAGCGAACTCAACTGCTGCGGCGGCTTGACCTGAAACAACACGGGACCGCCATTGACTATCTTCGCGGGTTGGGCGCGAGCTGTCCAGCTTGCGGCAGTTGCTGCGTGAACTGAACTCAAGCACATAGAGATAAGGAGCGCAAGAAATTGCGGTTGAAAGCCGAGTAGTCGCGGGGTCACCTTACCAGCCTAGCATCCCTTCCGTATGCGGCCGTAGGTTGTTGCCTAACAGCAGCCCATCTTTACTTCGCCGGCTGCGGTGAGCGGGGGGCCGAAGGCTTCCTGTGGAGCGGGTGCGCCGTTCAGGGCCGCGATCCAGCGGCGGACCGCATCGAAGACCACGAGAACTACTCCTACGATAAAGATTCCCATCAGGACGGAATCCAGGTAGCCGGTGAAGACTTGGCCGGGCTTCGAGGTCAGCGGCCAGAAAATATTCTTAATGGATGCACTCCGGCGGTTAGCGTGGTGACCCCTACGAAACACATGGGAAGGGCAGTGATCCAGGCATATTTCTGTTTGCCCATGTTGATTAGAAACGTTGTAGTCACGGCCAGCGCGATGGTGGCTAGCAATTGGTTGCCGGTTCCGAAGAGCGGCCAGAGCGTGGAGATGTTCCCCGTATAGATCAGGTATCCCCAGCCTAAAACCACGAAGAAGCTGGTGATTACATTTCCCGGCAGCCAGGCGCTGTTGCCGAAGGGCTTGTGTACTTTGCCCATGAGTTCCTGCAGAACGTAGCGGGCCACGCGCGTGCCTGTGTCTACGGTGGTGAGGATGAAGAGGGCTTCAAACATGATGGCGTAGTGATACCAGTAGCCCATCAGGCGATCCATGCCGGGCAGGCCGCGGAAGATTTGCGCCATGCCAATGGCGAGCGAAACCGCGCCGCCGGTGCGGCCGGCGAGATGCTCTCCTACTTCGCGGGAGAACATATCCAGATTGACCGTGCTCAAGCCGAGATGACTGAATACTGCGGTGTGGTGTTGATGGCGAAGTAGTCGCCGGGATAAAGGGAGCAGGCCGCGATTAGAGCCAGCACTCCGACCAGGGATTCTGCAATCATCGCGCCGTAGCCAATGAAGCGGGCGTCGGTTTCCTTATCCAGCATCTTGGGCGTGGTGCCGGAAGCTACCAGCGAGTGAAAGCCGGAGATCGCACCGCAGGCAATGGTTACGAAGAGGAAACGGAAAGAGCGTTCCCTTGATGATCGGTCCACCGCCGTGAACAACTGAGTGAAGTTTGGGAACTTGAATGTTGGGATGAACTACGAAAACGCCGACGATCAGAACCGCGATTGTGCCGAGTTTCACGTAGGTCGAGAGGTAGTCGCGCGGTTCTAGAACCAGCCAGACTGGGAGCACAGACGCGACGAGGCCGTAGATCGCCATGAGAATCGTGATCTGGTGCGGCGTAAAAGTTAGTGCCGAGGCGGCCAGGTTTGAGCAACCCAGTGTCCGGCGATCACGCCACCGATTAAGAGGACTACGCCGAAAATGCTGGGGCCGGTTACCGTGATTTTTCCGGCGTGGCTTTTGAACATCCACCAACCCATAATGACGGCGATGGGTATCGTCATGCCGATGGTGAAAACTCCCCAGGGACTGTTAGAAAGCGCGTTGACTACTACGATGCCCAGGCCGGCGAGCGTTACCAGGAGAATGAAGAGGACAGCGATCATCGCAACGAGGCCGGCGAAAGGGCTGATTTCGGTGCGAGCCACGTCGGCTAACGAGCGGCCGCGGTGGCGCACAGATGCTACGAGGACCGTGAAATCTTGAACGCATCCCGCGAGCACGGCGCCGATCAGGAGCCAGAGGAAGCCGGGGGCGAAGCCGAATTGCGCGGCGAGTGTGGGACCGACTAGCGGGCCGGCGCCAGCGATGGCGGCGAAGTGATGGCCGAAGAGGACCCAGCGCGGGGAAGCGACGTAGTTATGGCCGTCGGGGTAAGTGTGCGCGGGGGTGGTGCGGCGATCGTCGAGAGCCAAAGCTTTCGCGGCAATGAATGCACCGTAATAACGATAGGCCAAGGCGTAAACGCAGAGCGCAGCCAATAGAACCGGGAAGGTATTCATGGCTTGGTTTGTATGCCGGTAGTTGCTTAACCTGCCAACCTCATCGTGGGCATCCTACACCGGGATTGGAATCCAGCACAACGAGTTCTGTGGCCGAAAATAAGCGCTACAATGCGGAGCACCAACCGCTGCCGAAAGGAAAGAAAAGTTGTATGTCCGTGCAACCGAAGAAACAATCGGCAACTCGAGAGCACCATCTGGTCCGCTTTGGACTGGGGCTCGCCAACTGGAGCGAGCGCTGGTTTCCGGATCCGCTGATCTTTGCGTTGCTGGGAATCGTGGTGGTGTTTGTCACGGGATTGGTGCTGCGGCAGAGCCCGGCGAAGCTGGCGATTCAAGGTGGAAAAAATTTCTGGTCGCTGGTTCCATTCACCATGCAGATGGTGATGATCATCGTGGGCGGATATGTGGTGGCGTCGACGCCGCTGGTTTATCGGGCGATTCGAGGGCTGGCGGGAGTTCCGAAGACGCCGCGGCAGGCGGTTGCTTTGGTTGCGTTGTTCTCGATGCTGACATCGTTGATTTCTTGGGGATTGAGTTTGATTTTCAGCGGACTCTTTGTTCGGGAGCTGGCACATCGCGTGAAAGGGATGGACTATCGTGCAGCCGGGGCGGCGGCCTATCTTGGTTTGGGAGCGGTTTGGGCGATGGGACTGTCTTCCTCGGCGGCTATGTTGATGGCCACGAAGTCGGCGATGCCTCCGTCGCTGTTCAATATCAGCGGATTGATCCCACTCACCCAAACCTTATTTTTATGGCAGAGCATGGCGACTACCGCGACCTTGATTGTGTTGTCGGTGCTGATCGCTTATTTATCCACGCCGTCGCCGGAAAATGCGCGAACCGCGGAATCCTATGGAATTCAATACGAGCCGATTCAGTCGAACCTTGAAGTTCGAAGCAAACCTGGCGAATGGCTTGAATATAGTCCGTTGCTGACGGTTTTGGTGGTCATCCTGTTGAGTTGGTATTTGGTCGACGTATTTCGCACCTCTCCGCAAGGGGTGCTGGCTGCACTTGATCTGAATACTTACAACCTGATGTTTATTACGGTCGGGCTTTTACTGCACTGGCGGCCCAAGCGTTTCATGCGGGCTGTGGCGGAATGCATTCCCGCAACCGGCGGCGTGCTGATCCAATTTCCCTTCTATGCCGTGATCTTTGGAATGATTGTCGGAACCGGGATCGCGGATACTCTGGCGAGGCTGTTTGCCTCGATCAGTACGCACAATACTTATCCTTTATTAGTGGCTATGTATTCGGCGGTGCTGGGAGTATTCATTCCCTCGGGCGGCAGCAAATGGGTGATCGAAGCGCCGTATGTGCTGCAAGCGGCGAATCTGCATCGAGTGCATCTGGGCTGGGTGGTGCAGATTTATAACGCGTCCGAGGCTTTGCCGAATCTGGTGAATCCTTTCTGGATGCTGCCTCTGTTAGGAATATTGAAATTGAAGGCGCGCGATATTGTGGGCTATGGAGTGCTGCAGTTGATTGTGCATGTGCCGGTCGTGTTTTTTCTGTGCTGGTTGTTTGCGCGGTATATCCCGTACCTGCCACCGATGAAGTGATTGAAGCCTGGGGCTAAAGACCGGGTCTTTATCGGTGCTTTGGCGGCGCGGCTGGAAGCCGCGCCCTTTCAAAACCATTCGTCTGTTTCAAAACCATTCGTCCCGTTTCGAGAGTGTTCGAGCCTTTTCAAAGCTATTTCGTCACTGGGAGTCGACGAGGTGAAGATCTTGAATGCAGCCGAGCAACTTTGAAGTGTCGATGGGCTTGAGCAAGTACGCATCGCACAATGATTTGAACGACTGGACGATGTTTTTGGCGTCGTCAAGGGCCGTGGTCATAATGATTCTTGCGCCGTTGGTGGAGAGCGTGCCTCCGGCTTCTTCGAGGGCGCGGATTTGTTTGACGGCGGTCTGGCCATCCATCTCGGGCATCATGATGTCCATACAAATGAGGCTATAGGTCTGGCCATTTTCTTGAGCGGCGCGAAAGGCGGCGACGGCCTCCTTGCCATTTACCGCAACGTGGCATTCCCCATACTTGGAGAGGAAAGATTGGAGCAAGAGCCTACTGGTGAAATCATCTTCGACGATCAGCGTTCGCATGGCGGTGGTCCTCCTGAGTGGTTATAAAGTCCTGATTCTTTCAGGGCAGCTTCGAGCAGTTCGAATTGTTCGTGCATCGTGGGCAGAACGCCTAAGGCCAGATTCCAATCTTTCGCACCCGCGGCGTATTGGGCTTTCGAACATAAATCGTGTAGAGCTGGCGCCGAAATCGTGGCGGTTGCTCCTTTAAGAGTGTGGGCCTGGCGCACTGCGCCCTCGGTATCACCGTGCTCCAGCATCTGTTTCAAGGTGCGCAATTGCCCGGGAACATCGTCGAGGAAAGCGACTATGAGTTTGCCAGCGAGGTTTTTGTCGTCCATGAGACGAGCCAGCAGGTCTTTTACATCGAAAACAGGCAGAGGGGGAAGCGTGTCGGGGCCAAGCGCCGGGTGAACGGAAACCAGATCTTCAGCCGACGTTGGTTTAAGCCATTTCTGGAGCATGGCGGCTAATTTCGGCATCTCTACCGGCTTGGTAATATAGTCGTTCATGCCTGCCTCGAGGCATTTCTTGCGGTTTCCAGACATGGCATCGGCGGTGATCGCGATGATGGGGATGAGCGGGTTGCGGGCCCCGCTGCGGGGATCGCGAATGCGGCGGGTGGCCGCGTATCCATCCAGCTCCGGCATAAGACAGTCCATGAGGACCAGGTCATAATCTCCCCGGCACAGTAGTTGAACCGCTTCCAACCCGTTAGCCACTGCATCGGCCTGGTACCCAAGCTTCTTCAGCATGGCCACGGCAACCACGCGGTTTACCGAACTATCGTCGGCCAACAGGATGCGTGGGGCGGGGACGGTTCGGGTCCGAGATTGGGTGGGATGGCGAGGCGCGATGCCGGGAGTGAGCCGGTCCGCAGTTGCCGCCGCAGCGAATGTCAGCGGTTGCTTCTGCGGTTGTTTTTGGAAGACAGCGGTAAACCAGAATGTTGATCCTTTACCCTCTTCGCTTTCGGCGCCGATCTGACCGCCCATGAGTTCGACCAGTTGCCGGGAGATGGTGAGTCCCAGGCCTGTGCCTCCATAGCGACGCGTGCTGGAGCCGTCAGCCTGGGTGAAAGCTTCGAAGAGGGCATCCGCCCGGGCCTGGGGGAAGCCGATGCCGGTGTCGGTGATGGTGAAGCGCAGCGTGGAAGCGTTCTGCACCTTGCTTTCCATTCGGGCGGAGATCGAGACCGAGCCCTGATGGGTGAACTTGACTGCATTGCCCACCAGGTTAATAAGAATCTGGCGTAAACGGTGGGGATCGCCGAGCAATAGAGAAGGCGTACCCGGTTCCACCCGGCAGGTAATGGCAAGGGCCTTTTCTGAGGCCTTGATAGCGAGCAGTGCGGCAACATCCTGCAACACCGTGTTCAGATCGAAGTCGGTGGTCTCCAGCGTCAGTTTGCGAGCCTCGATCTTGGAAAAGTCGAGAATATCGTTGATCACCTGGAGCAGAGCCTCCCCGCTGGTGCGCACCAGTTCGGCGTACTGCCGTTGCTCCGCCGTGAGTTCGGTGTCCAAGAGCAAACCTGTCACTCCGATCACCCCGTTCATGGGAGTGCGAATCTCATGGCTCATGTTGGCCAGGAACTGGCTCTTGGCGCGATTGGATTCTTCGGCAGCGTCTTTGGCGTCGCGCAAGACTTGTTCGTTTCGTTTGCGCTCGGTGATGTCGCGAAAATACCAGATTCGACCATGATTCCTGCCGTTGGAGTCAACCAGTGGCGCGGAATATCGATCAAAGATTCTTCCATCCTTGAAGTTGAGTTCATCGCGACTCTTTTCTTCAGGATGGCTATAGAGGTATTGGACTTTCATCTTGAAGGCCTCGGGATTCTCGACTTTTTCGGTCACGTGACGCAACAGAATGCTGTCGTCTCGGGTTTTCAGTAGGCCCTCGGGCAGACCGAACATAGATTCAAGTAATTTGTTCCTCCAGACCACTTTGCCTGCCGCCGTCACGACGAGGATGCCGTCAATGGTGGTCTCGGACTGCGCCTCGAGCAGGGCTGTTTCAAAGAGAAGGGCTTCTTCCGCGCGCTTGCGTTCGGTGATGTCGACCAGGCTGCCTTCGATTATTCCGCCGGAAGAATCCTCGATGAGAGCGAGATTGGCGATAACCCAGACGAGCTTGCCGTCCTTGCGGCGGAACTTCATCTCATGATTGGTCAGGGTTTTATCGGATTTCAGCTTCGCAAGGACGCTTTCGCGCTCAGACGATCTCTCATACAATTCTGTTGCGCTCAAGCTCAGAACCTCAGCGGGAGACGCGTAACCGAATACTTGAGCGGCGGCCAGATTGCATTCCAGAACGCGCCCATCGAGCATAGTGCTGAAGACGCCAGCGAGGCTGCGCTCGAAGAGAAGGCGATAGCGGGCCTCGGATTCGCGAACCGCTTGCTCGGCGAGTTTGAGGCTGGTGACGTTTTCATGGGACAAGACGACGCGGCCTATGCCCTGTTCGACAAAAGGCGTGACTCGGAGCAGGAACCAGCGTTTCTCCCGAGTGCCATGGCAGGGATACTCCAGCAGTAATTCTCCCGTACTGCCCCGGATGGCTTGCCGGATGCTTTCGGAGGCGGTCGCGGCCTCAACGCATTGCGCGGAAGCCCTCTGGCAGATTTCGAGGTAGTTGCTGCCCACGCCACAGGTGCTAAGGTCTCCTCCATTGGCGGCGGCAAAATGGCGCCAGGCGCCGTTGACGGCGACGATCTGGCCCTTCTGGTCGAGGATGGCGACGTGGGAGGACAAAGCGTCGAGAATGGATTGCAGGAACTGTTCGGAGTCGCGCGCGGTTTGCTCGGCGTGTTCGCTGCGTTGCAGACTCGTTTTCAATAAATCTTCGATTCGTTTGCGGTCAGTGATGTCGCGGTAGGTCCAGATCCTTCCATAGCGATTGCCGAGGGGATCGATTACGGGAGCGGAATAGCGGTCGAGGATCGTACCGTCCTTGAACTCCAGTTCGTCCCGGCCGATCTCGTTGGGATGGTCGCACAGATAGTGGGTGCTGGCCAGGAATGAAGCGCGGTCCTTGAGTCCCGCGGCCACGTGATTGAGCAGGCGCCGGTTATCGTTGTCGGCAAGAATCTCAGGAGGAATTCTCAGCAGTTCGATTAACCTCTGATTGCGCATGAGCCTTTTGCCGTTTTCGTCGACGACTTGAATGCCGTCGAGGGTGGAGTTTGCCTGGGCTTCAAGGAATGCGCTTTTGAATCTAAGCTCGGCGTCGATGCGCTTTTGTTCGGTGATGTCGCGGGCGATCTTGGAAGCGCCGACAATGTCGCCGGCGCTGTCTTTGATCGGTGAAAGAGTTACCGAAACATCGATCTTCTTGCCGTCCTTGCGGACGCGGACGGTTTCGAAGTGGCTGAAGCCTTCCCCGCGCCGGATACGCGCCACGATATCGGACTCTTCATTGGCACGCTCGGGAGGCAAAAGCATGCGGACGGGTTTGCCGAGGACTTCGGAAGCGGTATAGCCAAACAATTTTTCGGCGGCTGAGTTCCAGAAGGTGATGGTGCCGTCGAGGGTCTTGGTAACGACGGCGTCGTTGGAGGATTCGATGACGGCGGCAAGGCGTTCGAGCACTTCCTCGGCCCGCTTGCGTTTGGTGATGTCGCGGACGAAGGCGAAGCTGTATTCCTGCCCGTCGAAATCCAGATAGGTTGCGGTTATTTCCACCGGAAACCTCAGCCCCTGTTTGGTTTGGTGCTGGGTTTCAAAGCTCATCGAGGGCTGCGTCTTCAATTCCTTCCAGAATGCCGCCCAGGTTTCCTTGGGCAAGAGCGGATCGATATCCGGGATGGATAAGGAAAGAAGCTCTTCGCGGGAACGTCCCAAAGAGCGGCAGGCCGCCTGGTTGGCGTAGACGATGCGGCCTTGTGCGTCGATCCACTGGATCGCGTCGGAAGCATGCTCCAGCGAGAATTGCGCCAGCCGGAGTTCCTTTTCCGCGCGCTTCTTGCTGCTTTCCAAGGCGGCTTGGGTGGCGCGAGATTCGGTAACGTCGCGCTGAACGGCGATAAAGTTAGTGATGGCACCACTCTGGCCGCGCACCGGAGTGATCGACATGGTGGCGGTGTAGAGGCTACCGTCTTTGCGGCGATTGACGAGTTCTCCGCGCCAGGCCTCGCCCGCCAGGATGGTTTGCCAAAGTGCCCGGTAAAAAGCGGGGTCCTGGCGGTCGGACTTGAGCAACCGGTTATTTCTTCCCAACACTTCCTCAGCGCCGTAACCGGTGGACTGACTGAAGGCGGGGTTGACATACTGAATGATGCCCAGGAGATCAGTAATAATGATGGCTTCGCCGATTTGTCCGACGGCAGCGGCCAGTAAGGCAAGGCTTGAGGGGTCGGCGGCGGGGGCAGCGACAGCCCGCGCCTCCACCGGGTTGCGAGCATGGGTCCGTGTTGGCTGACTGGAAGACACGGGTGATGTGGGTGGTCTTGGGTTCTATCGGCGGGGAAAGCCAAGGGCTTCAATGGGCTTCGGGCGGCGGGCTTAAACTAAAGGCTGCGCGTGAAGGGGATTTTTGCCGCAGCCTAAGAGCGACAGCCGGAGAGCCGGGAGATTTGGTGGACCTGGTCGGGATCGAACCGACGACCTCTTCCATGCCATGGAAGCGCGCTCCCAGCTGCGCCACAGGCCCACGATTGCACGCCGAAAAAGCCTAGGCCGACTATTCGGGATCGAAGGGAAGTGCTGGATCATTTTCGCCCACATTGCCGGGATAGTCAACGCGCGTCTGTTGCCAAGAATCCGCCTCGCTCTGCCCGGCGGGACAGCCGAGGCGGCTGTCCTCACATGGGCGTCTCTACAAAACATGAGCGTCTGCACAAACCAAGAGCGTCTCTGTAAACCAAGACCGCCCGGCTGATTTGGTAGTGCCTCGGTTTGAACTGAGGCACTACCGCCGATTTCTTCTGTTGGTTTCCACAGGGCTCTTCTGTCATAATTGTTCGTGCACCCCACCTGCACCATATTTCAATCACAATTTAGAGCGAGGAAGAGATGCCAGCGAAGTACATCTTTGTGACGGGCGGAGTTGTGTCTTCATTGGGTAAGGGATTGGCGGCGGCTTCGATTGGCTGCCTGCTGGAGAGCCGCGGGTTGAAGGTGAACCTGATGAAGTTCGATCCTTATTTGAACGTCGATCCGGGGACGATGTCGCCGTTTCAGCACGGCGAAGTTTTTGTGACCGACGATGGCGCCGAGACTGACCTTGACCTCGGCCACTACGAGCGCTTCACCCACGCCAAACTTTCTCGCGACAATAACTGGACTACCGGGCGCCTGTACGAGCAAATCATCGCCAAGGAGCGGCGCGGGGATTATCTGGGCAAGACGGTGCAGGTGATTCCGCACGTGACCAATGAAATCAAAGCGGCAATGAAAAAAGTTGCGCAAGATGTGGATGTGGCGATTGTGGAAATCGGCGGCACGGTGGGTGATATCGAGTCGCTGCCGTTCATGGAAGCCATCCGGCAGATGCGGCAGGAGTTGGGCCGCGAGGACACTTTGTTCGTCCACGTGACGTTGGTGCCGTTTATCGCCGCGGCGCAGGAACTCAAAACTAAGCCCACGCAGCACTCGGTGAAAGAGTTGCTTAGCATCGGCATTCAGCCGGACATTCTTTTGTGCCGTACGGATCGCTTCCTGGCGAAGGAGCTTAAATCCAAGATCGCGCTCTTCTGCAACGTGCAGGAAGAAGCTGTGATCACGGCTAAGGATGTGGCTTCGGTGTATGAGGTGCCGCTGGTGTTCGCGAATGAAGGCGTCGACACGCTGGTGTTGAAGTATTTGCGAATGGAGGCCAAGGATCGTGATCTTTCGAAGTGGGAAGACATTGTGCATCGCGTCTACAACCCGAAAGACACGGTGACGATCGGGATCGTGGGCAAATATGTGGAGTATGAAGATTCTTACAAGTCGCTGAAAGAAGCGTTAATTCACGGCGCGCTGGCGCATAATTTGAAACTTCAATTGAACTGGATTGAGGCCGAGGGCTTGGAAAGCGGCGATGAGAGCAGCTATGGCGCGCAGCTTGAGGATTACGACGGGATTCTGGTTCCGGGGGGATTTGGAAAACGCGGCATCGAGGGGATGCTAATTGCGATCCGCTATGCCCGCGAGAATAAAGTTCCTTACTTTGGGATTTGCCTCGGCATGCAGACCGCCTGCGTGGAATTTGCGCGCAATGTAGTGGGACTGGCGGAGGCGAATTCGAGCGAATTCGACCCGGCCACACCGCATCGTGTGATCTACAAGTTACGCGAGTTGCGCGGCGTAGAAGAGTTGGGGGGAACGATGCGCTTGGGTGCGTGGACTTGCAAAATCGAGCCCAACACGCTAGCGCAAAAAATTTACGGCAAGCTTGAAATCAGCGAGCGCCATCGCCACCGCTACGAATTCAATCGCGAATACGAAGAGCCCATGGTCGCTGCTGGGCTGCGAATTTCGGGCTCGACTCCCGATGGAACTTACGTGGAGATGGTAGAGTTGCCGGATCATCCACATTTCATCGGCTGCCAGTTTCATCCCGAGTTCAAGTCGAAGCCGCTGGAGCCGCATCCGCTGTTCAGTTCATTCATTGCGGCGGCGTATAAACATGGGACGCAGCGGCGGGCGGAGAAAGAAACTGCGAAAGTGGAGATGTTTCATCGTCCGGAAAAAGTTGCGCGCCGTTAGACAACGAATTTACCGCCGAGCCCGTGGAGAAAAAAGTCTGTTCTGCGGATTTTGTCTCGGCCTGCTCTGCGCGCTCGGCGGTGAAAGGCTTCGCTTTTGATTTCTTCCTTCCAAATCGGCGATGTTCGCATTGGCTCGGGAGATCTCTTCCTGATTGCCGGGCCATGCGTGATTGAGAGCGAAGAGCACGCCATTCGCATGGCCGAGATCATCAAGGGCGTGACCCGGGCGCTGGGATTTCCATTTATTTTCAAGGCGAGCTACGACAAAGCCAATCGCACTTCGATTCGCAGCTTCCGCGGGCCCGGAGTTAAGGAGGGTTTGCGAATCCTGAAAAAGATTAAAGCCGACCTTCAAGTGCCAGTGCTCACGGATGTGCACGAAGTCGCAGATGTCGCCAGAGTGGCTGAGGCCGTGGATGTGCTGCAGATTCCGGCGTTCTTGTGCCGGCAAACAGATCTCGTGGTTGCGGCTGCGCTCAGCGGGCGGGTGGTGAACATAAAGAAAGGTCAATTCGTTTCTCCCTGGGACATGCGCCATGCTGTGGAAAAATGCCGCGAGGCGGGGAATACGCAAGTGTTTCTCACCGAGCGCGGAACGAGTTTTGGCTACAACAATCTCGTGGTCGACATGCGCTCGCTCTCGATCATGCGCAAGTTTGCACCGGTGGTTTTTGATGCGACGCATTCCGTGCAATTGCCGTCTGCGCAAGCCGATGAGCGTGGACCGGCCGTCAGCGGCGGCCAGCCGGAGTTCATTCCTGTGCTAGCTCGCGCAGCCGTCGCTGCCGGCGTGGATGGCATATTTCTCGAAGTGCACGACAATCCGAGGGAAGCAAAGTCTGACGGAGCCAATGCACAGGAGTCTACTAAGCTGCGCGAGGTGCTGAAGGAATTGCTGGCGGTACAGAAAGCGCTGGACGTCGTGCGCGCAACGCCTTGAGGGGGTTCCGGAGTAATTAAACTCTCCTAGCAGGCTACGGAAGAAGTCGCGCTGCAGTCGAAAGCTACCTCGGGCGCTGAAGCGCGAAATCATTCCAAGCGGCGACTTAACGGCACGACTGGCCGTGCCCTCCCCGAATCGCCTCGGTATCGGTCTAGAGTATCACCACGATGTAAGTGCTGGATAACAAAGGTAATGGCGGGAGAGTCGGATTCACAATCTGCTAGGAACACGTTTTAGTTGTCACAGATTGGCTGCGATTCGCGGAATCTTACCACGTTTCTTACCACGATTTTGAGTGCGATACCCTCTAAACGAAGCGATTCCATGGGAGGAACGAATTTGAACCTCACGTATTGGTCTTCGATTTGTCTCGGATGACAATAAAGGGAACATCCTGGAGTAAACCCGGCCTCCCTCCGCGTCGATGCGCCAGGCCAGCTTCGCCCACGCCGCGTAACGGTTCTAACTCATACTTCGTGGACCGGACTCACACTCGGTTCCCGCAAAATGGATGTCTGGCCAGGCTGCCGCTTTGGCCGCTATCAACGATCACAGGCCGTTGGCTAAGTTCACCGTCGTAATTACGCTTCGAGACTCCTCTCCTCCAAGTGCAAGGAGACCTCCGTCTCCTCTTGACTTTTACTTATCATGGATGTCCCCGAATTTGTCTCGAGAGGAGCCGATGCAAGCATAGAATAAACAGCCGTGTGGACCATTTCTCGCGCACTTTGCGAGAAGTGGGGCTTCTCTCTCAGGCGTTGCAGCGCTCATTCAGACATCAAAGCCGCTGATAATTTTCTCCAGCGCGTCTGTGTTGAATAACCCTTCCCTCGTAGTGGGCCTGACTTTGTTGTACCTCGGCAGCTCAAAGTACTTACTCAGTCGTTTTCCAATTAACTTCCGGTTTGCCCGTCACCCGCCCGCAATCCGCCGTTGGGGCCATCTGGAATTCTCACAGATTGCATCGCGGATTTAACACTCAGCGCCGCATGTCTTTCCTGCTGCTATCAGCAAGTGCGTTGCAATCATCCTAGGGACGTTTGTGGTTAAGGAGGGTCGAGGAGTTTCTCGTTAGGCATTTACGGTGGGATTGATTTAATCGTACAATGCGTGGCTGCAACGTCAATTCGGAGATTTGGATGGCGCTAAAACTCAGCACGCAGAAACTTGTATCGATCTTGGGCGCAACAATCATCCTAGGGACGTTTGTGGTTAAGGAGGCTCGTAAGGATAAGCTCAAAGACCTGATTGATTCCGTCGATGCAGCTGAAAATGCCTACATGATCAGGATAGACGATCGTAAGAACTACATGGCACTCCAACAGTTGAGCGATGTGGTTAAAGATTTTAGAGCTCACCCGACAAAGCCAGTCTCTATGAGTGAAGTCGGCGGTGGTAGCAGTTCATTTGAAGAGCCTACCGAGATAGATATGGGTTTGTTTGAATCAATGGCTGAACAAGAGTTGTCCAATCGAGAGTTAATCGATACTGTGGCTCGTTTGGCCCGAAAACTTCCTGAAAGCCGCTCGACTCTGCGTCTCGACACCATTTACGGTATGGATTCTAGTTTTTGGAACGATAGACAAAATGCTCTAACTAGGGCTAATGGTCTTCGGGCAACTCCTCCAAAGTACGTTGGACAAAAGGGAAGCGTTATTGATGAGATGCAACGGCTTCTGAGTATGGTGGGAACTGTGGCCGACGACGTGGAAACAGAAAGTCGGAAAATTATTTCCGACGCAGAAGAGGAACGTAGCGCGGACGAAGCACGGTATAAATGTTGGACAACAATCTTTTATTTTCTATACGGATTAGGCTGGCTGATCAGCGTGCTTGGTATTTTTATGGGAGGCACGGAGGTTGGAGCGATGGATGTAAGTGAGGATATATGACTCACTCTCTTTTTATAATTTCCTTCACTGCCGCCGTTAAATCCACGAGCGGCTGTCCATCTGCTCCCGTGTGTTCCTGGCGCGATGTAAACTCGCCTTTGCGCTTGCGCTCGATGTACCACTGCGACGTTCCCACGTTGTCGAGAGCTTTCACGATTGTGGAGCGGGCCTTCAAAACCGGATGATCCCGGAGCGTTTCAAATCTGTCCGCTAAAGCCGGGAACTCCTTGATCCATGTGTAATACGTATCCCGTGATATTCCGGCGAACAAGCACGATTCGCTCACCGTGCAATCCATCGAAAATGCTTCCTCAAGCTTTCCGACGGTCACATCGTTCAGCTTTGTGACGCCGTCTGATATTTTTCGAGCGGTAAGCTCTTTTCTACTGGGTCTTCCCATGGGTTGCTAGTTCAATGTCTTTTATCGCTTCGTCGAGGGTCTTCTTGGGCGGTGCGGCCTTTTTCTCGATCACCGGAACCCATGAAGGGGGAAGCTTCGCCGGGACATTCCGGGTTCACACATAGCTTCTCGAATGTCCGAGTTTTGACGAGCGTGCGGTGCTCGTAGACGCTTTGCTCCCACTGCTTTTTCCTGAACTTTGTTACCGCGATTGTCCGAACGAATATCTGGAACCTACGGCAGCACTCGATGCAACGCTCGTCCCTGCAGGTTTTGCACCGGCCCGAGGTTTTAACCTTTCGCTGTGGCACATCCAGCAGATCATTAGGATTGTGGTGGGGTTTCCTTCATCGTACAATGCCGGGCGAGAAGGTCAAGAAAGGTACGGCTCAAGACATGGGATGGTTTTGGATGCTGCTCGCAGAAGTCGGGCTCGCGATATTGCTCGGATATTTGCTTACTGCGCTGGTCTATCAAAACCTACAGTTCATTTATGGCGTGAAGGCTCCGTCTTTCTTGAGATACATGAGAGCTATTCATTCGGGGTCCGCTCCTCGGGATCTGACGCCTATGGAGGAACGAGACTTCGCGTTCGCGCTCTGGCTCGCCCTTACATTGATGGTGGCAGTAATGTTCTTTGCGGCGGATGCGGTGGTCTCGGCTGCGCCTTTTCTCAAACGATTCTATTTGTGGTCGATGCGGACGTTCGGTCTTCAGGTGACGCAGCTGTTGCTCGCGTGTGCCGTTCTCTTGTTGGGATGGGCAGCTTTCAAACTAAAAGAGAAACATCAACGCACCTATGGAGTGGTGGAAGTGCTATTCGCCTGGGTCGCGGCGGTCATCACCGCTCGACAGATGAAACCCGGAATGGATTGGTCGGGCCAAGTGGCTACCCTCGTCGGGGCCGTCTATATCGTGAGTAGAGGATTAAATAACATCAAAGACGGAGCAATCGCTAAGCATAACGATGATTAGCTGAGACGCATCGGCAAGCGCATAGCAAAATAGAACTTAACGTTCGCGAATCTGTCTCACGGGAAAGTCAATCACGAGGTTAAAAATCCGCTTCCACACAAACTCCGGCATCCACCGGGTTTTTTTCTTGGTCATGGCTTTTGCATCCGCGCGGGTTTCCCGATGCCAACACTCGCAAGCTCTATCGTGCGCTTCATCGAATCGGCGCGGGATTGTTCCGTCGCACTCCTCGTGCTTTCCCTGTCTGCACGGTTGGCAGCGGGTGGATTTCATGCTTTGGGGGTGTATTTAAATCATATAATGGCGGCGGGGTTCGTCAAGGGATGGGAGAAACGTGCGCGATTTTTGGCATGACCTGATGCACTCGCCGAAAGACTGGGCAATCGGTGGAGTGATGGCCTTCGTTATATGGGTGATTGCTGACCTTTTACCAGTGGGAGACTCTCGGATCAAGGGCCTCGTGCGCTGGATAAGGAACAAAATCTCGGAGCAATCGGTTGCACAGCTTCAAAAGCGAATCAAAGAGCTGGAAAAATACCGAGAGTCACTAAAGCTAATGATGGTCTCTGACAAGCTTCTTTATCTGGTCACTTTCCGAACTCTTTTCGGAACCCTTATCTTCATGTGTATCGGAGCGATGCTCTTGACGCTCCGGCATTCTGTCATGCTTGAATACGCTAAAGATGTGGCCCTGGCAGCCAAGCTAAACTCTTTTTTCGCCCTGGACATTGGAACCATTTTCATGTTTACCATAGCCATCGTGGTAGCAGCATCAGGGGTGAGTACGGCCTTATTAGACACTCGGCAAAAACTGGAGGAGCAAATCGCGAAATACGACAAAAACATAGCCGACTTAAAAGAAATACTCAGAAAGCAGCTTGAGAAACTGCAGAAACCGTAAGTTCGTTGTAGAGCTGGGTATAGGCCAGATAGGAATGCCGGGCGGCGCTTATCAGTTGCTCAAGCTCTCTCGTATCCCATTGCTTCACGGTTTTTGAAAGCTTGTAGAGCTTCGCGGCGGTTCCATTGCCGTGCTTCCTGTCAATCGCGAGGCCGTGCTCGTAGCTCAATCCTTTCCAATGCCAGTCGCAATCGTAGATACGCTTCCACCTGTTGCGACGGTTGAAAGTTGGTTTTGGTAGTTACAGTTGCCGAACTGGTTGCAGAACGATGTGCTCCACGAGTACAGAACTCCCTGATCGGCATTGGTGATTAGACTGCCAAGAAATGGCCTGACCCACAGCCGCCCGGGTAAGAGCCTTGCGATGGAGTATATTCGCCACAATTACCGTTACTGGAGCTTATGCTCTTCTCCTTGGGAGCAAAGGTGAATTCCTGCTGTCCGGTTGTAGGTTGTAGGATCAATCGCGGCGAGGCCGTCGAAAACAATTCCCGTGGATGCACTAGGAGAGCTTCACCGCCGTAGGGGCTGGATGGATAAGGTTGTCCGGTTAGGCCATCCAGCTTATACCACGTACCGGTATTTGGATTTGCTACGATCACTCCGCCTTGGAAGTCAGGAATCAGCTTACTGTTTATTCCGGCATTGGCCTGCCAAGCGACAGTGCCATCACTCTTGATCGCCTGCACGATTCCCGAAGCCTGCAGAGCGAAGACATCGGCGGCGCCCGATGCGCTTGGTACCGCGGGCACAATCTCGGACTTGCTTTTCTACATCGAGGACGGCAGCCATACTAGACCCTCACGCTATACCTTGTCTGTGATTAAAGCACATGGTCGTCGTTTGGCATCCGCGCTATCAACAAGGACTTGAGGTCGGCGCGCGCGGTACCTACAACTGACCACTGCGGGCGAATCGCGGGCCAACTCAACACTCAGTCCCCGGCGGAGAAACAGCACTGTAAGAGGGCTTGCACAGTTTTCGTAACCAGGCGATTTCACTCAAGTGCCCCCAAGGCCAGATGAGCGTAATGGCGATGTTACGCCAGTTGACGGACTTGTTGATTACGCTGGTCGGCTGGGCCGCGCCGTTTTCGACCCGCCGGGTCGATTTCCTTTCCATCAAGTTGGGCATCCGCGTTTGCCGCGATATTTGTGGCCTCTCGAACAGGTTTTCTAGCCCCCACGATTCGCTTTTGGCATCGCTTCCCTCGGGCTTGATAATACTGCTTCACCAACTTCGCGCTCTCGGGCGGACTCCTGCCGCAAGGTTTTGAGTGAAATGAAGATTTTGCAACAACTATTGCATTATGGCTTAACGCAGAAGCCCTTCTGGCACACCAGACCAGATCCGCACTCTAATTGCTCGCTGCAAGTTTTCGGACACGGGCCTACCGCATTTGTTGGGTCCGATGCGTATTCGGTACGCGAACCCACTGCACAAAAAATATCGACGGGGCGACCATCGCAACCGCAGCGGCCACCTGGATCGATGCAGTGATTGTCGCGGCTTGGGACGATGCATTTCCCTTTACTTTCACAGCCGCTCGTAAAGCCACAGCGCTGACCGGAAGGGCACTCCGAGTCTTTCTTGCAACTGGCGGCTTTATGGGGGCCACGGACATTAGAGCCACCAGTCGTTGTCGTCTGTGCGTTGGTGTTGGCGCAAGCCACAATGAACCATAGACCTAGCGCAGCGCCGTACGCGGATGCTAAGCAAGACTTCCCCATACCCTCTGATCGTTATCCGTACTGTTTCTTGCGATTGAAATCGCCCGAGGTGGCCGCGAGGGAAAATGAGTGATATGGGGATTTATCGCCAACTACGAGGGTCTACATCCTCAGGTTGTAGTGTTCCATCGAACGTTTCTGCGCCAAAGACCTGTCAAATCAACGTAAGGTGTCTAGTTTTGCTCAGACGAAAGCCAGAATCTGGCCCTATCATCCCTGCATGGGTGACCTTGATGCCCTGCATGTTCGACTGGAGGGACTATGTTAGGTATGGGTGTGGTCGGAACAATTATTGTGATTCTGGTGATTGTGTGGCTCGTGCGTCGCGCGTGAAACGAGGTCCTATCTTCTTTGTTCTAGAAAGGTCTCACCGGGTTTTCAGCCCCGCTTCCTGGTGTGCCCACGAAATTGTTCACGGACTGGCCAAAATTGCACAGCCTAGACCTAGATAGTTCTGCCACACTGCAGGCTATGACATCTCAAACGATCCCGGAATATCTTGAGGAAGAGCGCCAAAAAGCTACAGCCACTCAACTACGAACGGAAGAAGAAGCTGCGCGCATCCAGCTGCTGCAGCATGGCCATCATCGCACGGCAAAACAGCCCAAGGTGGAATTGCTGCCTCCGATCAAAGCCGCAAGCAAAAAGAAAAAGACTGCTGCCGTAGCTCGCAAGAAAACACGCTCCTCGGAAAAAACGGCAGCGAAAACCCGCAAGAGGGCGTGACTGGCCTCAACGCATTCAGAAAACACCGCAACCCAGCGGGCGACTCTTTGGTCTGCGGTGACGCGCCGAATTCAGCGACAACACCGCCGTGAGTAAGCAAGACCGCTCCGGTCGTCAGGCACGCCGATCTTAGGAATCGGCGTCTCGATTCGGACAATTCCTTCATGCGTCTCCGTGTCACTTAGTCCGCCCTTACACACTGATCGTTGTGTCGGATGGAGCACATGGAACCTTATTCCTGCCGTCAGACGAACTATTTGCTGACCAGGAGGCATCAATGTGCAGAGAGGTACATATCGTCGAAATCTAGTGTAAATGCTGAGAATTCCTGTATCGCATCCAGGCCGAGATTACCACAGAAGTCGTCGTAATTCTTTCCCACTCGCTCAGTCAGAACCGGGACGTCGTGCAGTGTCGTACTGCGGCCGCCGACTTCGACTTGAACAGATTCCAGAGCGTAAGTAGAAATCGAGCGCGTGCCCCCAACGCCAGCTAGAGGTTGATCAATCGCCGTTTTCATCACAAAGTCTGATGTGTGCTCCCGATAGTAGCGCGCCGTGAGAATACTCCTCCGAATACCGGTATCAAACGTAAAGAGGCAACTTGTGCCTCCGATTCGAGCAGCTGTTAGCGGCGTCTGCTTTTCGACAAACAGGTTGTGATCTTTATGAGGGAACGGCTTGGTGCCTACATCCACCCCAAACATGCCGCTACGGTAAAACGTAATTCTGGCGAGAGCAGCCATGACCGGATAGCCAATGATTCCGTCGATCTGATAATGCAGTTGCCTCACCAGCAAGTCCTGGTCGTCTAGGAGAACAAAGACCACGTTATGCAGCCTGGCTTTTCCAATGCGCAGCTCGGGAGCGACTGCGACGTGAATCGGCACCAGATTACCGCTTACTCCTTTCAGTGCGGCAGAGCCCTCTAGAGGCTGGAGCCCTAGACGGCGCGCTTCGCTTCTTGATATTGCAGAAATGTTGGCACCGGTATCCAAAACCCAGTACCGCGTTTCGCCGCGAATTTCGACGGGCGCTTCGAGAACACCTAACAGGTTACTCTTTGTCGCTACCGTGAATGCTGCGCTGACAGAGACGCTCTGTGGCGGCACGTGTCGGAGTAGCCCCCATTGCAGGGCTGCGTGTTCAACGTTAGCCCTTTCTTCCGCGCTCATCTGATCGCCTAAACGCTTTTCCAGTATCGCGTAGGTATCGGCGGCTTCTGAGTAGCGATACAGCCTCGAATATCCGTCTGCCAGCGTTTCCAGAGCAACTTGCTCGCGATCACGCGCGCCCTGTTTCTGAAGCATCGGGAGTGCTTGCTTCAGCAGCCGGATGGAAGTGCTTAGGTGGTTAGTGTGATTGGCCTGCACTCCCGCGAAGAATGCATAATCCTGCGTCTTTAGCCCAGTTGGATTGTTTAGCGCTGTCAAGAGCTCAGGGTATTTCTTCTCTTTGATAAGTGCATCTAGCTGCTCTGATCCCCTGGATGTACCTGTGGGCGGTCTTTCCGACGCAACGCTGGTGGCGATCACTAGTGTAAACACCAACGCCGCCCCAGTCACAAACCGGATCCAGTGATGTGCAACTATGGCTGCGTCGCAAGGAGCAATAAAGCAGTCGGTACACGCCTCCGCATTAAGCGTATGATGCAGACCGCTCGGTTGGGGAGCAACGTGCATGTCGCAGACGGACCTCATCCCCCTGAATTCTGACTACTCTATTGTGTCATTAGAGTATATGGCTCGATTTCGTTCCTCGAAAAGTTGAAGGAACTAGACGTGGCTGATAAAAACTCCTGGATCTCAAAACATATATCCTTGCACCAGCCACAGATACCGCAAAACATCGGACGAGAGGTCTCCGCAACACACCCGGCCATTCGCTGAGCCGTTTCGAGCCTGGCGCAGATGGTAATACAAAGTCGGTGACAAATAAGCAATTGGTGCGGGGAGAAAGGCGTTCACGACGCAGCGCTCGCTTTCTTTCGCGTCATGAAGTAGTAGATCGTCGGAGTAACGAACAACGAGAGCACCATTGCAATCAGCAACCCACCGATGACCGCAACGGCTAACGGCTGCAGCATCTCAGAACCAGCGCCTATACCCAGCGCCAGCGGGATCATACCCGCGACCGCAGCTATGGCGGTCATTACAATCGGCCGCAGCCTTCTGCGGCCCGCTTGAAAGATCGACTCTTCTTTGGAGTAGCCCACATTTAGGAACTTCTCATCCGCGTCGAGCAGCAGAATTCCATTCTTGGCGACGATACCTATCACCATAATCAGTCCCATGAAGGAAGACAGGTTGAACGTGATCCCGGTAATCAGCAGGGCGACGAAAACACCAGCCGTCGACAAGATCGCAGAAACCAGAATCGAAATTGGGGCCGAAAAGTTCCGGAATTCGAATAGCAGAACTAGAAACACGAAGACAATCGCCATGCACAGGACCATCGTCAAGTCGCGAAAGGACTGCTGTTGCGTTTGGTACAAGCCGCCGTATTCGATTCGAATGGACGCTGGCAGATGCATGTCCGCAATGATTTTCTTCACCTCCGCGATGCCGTGCCCCATGTCCAGGCCTTCAAGCCGCGCGGTAACCGCGACGTAACGCTGCTGGTTGTCTTGCAAAATCTCGGTCTGGCCGGGCATTTCCGTCATAGTTGCCAGCGAACCCAGGTTCGCGACCTGACCGCCCGGGCCCACCAGCATTGTGTTGTTCATGGCGTCAACCGAAGAGCGAATGGCCGCGGGATAGCGGATGCGCACCGGATACGGACGATCGTCAATCACGACCGGTTGCAGCGCCTGGACGCCATCGAGCATTGCCTGCGTTTCGTCGGCCAAGGCTTGCGGGGCGAAACCAACATGCGCGGCCTTCGCCATGTTCACTTGATAGGAGACCGCGGGTCCACTTGTGGTCGACTCGATTCCGTTATCGATATCGACAACCGGGTGCCGTCCACCCACCTGGATCTTTGCGATTGCATCCGCGACTTGGGGCGCCCAGTCATCGAGCAGCTTGGCATCGGGGGAAAACATCATGATGTGGATCGGCTGCGGTGCGTTGGTCAGGTCTCCAATCATGTCTTGCAGCTTTTGAGTGAACTCCACTTCAACGGCCGGCTCCGCCTGAGCGACCTTTCCCCGGAGTTCGTCCATGATCTCCCAGATATCGCGGTGACGGTCGGTTTTCAAATCCACGGAAATATCTCCCGTGTTCGCTTCGGTCACCGCGGCCAATCCCAATTGGAGACCGGTACGCCGAGAAGTGCTTGCCACCTCGGGAACCGATTGCACGATCTTGCACGACATGCGAGATCATCCGATCGGTTTCCGCGAGCGAGCTTCCCGGCGGTGTTACATAGTCGACGATGAAGCTGCCTTCGTCCATCTTCGGCAACAGATCGGATCCGATGTGCTGGTAGCAGACGTAAGAAACCAGAATCAGAGCAACCATAAGAACTGGAACCCAAACCGGACGCTTGAGACTTCGCCGGAACCATGCTTCGTAGAAGCGAATCACGCGTCCGAAGAATCCTTTCATTAAGTGTTCTTCTTCGGCTTGCAGTAATCGATTTATCTCGACCTGTTTAACACCTTCGCCCGAGTCGCTGAGACCTTCTGGGAACGAGGCGGCCACCGCCGCGTGCTGCTCATCTCCTGCGGGAGGCTCTTCGCCGGCCGGTTTCTTCAACAGGTAGATACAGAGCGTCGGCGTCCAGGTGAGCGCGAGCGCGAGCGACGTTAGCAACGCGGCTCCGATCGTAACTGCCATCGCACGGAAGAAAACTCCAGTGACTCCGGTGATGGCCACTAAAGGCAGAAAGACCACGATTGGCGTCAGCGTGGAACCGACAAGGGGCAAGGAAAGCTCGCGAAGCGTCATCGCCACTGCCTCATATCTCCCCTCTCCCGCTTCACGGTGCAGCGTCACATTTTCCAGAACAACGATCGCGTCATCGATAATCAGGCCTACAGCGGCTGCCATTCCGCCCAGCGTCATCAGGTCGAAACTCTCACCGAGGAGTTTCAAAACGATGAAGGTAACCAGCAAACTAATTGGAATTACCATTCCGGCAATAAACGAAGTGCCCCAATCACGCAGAAAGAGCACCAGGACGGCTGAAGCCAGAAACAAGCCGATCACAATTGCATCACGGACGCTTTTGATGGATTGACCCACAATCCACGATTGATCGTAGAAAGTGCTGACGTGTACGCCCGGGGGCAAAGACTTTTCAATCTGGCTCATCTCTGCTTGGACCGCGCCCGCCACCTGCAGCGTGTTGCTTCCGCGTTGCCGATTGATGTTGATCAGTACAGCAGGCTTTCCATTCGCAGTGACGATCGTGAAAGTTGGCGCAAACGAAGGCGTGACCTGGGAGACATCACCAACAGAGACGGGACTACCGCCGGGCGAATTCTTCACAAAAATATTGGAAATATCCTGTGCGTTGTGCGCCTGCCCCGAAATCAAACCGAGATACAACTTGTGGTTCTGCTCAAAGAGTCCGGGAGACTCGATGATGTTCGAGCGATCCACTGCCGCCAGAATATCCGAGACATTCACCGAGGCAGCGCGCAACTTGGCCGGGTCGGGAACGATGTGAAACTCCGGCGCCTCGCCGCCCTGGATCACGATCGTTCCAACACCTGACAGGCTTGCCAGCCGTGGTTTGATGTCATATGTCGCAATCCCCCAGAGCTGTCGCTGCGACACCGTATCGGAGGTCAGCCCATATCCCATGATCGGGAAAGTGGAAAATTCCAGTCTTTGGGTCGAAATCTTGGCCGTAGCCGGCAGAGTCCCGGCCAAACGTGCCAACGAGGCGTTGACGCGCTCCAGCGTGCGGAACATGTCGACTCGCCAACTGAAGTACAAATCAATGCCGGCAGACCCACGGCTGGTGACCGACTTAACATCCTGGATGCCTTCCACTCCGCTCAGGGCTTCTTCGATGGGACGGGTAATCGTGACCAGCATCTGATCGATCGGCATGACTCCGTTATCGACGGAAATCATGACCCGAGGAAAATCTGTGGTGGGAAATACCGCGATCGGAATGCTGAAAAGCAGGTACGCACCGATCAGCGCGAGCGTCACGATGAGAAAAATGATGGACTTATGCTCACGCGCAAACCAGTATTTGTCGGCTTCGGACCTTCGTAGTTGCGCAACCCTGGAATTTCTATCGTTCGAGTTCGCCATAGGTCGAGTTGGGCCTCAGTCTTTATCCTGTGGCTCGGCAGCTGGAGTTGAGATCGTCACCTTCGCGCCGTCGGCCAAACCGTAGGCGCCTTGAGTCACGACCTGATCGCCTGCCTTCAGGCCGCTCAGGACCTGCACTTCGCCCTCTTGGCGAATTCCTGTCTTGACGCTGGTCCGATGGGCGGTCTGATCCGGACCGATTGCCATCACGGAAGTAGCTCCGTCCGATGCGGTGAGAATTGCTTCAACCGGCACGACCAGTGCATCTTTCACAGTGCTGGCAACGATCTTCAATCCGACTGTGGAGCCGGGCTTCAGCCGCCCACTGGGATTCACAGCCTCAACCCAGACTTGAACCGTCGTGCTGTTGGGATCAAGCGCCGGGCTTACCACGGTGACTTTGCCCTCGATCTCCGTGCCGGCGTTCGCGGGAACGAGTGCTGCCGCGTCGCCGACGTGCAACTGCGCCGCCTGCGCCGCGCTCAAGTACGCGCGAGCCACGACTTTCGATAGATCCATTACGGTGAGAATCGGAGCTCCAGCTGGTGGTGTTTCCCCAGCAAAGAAGGGACGATCCGTAACCACGCCATTGATCGGGCTCACGATCGTGCTGTAATCCACTTGCGCTTGTGCAGCGGCCAGCTTGCCCTTGGCTGAGGTCAGCTGCCCCTCGGCCGACTTTAGGTTGTATTGCTTTTGGGCAAGACCGTATTGATTGCTGGTCTGCGAGAGCGCAATTTGCGCGTCCTGAACATCTTTTTGCGATGCTGCCCCTTGCTTGTAAAGACTCACGCGGCTGTCGTACACGGATTGGGCCGCCTCGAATTGCTCTTTGGCGATCTTCAAGTCGTGCTCCGCGGACTGCAAAGCGCTGTTGTAAGTCGCCTCCGCTTGTTGATACGCACCTTGACTTTCGGTAAGAGCGCCCTTCAGATCCGATTCCTCGATCGTCGCCAGAACTTCTCCGGCATGAACTCGGCTGCCGCGTGTGACGTATAACTTCTTGATGGGAGCGGTCACCTTCGGCACGATGGCGGCCTGATCGTGCGGGTACAGAATTGCCTCGGTTGAAATTTCATTTTCAATGGTTTGGATCTTTACGGCAGCGGCCTGCACCGTAACCAGCGGTACCGGCTCCTTTTCCTGGCTGGACGAACAACCCATAACGAGCAGCATCAGGCTGAGAACAAAGGCCGCGAAGACAAAACGCCTGCACACCACACTGCTCGAAGCCGTGTGCGCTGACGGAGACGAAATGTTTCCTTTTTCCAAATCAAGCAAAGCCATGTCTTTTCCTAGAAGCTCCCTGTCACCGCTTGCAAAGTCGCCACAGCTACGCGGTAGCGAACCTGCGCGTCACTGAACGCGTTACGCGCCTGGCTCAAAGTATTTTGAGCAACCACCACATCCAGCGCAGTTGACGTTCCGGCTTTGTAGCGAAGGTCGGTCAAGCGGAGGCTCTCAGCCGCGAGATCCGCAGTCTGGCGCGTTTCGTCTACGGCGGTGCGAGCGACGGTCGCCTCGTTATACGAGCTGTATAGAGCATTCAGCATTTCGCGCTGCGTCTGGCTCATTTCCGCTTTCGCCTGTTCGCGCTTGAATCCTGCCTGATGTAATTTGCTTCGCAGAGTGCCCCAATCCCACACCGGCACGTTCACCCCGACGGTGATGAAATAGCCCAGATTCGGCAGAACTCCTGCGTGCGTTTCCTCAACATTCGTGCTATGCAGTGCGAAGGCGTTCGCTTCAATCCCGTAATCCGCATCAACGAAGAAGGAGGGCAGGAACGCGCCTCTGGCGGCGACAAGACCCAGGTTGGCTTGATGCAGAGCTTCCATGGCCGCACGCAGATCCGGATTCTTGTTCCCTGCCATGCGCTGCGCCTCTGGAAACGACGGCAACGCGACGGCCGAATCCATATCATCGACAATACTGAAATTCTCACTCAGCGTCGGAAATAATAGGACCGCCAGATCGAGCCGGGCACGACTCCATTTGGAGCTTGGCGTCTTCGAATACCTGTTCCTGTTGGCGGTATTGAATCTCGGCCTGCAGAACATCGCTATGTGCCACCTGGCCTACAGCTTCTTGATCTTGAGTGATCTGGTAAAAGTGCCTGCCGGCTTCCGCCGCGCTTTGTGCCGTGGCATATTTTCGCTGCGCGACGGCCAGCCCGTAGTAAAGCTTGGTCACCGTGACGGTCAAACCGCGCTTTGCAATCTCGGCTTTCGCACTGGCCATGGCCGCTGTAGCTCTCGCTTCGCGATACGTCGTGCCCAGATAGTTGCCGGGCGAGAGATCCTCGTGGACGACTCCCCACGACCGATAAACATGCACACCGTCATTGGTGACGAATCGTCCAATGGTCGTGCGCCCTCCATTGCCTTGCGTGAGCAACGCTTGCGAGGTGTAACTCACTGTCGGCAGGATCGCATTCCTCGCCTGCGTCCGATCCTCATGGGCGAGTTTCGCATCAGTCAGCGCACTCTGGAAATGGGCATCGACCTTGCGAGCCTGCTCAATCGCATCTGCGAGCGTGATGACCACAGGCGGCTTTGAGGGATCGGGGTTCGGTAGCTCGGCAAGTTCTACCGTGCCAGTTTTTTCCTGCGCCGGGGCCAGACTCATCTGGAAGAAAACATAGAGCACTACAGCGACAGTAAAAGTAAGCGGATTCTGGCGTAGGATTCTCAAGGGCCAACTCCCTTCTCCAGAGAAGAACAGTACCTGGCGGTTACGATCCTCATTCTGGTCCGACACTTCACGCGAACTGCTTCGAAAACATATTGCTCTCGGGAAGATAAACAGAGCATAAATACGGGAACGATATACCTGTCAGGATTATTGCGGGTCGGATTGCTTGTTTGGCTGCCCTCGGGATTATGATCTTGCCATGCGGGTGCTGCTGGTGGAGGACGAGGCTCGAATCGCCCATTTCGTGGCCAAGGGGCTGCGGGAACGGTCCTATGCTGTTGACGTTGTGAGTTCGGGCGAACAGGCGCTGTACCAAGCGGCCATTTCTGCATACGACCTGGTCATTCTCGACGTAATGATTCCCCCTCCAGATGGATTTCAGGTTTGCAGGGAACTCCGCGACTCCGGGCAGACAATGCCGATACTGATGCTCACCGCCCGCGATGCAGTCGACGATCGTATCAAGGGATTGGATCGGGGAGCCGACGATTACCTTACAAAGCCATTCGAGTTTGGGGAACTGCTGGCTCGCTTGCGAGCTCTGCTGCGGCGGTCCAAAACCTTGCAACCGACGCGGCTGGTAGTCGCCGACCTGGTCGTTAATACGGCGGCACAAACCGTCGAGCGCGGCGGCAAGGCCATTCCTATGACCGCCAAAGAATACGCATTGGTGGAATTCCTGGCGCGCGAGGCCGGCCGGGTTGTAGGCCGGGCGGAGATTTCTGAGCACGTCTGGGACGAAGAATTCGATCCCTTCTCGAATCTGATCGAAGTGTATATCAACCGGATTCGGCGAAAAATCGACGCCGGCTTTGCTAAACCATTGCTGCACACGCGACGCGGTGCTAGGCTACATTCTTACCTTAAGTGGAGAGACCCCGGAGCCGAAACAAACCGCTGTGCGGAGCCGCGACGATGTTTAGCTCCGTGCGCATTCGTCTGACCCTGTGGTACACCCTGTCGATGACGATCGTGCTGGTCGCGCTGGCCGCGGGGATCTATTTCGTTCTTCGCCAGAATGTCATTCGACGGGCCGATGCCAACGCGATCGAACTGGCCGACTCGTTTCTCTCAACCGTCAACGCCGAACTGGCAACTAATCCCGCCGGTGTGAGCGACGGAATCGCGGCAGCCATCTCAGAGCACCGTTTTCGCGAGGTATCTTTCGTGGTCTACGATGCGAACAGTAGTCTGCTGGGCGCTTCTGAGGGCTATAGCGAGGCCGAAGAATTCTCGAATCCGAGTCGCGAAATGCTCGCTTCATCCTTGCGCCCGCTTGTCTCTTCTTCCGAAACATTCCGTTCGCTCCACCTAAGCCGGCATCAATACCGGAGCTATGTACGACATTTCTTAGTCAAGCAACAGCCGGCAACTCTGATCGTTCTGCAGTCTCTTCGCCAGCAGGGAGAGTTCCTTGCGACTCTGGTGGATACTTTCTGGATTGTCATTCCCCTGGCCATTCTCCTCGCTGGTGCTGGCGGATATCTCCTTGCGCGACGAAGTCTTGCTCCCGTAGTGGCCATGAGCTCCCAGGCCAGCCGCATGGGCGCCGAGAACCTCTACCAGAGACTCAAGGTCGAAAATCCGCGCGACGAACTCGGGCACTTGGCAGGTTCATTCAATGAATTGCTCGATCGGCTCAGTCAGTCATTCGAGCGGCAACGCCGATTTGTTGCAGACGCTTCCCACGAACTGCGTACGCCGGTTGCCATTTTGTGTGGCGAGGCGGAGGTCGCGCTAGCTCAGCAGCAGCGCACTCCGCGAGAATACCGGGAGTCGTTGGAAATTCTGCGGCAGGAAGCGAAGCGGCTCAAACATATCGTTGAGGATCTGTTCACGCTGGCGCGGGCGGATGCCGGCCAATATCCTCTGGCGCTCACTGACTTTTATCTGGATGAGCTGGTGGAGGAATGTTCAAGGAATGTGCGGACGCTTGCGGCTGCCCGGAAAATTGCGCTTTCATGTGAAGCCAAAACAGAGTTACCCATCCGTGCGGACGAGTCTCTTCTCCGTCGAATGCTGTTGAATCTACTGGATAACGCCATCAAGTACACTCCCGAAGGCGGATCGGTCTCTTTGCGATGTAGCGAGGAAGACGGAGAGTACCATTTGACGGTCCAGGACTCCGGACCAGGCATTGCCGCCGAGCTACAAGGCCGGATTTTCGAACGATTCTTCCGCGCGGACAAAGCGCGCTCTCGCAGCGACAACAACGGAAGCGGTGGGGCCGGTCTCGGTTTGGCGATCGGGCTGTGGATTGCCGGAGCGCACGGAGGGAGATTGGAACTCACTTCTTCCAGTCCACAAGGTAGCTTGTTCAGGGCTGTGCTGCCCAAGTGCGCCCTCTGAGTATCCGGCGGCCGCCATTGCGGGCACTTTCTGCCAATTCCTCCGCAGGTCAGTGCGGGGACGAGTGTAAAGGTTTCCTCCTTCACAGCCGATAGTCCATTTGAGGCCTTAAGGACCTCTAAAATGATTAGCGCCGTAACAATCGCCCATCAAACCGAACCGCCGGTATCCACAAACGCAGCTCAGACCGAGGCCACTGCCTCTACGACTCCAAGTCAGAAACCGGCACAAACAGCGTCCTCGGCCAACGCCCCTGCGGACACCGTGCAGATTAGCAGTGCGGCCCAGACAGCACTCAAGGAAACTCTGGAGACTCCTGCTCAGACTGCCAAAGAAGCTGCTGGCGGCGACCATCAGGCCCAGAGGCTACTCGCGAAAGAGGCAGCTGCAGAAAAGGCCTAACCGGGTATCCGAGGCCGCCATAGCGGGCCACTTTCTGCCAATTCCTCCGCTCAGACAACCGAAGTTTGGCGCCGTAGTAGCGGTCAGTTTGTCTGCGGCCTACCTTCAGAATCGACGTGGTTGCAAATTCCTCCACGCCAGAACCACGGTCGCTTTCGTGTCTGAATGCCGGGCGAGCCACGCAGCGGGAGTAAGGTTTGGGAGGCAGCGGATCGGGAGACCGGCCAACCCCGGGAGAACTGCGGCCAAATAGTCACGAACAGGCAGTTTCAACCTTCGGCAGCTTTCCACGACCGAGAGAATCGCCGCAACCTTCAGTCCCGCTTGTGGGCTGCCGATGTGCAACCAATTCTTTCGACCAAGAGCGACCGGACGCATGGAGTTCTCCGCCAGGTTAGTACTTAGCTCTAATTCGGGATACTCCAAGAAGCGAGTGAGCTTCTTCCACAGTGCGAGCGCATACTGACAGGCCTTGCTGAGCGCGCTGGAAGGCAAAGCAGCGGACTGCGCTGCCTCGATCTTGCTGCGAATATCATCGAGAAGAGATCTCGCTGTTTCCTGACGCCGGATATGGCGCGCCGCAGTAGTCAGCACTTTGCGGCGAGCTTCCGCATCGACGGCAAACAGTTCGTCCATCCGCGCCACAATCGGAGTTGCAAGCGGGTCTCGAGGATTTAGCTGGACTGCTTCGAAAAACTGTCTTCTGGCATGAGACCAACAAGCAGCATGTACCATCCTCGGCCCACCAATTTGGTCATAAGCTGCATAGCCGTCGGTTTGGAGAATGCCTTCGAACTGTCCCAGAAACCGCTTCGGCCCATCGCGTCCGCGACCCAATCGGAAATCGAACACCACGGTTCCTCCGGGGCGACTGTATTGCCAGAGGTACGCTTGGTGGTTTTTACCCCGGCCCTCGCGTGTCTGCACGTCCACTGGAGTTTCATCCGCCTGAATGTAACTTCCGCTGATCAATGCTCGCCTCATGGCCGCAACCATCGGGATCAGCAACTCGCCGACTTTGAGGACCCAGCCATCCAGCGTTGCGCGGCTGATTTCCAAGCCCAGGTCCCGTTCCAGAATCATGCTCTGACGATGCAGGGGCAGGTGATTGCAATACTTGCTGACGACTGTCTCGATGACGATCCGGTCACTCGCCAGACACTTCTCGATGATCCGTGGCGGCAGGGGCGCTGAGACGACGCCGAGATCCTCGCACGACCGGCAGGCCCGCTTCTCTCGTTTCGCGACCAGCACAAAATACTTCGCCGGTTCCACGTCCAGTTGGGAACTCTCCTCGTAGCCGATCACCACTGTTTCTTTGCCGCAGCGTTTGCATACGCGCTGATCCGGCCTGCAAGGCAGAATCCGCTCAACGCGAGGAAGATTCGCTGGCAACTCCTGGCGCCCCGGATGCTTGACGGATTTCTTGGTCGAGCGATGCGCTGGCGCGTGGTCGCTCTCCACCGGCTCGATCATTTCACTGACGACGGGCTCAAGCTCGAACAATTGCATTTGCGCCTGCGAAAGCTTTTCTCCGCCTGCTCCATACTTCTCGATCCGCAGCAGCCGCAGTCGCTCTTCCAGTACACGAATCCGCAACTCCGCGTACTGCAGCTTGCCCTTAAGTTGTGCGATGAGTTCCAGATCGGCTGGTGCGGAAGGAATGGAAGGCGCACTCACAATGGGTTATTGATCTACCAGAGTCGCTCGAATCGTTCAAGCAATCATGCGGCAGCGTGTCCCTCGGGGGAATCCTTCCGGTACCACCGCTTGTGCTTGGTTTTGGTCAGATCGATCCCACCCAACAACAGCGAAAGCTCATCGTGACTCAGGACGACCTTGCCCTGCGCATCGCCGGATTGCGGCCAGGTGAACCGCCCCTTCTCTAGCCGCTTGGCACAGACCCAGAGTCCGCTACCATCCCAGACGAGTACCTTCAGCCGGTTACGTTGGCCGTTGCAGAACAAGAACAGGTGCCCGCTCAGAGGCTCACACGACAAACGATCGCGGACGAGACCGTACAGCCCCTCGAACCCCTTGCGCATGTCGGTCACTCCCGCAGCCAGATAGATCCGGGTAGCTGGGCCCAGTCCAAACACCGCCTACACCCGCTCCAGTACACTTACTAGGTTGCGGATGTGCCCGCCCTTGCCAATCAGGTCCACCACCGCCCAGTGCCCCTGACGCATCTGGATCTCGTCCACTTCTAAGCCGACCAGTTCCGATCTGCGAAAGCCACATCCGAACAGCATGGCCAGCATTGCATAGTCTCGCTTGGCGCGCGTGCTATTGCCGTACGCTCGTTTCAAGACCGTCGAGCTTTGATCTGTACTGAGCCAATAGCCGGAACGAAACCCGAGCTGCCTCACTCCTTTTACTCGGCTGATGCCTGCAGCCAACTCGGGACTTAGCAAGCCTGAGTCGGCAGCCTCGTGAGCGAGGTGGCGCACGGCTGCGAGTTGCTGGTTGATGGTGTTTGCAGCCAGCCCTCTTGATTCCAGGGTGCATGCGGTAGCGAACCACGACGATGCGGTTGAAAGCGAGGCGCGGCTCGGAGCAGTACCACGCCATGAATTGGTCGATGGCGTACTCGTACACTCGGCGCGACGCTGGTGAGCCGAGGCTATTGAGCACGGCCAGCTTGCAGTGATCCAGATCCGGCAGGCGATGCACCCGGCGACGGTAATTCGGCTTGACTCTCTGTTTGCCCATTGCAACGGCCTCCCATGCCGCAGCATTTGGGACGACGCGGCCCGACTGGACGTTGCAACATGGTGAGCTTCTGGGCGGGGGTTTTGAGCGATGGCCTGTTAACGGCACTTATCGCGCCCTGTACCTCAGACTGGCGGCCCCGGTTATGCGTTGCGGTGTGCGATTGGCGTTACTTTCGCTTCGCGCGGGGAGCTAAATTCCTTTGTCTGTGCGACTTCCGTATGGCACTTCGGTATTGCGCAGATAGCACGAAGGGAATCTATCCCCTGCCGCTTCACAAGTCTAAAAGTGATGAAGCTGATTAAGTTCCACTCAGAATGCTCTCTGGAAAAATCCCGGCACCCTGCCCGAGCTAGGGTAAGGAGCAAGACGTAGCGCAGCGAGAACACGTAGTCACGAACCTCACACTAGGGGCGCAGGCTCAGCACCAGACTTAGATCGGAGAGAAATGAAACGCTATCTTGGTATCTTGCTGTTGCTGATCTCTGCGCCGTCGTTCGCAGCGATCGTGCCAGTCGCCATCGACAATGCGTCCATCAACTACACAACCCACACAATCACCGTTACTGGGCTTGGATTTTGCGCCGACGGCGCCCTGCCCACAGTCGCTTTCAACGGAACCAAGCTTAAGCTGGTGACGACTGTATGCTCAAACACTTCCGTCGTTGCCGACCTGCCTGTGCAGGTGGCGGGTTCTTACAACCTGACAGTCACCAATGGAAGCGGAGCCTCGTCCACGTTCGCGGTGGCATACGGTGCGGTTGGACCGCAAGGCCCCATTGGGCTGACGGGAGCGAAGGGCGCAACAGGCGCTACGGGTGCACAAGGACCCACAGGCTTGACCGGTGCCACGGGCGCGGCAGGAGCGAAAGGCGCTACGGGAGCCACGGGGCCGCAAGGTCCGATCGGATTGACGGGGACGGCCGGAGCCACGGGCGCGGTAGGGCCCCAGGGGCTGACCGGACCGGCTGGTCCGCAAGGGCCTGTGGGACCTGCTGGAGCAACTGGTGAGGCATCAACTGTTCCTGGTCCACAAGGGCCAGCCGGACCGCAAGGAGCTTCCGGGCCGGCGGGAGCTTCCGGCATTCCTCTGGGAACGTGGAGCGGCATCGCGCCCTTACCGACCGCCGGGGCGACCAGCATAGGGGCAGTGCTTAACGGCCAGTTCGTCGTCGCAAGCGGATACCCGAACACCAGCGTTGAATCCTATAATCCGACCACTAATGCCTGGAGTGTGCTGACATCAACTCCGCTGAATCTTGCGTATCCCACCGGCGGAGTGATCAACGGACAACTCTACATCGTCGGCGGCTGCGTCAACTCGGATTGCCGCGTGGGCGTAACCAATCAAGTCGAAATCTATAATCCCACGAGCAACTCATGGTCCTACGGTGCGCCGATGCTGACTCCGGTGGCTTCGGCGGCCAGTGCCGTGATCAACGGACTGCTTTACGTCGCGGGCGGTGCGACCAGCAACTACACGACCGTATCCACTCTTCAGGTCTACGATCCCGTAGCCAACAGTTGGACCTCGCTGGCCGCGATGCCCACGGGCGTCTCCGGGGGCGGCGGCGCGGCGATCAACGGCAGCTTCTGCGTTCTTGGCGGCCAGACCGGGGCCGGGTTGGGCTTACCCGGATCGCCTGTCTTAACGGCTTCGATTTACAACCCAACTACCAATATGTGGACCCAAGGGGTTTCTACCATGCCCGTGCCGACCTGGGAGGGACCGGCGGTGGTAGCGATGAACGGCCTGGCGTACGTCATCGGTGGCAATAATAACTCAGGCTCGATCACCGCCGTGCAAGCGTACAACCCCATCTCGGACACCTGGACGTCTCTATCCCCGCTGGACGTGGCGCGGAACGAGCCGGCATCCGCGGTGGTGGGCGGAGTGGTTTATATCGCCGGAGGCAATGTGGGCGGGTCTTTTGCGGCATCCGCGGAGTCCTTCTACCAGTATCCGGCGGGACCTCAAGGACCGGCGGGGCCAATTGGACCGCAGGGAACGCAAGGTCCGCAAGGCGTCCTAGGGGCAACAGGCGCAGCAGGGGCACAGGGACCGGTTGGAGCACAGGGTCCAGTCGGGCCCGCTGGGGCACAAGGTCCGGCTGGAGCTCAAGGACTTCAAGGACCGCAGGGCCCCGCAGGAACGAACGGCACGAACGGAAGCAACGGTGCTGGTTTTAACTTCCGAGGCGTTTTCAACACGAACACCGCATATGCGGTCAACGATGTGGTGACTTTCGCTCCCGGTGCTAACAACATTACTTACAACGTCAACCTGACCTTCGGTTCCGCTGGTTCAATGGTTGGCACGATCACGACCGACGGCACTCTAGGAGTACTGAACACTTCCAACATCGTCTCGTGGAACCTCACGCTGGCAGACAGTGCCACGAACTCGACGCTTCTCACGCCGGGTAATTCCACGTTTGGTTCCGGCAACAACAATACCGGTGGCCAACCCAACAATGACTTCACCGCAACTTCGACCACACTGACGATGACCTACAGCAACGGGGGCTTCTGGTACGTGGCCGGCTCGTCCGGGGAGTTCTGCATGACGGACTGGTCGAACTGCTTCGGACCTGTTGCCTACGGAACGTGGAGCATCAATGGTGACAGCCAGTGGACGTACTCTGGCGCCTCCGGCACACAGACCATCGGCACTGGCGGCACTGTTGCGCTCCCCGCGACATCCACGTATGTCGCAACCAGCCCCATAGCAGCGGGGACTGCTCTACCAGGCACCTCTCCGTGGGTCATGACGGCGCAGGCGGGGGCGAATGGCACCAACGGTCTCAATGGGGCAGTTGGTCCACAAGGTCCGCAGGGAATTGAGGGTCTACCCGGAATGACGGGTCCTGCTGGGCCTGCTGGTCCCGCGGGACCGCAGGGATCCTCGGGCCCAACTGGGCCACAGGGGCCACAGGGTAAAGGTGGAGGAACTCCTCCGGGACATGTCGCGCTCCTTCAATGGTGGAATAGTCTGACCTACTCTGTGGGGGCCAACCCCTACGGTGTGGCCTTCGACGGAATTAGCGTTTGGGTGGTGAACGGCGGCAGCGGCACCGTCACCAAGCTGCGAGCCAACACTGGTGCGGTGGTGGGCACCTACTCTGTCGGAAGCGGGCCCTACGGTATCGCCTTCGACGGGACCAACATCTGGGTGGGGAACTCGTTTGGCAACACTGTCACCGAGCTGCTGGCCAGCACCGGCGCGGTGATCGGCACTTACTCTGCGGGAAGCAAGCCTACCGGTGTGGCGTTCGACGGAACCAACATCTGGGTGGCCGACTACGACGGAAACAGTGTCACCGAGTTGCTGGCCAGCACCGGCGCGGTGGTCGGCACCTATCCCGTGGGAAGCCAACCTATCGGTATCGCCTTCGACGGAACCAACCTCTGGGTGGCGAACAGCGGCAGCGGCAGCGTAACCGAGCTGCTGGCGAGCAGCGGTGCCGTGGTCGGCACCTATTCTGTAGGAGGCAATCCCCAAAGTGTAGCCTTCGACGGAAGCAACATCTGGGCGACGAATGGCAGCAACAGTGTCATCAAGCTGCTGGCGAGCACGGGCGCGGTGGTCGGCACCTATCCCGTGGGAAGCCAACCAAACGGCGTCGCCTTTGACGGCACAGACATTTGGGTGGCGAACGGCGGTAGCAACACCGTCAGCAAGCTGCTAGCCAGCACAGGCGCGGTGGTCGGCACCTATTCTGCGGGAGGGGTGAATCTCCAAGGTGTGGCCTTCGACGGAAGCAACATCTGGGTGGTGGGTACTGGGAGCAACACAGTCAGCAAGCTTCCGGCCTTCTGATACAGAGCGCACGGTGTCCTGTGCTGTGAAGCGTGAGCTCCGAATCAAAGGAGAACTATTATTGAGAAGCAGTCTTACGCTGCGCATGCGGGAGTTGGCTGACCGGGACGTATTCGGTCAAGACGAACTGCACCGGGACGAGCACGATCACCGCAAGCGACGGTGCCGCCACGAACTTCAGCCTGGCGGTGGTAAGCAACGGCGGGCAGTTTGAGTTGACGGAGAGCAAAGCGGGATCCAGACCGACGCTGGTGTCATCAATACCAATTTCGTGCAGAAATAGTTTGTCGGGATGGTGGGGTCCGGGACTCGCGTCCCGGGCTCTTTTTGTTGCGCGAGCGCGGGTGAAGGACATAGCTGTCTAAACATCGCCATAGCACTCAAAACCCTGGTGGTCAAAACGTGTAATGGCCTGATTTCGCCAACGAGTGCCAAGGGCCATACGAAGAAGATTTATACGTCCGAGTCTTAAAGGCGCGTATGATCTCGACTGAATCGCCACTTGGGGGCTGAATGAGCGACGAGTGGATTAAAACGCTGGCAGATCGTAGAAGAGTGAAATTCACGAACCAAGAACTAGACCAGAAGGCGTTTCTCACCGCTCAGGTCGAAGGCAACAAAGTCGTGTCTTCCATCATGTTGACCAACGCGAAAAACCCGCTTAGTCATGAAGAAGTTGAAGCTCATTTCGAGGGCGAGCTTTCCAAGCGGTCGCCGAAATCGAATTGAACCTAGCCCTATTTTTTGATTTGTTACGGAACGAGTGCTTACCGTGCCTTGATCCCATTTGTGGCTCCATCTTCAGGAGGGGCGGGTTCGGCGAGTTCCATCTTCTCCAGTGGCCTTTGAAGGACGAGCAACTCTTCTCGCATCTCCTCGATGCGATCGATGATCTCTCCTAACGCTAAAGGCGGGGCGTTGGCTTTAGACATGATCCACGAAAGCTACGCTTTTAAAGGAGAACCTTCAGTCCTTTGGCGTACACGGCCCCGTTGGGCCGCGACCAGCCAAAGCCGCCCGCCTTGATCCCAACTTGGTGGCGAAGACTTTCGCGAATGCTATCAATCTCATCTTTGAGACTCTTCTGGTCGTGCTTTGTTTGCTCAAGATCGCGCTGGGATGCGAGCACCATTTTCCGGCTCTCTTTAGCCATCCGCGCCCCTGTCTCAATCAGTTCTTTGTATTCGGAATCCACGGTCAAAATATACGCTTGGATAGAGCCCGATGGCGCAAATATCGCTATTCACTCATTGGACGCGAGTGCATGGCGTTTGGTGGTCCGAGGATGCGGACGTAACTCCGCCTCCTCGGACCCGACCAACTCGGAGTATCTTTTACGCCACCACGAGTTCGTACCAACTCGATCTTTCGTTCCACGCACCAGGCCAGAAAATGCCGGCTCGTCAACTCCGGCCCGTTGTCGCAGCGGATCGCCAGCGGCACTCCACGCTCGCCCACAATCTGCTCCAGCACGCGAGTTACTCTCCGGCTGGCAAAGCTCGTATCCACTTCCAAGGCCAAACACTCCCGCGTGTACGCATCCACCACACTCAGCACCCGGATCGCCCGCCCGCACTCCACCGCATCGTGCACAAAATCCAACGCCCACTCCTGGTTCGCCGAAGTCCGCACCAGCAGCGGCTTCCCCTCGCGCACGCAATGCTTCCGCTTCTTCCGACGAATCATCAACCCTGCCTCCCGATACACCCGATGCACGCGCTTGTGGTTCACTTGCTCGCCCGCGCGGCCCAACAGAACATGCAGTCGCCGATACCCGAAGCGCGGTTTCTCCCGCGCCAACTCCACTAACTTCGTGCGCAACGGCTCGTCGCTGCGTCTTGTCCGGTAGCGGTAACTCGCTACCATGGACGTGCGATGATTAGATCGTCGTGAACTTGTGCCAAAGTCTATCCTTGTTTCGCCCACCTCTCGCCTGTTTATTATCCGCCAGGGATAAAGCGTCGCGAGAAGGCAGCCACAAGACTATAGTTGTCTGCGGCAGTCAAAGTGCAGCTGATGTTCTTGATCCTCAGTGATGCAGCGATCCAACTGAGTAATTGCGAAAGCAGTCAAGATCGCAGCATGAGAAGGATAGAAGTTCAGCACTACGAAATGTACGAATTCGGACAAAGACAAGGCGGAGTGCACCGGGATCCGAGCTCCGGCATCGCTGAGATGCACATGGGACGAAGGTTCGGAATTCGGTAGCTGCTCAACCTCGTAATCAAATCGTATCGGGAAGCGCAGCCGTAAGGGGCTTGCTGTCGGGATACTTCCGTCGCCTTTGCCACGCAATTCAAGTGCCTGTGCCTCTGCAAAGAGAGCTTCTTCCAGTAGGTCGTTCCACATGTCCCAATCAAACGCATCAAGATTTTCAGAGAGAAAGAGTGGACAAGGATAAAAGCAGTATCGGTGCGCCACCATATCGGCGTTCTTAAAATCAAATGATATCTGGACTAGCGCGCCGTCATTGAGTAGGCACGTGTAATGCGTTCCTCGGAAGAAGGAGCGATACTCGGAGATTGAGGCATAAATCAAATCGGCGAACAGGCCTTGCGCGTCTTTCGCTTGAGGCCAACTGACTCTCGTTCTGTCGCCAGCAGGAAATGCAATTGCAGGATTGACGGCGACAGCTAGTTCGTTTTCAAGAAAGATGGCATTCAACTTTGCAACTTGCGACTTGGCTTCACTCGGCGTCATCTTCAGCCTTTACCGCCGCAAGTCGCCTGCGAAACTCCGCGGGAATGGCTTCGGGAGCCAATTCTCCAGACTCTATCAGCGCAAGAAATTGCTCCACGCCTTTCAATACAGTTTTGTGCTTTGCAATGTCGGCTTCGGTCAGGTCGCGATGGATTCGGCGCATGCTGTCAAGCTGCTTCGCTGTCGGCACTGAGAACCGTAACCTAAAAGCATTCTCTCTGACGGCTTGGAGTTCAGCGATCAGACTGACCATATTGGGGCCGGATCCGCAAATTCTTACCCATGCTCGTGATCTGGTGATCGCCGTAAAAATCGCATTTCTACCACGTACGGACTCAAAGGGCTGAATTGCATAATCGCTGTCCAAAACGTATACCATCGAGCCTTCGTTGCCCTTAGCGCGAAAAATGCTGCCGATGGCTATCGAACCTTCTTGGAACAGACGGTCAACGCTGGTGGTTACTCCGGCTAAGTGTGCAGAAACCTGGTATCGATCCAACGCTTCGATCAAACGCCCTGCTACGACCTTCGCAGTTATCGCATTTGGGATGACCACTAGGATGTCCGTATGTCTGAGCTCGTCCACCGTAAGGTTCGTATGGATCTGCTCGGCCACCCACGCAACCTGTTCGTTGTCACTCTGAAAGGCGTGCCATGATACGCAGTCCTCTGGATTGAGAAGTTCGGCAAAATAACGTGGATACGAGGTCTCGCTGCGTTCCAAGACTACGTTGTGGCCGGGGGTCAACTCCCCATCGACTATGTGATAGCCGATTTCCTGCCAAAGTCCGGGATTATCGAAGGACTGAACCAATCCAGCAGGCCGATAGATGCCGAAACCAATTGCGTGTGCGACAGTGAGCGACCATGGAGTGTTTCTATAGCACACTGGCAGAACGATATCGCGCCTGGCGGTGCCTTCTGGTGTGTCGAGGTTGGGAACGTTTGGTTCACCTCTCGCATTCTTGCCAAACAGTTCGAATGGTGGAACCATCGAATACGAGCCGAGGTTTTGAAGCTCATCGTATGCCCACACAATCCTCTTGGGAGTCCGGGTACTCAGGTAGCAGAGCTCAAAAAACGATTGAGGAAGATCTTGTCCTTCATCGATCAGCACCGCATCAAATAAGGGTGCGAATAAATGTTTCCGCTTCAAAGCGGTGAGCAGTTCGTCGCAGATTCCACCAAAAGCCCGGTCAGCACCGTATACAGCTTTAGCCGAAGAAAAATCACTCGTAGGTAAATCATTAGCCTTCGTGATCTCCGAATACACCCCCGATTGACGGCTGCTACCCCAAGCGTGGAGAATCCTAAGCTTCGTCCAATCCGGCTCATCGTTCTTGTGCTCGAAACAGAAGCGGCGGATCAAGTCCGTAAACTGTTGGTACAGCGCCCGTGTATTGAAGGTAACGGCGATATCCCATTCAGGATTGGCAGCATGCAGGTAAGCCGCTTTCAAAGCAAGAACAATTGTTTTTCCGGAGCCAGCGAGACCACGTACTCGCTGGGGGCCATCGGGGCATTCAATAGCGGCACGCTTCTGCCACTGGTCAAAATTAGCAATCTTGCTCTCGATGGCCTGTAATGTCGCTCCTCGCGAGTCCTGCCGCTGAACGTTGGTACGCTTCGTTGGTGCCTTTATCGATGTGACGCGCTGTATCACCGCCTTGACGAGTTTGAGCTCTTCATCGGAGATGGGAGAGTATGCATTTAATCGATCTAAAATCGTGTCGGGCCCTGCGACCTCCACCTCGGTTCCCTCAAAGCATATTCGCTGCGGTCCGAACGTTAAAACATGAACCTCGACTACAAGCTCTCGCTTTTGGACAAGAGGTTTATATTCCAGCAATTTCCTATAGACAGCGTTATAGGCGTCATCCTCGCGATCCTCGACATATAGGAAAATCAAAGTCTCATTTCACCTTCGCCGAGTGATTCCCGCGCAGGGTCATCGAGTCAAAATGGTGAGAAAGAGCGATTTACAGACTCACAAACTTGGACTAGCTGCTAGGGCGTCCTACTACTTGACGCGGAAGCAAGACTGCAGCGGCATCGCAGCATCCTAGTGGAATGGGTTCTGACTTCCGCCCGGCAAGGCTATTGAGCCTCAGGCTGCGAGTATAGGCTCGCGACGACCCACCCGGTGCATGGATTGGCCAAGACTGTCGAGGAGAGGATCAATACCAAAAGTTTTGAGACGAAGCCACCTCCAACTTAATCGCGGAGGATGTGGGCGCTGTTTCTGCTTTAGGAGTACAAACAAAGCTGACCAGGTTCGCGCTTTATAACGTGGGGCGAGCAGTCCAAAATATCGCATATTATGTCGGCCGCGATCCGGCACCTGCTGCATCAGAATGTGGGTAAACTTTTCATTTGAGTAGCGCGTCGTTACCTCTCGATTGTTTCGCGTATCCTTGGCAACGTATTGAACCGATTGCGCTGTAACCCTCGTGAGACGGTGCTCGGCCACTGGTGGCCGTCGAATGTACCGGCCGACATATTCGACGAAATGTGCCTTGGACATGATTGAACTGATGTAAATGTGCCAGTCCCGCTCGTACTCCTCTTCGAGCATCGTTCCTAGTTCTTGTCCGAAGAGTTCTGGCCCGATCGCTCGCCTTTTCATCGCCTCCGCCAGATAGGTGATGACAGCAAAGCGCCAAGCATGCATCAACTCCGTAACGGCTTGTTTGTCGTATTTCAAACGCGAAAACCAACGGCCGTCTGCCTCGCGCAAGCCTCCCACCGAGACTAAAACATGTAGATGCGGATAAAAATTCAATAGACCCCCGAAGGTGTGCTGGACGAGCATAATAATCACACGCACGCCGTATCGGGCCTTTGCCCATAGTTGTATGCTTTCTGCTCCCATCGCCGGCATCCCATACAGGAGGTGGCGACTTTGCTGTAGAATCGGCCAGAATCGGGCGGGCATCGTAAGCGTCATTTCAACATATGGAACATCGGGGAGAGTTGCTTTCAGGTCCTCTTTCCATTCCTCTGTCGTGCGTTGTCCGCAGCTCGTACAGAATCTCGACTTACAGGTGTGGTACACCAACTTCGATTCAGTTGGAGACGCATAAACCTCTGCTCCGAGCGCGATCGTTCCGCACCGTAAAACCTTTGAGAAGTTTTCGCGGATGTTCGAAGGAGTGCCCGAATGATCCCAGTACTCTCGGGCATCAAGAAGGATTTGTTTAATTGGGTGATCACCCATCACCTTAAGAGTGCCTCATGCTGTGGTCTGAGGGCTTCGATGAGGTCCTCGGTTACAAATATCGCCCTGCCGGGACCACTCACTAAATTAACCTCGATTGAGCCAAGTTCATTGGATTGCTCTGCATCCGTGTCATTCAACTGATTTAGACGTCTGACAAGATCTGACAGTCTGAATACGCGGGCATCTGCCCTAGTCACAGAACCTTCTGCTACATGAGCTGCTACAAGTTGTCGTGCCTTCTTGCGTATGCCCTTCTCGATCCGAAAGAGCCTCAAATGCTCCTGCTGTTCCGTTTCCGGTTTATTACTCCACTTGTCTGCAAGGTTTATCGAGATTTCCTCGGTTCTTGCTGCTTCCAGCAATGACAAACACGCATGCGCCCGTATGCGTTTCACCTTACGAACGTTTCCCAGCGAAACATGTGCGACGCGAGCAATTTCTCTTCTCGAATCGACTCTCTCAGCTTCTGTCAACTTTGACAAACCTTGCTGCGTCCGCCTGCGTGCTGATTCAGTGCTGCCTTCTTCTGGAAGTATGGCTCTAGATCGAGCGCTAGTTCGATCCGAATGAAGTCACTCAATCCCTGCGACGGGCGGTGCGTCTGAATTAGCCATTTGAGAGCTTCTTGTTCGTCAAGGTCGTACTCGATACACTGCAGTGTTGATCGGCCTTCCCGTTTTGCCAAATCCCAGCGGCCATAACCATCGATAATCAAGCGATCTCGCGTTATTATGAGCGGGCATTGAAATGCGAGATCCCCAAGGTCAGCCAAAGCGGCCAATTTGTGCACTTGAACCCCAAGATTATGGCGGGCATAGCTAGGGTGCGGGCGCAATTCGCACACGGAACAAGTGAGGAACTGGCCTTTGATCCCGTTCGAATCCAGATCGCTGCGCGGTAATGGAGTGGCGTCGTTCTCCACAACTATGTTCAACCTATGTCTGAAACCAGTGTGGCCGCTTGAGAGCATCGGCCATCAGACCGTTTCCTTGGCTTGAGCGAGGGATCCCCTGCTGCGGCTCGCCGATATCGTCAGAGAAATCCAATCTTCAACTTCTGATTCAACCCAGCCGACTGCGCGAGCCCCAAGAGATACCGGGCGGGGGAAGGAGCCATCAGCCACGCGGAGGTAGATTGTGCTGCGCGATAGGCCGGTGCGAGCTTTCACTGCTGGAAGTCTAAGGATCGTAGTCGCCATGCTCGGGCCTCTTTGGAATTCAAAGAGTCTCAAGAATATGGAGAAGGCGTCACGTACAAGAAGCGTTACCGAGAGTGGAACCAAGGGAACTTATTGCAGGTGTTAGGTTTCTTCCTGCCATAGAGGGTTACTGGTAACTATTTCGTAATGCTCGCGTAATTGCCGCGAGATCAGCCGCCCTCAGATCATATCGCTCTTCGAACGCTGTGGAGAAATCGTGAGATAGTGTTTCTTCGTTTTTCATATTGCTCGAGGAAACTTCGTACGTTCCAAGTCTTTGGAGGCCGATATTTCTGGCTGGTAGGATATTGATCGGCTTTGCGGTCCATCAGCTGACAGAACTCCATTGGCCTTAACTCTAGGTTCCTCTTGAGTTGATCAACGGCCACTTCGAAGCATGGAGGCTTGGGGCGAGTTTTCCGTTTCCTGCGGACGGTCGACGTAACCTTTTCATCGGTCGCCTCACCCGATACCGAGGTCTCTTGGGCCATCAAAGCCGGCTCTTGACGGCGAATCGCGCTTTGGATTTCAGGTGAATCCGTTTCTGATGATTCGAGCCGCCGCCCCCTCCAGCCGTCTACGGTTGATGGCCGGCTAGTTTTTCCTGCAAGGAAGGCCTTGGCGATGGCTCCCTCGCGAGCCACTACTAGATCGCTCTGCAACTCGTCTACCAGATGGCCATAATGAGTCGAGACTTTCTTCTCCGAGCCCATTTCCAACGGGGAAACGTTTCGCGGCGCGCCACGTAATTGCCAACCCCAGTCAGGAATGGCATCCACCGCGATGCCGGACGGGTGCCCCCGCACAACGACCGTTAACCATTCCCAGTACCCGGCGGTGACCGGCTTCCAAGCTTGTTGAAATGCTTCGAGCAGCCACATTTGTTCGTTTTCAATAATCTGATATTCGATTACCAGTGGCTGCAGGCGATCCACGATGAGCGTTTCCTGGAGCTGAATTAGCTGATCGCGCCATATCTCGAACTGCTCCAAAAACACTTGCCGCTTTTCGTCGTTGGCAGCAACGCTGATCATTTCGTGAACCTTCAAACAGCCGTTCCAAATCTTCTCTGCCTCAGCTTTGGTTAGGGCCTTGATCGCGAGGAATTTTTCCAGAAATTGCTCCACGCCGCCGCCCGTGAGGTGCCTCGGTACGACAGCCCTTTCTTCCGAGTTCGCGAAACCCCATTGATGCGAACACTGGTTACAGCGCCACTGCATCGACTCTTGTCGATGTAGAACAGACGCCGATTCGCATCTCGGGCATTGCGTGGCTGCGACCGACATTCTTAGTTAGGCCTTTGTGACCTTCCCTATGCTGAATAAGAATGGAAGGCGAAGAAGCTAGTGCCACTATTGGAGCGATTCTATCGCGAGAGTCTTCCGCCAACCGCAATTTCTGCGGCAATGTTCATCTCGAAATTCGCGGGCACAAAGGCACAAGCGTTACGCGAGCAACCCAATTTCTATCGACGGTCTTATTATCAGTACCAGCCGAGCGCGTGAAAGGGTGCAAAGCACGAGAGCGGGTCAGTCGAAACCAGCCTGGCGAGAAGAGCGGCGAGTGGCATCCTGAAGGACAAACGGGCGGAAGATGGGCTTGCGCCCTCTTATGCCGCATCGGTATGCAATGGAACTATCCTAGCCCCCGTCTTGATCCTATCGAGATAATCCGCCCAATGCTGCATCATGCGCTTGCGTTCGGGCAAGTATTCGGCGCGATTGTACGCACCCCTCACCTGGTTGCGTTCGCAGTGAGCAAGCTGGCGCTCGATCACGTCAGGTCTGAACCCGGCTTCGTTAAGGATGGTTGAGGCCACGGCGCGGAAGCCATGACCGGTCATCTTGCCTTTGTAGCCCAGGCGATAGAGAGAAAACAGAAGCGTGTTGTTGCTGATCGGTTTCTCACTGTTCCGACCCGGAAAGACGTACCGGCTCCCGCCTGATATTTCTTTGAGTTCCGACAGTAAAGCAAGTCCCTGCATGGAAAGCGGGACAACGTGCTCGGCCTTCATCTTCATGCGCTCAGCGGGAATGATCCACAGCGCGTTCGACAGATCAAACTCAGCCCACTCAGCGCCGATTAGCTCTTTCGTGCGAACAAAGGTTTGCGCCATCAATTGCAGAGCAAGGCGAGTCTGCTTGCCGCCAATTTCATCATACTTAGCAATTGCCCGCAGCAAGTCGGGCAGTTCCTCAGCGCGGACCGCAGCTTGATGATGTTTCACATGCGGAGTCAGTGCGCCGCGCAGATCGGCGGACAAATTGCGAGTGCAGCGCCCGGTGGCGATACCGTAACGAAACACCTGCCCGCATACCTGCAAGACGCGGTGCGCGAGGTCGTAGGAACCACGGGTTTCTATCACACGTATGGCCTGCAATAGCTCCGTTGCCTCTATCTGGTCAAGCGGACGTTTGCCGAGAACGGGGAAAACGTTGGACTCAAGTCGGCGCTTTACATCCTCGGCATGGTGCGGAACCCAGGTATGCAGTTGTTTGTTGTACCACTCCAACGCCACCGCCTCGAAAGAGCTTTCAGCAGAAAGCTTTTTGCGCAGGTTTGCGGCCCGGCGCTCGGCGGATGGGTCAAGATCAGCTTCCAACTGCTCGCGCAGCTCTGTGCGCCTTTTCCGAGCATCGGCCAGCGTGACCTTGGGAAACACCCCAACGGAAAGCGATTTTTCGCGTCCAGCCTGCCAATACCGCATCCGCCAATACTTCCGGCCATCGCGATAAACCCACAGGTAAAGGCCATCCCCATCGTGGAATTTGCGGATGCCTGCCCCATTGCTAGTAGCGTTCTTGCATTCGACAGCGGAGAGGAGATTTGTGCCCATTGTGGTAACTCCAAACGCTTGAAAGTAATTACCACGATTCTTACCACGATTTCACGCCGGATGCAATGGGATCTCACCGAACGGCTCCAGATCGCAGAACCAGCCAAATACGCTGGTTTTCTAGCAGCCCGAGACTGTATTGGACGAACTGGGATGAAAGTATGGCGGAGAGAGTGGGATTCGAACCCACGTTACCCTTTCGAGTAAACACGCTTTCCAAGCGTGCGCCTTCAGCCACTCGGCCATCTCTCCGGCGATAATCTGGGACCAATGTTGGTTTACCGGAAGGCTGCTACGTCTCACACTGCTTGTTCACTAACCCGCCGATTCGCCCGGAACCATTCCATTCTACGGACCGCGACGCGCACGCGCAAATAGGCAACTTCTGCCAAACACTCCGATCGCTGGCGAGCCTGACAATCGACTAAGTCTTCAAAACCTTTTAGGAAAGTTTCTCGGGTGGGTGGGGAAGTCGCGGGTCTAAGTTGGCGTTTGGACTGAGGTGGTTCGAGGTGTTTAAAGCGGCGGCGCTGGCTGCCGCAGAGCTCGCTGCATTGCCATTCCCCGGCATACTCGACGACGCGGCTGCGGGAGCAGCTGCGGGAGCGGCTGCTGGAGATACTGCAGGTAGAGTCGGCGCTTTGATGCCATCGACTACATGATGGCTCAGGCAATAGAGCGCGAGTTCGAGGCGATCAGCCACGCCCAGTTTGTCATAAACTTTTCGTAGATAGTTCTTTACCACCTGCTCCGTCGTACCGACGCGCACCGCGATCTCTTTATTCTTCATGCCCTGAGTCACGCAGGAAACGATCAGCGCTTCCTTAGGCGTGAGTTGCACTTTCGAACGCGCTCCCGAAGGGCGCAAGTTGTGTCCGCGATACGCTTCCATCACCCAGTGAATCGCCTGGCTCTCAAGCCAGGGTTCGCCGGCGGCAACCTTGCGCAGACAATCAACAAAAACCTCCGGTTCTACTTCGCGTGTCAGAATGCCATGGGCTCCTCGCCGAAACAGTTCCAGGGTGAGTTGCTCGTCCGACACCGGAGTCACCACCACAATCTTCAGTTGAGGGGACTGGCGCAGCAACTCGGTCACGGCTTCAACTGGATTCGGAGCCAGCGCCGACTCAAAAATCAAAATATCGGCGGAAAATTTGGTCACCGCGGATTGCGTCTGCGGCAACGTCTCGGCCTGCCCCACTACACGAATGTCGTCTTCGAGCGCGAAAATCTTTCGCAGTCCGGCGCGGAAGATGGCCTGCGTGTCAGCCAGAATCACGCGAATCAGCTGGCGCGTTTCGCTGTCCACAGGAAGCCCGTGATTTTCTCCCGCCCGGACCGAAGTGCTGGCCATCAGTTTCCTTGCACCTTACTTTCGCTATGCTCGCTCGAAATGATATTCGTCAATGACGACGCCCACGCCGCGCCGCCCTTTGTCTTCAAAGCTGCGAACCACGCGTCCGTGACAATCAATCTGCACATCGCACTTGGAACCAACTACATCTCCTGGAAGCAGAATCGTAAAGTCCACCATCGAGCCTACGGGAACGTCGCGGTCCATAGCGAAAAGAACACCATTCGCGGATATGTTCTGTGTTTCCGCCGTACACGCTCCCTGTTGCGACTTCAATTCCACGGGAAGATGCAGCGGAAAACGCGGAGCACTCTGCATTTCAGCATAGTGCTTGATCGCAGTTTGGGCCTGCGCGTCCACCGTAAGCCGCTCTTCGGTTGCTTCACCTGACACGGTTTTTAACGATCCTCTTCTGGAGCGCTCTGCCCTGGCGCGTCCCGATTCTGGGCCTGCTTTTCTGTAATTTGGCTTTGCCGAGTCCGGCAGTCTTTTTCCAGAACTCAAGGGCAGCGTACACCCCCGAATCAGAGGTGCAAAGTTACCGAAGTCATGGAACGGAAGGGTGTTAACTGCTTCTAGATGAATGTATTAGAGGGAATTCACAAGCCTGCCAAGGGTCGGGAAAATCCTCATCAGGAGGCCACATTAGGAGAACGGGTTGGCGACTACGTCGCCCAGTTGAACCTCGGAGCTGGCTAAAACTTAGTCACTTCGGTGAAATTAAAGTCACGTACTTTCATGGCCGGCACCACCATATCAAACGACTCTTCGCCGCAGGAGCGGCAGGGAACACTCATAGCTTCGACGTTCGAAAGCATGTGAATAAGACTCTGGTTGAAGCGAAAATTTCGCACTCCGTGTACCACGCGCCCGTTTTCCACGAGGAACGTGCCATCGCGCGTCATGCCAGTGACGATTTTTTCGAAGGGGTCGACTTCGCGGATGTACCACAAGCGAGTCACTAACACGCCGCGTTCGGTGGAGGCAATCATCTGTGCCACCGTCTGAGGATCGGTCGGCGCGGCAAAAACGATGTTGAGCGGCATCTCGCCCATTTCGTTGGGCAGAGCAAAACCGTGGCCGGTGGCTTCGATCGGCCCGACTTTATCTTTATATTCGGAGCGCTTCATGCGCTTGGCAGTAGCCCGCGCATACACCACGCGCCGCACGACTCCTTTTTCTACGAGCGGCACTCGGTGCCGCTGCATGCCCTCGCCATCAAACGGTGATCCAGTTTGCAGAGGATGACTCACATCGTCCCAGATCGTAATGTTCTCGCCAAACAACTGGGCGCCGATGCGTCCACTGAGAAACGAACGCTGGTCGAGAATCGCCATGCCGGAGTAATCGAAGAACATAAAACCAACAATGTCGAGCACGGCGGCCGGTTCGAAAATTACGGCGTACTTCGCTGCTGGAAACTCGGTTGGCTTCGCCGAATCCACCGCCTTCTGCGCCGCAGTCTCGGCTAGCCTGAGCGGATCAAGATTCGATACATCCGGCGAGTTCGCCTTCTGCCATCCGGAAGAATCTTCGCCCAGCATCGTGATGGAAACTTCCGCCAAAGTCTGGCAATGCCATTCGCTCAGGCCACGAGAATTGAAAACTCCTTCTACTGCTTCGGAGCTGGAATAGATGCCGGCGGTGGTGAGTTTATGTTTCTGCGCCACGTCGACAATCTTTTTGACGCCGTCAGCCCGAAGTTGTGGCGTGATGGAAGCCGTCTCCGCGAAGTGCCGTTTGGACAAGGCTTGTGGGGGGGCAGACGCCTTGTCCGTCTGGGCTTCCAGCGAATCCGGCATAGGCAAGAGATCAGGATCCGGATGTTGCACCTTCGCCAGACTCTCCGAAGACGCAACGACCCGCCGCAAACTCTCATCATCAAATTTATTCGTGAAAGCGCGAGCCGTGCCTCCGCCAAAGACCGTGCGCACCGAGACCACTTGATTCTGATCTTCCACATTTTGATGAATCACATTGTTGGCAAAGCGCGTCAGGGCAAACCGGCTCCCAGAGATGAGAACCTCTACCTCATCGGCGGAAGCGAGCTTCTTAATCCGGTCAAAAATATCGGCGGCTTGGTCTTGCGTGAGCATCGGTGGGTTGGGTTTCTTAAGGTTTCTCTGTGTTTCTATGCCTCTGTAGTGAATCAGCTTCCTTTGTACGCGCTCCCCACCTTTATATTGCGAAATCTCGACGGCGCTGCCCCATGCCCCGTGCCCATAACTTGCTGCGGCTGACCTTTGCCGCAATTCGGTGTACCCCACAGGGTCCATTCATCACGGGAGCAGATTGCATCGAGGGAGTTCCAGAATTCGGTTGTGATGCCGGAATAAGATGGGTTCTTAACCATTCGCACTCGCTTGCCACCTTTGATCTCCCAGCCGATCTCACATCCGAACTGAAAGTTAAAGCGCTTGTCGTCGATCGACCACGAGCGATTCGTCTGCATCAGAAAGCCGTGATCGGTCGCAGCGATCAGTTGTTCCAAGCTCAGCGGCTTCTCCCCCGGCAACAGGCTGATATTCGTCATCCGAATCATCGGCAAACGATTCCAGCCTTCCGCGCGCAACGTTCCTCCGGAGCGACTCTCGCCGATAGTATGGGCGGTCTCGCGAGAACTGAGATATCCGGTAAACAATCCATTAGTAATGATCGGCGTGCACTGCGCCGGAACGCCTTCATCATCGAAGCCAAAAGTGCCCAGCCCCGGTCCGTGCTCCTGGCGCGCGTCGGCAACCACGTTCACCATCTCACTGCCATAGCGAAGCGTGCGCAACTTGTCGAGCGTGAGAAACGATGTGCCCGCAAAGTTCGCCTCCATGCCAAGCACGCGATCAAGCTCAATCGGATGTCCGATCGATTCATGAATCTGCAGACCCAGTTGCGAACTATCAAGGATGATGTCGAATGTGCCTTCAGGACATTGCTCGGCATGGTGCAGCGCAACCGCCTCCTCAGCAATGCGCCGCGCGTTCTCAACCAGTTTCAACTCTTCGATTAGTTCATATCCTTTGTTCTGCCATTGCCCGCCAAAAGAATTCGGATACGACCGCTTCTGAATCTCGTTGCCCGCAAACGCATACGCGGCATAACCCGCACCCGCCGAATATTTCGTCTGATGAAGGTCGCTTCCCTCCGACGATACAAACCACTGCTCCTCGCGATTGAAGTTGAGATTGGTTTCAGCCAGAGTGACGCCGGCAACGGAGCGCAATTCGGAGTCAATCTCCAACAGCAGCGCAATATTCTCTTCGACAGAAATTGAGAACGGATCAATCAAGTGAGGTGTAATCCACTCGGCCGCAACAGGTTTTTCCGCAGCGAGTCGAACGTCTTCCTGCTTCACGCGCGCCGAGGCTCGAGCAATCTCAACCGCGCGCGCGGCGGTCGCTTCCACTCCGGCCCGTGACATGTCTTCGGAAGCGGCAAATCCCCACGCACCATCCGCCAGCACGCGCACGCTCATCCCAGCAGATTCAGCATCAGACGCGCTCCCAACCTTGCCGTTCTTCGTTGTGAGAGCGCGGCTTTTCTGACGGACGATGCGAGCGTCGGCGTAACTCGCGCCGCGCATCGTAGCCACATTCAAAGCCCAGTTAGCGGAGTGTCTCATGAAGGAAATTTCAATCTACCACACAGTCGCGCGGAATGGCGTTGAGCCGCCTCTACTTCTCACCCGATTCAACTCACCGTGCCCGCGCGAAACGAAAGTGATCGTTGTTAACTCCCGCACACTCGGGAGTGACGGTAATCACTGCCGCAGCACGATGCCCGGACTCCAATCAAGAATGGAGATGATACCAGCTTGGCCGGCTAATCCTGCCGGCGAAGGAGTCGTCCATGAGCACTCTTCTGACCGATCACACCAAGAAAGCTGACCTGGCCGGTCCCGGCATTGGCAACTACCGCGAACTTGAAAGCGTTCTACCTTCTAATTACCACTCGCTATTAAGCCCCAAGCAAACACAGCAAGCCATTTTTCAGGTGAAGCGTTATATCGAAGATAATCTCTGCAAAGAACTCAACCTCATGATGGTTGAAGTGCCTCTGATTGTAGACGCGAAATCCGGCGTCAACGACATGCTCGATCGCGATGGCTCCCGCACGCCCATCCAGTTCCACATTTCCAACGACCGCGATCAGCATCCCATCGACGCGCAAGTTGTGCAGGCAGCTACGAAGTGGAAACGCCTCGCTCTCAAACAATTCGAATGCAGAGCGGGCGAGGGCATCTGCACCGACATGCGCGCTGTCCGCAAAGATTACTTTCTCGATCATGACCACTCTGCCTATGTCGACCAGTGGGATTGGGAGCGGGTGATCACTCCCGAGCAGCGCAATCTGGATTTTCTCAAGTCGGTGGTGCGGCGAATCTGGAAAGTCCTGGTCGGCGCAGAGAGATTTGCCCACGAACTATTTCCTTGCCTGGGAACGTCTCAGTATCACAATTTGCCCTCGGAGATAACTTTTCTGCATGCCGAGGAACTTCTCAACCTGTATCCCGACCTGCCGCGCAAGCAACGCGAAACCGCGATCCTGAAAAAACATCCCGCCGTCTTTATTATTGGCATCGGCTGGCCTCTTAAGGATGGTTATCCACATGAGATGCGCGCCGCCGACTACGACGACTGGGTCACTGACACCAGCGCTCAAACGCACAAAGATACGCACGGATTAAACGGAGATATCCTGGTCTGGAATCCCGTAACCCGACGACGGCACGAACTCAGTTCCATGGGCATTCGAGTCAATGCGGAAACTTTACGCAAGCAGCTTGAAATGTCGGACCTGCTCGACAACCTGAAATATCCTTACCATCAGGGCATCATCCACAATCAACTGCCGCTCTCCATCGGGGGCGGCATAGGCCAGTCGCGCACACTGATGCTTCTGCTGCACAAAGCTCATCTCGGTGAAGTGAGCGTGACGGTATGGCCCGAAACGCTCAAGGAGATGTGCGCCAAGAAGAACATCTTCGTGCTCGAGTAGGTTGGCAGTAGGGCGCATTTAAGATCTAGCAGGCTGCGAAGAAACTCTAATTCAAAGAATCAGGAAAGGGTTACCGTAAACCACGACGTCAACGTCACCAAGCGAATCATAGACTCCCCAAGGCCTCCGCTGCTGCCAATAGGTCAATGCCGATCATATTGCCTGCATATCGGAGGAAGTGTTCCTTTGAACCCAGCGACTGGAACTTCACGCTCCACCAGCGATTCTCTTGTTGAATGAGCATTGCTTCGACCTGCTGGGGATCGGTTGGTGGAGAGCATTCCTGCTCGCAAACTAGTTCGCCATACGCTCTGGACGATCCGGCCCACCAATTTTTCTTTCTTGACAGGTCCAATCACTCAATCGTAACCTTCCTGAATTCTAGTAGTGTTTGGGGCTTCTTAGAATCTCAGCAGTACAACAGGTGATGCGATGACTGAAAGTCCCTGTTTGTCCTCCGCTGCTCTTGACCCATCTCGAAAGCCGAGATTCCGGAGCCTGATGGCTTGGGCCGTGCTCTTGGCCTCGCTTGCTGTAAGCGATTCCATTCCTGCCTGGAGCCAGGCGAGCACCTCGGTGCGCGGCACGGTTACCGATCCCGGCGGAAACGCGATCATCGGCGCCAGCGTCGTGCTCTCTAGTTCCGAATCGAAGAGCGAACGCACCGCGATCACGGGCGGTCAGGGCGAATATCAATTTCTCCTGATCCCTCCGGGAACCTACACGCTCTCGGTCCAAGCCGCGGGCTTTCGCAGCTACGAGCAGAAAGGGCTTGCCCTGCTGATCAATACGCCGGCGACGGCCAACGTTCAGCTCAAGGTCGGCGCTGCGACCGAGCTGGTGACCGTGACCTCGGAGATTCCTGCCATTGACCTGGTGGACGCTTCGTTGGGCAATTCCTTCGACGAGCGACAGGTACGCCAGATTCCCTTGGAGGGCCGCAACGTTCCCGACCTTCTGAGCCTGCAGGCCGGGGTGACATATACGGGCAACCGCATTGGAGATAAGGATCAGGACACGCGCAACGGGGCAGTCAACGGAGCGCGCAGCGATCAGAGCAACGTCACACTCGACGGGGTGGACGTCAACGATCAGGCAAACGGGTATGCGTTTACGTCCGTACTGCCGGTGACGCAGGACTCGGTGCAGGAATTCCGCGTGACTACCACGAACTACGGCGCCGATCAGGGACAGGGATCGGGCGCCCAAGTGGCGCTGGTCACAAAGAGCGGCACGAATTCGCTGCACGGCTCAGTCTACGAATACTTGCGCAACACCATCACCAGCGCCAATGATTATCTGGTGAAGCAGTCGGAGTTGAACATCGGCCTTCCGAACAAGCCCTTGCAATTGAATCGCAACATTTTCGGAGTGTCGGTCGGCGGGCCGCTTCGCAAGGACAAGCTGTTCTTTTTTGCCAACTACGAGGGGACCCGCGAGCGCGAACAACAGCGCGCCGAACGCGTGATTCCAACGCCCTCTCTTTGCAAGGGCATATTCCAGTATGTCAACGCCGGTAACACTGGAACAACCGTCTGGAATGCCGCCCAGCTCCAGCTTCTTGACCCCAGGGGCATCGGGATTGATCCCGCAATGCTCGACCTGAACCATCACACCGGCTACCTTGACAAGACGTTCTGCAGCGGGAACACGGTGACCAACGATCCTTCGGCCGGAGACGGCTTGAATTATGCCGGCTTCGTTTTCCGCGCACCCACGAGTCTGGACAACGATGTGGCGATTGTGCGGCTGGATTACCGCCTAACCCCCGACGGCCGGCATACTCTGTTTTTGCGCGGAGCGTCGCAGGACCTGCGCAATCCGGGCGCTCCTTTTCTGCCGGGCGATATCCCAGAGTCCACAATCCTCGATCACAGCAAAGGCTTCGTCCTCGGCTACATCTCGGTTCTCACGCCTGCTCTGACCAATTCCTTTCACTGGGGCTTCACGCGGCAGAGCTTCGGTCTTGTGGGAAACACCGACCAGCAATGGAACGAGTTTCTCGGTCTGGACCAGGGCGTTACTTTCAGTCACAGCTTCCAGGTTCCTCTCCACAACTTCGTAGACGACGTTTCGTGGACTAAGGGAACGCACACCTTGCAGTTCGGCACCGCGATTGGAATCGCGCGTGATCCGCGTACCAGTTACCTCCACTCGAACACCATTGGACTGGGCACAACCAACTGGACCTCTCCGATTGGTTTCGCGGGCACGACCAGCACGCTCGACCCGACCAATACGGCCGGGCACCCGGGTATCAGCGGGCCGGAGCCTGAAACCGCTACGCAATACGACCGTCCGCTGCTGGCCTTGTACGGCATGGTCTCGGACGTGGTCGCCAACTACAACCTGGACAAGAACGGCATCGCACAGCCGCAGGGCGCTCCGGTGAACCGGCGCTATGGGCTCGATTGGTATGAGTTCTACGGGCAGGACACCTGGCGGGTGAAACCAAACTTGACGTTGACCTACGGATTGCGCTGGTCGTTCTTCCCTGCGCCTTGGGAAACGAATGGTCTGCAAACTTATCCGACCTTTGGCTTGGGAACTCAATTCAACCAGAACGTGAAGAACATGAACCAGGGGATCGGTTACGGCGGAATGGGGCCGATCGCGTTCAACCTGGGTCGTGGGCCGGGTTTCTATCCGCTCGAGAAAACAGATGCGTCGCCGCGAATATCGATCGCCTACTCTCCCCGTCCCGACGGAGGGGTGCTCAGGAAGCTCTTCGGCGACAACGACAAAACCGTGATCCGCCTTGGCTTCAGCCGAGTTTACGACCGCGCCGGCTTCGCGCTGCTGAACAGCTTCGACCAAATCGGCGCTGCAGGATTGTCTACGACGATTCAGAATGCCTGCTGCACGTTTGGCGTTACCAGCGCCGAGGATTTGCCGCGGATCACAGGCATCCACAATATTCCGGCCACCAATATCAACGGGAAACCGTTCCTGCTGCCGCCGCCGGCTTCGAACCCGCCATGGCCGCAGATACCCGCCACCAACGCGCAAGCCAACCTGTGGGGAAATGACAACACGCTGCAAACTCCGCACGCCTACACCGCCGATTTCTCAATCGGGCGAGAGCTGCCGAAACGCTTCTCGCTGCAAGTGTCGTATGTCGGGCGCTTCGGCCGGCGTCTGCTGACGCAGCGCGATCTGACGCAACCACTGGATATCAGGGATCCGAAGACGGGAATCGACTACTATACGGCAGCTTCGGTCCTATCGAATCTGGCCAGGAAGTTTGCGCTGGCGAACAACGGTGGACAGCCGACCAATTATTACCAGGGCTTCCCGACGACCGCGCAGATAGAAAGCGTCACCGCCGCCGGACTGGGCAAGACGGCCCAGTACTGGATTGACATGATTCAGCCCCTCCGGCCGGGCGCGTCTTACTACAGCGATAATTTTCTCACCGGCCTGGTTCCGACGCCGAATCCCAGAGACAGCTTGATTCAGGAAGTTTTCAATATGTATTACAACCCCGGCCTCTCGGTCATTGGTGACGAAATCGTCGGCCTGGCCGATATCGACTCTTACGGCGGCATCGGCGACAACATTGGCTCCGGATCCTATTTTTTCAATGGCCCAAAGGGCCTGCTGGGCAACAACTCCGGCCAGTTCTTGAACAATCAGGCATTCTCGATGTACGGCTGGAGTTCCATTGGCAATTCCAGCTATAACGCGCTGCAGGTCAACCTGAGGAAGCAATTCAGCCAGGGTGTTCAGTTCGACTTGAACTATACATACTCCAAATCGCTCGACATCACTTCGGCAGCTTCACGGGTTGGATTTGCGGTGTATGGCTACACCAATATCGGCCTGGTTGGAAGCCGCCTGGCGAACGCGTTCTCACCGAATCTTGCGCGGGCGCCCTCGGACTTCGATCTGACTCATCAGTTCAACCTCGACTGGGTCGCCGAACTTCCTTTCGGCAAAGGACGCGCCTTCGCAAGCAATGCCAGCGGCGTTAAGAACGCTTTCATCGGGAACTGGCAACTTTCCGGAATCGCGCGCTGGACCAGCGGATTTCCCTTCAGCGTGGATGGAGGGCAGCGCTGGCCCACGGACTGGTTCTTGACGGCGATCGCGCAGATGACGTCCAGACCGAAAACCGGGACATTCAAAGGCAACGGCACGGTGAACGTGTTCGCCGATCCGGCTGCTGCGCAGCAAGACTTTACCTTGCCGCTTCCCGGCCAGGTTGGCTCGCGCAACATTTTGCGTGGCGACGGCTACGCCGGTCTGGACATGAGCCTGGTCAAGAACTGGAAGATGCCCTACAACGAAACCCACAGCATCCAATTCCGCTGGGAGGTGTTCAACGTACCGAACCTGACGCGGTTCAACGCTCAGGGCGTGGGATCGTCTCTGCTCACGTCGCTGACGCAGCAGCCCAACAGCTTCGGCGCCTACACGAGTTTGCTGACGCAGCCTCGCGTGATGCAGTTTGCGCTGCGTTATGAATTCTAACGAGAAGGTGCAGGGTCGCAACGCTTCGTTTGTCTCTGGACTTCGGCCAAGGCAGCGGAACGACACAGCAAGTGAGTCCTCAGACCATGCGGCGCGTTCTTGAATCACTCAAAGACGCTGCCCGAAACGCCTCCATGGGCATGGGTTACCGCGCCCGCATCACCATGCAGGTGCTAGCCCGCTTTCCAGACTCAGCCGCAGCAGCTAAAAATCTCAGCCTCGCGCTCCGCGGCGTGGCGCCCATTGGCGCTCGGGGGACTGGCGCCCAGGCGATTCCGCCGCCTGATCCTGCATCAAGGTCCATCCCCCTGCGCAATCATCGCACAACCAATAGGGGTCCACCCGCCGCGGCACTTTCCGCACTCCACCGGACAGCGTAGGCTTCTCCGCGCAGGTCGAATCCCCGAAGATGTCGACCACGTGCGGGCTATCACGCATCACTGTGATTGGATGTGAGACAGCGCCGATAATTCTTCCGTTGCCTCTCCGTTGCGTTGGATTTCTGCATCGAGGTTGATTACGATGACTCTGTGCTTATGGGCAGCTGTTGCTACCAGCAGCGTTTCTGGATAAGAATTTAAAGCTACACAAGAATAAGCCTGTGAAGACACTGAACGAACTATATTCGTCACTCTCTGCGCGGCGCCGTTATGAAGTCTGGTTTGTTCGTCTGGGGCTGGCCGATGGCGCCGGGGCGTGGTGGTTCCGCTATTTGCTGATGAATCCTGGCCGAAACGGTTGCGCTGGCGAGCCGAACGGGATGCCCGTCCAAGTGTGGGCTACATGGTTTCCGCGAGATGGAACGCCGGAAAGCTTTATTCAAGGATTCCCCCTGGAGGGTCTGAGTCTCAGCGACAGAAGGCGAAGTCCATTCCATTTCCGAATCGGTGGCAATGAAATTGGCGAGGGATCATGCCGGGGAACATTGGAGATTGAAGGGCACGCTATCGCGTGGGATCTGCACTATCGTTCCGCGTTTCGCGTCACGCTGAGCAACAAGGGCTGGATTGGATTCTCGCGGACACCGCATTCGGACGCATTTTTTTCCGGCCAAATCACGCTGGATGGCCAGACCTTCGAAGGGAACCCTTTGGGGTTCGGAGTTCAAGGACACAACTGCGGATATAGGCATCGCAATTTTTGGACTTGGACGCATGCGCATTTTCTACGCGCCAACACAGATCCGAGCACATTCGAAGCCCTGGTATACGAAATGCCCTTCGGGCTGGTCTTTCGCAAAGCGGTGCTCTGGCACGAGGGGAAGGAGCATGAATTCCGCAATTTACGAGAGGCCAAGAGGGGTGGAGCTGAATTTGGATGGAATTTTCGCTGTTCCACGAAGGACGGATTCCAATTGGAAGGAGCTATCGACGGCGCGGGGCCGAGCCTGCATCGCTTTCCTTATTTGAAGACCGATTGCACAGGAAGCTTTGCCGTCGCGAACAACAGCCTGGCGAGAGCGGTGCTCCGCTTGGAGCGACGAGGCAGGCCTGTCGAAGCTTTAGAGACGAGCACTGGGGCCGTATTGGAGATGGTTGGCTGAACCTCATTTGGAGGATTGTGCCAACGCCAGGCGCTCGGCGACAATCGTGTAGGCCGACGGATTAAAGGCCATTCCAATGTGAGTGCCGGGAACTTCGAAGTCGACGTCAGGATTCTTGGTCATACAATAGCGCCAGTCGACGATACCGTCATCGCGCGTGTAAATCGCGGTCTCGATCATCGAGTCCGGAACGTCGCGCCTCAACGAATCAACAAAATTGCAGGTGCAGCGCCCGGTGTAGCAGTCGGGCAGGACTCCACGGCCATGCTCCTGCAGGATTCGCTCGCGAATAGCATCGGCGGCATGCAGAATCGTTCGACTGGTAGCCGTGCCGCGAATCGGCGAAGCCAGCGTGATAACGGAAGCCACATCTCGTGGCCTCTGTCCAGCCACGGAGCGTGCGATCACTCCTCCGAGGCTGTGACCAATTAAGTGAATTCTCCGTCCAGTCTCGGCCAGCGCTTTTTCTATGGTCTCGTTGAGGTGGCGCTGGACCAAAAGATTTGGGCATTCGGCGTTGATACCGATACCGGAAAAATAGGCTCGATATCCGATGCGCTCCAGCCAGGCGCGCAGTTCCGCCAAATACAGATCAGTACCCAGAAAACCGGGAATAATGACCACTCCGGAGCCATCGCCGCGGGGTACGCCAAAGCCGTAATAGACCGGAGTCGCGTGCAGCAACACAATCTCAGCCGCAAACAGCGCTTCTGTCCACGGTGAGATGTCGGCCTGCAAATCAGCCCTGTGAGTGTGCATCTGCGCCTTCGATGAACCGGTTGTCTTTTTCTTTTTCTGTGTGGGCCGCAATTTCGTCCTAGGTCTGGCGAGTATCTACACAAATTACGCTGGCGCGCGTAGCCGGGGGGCAACTTACGTCTGAAATTATACCCTTCCCTTTGTGTTTCGGGTTGGGTCTCTTTTTCCTCGCCCGGGTTTTTCGAGTCCGCGCCTCCAGTTCGGCTACTCGTTTGCGCAACGCATCGAGTTCCGGTCTCGGTTTCGGCACGGGGCTGAGATGCTACGGGCCCGCCAATCAGTTGCTTCACCATGTCCACAGGCGACAGAATGGTGGACTGCACTTCGCCCAACCGACTCTGCACCGCATCCTGCACCTTCTGATAAGTATCAAAGGCGGATTTCAAATACCACATCACGAACTCATGTCGCACCTCGTCGGACGCGACAATTAGTTGGCGCAGCAGTTCCAGCGGCAGGCCGGTTGGCTTTTCCTTCGCATCCTCGGTCAGGATTTGTGTAAGTGTGACGCGGGTCAGGTCTTTACCCGTCTTCGCGTCGACGACCTGAACATCCTTGCCTTCCCGAATGAAACGTGCGATATCGTCGAGATTCACGTATTTGACTGCTGGAGGAATCATACAATCTGCGATTCCCATATTTCTTGATAACGACTTGGATCGGTTTCATTCTCTGATTTCCTCATGCTGCCGTGCACATAATGAAAATATATCTTGACACAACCGTCGTCAAATCGTATATTTAAATCGATGCTGCAATGCAGCAATTGGGAGGTGTCAAATGATCAACAACCGGAAAGCACGAATCCTCTCGAACTCATGCCAGCGAGTCGTCCTTTGTTTCTCTACTGTCAGGTTGGGCGCAGCAGGGAGTCCAAAGCTTCTTTGCTACGCAACGGATCCTCATGGACCTTGCGATGCGGCAGAATGCAAGCTTGATGCACTCTCTGCGCCAGCAATTGTCCGATCCTCAGCATTCCCCAACCGCCATTCTGGGCGAAGTGACTGCCGAGGGAATATCGAATTTCATTGAAGGGCAAAAGGTCCTGCTTGAGCTGGGACAAAAACAGAACGAAATCCTAATGACCGGCGTGAAGGAACGTGTCGGAGAATGGCCTCCGGCGCAGGCGATTACTGATCTGCTACAGCGCAGCGTGGAGACTTTCATCCACATGCAGCAGGAGTTCCTGAAAATTGCCGGCAAGCAAACCCATAGCTGGGTGGAAGCTGCCAAGGCAGGGAAGCCGCTCCAGAGCGAGCAACTGGTCGAACTGGCCCGCGAGGCGATGGAAAACTTCGTCAAAGCCCAGAAGCATTTCATGGACGTGATTGCCGAGGAGACAGCCAAGGCCACTGGCAGCAAACACAGCAACGGCGTCAAGAAAACTAAGAAGACGGAGCTGTCGCAATTGGCGCGCGAGGCCACGGAGTCGTTCATCGATGCGCAACGGAAGCTGGTTGATGTAGCGGGGCGACAGATGAACGCCAGCGTCAAAACCACCGGTAAAACTCTGGATCTCTTACGTCCATTTCCCTTCCTCCCGTTGGCAGAGCTGACGCGGGAAGGCGTGAAGAGCTATGTCGACGCCCAAAAGGAATTGATGGACGTCGTGGCAAAGCCGAATGGGGCGCACAAAGCGCACAAGACCGCACATCACGCCAAGCGGTCGCCGAAAAAACATGCGGCAGCAGCGGCCGCCTAGCGGCAGGACCGCATAAAGTTTCATCCTGAGCGGGGTAGGGCCCACAAAAAGTGCGGGCTCTACGAAGCCGAAGAACCCCGCACGGCCGAGTGCCTTGCACCCTGTTATGAGGACCACTTGGTTTCGCCCGTGTGAAACAGCACGGGAGAATCCTGCAAAGCAGGTAGGAGCAGGTATGCAGGGAGTTCTTTCAGCGCCGCTCAGGATGATCAATCAACTCAATCCAGGAGAGTGTCGTTCTGGCGGGCTTCCGCCAGCGGATGCTTGTCATCCACGGGGGAGGCGGCTGCACGCTCACCCGGATGTTTACGAAGCGGTCGTAATTCCTGTTCCCGACATTCCTGTTCCCGACGAAAAGTGGGGCGAGATACGGAAAGCGCTCGTAGTTTTGAAGCCAGGATCACAAGAAAGTTAAAGTTAGCTAAGGTTCACGACATTCGATTGAGGTGAAATATGGCCACACTTACCGCACCAAGCGCGACCAAGATCTCCGGCGGCAGTTTTCTGATCGAGGATCGCACGCCCGACGAAATATTCACTCCAGAAGATTTCACCGAACAGCACCTGCTGATTGCCCAAACTGCGGAAGAATTTGCGAACAAAGAAATCGTCCCCAATGTCGAAAAGATGGAACACAAAGATTTCGCGGTCAGCCGCGAGCTGGTAAGGAAGGCCGGCGAACTCGGACTGAGCGGCGTCGACGTTCCGGAACAGTACGGCGGCATGCAGCTGGATAAAGTTACGTCCGCTATCGTTGCCGACCGCATGGCAAAATACGCTGGCTTCAGCACGACCTGGGGGGCTCACGCCTGCATAGGAACACTCCCCATCGTTTACTTCGGCAGCGAAGAGCAAAAGAAGAAATATCTGCCCGGGCTGGCCAATGGTACAACGGTCGGCGCCTATGCGCTTTCAGAATCGTCTTCCGGATCCGACGCCCTTAATTGCCGCACTCGGGCCACGCTCTCGCCAGACGGAAAGCACTACCTCCTGAACGGCGAGAAGATGTGGATCACCAATGCCGGCTTCGCCGACCTGTTTATCGTATTCGCCAAGGTGGACGGAGAAAAATTCACCGCCTTCATCGTCGAGCGTAACTTTCCTGGCTTCGCAGTAGGAGCCGAAGAACACAAGATGGGCATTCGCGGTTCCTCCACTTGTCCACTCATTCTGAATGACTGCAAGGTGCCGGTAGAGAACGTTCTCGGGGAAATCGGCAAAGGGCATCACATCGCCTTCAATGTGCTGAACGTGGGCCGGTTCAAGCTGGGTGCAGGTGCCATCGGCGCAGCTCGCAATTCCCTAGAGAGCGCTATCGCCTACGCCAAGCAACGCAAGGCATTCGGCAAGGTCATTGCCGATTTCGGGCTGGTGCGCGAAAAGCTTGCCAACATGGCTGCCGGCATTTTCACCGGCGAAGCCATGGCCTATCGCACGGTCGGCATGATCGACGCAGCCACCGAGCAACTGGGCGATGCCCACAACGACATGGCCCAGGCGCGCAAGATATTTGATGAGTACGCCGTCGAGTGCTCGATTCTGAAAGTATGGGGGTCGGAGTTTGTCGATTACGTAGTGGATGAGACGGTGCAAATCTATGGCGGATACGGGTTCGTCGAAGAATATCCGGCAGAGCGCGGTTACCGCGATGCTCGCATCAATCGGATTTTCGAAGGCACGAACGAAATCAACCGGCTGGTCATTACCGGGTTTCTGCTGAAACGGGCGATGTCCGGGCAGATTCCGTTGATGGCCGCGATCAAGAAGTTGATGGATGAAGTGCTGTCCGGCGCCAGAGATGACGGCGGGGAAGGTCCGCTGGCGGAAGAGTGGAAGCTGATGAAGGCAGCCAAGAAGATCGGGCTATTCGCTGCCGGGGTTGCCACCCAGAAATACATGCAGGCGATTCAGGACCAGCAAGAGATCATGGGGGCAATCGCCAACATGACGATTGAAACTTATGCCATGGAATCAGCCGTGCTGCGCGCCCAGAAACTGGCCGCGCGCAACGGTGAGGCTGGCGCGGCCAATGCGATTGCAATGACGCGGGTCTATGTAGCAGGAGCACTCGATAAAATCGAAAGCGCCGCGAGAATGGTCATTGCTGCTTCGAGCGAAGGCGATATGCTCCGTTCGCAGATGGCCGTCCTGCGCCGGCTCTGCAAGTATGAACCGTTCAATACTGTGGCCCTCCGGCAGACGATCGCACAGAGAGTCATTGAAAATGGAAAATACATACTGGTGTAACTTGAAAGAGTTGAGAAAGTTATCTTTATAAATGCGTGGCAATGCAGGCCATCTTGCTTGCCACGCGCCTCAGCCTTCGCAGCCGTCGGCGAATCTCCTGCGAGTCGATGAGCTAATCGCACTCCTGTAGTTCCTCTGTTGTCCAATTCAGCGTAAATCCCGCTCAAAAAGCCCTCACCGTTGTCATCTCACAACCATAGGTGACGTAGAACACGGACTCATCGATCAACGGGTGATGTAGTGAACATATTCGAAGATCGAGAAACCGTGAGGAAATTCGATGGATTTATGCAAATGGTCGAAATCAAATGTTCATTATAGTCGCGAGCTTTTGCATTCTGGAATTGAGGGAGCGCGTTCTGGTGGAGAAGCATTCTTACAAGGAGAGTCTTTCACTCCGTTTCTCAGCAGTTCGTTACGAAGCGCGCTGAAGCCCGCTGTCGTTGGTGCATGCATTGCGGTGCTGGGCAGCCTTCCGGCATATCGCGACAAATCTGTAAGACGAACCTTGGCGTTCGGTTTGCTGGGCGGAGTGCTCGGCATGGGCGCAGGTGTGGCATGGGAAAGCCGCCGTCTGTCTGCGAGCATGGCCGGTGGTGTGTTGAAAAATATTGGCAAAACACGCGATGAGCATTGGCTGGCCACTCATCCCATCGACTACGCATAAAACTGGCCGCGTTCAGGGGCGCAGGGCTCCGGACACGCGGGTCGCGAGCCTTCCGAAAAAAGTCGGCATGCTCCTATCGGATGTGAAACTCCGGCAGGCAGGGATTGGGGGCAGCAATGATTACGCATGAAGTGTTGCCGGAACGAGTTCAGATTTCGCTAACCACCGAAAGCCTCAGTGAAGAGCGGGTTGCCTACCTCGAGCACTTAGTAAGTCAAGCCAGAACCGCCGCCGCCGTCTTCACCCAATTTACCCAAGAGGACGTAGATCGCATCGTGAAGCCTATGGTCCTGGCGGGCCTTGGCCAAGCTCAACATCTGGCTCGTCTGGCGGTTGAAGAAACTAAGCTCGGAGTCATGGAAGACAAAGTCCTCAAGAACATGTGCGCGACGGAGTTTACCTACAACTACATTAAGGATAAACGTACCGTTGGCATCATTCGCGAGTTTCCCGAGCGCAATCTGGTGGAGATGGCTGAACCGATCGGCGTCATCTTGTCGCTCACGCCGATTACGAACCCCACCTCCACGGTGCTCTTCAAATGCATCATGGCCATAAAGACGCGTAATGCGGTCATTTTCAGTCCTCATCCCAATGCGTGGCGCTGCTGCTCAGAAGCGGTGAAGATCATGTACGAAACCGCGCTGAAGCATGGCGCGCCCGAAGGAGTTTTTACCTGCCTGGAATCTCACACGCTACAGGACAACGCCTACCTGATGCGACACAAAAGCGTAGGCCTGATTGATGCTACGGGTGGGCCCGGGGCAGTCAAAGCCGCCTATAGCTCCGGCAAACCAGCCCTCGGTGTAGGACCGGGCAACACGCCAGTCTACCTGGAAAAAACGGCGGATGTGAGTGTTGCCGTGGTGGACATTATCGTCTCCAAAACCTTCGATAACGGAACTATTTGTGCCTCTGAGCAAACGGTGGTGATCGACGATGAGATTTATGACTCAGTGCTCAATAAATTTGCTGAACTGGGCGCGCACATCTGCAATGACAGAGAGACAAAACTGCTGGCGCGCACCGTAATCGATCCCGAGACCGGTTTCATGCAACCCATGGCGGTCGGGCAAAAAGCTACCGACATCGCTCGTATGATCGGCCTTGCCGTGAAGCCCGACACCAAGCTGCTGATCGCGCCGATTCAAGGCGTAGGAGCCGAGCATCCTCTCTCGGTGGAGAAACTGTTTCCAGTACTTGCGGTTTATCGAGCGAAATCCGTCGATCAGGCGCTCAAGGTGTGCATCGACGTGAACCATGCCGGCGGCTTGGGACATACGGCGGTCATTTTCTCGCGCAACGAAGAGACTATCCGCAAGTTCGGGGAGATGATGAACGCGGGGCGCATCATTGTGAACTCTCCGGGCTCAATCGGGGCGCTGGGCGCCGTTTACAACGATCTCGTGCCGACCTTCTCCTTCGGCTGCGGGACCGGCGGCGGCAACAGCACTACCGATAACATAAATATCTATCACTACCTCAACATCAAGCGCGTGGCTCGGAGGACCCAAGCTCATATGTGGTTCCGAGTTCCCAAAGAGATTTATTTCAACCTGAACGCGGTGGAAAATGTGCGCCAGTTCCCATCGCGCTCGACGATCATCGTTACCAATCCGGCGTTGGAGCAAATCGGTCACGTTGATCTGGTGCGCCGCTACATTCCCGAGGGAACCCGCGTCCACGTCTCGGTCATCCCCGATACGGAACCCGAGGTCAAAGTGATTACGCGGGGAGTGGAGGAGCTCAATTTCTACAAGGCGGACCAGATCATCGCGCTGGGCGGCGGGTCGGTGATCGATGCAGCCAAGATCATGAAACTCAAGTACGAGTCGCCGGACGCTGACCTCGATGAGCTAGCCGCGCCTTTTCTGGATCTGCGCAAGCGCGTAATCCAGTATCCGACTGAGAAAGTTAACCGGGCCCGGCTGATTGCCATTTCCACCACCAGCGGAACGGGAAGTGAAGTGACTCCGTTTGCCGTGCTGACCGACACAGAGCGGGGGCGCAAGGTGACCCTGGCCGATTACTCGCTTACTCCTGATGTGGCCATCGTTGATCCGCAATTTGTTATGTCCATGCCGAGGGGCCTTACCGCTGACACCGGCATCGATTGCCTGACTCATGGGCTGGAAGCCATCGTTTCCAGCTACGCCTCGGCCTATACCGACTGCAACGCCATGCAGGCGATCCTGATGGCGTTCAAGAACCTGCCCATCGCTTTTGAGCATCCCGGCGATGAAGAGGCGCGTTGCATGATGCACAATGCCGCGTGCATTGCGGCGATGGCGTTTTCTAACGCCTCGGTAGGCGTGAATCACGCGCTCGCACATTCCTTCGGAGCTCGCTTCCACGTGGCGCACGGCCGGGCCAATGCGCTCATGTTGCCGCACGTGATTGCGTACAACGCGTCCGTGCCCACTAAGTTTGTGCCGTCCCCCTATCAGAAGGGGTATCTCGCGCACAAGAAATACGCGACGGTCGCGGATTTACTAAATCTGGGCGGGCACACGGTTGAAGAAAAGGTGAAAAACCTCATAGTGGCAATCGAACAGTTACTCGACCAATTGGGATTCCCGCGTTCCATCGCCGAACTGGGAATCTCGAAGGAAGAATTTGAGCAGGCAATGCCCGAGCTGACCAAGCTTGCCTTTGACGATCCGTCCTGGCGGTCGAATCCGCGTATGCCGCTGATGAGCGAATTGACGGAGCTGTTTTGGAAGGCTTATCAAGGGCGAGGCTTGGCGAAAGTGGCCAGTGCACCTCAGCGAGCCTCGTAACGGATAGGAGTGCGTATGGCAGTGATGGCCGTGTCGCTGAAGATTGATGAAGACCGCATTGTCCAATCGTTGCAAGAGGCCGGACAAAAACTGGACAGCGCTGAGGCGGAGGTGTCCTTGGATTTCTCCTCCGTCCTCCGGATCGATGCAAGTGCGCTCATAGCGTTGGAGGAGTTCGCCAACCGAGCCGATTACAAAGGCGTTAAGGTCGCATTGCGTGGCGTTGTCGTCAGCGTCTACAAAGTGTTGAAGCTGGTGAAACTGACATCACGATTTTCTTGCGTGAACTGAGATGCGCGACGGTTCCAACCATGGTCCAGCAACCAGGTACGGCAAACGAGAGCGGTGACTGAACGAGGAGAGATAACGATGCAAAGCCAACAACAAGGCGATCGCCTTTCCTGGGGAGACACGGTTTTCCTCCATCTAGAGCGCGAGGGCATGCCCCTCAACGTGGCTTGTGTCTGCGTGTTTGAAGGTAAGGTCCCGTTCGAAGCGTGCGTTCAGTTTGTCGAGTCGAAGTTGCCCCTGATTCCTCGCTACCTCAAGCGGGTGGTTCCTCCACTCCTTAATATTGGCCTTCCGAGCTGGGAATATGACCCAACCTTCGACATCCGCAGGCACGTCCGCGAGGCAACTCTCAAACGCGGTTCCGATGAAGAGTTGAAGACACTTGCAGGAAAGATTTTGAGCACCGTCATGGATCGCCAGCACCCTCTCTGGGACATGACCCTGGTGCATGGGCTGAAAGGCGATCGCAGCGCTTTCATCTTCCGCCTGCACCACTGCCTCGCCGATGGGATCGCCGGTGTGGGAATCATGAACGCGGTCATGGACGCGAGCGCAGTGGCGCCTCGGTTGCCCAAACGAAAGCTTCGGTTCCGCGTTCCACCGCCTCCTGACGTCTTGACGTCGATAACGAACGGCTGCATCGACTCCTATTCTGAATTGGTCAAACGAGTTCTCGAAGGCCTCGCAGATGTGTCGAGCATCGCGGAGCGCACCGCGGCAAACGGGGGCAATCTTAGCCACAGACGAGTTCTCCCTGCTTCCGGAACTCAACCTGTCCACACAGCGGCTGCGGTTCAACGTTCTTTACCGCGGACCCCAGAAATTCGTCTGGGCCGAGGTCCCGCTGGCAGACGTCAAAGAGATACGGCACAGCTGCGGGACTAGTGTGAACGACGTTATCCTCGCGCTGGTGACGGCAACCATCCGACGGTACCTCGAATTGCACGGTGATCGGGTGAAGGGGCGAATGCTTCGCATGATGGTTCCCGTCAACCTTCGCGGCAGCGACGGTCCGGGCGATTTGGGGAACCGCATCTCTCTGGTCCCGGTCACCATTCCGCTGGACATTCGCAACCCCCGGAAACTGCTGGCTGTCGTGCATAAGAGAACTGAACTTCTCAAACGCGCGCATACCGCCGAATTGGTGAGCCTGGCCGGTCGTTTGCTCGGCATGTTCCCGAACTCCGCGCAGGCGCTTGCCGGCCACCTCATAAGCCGGTTGCCGTTCACCCCATTCAACATGGTCTGCACCAATGTGCCGGGACCGCAAGCCCCGCTTTATCTGCTCGGCCACAAGATGCTGCACTGCTATCCCTACGTCCCGGTGGGCGGCGAAATGGCGCTCAACTGCGCCATCCTGACCTACAACGGCACGGCGTATTTCGGGTTCAGCGGATGTTCGCATGCAGTACCGGATATTCGACGTTTGGAAACATTTCTGAAATCGAGTTTCACGGAACTGCGGGAGGCTGCCGGAATCAAAACGCCAAAGGAAAACAAAGGAAAGAAGGTGCGCGCAAAAGACAGAGCGAAGATTACATCGACACCGGCTGCGGCTCGGCCGGCGCAGTCCATGCATGCATCCATTCCGTTGCGACCGCCGGTTTCAGTCGAATCAATAGCACCAGGGCCCCCAGTTACGGAGGGAAAAGTCTTGACCCAATCGATCGCCTAGGGATCGTCAAGCGGGAAGGTAGAGTAACGTGGTAGACATCCAGTCAGCAGCGCCAGTGACATCTTGGTTAGTCACGGGCCGAACCCTCTTCTGGTTCATTCATATTCTGGGTCTCACCGGTTTTTCCTACATCGTAGCGCAACGCCTGGTGCCGCTGCTTCGCGGACAACGTGATTTGCGCTTCGACCAGCCATTGGTGCGGCTGGGAAGAGTTTTTAAATTCTGGTTGGGGCAGTGGAAGCATCCGCGTTATAAAACCGCAGGCATCCTTCATATTTTCATTTTTACTGGCTTTATCGTTCTGGCGATGCGCGCCTTCACTACGCTGATCGTCGGTGTCTCTCCGGATTTTGTCATGCCCGGCCTGTCCGGAAGAGCCGGTCCTATTTACAACACAATCACGGATTACGCCGCGACCATTGTTTTTCTCTGCATGGTGATTGCTGTGATTCGCCGCCTGGTTTTCAAACCCGTGCGGTATGCGGTGCCGGCAAAATTCGGCAAAGCTCACACTTCAGATGCCATCTTCCTTTTGTCTCTGATCGCAATCCTGATGGTAGCCGACAGCCTCTTTGCCGCCGCTAAGGCCGCAGCCCTGTCGCGGCAAGGGCAGCCCTTCGAAGTCTTGGCGGCATTTTCGCTACCGTGGGCGCTGCAGAGTGTGCTTTCCTCCACGGCCTTGCCCGATCTCGGCAGGATCTACTTCGGCTCTTATCTCCTCCACGAAGTGACGTTTTACTTCTTGCTCTGCTATCGGCCTTTTGGAATCCAGTTCCACGTGGAAACTTCCCTCTTCAACATTTACTTCGCGAAGTTGGACCGCGAGATTCTGAAGCCGGTGCGATGGGGCATCAGCGACGAGCATCTCGATCAGGTGAAATCCTTCGGAGTAAAGACATTCGAAGACTTCACCTGGAAGCACATGCTCGATTTCTATTCCTGCGCCGACTGCGGACGCTGTTCCGACAATTGTCCGGCTAACGCGGTGGGAAGGCCGTTGTCGCCACGGTTCATCACCACCAAGGCGCGCGATTACGCCTTCCAGCACTATCCCATTCTCGGCAAAGCGAGCAATGGTACGGTGCTGGTCGGCAGCAACGAGTCGGGCAGCATTTATTCCGAGGATGAAATCTGGTCCTGCACGACCTGCGGCGCTTGCGAAGAGGAATGCCCGCTACTGGTTGAGTACATCGACAAAATCGTCGATTTGCGGAGGGGATTGATCGATGACGGGAATGTGCCACAGTCCCTGCAAAAACCGCTGAAGGCGCTGGAGAGCCGTGGCAACCCCTACGGCAAGATGGAGAAGAAGAAAGCCGATTGGACGAAAGCCAAAGAGTTCCAGCAAACCTGCGACGTCAAAGTTCTGGACGGCAAAAATGATGCGGACACTTTGTATTTTGTCGACAGCATTACCTCCTACGACGACCGGATGCAATCGATCGGACGGGCGACTGCGAAAATCCTCAACCACGTCGGCGCGAATTTTGGAATCCTCGGCGCGGCCGAAAAAGATAGTGGCCATGAAGTACGGCGCTTCGGCGAAGAGACGTTGTTCATGGCTTTGCGCGACCAGAACGTCGACGCCATTAAAACATCCGGAGCAAAGCGGATTGTCACGGCCGATCCACACGCTTATAACGCTTTGAAACACGACTACAAAGACGTTCCGCCAGTCGAACACATCAGCCAGTTGATCGCCGCAGAAGTGAAATCCGGCAAGATCAAATTCAATCCCGTAGAAAACGAAAACAGCGTCTACACCTATCACGATCCCTGCTATCTAGGGCGGCACAATCAGATTTACGACGACCCTCGAGATGTGCTGGATGCAATCCCCGGTTTGAAGCGAGTCGAAATGAAGCGCTCCCGCGATCGCTCCTTCTGCTGCGGCGGTGGTGGCCTGATGCTGTTCTACGAGCCGAAAGAAGATCAGCGAATGGGCGTGAAGCGAGTCGAAATGGCCGCCGAAGCTGGGGCCAATGTGATCGTGACGGCGTGTCCGTTCTGCATGGTGAATATAGAAGATGCGATCAAAGTCGCGGGCATGGAAGGGAAGATGACCGCCATCGACGCGACTGGTCGGAAGCAAATCGCACGCGGAGTGGAGGTAAACCAATTTCTTGTAGATCAGCAGATTGCACACGAAAGTCAGAAAGTGGCGTGAAAGCTCTGGAGGCTGAATATGGAGATTCTAGTTTGCGTGCGAAGAGTGCCGGACACTTCGGAAAATGAGATCGAGCTAAACACTGCGGGAAATGACATCGAGCGGGACGATCTGGTCTATTCGATCAACGAACCAGACAATTATGCGGTCGAAGAAGCGCTTCAAATCGTCGCCCGAGTCGGTGGCAGCGTCACGGTCGCCACGGTCGGTGGTGGAGATGACGAGGAGATCCTGCGCCGGGAAATGGCCATGGGCGCGAGCCATGGCGTGCTGATCACAGATGACGCCTTCAGCGGATCCGACGGCGAAGGCATCGCCACCATCTTAAAAGCCTTCGTCCAGAAAGGAAACTACGACCTGATCCTCTCGGGGGTGCAGGCCGAGGACGGCGGCGCGCAAGTTGGCGGAATGCTGGCGGCGCTTCTCGACTATCCGTTTGCTTCTCTCGTCAATTCCATTGAAGTTCTGGACGGCAAGATGCTGAGAGTCAGCCGGGAAATCGAAGGCGGCAACAAAGAGATCAGCGAGATCGACCTTCCCTGTGTGCTCTCGATTCAAACCGGTATTAATGAGCCTCGCTATGTCGGCATGAAAGGCATCCGGCAAGTAGCCTCGATTCCAATCCCAACTTTCGGCGTCTCCGAGCTTGGGTTGGACTCTGGCGCGGTAGGCGATGCCGCCGCGAAAGTGAAAAGGTTGGAGTACTTCGTCCCCACGCTCGGTAAGGGAGCCGAAATTCTGCACGGCAGCCGGGAAGAGAACATTGACAAAGTTCTAGAGCTAGTAGCGGCCAAAGGAGGGCTGAAATAATGGCGCGCATCTTTGCTTACATCGTACATAAAGCCGGGGTGGTCGACGACTCCGCCTTCGAACTGGCGGCCGCCGCCCGAAAGATCGATCCCGCTGCCACGCCCACAGCCATTCTCGCCGGTTGCGGCACAGGACTCGATGCCGCTTGCAATGCACTTCGAGGCTCCTACGCTGAGACATGGAAAATCGGCAATGATGCACTCACCTATCCCAATGCTGAACTAATAAGGAAGGCTCTGGTCAAGGTTCTGCCGAGCAACAGCATTGTCTTGGTTGCTCATGAGCACTTCGGGATGGATCTGGCGCCCGGCCTTTCGATCAAGCTGAATTCAGCATTTGTTTCCGACGTGCTAGACATCACTGGAGTTGAAGGAACGGGCCTCAAAGCTGTCCGTCAGGAATTCGGCGGACAGGTAAGCGCCCACGTTCGGTGCGACATTTCGTCGGGCGCAGTGATCACGATCCGTCCCGGCGCATTCAAACCGTTGCCCGACGCCCCCGTGAATGGAACCGTCGTCGACAAGTCTGCTGATGTCGGCACGCTTACTGCGAGGCGCCGCTATCTGGAAACCGTCGTCGCCGAGGCCGGTGATGTCGATATCACCAAGCACAACATTCTAGTTTCTATCGGACGTGGCATTCAGGACAAAGACAATGTGGCCATCGCCGAGGAGTTGGCTGACGCCTTGGGCGCGGCGGTGAGTTGCTCGAGACCTGTCGTCGACGCCAAGTGGATGGAAAAGTCACGTCAGGTGGGTTCATCCGGAAAAACCGTCAAGCCCAAAGTCTATATTGCATGCGGTATTAGCGGCGCCTGTCAGCATTTGGCCGGCATCAAAGGCAGCCCGTTCCTGATCGCCATTAACAAGAATCCCAAAGCGCCAATTTTTCAGGTTGCGGACGTCGGGATTGTCGATGACCTCCTGGAGTTCTTGCCGGAACTAACCGCCAAAGTTCATGAATTGCGAAGCGTCGCAGCAAAATGAGGAGTGCCATGATTACCAGCAAAACGTTGAAGCTAAGTTTGAAATCGCTCAAGGACTTCGCCAAAAAACGCCTGCCAGACGAGGTGCTCCGAGAGCTTGACGATAAGGACGAGTGTCCGCTGGAAATCGTCCGCCACATGTGCAGCCCCGACAAGCTGGGCATTCAACTCCTGTTTATTCCCGAAGAGTTCGGTGGAATGGGCGGAGGGGCCTTCGATGTCTACTGCGTGTGCGAAGAGATGGCGCGCATTGATCTCGGCGTTGCCACGGCCGTACTGGCCACGTTTCTCGGCAGCGATCCGATTACCGTCGGCGCCACTCCGGAGCAAAAGAAAATCTGGCTGACGCGCATCGCGGAAGAGGGACTTTTATTTGCCTATGGCGCAACGGAGCCGGAAGCCGGCAGCGATCTGGGAGCGCTTCGCACCACGGCGGAGCCGGTCATCGAAAACGGCCGCACCGTTGGTTACAAAATCACCGGGAACAAGCAGTGGATCAGCAACGGCGGAATCGCCGATGCCTACACGATTCTAGCCAGCACTCCCGCCGGTCCGAGTTGGTTCGTAGTAGAAAAAGGGGCGAAGGGTTTTACTCATGACGAACCGGAAGATAAACACGGCATTCGCCTCAGCAACACCGCAGCTCTCGCCTTAGACAACGTTTACGTCGACGCCGACCGGTTGCTCGGGGGCGTCGAGGGCCAGGGACTCAATCAGGCGCAGGCCGTGTTCGGCTACACGCGCCTGATGGTCGCAGCATTTGGTCTTGGGGGCGGCTGGGCCGCGCTCGATCGAGCCATCCCGTACTCTACCAAGCGTATTCAGGCCGGAGCGCCGCTCTCAGAAAAGCAGGGATACACCCACAAGCTGATCGTGCCCAACGTGGCGCGACTGGAAGCAGCCCGATCCTACATCGAGGAAACGGCGGAGCGCATCGACGCCGGTGTCGAAGGCAGCTTGAACACTGAGGGCGCAATCGCGAAGTATATGGCGACAGAGGCCGGCAATCTCGCGGCTGACGCCAGTATCCAGGCCCTCGGTGGCTACGGTTACACGCATGAATACATGGTGGAGAAGATCAAGCGCGACGTTCGTATCACCACCATTTACGAAGGCACCTCCGAAATCATGGAGATGACCATAAGCCGCGACCGTTGGCAGTCCCACCTCAAGACGCGCGGCCAGCATTATCACGAACGAGCGCGAGAGTTCGAAGCGTTGCACGCCCGCCATGCGAACGTGGGCGCTGACACTGCGGCGCTGGCTTTGCACGCATTGGCCGAGGTTATGGAAAAAGCGCGTGTAGCACGCCTCACCCGCTATCAACACATTTTGCTGCGCCTGGGCGAGCTAATCGCCTATGCCGAGTGCGCCGGAAGTTTGTCCCGTCGCTCTGCACTTTTTGCTGACGGCAAGCTAAACGAAAAAGCTAACCGGCGCTTCGACGCGACCGCGCTCGCTGCGATCAGCCGCGTCTTTGCCCGCGAGGCCGCCCTCAAGGTGGGCGAGGAGGGTTTGAAATGGGTCATCGGAGCCGGAGGCATCACCGGTGCCGAAATCCCTGGATTTGAAACCAGTTTAGGATTGCCCGCCATTCATCGCGCGCAGTCCGGCCTCATTGCTGATTTGGATTACATAGCAGACGTACTGTACGGCCGTGCGGCCAAGCGCCTCGACGCGGCCGCATAGGTTTTATTGAGCGAATTAATAGGAGTACCGTCATGGAAAACACTTCCTATCGCGCCATCGCAATCGTAGGAGTTGGAGCTGTATTACCAGATGCTCCGAATGTGCCGGCGTTCTGGCAAAACGTGAAGGACGGCCACTACAGCATCAGCGAGGTTACGCCTGACCGCTGGGACCCAACACTTTATTACGATCCCGATCACAAAGCCCCGGACAAGACTTACTCGAAGATCGGCGGTTGGGTGCGTGAGCATGTGTGGGATCCCATGAAGTGGCGCCTGCCTCTACCGCCGCGCGTCGTCGATGCCATGGATGTGTCGCAAAAATGGGCGATCGCCTGCACTCGCGAAGCCTTGGAAGACTATGGCTATCCCCAGCGGCCGCTGAATACTGATCGCACCGCTGTGATCCTAGGCAACGCCATAGGAGGCGAAAAACACTATTTCACCGTGGCCCGCGTGCTCTTTCCGGAGTTCGCGCGCGAACTGGCCGAATCTGCCAGTTTCGCCGCGTTGCCGGAAGCGGTGCGCCGTGACATTACGAGCCAATTCCACGACCGGATGGCAAAGCTCCTTCCTGAAATTACGGAGGACAGCATGCCCGGTGAATTGTCCAACTGCATTCCCGGTCGCATCGCGAACGTTTTCAACTTCCACGGCCCCAACTACGTTTGTGACGCCGCCTGCGCATCGGCAATGGCAGCGATCAGTTCCGCGACGGAAGGGCTGGTACAACACCATTTCGACGTGGCCGTCGCCGGTGGTGTTGACCGCAATATGGGGGTCTCGAGCTTCGTCAAGTTCTGCAAGATCGGTGCGCTCTCGGCGACCGGAACTCGTCCTTATGCCGAAGGCGCCGATGGCTTCGTCATGGGCGAAGGCGCGGCGATCTTTATTCTTAAGCGTCTAGCCGATGCCGAGCGGGATCAGGACAAAATCTACGCCGTGTTGCGTGGCATGGGCGCATCCAGCGATGGTAAGGGAAAGGGCATCACCGCGCCCAACCCAGCTGGCCAAAAACTGGCCATCGAACGCGCCTGGGAGAATGCTGGACTATCGCCAGCTACTGTCACGTTGATCGAGGGTCACGGAACTTCCACCGCTGTGGGCGACGTCGTCGAAGCGCAAAGCATAATCGACGTGCTCAGCGAGTCTCATCTCCCCTCGCACTCAGTGGCGCTGGGTTCGGTCAAGTCGAACTTCGGGCACCTTAAAGGAGCCGCCGGCGCTGCTGGTTTGCTGAAAACCACGCTGGCGCTTCGCGACAAAGTCCTGCCGCCGAGTGTGCATTGCGAGCATCTCAATCCCAACATCGACTTCGCTCACTCCCCGCTCTACGTCAATACCGAGCTGAAACCATGGACCATGCCCGCCGATGGCGTGCGCCGCGCCGGTTTGAGCGCTTTTGGTTTCGGCGGCACCAACTTCCACGCCGTGCTCGAAGAATACATTCCCCACCGGCTGAACGGAAACGGCAAGCGCTCGGTAGCTGTTACTGAATTACCGACGACCACGAAAGAGCCGATTATGTATGCCGAAAATGTTTCCCGTACTTCTTCTTATAAGGCTCCGTTACGCGGAGCACTGCTAATCGGCACTGCCTCTGAGTCTGCGCTAGTCGAGCGGTTGCGCGCGGTAGAGAAGGACGCCAAAACAGGCACTGCACCCGCGCCATCTGCCCCGGCTGAATCCGACCTGCGTGCGTCTGAGCGTGTAGCACTCGACTACGCCGACGCCGCCGAACTGGCGAACAGAGCAGGCAGTGCACTCAAAGCGCTGGCGGCGAATCAGCCCGCCGTGTGGAAAGCCTTGCGTGCTCAAGGCATCTTCCGCGGTCACGGTCCCGCTCCCAAAGTGGCGTTCTTGTATACCGGTCAAGGCTCGCAGTACGCGAACATGCTCAAGCTACTGCGAGAAACAGAGCCCATCGTGGCTGACACTTTTGCCGAAGCCGATCGCATCATGACGCCTTTGCTCGGCAAGCCGCTTACCCAATACATCTTCGTTGATCACGCGGATGCCGACGCTGTCGCCAAGGCCGAAGAAGATCTGCGCCAAACCGAGATTACTCAGCCCGCCGTTCTCGCGATAGACCTTGCGCTGACCCGGCTACTGGCCGCTTATGGCATCGAACCTGACTTCACCATGGGACACAGCCTGGGGGAGTACGGAGCATTAGTCGCTGCGGGTGGACTGCCCTTTACTGATTCGCTCGAAGCGGTCAGCGCTCGTGGCCGCGGGATGACCCAAGTGGCTATGGATGACAACGGCCGCATGGCCGCAGTGTTTGCTCCGCTCGAAGAAATCAAACGTATCCTGAAGACAATCGACGGCTACGTCGTGATCGCAAACGTCAACAGCAACCGCCAAGGGGTGATCGGCGGCGCCAGCAAGGCAGTTGAGCAGGCAATGGAAGCTTTCCAGAAAGCTGGCTACGACGTCGCGGCATTACCCGTTAGCCACGCCTTCCACACCAAGATCGTAGCCGGAGCCAGCGAGCCATTGCGGCGGGTTCTCGAGCGCCTGCATTTGCAGTCGCCACGCCTGCCCATCGTTGCGAACACCAACGGCGAGTTTTATCCCACAGGGCCTGACGCCGTCCCGAAGATGCTGGACATCCTCACCCAGCAGGTCGCTTCTCCCGTGCAATTTATTAAGGGCCTGCGCACGCTCTACGATGCCGGCGCTCGTATGTTTGTTGAAGTTGGACCGAAGAAGGCGTTGCAAGGATTTGCCGAAGATGTTCTCGGTAGCAGCGACGTGGTTTCGCTGTTTACCAATCATCCGAAGGTCGGCGATATCGTCGCGTTCAACCAGGCGCTGTGCGGCCTCTACGCTGCGGGACTTGGCCGTGGAACTGCGGCGGACGCCGTGAGTAAGCACGCGGCGACTAGTGTGTCCGCCCTGTCATCTGCGAAGCCGGTCTCCTGCCCAGCGGAATCGTCTCAACCGATCGCGGTAGTGACCCATGCAGCAAGCGCGCCCGCCACGACAAACGCTTCCACGTCAACCGTCCCCTCAAGCGGCGATCGCTACAACGAACTCGGCCACCTCTTCGCCGATGTTCTCGATCGCGGCTACGAAATCTATCGCGGCAAGAACGGGCATTCAACGTCCGATCCCGTTGTCATCACCGGTGCCGCATTAGGCCTGCCCGGTACCGAGCACGTCTTCGACGATGCCAACATCGGCCGCATCCTGCAGGGTGAGCAGTTCATCAACTCGATCCCCGCGCCCTTCCGTCAAGCCATGCTCGACAAACATATTACCCGCCTGGTGAAGAGCGAGAGCGGAGAAGCCAGGTTTGAGACCCTCACCGATGTCGCGGACGTGATCAAGTTGGCGGGCCGCGAAGGCGCTTTTGATTTGGAGAAGGAATTCGGGATTTCCTCCGAACGCGTGGGTGCCCTCGACATTGTCACCCAGCTAGCCATGGCCGCAGGCATCGACGCCTTGCGCGACGCCGGTATACCGCTGGTCATGCGCTATAAAACCACCACCAAAGGCACGCAATTACCGGAGCGTTGGGGATTGCCAGACGCCTTACGTGACGATACTGGTGTCGTCTTTGCTTCTGCTTTTCCCGGGTACGACGCGTTCGCAGATGAAATGGCGCGCTACTACGCGGACCACGAACGCCGCGAGCAGTTAGCCACGTTCGAAAGCCTGCTCGCTCGCGGGGTTGAAGGGAACGGTCATTCCACTCTGGTGCAAGAACTCAAGCGGCGCATCGACGAGACTCGCGTTGCCCTAGACAAGGAACCGTACTTGTTTAACCGCCGCTTCCTGCTCCGAGTTTTGTCGATGGGACATTCGCAATTCGCTGAATTCATCGGCGCACGCGGTCCCAACACTCAGGTCAACGCTGCTTGCGCAAGCACCACACAGGCGGTGTCACTGGCGCAGGACTGGATCCACGCCGGGAGATGCAACCGCGTGATCGTTATCTCAGCCGACGACGTCACCTCCGACCATCTGATCGGGTGGTTTGGCCCTGGCTTCCTGGCCACCGGGGCCGCCGCCACCGACGAAGTGGTCGCAGACGCCGCCATTCCCTTCGACCGCCGCCGCCACGGCATGCTCATCGGCATGGGCGCCGCAGCTTTGGTAGTAGAAAGCGCCGCCGCCGCACGGGAACGGGGAATACAACCGATTTGCGAAGTGTTATCCACTACCACCAACAACAGCGCCTTCCACGGCACCCGTCTCGATGTCCAACACATCGGTCAAGTGATGGAGACTCTAGTGGCCAACGCCGAAGCGCAGAGCGGAATTTCGCGTCGTGCGATCGCCCCGCAGACAGTTTTCGTTTCCCATGAAACCTACACCCCGGCGCGTGGCGGCAGCGCCTCCGCCGAGATTCACGCGCTCCGCCGCGTCTTCGGCGACGTCGCGGATCGCATCGTGATCGCCAATACCAAAGGCTTCACCGGTCACGCCATGGGCACGGGCATCGAAGATGTCGTCGCCGTCAAAGCGCTCGAAACCAGCTGCGTGCCACCGGTCGCCAATTTCAAAGAAGTTGATCCCGAGCTCGGACAGTTGAACTTGTCGAAAGGCGGTTCCTATCCTGTCGAATACGCAATCCATCTCGGAGCAGGATTCGGCTCGCAGATCAGCATGATGCTGTTGCATTGGGTGAAGACGAAAGATGGGATTCATCGCAACCTGGACGCGCTGGGCTATGCCTACCGCATCGCCGATGAGACAGCCTGGAATGCATGGCTGAGCGATATCGCGGGCTATCCGACAGCCAATCTGGAAGTGGTTCATCGCACGCTGCGCGTGCGCGATCAAGGAGTGGCAGCGCGAGTCGCAGAAGTTGCTCAGGAACCACGAACCTTGACGGCACCAACCCGCACGCCGCAAGCACCATCACCCACGCCAGTTCCTGATGGGAGACCCGCGCGAGCGCCGGTGAGCACGGTTGTTGAAGCGGCGCCTAAGTTTCAAGTTGCGGCAGCGAAGGTGGAAGCTCCAGTTGCTGCAGTCGCGTTCGCGGCACCATCAAAGCCGGCGGCGAAAGGCGATCCCGTAAACGAAAAAGTGCTGGCATTGGTAGCCGAGAAAACCGGCTATCCCGTTGACATGCTCGATCTGGACCTCGATCTCGAAGCAGATCTGGGAGTCGACACAGTCAAGCAGGCAGAGGTTTTTGCCTCCATCCGCGAAGCGTACAACATCCCGCGCGACGAGAACCGCAAGCTGCGCGATTACCCCACACTGGCGCACGTGATCCGCTTTGTGTATGAGAAGCGGCCCGACCTTGTCGCAGGCCCGACGGCGACCAAAGAAGAAGTTAAACCCGCGACGACGAAAGCCGCCGTAGTGGCCGAGAAACCGGCACCCCCTGCGACATCTCCACAAGTCGCCAGTGGCGATGCCGTCAAGGAACGCATTCTCGCGCTGGTAGTAGAAAAGACCGGCTATCCCAAAGACATGCTGGACCTGGAGCTCGACCTCGAAGCCGATCTCGGTGTGGACACCGTCAAGCAAGCAGAAATGTTCGCGGCAATCCGTGAGATCTACAACATTCCGCGCGACGAAAACCGCAAGCTGCGCGACTATCCCACACTAGCGCACGTCATCCGCTTCGTCTTTGAGAAGCGTCCTGATCTGGCGCTTGCGGTTGCGCCTCCGCCTGCAGCGCCGTCGGCGGTCAAGGAGGAAATCAAGCCTGCGACCGCGCCGCCCGTGGTAATTCCCGCGAAACAGGATCACGGCGATGCCGTCAAGGAACGCATTCTCGCGCTGGTAGTAGAAAAGACCGGCTATCCCAAAGACATGCTGGACCTGGAGCTCGACCTCGAAGCCGATCTCGGCGTGGACACCGTTAAGCAAGCAGAAATGTTCGCCGCCATCCGTGAGATCTACAACATTCCGCGCGACGAAAACCGCAAGCTGCGCGACTATCCCACACTAGCGCACGTCATCCGCTTCGTCTTTGAAAAGCGCCCGGACCTGGCTGCAGTCCCGACAGCGGCAAAGGAAGAAGAACTCAAACTTACGATACCGACCACTCTCGTAGTCACTGACAATTCGGACCGCGCTGCAATATCGGCGCAAGTCGTCGCTGGCGAAAACGTCAAGGAACGCATTCTCGCGCTGGTGGTCGAGAAGACCGGTTATCCGAAAGACATGCTGGACCTGGAGCTCGACCTCGAAGCCGATCTCGGCGTGGACACCGTTAAGCAAGCAGAAATGTTCGCCGCCATCCGTGAGATCTACAACATTCCGCGCGACGAAAACCGCAAGCTGCGCGACTATCCCACACTAGCGCACGTTATCCGCTTCGTGTTCGAGAACCGCCCCGATTTGGCTGGGTTGTCTGTGCCGCCATTAGCACCGACTATTACGGAGCCAGCAGTGCCCGCGCCGCCGCCCGTCGTGGCACAAGCGGCAACGGACGATGCGATAAAAGAGAAAGTGCTGGAGATCGTGGCCGAGAAGTCGGGCTATCCCAAGGACATGTTGGACTTGGATCTCGATCTCGAAGCAGACCTCGGCATCGACACCGTCAAACAAGCGGAGATGTTCTCTGCCGTGCGGGCTGCTTACAACATTCCGCGCGATGAGAATCTCAAGCTGCGCGACTTCCCGACTTTGGCCCACGTAATTAAGTTTGCCCGCGACCGGCAGCCCGGCTTGGCTCAAGCGTCCGCCTCTTCCGCCGCGCCAGAGAAACAAGCGCCCGCGCAGAAGAAACCCGCGGTGTCTGCATCTGCCGGTTCGAAGCCGCTCGCGGCTGCGCGTCCGCTCCCGGCCACTTTCGACGCAGCTAATCGTATTCCACGCCGCGTGCCTGTTCCCACCTTGCGCCCGCCACTAGAGCTTTGTAAGGGAACCGGTGTGACGCTCGGGTCCGGTCGCCGCGTGGCCCTCATGCCGGACAAATCCGGTGCAGGAGACGCGCTGGCGCAACGACTGGAAACGATGGGCGTAGAGGTTCTCCGCATCAAGGACGCACCGGAAGCAGATACACTGACCAACCTTTTCAAGAGCTGGCTGGCCGCAGGTCCGATACACGGAGTGTACTGGCTTCCCGCGCTGGACAACGAGGGCGACCTAAATGAGATGGACCTCGCCCGATGGCATGAAGCCCTGCGGGTGCGAGTCAACTCGCTGTATGCCGTCATGCGCATTCTGTACGAGCAGGTTTCCGCGCCGGGCACGTTCCTCCTGTCGGCGACGCGGCTGGGTGGACAACATGGCTACGATGAAGCCGGGGCGCTCGCGCCTTTGGGTGGCTCAGTTGTAGGTTTCACTAAAACGTATAAGCGAGAACGACCGGAATCTCTGGTCAAGGCAGTCGACTTTGAAGCGGAACGAAAACCATCCGAGGTTGCCGATCTACTGATTGAGGAAACCCTGCGCGATCCTGGCGTGATCGAAATCGGCTACAAGGACGGGCTGCGCTGGACCGTGGGGCTGCAAGAACAGCCTGCAGCCGATGGCAAGCCCGGTCTAACTCTCGACAGCAACACTGTGTTTCTCGTTACCGGAGCAGCCGGAAGCATCGTGTCGGCAATCACCGCTGATTTGGCGACAGCCTCCGGAGGTACGTTCTACTTGCTCGATCTAGTGCCCGAGCCTGATCCGGAAAATCCCGATCTCAAGCGCTTCGCCAGCAGCTTGGCGAGTGACCATGACGGGCTCAAGCGTGATCTGTTCGCACGCATTCAGGCCCGCGGCGAACGGGCCACGCCGGCCCTGGTTGAAAAGGAGTTGGCAGCCCTTGAGCGCGCCCAAGCAGCCTGCAACGCGATCGAGGCCGTGCGAGCCGCCGGTGGCACGGCGCATTACTTCAGCGTCAACCTCACCGATGCGGACGCTGTGACCAAAATCATCAAACAAGTGCGCGAGCGCAGCGGCCGCATCGATGTGCTCCTGCACGCCGCCGGCACCGAGCGCAGCCACTTCCTGCCAGACAAAGATGCGCGTGAATTCGATCTGGTTTTCGACGTCAAGAGCGATGGCTGGTTCAATCTCCTAAATGCCATCGGCGACATGCCCCTCGGAGCAACGGTGGCGTTCAGCTCGATTGCCGGCCGCTTCGGCAATGCCGGGCAAACCGATTACAGTTCAGCCAACGATCTGTTGTGCAAGATCACCTCGAGCTTCCGCACCACGCGGCCGAGTACACGCGGCATCGTCATCGACTGGACTGCATGGGGCGGCATTGGCATGGCCACGCGCGGCTCTATCCCGAAGATGATGGAACTGGCAGGTATCGATATGCTGCCGCCAGAAGCGGGGATTCCTCTGATTCGCCGCGAACTTACTGCGGGAGGCACCAAGGGTGAAATTGTAATCGGCCAGCGTCTCGGCGTCATGCAGAACGAGTGGGATGCCACGGGTGGACTCGACACATCCGCGACTGAGGCCTCGAAAATCTTACCGGCACAGGGACCAATGATCGGCAAGCTGGCAGGCGCGAGCCTGCAGAGTGGCCTCACCATCGAAACGACGCTCAACCCGGCGATCCAGCCGTTCTTGCACGATCACCAAATTGACGGCACAGCTGTACTGCCGGGGGTTATGGGTATCGAGGCGTTCGCAGAAGCTGCGCAATACCAGCTACCCGGCTGGCATGTAGCGGCCATCGAAGACGTGAACTTCCTGGCGCCGTTCAAGTTCTATCGGAACGAACCACGCGTGGTGACGGTTGAGGCCGCCATCCATCCGCAGCACGACAGCTTGCTTGCGGACTGCCGCTTGACCGGCCGCAGAACGCTCCCCAACCAGGCCGAGCCGCAAGTGACAACGCACTTCACCGCACGCGTGCGGCTCACAAAACAGGCGCCCAAAGCGGTGACTGTGCCAGTGCTGGGGTCTCCCGAGGGACACATCATCAAAGCGGCCGACATCTATCGCCTCTACTTCCACGCGCCGGCATACCAGGTCCTGGAGCGGGCGTGGTGGGATGGACACCGAATGATCGGGCTGATGGCCGAATGCTTGCCACCAAACCATCTGCCGTCCGAGCTGCCGACACTGATGGCGCCGCGTCTGATTGAGCTTTGCTTCCAGACTGCCGGACTCTGGGAGATGGGTGCGCAGGGCCGCATGGGTCTGCCGCTGCACATTGATCGCGTTTCCTTATTACCGCCGGCTCCGGAGTTGGACGGCACACGCTTTTACGCCGTGGTAACTACCAGCCAAGATCTTGGCAGCTTCGATGCGGAGGTTGTGGATGCGAAAGGAAACCGCTACCTGCAGCTCACCGGCTACCGCACGATAGCGCTTCCCAGTGCATTGGATGCAGAGCGTTTGTTGGCACTACAAGTGGCGATGTCACTGGAAGCCGTCGCCGCATGAAGAAGATGAAGTGGTTGTCCTGACAATCTTATTGTCCTGACGATCGTTGTCCGCAGTCATGATCGGGGGACTTATGAACCACGAGTTCCAACGTGTAGCCATCGTGAATCGCGGCGAGGCTGCCATGCGTTTCATCCACGCGGCCCGCGATTTCAATCAAGAACACGGCACGTCATTGCGCACCATCGCGCTTTTCACCGAGCCTGACCGCAATAGCATGTTTGTGCGTGAGGCCGACGAGGCGGTGTGTCTCGGTCCCGCACAGATCCTCGACCCAAACACGCAGCAGCTCAAGAGCAGTTACGTCGACTATGGCCGGCTCGAACGCGCGCTGGCGGTCGCGCACGCGGAAGCAGTCTGGGTGGGGTGGGGCTTTGTGGCTGAGCACGCCGCATTTGCCGACCTCTGCCGTGAATTGGGTATCGTGTTCATCGGCCCCGAGGGCGATGTGATGCGGCGTGTGGGCGACAAGATCGCCTCGAAACGATTGGCCGAGCAGGAGCACGTACCAGTAGTGCCGTGGAGTAATGGGCCGGTGGAAACGCTCGATGACGCCTTAGCCCACGCCGAGCGCCTGGGCTATCCACTTCTGGTCAAGGCCACTGCCGGCGGCGGCGGTCACGGGATTCGCCGGGTCGGCTCTGCAGACCAACTCGCGCAAGCTTTCAACGCCGCCCGGGCCGAGGCTTTCAAAGCTTTCGGCGATCCAACCGTGTTCCTGGAGAAACTGGTTCGACGCGCGCGTCACGTCGAGGTCCAGATTATTGCCGACCATTACGGGACGACCTGGGCCGCCGGCGTGCGCGACTGCACTGTTCAGCGGCGCCATCAGAAAATCCTCGAAGAAGCTCCCTCCCCGGCGCTTTCTCTGGAACAGGATCAGGCGTTGCGCGAGGCAGCGGTGCGCTTGAGTAAAGCAACCGGCTATCACAACGCCGGCACCGTCGAGTTCCTCTACCAGCCGGAAGTCAACCGCTGCTCGTTCATGGAGATGAATACACGGTTGCAGGTCGAGCATCCGGTAACCGAGTGCACGACCGGGATCGATCTGGTCAAACTTCAGATTCATGTCGCTCGCGGGGGCCGCCTGGAAGGCGAACCTCCACGCACTACCGGCCATGCCATTGAGGTGCGGCTGAATGCGGAAGACCCGGAGAATGGCTTCGCTCCCGCTCCAGGCGCGATTGAGCGTTTCAGGATTCTGACCGGGCCGGGCGTGCGCATCGACACCGGTGTGGCGGAAGGCGATTCCATTCCGTCGGAGTTCGACTCGATGATCGCCAAGATCATCGCGCACGGCCAGAACCGGAAAGAAGCTCTTTCCCGCCTGCAGGGGGCGCTGCGCGAAAGCGTTGTCGTCATCAAAGGCGGAGCCAGCAACAAATCGTTTTTGCTGGAACTGCTGAACCGCCCCGAGGTGCAGAGTGGAGAATTTCATAATGGGTGGCTGGACAGCCTGGCGGCAAGCGGTGATCACATCTCCCGGCGTTATGCCGACGTGGCTTTGATTCAAGCCGCCATTGAGACCTACGATGCCCATTTGGCCGTCGAGCAGGCGCAGTTCTATGCGGCGGCGGTGCGCGGGCGACCGCAGGTGCATAGCGAAGTAGGCCGCACCGCCGAATTACGATATCGCGGCCATCGCTACTCGCCTAAAACGTATCGCCTCGGCCCCCAGCAATATCAAGTGGAAATAAATGGGGCACACATCGATGCCCAGACCGACCGCTTGGGTCCGTTCGAGAGTCGGCTCACTGTCTTCGGGGAGCGCTTTCGCATCGTCTCCGTAGTCCAGGGCCTGAGTTATCGCATCGAGGTCAACGGGGTATCACACCAGATTGATCGCGACGATGGAGGCGTGGTGCACGCGCCGGCTCCAGCCGTGGTGGTTTCCATTGCAGTCAAGCCGGGTGACACAGTTGCCGTTGGGGACCGCCTGGCCGTGCTTGAGGCCATGAAAATGGAGATGCAGGTCGTGGCCCCATTTTCCGGAAAAGTCCGACAGGTGATGACCAAACCCAATGTCCAGGTGAATACCGGAGCCCCACTCCTGCAACTCGACCCCATCGCCGACGGCGACATGGTTGCGGAGGCAGAGCGGGTGGTCTTTCGCACGTCGCTCGCCTCGGAAGGAAACGGAGAAGCCGTCGAATCCAGTTGCCGCCGGAGCCTGGATGAACTCCGCCAGCTCATGTTGGGCTTCGACGTCGATCCCAGCCAAACCGCGCGCCTGCTCGCCGAATGGAGCGAGAATGGCCCCGTGGACGGCGACGAAATAAGACAGCGCGAAGATGAGATCCTCAACATCTTTGCGGACGTATGTTCCCTGTTCCAACGCGAGCCGGAAGTAAACCATCGCGCCAGCGGTGAGGAGCCCAGCGCCGAGGCCTATCTGTTTTCGTACTTGCGGATGCTGGAGACGCGCGGTCAAGGACTCCCGCCGACTTTCGTGAGCGCGCTCCAACGCGCGCTGGCTCACTACGGAGTAAAAACACTGGAGCGCTCCCCAGAACTCGAAGACAGCTTGCTCTGGATATACAAATCGCATCAACGGGTGGAGCAGCAAATCGCGCCCATTGTAAACATCCTCGAGGGACGCTTGCAGCGCGCCCAGACGCTGGCGCCGGGCATTGAGGAATCCTTCCGGACGCTTCTCAACCGGATGGCCTCCATGACCAATGGGCTCTTTCCCGCGATCACCGACCTCGCCCGGGAACTGCGTTATCGGTACTTCGACCAACCGCTGTTTGAGCGGGCACGACGGCGGGTGTACGAACAAATGGAGGAACACCTCGCCTATCTGGCTGCCAATCCCGATGCCGCGGACCGACACGAAAGAGTTCGTGCGTTGGTCGAATGTCCGCAACCGCTGTTCAGCCTGATCTCCAGCCGGTTCGGGGCTGCCGACGAAGCCATGCGCAAGTTGATGTTGGGGGCGCTAACCTGGCGGTATTACCGGATTCGCAAGCTCACGAACTTTCGCTCCATCACTCTGAACAACAACACTTTGAATAACCGGACTGGGGATAACAGTACTGACGACGGGCATGCGGCGGGCGCGCAGTGCTGCGCATTGGCTGAGTACGATCATGAGGGGAAGCGCATTCACGTGTTCACCACCCACGCCGAGTACTCCCGGCTCGCAGAGGCGGCGCGTGCGCTGTTTCCGATGATTGCGGAAGTGCCGGCAGATCATGACATCGTCGTTGATTTTTATATCTTCCATTCGGGCAGGTTGGGCGACGCCGAAGCTACCGAGCAGGAAGTGCGGTCGGTGCTCAACCAGGTTGGCTTCCCGCGGTCGATCCGGCGCATCGTAGCCACCGCTGCGGGTATCGGACACGCCCAGGGTATAAGCGCCATGCATTTCACCTATCGTCCCAACGGGAACGTGTATGAAGAGGAGAAGCTCTACCGCGGAATCCACCCGATGATGGGGAAACGGCTGCATCTCTGGCGGCTTAGCAATTTCAAGATTGAACGGCTGCCGTCGGTCGAGGATGTGTACCTGCTTCACGCTGTGGCCCGCGAGAACCCGAAGGATGAGCGGTTGTTCGCTTGCGCGGAAGTGCGCGATGTAACTCCAGTGCGAGATGAGGCGGGCCATGTCGTGCAATTGCCGTGTCTGGAGCGCATGTTAATGGAAGCGATGGCCAGCATCCGGCTATTTCAGTCGCGGCGGCCGACCTATCAACGTCTCCAGTGGAATCGCATACTGCTGAATGTATGGCCGCCGCTCAATCTTGGGCGGGATGAATTGCGCGATCTTGTGCGTAGACTTGCGCCTACCACTGAAGGTCTGGGGCTGGAGCAAGTGATCGTGCGCGTCCGCATTCCCAATCCAGCGACCGGCGAGTTGCGCGATATGGTGGTGCGTATCTCGAGTCCGGGCTCAAGCGGCATGCTCATCACCTTCCGGCCCGCGGATAAACTGCAACCCATCAAACCACTCACCGAGTACGATCAGAAAGTTGTCCGCATGCGCCAGCGCGGGCTCCTTTATCCATACGAAATCATCAAGATGCTCACGCCCGCTCTCGAACACACGCGGGCGGAATTTCCCGCCGGCGATTTTGTCGAGTACGATCTTGATTCTGAAGGCCACCTGGTTGCTGTCGCTCGTCCCTATGGTCAAAACAAAGCCAACATCATCGTGGGAATCATCCGTAACTTTACCGCCAAGTATCCGGAGGGCATGAAGCGCATGGTGCTGCTGGGCGACCCGAGCAAGGACCTGGGCGCCCTCGCCGAACCGGAATGCCGACGCATTCTCGCAGCCCTGGATCTGGCTCGAGCGAGGCGCATTCCAGTGGAATGGTTTACCCTCTCGGCCGGCGCCAAGATCTCGATGGACAGCGGAGTGGAAAACATGGATTGGATTGCTCGCGTGCTGCGGGTTTTGGTGGAGTTCACGCAGGCCGGCGGCGAGGTCAATCTGGTGGTTAACGGGATCAACGTCGGCGCGCAACCTTACTGGAACGCCGAGGCCACCATGCTCATGCACACGCGCGGCATTCTGATCATGACACCGAAAGCGGCGATGGTTCTAACGGGCCAGCGGGCGTTGGAGTTCTCCGGCAGTATTTCGGCCGAAGATAATCAAGGGATCGGTGGTTACGATCGCATCATGGGCATCAATGGCCAGGCGCAGTATTGGGCTCACGACATCGACGAAGCCTGCCACATTCTGCTGCGCCACTATGACCACACTTATGTGGCTCCGGGCGAGCGCTTCCCTCGGCGGTCCGCGACTGTCGATCCCCTGGATCGAGATGTCAGAACCTATCCTCACGGCGGGAACGGCAATGGCAATGATGAGAGCGGGTTCGAACTGGTCGGCGACATCATGTCGGATGCGACCAACCCTGGGCGCAAGAAATCCTTTGACATTCGCAAGGTGATGAGGGCGGTCACCGATCAGGATCATGCGCCGCTGGAGCGCTGGGCTGGTATGCGCGCTGCGGAAACGGGGGTTGTGTGGGATGCGCATCTCGGCGGCTATCCCGTTTGTCTTATCGGTATCGAATCGCACCCCATGCCGCGGTTGGGATTTGTTCCCGCCGACGGGCCGGAGCAATGGACTTCCGGCACGCTGTTCCCGCAATCTTCGAAGAAAATCGCGCGCGCGATTAACGCGGCCACTAACAATCGACCGGTGGTGGTGCTGGCCAACCTGTCGGGATTCGATGGCTCGCCGGAGTCGATGCGCAGGTTGCAGCTTGAGTACGGCGCGGAGATTGGGAGAGCCGTGATCAACTTCAAGGGTCCCATTGTCTTTTGCGTGATCTCGCGTTATCACGGAGGCGCGTACGTGGTTTTCTCGAGAGCGCTGAATGAGAACATCGAAGTGGCCGCCTTAGAAGGGACGTATGCCTCCGTCATCGGCGGCGCTCCGGCGGCAGCCGTGGTTTTTGCCGGCGAGGTAGACGCGAGGACCAAGAAAGATCCGCGCCTGCAGGCGCTGGACCAGGCGATCGCTCAGGCTGATCGCGCCGAGAAAGGCCGGTTGCGCACCCAGCGTGACGAACTCTTCAAGGTTGTGCACTCCGAGAAACTGGGCGAAATGGCCGCCGAGTTTGACCGCGTGCACAGCGTGCAGCGGGCTCTCGCTGTCGGCGCTCTTAATCACATTATTCCGCCCGCTACCTTGCGTCCTTACCTCATTGATGCGGTCGAACGCGGTATTGCGAGGGAGGAGAAGTCGGAATCGGAAAAATCGAAGAGCAATCTCGCCACAGCAGCCTAGTGACAGAGTGTTATGTGGGGGCTGGCTACCCCTTTCGAGATGGAGCGGCGCACTCGTCATCACACAAACTCAGGCGCTGAGGCTGGATGAATTTTATGAACGTGCATTGGTTGGAACAAACCGAAGCCGACGTACCGGCAGACAATGATTGGCTGAGCGCACCCGAAGCCGTCCGCCTGAACGCTATGCGCATTGCCAAGCGCCGTGCCGACTGGCGGCTGGGACGGTGGACGGCGAAACGCGCTCTGTCCGTTATCCTGGATTTGCCGGCTTATCCCCTCTTCAGGAAAATAGAAATACGCGCGGCCGCTTCCGGTGCGCCCGAGGCCTTTTTCGACAACCGACCAGCGGCGCTCACGATTTCACTCAGCCACCGTGCCGGTATTGCGGCTTGCGCCGTGGCGATCTCCCATGTGGAGATGGGTTGCGATCTGGAAATGATTGAGCCGCGTAGCGATGCGTTTGTCGCCGACTACTTCACCCTCGAAGAACAGGAACTGGTCGCACGTGCATCTGCGGCGGAACGGGATCGGCTCACGGCCCTGCTTTGGAGCGGGAAAGAGAGCGCGCTCAAGGCGTTGCGCGAAGGCCTTCGACTCGACACGCGATGCGTGATCGTTATCCCATGCGTCTCTTCCTTCGATCCCAATGGCTGGAGCGAACTCCGGGTTCGTTATAAAGGTGGTCGCGAGGCCGGAGATCGTTATTCGGAAGATCTTTCTTCGGCAGATCGTCATTTTGGAGATTCTTCCAGCGATCACGTCTTCCACGGCTGGTGGCAACATGCGGATGGCATCGTGCGCACCGTAGTCGGCACTCCGCCGCCGCGTTCACCGGTTCGCTTGCAGATTCCGGATTATGTTCCTAACGCGGCCTCATGCGCGTAAGAGAATGGCAATTCACATGACTGCCCAGATACATTTCAGAGGGCCACTCAACTATCGCCTTCGCAGTGCCTCGCAACTGAGCCAATGCATTCTCGAAGCGTCCGCTCGCCGAGCACTAAAGGGCCCACGCCTCCCCGGCTGGAGCTGGTATTTTGAGCTGGCCACAGAGGTGGTGAAGCGGTACACGCTGACTGCCTTCCAGATGGACGACGTGAAGGACTCGCGCCGCTATTTGGACTCGATCGTGATTGGATCTCCCGCATTGTCGGAAGTGAGCATCACACCGGTCGTGCAGGAAAAGTTCACCGGGAGTTGGTTCGCCAGCAAGAATACAGAGCCCAGCGTGAGCGTCCTGTACTTTCACGGCGGCGGATACTCATATTATCCGCAGGCTTACGCTAACTTTATCGCGCTGATCACGCAGGCTGCGAAATCCAGAACCTTTGCGCTCGATTACCGTCTCACACCGGAACATCGCTTCCCAGCACAGATTGAAGACGCGCTCAACGCCTACCGCTGGCTGCTCGGGCAAGGCGCCGATCCTGACCGAATGATTGTTGCCGGTGACTCAGCTGGCGGCAATCTGACATTGGCTTTGCTGCTGGCGGCACGGGAGTCGAAGCTTCCCCAGCCGGCACTGGCGATTGCGCTCTCTCCGCCCACTGATTTTGAAACCGACCTCACCGGCAAGGGCGAGTTTGATTGGATTGAGGAGCGGATGCTGGAGCAGTGGGCAGCGTGGTTTTGCGACTCCGCCGAACGCCGGAATCCGCTGGTATCGCTGATTGGGGCTGACCTGCGCGGGCTTCCTCCTATTTATATACAGGCTGGCCGGGCCGAGATTTTGTACGCGAGTATTCAAGCCTTTGCGGATCGCGCTCAGATGCAGGGAGCGGATGTCGTCCTCGAAACCTGGGAGGATATGACCCATGTCTTTCAGATGTTTGGACCCGATTCGCCACAGAGTGTGGAGGCGCTGCGGAAGATAGGACAAGTGATTGATGTAAAGGTTCGGAGCCGGCAGAAAATGGAGACAGTCAAGGTATGAATAGAACGATCACAGAAACTCGCGCGAGAAATCGGGAGCCAAGCGACCAGGAATCCTTGACTGCTCGCGATGGCAAACCAGATTTCGACTTCGACTTTATTGTTATCGGCTCGGGCTTCGGCGGCAGTGTTTCCGCCCATCGGCTGGTCGAGAAGGGTTATCGCGTTGCGGTCATGGAAATGGGCCGGCGCTGGACGCCCGACAACCTGCCACGCACCAGTTGGTCTACTCATCGCTGGATTTGGCGTCCCAACCTGGGCCTTCGCGGTTTCTTCAACATCCAATTTTTCAGACACGCAACCATCTTCCATGGCTGCGCGGTCGGCGGCGGATCGATCACGTACGCCTGCACGCTGCTTCAGCCCCCCGAGAAAGTATGGGAAGCGGGCTCGTGGACGGGACTGGCCAACTGGAAAACGGAAATGCGCCAGCACTACGAAACCGCCGAGCGCATGCTAGGAGTGACGGAGAACAGAATCCTCGGACCCGCCGACCTTCTCCTGAAAAAAGCTGCGGAAGCCTCAGGCTCCGGGCATACTTTCTACCGCACGAAAGTGAGCATCTTCGAGCCCGCGGAGGGAGAACTGGGCGGCAAAACCTTCCCAGACCCATACTTCGGAGGAGAAGGTCCGGCACGAACTACCTGCATCGGCTGCGGTGGCTGCATGATGGGCTGCCGCTACGGTGCGAAAAATACGCTCGACGTGGGCTATCTATATCTGGCTGAGAAGCACGGTGCGCAGGTGTTTCCCGAAACCAGGGTAGTGGACGTCAAACCGCTCGATGGCCGCAGCCGATGGCAGCGCAGGATATGAAGTGGGTACGGTTAAGTCCACTGCCTGGATTCGCCTCCAGCCCCGGCGCTTCACCTGCCGTGGTGTAGTCTTCTCCGGGTCCGCGCTGGGCACCATGGAACTTCTTTTTCATCTCAAAGAAAAAGGCTCGTTGCCGGCCATAAGCAGCCAATTGGGCCAGCACGTGCGCACCAATTCCGAATCGCTTATCGGAGCACGCACCCCGGGCTACTCCCAGGATGTGTCGCAGGGCATCGCAATCGGCTCCGGCGTCTATATTGACGAGCACACCCACATTGAAGCCGTCCGCTACCCTCGTGGCTCCGACGCCATGGGCTTTCTGACTACCATCCTCACCGATGGCCGCCCCGGCCCGAGTCGAATTGCACTCTGGGTGAGGAACGTCATAAAGTCAATGCTCCGCCACCCGTTCAAGACGTTTCGCGTGTTGCAACCGGTAGGCTGGGCCCGCGAGTTTGTGATTCTGCTTTGCATGCAGACGCTCGAAGGAGAGATCGAGATGCGCTGGCAACGCCCCTGGTTCTGGCCGTTCCGGAAGTTTCTCGTCAGCCGAGGTAAGAAAGTGCCCACTTACATTCCGAAGGCCAACGAGTTTGCCAAGACACTGGCGAAACTCACCGGCGGTTTCCCCATGAGCATGCTGCCAGAGATCCTCTTCAATGTTCCGGGCACGGCCCACTGCATCGGAGGCTGCGTGATCGCCGATAACTCCACGCACGGCGTGATCGATTCACACCACCGCGTCTTCAATTACAAAAACATGTACATCTGTGACGGCTCCGTAGTGGCGGCCAACCTCGGCGTCAATCCCAGCCTCACCATAACCGCCCTGACCGAACGGGCGATGAGCTTTATTCCTCCAGCGGCGGAAACCGATTGGAACGATGCTGCTGACGGTGCCGAGACCCGCGTCAGATGGAGACATCCGCTTAAGCATCGCCGACGAAACCGGATTTAACATGCTAGGCCATCATTGTGCTGACGCCGCTGCCGTGGTCGAACCCGCGGGCAGCAGGCGGTCCAATATCGCTTGCTCGCCCTGCAGCCACAAACGGCCGGTGTAAAGCAAAGCGCTGCACTGTAGCGTGACCCAGTCCCCAGTCTTCAGAGGCGAGCGGAACTCTTTGCGATTCGTTATCCAATGCTGGGCCACGTGACGCGCGATGGCGAAACCCAAGCCGCTGCCGGACCCTCCAATGTCGCCCAGAATTCCATCCAGCGTAAACATCACCTTGGACAACATAATCAGCGGTCCAGGAAACTTGACGCCCTTCATGGCAAGGCGTTCCAGAAGCAGCATCGCATCCACGCCGCTGGGCAACGCACCGCCGGCAATTCGTCAAGAAAATGCGTGACAAATTCCGCAACCATCCGCCCCCTCGGTGAAGTTGCTTCGGATGTGCTGCTGGCTGAGCGCCAGAACTTCGTTGCAGGTGCCCACCGGATCGCGCAAGGTCACCATCAGAAATAAGAGCGCGAGATGCCGCCGCTGATCGCGGCTCAAACGTTCCCGCAGCGCCCAGTCGATGATCGTCAGCTCGCCGGTGCGGTTGTCATAGAGCAGATTGCCGGCATGAGGATCGCCGTGAAAAATGGCATCTTCCTGCGCCGACAAAAGCGGCACCGCGATCAGCGCCTCGATCAGTTGCTCGGCAACTTTCCTGCGCCGCGCAGACCGGCAGACGCGCTGCCGCGTTCGTTACCTTGATCCCACGCTCCTCGGTCAGCGCCGTAATTCCGGCGTGTACAAAGCGGCTGAATCAACCGTGGGACGCGAACGCCCTTCATCGACCGATACAGGCTCCACGCTTCGAGCAGCGTCTTCTGCTCCCGCGCAAAGTTGACCTCGTGCCGCAGCAACCGCCGGACTTTCTTGAACGTATCGGGCAGCAGCTTCGCCGGAAATCCGTAATTGTGTTCGCCGGTCGCTGAAGTATTGCGCCAGCCCCTGCAAGTAGTCCATGTCCTCCGCAAAATACTCAGGGATGTGCGGCTTCAGAACTTTGAAAACTCCCCGCTCGCGCTTTCCGCTCTCCGGGTTGCGCCAGGTGAAGCGCACCACCGCGCTGACGCTGGCCTCCGAGAGAATGGCCGGCGCGATCTTCACGGAGTATTTCTCGACCCGCGGCCCCAGCTCTTGCCGGATAATCGCGACCACATCCTCCGGCCGCACATCGCGAATCCCATTTTCCAGCCGCTCCAGCGCATTCCGCAGCGCCGGACGAAGATGCTGGTTGCGCGCAATGACTTGTCCCAGTTTCTGCAACCCAGGCACTTTCGCAATCAACCGCAGCAACCGCACTTCCGCCGAAGTGTCCAAGGGAAGCTCAAGCTGCTCCAGCAATTTGGGAGCGAGCCGCGCCGGCGACAGCCGCGCCACCACAAACATCATCGCGTCCCGAACCGGAGGACGCCACGCCAGGTAAGCCTGCGGAACTAATCTCTCCACCGGAACGATCTCATCGACAATCCATCGTGCCATCGTGTCCCGCATAGCCTGCCCAGCGGGGCTTCGCAACCCAGCTTCGATGGCCCGGACCTGCTCAGCGCCTGTAGCCCCTTTAGGCAAGAAGTTTGCCAGGGCAGAGCGCAACTGCTCCGGAGCGATGTGGCTCAATCCATCTTGGGTTGACGAATTGATGAGGGATGGAGACATAGCCGACGCCTTCTATACGATAGACCCAATGGAGGTGGCTCATCAGGTGTCGCGATTCGCAAATTCCAGCCGCACTAATCTCTCGGCGGAACCATCGTCGCCACCACAGAGTAGGATGTTGTCGCAGGGCAGTGCACAACTACGCGCGGTACTATGCTGCCGCCGGGCGATCCAAGGAAATACTCGAAGGCTGTTCCTCGCTGTCCTCGTCGTCAATCAAGACATAACCTAGGCTGAGACATCGTGCGCACTTTGAGCCATCCACAAGAAGGTTCTCTTCATCGCACTGCGAGCATCTGCTGTAGCCGAAGCTATCCATGATTACCTCCCGGTTCCTGAATTGTGTCCGAGATCGGAGCCCTCCCAAAGATTTTGGGCCTGACCGCTCCTAAACAGACGCAACGTCATTCACGATCCTCTGGTTAAGCTTACAGCCCGCGACTCTGGGTCCGCCATCACGCTCGTCACACAGCCCTGTGTGTAAGCTCACAACCTTCTTGGAGTTCACGCCCTATTCCCACGGCGTGATTGTCCGCTTTTATTTGGCTACCGCACTTAGACTGGTTTCAATTTGGATAGACTTGCGACATGCAAACTACGCTAATTCTTGCTGCCATCTACAACATCAGCGGTGGCGTGACGCTCCTATTCCTTCTCCGGTTCGTCGCTCCACTGATTCACTTCAACGACTCCGGTCCAGCACTGTTTCGGATGTTTGTTGGCGGCACGGCCGTGCTGTTCGGGGTTGCGTACCTCGCGGTCTTGCGGGACTACCCACGGAATCGTCCGCTACTCGTCTACGGGACGGTACTCAAGTATTGGGCGTTTGCGATTAGCCTGTTCGGTTTTGTCACAGCGAGCCTTTCGCTCCAAGTACTACTTTTGTTCGGCGTCGGGAACCTGATCTTTGCAGCGCTCTTCACTCATTACCTGCTGCGGTCACAGGGCGGAAGGTAAGACGAACTCATCACAGCATGGTGCCAGTGCTTTCGGATCATGGGGATTGCACTAAGCGGGCACCGGACGATTGCTCTTTTGCTTAACAGTCACCGGGTCGAGAAATTTCATCATGCCTCGCAATTGCTCGCCCACGCGTTCGATCGGGTGTTCCTGCTCGCGCTGGCGGATGGCTTCGAACCACTCCCGTCCCGACTCGTTCTCGGCAATCCAGTTCCGGGCGTAGGTTCCGTCTTGGATTTCCTTCAGAATCTGCCGCATCGTCTGCCTGGTCTCGTCCGTGATGATCCGCGGGCCGCCCGTGTAGTCTCCGTGCTCTGCGGTGTCGCTGACGGAATAGCGCATGTAATTGAGACCGCCACGATACATCAGATCTACGATGAGCTTTAATTCGTGCAAGCACTCGAAGTAGGCTATCTCCGGCTGGTAACCCGCCTCGACCAGCGTCTCAAAGCCGGCTTTCACTAATGCGCTGACTCCGCCGCACAACACGGTCTGCTCGCCGAAGAGATCGGTTTCGGTTTCCTCCGTAAACGTGGTCTCGATCACACCGGCGCGGGTTGCTCCAATCGCCTTCGCATAGGAGAGGGCGAGCTGCTTCGCGGCTCCGCTGGCATTCTGGTGCACGGCCAAAAGGGCCGGAGTGCCGCCGCCTTCGACGAACACCTCACGCACGCGATGTCCGGGCGCCTTGGGCGCAATCATGGAAACATCGATGTTCGCGGGAGGAGTAATGGTCTCGAATCGGATGTTGAAGCCGTGGGCAAACATCAGTGTCTTCCCGGCCGACAAATGGGGAGCGATATCCCGCTTGTAGACGGCAGGCTGGGCCGTATCGGGCACAAGGATCATGATGACGTCGGCCCATGCGACTGCGTCACTGACGGAAGTCACGGTCAGTCCAGCGGCTTGCGCCTTGGCCCGGGATTCACTGGTTGGCGGAAGGCCCACCCGCACTTGCACGCCGCTGTCTTTGAGGTTGAGAGCATGAGCGTGCCCCTGCGAGCCGTAGCCGATGATGGCTACCTTCTTCGAGCGAATCAGTGCCAGGTCAGCCGCGTTTTCGTGATACATGTTTGCCATGGATATTCCTTTCGAATATGAACTCTTCAGGTTACACCGACTGCGAGAGATCGTCTTCAGTCACCGCCTGGGCCGGCGCTTCCGCTGATGCCAGCGCGGCGGAGGGTTTATTCCCCCGTCGCATGGCCACGATTCCGGTACGCACCATTTCGAGGACACCGTAAGGACGAAGCACTTCCAGCAGCCCGTCGATCTTGTCTTCGCCGCCCGTGATCTCGATGATCAGCGACTCAGGCGCAACATCCACCACCCGCGCCCGGAAAACGCTGGCCAGTTCCAACACGTGGGAGCGCGCCTCATGAGTAGCCGCAACTTTGATCATAGCCAGATCGCGAATGATCGCCGGTGCGGTCGTGATGTTTTCGACGAGCAGCACGTTCACCAGTTTGTACAGGTTGGCTTCGATGCGGCGCGCCTGATCGTGGTCGGCATCGACGGTGATGGTCATGCGAGACACTTCCGGCTTCTCCGTGCGCCCCACGGTGAGCGAGTCGATATTGAAGGCGCGGCGGCGAAACAGCGATGCCACCCGGGTCAGCACGCCTGGTTTGTTTTCGACGTACACCACAAATGTGTTCAGCATATTGGGTTAGTCATCTTTATGTTATTCATCGGCGGCGGTCTCCACAATTGGACTCGGACGCCGAATCATCTCGTGCAATGCGGCTCCTGCTGCAACCATCGGATAAACGGTATCTTCCTGCTCTACCTGGAAATTAATCAGCACTGGTCCGTCGTGCTGGCGGGCTGATTGAACCGCGGGCACAACCTGAGAACGCTCGGCCACGGTTGCATTTCGAATTCCGTAGGCCCCGGCGATCTTCGCGAAGTCCGGGTTCAGCAGCGGAGTAGCCTGGTAGTTGCGTTCGTAGAAGAATTCCTGCCACTGCCGCACCATTCCCAGAAAGCCGTTGTTGATGATCGCAATATTGATCTTGAGATTCTCCTGCACGATAGTGGCGAGTTCGCACATGGTCATTTGAAAGCCACCGTCTCCGACGATGACCCAGACCTCGGCTTCAGGGCGCGCCACCTTCACTCCGATCGCGGCGGGGAGGGCAAATCCCATCGTCCCCAAACCTCCGGATGTGATCAGAGAACGTGGTTCCTCGTGTTTGTAGTACTGTGCTTCCCACATCTGGTGCTGGCCAACGTCGGTCACCACCACGGCATTGCCGCCCCGCGTCTGACGCCAAAGATCGTTGATGACATGCGCAGCGTAGAGATGGCCGCTATCCGGCAGGTTCTGAATATCGCGGACTGCCGAGTCGCCTTTCAGTCCATCGATAAAATCCAGCCACTCACTGCGATCGATGGATTCAATTTTCGGCAACATGGCGTGTAGCACTTCCCGCAGATCGCCAACCAGCGCCACATCGACCTTCACGTTCTTGTTGATCTCGGCGGGATCGATCTCCACATGAATCTTCTTGGCATTGGGCGCGTAAGTTTTCAGGTTCCCGGTGACGCGGTCGTCGAAGCGCATGCCCAGCGCGATGAGCAAGTCGGCCTCCTGAATGGTGTGGTTTACCCAGGCTTCGCCGTGCATTCCCATCATGCCCAGGTTGAGCGGGTGAGAAGCCGGAAGCGCACCCAGGCCCAGCAGGGTGAGCGCCACTGGGATGCCGGCACGTTCAGCCAAATCGCGCACTTCGTGCGTTGCACCAGAAACGATCGCACCATGGCCCAACAGGATTACCGGCCGCTTGGAGTTGTGGATCAACTCCAGCGCTTTTTCGTACTCCTTGGGAGCGGGAGAGAGATCGGGACGATAGCCTGGCAATTGCGGCTTCGCGGCTTCCCAGTCGAACTCGCAGGAGGATTGTTGTGCATCCTTGGTGATATCCACGAGAACTGGCCCGGGACGGCCTGAGCGGGCGACATAAAACGCTTCGCGCAGGGTGCGCGCCAGTTCATCGGCATGGGTCACCAGGTAATTATGCTTGGTGATGGGCAGAGTGATGCCGGTGATGTCCGTTTCCTGAAAGGCATCAGAGCCGATCAGTTTGCTGCCCACCTGGCCGGTAATACAAACGATGGGGGAAGAATCCAACATCGCGGTGGCGATGCCGGTCACCATGTTGGTGGCTCCAGGACCGGAGGTCGCCACGGCCACACCTACCTCTCCGCTGGCGCGCGCGTAGCCATCCGCCATATGCGTGGCGCCCTGCTCATGCCGCACCAGCACGTGATGGATCTTGCTGTGCTTGAGGGCATCGTAAGCTGGAAGGATGGCGCCGCCGGGATATCCGAAGACGTGGGTCACGCCTTCGTGCTCCAGGCATTCCCAAAGAATCTGCGCTCCAGTTTTCATCATAGTTGCAAGGTCCTCTGACTTCTCATGCTTGGCCGGCCCAACTTGCCGCGGAAACGCGGCCGTTGACCCACACTACCGTTAACCCACACTGAAGTTAACCCACAATTGACTGATTGTCTCTATGCCGGTCGCCGCTGGCATCACACTCCCCAAAGATAATCTTCCTGCTGCTCGTTTTCGTGCGCACCCAATGCCGCGGACGCCGCGACGGCGGCTGCCTTGCTCGCGCTGATGATGGAAGCGCGTGGCGATTCAATGACGCTCGGACGCGAACGCTCGTCATGAATCTTCCGAATAAGTTCCAGGATGTGACTGTCCTCTACGGTTTTCGTAGCGTCGGCCAGTGCCAGGAAGTGACGGTAGATCTGATCGAGCTCGTGGCGATCCAGCCGGAAACCCAGTTCTTCGCAGCGCAGCCCAAGAGCGTGGCGTCCCGAGTGTTTACCCAGAACGAAACGCGTGCTTGGAACTCCCACGGATTGCGGAGTCATGATTTCATAGGTCAATGGGTTCTTGATCATTCCATCCTGGTGGATACCCGCTTCATGCGCGAAGGCGTTGCGGCCGATGATTGCTTTGTTGGGCTGCACCGGCACTCCCGTGACTTCGGTCAACAACTGGCTGGCTGGGAAAAGCTGTTCACTGACAACTCCCGTACGCAACGGGTAGCGGTCAGGGCGGACACGCATGGCCATCACAAATTCCTCCAGCGAGGCGTTGCCGGCCCGCTCTCCGATGCCATTGATGGTGCATTCCACTTGCCGTGCTCCAGCGCTGACCGCAGCGAGGGAGTTTGCCACCGCAAGACCTAGGTCGTCGTGACAGTGCACTGAAATAGTTATCTGCTCGATCCCGTGTACTTGCCGCCGGATGGTCTGAATCAGATCGGCGAACTCGGACGGGACGGCGTACCCGACGGTATCGGGAATGTTGACTGTAGTTGCGCCGGCTTCGATTACCGCTCGCAGCACGTCGCAGAGGAAATTCGGATCGGTGCGGGTAGCGTCCTCTGGCGAGAATTCTACGTCTTCGCACAGGGATTTGGCGAAGGACACAGCGTCACGCGCTTGCTCCAGGCACTCTCGGTGCGAGAGCTTGAGCTTGTGGTGCAGGTGAATATCAGAGGTGGCCAGGAAGGTATGGATACGAGGGTGAGCAGCTGCCTTAAGGGCCTGCCAGGCTCGCTCAACGTCGGCGTGGCAACAGCGCGCCAGGGCAGCGATCACGGGCCGTCGAATCTCACGCGCCAGCAGTTGCACGGAGTGGAAATCGCCTTCGGAGGAAACGGGGAATCCAGCCTCGATGACATCCACTCCCAGGCGGTCAAGTTGGCGCGCCATGCGCAGTTTCTCGTCAGCGTTCATGCTGCAGCCCGGAGACTGCTCCCCGTCGCGCAGTGTAGTGTCGAATATCACTATCTGTTCTGTTTCCGGCAAGTTGCTCCTCCCGGTGTGCCAAGGGTTCAAATACAATTCTTTCCCCGCAAAATTTAAGGGCCATCATCGCTTGTGGATGATGGCCCTTACTGATGTCTCTGTCTTATGGCTATATCATCCGACGCGTCCTAGGGGTGCAAGCACCAGGCCAAGAATGGCCACGGTAAGGGCGAGCAGACGCAGTCGTACCTCGCTGAGAACCCGGTTCGCGTTGGATGCCAATGACTGCATTCGGAAAAATCTCGACGCACTGTGCATACTCTAGAGTAGCGGTTGGGGCTCGTCAATAGTTGTCTTGACGCCCACTCATCCGAATTATCGCTGCTTGTTATCAGTTTCTTCGATAGGGTTTTGGGAACCCACGCTTCGCACCGCGAGCACATTCAGTTTCGGGCAGCCCTGCAGTACAAGGCCTCGATCTGTGTCCGATAGCGCTCTTCCACGGCCCTGCGCCGCATCTTCATCGAGGCCGTAAGTTGGCCATCAGCGATGGTGAACTCGTCCGGTACCAGCAAAAAATTCTTGATCGTTTCGTATGGAGCGAGATTCTTGTTGATCTCGGCTACGATTCCCTCATACAACGCGTGCACCTTCGGATGGGCAATGAGTTGCTGTCGGCTTTCATAGCCCATGGCCTCGGCTCGCGCCCACTCTTCCAATGCCGCAAACTCTGGGGCGAGCAGTGCCGATGCAAATTTTCGGCCGTCCGCAAACACGGCGGCATACGCCACCATCGAACTGCTGGTCAATTTCATTTCGATGGCCTGCGGGCTGATGAACTTCCCACCAGAGGTCTTCTGCAGATCTTTTTTTCGATCCGTGATGGTTAAGAATCGATCAGCATCGAGTTCGCCGATGTCCCCGGTTTTAAACCAGCCATCCTCAAAGGCATTACAGGTCTGTTCCGGCTTATTCCAGTAGCCCTTAAACACCGAAGGGCCTCGCACCAGTATTTCTCCATCAGCGGCGATTTTGCATTCCAGGTTGGTCAGTACCTTGCCGACGGTTCCCAGCCGGTGAGCCTTGAGACCGTTAATAGCAATTACGGGTGAGGTTTCGGTCAATCCGTAGCCTTCATGGATACGGATGCCCATGTCCGCAAACCAACCCGCAAGATCGCGGCCCAGCGCAGCGCCGCCGGACGCAAAACAACGTACCCGCCCTCCCATGCCGCGGCGAATCTTCGAATAGAGGAGAGCGTTGGCCAGTTTCCAACTCAGGGATGTGGGCTGTTTGCCGGCCAGTATCTCGTCCCTGTGCGAGCTGCCCACGCGCTGCGCCCAATCGTATATTTTGCGCTTGAATCCCGCGCCCACATCATGCTCCACCTTACCCCTGATCTTTTCGTAGACCCGGGGTACTCCGACGAATATGGTGGGGCGGACCTCGAGCAGGTATTGCGGCATCAACGTGAAAGCAGGACAGTAGGCGACAGTCACACCAGAGTTGAACAGCACGTAATCGAGGTGACGAGCTGTGACGTGGGAGAGCGGCAGAAAGGAAAGCCCGACCTGAGCGGGAGCCAGGTCGAAGTAGCCCTCGGCATAAAATAAGTTGGCTACCAGGTTTCCGTGAGTGAGCATCACTCCCTTGGGGATACCCGTTGTTCCCGAGGTGTACACAATGGTCGCCAGGTCATCGGGGCCGACCTGCTTGCCGCAAGCATCCATTTCGTGATCGCGTCCCGAATCTGGATTTCTCATAAAGCGCTGCATGGCGATCGCCCGGGCAGTGGGCACATCGTCCATGAGAACCACGCTCTCGATGGCGGTGCGATCCACAATGGAAAGAACCTTCTCCAGTTGTTCGACGGTCGAAACAAAGGCCAGGCGAGCTCCCGAGTCCTGCAGAATGACAAGGGTCTGCTCGGCCGTGAGCGTGGGGTAGATGGGGACGTCCACCGCGCCCAGCAGCATGCTGGCAAAATCTGCCACCGCCCACTCCGGGCGATTCTCGCTGAGAATGGCAACGCGATCGCCGGGGCCAACTCCGCAGGCGCGCAGCGATCGCGCTGTTCCAATCACGTGCTGGTATAGTTCGCGCGAAGAAATGGAGAGCCATTGCGACCCTTGCTTGTACAGCATGACTCGGTCAAGGTCGCGCTCCACCAGCGAGAAGAAGATATCGTTGATCGTGCGATTCACAACTTTTCCTCTTACGCCAATCTATTGGCGATCCCGTGTTGAAGAGAATGCGATCGCCAGCAGCGAACGGACTGTCTGCAACCTTGCGCTGCAGGCTTAATACCCAGTTGCGATGTTTTTGCCGAAGCCGAACTTGGGCGCCAACGTAAGCCGCACGGCGTTACGGCTGCCGTTCAGCAGATTCGAGAAATAGTCGAAGCGAGCCATGTCGGCCGTGACCCGCAGGCCGAAGTGCGGATTGATCTCCCAGGTGGCCCCGCCTCCAAAGCCGTAAAAAACGGTATTGTCGGTGGTGGACAACTTCCCGCTGCCCAGCAGGGCGCCGACAAGCGGCGCGATAAATGGGTTCGGGGTCGTGTCGGCTTTCGCATGCAGCAGTCCGAGGGCTGGGCGGACGAAGAACGTCGCATGTTTAAGCCTGCGGTAGTTGAATTGCGGCCCGACTTGATAGGTAGAGGTTGAGGAATTGAAAGGGACCGCCACCACGCTGGGTGGGACCCCCGGCGGGAGCAAGTGCGCCAATTTCATCTGGGTTGACGTATTGAGATAACTCGGAAGCAGCGTGGAATGGCCGGTGAAATCGCTAAAATCGAAACCGACCGACAACCAGGGACGAACGTTCTGGGCGATATCCCCATTGAATCCGCGTTGCGCCAGATTCAATGACGGCGTGGCAAGGTAGGAAAAGCCGCCGATCACGGAGAACTGGGTGATTTCGGTTTGTTGTGAAAAAGAGATGAGGGTTGAGAGGAGAAGAAAAGTTAATACACAGAACAAGGGACGCAGCATATAGTCTCCTTGCGAATGCCGCCTTTTCCCGCGAGCACAGGGCGCGGCCTCATTTAAGAGAAGGCCAACGGTCACATTATCGGCAGGGAGAAAGATGCTTGCAGTGATGCCGGTCACCATCTGCTGCCAGAGGCTGGCTTCTAATCAGCGACGTGCCTGCTCTTTGCGGTTCCAGTCCTCGGCGGTTTATCCACCGTAACTGGCGAAACATGTATGGTCCGCCGCCGAGTTGCAAGAAGAATCGGTTTGGACGAGAACAGTCTGCGAAAATGTATCCGGCCTTTGAGTGGAGAACGATCTCCGGGCGCATGATGATGATCCGCGCGTTCCTGTCCTTGCTAATCGCCACGGTCGTGAAAGACCTCGTTACTCCACAGGTTTTCAGGCACGTCGTTTGACTGTGTTCTCATCGTTCCTATCTTCTGCAGACTCCTGTGCAAGAATTGCAACGCCACTCAACGGATTGCAATACGTTTGGGATGGCTCACAAAGTAGGCGCAGGTGCTAGATTCCCAGTCCCGTAAAGTACCTGTTTAATTGCTAGGGGACTATTCGGAGTGTCTATCGAGATCACGGCGATAGATAGCTCAAGTTTCTGCGTGGTAAAGTTCGCCGGTCAGTTTCGCTTTCTTCACGTCGTCTGGTGTGACGGATATCTGAGCCTGTCGGAGTGGCCCCCGAAGCCACCGTGACATCGAAGGGCGTCACAGTCGGGCTAGTCTTGTGGCATGAAAACGGTTTTGCGACCAAAAGATCAAAAACCCATAGTTCCCTGTTTGCCGCCAATACAGCCAGAATTGTCGCATCCGTGATGTGCTGCACAGTACGTCTATAGTTGCGCGCACGGATGGCTGTTATTCCTGGGACAAAAATCGCCACCTACGAATCCATCCGCTTGGTGCCGGTGGCATGGCCAAGGTTTATCGCGCCACCGAGACCAAACTCGGGCCGCGATGTAGCGCTCAAAAATGCTGCCGGCCCGAGATGGTTCCAGACCCGGAACGGCTTGCGCGCTTTCGCCGGTGGGTCACATCTCTTCCAGCCCAGCTGTATCGATCACGGCAGAAGAGAGGGGATATTATAGAAATCTACCTGTATCGGGAATGGGCTGGAGCCGTGTCATGCGCTATGACGCACACCTGGGAGGGCATCCGTTGGATCGTTACATTCAAACCACCCTCAGGATCGTTAAAGAGCAAGGAGGCGAATCTCGAACTTCCTTAGCAGCAGTAAGCAAGTTTCTAGGATTGTCCGAAACTCACTTTCGTCGTCTCTTCAAACTTAGAGTCGGAAAAACATTTGGCCAATACCTGCGCGAGGAAAGAATGAATCGAGCAGCCGAGTTGCTAGACCAGCGAGGCCTTCCCATAAAGAAGATAGCTCAGCTCTGCGGCTACCGCGATTTGAGCAACTTCTACCGCGACTTCAGAAATGTTCACAAAACGACGCCGCAGTCGCTCCGCTTACGACGATTGGCGCTGTTGTGCGAACCTAAGAAGTCGACGAGCGGTGCACTTAAGCATTCCGTGGCGGACGAGCCCCGGAACCAGCACAGGCAACTGCACGAATAACTGGGCCGAAGCGCGCCACTGTGGCGAAGCCCTTGCAATGCGGAATTGAATCGCGAATATTGAACCTTGGGTTTCCAACTTGCCAGTTTGTGGGAGTCGCTCCGTTCGCAGATTTCCACAACAGGTCACATTCTGACAATAAATAATCGATCTGGACGATTGCTTTTCACCATTGAATTGTAGGAGGCTGCTCCCAGCGGCCAGCGGTGCAATGATAAGGATCTAAACTACTGAAGCATCTGAGGGCTGGGTTTTGCCTATCCAAGCGGTTTGTCGAGCTATGGTTGTTTCCGATTAACGGAGGGTACTGTGAGAAAACCAACCCAGAATTATTGGCTGACATTCGGATTCCTTGCCTTGAGTTCAGCTTGCTCGGCCCAATTGGAGCATCGTGGAATTGTGCACGACGCGACTACACGACACCTTGTGGTCGCTGGCGGTATGACTCCCGCAAATCTGGCAGCGGCGGAACGGGACCCGCGAGTGATGATGAAATTGCAGCTTCATCAGAAGCGCGCCGACCAGTCGCAGTGGCCGCTCGGCGAGATACCTGAGCTGACGGGTCATTACGGCGAGTCCGCCGTGCCGGCATCGTCGATCAAGGTTCAAGGTAAAGCCGTGCCAGTACCGGCGGCGGCCCCGACGGTCGATTGGACTGTACCGCTCGGGGCGGGCACAGTTGGCCCCGATCGTTGGCCCGCCAAGTACGGCTTCTACGTCGACGACACCCCGGATTGTGTCAACGACTATGTTGTGTTCGCTTTGAACGTTTCAGGGGTGACCGGTGGCCAGGCGAACCTGGTTGGAATCAACCAACTTTATAGCGGAAATCCGGCGGGAATCTGTGGCAGCAAACCGCATGTGAATTGGGCTTATAACGGAAGCACGGCTGGGGGCGCTACTCTAGGCTCGCCGACTCTCTCCTTGGACGGCACAAAGATCGTATATATAGAAGTCACCACCAGTTCGTCCATCTTACATGTCTTGACTTGGAAGGCTGGGCAGGGGACATCCGCTACGCACGCCGCAACGCCCACTTTGGTGGGGAAGTGCACGGCTACAAGTTCGTGCCTGACGTCGCTGACGTACTCGTCGACATCTACGACCTCTCAATCTTTTGTCTATGTGGACTACAGCAGCGATAAAGGTTACGTGGCTAGCGACGATGGCAATATTTACAGGATCTCGTGCACTTTCAAGTGTGCCCTGAATGCTAACCCAGTTGTGGATTGGGTATTCACTTTGCCGGTCGCCGGCACCGGGGGTGCTCTGCCCGTGCCAACCACGCCCATCTATGACGGGTCGACCTATTTGTTTGTTGCGGACCAACTCGGCGAAGTCTGGTCGATCAACGCTTCCGGCACGGAACCAGTGCTTGCTGCGGGGCCCGTGATGGTGGGCGGGGGAGGATGCACCACTGCGAGTCCTCCGGGCCGTACTGGAGGAGAAATTTCGCAACCGTGCACGGCGAATGGAGGGTCGTACGGCATTCCCGACGGTACCATGCTCATGACGTGGGGACCTGACGGTGATGAGGTCTTCGTCACTTCAGGAAATGATGGCGTCGAGGGTGCCAGCGCGGTCGTAGTAGAGCTGAACTCTGACCTGATCGTGCAGGCAAAAGACACCGTTGGTATCGGCAGCGTGGGTAACACAACCACCAATGTCGATCTTCGTTTGGGCGATTTTGACAACACTTTCATAAATGGTGAGTCTGCTCTGGGTCATTATTTCATGTGCGGAACAGGTAAGACCGCAGCCACCAGCACGCAGCCGTGGGACTATTGGATCGGATTCACAAACTTTCCGGTGATGAATTCCACACCGACACAGGCACCGTATGTGAACCTGCCGGTCTCTGGAGCCCCTTGTACTGAGCTTGAGGAGTTTTACAACCCCAATATCAATCTAGGAGGTAATTCCAGTGATCACGACATGCTCTTAGGTGGCGTTATCGATCCAAACTATGGGCCGTTGATCCTTGACAATATCAGCAACGGGACGATTGCAACGCCTGTGATTTCTCCGCCCCCAATGTTTCCCGGAGGCATAAGCCAGTTTGTTGTAGACAACATAAGTACCGAAGCACAAGCTTCCAACTGGTATTTCAGCACGCTTATGGGTATTCCGGGTTTCACGGGCTGTTCCAGCAACGCATGCGCGGTGAAAGTACATCAGTCGACCTTGCAATAGAAGACCGGTGTCGATCATTGCGCCACATCTCAGCTGGCTCAGCGAGAACTCAACGGAGGGTTGGTGCACCATGAAACCTGCTACCAGTCATTGGTTCGTGTCTTGTTTCTTGGCCTTCTGCGTGTCCGCCTGCTCGGCGCAATTGGAGCATAGTGGAGTTGTCCTAGACAGGAGTACAAGTCACATCGTGATCACTGGGGGGTAAGCAATGCCAACCTCGCGGCAGCTGAGCGGGACCCGCGAGTGAAGATGCAAATGCAGATCCAACAAAGGCGCGTTGACGATGAGCAGTGGCCACTCAGTGGCATATCGGAAGTGTTTAGTCACGACGGCCGTAACCGTGGGTCAGCCATGATTTTGACAACACTTTTCGGACAGGGAACCCAGCTGAAGGTCTTATTTCGTCTGTGGAACGGGCAAGACTGCTGCAAGCAGCACGCAGCCGTGGGTCTATTCGATCGGCTTCACGAACTATCCAGTGATGGATTCGACGTGCGTGAATGATTCAAACTATGGACCGTTGATTCTGACGATATCAGCCAGGGATATATTGCGTCCCCCTATGTTGCCACTAATTCGTTTCCTGGAAGTGTCAGTCTTTTCATTGCTTGGGATGGCACAAGCACCCAAGCACAGGCCTCCAGCGTCTATTTCAACACGTTTAAGGGTATCCCGGGTTTCACTGACTGTTCAAGCAACGTATGTGCTGTGGAATTACACCAGTCGAATTTGAAATAGACGAACTTGGACCTAGTCTGAAACCGAAAACATGCCCTTGTGCCTTCGCTCTCCCACAAGCCAAGGGACGAGTTCAACGACGCCGTCGTTGGGAGAGCACAATCGCAGCGTTCTCCATTCTCTCGATTTCCACAGCGAATCACATTCTGACAATAAAGAGCTGATTTTGACAATTGCTCTTCTTCCATGAGCCGTGCGTAAATCGGAATCAGTTGGTTGCCGCCGCTGGTCATGGTATCGATATCTTGGAGGTACATGCCTATGATACGTTCCGCTGTATTTTCGATCATCGTCGTTTGTTGTCTTTCCACGTTTGGACAGGGACAGGCTCGATCGAACCAACCTCAACGGGACTCTCTGTTGCTCGATGTGTTGACGCGCGTCGTAAATGCAGCCGGCGGCTCGGAGCAGTTAGTGGCCGTCCACGACCTCACCGAATCTGGGGAGATCACGTTCCATTGGGGCGCTGGAGTGAAAGGTCCGGTCACGATTCGCTCGCTCGGGGCAAATCATTTTCGGATGGAAGCGGATCTCCCCGAAGGCAAGAGCATTTGGCTTGTGAACGATGGCGACGGCAACAAGAAGGAGGCCGACCGGAAGCCAGTAGCAATTTCCAGCGACAATGCTATCAATTTGGGTAATTTGACTTTTCCGATTGCGTTCGTGATGGCGGCTCTCACGGATGCGAAGACGGATATTTCGCTCGTCGGAATTGAGAAAAACGGTGATCGGTCGGTTTATCGGTTGCGCATCAGGGGTCAGTTTGGACTGAGCAGCAAGCCCCGGGCAAACCTGCCCGTCGTAAAGGATCTGCTTGTGGACGCTCTCAAGTTCAATATTGTGAGCGTGGAAGATCGTCCTTTTCGCACCTACGACCCGGGCGGGAAACCCTCGGAGAAGGCCTCGCGTGCCATCGAGTACAGCGACTTCCGTGCCGTTCGCGGCGTGTTCGTACCGTTCTCCATCACCACGAAGCTAATGGGGCAGCCGACGCTGAGCATCGAACTCAACAGCGCGGCATTCAATAGCAATCTCAGACTGGAAGACTTCCAAAATTAGGTGTGATTGGCAACGGCTTGAAGGGATAAACGCTTTCGCCAGGAAGTGAAGGGAAGAAGCCGATGAGAATTACGCGAGAAACAATCAGTACCCTCTCCCGTCGCTGCAGACCCCGACTTGTGACCCTGCTTTCTTTCTGGTGCGGCATCATCGCACTGTGTTTGGTCGGACCCTTCGACGGCCTGTTGAGCGCACAAACCTACCTTACGGCCACCGGTGTTTCAGGTTTCAGCTCGCCGTACCCGGCTGAGATGGGAACGGTGGATGCAACATCGGGCAATCTTCATCTAGAGATTCCGCTGGGCTCGTTTCCACAGCGAGGGTCGGGCGCTCTGATACCGAAGTTGGTTTACGACAGTCATATTTGGACGGTACCGACAGATGGCACGAGTTACGTTTGGACAACGCAAGGCGCCTTGTATGGGCTCGCGTATGGCACCTGGGGGATGCACGAAGGCGGATCGGCGGGCACCTACTACATTCGGGCGAGCGGCAGCGGGTGCAATGTTGATTACATGCTATGGGGGGAATCTGGGGTTCAACACTATTTCAATATTGCCGGCACTTTGAGCGGAACCACATGCAGTGGTGGGACGGCTTACGCTGTCGATTCTTCGGGCTTTCAGATGCGTCAAACACCATGGAATAACCAGGGGCTGGATGCGGTCATTTCAGTATACGCACCCGACGGAACAGAAGTGTGGGGCGGCGATCTTTACACAAAGTCTATTGCTGCCAAGGATCCTAACGGCAACTATCTAGGCCTGACCAATGCGAATATCCTTCCGCCTGGCATTTACAATCCTGTCGTCGACACTCTCGGCAGAAAGATTGTAAATCCCCTGACTTACAGTAATCCGATGACCCTGCAGGTGGCGAATTCGGAGGGCGGCACCTCGGACTACGTCATTACTACCGCCACCATACCCCTCAATACAGATTTTGGACAGAGCGGCATCGCGGAATGCACTACCAAGAACAACTGTTCGGCGGAAGTTATTACAAGCATTGCTTTGCCCGACGGCACGAGCTACTCGTTCCTTTATGACTGTGACGAGACCACTGGAAATGCCGCCTGTAACTCGCCGGGGGGCCAAAGCGGCTACTATGGCACGTTGACCAGCATGAGCCTGCCGAGCGGAGCCACCATAACTTATTACTATCAGAATTTTAAGGATGCACTTGGGAATGTAAGTCGCTGGCTCTTGGTAAAGGAGGGTCCTGACGGGGGCTGGACGTACTTTCCGACCGTGACCGGCGGTACCAGTCAGCAGGTAAGCGTCCTCAAGCCGGACGGTTCGCAAGATGTTATTAACTTCACGGTCGACTCAGGCAGTGGGGCTTGGCCCACGAATATCTTGAGTTATGACACTGGCGGCGTAACCCTGCTGTCGACAGTCAACAACACTTGGGATTTCTCAATTCCATGCCAGTTGAATGTGTGCGGCGGCAAGGGGCACCAGGATATTCGAAAGCTGAGCACCTCGACTACGTTTCCGGTTCCCCGGAGCAGCATCACGAAACAAACTACCTATACTTATGACACCCCACAAACGGGGAACATCACCTCCATAAAGGAATGGAAATATCAACCCGGCACGTCGCCAACATTCCCAACCGTTCCAGATAGGGCGACGTATACGACCTACGCTACGATCGGGGCCAACAACGACATTAACCACCCCCTCACGAAAACGGTGTGCAATAACTCAGGGAGTGACGCCAATTGCCCAGGTGGGGGGACGACGGTGGCGCGCACGGTCAATACCTACGACGCCTATGGCACGAACGGATCGTTGGCGCTGGCGTCGGTTACCGGTGTCGAGAACCATGACGACACAAACTTCGGAACGGGATACACTGCCCGCGGCAACGTGACTCAGATAGCTCAACTGAGCGGGAGCAGCTATCTCACCACTGCGATTTCTTACGATACCACCGGGCAGGTAATTCAAGTTCTTGACCCTAACCAGAACGCAACGACAGTGTCTTATGCGGATTCTTTCTACGACGACAACGGAGCCAATCCTCCAGCGGCACACACTGGGGCGCCAAAAACGAACGCGTATGTGACCAAGGTTACAGATTCCATCGGTTCAACGTCGGCCGGATACTACTACGGAAGTGGGCAAAAGGCCCTCACAAGCGATTACAACTCGGTTTTAACTTATCAGCACTACGTCGACCCGTTGGATCGCCCAACTGAGACTAACTTTCCAATCGGGTGGGTGCTCACAGAGTACGGCTTACCCATACAAGGACAGACCGCTGTGGATTCCTATTCAGCGGTCTCTGATAGTACCGCGTCGTCTTCGTGCGTCGGTTGTGCCCACACCCAGTCGTTATTAGATAGCTTGGGACGACCAATTACCCAGTCGCTGGTGAATAACCCAGCTGGCCAAGCTTATGTCTATACCATTTTCGACAGCCTGAACAGAGCGGCGTCGGTAAGTCATCCAAACTTTGGGTCGAGCGATCCCAATGATGTATACGAGATTACGAGCTACGACGGTTTGGGGAGGTCGCGGGGTGTCACCCACCCCGATCAGGAAAAGGCTCAAGTATTCTACGGTAGCGCTGTAACGCAGGTGTGGGGTGCGCTCACCAGCCAGCGAGGTTCATCTGCCAGCTACGGGCTTGGCTTTCCAGTTGTGTCAGTGGATGAAGCGAACAAAGACAGACAGGAGTGGATCGATGGATTTGGCCGTATTATCGAAGTTGACGAACCTTTCACCGGACCTACGCCCAGCGTAGGTTCCTTCGTTGTATTCGGTCAGGATGAGTATGTGTATATCCCTAACTGCGGTCCTCCACCATGTCAGGAATGGAACAGCGGTACGGTAACGGCTACGATTAACGGCAAGAACTATACGGCAGATTACTACGGCTGTTACGTTTCTCAGACGCCACCGGGCAACACTCCCGCTCAAATTGCTTCGAGCCTTGTCAGTCAGATTAACGCCGATACTAGCGCCGTCGTCACAGCAACAGCTAATGGGGGCACGGTGTCGCTTCAAAGTAAGGGCACGGGCTCCGGAGTCAACTACTCGCTTTCGGCGTCATCTGCGACCACTTGTACCCAGTATTTCTCCAACTCAGCATTTGGAGCAACCCCGTCGGGGAGCGACATGACCGGCGGGTCCAACAGCGGTGCCATCCTGTCAACTCCTTACGTCACTAACTACACATATGACGTGTTGGGTAACCTCACTGCCGTTGTGCAAGGAGTACAGAACCGAAGTTACAAGTATGATGGCCTGAGTCGGCTTACACAAGAAACCACGCCTGAAGCCGGAACCGTCACCCTTTCGTACGTGACCTCAGTGGGAGCATTGTGCAGTGGTGATCCATCTAAACCCTGCACCAGGACAGCACCGGCTCCAAATGTGGCTACCGGGACCGTAACTACGACTTACACTTACAATAAGGCTAACCAGCTTACGAACAAGACTCATTCCGATACCACAGGAACTGAAACCTATACCTACGGTACGAGTGCGTCGAGTTTCAACGTGGGGCGTCTAACAAAAATGACGGATCCTTCGGGCTCCGAGGCTTATACCTACGACAAGGCGGGACGAGTCTTGACCCTGACAAAAGTCGTAGGCTCGACGACCTATACTACAAAATTTGCCTACAATTCAGGCGGTCAACTAACCAAACTCACATACCCCTCCGGGCGAGTTGTCGATTACAACTATGACCATGTTGGACACCTGTGCCAGGTTGCGCCTGCGACGAGTGCCAACTGCAATGCCGCGACACCTTACCTCACTTTATTAAGCGGTAATTATGATGCAGCAGGTCGGCCACTCAGCGCTACCTATGGCAATGGAGTAGTTGCAACAGCTGCGTATTCACCACAGACGCTCGAACTATCTGGTCTCAATTACACCAAGAGTACCACAACGCTTTTCGGCCAGAACTATTATTATCAGCAAAACTCCACTTACTGCCCGAGCGGCGACACGCTTGGCAACAACGGACAAATCCAGTGTATTGCGGATATCTCGTCGGGCGCTGGAGACTCCGGACGTAGTGCGGCCTACACTTATGATGCGTTGGGACGGTTGCTGACAGCTCAAACGACGGGATCTGCCCAATACCCGCTGTGGGGACTTGCCTGGACCTATGACCGCTATGCGAACCGCACCGCACAGACCGTAACCGCCGGGAGCGGCTACTCGTCATCTCTCATCATTAACCCCGTTAACAACCAGATTACGAGTCCCGCCTTTACTTACGATGCCGGCGGCAATGTGATCAACGTACCCGCTCCGTTGAGCGCAAGTTACAACTACGATAGCGAGGAATGTAATACGGGATATACCGGCGTATCGAGCGCAGCGACCTATACCTGCGACGGCAACCGATTGCGTGTGAAGAAAGTCGTTACGGGCACGGACGCGGTGACCACGGTGTCTATTCGATCGCGTGGCCAGGTAATTGCCGAATACGACAACGGCGCAGCCGTGACCTCTCCAACCCGCGAATATCTTTACGCCAACACCCTCATGGCGACGGTCACTGGGAGCACCGGTGGAAGCGGCGGGACTATGGTATATCTGCATCATGACCATCGTTCTCCGCGTCTGTATACCGATGTGAACGGCAACGATGTGGGCGAACAAGGCACATTCCCGTTCGGCGAATCGTGGTATAGCAACAATCCGACCTCAAGCTGGGTTTTCACTTCGTACGAGCGCGATCAGGAAAGTGGAAATGACTATGCTTTGGCCCGGTCATATGCTGATGGCCAGGGTCGCTTTTTGGCTCCGGATTCGCGGGAAGGCTGGGTAGGCGACCCGCAGTCTTGGAACCGTTATGCCTACGTCCTCAACGATCCCATTAACCTATCGGACCCTAACGGACAAGGCTTCTGGGAGGATTTGGGTCTTGCCATCGCTTCCATTTTCGTAGATATATTCTTGCCCGAACTGGCGCCTGAGATCCTCACCGCCGCAGCCGATGCGGGGCAGGCGGCCCAAGATATCAGGTTGGCGAAGGATGTAGCCAATGCTGTTATCGCGGGCATTGCAATTTGGTATTGGAGCGAAGACACCCATTCATGGCATCGGGTGGTCCCAGGCACCGGGGGGAATACGATAGATATTGACAATGGAAATAACGGCCCGCCGGGAGGAAGCGCTCCGGCCGGTGGCGGAGGGCCCGTTGCCGGCGGCGGGGGCACAGACCCGGGGAACAACGGCGCAGGGGACGCCGGTCCCGGTGGCGGCGGTGGCGGGGATGTTGCCGTTGAAAATGACATTTGGCATGAGAGCGCGGCCTGTCCAAACTGTGGGAAGATCTGGGGACAGGCAGACTCCACTGTTAAGGATCTCGCGGCTGGGTATGCTGTTATTTACTCGGGAATCTTAGCTGGCCCGACGATCATCTCCGCAGGTGCTCGAGCGGGAGGCCTGGTATACGGCTATTTGGGTACGGCAGGCACCGTGGTCCTCGGGAGCGGAAGCGACTACCTGGAGAAGGCGGAAGAGATCGGAGGTGCTGCCTTGAAGGCGCCCAACTGGGTCTACAACGGCCTCCTCCGAACCGGGAACTGGTGGGACTTCAACCAAGGGTTTTTGGATGGATCGATTGCCCGCGGAGCCAATTTCATAACCGCAACGCAGGTCTTCTCTGCTCGGGCTGGAGGCTATCTGTTGATGGAGTACTATTACTTAACAGGTAAAGGAATTCCTGTTCCATGGGTGCCTTGAGGAGGTCGAGGATGTTCTTTTTCGACTGGTGGGCCAAGCGCCAGTTGCGTATCAAGGAACAAGAACTCAGGGAGTGCATGTATCAGAACTTGTCGTTCTTGTTTCGCGAATTCGGCGCTAAGTTTGTTCCCAACGAAAAGTATCGCTCGCAATTTGGTGTTGTGCATGCCACGCTTGAAGTCGGCCACCTGCGGCTGCGGGCGGTCTCTATGCGGGATGGATCTTATGTTGAGGTTGCAGCGTTGCACTTTCCCGAACAGTGGGAGGAGATCGGATTAGTCTTGGCAGCAATCCGTTCAATGCAACCCGTGGGCCCTGCAGACATTTCCCGCCATCCCACGGATTTGCCACTGTCTGCTCTAGCTCCCTTGCTGAAAACGCATGTTGCGGAGTTACAGCAGGCTCTTTCCGAGGCCAACTACGCCACCACCTGGCAGGCAGTCCAACAGATTAAAGAAGCGGAGGGGCGGGAATATTGTCAGGAAATGGAAAAAAGGGTTCAGTTCTATCGCAACCACCCGAACGCAGATCGCCGGAACGGCAAGGAGAATCAAGACCTGGGGTTGACTCGCCCTCAAGTCTAATTCTGTTGTCCGACCTCCGACCGGAACATCCGGCCGACAAACCTGAGGACGCCTGTGAGGCCTGTAGTTCGAAAGCTGCACGATCTCTTTTCCAAGGACGAGCCAGCTTGGTCTGGTTATAAGTTGTTTGACTTTTTTGGGATCGTCAGAATTATTATTATTGGAGTGCTATCTATAGCTATCCCGTGGCACGTGGCTGTCAGTAAGGATAGTTCGGCTTCTCGCGCGACCTTCTACTCCAATGAAAATCTCGGCTTTCGTTATGTCCCTCCAAGCGAGATGCTCGACAAGACGGAGCGTTCACGAGAGCAGATCAGGTCCCGTGCCGAGTCTCTGCACACCACCAACACACTTCATCTATTGCTCGCCATGTCCTCCGGGCCGGACGATGGAGCCTCAGAATGGCACTCGCTAAGCATTGAGACCTATCCGCGCAAAGGAATGGCGGATCTCGATGATGCTGGCGCGGAAGCTAAAATGAGCGCTTTGGTTGCTCACAGCAAGGATACTAGTGCGTTGCCTAGAGCGGTGATCCTTTCGGGCCAAACCTTTTCCGTCTCTGTCTTTGCAATGCAAGAGGGCACGACGAAAAAAGGCGCGGTGGTCTGGACTACCGTACGCAGGGGCAGACTTTTATCGTTCGCCTTCGTTGCGAACTCTCCCGAGCAGCTAAAGAAGCTGGCCGAAAGCATGAAGAGCGTCCGATTCTTCTGAAGTACCCCACGCGACCCATCGGCCACGTCCCTGCACCTCAGTTGATTTGTCAAGCGCGCGGGGAAGTGACCTGCCCCCAATTTCCGATCACGTAAGAATACGACAACTCTGTTCTGTTCCCTCTCCGGTTGGAGCCGGGATGGGGGAGCGCGAGGGGCAAGGGATGGCGTTTGAATCCCTTGCCTCTCGCTCAGCTGTGTAGAAGCCTGCTGCCTGCGTCGCCGCGAACTCTTTCGGCGTGCGGTAGCCCAAACTGCTGTGCGGGCGCTGTTCGTTGTACTCGATCCGCCAGGCTGCGATCTTGCGCCGCGCGTCGAACAGATTCTGGAACCAGCTCACCGTCAAACACTCGTCCCGCAGCCGTCCGTGAAAACTTTCGATTCTTCCGTTCTGCGTCGGTTTACCCGGCTGAATATGGATCACTTCGATCTTTCGCTCCACGCACCACGCCAGAAAATAGCGGCTGGTGAACTCCGGTTCGTTGTCCACGCGAATCGCTCCTGTGATTCCACGCTTGGCGATGATCGCATCCAACACTCGCGTGACTCTCCGGCTGGCGAAACTCGTATCCACTTCCAAGGCCAGACACTCTCGCGTAAAGGCATCGACCACGCTCAGCACCCGGATCGTTCGCCCGCATTCCACCACGTCATGCACAAAGTCCAGCGCCCACTCCTGGTTCGCCGAAGTCCGCGCCACGAGCGGCTTTGCGCCCAGCCTCCAACTGCTTCAGGGCCCCGATCATCTGCGCCTCTGTGTGATTGCTCTTCGACATGCACCTTTCCCTTTCCTTCGACGAAATCATACTCAGTTTCGTTCGGAAACAGGGGCGCAGGTCACTACAGCGCGGCATCATCGAGTTAGAGGTACCCCAAAAGCAGCACTGAAAAACCCTACTCTTAACCCTTTCCATGTGTTTTAAGGATCAGCTAGCATGGGCCTGTAATGGGAGAACACCTCTGCAACGTTTATTTTCCACATTCGCCGAGGGCTGGCCTGGTGCTGGTCTCTTGCTTCAGCGCGTGCTGACAAGCACGATCCTGCTCTATTGCGGAGCCTCGCATCTCCTTGAAACTGCTGGATTGGTACCCAGCCTTCCTTATTTGATTGCGGCTGTCGCGGGAGTATTTCTCCTTCTCGGCCTTTGGACGCCAGTCGCGGGCATCACGATTGCTACGGTCGAGGTCTGGATATCGTTGGCGTGGTCGGCGCATTGGCTGATCGCGATCGTGCTGGCTGGCCTGGGCGCCACCGTGGCGATGATCGGGCCCGGATTGTGGTCCATTGACGCCCGACTCTACGGAAGAAAGCACCTTCAAGACCCGCGACACTAGACAACTCTCAATCCCCCAAAAGTAGGAATGCTCGCACTCCGGGAAGTACAGCCGGGAACCCCCAACATATTCCCTGACGACAATCACCCGATTTGACCTTGTGACCGGACGCAACTTATTCCAAACTCATCGCATAAACAAAGCCTCACTTGGGAGGAAATATGACATTCATTCCCACACAAATCGGCTTTATGAGTCTGGAAGATTCCGAAAAACTGCTACGCGCTATCTTCCCAAACTATCCCGGTCTGGAACCGCGTTATCCCGCGCCAGCTTTGGAACCGATTTCCCAGGACAGCGCAGATCGGAGCAGTCAGCCATGTTTCGCATGACTGCCCAGACCTGCCGCGCGTTCACATTCGAGGAAATTCTTATTCTGGCGGCTATGAACGTGGAAACTACCCGCTTGGCATCCGGAGGCCGCGTCGGATCTGTGACTGCGGCAAAGCAAAGAGGATATCTCTCTGCTAGTCACTTGCTTCGTACAAAAGTTTGCAAAGCTCTGTAAGTGTAAAGGTAGGGAGGAGACTATGGGATGCGCCAGTATTGATTTCACCGACGTCGGAAGCTTCGCAGGAACAGGTTTTCCCAACGTAAGCGAGCTCGGAGCCGACCAGTTCCTTCTCGAACCTGAAACTAGCTCTAAGCATTGCTTCGAAGACATCGTCGGCAAGAGCTCAGCCATTCAGAAGGTATTGGAACAAGTGGCGATCGTTGCACCCACCGATTCCACCGTGCTACTGCACGGTGAGACCGGCACCGGCAAGGAGTTGATCGCACGCGCGATACACAACCTTAGCTCCCGACGCGACCGCACCTATGTGCGCATGAATTGCGCCGCGATTCCCTCGGGCCTGCTGGAAAGCGAACTCTTCGGGCACGAGAAGGGAGCGTTCACCGGAGCCCTGATGCAAAGAAAAGGCCGATTCGAGCTGGCCGACGGAGGCTCGCTGTTTCTGGACGAGATCGGCGACATCAGCCTGGAACTCCAGCCGAAACTGTTGCGTGCCATCCAGGAGCAGGAGTTCGAACGGCTGGGAAGCTCCAGAACGATCCAAGTCAACGTGCGACTCATCGCCGCGACTCATCGCGACCTGGGGGCCATGATCAAGGAAGAAAAGTTCCGCGAGGATCTTTTCTATCGATTCAACGTCTTCCCGATTGAGATCCCGCCGCTGCGCGAAAGGCGCGAGGATATTCCACTGCTGGTGAACTACTTTGTTTCGAAACTATCCCGGCGGATGCGAAAACAGATTAATTCGATACCAAGGCAAGCAATGGAAATCCTGACAAACTGTCCGTGGAAGGGCAACGTCCGGGAATTGGCAAACTTCATCGAACGCGCGGTCATTCTTACACGCGGTGAAGAGTTAGAGGTGCCGATAGCGGAGCTCTGTACCTCTTCCGAAATGATTTTGGTTGCTGCGTCGGCCTCTAGCTTTCGACATGCGGAATGCAGTGTGATCGTTGAGGCATTGAGAGCTGCGTCGGGACGGATTGCAGGAAAGGGCGGAGCCGCCGAACGTCTTGGATTGAAACGTACGACGCTGCAAAACAAGATTCGCCGCCTCGGCATCGCAAAAGTTCAATATCAGAACTAGCCAATCTCGATCATCTGTATTTATTCAATGGGATGAAAAGGAGTTCAATATGTCGTTTGAGGCAGTGTGGGGATTCGACCCCGTGATTCAAGCTGTGGGTTTGCCACCATCCGAGATAGAAACGGACAAATCCACCTATAGCGCAGAGGAGCAGCGAGCTGCGCGCATACCGACTGATCTGCACGCGCAGGTTTATGAGCTCCGCCGAATGTATCGATTGTGATGCAGTTGGTCGAAAATTTTCCTCACGTAGCCCACCGATGTACTCCCCTGGGCGGCCATTTCGATAGATGGCCGCCCCCTCCTCATCCCAAGCCCGAAGCAGATCCAGACTCTAGTTCAGGTTTCAAAGCCAAATGACTCAGGGCGCAGGTATGCACGAGGAGCACTAAAAGGCAGCAACGGTTCCCGGCATGCCGCCCCCCGCGCCTCCGAACCCGGCGCGCTCCAGAGCCCAGTCCCGGTTCCAGTACTCCATGAGGTCCGCCAGTTTGAACAGCTCTGCGGGCTGCGTGGCCGGATCCTGAACGGGAATTCGAATCGAGTTTCTTTCGTCGCTCGCGCCATGAGACACGAGGATTGCCTCGCCCAGTCAGAGGAGGAACCGCTGGCCTGGCTTTGCGAGAAGGACGAACTCACCAAGCATGCCAGGAGGCAAACGATTATGCGCAGTTTTCCATTCACTGTGTGCATGAGAATTCCGCAGTGATGCAAGATCCCTGGTCGATGCGTGCTCGTCATTCGACGATAGCCTGATGCGCCAGTACATCCACTTGCCGGTCGAGGCTGAGTCCGCCAGTGGGATGAAGTTGCGCCATGAAGATCACGATCATCTGTTCTTTCGGATCAATGGAAAACGTGGTGTAGTAAAACCCGTCCCACTTGTATTCCCCGGGCGATCCGAGTTCGGCGAGCGGAACTTTGATTCCATCGATTCCAAAACCCAGTCCGAAGCTCTGGTCGGAACTGATGTTGCCCAGCTGATCGTGGGTCATGAGTTCGACCGATTTGCGGCTGAGGAGCTGGGTATTTCCCACTTTACCGCCGTCGAGCATCATCTGGCAGAAGTGCGGCGTAATCCTCAGCCGTGGAGACGAGGCCGGCACCCCCGGAGAAAAGCTTCTTCGGTCCGCGATAGGGATAGTCCGCCGAGTAACTAAATGCTCCCTCCGTGATCGTTTTGTCAGGAAAGCGATTGAGTCCCTTTTCACGGTAATAGGTGTAAACGGAAGCTAGACGATCAACCTTAGCGTCGGGCGGAAAGAAGTATGTGTCTTTCATGCCCAGCGGCACAAAAATGCGATCATGGAAGAATTGGTCCAGTGGCTCCCCCGAGATCACCTCCACCGAACGCCCTAGTACGTCCACACTCAGCCCATATTCCCAGCGATCGCCAGGGTTGAAAAGCAAAAGTAATCCTGCGAGTCGCTTCACGCTGTCTTCGACGGTGCCGTCGTACTGCAACAATCCGCTCGCCATATTCGCATTCTTGTACATAGGACCCAGCACCGAATTCCATTGATACGTGAGTCCTGAGTGTGTCGCATAAGATCTCGAATTGTGATCTCCCGAGTTGCGGGAATGGAATACGGCTCTCCGCTTGCCGGTTGAACGAATATCTTGGCGTTCTTGAATTCGGGCAAGTACTTGGAGACAGGGTCTTCGAGCAGGAAATCTCCTTCCTCATACAGATTAACGTGTAAGACTTGAAACGGCTTCATCGAGATTTTGGTTTTCCTTGTCGAGCGTCAGACTTGATCCCGATTCCTCTTTCACTCCTCGGCATATGCTTTGCGGCTATCGTCTCATGTGCACCATCAGGAGTGACGCCCAATGGCAATACCATTTGAGGGGGAGCGATGATCTGCTCAATTCGCTTCATGAACCCCCTCGCGAATTCGCTCACGAGTTGGGATCGATTGTCAGCCCGGGATGCCAAGTACAGCTCCACACGAAGCTCTTTATCGACGAGGAGGCGTACCGCTACCCCTGGCATCTTCGTTCGGAGCGCGCTTGCCATTGTCAAAAATGCGACACCAACGTTGTCCGCGACGAGTTGAAAGGCTTCGTCTGCCGCCAACACATTCTGATTGTTCCTATAGGCGATCCCCTCCTCTGCGGCGCGCCTAAAAATTAAATCGTGCAGCATCGGATGAACCTTGCGGTCGAACATGATCCATGTACAGCCGCGCAAGTCTTCCAGAGTGAGAACGTCTTTGGACACGAGAGGATGATTCTCGGGAATGGCAATGTAGAAAGGCGCCTCGGTAATCTTTGTCATCGTGAGCTTGCGGTTAGGGCTAGGATGTGCAATCAGGGCGAGATCCAGTCGTCCCGTAAGCAAACCGTGCACAAGCTCAGGGGCGAAATCGCTTTGCACATGGAGCAGAAGATTGGGGTAGAGAGGAAGCCGTACTGAGGACAACGTGGAACTCTGCGTCACCGCTACAGAGCTTGGCTGGACGAGACTGGTGCTCCTCTCGGGGTGCAGCAGAAATTAATGCGTCATGCCAACATCTCAACCACGATGAATATTTACGGCGGAGCCTTCATGGAAGCGAAGCGCAAGGCCAATACATTCGTCGTGCAGCGCGTGCTCTCCCAAACTCAACCCCACCGAACGCAACCCGAATAGCAAAAGGCCATCACTCACGATGGCCTTTATCCCTCTCTTTGTGCTTATTGGACTATTTTGGACTAGAACTCAAAATCCAAATTCCTCGTAACCTTATGATTGCGTTGGTTGCGGGGGGTGGATTTGAACCACCGACCTTTGGGTTATGAGTTCAAAGGGAAACTGACACAAGACAACTTACAAGCGCACGGATGACACCTAAGCACCTGTAAGTTCGTGCAAGAAACAGACCGTAGTCCCCATTTAGTCCCTCGTTTTCTGTCCCGCCCGTTGGGTTCAGTTCCCAACAGCCCCCAACCATCGCTTCACCGCCACGTTGATCAAACGTTATTTCCTCGGAACCAAACTCGCATTCACAAGCTGGTCGTAGATTGTGAGTAGCCGCTTCTCGTCATCGGCGTCGAATACTTCGACGGCTTCGCCAAAGTTTGCACCGTGGTCGCAACGGATCCTGACTGCAAGCCCGTTTCGCGGGCCAAGAAGTTTGGCTTCCGCGTCTGCCTATCGCACCGTTGCATCCGGTTCCTTTGCCATGTCAGGCGACACCTTGCAGGAGATTATCACCGCTGTAAAATGTACCGTTCTGCCAATAATGACGGAGGGAGACACTGTCGACGAGACTCCGGGCACTGCAAAGACCAATGGCAGAACGAAAGGCGTTCGCGTTGTTACGAAAACCTGTATGGAAACCACAGTTGCGATCGAAACATCCGTGGATACCAAGGAACTCCTCAGACTCTGCCGTGCTGGGAGGCTGTATGACATAGAGAAGTGGATTACTGCGGGCAAGCCGCTGGACATTCCTGTCGGGAGGAACAGAACCCTCCTTCAGGTGGCGGTAGAAACCGAGTTTCACAGTCTCGTCGAGCTGATTGCCAGGCACGAGAGCAACCAGGCCTCAAAGAATGCCGCGCTAGAAGGCGCAATTTCCTTGCGGCGACTCGACCTTGTTGAACTGCTGGTTGAAAACGGAGCGCAGATCACTTCGGTGCCATTTGCCGACGTTTTGCTAACTTGGGAGCCGAAGCTCATCCGCTTTTTCTTGGATCACGGGGCCGATCCAGTTAAAGATTCTCCTTTCGCAGTTGCTTTTGGCGCCAAGGTGCGGACCGCCTTGCGTGCATTTCTGGACTGTAAGCAGATGCATCCTGAGCACGCTGATGCATTGCAGGAGCAGGCGAACATTGCCCTACGCTACTTTTGCTCCAAGGGCGACATGAAATGGATCAGTCTTATGCTTTGGGCAAAAGCAGACGCTCGCTCGATGGGGCCAAGCCTTGAAAAGGAGTACACAAATGATCCCGAGTGTTATACGTCTGGCCTACAAGAGGCGTCTTACGCCGGGAATGTCGGGGTGCTGAAGAAACTCAAACCTGAAGCGGGACGCGATAATCTCGAAGACTTGCTCCATTGCGCTGCCATTTCGGGTCGGAAAGATGCTCTTCACTATTTGCTAGAGATCGGGGCAAAAACAAATGACAGGGCAAATGGCGGCTCTTCGGCTCTGGACACGTGCTTATGGCACCTGAGCTTTAAGCGCTTTGATCCTTACGGCGGGAAGCGACTCGCATCGAAGTACGATGCCTCCGGCGCTCTGGAATGCGTACAGGAACTCCTTGCCCACGGGGCTGTGTGGAATCCGACTGAACCGAGCCATCTGACATCGCTTCGCCGTACGCTTTGTGAATGTGAGCCTGCCGTAACTATCGAACTGCTTCAACTATTCCACAAATACAATGCGTGTCCTGCTGAGCAAATTCATAAGCTTCTGGGGCACCCTCGGCTCGGAAGCTATTCTCACAATAATTATAGGAAGAGAACGTATCAGGCGACTGCGCGCTTTCAAACCAAGTCCTAATTCAAACCGTGCTGATCTTTCTGGTTTATCAATCTAGGTAGGCAGCGGAAGTCGAGATGCGATCTTTACAGCAGTGGCGAGCCCGGCGACCGCCATGCGAGCGTTGCATCCGGGAGCAACATGAATGTATCTTGGGCGGCTCACGCAGGGGCGGCAGGAGGGTGAAAAAAGAAGCCAATCCGACCTCTCTTCAGTCCAAGGTGTCCCCGGAGGCATATCACCGATAGTCGATAATGTCCAACAACGGCCAATGAGCTTCCCTCCACCCAGGTCGGATTATCACAGTCCACCCAGCAATACCCAACGGCTCCCGTCCTGGATCGATAGGGAATCACGTATCTTGCCTCCACCCGTCGTCACTCTGCCGCTAAGATGACCGTCGATGATACGGTGGCCAACACCGACTTGCAAAATCCCGCCGATGCTCTCAGAGTTTCTGGCTCATGTTGCTGAGCATAACGGCACCAACCAGCTTCCGCCACTTCGGTCGCAGCGTTTCTCGATCGCGATGAGCTCTGCTGGTACTCACGATCATACTCCGACCGGCAACCACGCCATAAATTATCCGCCGCTTTCGAGAGGGCAAATCTCTCTTGAAATCATCCATACGTTATTGGCTAGGTCCGCAAGTTCTTGTATTCACCATGGACACGAATTGACGTTGAGTGCTGCAGATACGAAGACAAGTACCATCAATTCTTCCCCTTAGCGAACCCGCAAGCGCTGGATTCTTCCAACCTCCCCGCAATCGCCAGGAAAGAACCTCACTTGTACTCTCGGCGATACTAACCGTTGCGTCCAAAGATGAGAAAGAGTGGTGGCCGGTCCATGAGATCTGCTCAGCACACATGCAGTCTCTCATAGCCGACTTAGTCTACAGCGGTCGCGGCTCTGTCGAAGCTGTGGAGGCCATGCTGATCCTGGCGGAATGGGTCCCTCGGCGACCACATGAAACCCCAAGAGTTGGTCGAGGTGAAGAAGACCAGGCCGCGTGGATGTACGTCGGCACCGCCATACGGTTAGGCTACTTGCTCGGCATCGATCGGACTGGCTTTCGGGTGGAGACTGAGGTGGTCCTGACGGCTGCGCTCAATCGCAGGCGCCTCGCCTGGGCAGCGTGCTATATGAGTGATCGCCAGATATCAGTCCGTATCGGCAAGGCGTTCTGGTCGCGCGGTAGGCTTTCTCCAGCTGCAGTTCAGGCTCGTTCGCTGACTCTCTTCTTTAGGTCCAGGTCCCATGACGGCACTCAGAGCTGAGGTAAATGAGCAATGATAGCTCCATGGCTTTTTTTAGACCCTCGCTAATATCATCACCTATCTTATTGTAGGACTTCCCAGCTTGCAGCCGAGACTGAATCGCTCGGATGACTTTGCTGCCATCTTCCAGGCGAACCTGGAGCTAACACAACTATTCTCGAAACGCCCACGACGTCTTGTACGCCACGAAGAGTCGATCGAACCAACTGAACTTTGGTGGTGACGTAAAGTACATCGACGACTTCCGGGTTGCGCTTCGCTCGTGGCACGACGCGGGGCGTGTTCACATGTTCTCCACCCCTGAAAGCGAGCTTAATCTTGTCGTACGAGTACCTGCGACTGTACGTCAACGCATTCGCCTATCAGGCAACGTTGAACAGATCGGCCGCACAAGCAGAAACGGCTGCTGCGAATGGAGGGCAAGCAAGCGCCTACCCACCCTTTCGGAACCGACATTGCCGCTACACCGGACGCACGCTTCATCTACGATAGCATCGATGCCGCGAAGTCATTGCTCAGCACATTCAACTCCTTCGTTGACCCGTGCGAGACGTTCAGATACATGCCTTTGCGCTACTATCTATACGTAATATACAGTGCGTGCTTCCTTTACAAAGCACGATCGACAGGAGTCATGGGTGGTGATTCGCGAGGAACGGTCAAACAAATGATCACGGACACCATCGACCGACTTCAGAAGGCCAGTGCATGCTCGAACGATGTCGGAGATCGGTACTCACGGTTGATCAAGCTTCTTTGGAGAAAGCCTCCCGGCCACCGCGGCTCTATTGCGCAGGTGGGAGAGATTCCTTTCCGGCGGCAGCACAGCCTCGAATGGTCATTCCAGGTCATACTGCGAGCCAACAGCAGGAACATATGATGTACGAGCCTCCACCGATCAATTCATTCTCTTGGCTGGACCTCCCAGCTGTTGGGGACTTTGCTACAATGAATACCCACAACGAGACCGGCAGCTTCGATGGCATGGATCGATATGACGACAGCTCGACTGACGGGTTCGCTGGCTTCGATCAGGGCATTATGATGCCGCAATTCAACTGGAACGAGATGTCTTCGGCTGGAGTAATCTTTTAAGGATTTGTTGCTCACTGCTGCTTGAATCCGAGCCGCTGCTTCAAGGTAGTGCAAGGGAATGTCCGCGATGACGTGTGCTTGATGCCCGCAAGCACATCAAGACCTGCTCGGGCGCTGTCTTGCAAGCCTACCCCGAACTCGAACTCGGAATGGTCTTTCATCTTCGTTTACGCCGAGGAGGCGGTAGGAGTTTCAGGCAAACAGAACTGCTCTCGAGAGACCACGAGAGATGGGCAGTGTCATCGCATGATTGAGTGCACTGCCGTCCAAGCATGTCATGTATCGTGCACGGAAGCACAGAAGCAAGTTGGAACAATGCTCTCCCGGGGCCGAGAGTGGTCTTGTATGATTTCACAGAGTCGAAAGTACATCTGAAAGTGTAGGTAGGCTGGGTAGCTTACTCGTTGATTTGCTTAGGGAGATAAAAGGTCATATGCTTGGATCCTGCTGCATTGCATTCGCTGAGAGTGGATGACCTCATGAAGAGCCCGTTTGGCTCCCCGTCGATGCATAAGGAGATGCATATTACGTGACTGGCATCTCGGCCGAAGATCCGCAGGCTCCCATTCGAGGTTGCGATAGCAGAAGTCTGACTCAACTGCTGAGTACGGAGGTAGCCAGTATCTGCTATATCCGTGCTTCTGAGGTATCTCTCCAGCACTTGCAAGCTCCGCGAATACTTTGGAACCGAAAGGTGGTTGGGTGGAATGACACGAGTCGAAAGACACCCGTGGGGTCGGGCTTTCGCGATATCGCTACACACCGAGAGCGGCCTGGGCCTGACGTCAAATTACAAACAATTGACTGTCGTAAGTCAGGACTCAGGAGTATTGTAAAGGCCTCATAATGCCGTATCTGACTGTTTCCATGGGCTTCTACTTACATTCATCGTTATCCTTCGCAAGCTTGCTAACATTGATAGTTTCAAACTCAAACTTACGATGACTACTACCTCCTCAACTTCGTCCAATAGTGACGAGAAGCCAAACAACCATGATGTGCTGCAAGCTAGCAACGAAGCATCCCCATCCGCCTCAGAGACTGGCACATTGGAGAAGCAGCAGAGCCCATCGAAAGGCTTCGACCCGCGAGAGAACCCAGATGGAGGCTTGAAAGCATGGTTGACAGTTCTGGGAGGATTCTGCTCTTTGTTCTGCTCGTTTGGCTGGAGTCAATTGCATAGGCGCTTCCAGAACTATTACCAGACTCATCAACTGTCGGAGTATGCTCCAAGCACTATCGCCTGGATTGCTTCTCTGCAACTCTTTTTTATGTTCTTCTTCGGGCCATTCATCGGTGGGCGATGCTGCTCGACGGGACGTTAGTCAGTGCTAACCTTTTACAGGCAAGATATTCGACTCATATGGTCCACGCTATCTGCTCGCTGCTGGCACGTTCCTGGAGGTCTTTGGCTTGATGATGACAAGTCTGTCCACCGAGTACTACCAGGTAAGTAGATATGAAAACCGTTGCGCACTTGGAGCTGAATGGTTCTACTCATCCTAGCCCAGGGTATTTGTTCCAGCATCGGAGCGAGTTGCGTCTCTTTCTATCCCGCCATGTCCACTGTACGCATACCTTCCTCTACTACTGTCAATCACTGACTTGCATTAAAGGTGTCCACGTGGTTCTTCAAGCGGAGAGCCTTCGCTTTTGGCATCGCGGTATGGCCCACGGTTGACACAGATGGCTTGAACGATTATTCACAGTGTGGACCTCAGGCAGCAGGTAGCTCGTTGGGAGGCGTCATCTTCCCTTATCATGGTATGCCAGTCAAACAACCCAGGCCAGTAGTGCTGACCCCAGTCTCAGGTTCAGCGTCTGATTGTCGAGGTCGGCTTCGGATGGTCAATGAGGATAACGGCGTTCCTTATTCTGTTCATGCTGATCATCGCCAATCTCACCATTCGATCCCGGATATCACACCGACCGACGCCCTTCGACGTCTTTGAATTTGTCTACCGACTAAGAGAAGTCGGCTTCGACATTGTCTGTTTTGGCAGCTTCATCTTCTTCCTAGGCCTGTTCCTGCCCTTCAACTGCATCATCCTTGAAGCAATACATTACGGAATGAGCCCTGGCCTGGCTCAGTATCTGGTCTCGATACTAAACGCAGCATCTCTCTTTGGTCGCACGATCCCTGGCTGGATAGCGGACAAGATTGGACGCTACAACATGATGTTCCTGACGACCGTTTTCTCTGGGGTCATCACGCTGGCCGATGGCTGCCAGGCAGGTCAAATGCGCCCATCATCGTCTTTGCGGCTCTCTTTGGCTTCAGCAGTGGCGCCTTCGTATCGCCTGGTCCATCACTGATTGCTCAGATTAGCCCCGACGTGAGGAAGATAGGGGTGAGGACCGGCACATACTTTGCGATCATCGCCATCGCGGCATTGATCTGCCAGCCGATCGGAGGAGCTCTGGTGACCAGATGGCATGGGAGCTACACCGGACTGCAGATATATGCTGGTGTGATGATGTGCTCGCGAAGAGTCCAAGAGAGATCGGTGGCGAGGAGCATCTGCTGACATGCTTACAACAGTGGTTCGGCTATCCTTCTCGTGGCACGAATAAAGCTTGCTGGACCGAAGATTTCAACGAAATTCTAAGTGATGATATAGCTTCAGTGGGTCAGATGTGAAGAAGATAAAACAGAGGCAAAAGGGCCGGCAATTAGACTTTTTCTCCACTCAGCTCGATGAACACGGAGATCTAAGTCCCGCCCTCGTCGGAAACGCTTTGCCTGGAACCAGTCGTTGGCAGGATCATGATACACCCTCAACCTTCCATACCTTCACAGCGGCATCGGCGCCGCAGGAAATCACCTTGGAGCTCCGGCCAGACAACCCCGCCCACGCCCTCCTTGTGTGCATTGAGTGCCTTCACTCTCTTTCCAGGATCTGCGAGACTCCACACGAACACGCTTGTATCGAGCGATCCGCTGACCGCCTTCTTGCTATCGGGACTCCAGGCTATGCAGGTCACACGTGCGGTATGTGCAGACCATCATTCGTTCCACAGGTTGACGAGCCCGAGGAAGACGAGTAGACCGAGATCTTGCCGCTTGACAAGCCTACCGCGAGGCGGGAGCCATCTGGTGAGTAAGGCCAGTGTAGAAGGCGGGTGTGTCGGCTCTGTCAGCTCGGTCATCGATTCGAACGAGGCTGGAGCTCCGGCTTTGAAT
>CAWAFZ010000005.1:0-11387 GCA_963781635.1 uncultured Acidobacteriaceae bacterium
CGGCCGAGATCGCGCCTTTGCGTTCCCGCGCCGCATAATACTCCGACTGGTCGCTCTGGACGAGCAGCCCTTCGCTCGACCCCGAGATGATGGTTGGCCGCGCCATCGTGGCCTGCACTTCCGAGAAATGCGGCTTGAGAGAACTCCACACCTGGCCGTAGCCGCCTTTCTCGTAGCTGGCTTTGTCGGACCAGCGCAGGACGTGCCCGTTCAATTGCCAGGTCCGGTCTTTCAGTACATCGGCGCGGTGTACCATGCGGCCTTCGCCTTGGCGCTCCTGCCCTTTGACGGTCTTGGCTTTGCGTTCCAGAGACATTTCGAGCAGCAGGTGGGGTTCGTAGCCGAACGATTCCCCGCCGCCCGCCTTGAACTTCGTGCCCACTTTGACGAGCTTGGTCTTGACCTCGCCGTTCGACTGCTTTTCATCCTGCTCTTCGAAGTCGTTCCCCAGCCGGCCGAGTGCGAAGCAATTCATCGGCGAATTCAGGAACAGCCCGATATAGGCGTTCCAGAGCTGGCGAATCTGACCCCAGGCATCGATGGGGATGAAAGTTTTATTCCCCCGGAAGGTGTCGAGCAGCTCGGTCCAGACCAGAGTCAACGGATCGACGATCCAGCAGCATGCGCCCAACTTCTCCGCTTCGAAGATCGAGTCGCGCATCTGCTTGAAGCTGCGATAGGGCTTCTGGATCAGTTCAATCCCTTCCACGTCAAAGATGCGCCGCTTGGGGAATTGCCAGGCCAGGTCGGGATCGACCACGAACACGGGAGCTTTGTTGTAGAACTGGGCCGAGAGCGCGGCCGCGGCCAGAGCAGCGGTAACCGTTTTGCCCGCGCCCTGCCCGCCATAGATGCCGAACTTCAACGGAACCGGAGTGGAAGGCACGGGCTTTTTCTCCAGGTGATGCACGGAGGGTTGGTTAAGCAACGTCGGATTGAGAGCTTGCGATGTGGCCATGATTGGAGTTCTCCTTTTTGGAATTCAGAAATTGAGTGATGAGGGAATCGGCGGCGTCGTACTCGGCCTTGGCATTGCGTAGAGCCATTTCCGCCTGGTCGAAGTCTTGTGCCTCGAAGAAATGCAGAACGCGGCTCACCGCTCCCACGAGACGGTAGGCCGCCAGTTCCCTTTTGTCGCAGAGGCGCTTGAATTCGGCGTAGGCGGAGTCGGTCACTTGGTCACCTGGCGAAAATGCCGCGCACAGAACTCATGCTCCGACGCCAGGTGATGGACCGTGGCCACTTCGCGGCACACGCAGTACTCGTCGTTGAAGTCGCAGGTGGACAGATGCGACTGGGCCACGACGCGGTCCACGCGCGCAGAGAGCCGCGCGAAGCAGCCGTCGAAGACCTGTGGAAATTCCGGGGAAGAGAGAGCGGTAAGATGCTGGGCAGCCATGATTGATCTCCTTTTCAGATCGGTTGTGGTTAGGGCTGGTCGGGTGTTGATAGCACTCGGCCAGCCCGCAATGTCTTACTGGATCAATTGTTTCACCTAGCAGGTTAGATGTCAATATAATTCTTGCGCCCCTAACAGGCACGGTGGTACTATCCCCGCATGGATGTCCGCGAAATGGCCCGGCTCGGGGGCCTTGCCCGAGCACAATCGATGACTGCTACCGAGCGCCGAAAGCTGGCGACCAAGGCTTCGAAGGCCGCAGCCGTAGCCCGGACGAAGAAAGCGAAGCAACGGAAGGTCGCCGCGCAAAAGTAATAGCTCCTCCGTGCCCTAGTCGAATCTCATCTTGCAAGCTAGGATTCCGTTCGGAGGACAATTACATGAAACGCATTCTGATTACTATCGCTTTATTGAGTGGGGGAAGCGCGTTCGCACAGGCTGCCACGCCGCTTCTGACGGACAGCGGCAACGCCTTCCTGGCCACGTGCGAGAACCAGACAATCCTGCGCTCGGCTTGCCTAAGTTTTGTTGGGGGAGTTCTCCAAGGGTATGCGGTTTCGGCGTCCCCTGCGCTCTGTATGCCCGATGGGATCACTTACGATCAGAGCTTGCGGATCACGCTGAAGTACATGCAGGATCACCCGGAGAAGCTACACATGGTTCCGGCGGCCTTGATCGTGGTTGCACATCTCCAGGCTTTCCCGTGCCCCGTGCCACAGAAGAAATGACGGCGGGCAGGGACCCGGCGAACCCTCGCTCAGAGCCCCTGCTCCGTAGAAGAAGGGTTGTGATATAAAGTTTGACAGCGAACGTCGCGAGACATTCCACACTAGACAGGCCTGCAAGACTGAGCGGAAACTGACGGATATTTCGTCCCCGAGGCGGCTGAGAGTAAAAGGGGACCGACACGGAATCGGCAAGGGGCTGTCGCCTTTGGTTCCGGCGAAACGGGAATTCAAGTCTCAGACGGTTCCGCAGAGGATAGGCCAGTCGCCACAGAGGCACGACCCACGCCCTCTCACACGACAGCAGAGGGCGTGACATTTTGCGAAACCAAAGTAACTCCCACGGACGGCCTTCGGACCGAAACTCTTACCTTTTTTCGCTTCGATTTGAGGCGCTGCTCCGCTACCCACCGGCAGGCACGGCAATCCCTCAGTGGATCAAACCCGGCTCCAGCGGGCTGATAGCATTCGTGCGCGTAAGGTGAGAGAACGACTCGCATAACTCTTTCGATGAGCTTCGCATGGCGGCTGATTTCGGCATATCAGGTCGATTGGGGAGAAGCCAGTCACGGAGGTGTATTGGACTTTAGTAACCTCGCACTCATGGCCGCGCTCGTTTAGGGTTGCTCCGTCTGCTAGGCTTGTCCCGTTCCAGCGCCGCGCGCGCGCCAAAGCGCTGCCCACTGCCGTACCCCACCATGAGAATTCCTGTGTTTGGACGCGGGGCGAACCCGCGCATCGATCCCCCTATCCTCCGAAAAAGCGAAAGCTATGCGGCCCTGCAAGTCGAGGAGCGCCGCGCAGACTGGATCAACCCCGACGATCACTCGCAAGGCATTCTCTGCCGGGAGTTGATCTACTTCGGACCTCGCCCGGTCTACGTCGAAACCGTCGAACTCTCAACCGCCTTCCCCGCCGAGTTGCCCGGCATCCGCTTCATCCCTCCCCCGATGCCGAAGAACGAAACCCTCCCCCACCTGGAATCGAATTCCCTGCTCGCTTCGGCCCCGCAATGGGACTGGTCCGCCGAACCTGCGTCGGCCTGCTGAAAGCCATGCGTGAGCCTGATCCGCAAACTTCTGGGCGAAGAACACCCCCAGCATCTTCTGGCCCGAGCCGACCTCGAATGGGTGCGGGCTGGCTTCCCGGCTGGGGTGACGACGACTGCGGAGATCAGAGCGCAGACGGAAGTCTTGTTAGCCTTGGTGATCTTCGATGGGTTCACCCTTTTCCCGAGTGAGCGAGAACGAAATGCCCGATGTGCAGCCGAGCCCGCCCCCGATCGCCAGGCAACTGGGGACCGTGAACGCGATTGACCGCTCGCGGCAATACACTCGCGCCGACAGTTACGAACTGCTGCGCTCGCTGAATGAAGCCTGGGCTAAGATCCGCCGGCTCGAAAGCGAGAACAATCGCAAAGACGTGCAGATCGGCCTGCTGCATGGCAGCGTGCGGCGCTACCGCGGATCCACCATCCTGCTCACTTCGATCGTGTCCGGCCTGGCCTGGGAAGGGTTGAAGTACCTGCTGCCGATCGCGCTGCGATGGCTGGGCCTCTCTTAGTTGGCGCGATGTCCGAGTCTCATAGAAGCGGACATTTTCGATTGTTTGTTTGATTTTCAGATGCCGCACAAGCTCTCCATCGACCAGATTCTCCGGCTTCTGGGCGCGGCAAAAAAACAGGGCGAGTTGCATTGGCTCTCGATGGCAGTTGCCTTCAACCATGGACTCCGAGCGAGTGAAGTGGTCGCGATTACACCGACTTGCATCGCGGATGGAAAACTAGTGATGCCGCGCCGAAAGAAATCGAACGATGTCTGCGACGACCTAGTCGAGCATAAAAACCTGCTGATTTCCGAGCGGAAACCACTCATTGAATTGGCCGCAAAAACGCGCTTCAATCAACGGCTGTTTCCGGTGACCACGCGCACCTTTCAGCGCTGGCTGCACGCCGCCGGAAAAGATGCAGGACTGCCGGATCTCCTCTGTCATCCGCACACCTTAAAACACTCGATCCTGCACTTCCTGCGCCGCAACGGTATGGATTTAGATCAGTTACAGCCCCGCAGCGGACATAAGAGCGTGGATTCCCTGAATATCTATTCCGGCTTTGAGCGGGAAGAAACCGAACATCTAGTGAAGGCTGCTTTTGATCGCATTCCGGTTTAGAAAAACTTCCCACGCTTTGAAAAGATTGAATTAGTTAGAAAATGCCGCGCGGAGGATCACGACCAGGTGCAGGACGAAAGAAGCAGGAGCGGCCCGTCGATGGCAATGTCGCCCGCAAAATCAAGGCGCGGATCAAAGCCGAAGAGAAATGGGTGCGCCTCTGTGAAATCGCAGCCGAGAAAGCGGAGACCACCGGCAACACTGCCGATCTACGGAATGCCCTTGAATACCTCGACAACCGGGATCTCGGTACGTGCGTCGACACCGTGAACCACCTGCACGACAAGCCGATCGAGATGAACGTGAACGTATCCATCGCCGAGATCGTGCGCAAAGTGCGCGAGCGCAAGGAAAGCTATGAGCGCAGTCGCTAATCCGCTGGCGGATGTGCAGACCGAGCTGGCCGAATTCGTCCACGATCCCCTGGGTTTCGTGATGTGCGCGTTCCCCTGGGGCGAAGGTGAGATGGCCAAGGAACCCGGGCCACGCCAGTTCCAGAAAAAGTTTCTGCGCGAAATCGGCGAGCACCTCGAAAACCCGGCCACGCGCCACGTCCCGTTCCGCAAGGCCATCAGCTCCGGCCACGGCATCGGCAAATCCGCACTGATCGCCTGGCTGACCTGCTGGGGCTTATCGACCTTTGAAGATTGCAAAGTCATCATCATGGCCGGCACCGGCGATCAGCTGAAGACGAAGACGCAGCCTGAAGTCGCGAAATGGTTTCGCCGCGCCGTCAATGCCGAGCTGTTTGAGGTGAACGTCACCAGCATCAAGGTGCGGGAAAGCGGACGCGAGCAGACCTGGCGGGCCGATCTCGTGACCTGGTCCGAAGAGAACCCGCAAGCCTCGGCCGGCGCCCACAATGCCGGCAAACGCCTGATTATTTTGTACGACGAAGCGGTGGGCATCCACGATCTGATCTGGCAGACGCAGGAAGGCGCCTTCACCGATGCCGGCACCGAGATCCTGATGATTGCGTTTTCGCAGTGCACGCGCTCCTCGGGAATGTTCTTTGAGGCCACCCACGGCAGCCAGAGAAAACGCTGGCGCGCGGAAGTGATTGACTCCCGCGACGTCGAAGGCGTGAACGTCGACGAGATCAACGAATCGATCGCGCTCTATGGGGAAAACTCCGACCATGTGCGGGTGCGCTGGCTCGGGCTCTATCCGCTGGCCGGCGAAGGTAAATTCATCGACCTCGAACTGGTGCTCGATGCCCAACGCCGCAGTATTGGATTGCTGGGCGACGAGCCGCTGATCGCCGGCGTCGATCTCAGCTGGGGCGGATCGGACGACACCGTGATCCGTTTCCGCCGCGGGCTCGATGCGCGCTCGATCCCGCCTATCAAAATCCGCGGGGAGTACACGAAAAACCCTGCCGTCATTCGCGAACGCCTGGCGGATGTGCTGCGCAAGAGTTTCAACGGCCTGCCCATCGCGATGATGTTTCTCGATAACTCCGGCGTGGGTGGCAACGCCGGCGCGATCCTCGCCGGACTGCTGAACCTTGGCCACAAGAACGTAATGGGCATCAACTTCGGCGATCAGGCGCTCAACAGCCAGTTCTATGCGCTGCGCCGCGATGAGATGTGGGGCAAGATGAAAGATTGGCTGCGCACCGGCGGCGCCATTGACAGCGACAAGGAACTGGCAGCCGATCTACAGAAGCCGATCCTGGTGAAGGATATCCAGCAGCGGGTGAAGCTGGAATCGAAAGACGACATGAAAAAGCGGCTTTCGAAAATGGGTCTCGATTCCTCTTCACCCGACGATGCCGACGCCCTGGCCCTCACTTTCGCGATGCCGGTCGCTCCGCGCAAACCGCCACAGCCTGCCGGCTCGAAGCCCAAGCACTCTCCCTGGAACTGATCATGCTCGGATCCGCACAACTTCCCCAAGCTCAACCGCTGCAGAATGTGCTTGCCCAACGTCTCGGGATGCAGCCTGGTGCAGCCCAGCCTGGTGCAGCCCCGATGCCGGGACAGGCGCGCGGCACCGCGATGCCGATGCAAGGCGGCTTTCGTATGGGCATGCCAGTCCAGGCGCAACCGCCCATGATGCCGCAGGGCACTGCCATGCGTCCGCAGCTCGGCCTGCCGCAGCCGCAAGCTCAGATCGCAGCCGCGCCGCCGCAGAACGCGCTGGCGCAGAGAGTAAAGGGAGTTTTCTGATGGCGGAACTCAAAGCAGCTGCGCGCAACGCGCTGGCTGATCGAACCTTCGGCCTGCCGGGATCGCGAAAGTATCCAATGCCCGACCGTTCTCATGCCGCGAACGCCAAAGCGCGCGCCACGCAGATGGTGAAGGCCGGCAAACTCTCGCCCAGCTCGAAGGTGAAGATCGACGCCAAGGCGAATCGGATTCTCGGAAGACGCACGAAATAAGTTTTTCACCGGCCTAATGGAGCCCGGCGCAGCGGAATCTACCGACTCGCCGCCCAGGGCCTGAAGTACAAGGAACGAACGTCATGCCACTTTCACCCTCAACCCCCCTCGGAGCTTTCACGAATTTAACCGTCGCCGCCATCAATGCCGCGCTGGTGCAGGCGGGCATCGCCGCCACCACCGGCAACGTATTTTTCTGCGATCCGGTCAACGGACTCGACACCAACAATGGACAGGTGCCCGCTTCGAGTGGAGTCGCCGGCGTCGGCCCGGTGCAATCCCTGGCCGCCGGTTATGCTCTTCTGCGTTCGGGCTACAATGATGTGCTGGTGCTGATCGGCAACGGTCAGGCCTCGGGATCGGCTCGGATTACGACTTTCACCTGGGCGAAGAATGCCGCGCACCTGTTCGGCATCTGCGCTCCGTCGGCAGTCTCGCAGCGCGCCCGCATCGCGAACCCCACCACCGCGGGCCTGGTCATCACCCCCAACTTTTTCACCGTCTCCGGCAACGGCTGTCTATTCTCGAACCTCAGCTGGTTCGTGGGCGCCGGCGCCGGGCAAACCGGAATCGCCGCCTCGATCTGCATGACGGTAAGCGGACAGCGTAATGCGTTCTTGAACTGCGATTTCGAAGGCATGGGTGATGCGACGTCAGCGGCCGATGCTGGTTCGCGGAACCTGTTGCTCGCCGCGGGCGAAAACTATTTTTCGCACTGCAACGTCGGGCTGGATACGGTGCAGCGCACCAACGCGAACGCCTCAGTCGAGATCAGCGGCAACTCGGCGCGCAACCTGTTCGAGGACTGCATCTTCTCGATTGACTCATACGCGCTGATGCAGAGAGCGAGGGGATTCTGAAATGGCCATACTGAAAGCAGGACCGCGCAACGCGCTCGCCGATCGCGCTTTCGGATTGCCCGGATCACGCAAATTCCCGATGCCGGATCGGTCACACGCAGCGAATGCGAAAGCCCGTGCGACGCAGATGGTGAAGGCGGGAAAACTTTCGCCCGGCTCGAAGTCGAAGATCGATGCGAAAGCGAATCGGATTTTAGGTAGGCAGGCTTAATGGAGCCCGGCGCAGCGGAATCTGCCGTCTCGCCGCCCAGAGCCTGAAAGCAGCACAAGGAAACACACCATGAGCACCACACCGATGGGCATCACTCAATTTGGCGCATTCACGCCCAGCGCTGCGCAACTGATTCAGCAGGCCATCAGTCAGGCCGGATTCGGCACGACCGGCAAAATATTCTACTGCGATCCGGTCAACGGACTCGACACCAACAATGGGCAACTGGCAGCCCCAAGCGGCGCTGCCGGGCAAGGCCCGGTGCAAACACTGGGCGCGGGCTACGCGCTCCTGCGGTCGGGCTTTAATGACGTACTAGTGCTGATCGGCAACGGCACCTCGACTGCATCAGCGCGTTTGGCCGCCACATTTACATGGGCCAAGAATGCCGCGCATCTGGTTGGCATCTGCGCCCCCTCGCAGATTTCGCAACGCGCCCGCATCGCTCCCTTCACCGGGGCGGCACAGGCGGCTTTCGCGAATTTCTTTGTCGTGTCCGGCAATGGCTGTCTGTTCTCGAACCTGAGTTGGTTCCACGGCTTCACCGCCGGAGTGGCCGCTTCGATTTGCCTCACGGTGAGCGGCACGCGCAATGCCTTCGTGAACTGCGACATCGAAGGCATGGGAGACGCGACCAGCGCGGCCGACGCGGGCTCGCGCAACATTCTGATTTCCGCCGACGAGAATGTTTTCTATCACTGCAATGTCGGACTCGATACCGTAAGTCGAACCAACGCCAACGCTTCGGTGGAGGTGAAAGGCGGGGCGGCGCGCAACATCTTCGAGAATTGCACCTTCCTGTTTTATTCGGGAGACGGCAACACGCTAGGGATTTACACCGCTGCGGCTGCGTCGATGGATCGCTTTCTCCTACTCAGGAATTGCATGTTCATTAACGCGGTGGGCTCGGCGGCGACCGCGATGGCGGCGCTGGCGACATTGACGGCGGCATCCGGCGGCGTGGTGGCGATGAAAGACTGTATGACAGTCGGCATCACGAAACTCGGTGGCGGAGTGGCAGGAACGGATGCCCAGATGTGGGTTTACGGGCAGTTGGCCGCGGCCACGGCTTACCTGTCCACCAACCCGTCATAAGTTTCCAGCGCACACACCACCCCCAGAACAACCAGCGCTGGTGCGGGCTCCGACTCCCCTCACACACAGACGGAGCCCGCAGATTTCCAAATGCCCGAACGCCCCGAATCCGAAAAGCTCACGCATGCTGAAGTGAAGTATCAGCGGGTTTCGACCCACACCGGCGAGACTTGCGACAACTGCCGGCACGTGATCGAAGCGATGAGCGGGACGCGCTGCGAAGCGGTGCAGCCGCCGATCTATCTGACGGGCTGGTGTAAGCGGTGGGAAAAGAAGTAAATGCCGAAATTTCTGGAGAACGATCTTCGCCGGGCCGGACGCAAAAAGGGATTCACCGGCGAGAAGCTGGAGCACTACGTGTACGGCGGCATGAACAACTTGGGAGCGATGCATGGGAGTAAGGAAACGGCCAAAGGCCGCGAGATGGAAGAAAAACACGAGGACGATATGAAGAAAATGGGAAACATGGGACACACCGAACCGATGCGCGAGATGCGGATCGAAATCCACCGCGGCCCGAAAAACAAGCTGACGGGCTTTACCGTTCACCACCACATGATGCCGAAACCCACCAAATCCGCGGCCTTCTCGGAAAACACCACGCACTCACATCCCTTCTCGGCGGACGAGCACGAGCAGATGATGGATCACGTCTCCGAACATCTGGGCGCGCAAGCCGGGGCGATCACGCCCAAGGAAGCTCCGGGCGGGGCGAATGCGGCGGAAGAAGAGCAGGAAGAAGGCGAGTGACATGGTATTCGGCATCGGCAAGAACGGTGGAACTTTTGGTGATGAAGAGCCCGACGACCTTGATTCCAACGAGGAATTGATACCGGCTGCTCCGGCGGGTAGTTTCAAAAAAGGCGGCCATGTCAAGAAAACCGGCCTAGCCAAAGTACACAAAGGCGAGACCGTTATTCCCGCCCTCAAATCCATGCGCATCCAACTCCATCGGGACTCAGATGGGAAGCTCACCGGTTTCACCGTGCATCACGAGCATCTGCCGAAACCTTCCAAGTCCCCTGCCTTCATGGAAACAACTACGGAAGCGCACCCCTTCGGCGTGGAGCAACACGAAGATATGCTCGACCACGTTCATCGACATACGGCTGGTCAAAGCTAATGCCCGTCTCCCTCGACCAGCGCCAGAAGATCAACCACGAGCTGAAGAAGCTCGGCTTCGGCGGCATCTCGGATCCCAACCTGTTCGCACAGATCGCAACGCTCTACAAAACCCACGATTCCTTCCGCGGGTTGCTGATGTCCACGAAAAAGGAAGAGCGGCGCATCGCCTACGAAGCCATCCGTCCGCACCTCTGCTTTGTGGCGAAGCCTCTGGACGTGTACGAACGCGAGATCCACGAGAAAGCCGAGCGCGAGCAGTGGGACGTGATCCACAAAGACAATCCCCACTGGCCGCAGCCCTTCAAGGTTTCAGAAATCGAAACCGACGAATACAAACTGGAAAAAGCGGCGCAGGAAGCCATCGCAGCCAATGAGTGGGAGAAAGCCAAAGGCGTGCTCGAACTGGTGTGCACTAAATGCACGCTGGCGGGGCAATTCCCGGCACAATCGAGCAAGCACGCCCACAAAGCGGCGCACGATGCGGGCTGGCGCTGGGACGAACGCAACGGCGTCAAGCGCACTTATTGCCCGAAGCACGTGCCGGGACGCGCCACGATGATGCTCACCTGCTCACTCTGCGATCTCCACGTCCGCATCCGGGTATGGGACGAGCAGGACGGCTACCGCGACGCGCGCCTGCTGGGCTGGGAATTCAACGACGAGAAGTGTCACTGCCCGCGTTGTGCGGCTCCGAAGGTTGTGCTTCAGTAAATCCACTTAGTAAGTCATGTCCGATCCCACCCCCAAAGAAATTCGCGATGCCTTAGGACGATGTTTTCGCTTTTCGTATTCTTGAAACTTGGCAGGATTTTGTGCTCGATAGCTCTTTAGATATTTGCGCTGTGCTGCTCGAATCTTTTCGGGGTCTTTGAGTCGTGCCCGCTGAACGGCTTCCCGTCGGCAAACCCGACACTTCCGTTGACCGTGCCAGAGATAAGTATTGTCGGTCGAAAAAGGATGCCCAGCATCGCAATGAGTCTTTTGTTGGTTGCGGGCGGCGAATGTGCGGCCATGCAAAACGTTCTGCCGCGGCGTAACAGCTTCGAGATGATCGGGATTCACGCAACACCGGACGCGGCAAAGATGGTTGATGACCAACCCTTTCAAAATTGGTCCTTTGAACTCTTCAAAAGCAACGATGTGAGCACGTCGAATGCGCGGCTTATGCGCTCTCTCAGTGACGATGCTAATTTTCGGGTAGCCCGTCGGATCGAGGGCTTTCGTCCACAACCAACAGCCGCTCATCGGCTCAGGAGAGCAACCGCTTAAGATGCGCTCCCGCAACGACTTCATGGGTGGTCCGGTTTTCATGTCTCTAGTATCAATGGCCCGAAAGCCGTGCGGAATGGCCCGTTTGGATGGTTACCTTAGATGAGTGACCCTACGCCGAAGGAGATCAGGGACGCTTATAGCGATTACC
>CAWAFZ010000006.1:0-350220 GCA_963781635.1 uncultured Acidobacteriaceae bacterium
CGGGTGTCGCGCGAGGCTCCGGTGCTCATTCTGAAGCACGCGAACGTACGGTGGTGCCGGGCGGTGGCGCCAATGCGGTGAACAATCTGGCAGACCTTGGGGTGAATGTTCTTCCCGTGGGCGCAATTGGCGACGATGAGCCAGGGCGGCTGCTGCTGAAGTTTTTTCGGCACAAGCGCATTCCAATCAGCGGAGTATTAAAGGACAAGAGTTATACGACGGTGACGAAGACACGCATTCTGGCAGGCATGACGCACAACTCGCGCCAGCAGGTAGTGCGGGTGGATCGCGAGCCAGAGAATCCTCCGAACCGGCATTTGACTCGCGAACTATTTCTGGCGGCGCGAGAATAATGCGCGGCCTCCGACGCACTGCTGGTTTCCGATTACGGCTATGGGTCGGCGACTCCGGCGATCGTTCACGCGTTGCGCCAAGCCGGACGGCGGCGAGTTGTTCTGGTGCCTTTGATACTCGATTCGCGATATCGCTTGCTGGAGTATGTGGGCGCGACGGCGGCGACTCCTAACGAGCCCGAGGTGGAAGCGGCACTCGGGTGTCGCATCGGCAATGATTGGGAAAAGCTGGCGCAAGCCGGGCAGCAGGTGATGGAGCGGATGAAGTTGCAGTCATTGCTGATTACGCGCGGACGGGACGGCATGGTCGCTTTTAACGAAGGGCAGAAGCCGGTGGATATTCCGATTTACGGTTCGGACGAAGTCACTGACGTGACGGGCGCTGGCGATACAGTGATCGCGGCGTTCAGTGCTGCTTTGGCCGCCGGTGCCAGCACGGAAGAAGCGGCGCAGTTGGCCAATTACGCTGGGGGAATTGTGGTGATGAAGCGGGGTACGGCTACGGTTTCGCGGGAGGAGCTGCTGCATGCGGTCGAAAAGGCTCCGCCGGCGACTCGACCTCATTGATAGGGATTGCCAACGTCACAACTCGAGATGAACAAGCAAGATTGTTGGGGCGCGAGGAAGTTCGTCAGCTTGCTGAACGAGTGGCGGCGAGCGGGGGAGCGCATCATTCTGGCGAACGGCAATTTCGATTTGTTGCATGTGGGCCATGTGCGCTATCTGCGGGGCGCGAAGGAACTGGGCGGCAAAGCTCATCGTGGCCATCAATTCCGACGATTCGGTGCGGGCGCTGAAGGGCGAGGGGCGTCCGATTATGCCGGCGGAGGAGCGCGCTGAAATTGTCGCTGCGCTCGCCGATGTGGATGCGGTCGTGATTTTTCCAGAGCTGGATGTGCGCGCTTTGATTCGCGAGATTCGTCCCGATATTCAGGCCAAGGGGACGGACTACACAGTGGAAACCGTTCCCGAACGCGATGCCGTTGCTGAATATGGCGGGCGCGTCGCGATTGTGGGCGATGCCAAGGATCACTCCACTAGCGAGATCATTCGCTCGCGGCTGACGCCGAGGGGAGTCTGAGCGGGAGTCCGAGATTTCGACATCGACGTCTGCTGATTGTGCGGCTCAGCGCCATGGGAGACGTGATACACACTTTGCCCGCTGTTCATGCGCTGCGCGGGCGTTTCCACAGGCGCACATCGGATGGCTGATTGAAGAGCGCTGGGCGGAGTTGTTGTGTACGCCGGGATCGCCGCGGCGCGGGCGCCGCTCTTCACTGCGGCCGTTGGTGGATGAAGTTCATACCGTGAGTCTTAAGGTCTGGCGGAAGTCTCTGTTTTCGATTTCGACCCTGCAACGCATCGCAACGGTTTGGAACGACGTTCGCGATGCGGGCTACGACGTTGCAATCGATCTGCAGGGCGCGATTGCGGTCGGCATTGCTGGCACGCTGGTCGGGGGCAGCGTGTGGTCTATGGGGCGGCGGGACCGCGAGAATCTCCGGCGAGCTTGTGGTATACGCGTAAAGCGGTGGCCGCGGGCCGGCATGTGATCGAGCAGAATTTGTCTGTTGCGGAGGCGTTTGTGGTCACGCTACGGGGCCGCCTGCGGATGTTTCTCGGGATTTGCCTTGCGACCCGCAGGCGGAGGCGAGCATCGAACGGCGATTGGCGGAATCCGGCATCGGCGAGTTTGCTATTTTGAATCCGGGTGCGGGATGGGGCGCCAAGCGCTGGCCGCCCGAGCGATATGGGGAAGTTGCGCGCAGGCTGGGCGACCTGGGAGTGCGTTCTGTAATTAATTACGGTCCGGGCGAAGAGGAGATAGTGCGCGCAGCGGTGGATGGCAGCGGCGGGGCGGCTTGCGCGATGAAATGCAGCATAACGGAGTTGGTCTCGCTGACACGGCGGGCGCGGTTGTTCGTCGGAGGCGATACGGGGCCGCTACATCTGGCCGCGGCGTTGCGAGTTCCGGTAGTGGCGATTTATGGGCCTACCGATCCGGCGCGCAATGGGCCTTATGGCACGCCGAGTGTTGTGTTGCGAAGCGCGGTCAGCGTGACCTCACATGCGCGGCGGACCGCGGCCGATGAGGGCTTGCTTGCGATTGGGAGCGACGCCGTGGTTGCCGCGGCGCGCGAGTTGCTCGGCGACCTCAGGCGCTAAAGCCCATTCTCTTTGGGGCAATTACGGCGCGGCTGAAGCCGCGCCCTTTCAAAGCTTGCGGACGGTAGTCTTCGCAAGTCACAGTCTTCCCGCAGCGTTTACGGAACGCCTCAATGGCTGAATGGTCACAGATCGCGCGACGGATTCGGGTGCCGCTGGGATTTATTTTTGCCGTGCTTTATTTCTGGCTGGCTCGGCCTTCTTGGCGATCGATGTTGCTGGGCGCCCTCGTGATTGTGCCGGGGCTTCTGATTCGCGCGCTGGCTTCGGGGCATGTGCGCAAGAATGAGGCGCTGGCTACTTCGGGGCCTTACGCTTATACGCGCAATCCGCTGTATTTGGGGTCGCTGCTGATTGGTTTGGGATTCTGCGTTGCGGCGCGCAGTTGGTGGGTGGGAGTTGCGCTGGTAGTGATGTTCTTTGCGATCTACCTTCCTGTGATTCGAGACGAAGAGGCATTCTTGCGGCGGACTTTCCCGGGTTTGAGGAATATGCGCGGTGGGTGCCGCAGGATGTTGCCGCGGCTTACTCGCACATTCAAGGAGCGAGAGCGAGCCTCCCGCTGGATTCTCTTTGGACCTGTATCTGAAGCATCGCGAGTACAACGCGCTGCTGGGAGCGGTGGCGATGATGGCGGTGTTGACTGTGAAAAAGATCTTTCGACTGTAATGCGCGAACGGTCGATCGTGGTCACGGACCATTCGCGGACCATCGCAGCGATTTGTTCACGCTTCCATGTTCCATCTAATCCTCGGCGAGTTCAGGTTGTTGCCGCCAACTTTCTAAGAAGCGCCGCAGCCACCTTGTTTGGCCGGCGACCTAAAAGGACTGGCTCCAAGCGATCTACGATTTCCCGCAGGCTTGCGAAACGCCCAACATTTCCTGGAATTTCTATTTCCAGTACTTCTTCGATAACCATCGCAATCTCGACGGCGTCGAGACTATCCATTTCCCTCGGCTTCATGACGCCTCTGCTCTCGGATCACTTCTTCGCCACCAACCGTTTCGCGCGGCTCAGTTCTGGCCGCGTCGAGTTCGAGCCGTCGCAGACTTTTAACAGCATCGCGTAGTACTCGCTGGCGTCTTGTTGTTTGCCGGCGGCTTCTGCGGCGCGGGCTGCGCCGTAGAGGCCGTTGAAGCGGTTGGGATTTAGTTTCAGGTCGACTTGATATTCAGCTAGTGCCTGCTGCGGACGTTTAGCTTCCAGCAGCATGTCGGCTAGTTGTTCGCGGGCTGGAATGCCTTCGGGTTCGTTACCCAGCCTATCGTTCTTATCGGCTAGGCGCCGCAGGCTGGCGATAGCTTCGTCGTCTTTGCCTTCGGCATGTGCGACCCAGGCGGCGGCTTCCTGATAGTCTTCGCCGACACCTTCGGCGAAATCCTTCTTCTTTTCGGCTACGAATTCTTTGCGGATGGCTTCGATCTGATCGAGGTCTTTGTGAGCTTGCGCCAGGCTTGCCGCTGCGCGCTGCGCCGATGGCTCTCGCCCAATGGGTGACCGATTGATCTCCACGCATTGCGCCGGGGACTACCTGCAGTTGCGCGGCGTCACTCCAGTGGCGAAGTTCGAGATCGTAGATCGCCGGGAAAGTGGAGAGGGCGTTGGTTTGGGGATCGAAGTCGTCGCCGTACATGGACTGCATTTTCGGCATGGCTTTGACTTCGTCGATCACTTTGGCGGCGTCGGTTTCGCGTCCACTCTGCAGGTAGGCGTAGACCAGAAAATCCATGGCGTGGAACTGGTGGCCTTCTCCGCCCATGTGCATGGCGGCGGTTTTGCGGGTGGCGGCGATGGAGGCGAGGTTGGAGTTGATGTCATCCTGCCAAAGGCCGACGCGGGCGAAGATGTGCGAAGGCATGTGCAAGGCGTGCGGCGCGGCGGGCGCGATCTGCGCGTAACGGCGTGCGGCGGGCAGTGCCGAGTTGTGCCAGTTGCGGCTTGTCGTAGCTATGGATCAGGTAGTGCGCGACGCCGGGATGATCGGGTTCGATGGCGAAAAGCTTTTCGAGAACAGCGGCGGCTTGCTTGCGATTGGCGAAAGTTTCGTCGTCGTGCGGCTCGGAAGCTAACAAGGAGAGTGCGTAGAAGGCTGCGGCTTCGTGATCGTCGGGATAAGTTTCGTAGGCCTTCTTCATCGCGCCGGAATAAGCCTGGGCTCGAGCTTCGTGATCGAGATTCTTGGAGTCGCTGTAGAAGGCCGAGATCGCAGCTAGATAAGCTTTTTCACGCGGCGTGGTGGTGCCATCGGTTTTCTTGGCGGCTTGAACTTCTTCGAGGCCGCGGGCGATGACCTTCGCGTTGGGATGATTCCAGAGTTGATGCCACAAGCTCATAGCGATGCCCCAGTGGGCCATGGCGCAGTGCGGATCGTCGCTGGCAATCTGCTGAAATTCTTTCTCGGCTTCTTCGTACCAGAAGGAATGGAGGAGAGCTACGCCACGCTCGAAGGGCTTTTGCACTGTGGGCGCGCAGGAAATGGGGAAGCTGACGGTGCCGAGTTGCGCGGCGGTCAGGTCCTCGTGATGGTGTGTGTGGTCGTCATCGGCAAGAGTTGCGCTGGCGGCCATAGCCAGACAAGAAAGAAACAGCAAGAGCCGCGGGAAGGATTTCATAGATGGCTCCTCCACAGGGAGTTTAGTCGTGAGGCGGGGCAGGGTCAAACGTGAGTCTGGCTGGCCCTCAAGGCCGCCCGGATAGACCTGACGTCGTAGTATGCCTCTGAAGGCACCATGATCCGGATACCGTTTTCTTCTCAGCATTTAATAATCTTTCGCTGCCCGGGGCATGAAAAAACTTATGTGCCAGATGAAATTAAGAGGGCTGCCCGGGCTTGAGCCAGCTTGTGCAATTTTGACGAACTTCTGCTACACTTCGCCGCAATCGCTGGTAGATGTCTCGGTCTCTGGAGTGGGGCTTCTAATTTTCCGGCGGACGAACGACTGGGACCAGACAGCTGACCATCCAGTCGCAGGGAGTAGCCATGGATTTGCACCCTGGGCCAAACAAGCGTCGCGGTGGAGAGGCAAAGCGGCGGGAAGCGGACCGCTTCCAGCATGCCCTCCGGGAAAATGAAGACTGGTATCAGGATCTGGTCGAGCACAGCCAGGACCTGCTTTGTATCCACAATCTGCAAGGCCAGCTGCTGTCAATCAATCCCGCCCCGGCCCGGGTGCTGGGCTACAGCGTTGAAGAGATGCTGAAGATTCCCATGCGGGAGATGATTGCTCCGGACTATCGTTCTCAATTTGACGCCTACCTGAGCCAGATTACGAGAGTAGGAGAGGCGCACGGCTTGTTAGCGGTACTGACGCGGCGGGGCGAACTCCGAATCTGGGAATACCACAACACGCTCCGGACTGAAGGGGTAGCATCGCCGATTGTTCGCGGCATCGCCCATGACATTACAGAGCAAAAGAACACGGAAAAACAGTTGCGCGAAGTCAGTGAAAGTTTGTTGGATAGAGTGCGGGAAAGCGAGCGCACCATCCGGGAACTGAGGCTGTTCCGCACGCTGGTGGACCAAAGCAACGATTCCATTAAAGTTATTGATCCCGAGACCCTCCACTTTCTCGATGTCAATGAGAGAGCCTGCTCGGAACTGGGCTACAGCCGGGAGGAGCTCCTGTCGATGGGAGTGTTCGACATTGATCCCATGGTTACGCAGCCGACGGCCACAAAGATTACCGAGGAGTTGCGAAAATCGGGGTCGCTCCGGATGGACAGCCTGCATCGGAGAAGGGATGGATCGACCTTTCCGGTGGAAGTCGGGATGAAGTGGGTCCATCTGGAGCGGGATTACATCGTATCCATCGCACGCGACCTGACCGAGCAGCATCGGACCGCGAAGCAATTGGAGAGAGAGCGAGCCCGCTTAATCGAGGCCCAAGCGGTGGCAAAAGTGGGCAGTTGGGAAACCGACTTGCCTAGTCTTGAGATAACTTGGTCCGAGCAGACGCATCGCATCTTTGAGACTGATCCCTCCCGTTTTCGCCCGACGCGTCCAGACTTTGTGGAACTTATTCATCCCGAGGATCGCCCGAGAGTGGATGCTGCGTTTCAGGCTTCACTCCAACAGGGCGCACCCACGACGGTCGAATATCGGATTGTCATGGCAGACGGCCGCGTCAAAGTCTTGGAGGAGCAATGGAGGGTTTTTCACGATGAACAAGAACGGCCAATTCGCCTGATGGGCACCTGCCGCGACGTCACCGAGCAAAAGCGCGCGGAGCAAGCCCTGAAGAAGTCGGAAGAAAAGTTCTCGAAGGTTTTCCGGCAAAGCCCCATGTCAATCACCTTAACGACCATAAAAGACCATCGTTACATCGACGTTAACGAAACCTTCGAGCGCATGACCGGCTGGCGCCGCGACGAGGTCATCGGACGCACGCCGTTCGACATCGCGCTCTGGGCGAATCCCGCCGAAAGGGTGGAACTCGCCAACCAGCTTCTGTTGGAAGGCCACCTCCGTAACGTGGAGGCTCATTTTCGCGCGAAGGACGGCACTATCCGCATCGCCTTGATAACCGCGGAAGTGCTGGAGGTAAACGGGGAAGCGTGCGCACTTGGCGTGTTTGCCGATATCACGGAGCGCAGGCAGGCCGAGGAAGCCCTGCGTTGCAGTGAAGAAAATTACCGGCTGTTCGTCTCCCAGACTTCAGAGGGCATCTTCCGGGAGGAAATGGGCGTGCCGGTTTCCATTAATCTCCCGGAAGACGAATTGGTCCGTCACATCCTCCATGACTCTTATATTGCGGAATGCAACGACGCCCTGGCCAGAATGTATGGGTTGAAATCCAGCGAAGACTTGCGGGGCAAGTATTGGAGGGAACTTGTGCCGGCTGATGACCCGCAGAACATCGAAATGAACCGGCAGTTCATCCGCTCCGGCTTTCGGGTGCTGGAACACGAGTCCCGCGAAATCGATATTCATGGCAGTCCCAAAGTCTTCCTCAACAGCATGATCGGAATGGTGGAGAATGGAATGCTGGTGCGCACCTGGGGTATTCAGCGGGACATCACGGACAAGGTGAAGTTAGAGGAAGACCGCCGGAACGCCGAGGAAGCCTTGCGCCAGAACGTAGTACAACTGCAAGCAGTTACGGAAGAACTCCGGCTGGCCAAGGAGAGGCTCTCGGACGAAAAACTTTACCTGGAACAAGCGATCGACACCGAACTGGGCTTCGGAGAAATTATTGGGCGCAGCAGCGCGCTGAAAAACGTTATGGAAAAAGTTGCGAAGGTGGCGCCCAGTGATGCCACGGTGCTGCTGCAAGGCGAAACCGGCACGGGCAAAGAGCTGGTGGCGCGCGCCCTGCACCGCTTGAGCAAACGGAGCTCGGAGACATTTCATCAAGCTGAACTGCGCCGCGATTCCTTCGGGCTTGCTGGAAAGTGAGTTGTTTGGCCATGAGAAAGGAGCTTTCACGGGCGCAGTCTCGCGCAAGATTGGACGCCTGGAGTTGGCGGATCAGGGGACGCTGTTTCTGGATGAAGTAGGAGAGATCCCGCTAAGCCTGCAGCCCAAGCTGCTGCGCGTTTTGCAGGACCAGGAGTTTGAGCGACTGGGAGGCACGCAGACCATAAAGGTGAATTTCCGCCTGCTGGCGGCCACCAACCGGAATCTGCCGCAGAGCGTGAAAGAGGGCGATTTTCGCAGTGACCTGTTTTACCGGCTGAATGTATTTCCCATCGTAATCCCGCCTTTGCGTGATCGCCGCGAGGATGTGCAGGTTCTGGTGGAATATTTTGTGCGGCATTATGCCAGCCGCATGAACAAGTCCATTACCAGCATTCCATCGAAAACCATGGAGACGCTGGTGCAATGGGAATGGCCGGGCAATATCCGCGAACTGGAAAACTTTGTGGAGCGTTCTGTGATTCTGACTCCCGGCTCGGTTTTGCAGGTTCCGCTGGGCGAACTACGCGGCGGGCGTGCCGAAAGCGATACCGGGACACTGCGAGATCGGGAGCGAGAAAAAATTATTCGCGTTTTGCGCGAGTGCCAAGGTCAGCTGGGGGGCCCCAATGGCGCCGCGGCACGGCTGGGGCTGAAGCGAACCACGCTTCAATCCCGCCTCAACCAGCTCGGCATCAAGCCGGATCAATTTCGCAGATGAGGATAATCGCTTGTACCGAGCTGTCTGACAGGCAATGTGAAGTGAGGTTATTCTGTTCTCATGACACCCCGATTCAAGCGAGTACTGGAAGCCGCGGCCTGGTTTGTCGTCGGTTTCATTTCGCACATATTGCTGCTTCACTTTCACCATCACCCGCCTTAAAACGATTCGCAGAACAAACAAGAAGCCCCTCGCTTGCGCGAGGGGCTTTTCGCGGGGGGAGCGAACCGCCGACTACTTCGGCTGCTGTTGCTGATCCATGCTGGTGGTGGGAGCAGAAGTGTTGCTGGAGAACTGCTCCAGATCGTTCTTCAGGAGGCTGATTTCGACGCGGCCTCCGCTGATGCGCTTGGTCTTGGCATCTTCGTCCGTGCCGCTGACCGGGGCGTTGCCCATGCCCACAAGGTAAATGCGGTAGACCGGAATCTCGTGGTTGAGCACCAGGTAGCGCACCACGGACTCGGCCATCTTCTGCGAGTTCGGGATTGCAACCTGACCTTTGCCGGAAGAGAAGCCCTGCACTTCGATGATGTAGCCGCGCTGGCCTTTTACGCCGTTGGCCATCTCATCGAGGGCATCTTTGGCGTTCTTGCTCAGCACGGTCTGGCCGGGACGGAAGCGAATCTCGGTCTGGTTTGAAGCCTTGTACTGGTCGATGTTGCCGACCACGGTCTCGACGGTCTGGATGCGAGTGCGTGGCCTGCTGCGCGCTCTGCTGCGCCATGGTGGCCTTGTTGCCGGCATCGATGGCGTGCTGATCGGCTTCATTGGCTTTGTCAGAGGCGAGTTTGATACCGGCCTGGGCGCGGGCGTCGGTGTCTTTAATGGCCTTGCTGTTGGCTGCGGTCAGATCGTCGAGTTCGTTGACGCGGTCGCGGATGGGATCGGTCTGGCGCTTGACATAATTCTTGCGCGCAAATGGATTCACGCGGCCCCAGAAGCCTTCTCGGCTGGGGGGCTGCAGCGGCTGTTTGCCACTGGCGGTGTCGGTCGACTGTGTCGACATCGACTGAGAAGTCGTGGATTGCGAAGTGGTGGATTGGTCCTGACCTTGAGAAGACGAAGTTTGCGCAAAGGCCGGAAATGCGAGCACTGCGGCCAAAGGCAAAGAGAGAAGCATACGGCTGTTCATAGAAAGTTCCTCCAAGTTGGGGGAGCGTTTGGGGCTCCACTCCAGCACGCCGAAACGGGCGTGTTGCGTGATTTTTAATTGCGTCCCCGAAATCTTACAACCTATGAAAAGCAAAAGCGACCGCTTTGCCGGCATGCGCTGACGCGACGCATACCTGAATCACTGCCACTCAGGCGGCGCACTAAACTCGGCGGCGCCTGCCCTTTTCTACTACAGTTCGGATGCCAAAACGGGCTTTAGAGTTGAATGAGCTAAATGCATTGATATCTAAAGACATTGTACGCCGTCAAGTGGCAGACTGGGTACTCCGTGAGCGGCCGGGCAGGGTAATTTTGGCAAACCTGATATAAAAACTGCGTGGACTATAGGCGTGTTCGGAGCGAGAAGATGGAGGGGGGCTTGAGCAGAGCGAACCGGGTGGGGCTGGACTGGCCGGCGTTTATTCGGAGCTGTAAGGGATGGATCGCAGTGGTTTTCGGTCTTTTGTCATTGAGCGCGGTAGCGTCCGGTCTCGGCGAGAATTCTGCGGTTTCTGCGTCGACCGAACAGTCGCCTTCGTTCCTTGCCTCTTCCCATGTTCCAACGGATCATTTGCAGCAGTATTCCGATCTCGCGGTGACCTGGATGCAGGAGTATCTGCGCATCGATACTACGAATCCTCCCGGCAATGAGATGCGCGCGGTTGAGTTCTACAAGAAGATTCTCGATCAGGAAGGCATCGAAAATCGCGTTTTCGAGTACACGCCCGGCCGCGGCGATCTGTGGGCACGGTTGCCCCACACTTCGGCAGAGGCTAAGCGGCCACTGATTCTGCTGAACCACATGGATGTGGTGACCAGCGATGCGGCGCACTGGAGAGTGCCTCCGTTCAGCGGCGAGATCAAGGACGGCTGGATCTGGGGACGCGGAGCGCAGGATATGAAAGATGAAGGCCTTGCGCAACTGGTGATGATGGTGATGCTGAAGCGCGAAAAGATCGAACTCGATCGCGACGTGATTTTTCTGGCCGTCGCCGATGAAGAAGCGGAAGGCACGGGCACGGATTGGTTCATCTCGCATGAGCGCGATCTGCTCGAGAACGCGGAGTTCCTGATCAACGAAGGCGGCGAGAATCTGCTGGAAAACGGCAAGGTCAAGTATGTGGGCGTGGACGTGGGTGAGAAGACTACTTTCTGGCTACGCGTCATCGCTCACGGGAGGCCCGGGCACGCGTCGCGGCCCAATGCAGATTCGGCGCCCAATCGGCTGGTACACGCGCTCGATCGCATTCTGACTTACCACACGCCGCTGCGCGTGCTGCCGGTGGTAGACGAATTTCTGCGTGACATGGCGCCTTACGAACCGCCGGAGCGAGCAAAAGCCTATCGCAATATTCGCAAGGCCATCGAGGATAAGAAATTTCAGCAGGATGTGGAGAAAGATGAATCGCTGAATTTTCTGCTTCGCGATACGATTTCTCTCACCATGATGCATGGCTCGGAGCAGACCAACGTAATTCCGCCCGAAGCCTGGGCGAATCTCGATGTGCGCATTCTGCCGGGAGGCGATCCCAAGTTACTTCTGGCGGATCTCCGGCGGGTGGTCGACGATCCCAACGTGACGGTGGAACCGATGATCCCGGAATTTCGGGAAGCCAATTTTTCGCCGACAAATACTGCTTTGTACGATGCGATTCGCAAAGTCTCGGCGACGTATTTCCCAGACACGCCGGTAGTGCCGCACATCACCAGCGGCTACACCGAGAATCAGCGTTACCGCCCGCTGGGGATCAACGCTTACGGTTTCAATCCTTTCACGGCGACTGACGAAGAAGGCAATACCGAACACGGGAACGATGAACGCATTCGCGTAGAAGAAGTGCGGCGTGGGCCGCGGGTTTTGTTTGATGTGGTGGCGGCGGTAGCGGGAACCCGATAAGAAAGGCCAATGGGCGTAAATGGCGATGTTACGCCAACTACGTGCGTGTCAGCGTGTCGACTGGCTTGTCCAGAGTCGGTCTCCCTGGGGTCGATAAAGTGCTGATCGCCTTTGGCAGCTTTCTACAATAAAGGAGGAAGGTAATTGCCCCGACAGGAGCGCATATGATGATTTGCCAGGGGCCATAGGCTGCGACGGCCACATTTACCGGAGGAAACTGAATGTTTAGAGGCGCAAACGTCCACTGCCCCGTAGTCCAGTTCACGGTGACGCGGAGCAGGCCAACCAACATCGGGAGCAGCCAGAGCCACTTTTTCTTGCCGATCTTGGAACGGATGCAAAGCACGAAGGCACACAAAGTAATTCCGACGACCACAAGGGCAAGCGATAATCCGGCATACTGAGAAATGCCTTTGTCCGCAAGGGTGAACTCGTTCATCTCTTCGAAGGACTTCGAAGTCGGGGTCACAGCGAGCCCACGAACAGTGCTGGCACCATCACTCCTCAGGATCACAACTTGCGCGAGCAGCCAACTTCGGGGTTCCCACTCTGTACGCCCACTCGTTGGCGTTATCTGCGGCGCGAACTCGTATTCCAAGGTAATGTGGGTTGTGAAGCCATTGCGGCCACGGACAGTCCCCGCCTCCATAGTTTTGATCGAAGTTGGTTGAGCACCGGGGAACATATCATGCATTCTGGCCAGCTCATCACGTATTTGTGCATTCCTGATGCTGGGATCGAGTTGATCTTCAAGCTGGTCGAATCGACCTTGCCGAAGCAGATCCACTGAGTGTAGGGCAAACACCTCATCCTCTCGCGGCATGGTTCCATACAGGAGGTCGGCTCGAGTATAGCCGTACAATTTGAAGTAGCTCTCTCGATCGCACCCCACAAGGGGCAAGATCAGAAAGAAAATCAGGGCTGACAGCAGGGTTATCGAATCCCTTCTCACGACGACAGGACTTTACTCCAAATCCCACAAAAATTCTATGTCAGTTGTGGCGGTTTTCAAATCACTCCGGTGCTCGTCGCGCACGATCATGCCGATTCGACGGTAGGGATCCTTCGACAGTGTTGTCGTCCGCTTCGCGAACGACAACTTCGCTCAGGCGCACAGAGCTATGCGCAGGGCTACCTAAGCTTCTTAGCGGCTGCTTCAGCGCGCGCTGGGGCACTTCTTTTCGTATTGCTCAATAATGAAGTGATCGGTCATGCCGGCGATGTAGTCGCAAATCACGCGTGGCAGGGACTCCTGTTTCGCTTTCTCCCGATAATAGTGCGGCAATGCTGAAGGATTCTTCATCCAGAAATCGAATAGTTCGGTGACGATACGCTCGGCGTCGTCTTTTTCTCCTGCCAGCGACGGGCTGTAATAAAGATTTTCGTAGAGGAAATTCTTGATCTGCCTGCGCTCTGCCTCTATCGCGGGACTGAATGCGGCCAAGCGTTCTTTGTGGCTCCGCACATCTGTAAGAGTTACGATCCTCGCCTCTTTTAGTCGTGATTGCGTATTCGTGATCAAATCTCCGGCCAGGCGGTTGAAGACTTCTTTCAGAGCTTCGTTGAATTTCAGTTTCTCGGCCGCATCCGGATAGGTTTGCTCGACGCCGCGAAAGAAACTTTCGAACACAGGAACGCCTTCTCGAATTTGTTTCAGCGTGAGCAGATGGGCTTCGTAGCCGTCGTCCAGGTCGGCGGTGTTGTAGCCGATTTCATCGGTTAAGTCGATAAGCTGAGCTTCAAGCGGCGGACGCTGGTCGAGAAAATATTCCGCGAGTTCGGGATGTTTGCCTGCATCGTAATCGCGCGAATGCTTGATAATGCCCTCGCGTACTTCGAAAGTCAGGTTCAGTCCGCGGAAAGCCGCGTAGCGCTGCTCAAAATCTTCGACGATGCGCAGAGCGTGCAGATTGTGATCGAAGAAGAGGCCGTGGGCGCGCATGGCAGTGTCGAGCGCCTTTTCTCCGGCGTGCCCGAAGGGAGGATGCCCCAGATCATGCACCAGCGCGAGCGCTTCAGCGAGATCTACATTGAGGCCTAGCGCCGCGGCGACCGTGCGCGTGATCTGCGCCACTTCAATCGTGTGCGTGAGCCGGTTGCGAAAGTGGTCGGAGTAGCGGCGCGTGAAAACTTGAGTTTTATCTTCGAGGCGGCGAAAGGCGCGGGCGTGGATGACGCGGTCGCGGTCGCGCTGGAAGTCGTTGCGGTAGGGGTGGGGCGGTTCAGGGAAGCGGCGTCCGCGGGAAGATTCTACCTGCACCGCGTAGCCGGCCAGCATGCGGGCAGTTTAGCAGGTGCTGCCGGTGAGCAGCTAGTTGCAAGCTTGGAACGAACCTCAGGGGCCAAAGCCCGCACTCCTTATGGTGCTAGACGGCACGACTGAAGTCGTGCCCTTCCAGAAATTACTGCTTGGTGCCGGATTCTTCCTTCGCCAGGCGAACTTTGGCGGCGTCCAGTTTTTTCTGCGTGGCGACTTGCAGATCGGTTTCCACTTCCGATGATACTGTCTTATTCCACTCTTCGAGTGCGCGCTCCCAGTGGGCGGCGGCTAATTTGAGGCGTCCGGTTTTTTGGTAGAGATCGCCCAAGTGATCCTGCACCGTAGGGTCGGAGCTCATGTGCAGCGATGCTTTATTCAAGGTCTCCTCAGCTAGATCGTACTTGCCGAGCTTGAAGTAGGCCCATCCCAGAGAATCGAGATATGCGCCGTTGGTGGGCTCGAGGCTTACGGCTGCCTTGATGTAGCCCAACGACTCTTCGAGTTCTACGCCGCGGTCGGCATTCATGTAGCCGAGATAGTTCAGAGTGATTGCACTCTGTGGGTTAGCGGCTAGAACTTTCTTGAACTCGGTCTCAGCCTGGTCGTATTTCTTTTCGCGCTCGTAGGTCGAGCCCCGAAGGAAGTCTACATACTCTTTGTCTTCAGCCTTGGTGGAGAGCTTCTGCGCCTGGTTGAGAGCTTCTTCGGCTTCGGGCCAGCGCTTGAGGCGCGTGTACATGATGGCGAGGCGGATGTAAACTTCGCGATCTTCCGGTTTGCCTTTGAGCAGTGAGCGTACGTCGGCCAGCGGCTTTTCAGGATCGCCAGTGTCGGCCAGTTGTGAGTCGAGCACCATGCGCAGGTCGCGATCATCGGGCAACTTTTGCAGGGCTTCTTTGGCGACCGCGGTGGCCTGCGACCACTGCTTAGCCTCGCGGTAGGTATCGATGATGTCCTGATAGGCGGTGCGGGCGTTATCATCGCCGAGCGGGATCATCTTGCGGAATGTCTCGACTGCGGCCTGATAGTTTTCCTGGTCACGATAGACCATGCCGAGGCGTTCGATAAAGATTCCGCGATTGTTGCGGTCCGATTGCGAGTAGCTGCTCTCGGGCTTCTCGGTTTTCTTGAGCAGATCCTGCAGAATTTTTTCAGCTTCGTCGTACCGAGCCTGCGCCTGATACACCACGGCGATGTTGTAGGGAACTTCGAGCGCGTCCGGAACCATGGCCTGCGCTTTTTTCAGACTGTCGAGCGCCTCGTCATATTTTCCCTGGCGGCGATAAATCTCCGAGATGCGAAGGTAGGTTTGCGCGTCCTCAGGATTCGCATCAGCGATGACTTTGTATTGATCGAGCGCGGCATCGATCTGCCCATCGTTCAAGAGATTTTCGGCGAGGCCGCGAATTGCGTCTAGATTATCGCGATCGAGTTGGATGGCGTGTTTGTAGGCGTTGATTGCGCTCTTGTAATCCTTGCGCTGCTCGTAAGTCGCGCCGAGCGCGGCGTAGAGCTTGGCGGAGCGTCCACTATCCGGGACGGCGCTGAGCACCTGCAGGGCGTGCGCGGTGTCACCTTCGTCGCTGAACAGAAGAGCTAGAGTAGTGACCGCTTCCTCGGAATCTGGATCGAGTTTTACCGCGATCTTCAATTCTGCTTCGGCCTTTTGCAGATCGTTGTTCAGACGATAGAGGCGACCCAGAAGAAGGTGGTCGTCAACGTTGTCAGGCTCGATCTTGACGATTTGTTCGTATTGTTCGATGGCGAGCTTGAGCACGTTATCGGAGCCATTGCCGTTGCCCGGCATATCGCCGAGCGAGCGTAGATAAATGCGTCCCAGCAGCTTGTGAGCTTCGATGTTATTGGGGTCGCGCTTCAGAATATCCTGGGCTTCGAGGACGGCATCGCGAATGCGGCCGGTCTTGACGTAGAGCTCGGCAAGACCAGAGGTTAGGAACTCGGAAGATGGGTCAGCTTCGATCGCGAGCCGGTATTCTTCCATGGCCTTATTGGCCAGTTCGCTGCGGCCGTAGATCGTGACCTGCTCTTCATACATGTGCGCGAGCATGTAGTGGTAGTAAGCGGCGGAGCGATCGCCTTTGCGCGGTTGGGCCGGCTTTAATTGCGAAGCCTTGGACTCCGTGCCTTTGGAGTCTGCCGACGGAGTGTTTTGCGCAGCGCCGACCGCTGCCAATAAAGAGAAGATGAATGCGTAGCGAAAAAATCTATTCATGCTCGACCTGACGACCTGGAATTGATTTCATTCAGACTTAATTGTAAGACGCTGCCTGCGCGTTGTTCTTGCGAGATTCCCTGGTCTTTCCCGAAGCCACAGCGATTGGATGCGTGACCGCTCGGAGTGGGGTGCTTTTATTCTACCCCGGCGATGGGTTGTCGGGGAAAAACACTGAGGATAGCGCAGGTGCGGATCGCCTCGAAAGGACAGGGACTGCGGGGACTAGAGGTGGATTGTCAAGTTTGGTAAAGAACTAAGTGATTCACTGATAGAGCTCGATAAGCTAAAAAGCCTTTCATGGCGCAGAGCGCGGCGGGCGCAGTGAGAACTAGAGACGCGCTAGTGGCGGAAATGCCGGACTCCGGTGAATAACATGGCTAATCCCAGGCGGTCGGCGGCGGCGATTACTTCGGGATCGCGCTGCGAGCCGCCGGGCTGAATGATGGCGGTGGCGCCAGCTTTGGCGATTTCTTCTAAGCCGTCGGGGAACGGAAAGAATGCATCGGAGGCCGCTACTGTTCCTTTCAACGGGAGTTGCGCTTTCATGGCACCGAACCTGGCGGCATCTACGCGGCTCATCTGGCCGGCGCCGATGCCGACAGTCTGGCCCTCGCGAGCGTAAACAATCGCGTTTGACTTTACGTGTTTGCAGACTTTCCACGCGAATAGCAAGGCGCGTGTTTCCTCGGGCGTCGGCGCGCGCTGGGTTACGACTTTGAGGTCGGTATCGTGCAGCGGGCGTGAGTCGGCGTCTTGCAGAAGGACTCCACCGGAGATGTTTTTCAGAGTCCACTTTTGCGGCGCGGCGGTGACTTCTACGAGTCGGAGATTTTTCTTCGTGGCGAAGCGGGCTTTGGCGGCTTCCTCGAAAGTCGGCGATGCGATTACTTCTAAGAAAAGTTTGTGCATTTCTTCGGCCGTTGCCAGGTCGACGGGGCGGTTGATGCCGATCACGCCACCGAACGCCGAGACGGGATCGGCCTCGAGTGCCCGCTGGTAGGCCTCGGCCAAAGTCTTGCCGGTGGCAGCGCCGCAGGGGTTGGTGTGCTTGATGATGGCGCAGAATGGTTGGTCAAACCCGGGCTCGTTGAACTCTTGCGCCAAGTCCCATGCGGCTTGCAGGTCGACGATGTTGTTATAGGAAAGCTCCTTGCCCTGAATCTGGCGAGCGTTGGCCACTCCCACGCTGGAGCCGTCAGAGTACATCGCGGCCTTCTGGTGCGGGTTTTCGCCGTAGCGGAGATCGAGAGCTTTTTGAAATGACAGCCTCAGGGTTCGGGGGAAAGCTGCGTCTTTGTCGGGCAGGTGAAAATCTGCGGCGATGCTTTCGAGCGTCGAGGCTATGGCTGAATCGTAGGCGGAAGTGGTGGCGAAAGCTTGTTGCGCCAGTCGCCATTTGGTTTCGAGCGAGAGTGTACCCGAGTTGCTTGTCAGTTCTCCGGCTATCGCTTGATAATCAGCCGGGGACGTGACGACAGCGACGTCGTGAAAATTCTTGGCGGCGGAGCGGATCATGGAGGGTCCGCCGATGTCGATGTTCTCGATCAGCTCTTCGAAAGCGACTCCCCGCTTGGCGGCTGCTTTTTCAAAGGCGTAGAGATTTACTACGACCATGTCGATCGGTTCGATGCCGTGTTCAGTAACGGCTGCGACGTGCGCGGGATTTTCGCGGCGGTGCAGGATGCCGCCGTGCACTTTTGGATGCAGCGTCTTAACCCGGCCATCGAGCATTTCAGGGAAGCCAGTTAGTTCGGAGATATCTCTTACGGCTATGCCCGAATCGCGCAGGAGTCTGGCGGTGCCTCCGGTGGAGATTAGCTCGATGCCAAGGGTCGAGAGAGTCCGCGCGAAGTCTACCAGACCGGTTTTGTCGGTTACGCTTAGAATGGCGCGCTGGATGCGGGTAGTGCTGGCGGACATGATCGGCCTCTGATCAGGGAGATTGCGGAGCGACCGGAGATTCTATCAGCAAATCTGGCATAACAGATCGAAGTGGTCTCGCTACGAGACTGGACAGCCGAGGCGGCTGTCCCACATGAGCATTTCTGGCAACCATTCTCTATTTTGTCTCGGCTCTTATTTCAGGCCTTCGACCAAGTACAGATCGGCTAGCATGCGGTGGTAGCCGAAGACGCAGGTTTTGGCGTCGGGGGTCATGTAGATGGGGCCGATGTTTTCTACGCCGGCGGGGTCGGAGGGCATGAGTTCTTTCCAGAGGGTGCGCTGGCCGCTTTGCATGTCGAGGCCATAGACGCGAGCGGGTAACTCACCGGGTTGGTAGATATAGAGCGAGCGGCCGTCGGCTGCCCACGTGATGGGTTGCTCTCCTGGATTCAGTCCGGCGATCAGGCGCGGATCGCCGCCAGCCACGGGGTAGAGATATCCTTTTTGATCGGGACCAATGGCGGCAATCTGCTGCGAATCAGGCGAGAGAGCGAAGGCGGTACCGTTCACGCCTTCCTGCGAGATAGCCTGACTCTTGCCAGAGTCGAGATCGTAGATATAAAAGCGCACTCCCTTGCCGGGTTCGTCGGCTGAAAAAAGAATGCGCTTGCCGTCGGGAAACCAGTGCGCCCAGCTGTGGTTCACATTGTCTTTCGTTAGGTCGCGGGGTTCGCCCGCGCCGGTGGGTAGAAGTCTGAATTGCGAGGGCGACTCTTGCGTTTGCGCGATTACCCATTTTGCATCAGGAGATAACGCTACGGCGCCGCCTTCACCGAGCAGAACAGCGGGCGAACCATCGGTCTTGCGAATGTAGACCGCATACGTTAGGCCGCCGGATTTTGAATAGTCGAGCGCGCCTCCGCCGCCTTCTTCGTCGAACAGCAAGGTCTTGCCGTCCGCCGAAAGATCGGAGGGATAGGTGTAGTCGAGCCAGGAAAGTTCGCGCTGCTTGGCGTCGTTGGCGAAAACTCCAAGCAATTCGCGGCGCCAGGTGGCGCGAACCAGCAGAACGCGGCCGTCTTTGGCGATGTCGAGCAGCATGAGCGCGCCGGGCAGGCGAGCCACGATGCGCCGCTTGCCATCGAGCGACGTCGCGTAAAGAGTGCGGTCGGTGCCCGACTTACTTGCGGTGAACCAGATTTCTTTGCCGTCCGGGGACCAGGCCAGGCCCTGAATAGTGAACCATTGGCTGGATAGCGATTTCTTGTTGCCCGCCATATCGACCACGGCGAGCGAGCCGCTGTCGTCGCCCTGCAGCGGGTGGTCTGCGAATGCGATGAGGTCGCCTTTGGGCGAGACGCGCGCGTGCCCGATCCAGCCTCCGGTTTGATAGAGCGGTTTTCCGATGGGAAATTCGAGGCGATTGCGTCCGCCCATGTCGCGAACTACGGCCAGATTGCTGCCGTCGGGAGCCCAGTCGGCCCATTGAACTTGCTCGAGCATCTCGCGCGGCGCTCCGCCGGAGAGCGGCGCGCGCGCCAGCGTTCCCATGCTTACCCAAGCGCTGATGGCTTTGCTGTTCAGCAAGACCGCCATTTCGGACGTGGGAGAGATCGACATGAGCTGAGTGCGGCTCAGGCCCATGGAGCGCGACTCGGGAGCTTCGGGGCGCGCCGTGAAAACATCCACTGGATTGCCCTGCCAAGCTGCGCTGTACAGGATGGTTTGGCCGTCGGGAGCGAAGCGTGCGGCGCGAATGCTGCCGCGGCGGAAAGTCAGCTGGCGATAAATAGGAGGCTCGGCGGCAGCGGTGGCGAAGAACTTTTTGCCCGCATACAGACCGAAAGCAGCCGCGATCAGCACGGCGATAGCAAACGCTGTAATCAGCGGAGCGAACGATTTCTTCCTTGGGATCGGAACGGCCCCTGCAGACGCGAACTTCGCGGACGACGACGAAGAAGACTGTGCCGCCTCAGTGACTACCGAAGTTCGAGAGGAATCGAGCGAGCGCTTGAAGCGTTTGAGATCGGCGCGCAGTTCGGCGGCGGTCTGGCTGCGCATGTCGCGATCTTTTTCGAGGGCCTTGTTGATGATTTCTTCGAGTTTGGGAGGGAGTTCGGGAACCAGGCGCGTCGCGGCCGTGGGCTGGCGGTTAAGTATAGCCTCAGTCACGACCGCCGAAGTTTCTCCCTGGAATGGCAGCGTGCCGGTGGCCATTTCGTAGAGCACTACGCCGAAGGAGAAAAGATCGGTGCGCCCGTCGAGCTCTTTGCCGCGCAACTGCTCGGGCGACATGTAGGCGACCGTGCCGACCGCAGTACCGGGGCTGGTGAGTTCGAGTCCGGCATCGGCGAGGGTTTGCGAGTCGCCGCTGGTGGGACGAGCCGCCCGCGCGATCTTTGCCAGGCCAAAGTCGAGAATCTTGGCGTTGTCGCGGTCGGTGACAAAAATGTTCGCAGGCTTAATGTCGCGATGGACGATTCCCTTGCTGTGCGCGGCATCGAGCGCATCGGCTACCTGGATCGCGATGGTGAGCAGGGTCTCGAGTTCCATCGGCTTGCCCTGAATCAGATGCTTCAGGGTCTGGCCGCTAAGGCACTCCATCACGATGAAGAGATGGCCTTCGTGCTGGCCGATCTCATGAATGGTGCAGATGTTGGGGTGATTCAGAGACGATGCTGCGCGGGCCTCGCGGCGGAAGCGCTCGAGAGCCTGCGGGTCCTGCGAGGAATCGTCGGGCAGAAATTTCAGAGCTACGAAGCGGCCGAGCAGCGTGTCTTCGGCCTTATAAACCACACCCATGCCGCCGCCACCGAGCATTTCAAGGATGCGGTAATGAGAGACGGTTGTGCCGATCATAGCTGAGTATTGAGGAGCGCGCTGGACCGCCGTCAACCGCGCACCGAGGCGAGGTAATCTTAGGCGAATGGTGCGGCTTCGTCAATGTGGCTTAACTGCTAATGGCCGGGGGCGGCGGGAGAGAAACTCACTCGCTGCGCTCGCTAGACTGCCGAGGCGGCTGTCCCCACATGTTCTCTTTGTGAGCGACTTTCTCTAAGCGGTTCTAGATTCCTTGCGGAAGAGCGCGGCGATCGTGGCTCCCAGCGCCAGCAGCGTGATCAGCGAAATATCTGCCAGGGAGATTACGCAGTAGATGCACCAGACGCCGAGAATCTTGGCCTCGACGTGGGCCAGATACAGGGAGTAGGCAAGTCCGGCGAGCGCTACGGCCAGCAGGAGTGCATAGGCGCGGCGCCAGGCGAGCGCGCCCATGAGTAGATATCCGGCCATGCCGAAGAATGCGATCGGAATACCCCATTGGACGGCGTAGGGGCTGTGGTTGACGATGCCGCAGTCCCAGCGTTCGTTGATGCTGCACGGTGAATCTCCTTCAGTGCGATAGTGCTCGCGCAGGGCTAGAGTAGAAGCGGTGATCCCGAGCAGGGATAAAAGAATCAGGACGTATCTCATTCGGTCTTCCTCGTAATTGTCTCTACTCTCCCGTTCAACTAGCCGCGTGCGCGGCGGCAATGTCCTGCAGCAGGTCGGACGCTTGCCAGTCGGCGCCGTGATACCACTTGAAAATTTTGCCGTTGGGAGCGATCACCGCGGTGCTGAGCGAGTGCGTGATCAGTCCTCCTTCTTCTTTGTAGGTGAGCGCGAAGTAATTGGCAAACTCCGGCAACTCCGCTTGAGGAATCGCCGAGAATTCCCAGTGCTTGAAGAGAGCGGGATTCTTGCTTCCGGCACAAGAGAAGCCATAGGCGCGAAGAACTTTCGGGGTGTCGTGCACGGGATCGAAGCTGATGCTTAGCAAGTGTGTCTTGCCGTAACGCGCGGCATCGGACTGTACCTGACGATCGATGCTCGCGAATTCGTGGCTGACGCGCGGGCAGAAATCAGGAAAGGGACAGCGGGTGTAAATGAGAGTGAGCAGCAGAGTCTGGCCGCGATAACTATGCAGCGAGATGCGCCGGCCGTTCTGGTTGATGAGTTGGAAGTCGGGGACTTCGTCGCCCGAGGACGGAATGTGCAACGTTGCGGTCGGAATGCCGGCGGGAGCCTTCGAGTGACTTATGACTTTGACGTTTTCCAGCCAGTATTTCTCTGGCTCGACCACGACATCAGCGGTGATAGTGTCGCCGGGTTGTAGTTGATCGATTTGTGCCGGCGGTTTGAAAGTGTAGGGCATCACCATCGGGTCCATGAATCCAGCGATGGGCTCGTTGTCGATGTTGGCCGTGGCGGAGTTTTTGTCGATGGAAACGACTTTGCCCTTGAACGGGTAGCGCTTCGTGCCGGAGTGGGACATCGTAGCGGCGGTCTGCGATTTTTGTCGATTGCAGGCGGGAAAGAGTGCCAGCAGAGCGCAGAGGCAGAGGAGTGCAAAGCGCGGAGAAGGTGAATTGAAATTGTTGTGCATGTTCAGTGTTCTTATAAATGTAATCAAGTTATAAATGTAATCAAGCGCTTCATCCTACCTTAGCATCTGTTCCTCAGCGGCTGAAGCCGAGGCTCAATTCTTCTGTATTCGGCGCGACTTTGAATCCTCAGTAATGAAAGCGATAGCGAAGTTCTACGTAGATTTCGCGCGGGTTATTCCAGTGAATCCGCCGAAGGTGAGGCTGTTGTCATACTCGACGCGGCGGTTGGCTACGTTTAGCGCAGTGAGTGATGCGGTAAACGTTCGCCGAAATCTTTGCCCAGCGAGAGATCGAACGTCGTGTGCTGCGGCAGATAATCGCCGGGATACGGCATGGCCGGGAAAAGCATTGCTGAAGCCCGAGCCGTAATAAACATTGGTGGAGGCATAAGCGTGCCAGGGCAGGATGAACGTCGCCGCCCACGTTGAGCGTGTTGCGCTGGTCGTGATCCAGCGGAGTTAGTTGCGGCGAGAGCGCCGGAAATCGGTGAGTCCGCCAGTGATGGTGCCCGCGCCTTCGGCGATCTGGTTGGAATAGGCGAGGTGCGATTTGCCCGCGATGGGCGAAGCGCGGAGATCGCAGCGTGAGTTCCCAGCCGCGAATCACGCCTGCGAGACGGCGAGCGGAAAGAAAATGCTGGATGCGCCGATGTTGTTGTGGTCGAGAAAATTTGTGACGTTGGTTTGAAGTCGTCGGCATCGAGAACCCATCCGCGGTAAGGGATGGTCACGCCGAATTGATGTTCTTCGTCTCGCTCGCCGGGAGCGTGGCGAATCCAAGGCCTTGCTGCCCGTGTAATTGATGAGAGCCGGGCCGGAGACAGTTTCGATAGGCGGAGCTTGGTAGTAGTGTCCGTAGAAGGCGCGAAAGGTCCAATCCAGCCGTGGAACGGTGACCGTCACGCCGAAGCGCGGTTGAATGGCGGTTTCATCGACGGGCCGCGCGATCGAAGTGGGGCAAAATTGCCTTCGGCGAATCGCGTGGGCCGCATGCCGGCGGAGAGCGTTAGCCAGGAAAAGGGCTTGAATTTATCGTCGATGTAGAAAGCTTCGAAGATTCGCGGTGGGATGTTCGATGTCGCGGATTGCTGGCAATCCGCTGCCGTCGTTGAAGATCGCGCCAAAGAATCTGGTTATCGTTTTGGTAGAAGCTGATGAAGCCAACCTGCAGATCGTTCTTCTTGTAGTTGGCGGCCGGGCTTGCTTGACCTCCCACATAGGTGGAGCTGCGGTCTTCGGTGGTGGCGATGGGAGTGTCGTTGGGTTTGCTGTCGTAGTTGCCGCGATTGTAGTGGTAGAAGGGCGAAACCGTGGTCATGAGATGCGCGTTGAAGGTGTGCACCCAGGTGAAGAGCACGCCGGCGTCGGCTTCGTGCTCGCCGTCGCGCAAGCCGATGCTTGGGTACTGTGGACTGAATCCGTTTGCGGCGATTGATCCATTTTCGATGTCATTGGGAAAAGGATCGTAAGGGATCTGGAAGTAATCGCGGCGCAGCGACGTGACCAGGCGAAGCTGGTTGGAGGGATCCACATTGAAGATGAATGACCCGAAGCCGCCGACGCCGTTGATCGGCGTCGTGCACGACCTGCGGAACCGGCGGCTGCAAGCCGAGATTGCTGCGGTTGCCGTTGACGCTGGCGTAGTAGGCGAAAGTCTCGGTGTGGCTGCCGAAACTGAGAGCGTCGTTAGTCTGGTAGAAATTGCCGGCGCTCAGAACTAGTTCGGCTTCGTTATTGCGTTCGAAGCCGGTGCGCGGAACTACGTTGAAGACTCCGTAGGTGCGGTCGCCGAACTCGGCGCCGTAGCTGCCGCGATTGACTTCCACATATTCCAAGTCTTTAGGATCGAACTGCGGGCCGACGTTCTGCGCGATGGCAGTGTTGATGACGGGAATGCCGTCGAGCAGCCAGGTGGTCTGGTGGCCGCCGCGCATGTGCAGCATGTCGTGAGTGACGTAGGCGCCGGGGGTGTAGTCGGTAATCATGGCGAGGCTGTTGGTGCGATCGGCGCCGGGAGTGCGCTCGATGTCGAGGCTGTCGACGAGCGTAATAGGAGTGGCGCTGTCCGTGGGAGCGAGGGCTTGCGCGGCGGAGACAGTGACCTTGCTCGTGTGCGGTACGCCAACTTCAATTGAAAGTGAGCGACCGGGACTGTTCCTGAGATAACGGTGACATCCTGCGCTGTCTGCGCGAAGCCTTGGCTGGCGACGCTGACCGTAGTAGTCGCCCAGAGGCACGGCATTGAATTGGAATTCTCCGTTGGCATCGGTAAGTGACGGTCTTGGCCAGGTCGGACGATTTGGCTTTAAGCATCACCATGGCGCCCTGAACGGGGCGATGTTGGGGGTCGTGCACAACGCCGCGGATGGCGCCGTAAACGTTAGCCAACGCAGGTACGGCCAGAGTCAGCGCCAGTAAGAGCGTGATCAGACGAATCGTTGGGTGAAGCGCATAAGTCTCCTGTAAAGCGATCGAGCTAGGGCTTTGGTGAACGCGCGGAAAGTTCCAAAGCATCGGAAGGATGCAATCTCCGCGCGAAGAACGCGTGATGCGTTTCTGTCCGACTGAATTAGGGATTAACTGAGATTGCGGAGTGCGCGGAGGTGCGCGCGTGGATTGGAATGCGGGAGGCTTCGGCTGGGGAGTGGAGGGATTCCGTTGGCCAAGATATGCTTCGATTCCGCGGGAAGAAGCTAGTCGTTGGGTTGCGGGGTGGGCCCACTGGTGCTGTGGTGACAGCGCGGCAACAATCATGATTGCAGCAGCTGGTGTCGCGGATGACAAGCTGATTGGATTCCGAGCGCCGCTGATTCGTGGCAGTGATGAATTCCCTTGCGCAGGCAGCACGCATGCGGCGGACGGTGGCCGTTGCTGCCAGAGCCAAAGGGGCGAGATTTCCCACGAGCGCGAAGAACAGCAACAGTCTGGCGGTCAGGCGATGCATGTTTTCTGTGAATCAGAACCCTGCGGTGAGCCTAGCATAGAACAGGGTTACTGATGCGCGCAAGCTGAGGAGTGTTACCAGGAACAATGATTCTCCCTACCCAGTGATGTTTCAGGCTTTGCCGTGAATCTTCGCCCACCACCAGCGGACTCCCACGAATAGGAATCGCCAGTCGCTAAAGAACTCCGGCGGCTTGCCTTCGAAGGCGTGGCCGATGAATTGGAAAATCCAGCCCAAGATGAATAGAGCCAGCGCGTAGGGCCACAGCCTATGCAAGAATATGCTCGCGACAAAAACGGCGACCGAAAGCAGTATGGTCGGTATGCCCAGCGTGTGGCACGCCCGGTTTACGGGATGCTGGTGGCTGGAGGCGTACTGCGCGATCCACTGCTCGCTGCTGCGTCCGCCTAGCATGGCGAAAGGATGATACAACGGCGGGTGTTTCTTTGCACCTGTTTACAGCAGTCATTTGCCCGGTTGAGGCGGCTGCTTGCCGCGTGGTAGCATCCTTAGTTTTGGCAGGTGGTGTTGGACTGGCCTTCTACTGCACTGATCCTCTTCTGGTTCTGGGCCGTCTCTGGTTCCACGCCTGCGAAGGAGCCTACTCGTGAAAGTTTATTCCGGAGAAAACATTCGCAACGTTGCAATTGTTGGACACGGGCACGCGGGGAAGACCTCGCTGCGTGTCGGCCATGCTCTATACGGCGGGAGCGACGCCGCGGCTGGGGCGCGTGGATGACGGTTCGTCCACCACCGATTACGACGACGAAGAGATCGCGCGCAAGATGTCGATTGCGGCCTCGGCGGCCTACGTGGAGTGGGGCAAGACGAAGATCAACATCATCGATACCCCCGGTTTCAATATGTTCGTCCACGAGGCCAAGATGGTGCTGCCGGTGGTGGATGCGGCCATCGTAGTGGTCGATGGCGTGGCCGGCGTGGAAGTAGTGACGCAGCGCGTGTGGAAGGATTGCGACGAGTACAAGACTCCGCGGCTGATCGTGGTGAACCGCATGGATCGCGACCGGGCCAATGCGGAGCGCGTGCTGGAGTCGCTGATCAATGCATTCGGCCGCGATGTCATTCCCATCGAGTTGCCGATCGGAAGCGAGAAGAACTTGACGGGAGTGGTCGATTTGGTGCGCATGAAGGCTTACACGTACGAGCTGGGAGGGAATGGCAAAGGTAAGGAGACGGAGATTCCGGCGGGCATGCGAGCGCAGGTGCAGGAGGCGCATGAGCAACTGGTGGAACTGGTGGCCGAAGGTGACGATAAGCTGATGGAGAAGTTCTTCGAAAGCTGGAACGCACTCGGAAGAAGATTTGATTCCGGCGCTGCATAACGCGATTCGCGAGGACAAGCTCTTTCCTGTCATTTCTCGTCGGGACTCGGTAACATCGGCGCCGATCGAGTAATGGACTTCATCGTCGACTACACTCCAGCTCCTTCGGAGCACGAGTGGGTGCAGGGCGAACCGGCTGCGTCTGGAAATGGAGATGCGCCGAAGCGGCATGAGACCGATGCGGAGCCGGTTTCGCTGTATGTGTTCAAGACCGTGTCGGATGCGTTTGCGGGCCGTATCTCGTACTTCAAGGTGTTCTCCGGCGTGCTGAAGAATGAATCGACTATGCAGAACTTCTCGCGTGGATCGGCGGAGAAGCTGTCGCATATCTCGATCATGCAGGGTAAGACTGCCGTGCCGGTTACCGAGCTGCATGCTGGCGACATCGGCGCGGTGGCGAAGTTGAAGGACACGCTTACCGGCGACACCCTGGGTGACAAGTCGGCGCCGATTCAGTATCCGCGGGTGAAGCTGCCCGAGCCGGCGATCACGTTCGCGATTGAGCCTAAGAGCCGCGCCGATGAAGACAAGCTGGGGCCGGGCATCCACAAACTGGCGGAGGAGGATGCCATGCTGCGCTTCTTCCGCGATCCGCAGACTCAGGAGTTTCTGATCGCCGGAACCGGCCAACAGCATATTGAAGTGATTGTTGCGAAGCTGAAGAAGCGCTATCACACCGAAGTGGTTTTGAAGGCGCCCAAAGTTCCGTACCGCGAGACGATTCGCGGCAAGGCCGATGTGCAGGGACGGCACAAGAAGCAGACCGGCGGTCACGGGCAGTACGGCGACTGCAAGATCAAGATGGAGCCGATGCCGCGCGGCGGGCAGTTCGAGTTTGTGAACGACATCTTCGGCGGCGCGATTCCCAAGAACTACATTCCTGCCATCGAAAAAGGAATCAAAGATGCGGCGGCGCGCGGATACCTGGCAGGCTTTCCGGTGGTGGACTTCCGCGTGATTCTGTATGACGGTTCGTATCACGATGTCGATTCGAACGACATGTCGTTTCAGATGGCCGGACGCATCGCCTTCAGAAAAGCGATGGAGCAGGCTAAACCCACGATCCTGGAGCCGGTGATGCAGGTCGAGATTACGGTGCCGGACGACTTCGCCGGCTCGATCATGGGCGACCTGAACAGCCGCCGGGGACGCATCCAGGGGATGGATAACAAGGGCGGCAACACCGTGGTGAAAGCCGAAGTGCCCATGGCCGAGATGCTGACCTACGGCGTGGACTTAACCTCGATGACGCAAGGCCGCGGCAGCTTCAACATGGAGATGCATCACTACGACACCGTGCCAGCAGCGCTGCAGGATAAGATTGTAGAGAAGGCGAAGGCGGCGCGGGGTGAGGTTAAGGAAGAGGAAGAATAGGGGGCCTTCGCATTCGCTCAGGACTTCGGCAGCAGCCTCCCGCTTCGCTCACGCGTCGGAATGACGGAACCTTCAGTGCTGGCCCAAAGTACTGCACGCTCCAAGTGTGGGGAGCGTAGGAAGTTGCCGGCATAAATAGAGGCCAGTCTGAGAAATCAGATTGGCCCTTTCCTTTTTTGGCCGGTTATTTCCCGATGGACGCGACACATTCGGCTATAAGGTGATTCATTGGGCTCGCCTTACCGAAGTAGGTCAGGGAGTGATTTCTGCTAATTCGAGGTGCGGACCGGCAACCGACTGCGGAGGCCCAGGCCGGCCAGTCTGACCTGCCGACCCGAAGGTGTTCATCCCGCATTTCAGGCATCCCAAATCTCTGTTCAGGGATTTCCAGGATTTTCGACCTTGAAATGTCTGTAGCATTCGGATGCTGATAAATTGACCAGAGAATGTCTCTGTATGTGGACGCTTCGTTGAGAAATTCTTCGGCCAGCTTTCCCATCCAAAAGAGCTGATCCTCGGTCGCATAGGCTTCATCGCTAACAAACGAATGGATAACCTGGGCGAGTTCTTCCTTGTCCCTAACTTGCTTCGCGAAGTGGTACACGTTTTTACTCAGGCCAGGGAATCGTCTCAAAAATCCGTCTAGTTGAGAGAGTACGTCCTCCCCATGCTCTCGCAGTAAGACGAGCACAAGCTCTGCGTCGGATTCTTCGATGTCAGGATCCTTGAGGAGGTTCAGCAAATACTCTATTTGCTCCTCGCTCAGGAGTTCCTCCTCCTCCTCGTCTTCATCTCCGACGAACTCGATACCCGACACCTCGATAACAATCCGGCGTGCTTTAAGCAAGCTCACCTTTATGGTATCGACCTGATTGGATATGTCTTCGCCTTCCTTTTCGTACGATGTCTTCGCCGGGTTCACAGAAAGACCCTTCTCGCCTATAAGTTGCTGTACGACCACGAAGTCCGCGTTGATCACTTCTTCGCTATCGGAAAACAAATAGAAGTCGTCCATGAAACGAAGCGATAGGTCGGACCTCAGCTTCATGGAGTTATCAACGAATTTTAGAAATTCGGAACCGATTAGCTTGCAGGGATGAATACCCTGAGGAAGGCAGTCGACGGTTCGTCCACTGTTAATCTCCCGCAAGAATTGGCCGAGATGTTCAACGTCATCGGCGCTCGCTTGGAGTTCGCTGAACCAACGAACCAGATCGTGGTGATAAATCGAATTAAAGTAGGCGGCAACGTCAAAGGTCACCATGTGTTTGAACTGCTGACGCGCTTCCGTAATCGCCGCTTTAAATGCTGCATAGCTTTTCGTCGGCGAGAGAGGCTCGCCGTTTTCGAATCTGTACCCGAACGTGCGACGGGAGTCACTGAAATCCTTCCGGAACAGTAACCTGTTTCGATACATCAGATCGTATACAAATAACTCGGCCACCGGATCCAGCTTTACAGTTCGTCGCAAGTGAAAGCCTTGCTTCGAAGAGTAGCACCTTGCTTGTGCGAGGAAAGAGTGCTCCTTCTCGGCAGGGTTCAGTACTTGCTGGTAAATGTACTCCAATACCTTCTGTCCCCAGGTTTCAGCGATGACGCGTGTGGTGGAAAGGGGAAACAGCGTCCGGGGATAGTCGCTGAGCAGGTAGCTCACGCTGTTTGCTGCATTCAACGCCGCAATCTTAGGCCGAGTCGTCGTCTTCTTCCTTCCTGTACTCGTTCTTGGCATGTTGAAATCCTACCTAGTTTTGACCTTAGGCCAATGCAGTTCCACGATGATACTGCACGCGCCAGCGTGCGGGGTTTGTTCGTCAGCTCAGGATCAATTCCGGTCGTCGCCGGGTGCCCCATCCTAGCCGCATTCCTGCCCGTAACGCGGCAATGCCCATAAGCGGCTAGGGTGGGGTCTTTGACGTCATGCATAGCTACAATCTCGCGCCGCTATCCTCTTCCGCTCTCCGTGCGCAATGACGGATCGCAGCGCAACTAGATCGCCATCAGAGAATTCCCACAGGCCCGTGTGACATCTGCCCTTGCCCACAGCCCATCGCTTGCGCGAACATGGTCGATGGCGTGTCGGCTGTCAAAAGCCGGTCCGGCGCGCTCTGGGTTCCACCGTTCAAAGTTCTTTGAAATCTGAATAGCAACGTTGCTAACTACCCTGAATGCAATATTCTGCGAGCGATCCACTGATTCCAAAGCACTTAGACCAAGCAGCATCATCTAAGTCCTTTGAATGCAATATTTTGCAGGTAAGTCGTTTATTGGTAATACTTTAGCCGGACTCGTCCAGACCGAAAACGCGCAAGTCGCTGATTCGAGATATTTTATCCCGACGGTCCTCAAAATTTTTACTTCAATCCGGACCGGGCCATCCCATTTGCTGCCGAGCCTCCGAACCGCAAAGGGCTTACCTCAGGCGCTGAAGCGCGGCTCATTTCAGGCGGCTTGACGGCACGAGTGGAACTCGTGCCCTTCCCAAACCGGCTGACAATCCAACGTCGCGCCGAGCTGCTCAGTTCATTTATATTGGCCAGAGTTGTTTGCAGAGTCCCAGAGAGGCCAGAGTGAAACTAATAGCGATTCTTACCTTCTTGCTTATGATTGCTGCAACCCTCGCCGCCGCCCAGACTCAGAGCTTTCCCACCTCCGCTGGGCCGGTGAAGGTCACTCCTCTTTATCATGCCAGCACGCTGATTGAGGCTGGGGGGAAGGTCATCTACCTCGATCCCGCGAAGCCGGCGAAACTGGCGGGGCTGCCGAAGGCAGACCTGATTCTGATCACCGACATTCATGGCGATCATATGGATCCGGATTCGATCAAGGAGATCACTAAGGCGGAGACGGAGATTTTTGCGGCGCCGGCGGTGGTTGTGACCGTCACCAGCGCCAAGGCGATCGCCAATGGAGAAACCAAGAGCTGGCAGGGATGGACGATTGAGGCGATTCCGGCCTACAACCTGAAGCGCGGGCCTGCGCCGGGGAAATTTTTTCATGATAAGGGACGCGGCAACGGTTATGTGCTCACTTACGGCGGCAAGCGCTTCTATTTTTCTGGCGATACGGAAGGCGTCCCGGAGATGCGGGAGCTGAAGAATATCGATGTGGCATTCGTGTGCATGAACCTGCCTTATACGATGCCTCCCGAGGAAGCGGCTGAGGCGGTAAAAGCGTTCCACCCTAAGATTGTGATTCCTTATCACTATCGCGGGTCGGATCTGGCGGTATTTCAGAAGGGATTGGAAGGGACTGGGATTGAAGTGCGGTTGCTGGAGTGGTATCCGAAGTAGGGTGGGATAGATAGTGTGGCGTCCCGAAAGTTCGCGCTGTAAGTCGGCGTGCGGAGCTGGGTTCGCGTAAGAAGATCGTGCGGGTCGAATCAATTACATAGGTCCTTCGCGCAAAAAGCGCGCTCAGGATGACAACGGGAATTTATGAAACGAATTTCCGGGACAGCGCACTACGAGGTTTTCAGGCCTTGGGCCTTGGCTAGCTTGGCTTGGCGGTCGTCGAAGGTCCAGAATTGTTTGGCTTTGAGTTCGAGGGCGCAGGCTACGTGTAAAGTATCAAGCGTTCGCATGCCGAGTTTGGGCCCGTAGCGGCGGGCGAGATTGGCACAAACATCGAAAGCGCCTTCGGGGATCTCAACTTCTGTCCATAGACCCGCTGCCCGGTCTTGCGCGAGAGCTTTGTAAGGACGCTCCAGGTCGGCGAGTGACATTTCGGAGCGAAAGACATGCTGGGTTAGGGCGTGTGTCCATTCCGCGTAGTGCAAAGGGCTAAACCACACGGGAGCGCCAGTTCTCAGTAACTCGTTTGCTGTCGCTGAGTGGCTGTCAGGAAGGTAAGTGGAGACGAAGAAGCTGGTGTCTGCGTATACGCTCAATAGCGTCCACGCTCCTGGATTACGAGGTCGGCTCCGGAAAAGACGCGACGCCCGAACATTTTTTTGCGGCGGGCGGCAAAATCGGGATATTTAACGGTCCCGGCGTCCACTTTTTCGGGAATAATGCGGGCAATCACCCGGTCGCGTTCTCGCAACTCAACTATCGTCCCGGCGCGCAGCAAGGCTTTCAGACGCTTCGTGTCCCGAAGCTGGCGCATGTTGACGGAAGCCATAAGAATAATGTGTCACATATTGTGGCACATGTCAAACCGATGGTGTGGATACAATGTGACACATGATGTGTCACATATCGATAGCCTTCGCGTGAGACGAAGAGGAGGATGGGTTCCTCGTGAAAGAGCACCAGAAGGAGATCGACATGGACCACGTGGTAGAGGTAGTGTTCAACGACTCGTCCACGAATTTTTCGGAGCTGAAATCGCGCCAACGGACAGCCACCAATCTCAGCGTTGTCGCAATCATGGCGCTTGCCGCGCTAACTCATCGGGACCACGGTGCCATCTCCCAGACAGGGGCTACTATGTTTATGTCCCTGATTGTCGTCGCTCACGTCGCGGTGGTCAACGAGTGCAGCAAGAATCTCTCGATCTTCCGGAGACGGCTCAAAAGTTTGGCTCAAAGCTTTTCTAACGAGTCGCCAGGTCTATTTGAAGACGGAGGAGTCAAGAGTGTAGTTGTCGATGAGGGCCTTATCACGGCCATCCTTTTTGGCCTCACGCCGTTGACATTTTTGTGTGGTCTCTTGGTCGTCTGGTTTCCCCTCTGATCCAGGCAAACCGAGGCGGCTGTCTCTACGTGAGTCGTGGTAACATCCGGCGAGTGGCTACTGCGCCCAACAATCCCAACCTGAATTACAACCCCGAGCGGCTGGTTTCGGCGGCGGCGGTGGAGGACGATTCTTCGTTTGAACTTAAGCTGCGGCCGCAGCGGCTGGGCGAGTTCATCGGGCAGGCTAAGGTCAAAGAGAATCTTGCGGTCGCGATTGAAGCGGCTAAGTCGCGCGGCGAGGCCATGGATCACGTGCTGCTGTACGGGCCTCCGGGGCTGGGTAAGACTACGCTGGCGAACATCATTGCTAATGAGCTGGGCGTGCATTTTCAGCAGACGGCAGCGCCTTTGCTGCAGATCAAGGGCGACCTGACGGCGATCATTACCAACATGCAGGAGAAGCAAGTCCTGTTCATCGATGAGATTCATCGATTGCAGCCAGTGCTTGAAGAATTGTTGTATTCGGCGCTGGAGGATTACAAGCTCGATATCATCATTGGACAGGGGCCGTCGGCGCGGACGCACACGCTCGAGGTGAAGCCGTTTACGTTTGTGGGAGCGACTACGCGGGCGGGATTGATTTCGTCTCCACTGCGGTCGCGGTTTGGCATTGTGCTGCGGCTGGAGTTTTATTCTGCAGAAGATTTGCGCGTGATCGTGGAGCGCTCGGCGGAGATTCTGGGAGTGCAAGTTGACGATGCGGGTGCGAATGAGATTGCCAGCCGGTCGCGGGGAACTCCGCGCATTGCGAACCGGTTGCTGCGCCGGGTGCGCGACTATGCGCAGGTGCGAGGAGCGGGCAAGATCGATTTGCCTACAGCGCAGGCCGCGCTGCAGATGCTGGAAGTGGATCAATATGGCTTCGATGAAGTCGACCGGCGATTGCTGCTGACGATTATCGAGAAATATCAAGGCGGGCCGGTAGGCGTGAATACTCTGGCCGCCGTGCTGGCGGAAGAGCCGGACGCTATCGAGGAAATCTACGAGCCGTTTCTGATGCAGATCGGGTTTTTAAACCGGACTCCGCGGGGGCGGGTGGCCACGCAGTTGGCGTACGATTACTTTAAGATCACGCCGAGCCGCAGGCAGAGCTCGTTGTTCTAGGATTGGACACTGATTCGAAGCCTTCTCGTAGAGCGCGGCTGGCTGTGAGCGTTAGAGCCCTTCTTCCGCCCCCCTTTGGGGGCTCACTCATTTCCCGATTTCCACCCACGGCTTGCGCCGCTTCGCGGCTAAAGCGATGGCTTCGTCCAACGGCGCAGTCGAGAATTTAGTCCTCACGCAAACTCTGGACGCCGCGCCCTTTCAAAACTAGATGGCAGAGAAGATTTCCAGCGAGCTCTTCAGGCCGTGCCCTTTTAGAGCTCTCTTCGCATCAGAGCCCCGCTAGCTCTAAAGCAGTTTCCTTCCCCGAGTTGTTCGGAAAACCTTACAGACAACGCTTTCCTGTTCGGTATGACCCTGTAATGGTGTATCTTGCTAAATTCCTCGCGGGTGCGGAAGCGGGGAGACAGCGAGGGCGTTTTTGCGTTTGGCTTCTGGTCGTTCATTCCATGAGTGTGTGAAAGTCCTGCCGGGAGTTGTTCTTACCCTGCTTGCGGTCGTGCAATGGGGATGGAGCATACCTGCTCCGCAATCGGACGCCAATGTAGTTAGTTCTCAGCCTCCACAGCAAAACCCCGCGCCGCAAAATCCCACGGGGCAGGATTTGCAGAGTGGGCCAAAGAATCCGCCGCCGGAACCGGGTGCTGTGCCGCCCGGAGACAATCCCGAAGCGCCGAATTCACCGCAGAATCCCCCGCCTTCGGCGCAGTTGCCGGAGCCGGCGATCAAGAATCCCGAAGTGCGGCCGGCTCCAAAGCCGGTGTTTGCTCCGCCGACACTGACTATTCCGCGTTTGAGACACGCCCCTGTCTTAGAGGATTTTCTCAGCATGAAGCCGCAAGGTGAGACTGCGTTGCAGATGGCGAAGGTGACTGACTTTGTGCAGCGCAACCCGCATGATGGGGAAAAGGTTTCCGAGCCGACCGCGGCATATCTGGGCTACGACCAGAAGAATCTTTATCTCGTTTTTGTGTGTTTTGACGATCCCAAGAAGGTTCGGGCGCGCATGTCGCGGCGCGAAGATGTTTACGACGATGATGAGGTCGAGGTAATGCTGGATACGTTTCACGACCGGCGGCGGGCCTATGCCTTTCAGACCACGGCGCTGGGTGTGCAGTGGGACGCGATCTGGAGTGAATCCACGCGCGAGGAGGTGAACGGAAATTTCGACACCTCGTTCGATACGGTGTGGGATTCCCGGGGAAAAGTGACTGACCGCGGTTTCGTGGTGTGGATGGCGATTCCATTCAAGAGCCTGCGCTTTCCCGCCACGCAAACGCAGGAGTGGGGAATCATTCTGTATCGCGGCATCTACCGCAAGAGTGAAGACTCATTCTGGCCGCAGATTTCATACAAAGTGTCGGGCCGGTTGGGGCAGGCGGCGACGCTTTATGGCCTCGAGGGAATTTCGCCGGGCCGCAGCATCGAACTGATTCCTTATGGAATCATGCGCGGCTTTCGCGGACTGGACCAGCGCGATCCCTACAATCCGTATTTTCAGAATGCCGAGGCACAGGGACAGTTTGGCATGGATGCGAAGTTTGTGATCAAGGACCACTTCGTATTGGATTTGACTGCGAATCCAGATTTCAGCCAGGTGGAGTCGGAGGATCCGCAGATTACGGTGAATCAGAGATTCGAGGTCTATTTTCCGGAGAAGCGGCCGTTTTTTCTGGAAAATGAAGACTACTTTCGTACGCCGCTGGATTTGTTTTTCACGCGGAATATTGAAGATCCCTCGGCCGGAATCCGGCTTACCGGCAAAGAAGGGTCCGTACTCGGTTGGGCTAATGGCGACCGATGACCGCGGGCCGGGGCTGGCAGTACCAAGCTTTTGTCCTTTTCCGGAGACGCCCTCTCTTTGTTCGGACAAGCTTCTTGGGGATCGGTCTTACTTCACGATTGCGCGGGCAAGTCGCGACATTTTCAAGGAATCGAGCGTGGGGGCGCTGTATACGGACTGGGAGTGTCCTGCGACCGGCGAGTTCAACCGCGTCGGCGGCATCGACACTCGCTTGAAGTTCAATGCCAATTGGAGTTTGGAGGGTCAGGCGGTCACGAGTTCGAGCAACCTGCATGGGCTGAACGCAGACTTTTCTTCCATCGGCAATTTGGAAACTACTTGCGAGTACAACCTGTTTCCCTTCAGTTCGGGTAATGCCGGAAATGGCAGTTACTACGCCGGGCCCGCCGACAAGCTCGACTTGAAGCGCGAAGGACTGCACTTTACCTACGAGGGCACCTATACCGACGTGAGTCCGGGCTTCGTGACGGTGCCGGGATTTGTGAATCGCGTGGATGTGCGCGGCACGTATCAGGAATTGGACTACCGCTTTCGTCCGAAGAAGGGATGGATCGTCGACTGGGGGCCGTCGCTGAACCAGCGGTCTGGTATATGGACCACGAAGGCAATCGTCTGGATACGGACTATCTGCCTTACATGGCGATTCAAGGACGCGGGCAGACGCTGATCTTTTTTATATCCGTATGAAGAATTGAGAGAGCGTTTGCGGCCGCAGGATTTTGCGTTTCTTGGTTTATCTGCCTAATCGGAATTTCTGGACTTTCCATGAACATTCGCAGCGGAGCCTGTTCCAAACCGGCTATTTCAAGAAGGCTACGATCAGCGCGGGCTATTACTGGGGAGACGGGGTGAACTTTGTGCCAGGCCTCTACCGCGGCGCCACAGTTTCTTCTGGGACGGCTGAACACGGCTACGGGTGACTCTGACGCTTCGTCCGCTGCAGCCGCTGAAGATCGAAAATACTTATCTGTTTGAACGCCTGCGCGCGGGTGATGACGCATATCTGGCGGCGCTAGCGCAAAATCCCGGCGTTGGGCGAGGTATTTTTGACAACCACATCGTGCGCAGCAAATGGAATTGGCAATTCACGCCGCAGCTCTCGCTGCGCGTGATTCTGCAATACAATTCGTTGCTGGCGAACACTCCGGGAAACAGCGTTTATCCATACACTTATTTGCCGACCGAGAAGCAGTTCAATGCGGATGTTCTGCTCACGTATCTAGTGCATCCGGGGACGGCGATCTACATTGGCTACAACAGCGACGTGCAGAATTTGAATCACGATCTGATGTTGGATCCGCTCGGCCTGGCGGGACTTTACACGGCCAAGGGATATATCAACGACAGCCGGCAGTTTTTTGTGAAGGTGTCGTATCAGTTCCGGTTCTGAAAGCGGGCTTCGGACCTCGGGCTTCGGGCTTCGGCGAAACGTAGGCGTGCTGGAGGCTGCGCGCGGGCTGAGTACCGCGATCCGCCAGTTGCGGCCGAACCGTTGCTGAATCCTGGGGCATTCCGGTAGAATCTAAGGATTCGATATCGAGGTCTGAACCCTATGAAAGCAGCTATTCATCCCGCTTATAACGAAGTGCGCGTGCATTGCGCGTGTGGCAATGCCTTTGTCACGAGGTCTACCCATAAAGGAGATATCAGCGTAGAAATTTGTTCGGCCTGCCATCCCTTCTTTACAGGCAAGCAGAAGTTGATGGATACTGCCGGACGCGTGGAGCGCTTCCGCCGCAAGTACGCCAAGAACGAGCCGGCTAAGCCCGTACCGGCAAAGAACTAACTTGCCACGGATTAACGCGGATACATGTGAAAATGGAGCCCCTGCTTCGGCAGGGGCTTTCAATTTGCGGGGCCAAGTAGAATATAAACGTGCGCAAGTCCTGGGATAATTCTGTCGGCTCGTCTGTCGCGGACGCGCTTGTGCTTGAGCGAGCGCGATTAAAGCCGGTCGCCGCGAGCTTTCGCATTGGCGAAGTCACGATCGCTCCAGCTACAGTTTTGGCGCCGATGGCCGGCGTTACCGATACGGTTTTTCGTCGCTTCATTCGCAACCTCGGCGGCTGCGGACTGATCATGACCGAGTTCACCTCGGCCGACGGCGTGCTGCGCAAGAAAGATCAGAAGGCCAATCGATATCTTCATTTCTACGAAGACGAGCATCCGATTTCGGCGCAGCTTTTTGGCAGCAATCCGCAGGTGATGGCAGAGGCAGCGCGCATGGTTGAGGACCTTGGGTTCGATCTGGTGGATTTGAACCTGGGCTGTCCGGCAAAGAAAGTGGTGAAGTGCAACGGAGGCTCGGGATTGCTGCGCGATCTTCCGGCGATTGGCCGCATCTTCGAGGCGGTGCGGGCCGCTGTGAAAGTTCCCTTCACCGTGAAGTTTCGCGCTGGCTGGAGCGATGACGAGATCGTGTGCGTGGAACTAGCGCGCATGGCGGAGTCGTGTGGACTGTCGGCGGTCGCGCTGCACGCTCGAACTCGAGAACAGGGCTATAGCGGCCAGGCGCGCTGGGAGTGGATTGCCGCGGTGAAAGATGCGGTGAAGATTCCCGTGATCGGCAACGGCGACATTCGCACGCCCGAGGATGCTTGCGGGATGGTCGCGCAGACCGGCTGCGATGCGGTGATGATCGGGAGAACGGCGCCATCGAATCCGTGGATCTTTCGGCAGATCGAGCAATTCTGCGCCCGCGTAGGGGCGGACGCATTCGTCCGCCCAGTCGAGCAAAGCTCGAGGGCTTTTGCCGATGCCACCCCGGACGAAGGCGTCCGGGGCTACGCGAAATCAGAGAAATCCTACGACGAGCCCACCGAACTCGATCGCTACCAGATGATCCGCACCTACTTCCAGATGCTGATCGAAGAGGAGCTCCCCGACGCCGTGGGCAAGATGAAGCAGTTCGCGTCGTGGTTCACGCATGGAGTCCCGGGTGGAGCGGGGCTGCGCAAGGCCATCTACGAGTCGAAGAACGCGGTCGAGATTCTGGGCAGAGTCGAGGAATTTTTCGAAGCCCGATTGTGTGGCGCGGGCACTCCTGCCCGCGAGAGTGCCGAATTTGTTCAGCACTCTTAATAAACGCAGACTACTTCATCTGATCGAGAATCGATCCTACAATTCCTCCGACTACGCCGCCCTGCACGGTTTCCCTGCTCGCCTCATGGGGCATGTATTCGTAGAGCGCGTGCGCTAGCTTGGATATGGGGAGCGTCTGCAGCCAGATTCTGCCGGGACCGGTTAGTGCGGCGAGAAAAATTCCGTCGCCGCCGAAGATCAAGTTCTTGATTCCCGGCACGGTCGTAATCTGAAATGACACGCTCGATTGGAATGCTCCAACGTGCCCCGGATGCACGCGCAAAGTTTCGCCGGGTTGCAGGTCGCGCATCACCAGCTCGCCGGAGAGTTCCAGCCAGAAGGTGCCCTGGCCGCTCACGCGCTGCAGCAGGAATCCACTGCCGCCGAAAATTCCCGCACCTAACGATTGCTGGAAGCCCAGCCCAATCTGAATCTGCGGCGTGCCGCAGAGAAATCCGTGACGGTGAATAAGATACTCATGCCCCGCCGAAATCTCGACCGGAACGATGTGCCCCGGCAACTTTGTGGCGAAGGCCAGTTCGCCGGCCGCGCCGATGGCGCGATATTCGGTCATGAAAATCGATCCGCCGCCGGCCACGCGCTTAAGCACGCCAAAGAGGCCTCCAGCGCCGGCGAACTGCGTGTGCGTGGTCATCTGAATGGAGGTGCCCATCCAGGAAAGCTCTCCCGCCTCGGAGATGATCGACTCGTTCGGCTCAAGCACGAACTCGAGTACGGGCATGGTGGTGCCGGTGATGCGCGCTTGCATGGGGGGACCCTCGTGAGTGAAGCGGGCGGAGCAACTGCTCTGCGCCAGCATCAGAGTATACAACCCATTTTGACCTAGCTTCGGGGCGGATTGACCTATCCCGAAGTACGATGACCAAGGCGGCGGATTAGTCCGCCCCCGAAAATTAAGGGGGAATAAATGCCGAGAAAAAAACGCTACGAACCCCGATGCCCAGATAGAGAGTGCTCCGGACATGAAGGACATATGGGATATTTCCCTTTAGAGGGAGTTCAGCTTCCTGAGAGGCCGCTGCTGCCCCGAAACCGCAGCGAGACTACATATAGATGTCGATATTGCGGCCTTTTCTGGAGTCAAAGGTCCACCCTGCTAGGCTTCAATCCAAGCCCTATCGGCTATTGGGACCGAGCCAACGGTCCGGCGGGTTTTTCGCCTATCGGGAAGTTCTTCAAGTTACGCTCAGAAAATACCGGCCGGGCAAATAGGCAACGGTCAACGCTCGCGATCAAGCCTCCCGCGCTACCAACTTCCCCTCCGCATCTTTCTCCACATAAGCCCAAGGCGTCTCCGCTCCATGCGTGAAGACCGTGAGCCATTTCTCGGGAATCGCTTTGGCGTAGTACTGCTTTCTGCTCTCGATGGTTTGCAGGGGGTAGAGATCGAAGGCCATGCCCCAGGTAATGTCGATGTGCGCCGTGGTGGGGATGAGGTCGGAGGTGTAGCAGGCGATAGCGGGGGCTGAAGCCCCGGTTCCTTTTTCAGACGCTGATGGCACGACTGAAGTCGTGCCCTTCCCGGTCGTGCCGATGACTGTCGTGCTCGCGCCCGGATTTCCATTCACGATCACGGCTTGCATGTGAGCGGTATGGCCGGGGAAAGTTTTTACCGAGATGCCGGAGACGATTTCTTCGCCGCCTTTGAGCAGCGTCATCTGGCCGCTTTGGACCAGCGGGTCGTAATTGTCGGAGATGTAGCTGATCAGGTCGCGCTCGCTGGGCTTGCGCGCGTATTCCCACTCGCCTTCGGGAGCGTAGTATTTTGCGCGCGGAAAGGTGGCAACAATCTTGCCGTCCTTGCCGCGCGTCGTGTTCCAGCCGCAGTGGTCGAAGTGCAGGTGGGTGTTGATAACGATGTCGATATCTTCGGGCGCGATGCCGGCTGCGGCTAGATTCGGGAGCAACTGCGCGGGCTGTCCGAAGAACTTGATCATGCGGTCGGAGAGCTTGTTGCCGATGCCGGTCTCGACCAGCACGGTGTGCTTGCCGGTGCGGATGAGCAGCGAGTTGAGCCCCGCTTGAACGTAGTTGCGGTCGTCGGCGGTCACGCGGCGCGACCACATAACTTTGGGAATCACGCCGAAGAATGCGCCGCCATCGAGCGGGTAGGTGCCGTCGGAAAAAATTGTAAGTTCGAAATCGCCGAGAGTGAGCGTGGGCATGAATCTAGTGTGCCACAGGCGCGAAATTCATAGCCACGGATTGGCACGGATCTTCACGGATAAGCCACGATATTCCTCGCGATCTGCGTCGAAGAAGATGCTTGCCTGCATTTAATTTGCGGAAGTTCTCTAATCCAACTGCGGTAGTCTCAAGAGATGGAGCGCCCGGGCAGCGTCACGGTGATTGCAGCTTTATTTCTTCTGGTCGCGGCATATCTGATTATCGTCGGCGTTATCGAGTTCGCTGCACCGGGGACACTTGCCTTGACGCGGGCCGCCGGGATTACGTACGGCCGAGAATTAGATGGACCACAGGCCGCAATCTCTGTGGGCGCGGGATGGGCGCTGATTGGCTGGGGGCTTTACCGGACGCATAATTGGGCGCGCTGGTGCGCGATTGCTCTCATGGTGATCGGAGTCGCGGGATCGGTGCCGGCTGTGTCTGCGGCCGCACGGGAATTGGGCTGGCGCTTTTTCTTTTATGGGGCGCAGATCATGGTGCGGATTGTAATCGTCTGGTACTTGACGGCTTCGCCGGAGTTGGTTGAGGCGTTCAAGCCAAAGCAGCAGTAGAAATTCTTGTCATTCCGAGCGACGCGAGGAATCCTGGTATTTGCTGACAGCGTCCGCGTTCCTGGCGCAAGCAAAAACCAAGGTCCCTCGCTTTGCTCGGGATGACATTCTGAGTTATTGCTCTTAACGCTTTGCTTTTGCGGGCTCTTTTTCGCCCACGCGCTTGCTGACTTCGAATTTCATCTTGCCGGCTTTCTTGTCGGCGTCGACTACGATGTGATCGCCGTGCAAGACTTCGCCGTCTAGAATCTTCAGGGCCAACGGATCTTGCACCAGTTTTTGGATGGCGCGTTTCAGCGGACGCGCGCCGAAGTTGGCGTCGTAGCCTTGCGTGAAGAGCAGGTCTTTGGCGGCGTCGGTTAGCTCGAGCGAAATTTTGCGATCGGCTAGCAGGCGGCGCACATCTTCCAGACGCAACTCGATGATCTTGACCAAGTGCTCTTTGCCGAGCGGGCGGAAGACGATGATGTCGTCGACGCGGTTCAGGAATTCGGGGCGGAAGTGGCCGTGAAGGGCTTCCATCACATGTTCGCTGGCCTTCTCGAACCATGTGGCCCCGGACGCATTCGTCCGGGGGGCGCTCGCTTCGCTCGCGGGGCCGACGAATGCGTCCGCCCCCACGTTTTCGGCTTGCAGATAACTGGAGCCGAGATTCGAGGTCATGATCAGAATCGTGTTTTTGAAATCGACTACGCGGCCTTTGCCGTCGGTGAGGCGGCCATCGTCCATGATCTGCAGCATGACGTTGAAGACATCCGGGTGCGCCTTTTCGATTTCGTCGAAGAGCACGACGGCATAGGGACGGCGGCGAACCTGCTCGGTGAGCTGGCCTCCTTCTTCATAGCCGACGTAACCCGGGGGCGCGCCGATCAGGCGCGAGACCGAATGCTTCTCCATGTATTCGGACATGTCGATGCGGAGCAAAGCGCGCTCGTCGTCGAAGAGAAATTCAGCGAGGGCACGGGCCAGTTCAGTTTTTCCAACGCCAGTGGGGCCCAGAAAAATGAATGAACCGATGGGGCGCTTGGGATCGCTCAGTCCGGCACGCGAGCGGCGGATGGCATTGGCCACGCGCTCTAGAGCTTCGTCCTGGCCGACTACGCGCTGGCGCAGGCGATCTTCCATCGTGACCAGCTTTTTCACTTCGCCTTCGAGCATCTTGGTGATGGGAATGCCGGTCCACTTGGAGACGATGCGGGCGATGTCTTCTTCGTCTACTTCTTCTTTGAGCATGCGGGGAGTGCCGGTGCCCTTGCCGTCGATGCTTTTCCCGTCAATCCTGGCGGTAAGCTGGCTTAGCTCTTCTTCGGCCTGGCGCAGCAGGCCGTAGCGGATTTCGGCTACGCGCTGCAGGTTGCCTTTACGCTCTTCGGCTTGCTCTTCGAGTTTCAACTTCTCGATTTTTTCTTTCAGCGCGCGAGAGCGGGCGATCAGGTCTTTTTCTTTTTTCCAATTCGCTTTTAGAGCGTTGGATTTTTCGCGGATCTCGGCCAGCTCTTTCTGAATGACATCCAGGCGCTCGCGCGAGTTCGCGTCATCTTCTTTCTTTAACGCCTGCTTTTCGATTTCGAGTTGCGTCGCCCGGCGCTCAAGTTGATCGATATCCGTGGGAAGCGAGTCGATCTGGATGCGAATCGAGGCCGCGGCTTCATCGACCAGGTCGATGGCTTTATCAGGCAGAAAGCGATCGGAGATGTAGCGATGCGAGAGCGTGGCGGCGGCTACGATGGCGGAATCTTTTATGCGAACCCCGTGGTGGACTTCGTACTTTTCTTTCAGGCCGCGGAGAATGGCGATGGTGTCTTCAACGTTGGGTTCGCCTACGAAGACGATCTGGAAGCGGCGCTCGAGGGCGGCGTCTTTTTCGATATACTTACGATATTCATTGAGCGTGGTGGCGCCGATGGCGCGAAGTTCTCCGCGAGCGAGCGCCGGCTTGAGCATGTTCGAGGCGTCAATGGCGCCTTCGCTGGCTCCTGCGCCGACCAGGGTATGAAGTTCGTCGATGAAGAGGATTACTTGTCCCGAGGAATCTTCGATTTCTTTTAAGACCGCTTTGAGGCGGTCTTCGAATTCACCGCGATATTTTGCGCCGGCCAGCATTGCGCCGAGATCGAGCGCTACAACGCGCTTGTTTTTCAGAACCTCGGGGACGTCGCCAGAAATGATGCGCTGGGCAAGGCCTTCGACGATGGCGGTTTTGCCTACGCCGGGCTCGCCGATCAGTACCGGATTGTTTTTCGTACGGCGGGAGAGAACCTGGACTACGCGGCGGATTTCTTCGTCGCGTCCGATCACCGGATCGAGTTTGCCGCGACGAGCCTGTTCGGTGAGATCGCGGGCGTAGCGCTCCAGCGCCTGATATTTGGCTTCGGGATTCTGGTCGGTTACTTTTTGCGAGCCGCGTACTGCGATCAAGGCTTTCAGAATGGCATCGTTGGTGGCGCCGTGGCGGGCGAGGATTTGCTGGGCTGCGTCCTGTTTCAGGTGTGTGATGGCCAAGAGCAGGTGTTCGGTGGAGACGTATTCGTCCTTAAAATTGGAAGCTTCTTTGAAAGCCTGCTCGAGCAATTTGTTGGCCGCGTTTGAAAGAGTGGCCTGGGCGGCTTCTCCGGAAACTTTGGGCAGCTTTTCGATCTCGCGATAGACGTCGCTAAGCACGGCTTGCGGGCCGATACCGATTTTGTCGAGCACCGGCGACACGATACCTTCTTTGTCTTCGAGCAGGGCAGCGAGCAGGTGCACGGGCAGAAGCTCAGGATTGCCGTGCTCGGAGGCTAGTTCATTGCCTCGCTGGACGGCCTCTTGCGCTTTCACAGTGAATTTATCCCAACGGATGGGCATGGGAAACTCCTAAATCAATTTAGTAATTGGGTAATTTAGTAATTGAGCAATTTAAGAATATGCGTTTTTGAAATTGCTCGATTACAAAATTAACGGGAGGCCGGCAGGTCTGCCGCCTCCCGTAGATTTTAGACCCGTCGAGCTGCGCTCGACGACCGGGTTAGAGACCCGGTCCTACACAACTCACGATTACGCTGCTTTGCTGGGGCCTTTGCCTTCGAGAGTCTTCTCGCTGCCGCTGCCCACGTTGACCTTGATCTGCTTGGGCTTGGCTTCGGCCTTTTTGGGCAGAGCAATCTTCAACACTCCCTTGTCGTAGTTTGCCGAAACTTTCTCGGCATCCACGGTGTTGGGCAGAGTGAAGGTGCGGGTAAAGCTGCCGTACTGGCGCTCGACGCGGCGATAGTTCTCTTCTTTCTCTTCCTTCTCGATCTTGCGCTCGCCGTGCACGGTGAGAGTGTTGTTCTCGATGCGAACATCGATATCTTTCTCGTCGATTCCCGGCACTTCGATCTTCAGGGTTACATGATGCTCGTCCTCGTAAACATCGACTGCGGGGGCGAAGCTCGAGGTGGTCAAGGACTCGTCGCGGCCATCCCCATAGCTCTCGCGGAATACGCGGTTGATGCGGTCCTGCAGGTTGGCGAAGTCACGGAACGGTTCAAAGCGGGTAAGAACGGTCATCGGGAAATCCTCCTTCAGAAATTGTGTTTTGGTCGGTTGATAGCTCCCGGAAGGTTCGATTGAGTGCTTCCGGTACTACATCAGATGCTAAATTATCTGAAAGGAAGCATAAAATATGAGTGTATTATTGTCAACTATAAATTAAGTTTTATTTTCATTGACTTACGTGAGCTATCACGCACTTCAGGTAGGAGGTTTCGGGCACATTTAGCAGGATAGGGTGGTCTTTTGCCTGTCCGCGAACCTCGACGAGGCGCAGAATCCGGTGGGCGTCGCTGGCAGAAGATGCGAGCATTTCCAGAAAGTCGGCTTGGCCTATGTGGTAGGAGCAGGAGCAAGTGACTAGGATTCCGCCGGGCCGTAGCATCTTCAAGGCGCGGAGGTTGAGTTCTTTGTAGCCGCGCAGGGCGGCATCGAGGTCGCGCTTGCTTTTGGCGAAGGCGGGAGGGTCGAGGACGACGGTGTCGTAACGTTTGCCGGTGGCGGCGTAGTCCTTGAGCAGGTCGAAGGCATTGGCCTCGATCCATTCGATTTCTTTTTCCTTAAGCAGCACATGATTGAGCGCTGCATTTTTGTCGGCAATTTCGAGGGCGGGGCGGGAGCTGTCGACGCCGGTGACTTGAGCGCAGTGCGGGGCGAGGTGCAGGGCGAAGCCTCCCTGGTAACAGAAAACGTCGAGGGCGTCGCCGTGGGCATATTGAGCGGCGGCGGCGTAGTTCTCGCGCTGGTCGAGAAAGGCTCCAGTCTTTTGGCCTTCGAGGGCGTCGAAGTGGAATTGGACTCCGTTCATGGTGAAGATCGTGGAAGTCTTTTGTCCTTGTAGGAGCCCGGAGGCGCGCTCGGGCAGCTCTTCGAGGTTACGGACGCGCGGGTCTACACGCTCGGTGATCGACTGCGGTTGCAGGCGCTCCGTCAGATCGGCAAGGAGAGTGTTGCGGACGGACTCCGCGTCCATGGCCTGGGTGAGGATCTGCAGCGAGAGAATGTCGTTGTAACGGTCGACAATGAGGCCGGGCAGGAAATCGGCTTCGCTGAAGATGATGCGGTAGGCATTTGTATCGTGGACTACTTTTTCGCGATAGGCGATCGCTTCGGCGACGCGCTGCCGCAGCAGGGCGGGGAAATCGTTTACGGGTTCGCGTGAGATAAGGCGTATCGCAATTTGCGAGGAGCTGGAATAGAGTGCGGTACCTAGGATCTGGCCGCGATGGTCCGCCACAGCGACCAGCGCGCCGGGAGCCGCGCCGTCGGCAGAGACAATGTCGGAGCGATAGACCCAGACGTGGCCGTCTTTTAGGCGGGCGGCTCCGCGAGGAGAAACTTTGACTACGGGGATTGACTGTGCTTGCGTCAGGGGCATTGGGACATGTTAACGCCTGGCGGTGGGTGGTGAGTGGCAGGCGTCCAGATGCGGAGGAGTTGTACGGTCAATCAGCTGAAGCACGATTACAGAAGTCACTCGCATGCGCCTTGAGTTACGGGGAGAATGAAGCCAAGTAGGGCGAGAAATCGAGATCGAAAAGCGTCCGGTCGGGAGGTCCGAAATGAAGTCGTCCCCAACTATCCTCGTTTTGTCGTCGGTGCTGGCGATCTGCGTCTTGACAACAAACGCAGCTGGCGCCCAAACGAGCGGCAAGGCCATTTTCACCGACTATCCCCCGTATTTGTGTGTAGGTGGCGGATTCGTAGCGATGAATGGAATCTCCCATCGCGCTTCACTGATCGTCATTCCAATCGATGTCAACGGAATTGAGCCACCCCAAATCATGCCCTCCGTGGGCGACGCGGTTGTCGGAATGCAATGCAGTGCCCATTACATCGAGTTGCTCGTCGACAATCACAAATCCGAATTAATCACGCCGCTGTATGCCGTTCAATGGCATTCCGGTCTACCAAGTACGATCCACGAGGAGCAACAGGAGGGCCTTGAGTTGCCCAAGGTTGGGGCTGCGCCTCCTGCCATCGCCTACAAGAAAGATTCCCTTGAGTGGGGCGGTAACCGAGCGGGGGGCTACGTGAGTGGCGACTGGTACGTCCGGGTCCCCCAAGTCGTCGACCGTCCCAATAATACGTACGAGGTCCACTTTGTTTCAACTCATAGGAAGAATTGCGGCAAACTCGTCGCAACGCTTCTCGAAGAAACTCTGGATAAAAAGGTCACGCGATCCGTTCCTCTTGTTCATATTGAGGCTTGCAGCGATTAGTGTTCGACAGATGCAGTTCGATAGATCAATCTCGTTTTTCGCTAATCTGCAGTTCGGCTCGAAACCACAAATCTGTCGACCTGCGCCATGGAACTGCGCCATGTGCCGGTGGCAGGTCGAGCTGCGCTCGATGGACAGCCGAGGGCGGCTGTCCACACATAAAAGCTCGCTGCTAGAGATCCTTATTAGCTGGCGGCTTGCTCGGTGGGAACGGCGGCGGGAGTCTGCGTCTTGGCGGAGGTGCGAGAGGTCATTTCGTAGCGGGCGGCTTCGAGATCGGTGTGGAGGGAATCGAGGGCGGTCATGGGCATCTCGGTGCCCCAGGTTTCCATCTCGGCCTCGGACCAATTGCCGTTGAGGCGGATGGCACCGGTGATGTCTTCAGGGAAGGCGTGGCGAAAATCGCCTTCGCGAATCAGGATGTCGCCCAGCAGACGCCCTGTGCTCAGGTCGAAAACGCGGCGGCTAGCCTGGCCGCCAGCATTGTTCATGCACAGCAGGACCTCGCCGCCGCCATTGAATTCTTCGCGGTAGTACCAGGCCTGCGGAGCGTCGATTTTGGGATGGTGACGGCGCGAGCGTTTGTGCTCAGGCTCAAGCGCCTGCATTTCGTTGGCAGGATTGAAATAAAGAATGCGCTGGCAGGAATCGCAGACGACGGTCTGCTGGCCGGTGCGCACGTCATTGTAAGTTTGCGGCCGCAGCATGACCTGGCAGGCCATGCATTTGTGATCGCGAACTTCGGAGATGCCGCTGCCGCGAAATTTCGATACCCGCTCGTAGTGGCTTAGAAGATCTTCGTTGACCCCGGCGCGCATCTGATCGCGCTTGCCGCGCCACTCGGTCAACTGCTTTTCGTCTTCGGCGGTGCGCTGGCGGGCTTCGGCTTTTTCTTTTTCGATCTCAGCCGCCTCGGCTTTCATCTCCGCCTGCGCGGCTTTCACTTCTTTGTCGCGGGCCTCGGCGTTCACCATCAATTCCAGAATTTTGTCTTCGGTGGCGGCGATCTCTTTTTCCGCAAACTGGATTTCGTGCAGAAAGGCCTTATATTGTTCGTTGGTCTTTACGTCGAGCGACTGGTCGCGGTATTTGGATATCTTGCCCCGCAGATCGGCGATGGTAGTGTCGTATTTGCGGCGGGCGGCTTCATCGGCTTTCACCGCAGCCTGAGCGTTTTCCAGTTGGAGCTTGGTGCGCGCCAGTTTTTTTTCAATCACGGCTACGCGTTTGGGAAGTTCGGCAACTTCATCCTGCAAGCGGCGGATTTCCTTATCCGCTTCTTGCAGGCGCAATAGGTTTTCTATTTCTGGAAGCATCCGGAAAGGACTCAGGCTTGATTCTACCATGCGCGAAAGAGCAATTCGGGGGAGACTGCTTCAATCGGGCGAAGGCACTTGCTTTGCTGGGTATCGTTTTGGGCGCAGTGTAAGTTTTAGCAGGCGTTGGACGAAATCGGCCGTGCGAAGCCGCGCAGACTGGGTTTGCCGGGTGTAAACTCTTCCGTTCCGCCACCCGCTTTGGTTCTTCACTTCTGGGTCCGGGGTTGATAGTGAAACGAACGATCTTCGGCTTGCTCTTTATAGGTATAAGTGCCGCCGTTTTCCTTTTTCTCCTTTGCCTGTTGCCACAAGTGTGGGCGCAATCAGCTGGCCCGCTGAAGCCGCTCACCATCGAAGCGATTTTTGCTCCCGGCGGGCTTACAGGCCGCGGGCCAGAAAACATCCAGTGGAGTCCCGACGGCAGCCAGCTTTCTTTTCTGCAGCACGATGATGACGGAAGTCACGGCGAACTGTGGAGCGTGAATGCGGCCACGGGCGAGAAAAAACTTCTGGTTGGGACCATGAAACTGGCCTCGCTAGCGCTCAATTACGACCGAATCCAAGATGAGCGCGAACGAGAGCGACTCACTCGCTACAACATCACGCCTTACATTTGGGCTCCAGATTCGAAGCATCTGCTTTTCAATTCACAACGGCAACTTTGGTTTTACGATCTAGCCACGGCCACGGCGGTGCAGTTCACGTCGTCGCCCGAACCGAGCGGCGACCCTAAATTCTCGCCGGACGGCAGCCGGATTGCCTACGTACGCAAACACAACCTCTACGTTCAGCCGGTGACCGGCGGGACGGAAAAACAACTCACCAAAGACACGGGAGAGAATTTGTTTAACGGCGATATCGACTGGGTCTACGCCGAAGAGTTGTCGGTGCGCAGCAATTATTTCTGGTCACCAGACAGTAAAGAGATCGTCTTTCTGCGCATGGACGAAACCAAGGTGCCGACGTATCCAATTTCCAACCTGATTCCGACGCATCCAACGGTGGACTACGAAAAGTATCCCAAAGTTGGCGATGCCAATCCGTCGGTGAAGCTGGGCGTGGTGGATGCCGAGAAGGGCAAAGTCCGGTGGATATCGCTGACTAAAGAAGAAGAGGAGATTTATATTCCCCGCTTTGGCTGGGTGCGCGATGGAGTGATCTGGGCGGAGGTTATCAATCGCACGCAAGACAACATGGATTTGTATTTTGTCGATGCGAAATCAGGGAAGTCGACCAAGTTGCTCACCGAAACCGCTCCCGGTGCGTGGGTCGAGGTCAATGACGATTTTCGGGTGTTGAAGTCCGGCGATCGGTTTATCTGGCCGAGTTGGCGCGACGGCCACACTCATCTTTATTTATACAGGTTCGATAAACAGAATCCGCTCGCTGCCGAGGCCAAACTGGAGCGGCAACTGACTCGTGGCGACTTCGAAGTTTTGGGCGTAGCGGGGGTCGATGAACACACAGGGACGGTATTTTTCTCCTGCGACAAAGACGATCCCCGGCAGCGGCAGATCTTCTCGGTGAAGCTGGATGGAACGGAGCTGCAACCGCTTACGCATGAGGAGGGAATTTATTCCAGCCTGTTTTCTGACGACGGCAGGCATTACAAGCAGACGTTCGAAGGGCCTCATCGCCAGCAACAGATATCTCTTTGCGCAGTAGGCGCGGCTTGCGTGCCCGTCTGGCAGGGACGCAAGGAATTCGAGGAATATGGGTTGCGCGCTCCGCAGTTTCTCGAATTCAAAGCTGAAGACGGGACCATACTTTTTGGGCGTCTCTTGCTGCCTCCGAAGGCGCCGTCAGACAAAAAGATTCCGCTGATCGTAAACATCTATGGGGGCCCGGCGGCGCAGATGGTTTTGAAAGAACCGGTGAATCCGTTTGATGAGGTGCTCGCGCGCGACGGTTTCGCGGTTTTCTCGGTAGACAATCGCGGCACTCCGGGGCGCGACCGCAAATTTCAAACAGCGATTCGGCATGAGTTCGGGGCCCTCGAGTTGAAAGATCAGATCACCGCGCTCGATCAGCTTCTGGCCCAGTTTCCGCAGCTGGATCAGGACCGCATGGCGATCTGGGGATGGTCTAACGGCGGCTCCATGACGCTGTATGCCATGACGCACTCGGAGCGATTTCGCGCCGGAGTTGCGGTGGCACCAGTGACCGACCAGATCAACTACGACAGCATTTATACGGAACGTTATATGGGCCTGCTTAAGGAGGATGTCACGGGGTACGCGCAGTCGGACGTGACTCGGGCCGCGGCAAATCTGCACGGAGCGTTGTTGCTGGCGCATGGTACCGGCGACGACAACGTGCATTTTCAGAACAGCATGCAGATGATCGAGGCGTTAATCCAGGCGGGCAAACAATTCAGGCTGATGGTCTATCCCAACAAGACCCACAGCATCTCGGGCAGCGACGCGCGCGATCATCTCTTTCACATGATCGAAGATCACTTTGAGCGCGAGCTGAAGTAACGAAAACGGATCGGCAGGGCAACTTGCAGAATTTTGCTACCTTTTCTTGTCAGGCTTCCGAGATGAACTTACTCGGTTCGAGGTCGTCTTTCGAGAATCTTCTTTCGAAGAGTTGGCCTTGGATGATGTTTCTTTGGCGGAGCTTTCCTTCGAGGCATCTGCCTTCGAATCTTCTGACTTGGACTTCTCTTCCTTCTTCGAGTCGTCTTTCTTGGAGTCTGAGCCGCCGTCGGGTGACGCTGGCGCGTGAGACTTGTTGGCGTAGTCGGTGACGTACCATCCCGATCCCTTGAACTGCACGGCCGGAGCGGAGATCATTTGCTCGACTTTGCCGCCGCACTCGGGACACTTCCGGACCATCTTGTCGGAAAACTTCTGGATTTTCTCAAAGCGGTGACCGCATTTTTCGCACTGATATTCGTAAAGAGGCATGGATTCTGAGACGATTGTGAGGAAAATTTACTCTCTGACTGATTCTAGGGGCGAGAGTTCTATGGCGTCAATGCTGCGTTTACAGCTCTTAATCCTTCAAGAGCCGTTTCGGAGCCGTGTTCCGCCAGGCCGCCGAGATTGCTTCGTTGAGCGTTTCTTTGTCGACGCTCTTGAGATGCACAGTGGTGGCTCCCTTTCGGCCCCATGCTCCTTTGGCCGGCACAAAAGTTTCCGGATAGTCTTTGGCAAAGTAATGCTGCTGCTCGGGAGTGAGTTTAACCATGCCCCAGCCTTTCGCCGGATAGCCGAGCGTGGCGAAGATCTTTCCGCAGACGCGAAAATCCGGATGGTCCATATGAGCGTGTTCGGCCGTCTCCGGAAATGTGAGAGCGATGCGGCGAAAATCGCTGGCGGTCACAGGCGAGTCTCCGTGGAAAATGCCTACGATAGCATAACTGCATTTTCGGCATCGAGGTTACGTGGCGGCCGCGGTGTTAGACTCCGGCCATGAAGGATGCTAGGCGGGAACCTGAGGAAACCGAGTCTGGCGAATCGAAGGCGGCTTCCGAGCACGGTGGCGTTTCGTCCGGGCCGGCGCTTTATCTGGTCGCTACGCCCATCGGCAATTTGGAAGACATTACGCTGCGCGCTCTGCGCATTCTCAAAGACGTGGATGTAATCGCCTGCGAAGACACTCGCCAGACGCAAAAACTTCTTCACCACTATGGCATTACAACCCGCACCATCAGCTACCACGAACACAACGAACTGACGCGCGCGGCCGAGTTAGTAAAAGAATTACAGGAAGGCGCAAGCGTCGCGTTGGTGACGGATGCGGGGATGCCGGGAATCTCCGATCCCGGCTTCCGGCTGATTTCGCTGGCTATTCGGCATCATGTGCCGGTGGTGCCGGTGCCCGGAGCGTCGGCGTTTCTGGCGGCTCTAGTGGCGAGCGGCCTGCCTACAGATTCCTTCCGTTTCAGCGGATTCCTTCCTGCCAAGCGCGGCGAGCGACGGGCCGCGCTGGAAGGCATCGAGACATCGCCGCGGACCCAGGTTTTCTACGAAGCTCCACATCGCATTGTGGAAACGCTTTCCGATGTGGTCGAGGTTTTGGGAAAAAACAGGCACGTCGTGATCGGCCGGGAAGTGACCAAGCGGCATGAAGAGTTTCTGCGAGGGCGGTCGGGTGAAGTGCTCGAGACACTGAAAGCGCGTGACGGAGTGAAGGGGGAGATCACGCTGCTGATCGGCAAAGCCGAAGACGGCGGACTACACCCGGCGGCAGCGTCGCGAGTTAGCGTTCGGCAACGGGTGGAGCAGATTATTGCGGAAGAGTCAGTTGACGAAAAAGCTGCGCTGAAGAAAGTTGCGAGGGAGCGGGGGATTTCCAAGAGCGAGGCGTACCGGGAGTGGCAGCGGGGAAAATAAGAAATTAGTCGCCTCAGCCGTCCCGGTTTAGTCGGATGCATTTTCGCAAGGATGCGAAAGCTCCGAACGTCGGACTGGCTTGTCCTGCAGGCCATATCGGTGAAGCATGCGCTCGACCAGGCCCTCGTGCCGTTTGCTTCGCGGGCTGACTATAACCTCATCAATGAGATTCGCAAGGCCGACGTGAACTGCGATTCCCCGCGTGGCGCACTTGAGGCTGGCCTTGTCCCATTGTTCGCTGAATATGCGCTCCAAAACTGCCCGTTGCTCACTCGCAAGCTGCGGAAGAAAGGGGAGAAGAGAGTTGTGCAACTGCACAACGTCCCCCGCTTCCGCAGGAGTGGGCATACTGCTGTTCGCAGCCCAGATAATCATCCGAAGCTCGTTTTCATGACGAAACCCAAAAGCTTTCCGCACGTACATTCCGATAACGTTGTTCGGCCAAGTTGCGGTATTCCAATCGAGGTACATGATCCGTGCGATAAATATCTTCTCGTTCACACTCTCGATGGCTCGCTTCAGGCCGCCAATAGTCGACTTAATGGCAACTCCAGCAGGAGACGCGTAGAGGTCCCACATCGCCATCGATTCGCCACTCTCAGTCCAGCAGTTGAGAAAATTCTCTCGACGCAGGCTACGGAATACACGCAGGTTGTGCTCCGCAACCTCGGGGGATACTGCTGCGCGGAGCTGACCAAGCTCCAGATCGGTCATGTCCCCTTCCCGGGGATCATCGAGTAAGTCAGCCCGGGCGAACCACAGGCGTGAGTTCTCGAGAAGGTCGACGAACTTAACGAAGTCCATGTATCGCCAGACGACGGTGTCGTCAGGCGGTTTGTGCGCTCTTGGATGTTCTTCGTATGCCACTACTACTTCCCCGCCAACTCCCGCTTCACCGCCTCGCTAACCATCTTTCCATCCACGCGCATACCGGCGCCGGAAAATCGCGCCATGGCGTTCTTCATCACCGTGCCCATATCTTTCATGGTGGGCGAGCCCATCTCAGCGATCGTGGCTTTCACTCCCGCGACCATTTCCTCTTCGCCCGCGGCTTTGGGCAGATAAGTTTCGATCAGCACGATTTCGGCGGCTTCTTTGTCGGCCATCTCCTGGCGTCCGCCTTTGGTGAATTGCTCGACCGATTCTTTGCGCTGCTTGATCAGCGTGGTCAGCACGGCCTGCGATTCTTTGTCGTCGAGCGGCGCCATTTTTTCGATCTCGCGGTTCTTGAGCGCGGTCTTGACCATGCGCAAGGTGGAGAGGCGTTGCTCTTCGCGCGCCTTCATGGCGGCGACGATGTCTTTCTGAATCTGCTCGATCAAGCTCATGGGGGAATTATAGACGCTGCCGCCCAGGCGCCGGCTATGAGTGGCGGCGGTGTGATTCCGATACCGCAGACGCGGGCCACAACATTTATTCTCGGCACTGCCGACGAACCGTCTCCTCGCTACGGGTTCGGGTAGACTTAAAGACGATCCCGCTTATAAGGACTCTTACTATGCTGCGCAAAAACCGTCTCTTCACTCCCGGGCCGACGCCGCTGCTGCCGGCGGCGCAAACGGCCATGGCTTCATTCACGGCGCATCATCGCACCGCTGACTTCCGCGAGCTGTTTCAGCGCGTGCTCGCGGACATGAAGGAATTCGTCGGCACGCGGAACGATGTGCTGGTGCTGGCTTGCTCAGGCACCGGCGTGATGGAAGCTTCGGTATCGAACCTCACTTCGCCGGGCGATCGAGTTTTGGTGCTCACCGCCGGAAAGTTCGGCGAGCGCTGGACCGGGCTGGCCAAGGCTTTTGGCTGCAACGTCGAGGTGTTGAGCGCGCCCTACGGCGAGACTTTTTCGCTGGATGAGGTTCGCGCGAAGCTCACTCCCGACGTGCGTACGGTCTTCGTGCAGGCCACCGAGAGTTCCACCGGCGTGCGGCACGATGTGCGCGGCATCGCGAAGATTGTTCGCGCTCAGGGCGACGACACTCTGCTGGTCGTCGACGCCATCACCGGCTTAGGCACAACTCATCTCGACGTCGATGGCTGGGGCGTGGACGTGATTATCGGCGGATCGCAGAAGGCGCTGATGATTCCTCCTGGCCTGGCTTATTGCGCGGTCAGCGAGCGCGCCTGGAAGCGCATGGAGACGACGAAGTCTCCGCGCTTCTACTTCGATTTGCGCAAAGAGCGTAAGTCTGCCGCAAAGGGTGAATCGGCTTATACGCCGCCGACGTCGCTATTTGCGGCGCTGGGAGCGGCGCTGGAATTTATCCGTGATATGGGCAACGGCGATCTGTCGAAGGGACGCGAAGCACTTGGTGGACAATGCCGAACTTTGCGCCGAAATGACTCGCGCCGGGCGCGCAGGCGCTGGGATTGAAGCTATTCGCCGCATCGCCCGGGGCGGCGCTTACTGCGATCACTTCGCCCGATGGAATCGATTCCGGAAAGATCATCAAAGAATTCCGCGAAACGTTCGATGCGGTGCTGGCCAACGGTCAGGGCGAGATGAAAGGCCAACTGTTCCGCATCGCGCACATCGGCTACTACGACTACCTGGATACGATTGGAATTCTGGCGGCGCTCGAGCACGTTCTCAGCCGCGTGACTGGCAGAGCGGTTGAGTATGGTTCGGCGGTGCGCGCGGCGCAGGAGGTCTACGCGCGCGCTCTATCCGCAAAACGGCAATTGGTTGAAGTTTGAGGAACCGCGCGGCGGCCCTCATCTTCGTTGACTTGTCTGCACTCGCTAGTTGACGGTAAAGTTCATCGCGTTCGAAGTCTCGGCCAGCGTGCCGCCGCTGCCGTATGCTGCCCAGCCCGCAGTCGCCGGGATTAGTCACAGTAACGGGATCGGTTGCGGGGCTTGCGACATCCGCGGCCGGTACCGTCGCCATTACCTGGCTCGTACTCACGTAGGTGGTGGCCATCGCCGTGCCGTTAAAATTCACTACTGCTTTGGTCGAGAAGTTGCTGCCATTGACTGTCAAAGTGAACGCGGGCCCGCCGGAAGTAGTGCTGGCGGGCGCGAGTTCGGAAATCGCCGGCATGGTTCCGGCTACGGCTGGAGTGGTGGCTTTGGAGCTGTAGCCACACGCCAGAGTCATGGCGATCAGGGCAGTCAGGACTAAAGTTGAGACGGTTTTCATAAGAAACTCTCCTTGGGCGATAGCCCATGGATGCAGTGTAGGAATGAACTGATTTTGGTGTGTCAGGGCGGTGTCAAATTCCGGTCAACGATTTGTCAGCGGGAAACACAGCCTTTTGAATCAGCAGGTTGAATCAGGGATTTGAATAACCGTAAGAAAGACGAGTGAGCCTGTGAAGATCTTAGTAGCGGAAAAAATTTCCGCCTCCGCAGTGGAGCAACTGAAGGAACCCGGCTGGGTCGTGCTTACCGCCGATCAGCTTGATGGCAAACTGGCGGCGGAACTGGAATCCGCCGACGCGTTGATCGTGCGCTCGGCGGTGCAGGCCGATGCGGAGTTGCTTTCGCACGGCAAGAAGTTGCGCGTCGTCGGGCGCGCCGGCGTAGGCGTGGACAACATCGATCTCGATGCAGCCACGCGCCAGGGTATTGCGGTGATGAACACGCCGGGGGCGAATGCCGTGGCCGTGGCCGAACACACGCTGGGTATGATGCTGGCCATGGCTCGCCATCTTTGCCGCGCCGACGCGCTTATGCATGCCGGTAAATGGGAGAAGAAGTCGCTGCAAGGTACGGAGTTGCGGGGCAAGACGCTGGGCATCGCCGGCCTGGGCCGTATCGGCATGGAAGTGGCTAGGCGGGCACGCGCTTTCGGCATGGAGTTGGTGGGGCACGATCCGTTTGTTTCGGTCGGCGGTGGCGAAGGAGCAGGGCATCCGACTGGCGAGCCTCGACGAGATCTATTCCGCAGCGGATTACATCACGTTGCACGTGGGACTCACGCCGCAGACCGCGGGCATGATCAATGAAGCCGCCATCCAGAAAATGAAAAAGGGCGTACGCCTGGTGAATTGCGCGCGCGGCGAACTGGTGAACGAAGCCGATTTGGCGGAGGCGCTGAAACGAGGCCACGTGGCCGCTGCGGCGCTGGATGTGTTCAACGAAGAGCCTTTGAAGAACTCGCCGCTGCTGGCTTTGCAGAATGTGATTCTCACGCCACACCTCGGCGGATCGACTTTCGAGGCGCAGGAGGCGGTGGGCGTGCAGATTGCCTGCCAGGTGCGCGAATACCTGAAGCACGGCGTGATTCAGAACGCGGTGAACGTGCCCTCGGTCTCCGCCGAAGAGTATGCAGAGATGCAGCCCTATATCGTTCTGGCGGAACGCATGGGATCGTTCTTGGCGCAGATTTCCGAAGGCTCGATCGAAGAGATTTCGCTGCGCTACAGCGGGCACATTGCGGAGTGGAAGACGGAGCTTATTCGTAACGCGGCGATCAAGGGAATTCTCAACCAGGCGCTGGAGGAAAAAGCGAATCTGGTGAATGCGGCGTCGCTGGCGGATCTTCGCGGGCTGCGCGTTCACGAATCGCATAAGGCGAAAGCCTCGACCGGCGGCGCGGGCAGCGTGCTCACAGTTTTTCTGAAAAGCTCAACGCAAGAGCACATGGTAAAGGGCGCCGTGCTGCATGGGAGTGCGCCGCGGTTGCTGCACATCGACGACATTGACGTAGAAGCGCCGCTCGGACGCGATCTGATTTACCTGCGAAATCAGGACGTGCCGGGCGTGATCGGCAAGGTGGGAACGATCCTGGGCGAAAGCGAAATCAATATCGCGGACTTTTCGCTGGGCCGGCGCAGCGCGGAAGCATCATCGGAAGCGCGCGAGGCTATCGCGGTGGTCCACGTGGATGGCAGCGTGCCGGATGAGGTGCTGAGGAAGTTGGAGCAGATTCCGGCGGTGCAGGCAGGCGAAGGCGGTGCGGCTGTTTTGAAAAATGTTTATAAGGGCAGCGCTTCGGCGATGCGCATGGGCTGAGAGACAATCGGATTACGGCCGCCGGGAAATGCAAGTTGCAAATGAGGAACGCGGGGGCTAAAGCCCGTCTTTATTTTGGAGACTTACGCGGCCCTGAAGGGCCGCTCTTCCACGACTCTGAAGGGGGGCTATCCCACAGCTACCCTAACATTTCGCTTATGCCTAGGACTCTGAACTATTCCGCCGCAGCTTGCGGCTCTCGGCTAGCAGTGCCATTGAGTGCATCAGATTCTGCAAGGTGACAATGCCGACCAGGCGTTGATCTTCGACTACCGGAATGATGCTGAGGTTGCGCGCCGTGAGTTTGCGGAAGGCGGAGGCCAGAGACTCCTGCCTGGCCGAGACTTCATAGAGTTTATTCATTACCGCTTGCACGTAGCCGTTGCCTTCCACGCGCAGCGCCTCCAAAATGCGCTGGCGCGAAATCACACCCACCATATCGCTGCCGCGGACCACGGGGAAATCATCCTGCAGGGAGTGCACGGCTTTATCGAGCGCGTCCTCGAGCGTATCGGCCGGGGACAAGGTCGCGAAGTCGGTGAGCATTACTTCTTCCAGGCGAACATCGTCCATCACCGACTGGAAGATGACGGCGCGTTCTTCAAGCTGCGCGGCGGAAAAAATAATCACGCCCACCATGGTGAGCCAGGTGTCGCTGAACAGGCCCGCGACCATCAAGAGCATCGCCATGGCGTGGCTGATGGAAACGGCGCGGCGCGTGGCTGCGGCGGGCTCGATGCTGCGCGCGAAAAAAGCCCGCAGAACGCGGCCGCCATCGAGAGGATAGGCGGGCAGAAGATTCAAGCCAGCGATGTAGAGGTTTGCCCAGACGAGACTGCGTGGCAGGTTGCTGGCTGCAGGAAAGGCCACTTCCAGAGGTTCGCTCCCGGAACTGCGGCCGAAATTACCGCCGCCGCAAGCGGCGGCGAAAACAATATTCACCAGCGGCCCGGTGAGCGCGATGCGGACTTCGCGCTGCCACACCGCTGCTTTGGACTCGGGCTTCTCGGCGTGCGATTCGTCGAAGACTGTGACGCCGCTGAGTGGCAAAAGAATCACTGCCTTCGGAATCAGTCCGGCGCGGCGGGCCACAAGCATGTGGCCAATCTCATGCGCCGCCACGCAGCCCAGCACGATTCCCACCAGTGCCAGATCCCGCGGTCCATTGGCGGAGCCGTGTGAGTTGTATTCCGTCCAGAAAACAAATAACGGCAGAATCAGAAACGTCAGGTGAAGGCGAACTTCGACTCCGAACAAGCGCCCGACGTGAATGGACCAGCTTCTCATAGTCTTTCTACTGCGTCTTGCTACTGCAGTTATTTTACATGCTCCGCTATATTGGCTCCTGCACTCGAAGGTGCAAGGATGTGAGAGTCAACGCGGGCAGACGCGAGCGTGAGGTTGCGGGAGTATTCCGAAGCATGCGTGTAGTTGCCGGCAAGTACCGCGGGCGTCTGCTGCGCTCCCTGCGTGGTGTCGATATCCGTCCCACTTCTGATCGCTTGCGCGAGACGTTGTTCAATGTGCTCACCGCCGGCAATCCTGAGGCGCTTGAAAGTACTGTGTGGCTGGATCTTTTTGCAGGTACGGGCGCGGTGGGCATTGAAGCGTTGAGCCGCGGAGCCGAGCAGGTTTACTTCGTCGGAGATCTCGTCTCCGGCAGCGAAGTTGATCGAGCAGAATCTGCAGAGCCTGGGGATCGCTGAGGGATACAGAATTCTGCGCGATGATCTTTCCGGAGTTGATCTGGCGACTGAAACGGGAGCATGTCGCCGCCGATGTGGTGTTTCTCGATCCGCCTTATCGCATGCGGAAGCTTTTACGAAGAAACGCTTACTGCGCTGGCGGATTCTTCGTTGGTCTGGGCGATGTCGCTGGTGATCGCGGAGCACGAAAAGAAATTCGACCCGGGCGAAGCATTCGGGGCGCTGAGGAGAGTGCGCAAACTGACACAGGGCAATTCGGCGCTCAGTTTTTATCGCATCGGCGGACAGCCGAGATTTAAACAAGGAGCGCTGAGCCGAGGCAGCCGACATACGCCGCTGAGCTACGTAAGCAGTTCAGGGTCGCGGCGAACGATGGGGTGCTGCATCTCCTGCAGATCGTTCTTCACCATGTTCAGGCCGTAGACGCAGCCTTCGAACTCGCGCGAGAGGTGGGCGAAAAGAGGCGCAACCTTGGCATACTCGAAGTGCTCGAACTTGGAGACGATGTAGTAGCTTTCTTTGCCGGCCTTCATCCACTCCACAAAATTTTCCAGACGATGGCGGCGCAGGCGGAAGTGGTTGATGCTCTCGGGAAACATTCCGGCGAAGAACAGCGCGTAGTCGCCGATGTGCTTGCGCACCTGGCGTTCGCGGTCGAAGGAGGGCGCGGGGCCGTAGACGGGATCGGACTCGAGCAGCATCTCGCCCAAGTCAGTGAGCGGACGATCGGCTTCGTCGTGAATCTTGAATAACTGATCGGTTTCGCAAAACTCCGCCAGCAAATGCGAAACGTAAGCGACGACTTCGGGATCGCGGATGCCGATCTCCTCGGCGTAATGGCGTCCCACCAACTCCTGGAACAACTGCCGCAAGCGGATGAGATTCCGGAATCATGCTTCTTTGGGCCCCCTGAAAGCCGCTCTGCAGTGCGGGCTCTCCAAGATTGCTGAGTAGACTATTTATCTCAGTTTAAAGGCGAAAGCAAGTGACTTTTGTTTATGTTGCGCATCATTTTCTCTAATGCTTAGAAGTGTGCAAGCCCTTGCAGGGTTGCAGCGGGCTTTTGTTGGCAGGCAGTGGCACTGGCTGCTAATACGAAGGGCAAGAACCGCAATAGAATGAGGTCCGAAGAGGAGAATCGAGAAGATGAAAAGAGATGAACATCTCCAGCGGTACACAGTGGGAACCTATTGTCGGGTACTCTCGTGCGGTGAAAGTAGGACCTCACGTGCATGTTTCGGGCACGACCGCGACCGGGACGTGATGGCAAGATCGTTGGAGTTGGAGACGCTTATGCGCAGGCGGTGCAGACTTTGAAGAACATCGAAAGTGCTTTGCGTAAGGCGGGCGCTGGCATGAAGGATGTGGTGCGCACGCGAATTTACGTTACTAACATCGCGGACTGGGAGAAGGTCGGCAAAGCTCATGGAGAGTTCTTTCGGCGAAATTCGTCCTGCAACTTCGATGGTGCAAGTCAGCGCTTTGATTTCGCCTGAGATTCTGGTGGAGATTGAGGCGGATGCTTGTGTCGGGGGCGAGTAGGATATTTGCGCTCCACACCGAAGAACGGGCCGAACCGAGGTTCGCGATTTTCCAGATCTGGAAAATAAAGTTCGACGAAGTTGCAATTTTCTTGACATCGGCTTGGCTGCGAGCATAATGCATCAATCTGTAATTCCGTTCGAACCAGGCCTGTGCGGGCGGAGGTTGAGGGCCGGAGGAGGTTTTTATGAGCCTGTTGGAGCTTTGTGACCGGGAAATTGCGGCGGTTCCGCTGGAGGCCAGCGTCGCCGACGCTATCAACAAAATGCTCGATCACCACGTGGGAGCGGTGGCGGTGGTCGACTCCGAATACCGAGTTGCGGGAATTTTCACGGAGCGCGACGTTCTCCGGAAACTGGCGTTGAGCCACACTGACCCGCAAGCTACGCGGGTGCGGGATTTGATGACCACGCCGGTGGAGATGGCTACGCGCCGCACGGGCGCGGGTGAAGCGCTGACCATTATGCTGGAGCGGCACTTCCGCCATCTGCCGGTGGCCGACGAGAACGGCAAACTGCTGGGGATTCTCTCCATTCGCAATCTGCTGGAGTGGCGTGTTGGCGATCTCAGCCGCGAGTTGGAGTCGCTGGAGCAGTATGTGTCGAATGATGGGCCTGGGGGCTAGAGGCTTGCGGCTTTGAGCCGCGCGCTCAGCTTTCGGGCTGTGGATTCCTCCTCGAAATAATTTGTGTGCGGCGGTGCTTCCCTGTCGACCCGTGGACCGTGCCCAGCCTAAAATTGGGGTATACTCCCCACCCCCCTGGCGATTGGAATCATGGGGTTAGCCAGGTTTTTCTCCGTAAAATCCGCTTGTCAAAGAACTTAGATACCAAAATCTTCCAGACTAAGGGGTTACGGGGCGCTTTTCGCCCGTCCCCTTGCGGCCGGCTGTATTGCCTTTGCCAGGGCAATGATGGATGAGTTTTGGGTTGAGGGCAAGGTTGGATGTCACAGTGGGGCTGTGGAAAGCGGTGGGAGATTCGTGTCGAAGAATCGGTAAATCCTGATAGGTTGATGGCCGTGGAATCACGCCTTTGGCAAGCGGTTGTTGTGGGCGGGAGGGTAGTTGTGCGTCTGGCATCGCTCATCATACTATTCCTAATTGGCGCAACGGGCCTGCTTTGCGGCCAACCGCTCCCGGAGAACCGGTTGCAACGGGAACAGTGGAGGCAGTGCAAGAGCGAAGATCCCACACAGGCCATTGCCGCATGCTCGGATCTCATCCGCTCAGGCAAGATGGCAGACGCTGCGTTTGCAGAGGCATTCCAAGATCGAGGCAGAGCATATTTCCGCAAGCGTGACTACGATCGCGCTATTGAGGATTTCAACCACGCCTCGCAGCTCAAACCAAACTACGAAGATGCGTTCATAGCTCGCGGCAGCGCCTATACACTAAAGCAGGATTACAACCGTTCCATCCAGGATTATGATCAAGCATTGCGCCTGAACCCAGGCTCGGCCAAAGCCCTCTATGGTCGCGGCATCGCAAACAGTTATAAGGGAGCTTACGATCAGGCCATTCAAGATTACGATCACGCGCTGAACCTCAAGCCGAGTGATGCTGATTCTCTCTACGGCAGGGGATTGGCGTTCATGCGGAAGGGGGATTATGACAGTGCCATCCGAGACTATGACGGTGCCCTGCAGATCAATCTAGCCTATGCGGCCGCGTTAGAGAACCGTGGCTGGAGCTACGCTCAAAAGGGCGATTATGACCACGCGATCCAAGACTACAACCAAGCATTGCGCCTGAATCCTAGCCTCGCTGATGCGTTTTACAATCGAGGGCGGGCGCACGCGCACAGACGTGATTATGACCGTGCTATCCAGGACTACACTCAGGCAGCGCGACTAAAGCCCGGTAACCCTAATGTATTCGACGGGCTTGGCTCCGCGTACTGGCATAAGAGTAACTATGACCGCACCATCGAGAACTACGACCAGGCACTGCGGCTAAGGCCCCTCGATGCCGATGCTTTGGTTGGACGAGGCTTGGCGTATTGGGCTGACAGCGATTATGACCGTGCGATCCAGGATTACGATCAGGCGCTACGCCTCAACCCCAACTCTGCCGATGCGTTCTACAATCGCGGGCTTGCATACGAGTCCAAGAACGACCACAACCGCGCCATTGAGGACTACAGTCAGGCACTGCGCCTAAATCCCGGTGACGCTGATTATCTTTATCAACGCGGATTGGCATATGCGCATACGGGCGATTACGAGGACGCAATCCAGGACTACAGCCACGTCCTAAGCATCAAGCCAGCCGACGTCGACGCCCTTGGCATTCGTGGCGTGGCGTATACGAAAGAGGGTGACTATGATCGCGCGATCCGGGACTTCGATCAGGCACTGCTCATCAATCCGAGGTTCGGATTTGGATTCGGCAAGCGGAGCATTGCTTATGCGCATAAGGGTGCGTATGGTCGCGGGATCTCCGACTGGGGCCATTGGCTCTGGCTGAAATACGGATTCTTAGGCATTACGATACGGTTATTCATGCTCACGCTTGTAATTGGGCTTGGTTTCTGGCTCAAGCGGTTTCAACAAAAGGTGAATGTGCAGTGAGCTGAGCGACCCAGGCTTTTGAATCTCGCAGCTTGACTGTCTTGCACCCCTCCGGGGCTTATTCCCTCTCTGCGTTCCACCCACGGCTTACGCCGTGGGCTGCATTCTTCCGCCGCTTCGCGGCTTTGAGTGCGTGTGCGATTGTACGACTCTTGGATCGAGGTTCGACGTGAAAAGGAAAACCCCACTTCTCGCAAAGGACGCGAGAAATGGGGCACCCCAATTTCACTCCTACGACATTTGAATTTTGCGACGCTGACCCACTACTTTTTGGGGGCGATGGCGTCTTTGGCGGCTTTGGCTACGCGGAACTTGACTACCGTCTTGGCCTTGATCTGAATGGGTTCGCCGGTCTGAGGGTTGCGGCCTACGCGGGCTTTGCGATGGGCTTTCACCAGGCGGCCGAGGCCGGGGACTACGAATACGCCGTTCTTTTTTGTTTCTTTTACAGCAACGTCGGCGAGTTGCTCTAGAAATCCGGCTACGGTTTTGTTGGGTAGTTCAGTCTTTTCCGCCAGATGACGGACGAGTTGCGTCTTGGTTAAACCTGCTGCCATATTTCCTCCTCGGAAAACTTTTGAATTTTAATTCCAGACGGGCATGATCTTACATTACCGTCCTGTGGAAAACACCCTTATTCTACGCGGGTTCTGTAAAGATCGCACGCGGAAATGGGCATTTTTACAAGGGAATCTGGAGATGAACGTTCCAAAATGGCGCAACGACGGGTACCAGAGCAGTTACTGGTAGCAGTACCTAGTACCCAATGAGTCAGCATTCAGCACTCGGCATTCAGCAGGTTAACTTCTGAACTTGGCCGTGGGCTTTAAGTTCGGATGAGTCTCGGGTTGTTTGGCCACCGCTAATTGCCAAGTGCTGAGCACCAGGTACTGGGTACTAGGTACTGGGCACAAGGTACTGCGTGCTGCACTTCCAGTGCAATAATACTTGCGAGGAGTTTCAACTTGAGTTGCGCAATCTGTGAGGTTCGTAAGGAGAAACGTTTTTGTCCGGCGGTGCATGGACGGATCTGTCCGCAGTGTTGCGGGGAGCAGCGCGAGGTTACGCTGGATTGTCCTAGCGATTGTCCTTACCTGCAGCAGGCGCGGTTGCATGAGAAGCCGCGTTCGGCGGAGGAGTTCGATCGCGCGTCGCTGTTTTTGCAGATTGAGGTTTCGGATCAATTTACTTATGAGCGCGAGCACTTGCTGATGGGACTGACGTACGCGCTGGCGAAGGCGGCGCATGCCGACCCCCGGTTGAACGATCGGGATCTGATCGCGACTCTCACCGCGATGTGTACGAGTTACGAGCGGCTAGTGAAGTCAGGGCTGCACTATGAGCAGCCGCTCACCAGTGCGGCGCAGCATGCCGCGGCAGCGCAGGTGGAAGAGATGGTGAAGCAATACCGCGAGGCAGAGACGAAGCAACTAGGTTATTCGAATCTGCGCGATTCCGAAGTGCTCAAGGCTCTAGTGTTTTTGTTGCGATTGGCGCAGGGACGCACATCGGGGCGGCCGAAGTCGCGGGCGTTTATTGATTTTCTGTTTGCGCAATTTCCGGAGAAGCAGGCTGCTGTGGTCGCGAGGCAGGAAGCTAGCCGCATTATCGTTCCGTAAACAGTCGTTAGTCGTTGGTCGTTGGTCGCTGGCCTGCTCCGGGGGTGATGCGCCTCACTTCTTGACCCCATGGCAACGCATCTCGTAGTTCTTGAATTGTCTTCTTCAGTACTGGATGTTGGAGGTCGGGCGCGATCTCGGCGAGAGGCTCGAGCACGAAGCGGCGGTGGGGAATGCCGGGGTGCGGGAGGGTTAGTTGCGGCGAATGAAGGATGTCGTTGCCGAAGAGCAAGATGTCGATGTCGATGGCGCGTGGACCTTTATTTTGCAAGCGGCGACGGCCCATTTCGTGCTCGATTTTGAGAATGGCGTTCATTAGTTGTTGCGGAGTGGTGCTGGTTTCGAAGGCGACGGCACAATTCAGAAACCATGGTTGCTCGGTGAATTCTACCGGTTCGGTTTCATAAAGCGACGAGACGCCTAGCACCCGACCCAGGGTGCTTAACCGCGCCAAGGCCTCTTTCAGTTGCGCCTCGCGGTCTCCGAGGTTTGAGCCCAGGGAAAGATAAACGAGTTTATACATGGCGTTAGAGTTGTGGTTTCATCAGATTAGCTGGAACTCATAGATTGAACTCGTCCGCGAGTTGGTAATCAGCGACCAGATACCTTGGTTACTTTCGAGAGTGACTAGCCGACTCTAGAATTAGAGCATGAATCTGGACTCCCTTCTCCTGAGCCGTGATGTGGAAGTGATGCGAATCCTGCGCCCCACATTGGAAAAGCTTGCGATCGACGTTCAGATATGCCAGGAGGCAGGGCAAGCGAGCGAAATTCTGCTCTCGGAAAAATTTGATGCGGTGATTGTGGACTGCGACGATCTGCCGGGCGGGCTTGGGGTTTTGCAGGAGCTGCGGGCCACACCCAGCAACAAAAGTTCGGTAGCCTTCGCCATTCTCAATGGCAAGAAAACGACGACGCAAGATGTGTTCAAAATGGGGATCAATTTTGTTCTGCAAAAACCCATCAGCAGCTTGAACGCGTCGCGCTGTTTGCATGCCGCGCTCAATTTTATGATGGTAGAGCGGCGGCGCTATTTCCGCCAGCCGGTGAAGATGGCGGTGAAGCTGATTGCGGCGGAAAAAGAAGTGGAAGCTACCAGCACCGATATCAGCGAAGGCGGCATGGCGCTGATGGTGCGGCGCGCGTTGCCCAAAAACGGGACTCCGCAGGTACATTTTATGCTGCCGCAGAGCAGCGTGGCCATGAATCTGGAGGCGCAAGTGGCCTGGGCCGACTTGAAGGGGCGTGTCGGGTTGCGCTTTATGAATATGCCGGAGAGCTCCCGGGAGACGTTGGAGAAATGGCTCGACCAGCAAATGGAGAAAGCGCTTCCGGGGGCACTGGCGGGGCGTGGGCCCGAGGTCATTCAGTAAGCTCTCATTCCCAGTAAGATTTCATTCCGTATTCTGATACCTCAGCTTTGAGGTACTCATCTTGTGACTTGCGGCTTCGGCCCGGCATGGCAATCTGGTGGGATACTGCAGAACTTTTCTGGGGAACTTCTCTGCAGAACCCATACTGGAGAATTCTTGCCATGCTTTCTAATTCTTACCGCATCCATCGCGTGCAGAAAACTTTGCGTTGGTTTGAAGATGATGTCGCTTTGCTGAATATGCGCGTGAAGGATCTTTCGGCGGAGCGGCAGCAATCGGCGCGTCAGTTTGCCGCGGCTTTGATCACACGGACTCGGGCGGAGTTGGAGAGATTGCTAGCGGAGCAGCCTTCGAGTGAGTGCGACGGCGCGGATTTGCCTTGCGAGCCGGCGGACTGATGGTTTCATGGCATCGCGCACAAACTGTATGCGCGAACTGACCGGCTGAGATAGATGAAAGAAACAGCAGGTTCCTGCGCTCCGCCGTCGCGTTCGCTCCGGCTCCGGTCGGAATGACAAGATTAGTTGAAGCGCGATACTCGGGCGCTGGCAGATGGGCGCGAGCCGGACGCCTTGCTGCGCGTGGCTGGACGGCCGAGGCGGCCGTCCCCACATGGGCTGTGGTTGTCTGTCGTTACACAGGCTCGAGCGGGCTGTTCTCTTATTTCCTCAGGCAGAGGTGCCTGCGGCGGCTGGAACGGTGTATCGATTTTCATTGACTCTTTCCTCTTCATCCAGCGTCACTTCTTCCCAGATGGTTTTGTCGCGGAGGATGCGGGAGACCAGGGCCGTGTGCATGGCGTGGCCGGCGCGGTCGGCTACTATTTTGCCGAGGATCGGCCTCCCTAGCAGCGCCAGATCACCTACTAAATCCAAAACTTTGTGGCGGACGAATTCGTCGGGGAAGCGTAACGGTCCGTTCTCGATTCCGTCGTGAGTCAGCACGATGCAGTTTTCGCGGGAGGCGCCGCGGATGAGTCCCATGTTGCGCATGGCTTTTTCGTCCTGCCGGGAGCCAAAGGTACGGGCGGCGGCGATGTGGCGCAGGTAATTGCCGTTCGAGAGTTCGAGCTGAAAAGTTTCTTTGCCGATCAGCGGATGCGGGAAATTGATGGAGTAGGAAACCGAGTAGGTGTTGGCGGGATAGACCGAAATAAATTTATTTCCTTCGCGCATCTCAACCTCGCGCAGAATCTTTAAATATTTGCGGGGGCGGCGCTGCTTGCGGATGCCGGCTTTCTGAATGAGCTCTACGAAGGGGAGGGCGCTGCCATCGAGGATGGGGAGTTCGAGGTTATCGAGTTCGACGATGGCGTTATCGATTCCCATGCCGACGAACGCCGAGAGCAGGTGCTCGGTGGTGGAAATCAGAATGCCCTTTTTCATCAGGCTGGTGGCATAGCTGACGCGGGCTACGTTACGGCTGCTGGCTTCAAGTTCGAAGTTGTCGAGGTCGGTGCGGCGGAAGACGATTCCGGTGCCGGGTCGGGCCGGTAGGAGGCGGAGAGAGACGGGGGCTCCGCTGTGCAGTCCTACGCCACTGCATTCGACCACAGAACGAATTGTCTGCTCTTGGACCAATAGCTGGACTTATGTTTGTGTGGCTCAATAGATTACAGCGGCGGCGGGAACCTTGGCTGTGGTAAAAAAGCCACAGTTGGTGGTTTTGGGGGTGGGGGACAGGGTTGATTAATGGTCGAGTGAGCTGGCGCGGACGCCCACTCGACAGCCGGCCTGGAGGCTGGAGATACTGTTTCGGCGATACTTTGAGCGCGCGGAGGGAAGACGTAGCAAGCTACGTCTCTTCGACCTGGGCGGTTTTATGCGCGAGGGAGAATTCCGACTATTTCTTGAAGTGTTTTTCGGATTCTTTTATAGGGTTGTAGTGGGAGAAAGCGTCGAACATGGCTTGGTTCAGCGGCTGATTGTAGGTTACGGAGTTCAGGAAGCGCTCGTTCTGCATGTCTCCGTTGAAGTAGCGGGTGAAGCCGTAGGGGGTCATAATGCCCTGCACGGGGCGGTAGTTGTCGTAGGTTTCTTCTTCGATGTTGAGCTCTTTATCGACCGGGTCGCGCCATTTGTAACTTTTCTTGAGGGGCAGGTGGGTGTCGAGATCGAAGAAGAGGTTTACGGCCTCATCTTTGGAATTGATCAGTGTGACTTGCTTGGCCTCGACATTGCCGGCGAGGGCTTCGCCGACGTAGAGGAGCGCTACGGTTGGATCCTTTCGCCAGACTCGCAGTAACGTTTCGAGGGAGAATCTGCGGCGGCGGAGATAATCGTCGAGATCTTTTTTCTCGATCTCGTGCGGGCCTTTGTAGGTAACTTCGTAGGCTTTATCGCCGTTGAAGACGGTGGCTACGTCGCGTTCTTTGGTGAGCTCGATGCGCTCTTTGTCGGGATATTCGACGAAGCGCCAGTAGAGGACGCCGTTGCTGGTGGGGCGGCCGTGATGAAAGCTATAGGTGCGGCCGGAGGTTTCGATGTTTTGGACGTTTAGATAGGTGTCCCCGCCTAAGGCTTGGATGGCTTGATCGAGGAGAGCGCGGGCCTGGCGCGCGTTTTCCTGATCTAGGGGGACGGACTGGGATGCGGGGGATGGGGGCGCTTGCGGTGCCGACTCCGCGTAATTCGCCAGTAATAAGACCGGGATTAGGATGATAGGGAAATGCTTCATTCAGCGCACTTCATTCAGCGCAAACCAGTGTGATGCCCGAATGTTAATTGTAGCTGCTTGCGGTGGCGGCGCGCGATGCTGGTCATTCCTCTCACCACTGCGGAGAAACTGCAGCAGCGTGCGTGAAAGCTAACCTCGGGCGCTAAAGCGCATATCTATCTTTAACGCTTTAGGGCACGCTTTAGGGCACGACTAAAGTCGTGCCCTTCCCGAGCCTGCTCTGACTGGAGTTTTTCGCCAGACTGGCGGGATGCGCTTCGCTGCGCTCGGCTGGACGGCCGAGGCGGCCATCCCCACGCACTTACCCTAGATTGTTGGCATCGGCTCATCATCCTACCAGGACGGCGCCGCCGTTTACGTTGAAGATTTCGCCGGTGATGAAGCCGGCGTGTTCGGTGCATAGGAACAAGATCGGGGCGGCGATTTCTTCGGGCTTGCCTACTCGGCCTAGCGGGATGGTGCGCAGAACGCGGTCGCCAGTGATTGGATCATCTAACGCTGGCCTTGACATGTCGGTGTCGACCCAGCCGGGAGCCACGCAATTTACGTAAATTCCTGCGGGGGCTAGTTCGACGGCGAATCCTTTGGTCATGCTGATTAGAGCGCCTTTGGTGGCGGAGTAATCGCTGTGGTAGGCTTCACCGCGCTGCCCGCTGGTGGAGCTGATGAGAACGATGTGTCCGGCGGGGCCGGTGGCGCGGGGCTGGGATTTCATTTGCGCTACCGTGTGTTTGACCAGGCCGAAGACGGCGTCCAGGTTGATGGAGAGCGTGGAGCGCCATTGCTCGTCGGTCATTTTGTCGATGGCGACGTCTTCGGCGGGCCAGACGCCGTGGTTGGCTACGAGGATATCGATGCGGCCGAAATGCTTTACGGTTTCGGCTACCAGGGCTCGGGCGGACTCCGGGTTGTCGAGATTGCTGGCTACCGCGTAGCAATTGGCTGCGCCGCATTCTTTCGCGAGCGCTGCGGCTTGCTCGCCGGCTTTCTGATAGCTGAGGACTACCTTCGCGCCAGCGGCGGCGAACATGCGGACGGTGGCCGCTCCGATGCCGCGGGAGCCGCCGGTGATTAAGGCTACTTTGTTGGAGAGCGAGAGAGTGGTGGGCATGGACTGTAGTTTCGTGCTTATGAGGCGGAGTTGCAAGCCGCTGGCGCACTCGAAGCCACGTCTGCACTCTTGAGGGTCCTTACTCGAGAGGAGAGACTTGAGATAGCCCGGGCCAGCCCCGGCATCGAAAGCTTGACTTCACCCCCTCGTTTGCAGATACTGTGTCTAGTCAGACTAGTCAGATTGTGAGGAGCCAACTCCTTGAAAAAGCCCAGTCGGCAATCCCGCAAAGCTTCCGCCGCGAGTTCGAAGGCCGCCGCCGATTCCTGGCAAGTGCAGACTGCAAAAGCCCAATTCAGCGAGCTCTTCCGCCGCACCCGCACGCAAGGCCCGCAGCGCATCACGCGCCAGGGCAGGGAGGGCGTCGTCATGATTGCGGAAGAGCAGTACGACCGTCTGGTGAGCAAGGCGCGTCAGCCCAGGAATATCGTTGACTTCTTCCGGGAATCGCCGCTGATGGGCGTGGAACTTAACCTCGAGCGGGACCGCACTCCGGCCCGCGACGTCAAGCTATGAGCGGGTTTCTACTGGATACGAATTGCATCTCTGAGTTGATCCGCTCCAAGCCGGAACCTCGCGTCATCGGCTGGATGAGGGTGGCGGATGAGAGCCTGCTCTACTTAAGCGTTCTCACGCTGGGAGAAATTCGCAAGGGTGCAGCCGCCCTTCCACAGAGCAAGCGACGAAGCTATCTCGAAAGTTGGCTGGAATCGGATCTGCAAGTTCGATTCTCTGGAAGAATTCTCGCGATCGATAATTCGGTTGCCGATCGGTGGGGCTGGCTTACCGCCGAAGCCGAACGTAAGGGAAAGCCTCTCGCGGCCATCGACGGCCTGCTGGCTGCGACAGCCCTTCAATACAATCTGACCATCGTTTCCCGCAACGTCAGCGACTTCACAAGTACCCAAGTGCCGGTTCTGAATCCCTGGGTCGCATAATCGTAAGACGCATAACTTTAAGATGCCCGGTGCGGGTACCGCTCGAGAGTAGAGGCTTGAGATTGAGCGGGCCAGCCGCCACTATGTTTTCGATCCGGATTTAGACTGAATGTCGATCAGGTAGTAGCTTCCGGGAAGTGCGGCATTGACGATCGCTGCGATTCGGTCCATCTCGGGTTCGATCAGACTCCACCTGTTTGCCTAAGCTCCACTTTAGCCCGTCCCTACTTTTGAGCGTGCCCCTCGAGAGTAGAGACTTGGGATAGGGCGGGCCAGTCCCCAAGGGGAGCGGTTGAATTTTGTCGGTTAGAAGCATATAGTTCGCCGGAGTTTCGGGCGGTTAGGGCGTATCGCTAAAGGAGTTCCTAATAACATTCGTTCAAGGTGCGTCAAGGATCATTAAGAGCGCAGCTTCCAGGCGGAGGGAATGCAGTGAAGAAATTCGTCTTAGCAGTGAATCCGACGCGCCTTGGTGCCCAGACCATTCTTCTAAGCTTGCTTCTCTGTTTCCCCGACGTTGCCGTGGCGACGCTTGGCAAGGCAGAAGAACAGATCGAGCAGGATCGGGTGGCAATGCACTTGGCGACGACAAGAACCGAGTTGATCCATGGCTATCGTTGCACCACCCTATTTTCCCGAGACCTCGGGCTAAAGGAATACACCAATCCGGCAACGAAGGTCGTCTTTGGAGTCGCCTGGAGTGGGAGCCGTATGCCAGACCTCCTGGAGCTGCTGGGATTCGACCCGCAGAAAATTCAAGGCAAGGCTATATACCGATCGCTTCGTTACACACGAATCCAGACAGACTCAGTTCTCGTAGAGATGGGAGGCCGCATGGGGGCCTACGGAGGCCGTGCGATTCGCATCGACCTAATGCCGCGTGGGGTCCAAACGTCGGAGGTTGTTCCGTGATCACTAACCCAACGGACGCTTTTCGTCGAGGATTTTTGGTAAACCGAATGGCTCTGTTAGCGGCCTGTGGAGCGATGATTTCGTGCGGCGGCACTACAAATCCGAATCTTCCCATTAAGGTGTGGCCGACCAACGTCCCTATAGCGACCGTGACGGTTTGTCCGACTGGGGGATCGGTCAATTGCTCGCCTTATGAGTCTTGTCCGGCCGGAGGGAACCAGTGCATGAGTTTGGATTTGATTGTAGATACTGGAAGCTCAGGAGTGAGGATCCTCTCGCAAGCGTTGGGTTCCGTTTCCTTTCCTTCGATACAATCGAGTGGGGGCGCGTTAGCCGAGTGCGTCCAGTTCGGAACCTACACATCTTGGGGTTCGGTGAATACGGCATCCGTGACCATGGGAGGCGAGCCGGCCGTGACGGTTCCGATCCAGATCATAGATGCGTCTTTTGGTTCTTCTTCCCCTCCTTCGCCGTGCAATGCTATGCAGGCGGACTCGAACAGCTTAGGCGGAGCAAGCGGGCTACTAGGCATAGCCCCTTTTCAGTCTGACACTGGGTTTCCGGGCGGAGTCAATTACTTTACCTGCCAAAATCAAACCTGTGCGCCAGCGAATTCTCCAAGTCAGGCACAGACCGTGCAGAATCCTGCTTTCCTACTGCCGACGGACAACAATGGCGTGTTTGTAAGGATGTCACCAATCTCACCAAGAGGAGCATCGCAGGGAGTTGGAGACGTTATTTTCGGAATTGGAACTAATCTGTCAAACACGCCGCAGGTCGTAAGTAACGGAAACCCGTATAACACGGTGGCAAGTTCGAGCTTACAATTTGATACGTTTCTTTATAACCCGCCATTCCTACCCGGAAATATATACGGGCAGCCGTTTTTCACGTCTGCTATTGATACGGGCTCAAATCAGTTGTTCTTTGATGATTCGAAGATCCCGCAGTGCGCCCTGCCGTGCCCTTTTGGAAACGCTCTCCAGTGCATTTCCTATAACGAGCATCCAGTCATGGAGTACTGTCCTACTACTCCGCAGTGTTTTGGTTTTTTTTGCTCGACGACCCTCACGAACCCATCCTTCGTGGGGTTGGACGCGACGGTCGGCCCGTGCAATTCCTCCACCTCATGTCCACAGACTCCCATTGATTTTCAGGTTGGAGATGGACTTGCGTTCGAATCCAGCGGCGATATCGCTTTCAACGACTTGGGGGCGCCAATTCCCTTCTGCTGCGATGGCGGCAGTACATTCCTGTGGGGACTGCCTTTTTTTTTCGGCAAGTCGGTATTCATTGCTTACGGCAACACACCATTCGGATCTGCGCCGATGTGGGGCTTTGCTCCGTTTGTTAGTTATAGCCAAGTGGTTGTGGAGATTGCAACCGGTAACGACGACCTGCGCAGCGATAGCGAGGCCGTTGCGACTTTTTCCGGGCAGAGTGCCCCGCTTTGCCTGAAGGCATCGGATGCGGGGACGGACAACTGGGGACCGAACGGCGCTCCCGCATGCCCGCAGAATCCTAATGCTCAAGAATGGCCGAACAACAGCGTGGATGATGTAGTGAATAACCCATTTCCGCTGGGCCCAGGCGTGGTAACCTTCGGGACGATGAGCATCACCCTGATCCAGCACCCGCGGGGCTGGGAGGGATGGGACAACTGGGACATCGCAGGAATCAACGTTACAGCTCTCGACCCGAGCGGTAACCCCACTGTGATCTTGAGTCTCGGTTCGCTTTTCCCGAATAGTGGCGTCTGCGTGGCACGCCTTAAGAACGGCCGGGGCATCGACACGGTGACGTTTCAATTAATGGCTCCTACGGTTGGAAATGGTTTTGGCCCGGGACAGACTACGGGCACGGTGCTAAGTGGCAATACGAATTGTAATGATTAATTGGGACCGAGCGCCGCGGCTCTTGAGGCCAGAGTCAGCTTTTACGAAATCTGTATCTGAGAGTCGGCGAGATTTCTCCTTAGCAACTGCAGTTGGGAAGTCAACCGTTGAAATCAGGCCACTACCCAACTACCAAGAACGAACTGCCGGGCGCCTTAGAAACCGTCTTTTGCCGACGACGCCCGCTCCGATTTCAGTTCGCGCAGCAGCAAACGCACCAACATGCCGTCGAAGCCGGTGCCGCTCATCTTGGAGAGTTCGTCGAGCGCTTGCTCGGGGGTGCGGGCGGCGCCGATGGAGTGTTCGGTGAGCATATTGGCGTAAGCGTCGGCCAGGGCTACGATGCGGGCCCAGAGCGGGATTTGCTCGCCTTTCGCGCCGTCGGGGTAGCCTGATCCGTCGAAGCGCTGATGGTGGTGCTCGATGGCCTGGCGCATCCTGGTGCTGTGCGGGAGGATGCCGATGATTTCGGCTCCTACGCGGGCGTGCATTCTTACCAGGAAAAATTCGTCGTCGGTTAAGGGGCCGGGTTTGTTGAGAACGCGCTCGGGGACGAAGATTTTGCCGACGTCGTGGACGCGGGCGGCATAGACGAGGTCGGCGGTTTCCTCGGGAGGGAGTTGCAGGGCGCGGGCGATGATCTCGGCGTAGCGAGCTACCAAGTCGCCGTGGCCGGCGGTGCGCAGTTCGCGGGATTCGGCGGCGCGGCTTAGAACTTCGATGGATTCTTTCAAGAGCGGTACGTTGCAGTCTTCGGCGCCGCCGCAGAATTTCAGGAGCATCGAAGTTAGTTCTTCGAGATGCTCGGGGCCGTTATGTTCGCGCTGCAGGAATCCTTCAATGTAGGTCGAGATTTGCTGGCGTTGCGCGGCGAACTCTTCGCCTCCGCCGGAAAACTCTTCGGTGGTGGAGACGCGATTGCCGCCGGAGCGTTTGGAGACGTACATGCCGGCGTCGGCTACGCGAATGATGTCTTCTACGGAGAAGCCGTGGGTGGGAAAGCTCGCAACGCCGAAGCTGCCGGTGATGTGGTGCTCGCTGAGCATGGGATCGGTGGTGATCCACTGGCGCAGGCGTTCGGCTAGAACCTGCGCTTGGTCGGGGCCGGTTTCGGGCATCAGGACTACGAATTCGTCGCCGCCGTACCGGGCTACTACATTCGATTGGCGAGACTTTTGCTCTAGCAGGCGGCCTACACGCGCGAGAACCAAGTCACCTTCGAAGTGGCCCATGGTGTCGTTTACTTCCTTGAACTTGTCGAGGTCGATGAGAACCACGGAGAATGGGCGTCCAGAGCGGGAGGCGCGCTTCCACTCGGCGGAGAGAGCTTCCCAAAAGAAGCGGCGAGTTTTGATCCCGGTGAGGCCGTCGGTAATGGATTGCTGTTGCAACTTTTGGAAGACGAAGGCGTTGTGCAGAGCTGTGGCCAAAAGATCGGCGAGAGTGTTGAGGATTAGAACGTCTTGCGGGGTGAAGGCGTTGTCGTTGCGGGATTCGATGTTCAGCGCCCCCAGCAGCGTTTCGCCGTAGGTGATGGGGATGCAGAGTACCGATCGCGACTCGGGCAGGAGTGCACCGATTTGACCTTCGAGGCCGTTTTGTACCAGGGCGCGCTCGCCGGTGCGGGCTACACGGCCCAGAATTCCTATGCCTAGCGGAACTCGTTTGCCCATGGCGTGAGCGGTGGATCCGGCTTCGGCTTTGATTTCGATTTCTTTGGTTCCGTAATCGAGCAGACCGATGCCGATGTGATCGAAGCTGAAATTCCTTTGCACTTCGCCGACGATCTGGCCAAGCAGGTGGACGGGATCGTCGCTCGAGATTGCGGTGCGGGAGATGTTGTTGAGGAACGCCAGTTGGCGCGAGCGGCGTTGTTCTTCGGCGAAGAGGCGGGCATTTTCTACGGCCACGGAAACTTGACCGGCGGCGGTCATGAGTACGTCGAGGTCGCGCTGCTCGAAGACGAATTCTCGTTCGGTGCTCATGGCTACCATGACTCCCGCGGGCTTGTTGCCCAGCAGGACCGGCGCCGCACACAGACAGCTTGCGGGCTTCTCTGGCGTGAAGGTGACGCCCAATCGAGCCCGGGTCTTCTCGAGGTCGGAGCGAATGAGCAACGGTTGTCCGGTGCGGATTACGTACTCGGTAAAGGCGTTCTCCAGTTTTCGCGAGCGCTTGGGAAGGATGCGATCGTCCTCCACTTCGAGCTCGAAGCGGATTTCATCTCCCTCTTGAAAGGCGATGTAGAAATTGCTGGTGTTGAAAATCTGGCCGAGTTCGGTGTGGATGGTGCGCAGGACTTCGTCCTGATCGAGACGGGAGCTGATGGCTTGGCCGATCTCGGTGAGGAGTTCGTATTCTTGAGTGCGGCGGTGGGCGTCATGAGCGACTACGTAGTTGTCGATGGTTAGGCCGAGTTGGAGAGCGAGGCCTACCATGAGGCGCGGGCCGGAAGCACCGAAGGCTTTTCGGTCGGCGTGGGGGAAGAGAATCACTCCGAAGACGTGCTCGCGAGTGTGCAGGCTTACGGCGGTGAGGTTGCGGATCTCGGCGGACGTGATTACTTTCTTGAATTCGGCGAAGGTTCCGGCTGGGGCTACAGGAACGGGTTCGGTCATCTGAGTTACGTGGTGGGCGGTAAAGAGTCCGCCGTGGCGGTAGGCGAGGTCGCTGAGGTATTCTCCGGCGCCGCTTTTGGTTAGGGCTTCTAAGAATTCGGGAGAGAAGCCGTGCTCGACCGAGGGCAGCACGCCGCGCCAGCGCTCGGCAATGTAGATTACTGCGCGCCGAGTGGAGAGAGCGCTGACCAGGCGCTCCAGGGCCAATTGCATGCTGGGGCGGAGGTCGTCGGCGGAGAGCAGTTGGCGCGGGTCTACGCCCAAGGTTGAGAGAGCGAGAGTATTTTCCTGCACCGCGTTGCGCTCGTTCTCAAACAGCACCATCACCATGGCAATGCCGAGGAGCATTTGCGGGATGGGCCCGAGAACGTTGCCGACGCTGCCAAACATTTCCATCACCGGATTGCCGGATTGCATGGCAGTCATGAGCACGGCCCAAAAGGCGAGCGAGATAGCGAGCAGCTTGAATGCAGCCGAGCCTTGGCGGTGCGCGTGCAGATAAAAAGCCGCCGAACAATAGAGCAGCACTGCGGTCAGGAAGATAACCGTAAAGCTGAAGGATGGGGCTGGACCGTTGGTTAGGAGCGACTTCAGGTCAAGGCAGGCGGCTGCGGTTCCTGCTAGAGCAACGGCCCAGTCGTACCAGCGGAAGCGAAACGAGGCACGCGTGAGGCGGGTTGAGACAAAGATGCATACCGCCATAGCCACCGAGAACAGGGCGCTAAAGAAGAATGCGGCCAGCGCGGGTGGCCGGTAGTAGCGGAACGCGGCCAGCGCATAGTGAATGGAATAGCAAGCCCAGGCAATCTGCCAGGCGCGGAAGTAGGCCTGACGGCTCTGCTCATAGAGATAACTGAATAACAAGCAGAGGAGAACGGCGACTACGCCTGGAATGATTACGATACTGGTGGCGATACTGTTCATGAGATTGGGCTAAGACCTGGCGCTGAGTCTGATGCCCCCGGAAGAACTAAGGATCACTAATGTTTTCACAGCGGAGGGTGCGAGCACAATAGAATTTAAGGACAATGGCCTGAACTGTCGTTGTTTGCGTGCGGCGCGTGGAATCAATGACTTAAGGGCGCGATTGGTCGCTGGCCCGGCTTGACGATTGTTTTCTCGCCCCATACCATCGTGAGTCCTACTATTTATGCCCGAATCTCTGCTTTCCTTATCTTCTGGATCGAAGCCGCGGGTGCGCTTTGCACCTTCGCCTACGGGATTTCTACATGTAGGCAGCGCACGCACGTTCATCTTCAACTGGCTTTATGCGCGGCGGAACGGCGGGACGATGATTCTCCGTCTCGACGATACCGACGTGGAGCGCAACACGCAGGCTTCGGTTGACTCGATTTTTGAGGGCTTTAAGTGGTTGGGGTTGGGCTGGGATGAAGAGTACAAACAATCCGAGCGACTGGAGTTGCACCGCAAGATGGCTTGGGAGATTTTCGAAAAAGGGCTTGCATATCGCGACTTCACGTCGGCGCACACTGGAGATGCGGAAAAATCCGGGGCGCAAGGGACTTGGCTGTTCAATCCTGGGGCGCGTGAAGTTTCTGCGGTCGAGAGCGACCGGCGCGCGGCGGCCGGAGAACCGTTTGCCTTGCGCTTTCGGGTGCCCCGCGATAGTGGGCGGACGGTGCGATTTGCCGATGCGGTTTATGGCGAGCAAGTGAAGTTGGCCGACGATATTGAAGATTTCGCGCTGCTGCGATCTGACGGCATGCCGACTTATCATCTGGCTTCGTGCGCCGATGATGCGGAGTTGAACATCTCGCACATTTTTCGCGGACAGGAGCATCTCCCAAATACTTTCAAGCATGTGTTGATCTTCGAGGCCGCAGGCTACAAGCCGCCGCAGTTCGCGCATTTGCCGCTGCTGTTTGCGCCGGATGGGACCAAGCTTTCGAAGCGGCGGCATGGACCGGTGGTGAGCGTTACAACTTATCGCGACGCGGGATTTCTGCCTGAGGCGTTCATCAATTTTCTTTGTTTGCTGGGCTGGTCTCCGAAGAATGATCGCGAGAATATGTCATTGCAGGAGCTTACCGATGCTTTTTCGCTGGAGGGCATCAACCGGTCGAATGCGGTGGTGAATTTTAAAGAGCCGGCTACTACTCCAGAGGAGATGTTTGATCCGAAGGCGTTGTGGCTGAATGCCGAGCACATTCGCGGGTTGACGGTGCGGGAGTTGAGCGAGCGGCTGCTGCCGATTGTGGAAGAGGCTGGCTTCAAAGTTGCGCCGGAGAGGATGATGCGGATTACGCCGCTGATCCGGGAGCGCATCAAGTTGCTGCGGGAAGTGCTTACCGCGGCCGACTTCTTTTTTGTGGAGGAGTTACCGCCGTACGATCCGGCGGAGCTTATCCCGCAAAAAGGTGATATGGAGATGGCGCTGAAGATTCTGACGCGCGCGCACGAGGTGCTGGCTGAAGTTGAGTTCAAGCATGATCCGCTGGATCAGGCGCTGCGGGCGGCGGCGCAGGAATTGGGAGTGAAGGCGGGGCAGATGTTTCAGCCGATTCGGGTGGCGGTCTGCGGGCGGAAGAATGCTCCGCCGCTGTTTGAGACGCTGGAAGTTTTGGGTAGGGAGACGGTGTTGAAGAGGATTGGGGAGGCTTCAGAGCTTATGGTAAATTGGACGTAAGCTATTGATTAGAGATGGTTTAGTCAAGCAACGGTTGACATTGGGCCCTTCTCCAATATAGTTTGAAGAGTAGGAGTGGAGACCGAAAATGGCGACGCTGCTCGTAGCTGTGTTGGTAGCCGTGGCAGTGCCCGGCGTGTTTCGGCTCGCCGCTCAATTGGATAAGTCTGCCTCCTTCAAGCACGTCCTCCATAAAATTCACCTTCTGTAAGATAGTATCCTCGCTACCGTCCTAAGAGCTTTCGTAGCCCCACCTGCGGTATTATTTCGCCAATGTCTGCCGAGGATGCGCATCGAGACGCGTGCTGGGTGCTTACCATCGTGGGTGGTTTGGCGCTGACCATAGCGCTTGAAGAAGCGTTGCCTGCGATCCACTTCTCTCAATGGTCTGACTCTAACTTCATACTGCTCCTGCGGCTGTTTACATTCTGCGCGATTGCAAGTCGCTTCTTTATTGGAGCGAGCGTATTTTTTCAACAAGTTCACCTTGAGATAGGGCATGAAAACGAATTTCCAGACGCTAACTACTTCGTTGATTTCGCGTGTTGCATAGTCCACTTTTCGTTGTTGTATTTCATGGCAGCTAGTATTCGTGAGATTCCCGAGCAAATCTACCTTCCGCATCAGAGATTTCTGCTGCTCTCTGCGCCGTGATGCTTTACGACTGGGTCTGGTTTATATTTTCGTCGGCCTCCAACACCGGACCAGTGATCAAAAGGTGGGCCATTCCGAACACGGTTGCCGCGACGATTTATCTGCTCTGTTTCTCGATGTTCCGATTCGGGCAATTTGACCGGACATGGTTCGAGCTATTAGTGGCTGCCGTGACCTTCCTATTTAGCATTCCGGATGGGATTCAGCTGAATAAGGGCAGGCTGCCGTAGTTGGCGCCGTGAGTTAATTGCCTGACTCCAGGCATAAGATCTAGAAAATTAGCGGCCGCTTGCTGTTCTTTTCCCGCATATGTTTCCCTGCGATAAGATGAGAGTAATGAATCCATCTCATCCCACGAGCGAAGTTGGAGAAAAAGCTGTGGCGGCATCGCCGTCGCCTGCGCCGTCGAATTTTGTCCGCGACATTATTGTTGAGGATCTCAAAAGCAACAAGCACGGTGGACGGGTGCAGACGCGCTTTCCTCCTGAGCCTAACGGATATTTGCACATTGGACATGCCAAGGCGATCTGCCTCGACTTTGGGCTGGCCGACGAGTTTGGCGGGCATACCAATCTGCGCTTCGACGATACGAATCCTGAGAAAGAAGAGACGGAGTACGTTGAGTCGATTAAGGCCGATGTTAATTGGCTCGGCTTCCAGTGGGATGGGCTTTTTTATGCGTCCGATTATTTTGATCAGCTTTATGAGTGGGCGATCAAGCTCATTAAAGATGGGAAGGCTTATGTTGACGATTTAACGGCAGAGGAGATTCGCGCGCATCGCGGGACTTTGACCGAACCGGGGAAGGACAGTCCTTATCGGAACCGCCCGGTGGAAGAGAATTTGAACTTGTTTGAGCGCATGCGTGCTGGGGAGTTTCCGGACGGCTCGCGTGTTCTACGGGCGAAGGTCGATATGGCTTCGCCGAATTTGAATCTGCGCGATCCGGTGATGTACCGCATTCTGCATGCCGAGCATCACCGTACTGGCGATAAGTGGTGCATTTATCCCATGTACGACTACGCGCATGGGCAGTCGGATTCGATTGAAAAAGTTACGCATTCCATTTGTACGCTTGAGTTCGAGGATCACCGGCCGCTTTATAACTGGTTCATTGAGCAGCTGGGAATATTTCCTTCGCGGCAGATCGAGTTTGACCGGCTGAACCTTACTTACACGTTGTTGAGCAAGCGCAAGCTGCTGCAGTTAGTACAGGAGGAGCTGGTGCGCGGGTGGGACGATCCCCGCATGCCGACACTTTCAGGCATTCGCCGGCGCGGCTATACGCCGGAGGCGATCCGCAAGTTTGTTGCGTCGATCGGCGTGTCGAAGACTACGGGGTCGATTGAACTGGCTATGCTCGAACACTTTGTGCGCGAAGATTTGAACAAACGCGCGCCGCGGGCGATGGCGGTGCTGCGTCCGCTGAAAGTGGTGATCGATAATTATCCTGAGCATCAAGTCGAAGAGATGGAAGCGGTGAATAATCCTGAAGACGCTAGCGCCGGGATTCGAAAAGTTCCGTTCTCGCGCGAGCTTTTTATTGAGCAGGATGATTTTCGCGAAGAGCCTCCGAAGGGATATTTCCGGCTATCGCCGGGGCGCGAGGTGCGGTTGCGGTATGGGTATTTTGTGACTTGCAAGAGCGTGGTGAAGAACGAGCGCGGTGAAATAGTGGAAGTGCATTGTAGTTACGATCCGGCGACTCGCGGCGGGAACGCTCCTGACGGGCGCAAGGTGAAATCTACGATTCACTGGGTGTCGGCTGCGAAGGCCATCGAGGCCGAGGTACGGATTTACGAGAATTTGTTTACGAAGGAAAATCCCGGGGAGGGAGCGGATTTTCTTGCGAATCTGAATCCGAATTCGCTGGAAGTGATTACGAACGCGAAGCTGGAGCCTTCGTTGGCCGGCGCCGCTGTGGGCGGGCGGTACCAGTTTGAGCGGCTGGGATATTTTTGTGTTGACCCGGATTCTACGGCTGGCAGGCCGGTATTTAATCGGACTGTCGCGTTGAAGGATACCTGGGCTAGGTTTGAGAAGAAGCAGAAAGGTTGAGTACAGGCGAGGTCCAAGCAAGGCGAGGGTTCAGACGAGGGCCCAGCGTGTCGAGCCGCTGGCCGGTAAAGACTAATCCAGTATCCTCGTCAACGTTTTCAGCGGTACGGTGTACAATCTCCCACCGTAGCCCGTTTCGAGCTCCCGTCAAATTCAGGCCTGAGGTGTAAATATGGCGGAGCACACCGTGAAGGTAAGACTCCCGAAGCGAGTGGAGATCCAGAGTAAAGACCTGGAGGTGCAGGTTAAAGAGCGACGGCAGTGTCGTCGGAACTTTGAAGATCAGCAAAGGCTCGCTCGATTGGCGTGACGCATCCGACAAATGGTCCTATATGCTCGGATGGGAGAAATTTGCGGAGCTCGCGAAAGCGCACGGGTCGAAGAAGAAGAAAAGCTAGCGTCCGGAGGCCCGCATGGGAATGGACGTCTGTGGACTGAAGCCCTCCAGCGAGGCAGGTAAATGTTTTTACAGCAACGTGTGGTCTTGGATTCCTCTGTGGAAGTATGTCTGCAAGGTCTGCCCAGATATCCTGACCCCGCGGGACGTTCTCCTCGGCCAATACAATTCGAACCACAAAATTTCAGCGAAAAAAGCCGCCGCGATCGGGGCGCGCCTCAAGCGAATGATCTTAAGCGGCAGGGCGCAAACCCATGCCAGGCGTTATCGAGCTACCCGAGGCCCGAACCATTCCGATGCTCGGTCCCCTGCGATCAGCAACGCCCAATTGGTACTCACGGCTGTAGGAGGCAAAAAACAGCAACCTCGCTTCAGCGTTAAGGACCTCAAGGCATTCGCCAACTTCTCTGCGGACTCGGGCGGCTTCGAGATCAGCTAAACGGCTGCCTGACGGCGGCCGAGAGCTTATGGGTAATGGCGGAGGGAGAAAAGTGCCCATAGCTGCCTCGGTCGAGGGGGAAAAGAAAAACCCCGAGCGGGAATTCAACTCGGGGCGTTAGCCCGTCAAGCTAGGCTTATAGTATCGGCAGCCCGCAACGTTAAGTCAAGATTACTTTGAGGAGTTCGCCCGTCCCGAACTCCTCGTCAGATTCCCTACCAAACCTCGGGAATGCTGTGGACCCGACGGGATTCGAACCCGTACCTTATAGCATGACGGGCTAACGTGCTACCAATTACACCACGGGCCCAAGATCAGGCTATGGCCGTCAAGCTGAGTTCCACAAGGCCGCCGGCGAGACAATTTGAAACGAGGTCCCAGTTCGGGACGCCGACAACTCCCTGACCGATAGTTGTCGGTTAAGGACCGCCCGGCGATGATGAGTTATCAGGAAAGGCGAAACCCCGAGCGCGAAATCAACTCGGGGTCGCACATCAGCCTGTCCAGCTTGATCATTGATCGGCGACTGCAGCTAGAAACTTCCGACTATTCGGTGACTTTCGGTCGACGGGCGAGGACGCCCGCCGGACAGCCGCCGAGACGGCGGCGCTACCGCCAGTTTCGCGAACAACTCACTCGTTCGAGATCGTTACCTTGTTCCCGTCGAGCTTAGCAAAAGTGATGCTGAATTTTTCGTTGTAGCACTGGGCTCGGTTCTGGAGAATGCTGATCGCCATGGCCTCCCCCAGAGTCAGGGACCAATCGGTATCGCTGCGCCAATGGATGCCGGCGTGAACACCGTGGCCGAAGCTGATGTTGCGGGCTAGTTTGTTGAGTTCGCCGCCGACAGTGATCTGGCCTGCGTCCGAACCGGTGTATGACAGGAGCGAAAGGCCGTCGCTCGACGGCACCTGCGGGTTTGGAATGATGTAAGTTTCGTCGAAGAAGAACTTCAGGAAAGTGATGCAGGCGCCAGCCACGCATCCATGGCCAGTCGGGTAGGAGGGATGAGTGGGCGAGCCCTCGGGAAAAGTTTGCGCCAGCAGATACGTTCCGTACTTACTGAAACTCTGCGCTACCGCCTGCGACTTCAAAACGTTGCGGTTCAGCCTGGCGTCTATCTTATTCTGATTGCCGCTGAGGATCTGGTGCAGAACGCCTCCGCCAGCCTCGGGACGATGGGTCAAGTGAATCAGCCACTTCTGGTACCACACGCGATTGAGTGCGCGGGCCGCGACTTCTCCCAACGAGGCGGCGAAATCCGGAGCGCCGAAAGTGCCGAAGCCATTCTGCGTGCGCGACCCGATGTAGGGGTTGCCGGGGTTCGAGGGAGCCTTCAGAGTTTCCAACACGAGATAGGCGATGAAGTATCCCTGGTAAAGCACGTCGGTGTGGGTCCAGGCCGCGAGGCCGCGGCCGTCGTGCAAGTAACGGCGAGTGGGATCGACTTGATTGCTGAGTCCGGTGCTGATGCCGTTTTGCACCTGCAGAAAAGTTGTGGTGTCGGTCATGTAGTCGATGCCCGGCAAGTAGGTGTTCATTAACTGGTCAATGGGCTGCTGGCCAAGACTGGTGGAAGTAATCATCAACTGCGACATGTAGGGACCGATGGTTTCGCCAGGGAAAGTACCGCGGAACAAGAGATTCGGAGTTACGTTTCCGGAAGTGTCTCTGGGGCCGCGGTAGTTAGGCAAGCCGGTAAGTTCGGCGGCGGCGGCGATGGCGGTGGCGTTCGATGCGTAGTCGGTGAAGGCCACATCGCGTAGCATCGAAGCCCAGTACTGCTCCACTAACTGCGCGCCATAGTCGGCGCTAGCGATCTGGTCGAATGGAGGCACGACCGGGAGACCTGTGGGATCGCCGGGAGAGGGAGCGTTGCCGAACTGCGCCGAGTCGAGACCTTCCATGTCGAAGCAATAAGAACCTTGCGGGCCGTTCAGGGTGCGGGTGCCGCCGATGATGATGGCCTCGAAGTCGTTGTTCTTGCCGCTCTTCAACGCCGTCTTGAAAGAAGACCAGGCCTCCGGATTTACCACGCCGATGTCGTCCTGTAGCAGGCCTTTACTGTAGCTGGCTGAGCGGTCGGGATAACGGGCCTCATCGCCGTTGGTGGTGTGGGGAGGGACGGCGACCAGGGAGTCTGTGGTGGCGGCCTCCAGACGAAGGGCGAGGGACTTGGCCCCGCGGGCATTGAAAGGTGGCGGCGGGGAAAAGTCTCCTGAAGAATTTGCCCCACGGGACTGGGCGGCTGCGGCTGGGACCCGACCCAGGACACCGGCGGCCACGGTCGCGGTGGTGGCGGTGCCCAACTTACCTAGAAACCGTCGGCGACTTGAGGAGAGGGCATCACTTTTAGCTCTGCCGTTTTCAGTGGCAGGTGAGTCGGTGGGTGATGGGTCGACAGGGTGATCGTTCTGTGAGGATGGGGTCATGAGTGGCTCCTCGAGATTTGGGAACAGCAACTCGACGCTTGGGGTCTCTGGGAGCGAGAGCTGTTGTACGGCGTTTTACGCCGACCGCGCTCGCGGGTCAAGTCTACTAAGTACTCCTTAGGTGCAGGGTCGAAAAGGCTTTGACCGGGGCGCTGAGGTTTGGAGGAGGAGCAGGCGCAAAACAGATGCTGGTTTAGCTTCGCAAACAAATGCCCTCCCACCTACTCTTCGTCGTACAATTTGAAGGCTTGGATTGAGCCCGGGGAGTGTGCCCTGATAAAGCAGCGATTTTTGCGCCGGCGTCCACATGTACCCAACCATTCTCGCCACGTTTTTTGAGATCTCTCGCACTGCGGTGTCGATGTGCGGCGCCAGCATCGTACTTTTCTGTGTTGCGTTGTGGGCTGCGAAGGCAGATATCTCGCGGGCCCGCGGCCTGGACAAGATCGTTGTCGTGAGTAATTTGTGCTTCGCCATCCCCCTGGCAGTGTTCGGCGCGGAGCATTTTTCTGCCGCCAGAGGCATTATGCAGATAGTGCCCAAGTTTATGCCGTGGCCTCTGTTCTGGACGTATTTCGTGGGCTTCGCGTTGCTGGCTGCGTCTTTGAGCATTGCCACAAAAATTCAGGTGCGCTGGTCCGGCTTGCTGTTCGGGATCATGATGTTTCTTTTCGTGGCGATGATGGACCTCCCCGGAACGCTGGCCAAGCCCCACGATCGGTTTAACTGGACTCTAATGTTGCGCGAGATGTCGTTCGGATCTGGCGGCTGGGTTCTTGCAGGAGGTGCCATGCGCGAGCAAAGCCGCGGACAAGGCAAAAGCAAGCTCATAACCGTGGGCCGCATCGTGATCGGCATCGCCGCGATATTCTACGGCGTCGAGCACTTTCTTCATCCCGTGAATGTTCCGGGGGTTCCTCTCGAAAAACTCATGCCCGTGTGGATTCCGGGCCGCCTGATCATCGGCTATCTAACGGGCGTAATTCTTGTGATCGCCGGGGTAGGCATTCTGCTGGGCAAGAAGACACGGATGGCGGCAACATATCTTGGCACTTGGATCTTCCTGCTGGTCGTGTTCATCTACGGGCCGATCCTGATCGCGGGACTGGCCGACCCGAGCACCGACGTCAAAGTTGAGGGGCTCAACTACTTTTTTGACACGCTGCTTTACGCTGGAGTGATTCTCGCGGTCGCCAGCGCGACGCCACGCACCGATTAAAATCACGTGAATACAGAAACTGCGAACCTGTACTTCGGGCCAGCGCTTGCGTAACCAGTCGCACCTTCAGGGCTTTTTCGAAGCTATGGCAGATCGCATCGCCGGTTCGCCGAACGCAACACATTGCGCGATCAGTGCAAGTACCCAGATGTACCACGGAATCGCGTCATGATAGTGAAATTGCAGGATCACACAGACCACGAATAGCAGACCTCCCAACATGATTCCCTCCTAAGCGACTCGTTTAGTCGGAACCGTAGCACAGCGACAAGAGCAAGTCAGTGAGCCGGGGCACGCTTATTCGGAGGATGACCCGACTTACGACCTGGGAGGAATGGAGGCTCGACGTTCTGAGGATGCGATTTCGATTTGTAGAGTTGGGTCGAACAGATTCAATGTCTGGTTGAACCGACCATCTCTAGATTTGGGCTTACCAGAGAAGGGGAACGAGGTGAAAGCGGGTGTGGAGGCAGTATTCGGAGTAGCCGGGCAGCTCTTGGCGCAGAACCTGTTCTTCGTTGAGGAGGCGGAGAACGACTAACGGGATGACCAGCGCGAAGGCAGGCACGGCAAAGGACCGTCAACCACGATGGCAGGTGAGACCAACCAAATCGGTGATCGAAACCGGGGAGCAGGAAAGCGATCAGATAAGTCCCGTAGATCGCTTTCATGATGAGCTTCTGTTCGCGGACTTTTTCTTTGCTCCCTAGCCGTCGCTCGACTAATTCTGGATCGTGTTTACAGAAATAGGCAAGAGCAAGGAAACCGGGGACAAACCAGACTGCAAGATAAGCCCAGCCCTGCCAGAACTCAAAGGAACCAGCGGGGATAAACAGCAACCCTCCGACCACAACCAGCGCCGGCAAGAAACGAACGGCCAATTGTCGCTGGAGACTCATCTGATGCCACCCGGGTGTTTTCGAGTCCCGTCTGACTGTCAACAATTATTGTGGCGGAAGGAACTGCCGAGCAGTGACGGCAGTCACTGTATTAATGAGGCGGATGAGTCACGAAATTGGGAGGCTGGCTCCGGCGACAACACCACTTTGCGGATCGTTACGGTTTGCCCTGGATTTTCGCGCTTGCCAACGCGACGCGGCGCACAGATTAAATGCCGAGCGCCAGGCTATGGAGCCATCTCATAAATCCTCTCGGTCGGGCGGGAGCGTTTCACGGGGCGAGGAGGACTTATCTTCCGCCCTTTCAGGGCTGCATCATTCTCCACCTGCGACCCACGGCTTACGCCGTGGGCTGCATTCTTGCGCCGCTACGCGGCTGTCCAAAAGTCTCCGTCCCACCACGAATTGCAGAATCGAATCTATACGCTCGTTTATCCGGGATCCATGCAGGACGGCTGAAGCCGTGCCCTTCCCAAACCACTTATGAGATGGCCTGTAGGGAAGGATGAGAATCGTCTGGCTTGGAAGTCGCCGATTCGCTAGTGCGCGTGCGGGCTTTGCGCGGGATTCGCGTGGTGTGGCGGGGGTTCTTTTGTGACCTTCACTTCGAAGCTTACCGGTAGAGTTCTCGGCGGGTAGCAGGCGGCATTGTCGCAGGCCTGGTAGCGCAGGACTCCGTGCATCACGTATTTTCCCGGAACGACCGAGTGCAGCGGGTGGACCCCCAGGGCTACGGTGAAGTCTCCGGCGTAGACGCTTAGTTTTTCGTCGGGAGAGAAGGGGAACGTCAAATCCTCGCCGGCGGGGTATTCGATTTTTCCCAGCATGATGTCGGTGGGGACTTCCATCTTGAGCGCGGTGGGAATTAAGAATTCTGACTTGGGTGTGTTGGAGTTGATGTGGTAGCCGGGCGGGACGCGGAAGTTCAAGCTGATCATGGTTTGCTTGCCACGCTCGGTGGTAGTCAGCGGAACCGCAGCGACGGTGACGGGTGGAGGCGGGGGCGGCACTTGCGCGGTCGAAATAGACACCGCGAGCACAACACCCGCGAGCAACATTCCGCTGCGCCTGGTCGGTTCCATCGTCATTCGGTTGATTATCCTCTCAATCGCAGTCGGGTCGGGCATTACGGAAGTGTTCCTGTTATTGCGAGAGATGCCTGGCTGGAGGCGGGCTGGGTGTTGAGCGCTTTCTTGACCGCGTCCTCGATTTCGGCTTTGCCGCGGAGGCCGATGATTTTGTCGACGATCTTGCCGTCGCGGCTGATCAGGAAACTTTCCGGCAACGCAGGCACGCCGCCATACTCATCGCCGATCGCTTCTTTTCCGATCAGGATGGGATAATTCACGCCCATATCTTTGGCGAACTTGCCGATGTCTTCTTTGCTGGCGTCGTCCATGGCGACGCCGACGATCTGCAATCCTTGAGCTCCGTATTGATTTTGCAGGTCGACGAACCAGGGCATCTCGATTTTGCAGGGGCCGCACCAGGTGGCCCAGAAGTTGAGCAGGACGGCCTTTCCGCGGAAGTCAGAGAGGCGCGTAGTTTTACCATCGATCGATTGCAGAGAAAAGTCGGGAGCGACCTTGGATTGCGAGAGACGAGTCGAGGGAGCATTGTTGTGGCGCGCCGCGTGAAAGCCGACGTAGAGCATGAGGGCGACCGCGAAGGCCACGATAACCAGCGTCAGAGGACTGCGGCTATCTCTGCTGGGCGGCTTCGGAGGTGGAGTTGACGAGTTGAGGGGGAGGGACGGTCCGGCGTCCTGTGAAGCTTCGTCGGTTTTTTGAAACGCGTCCATGGGCTAACTCCTTAAGAAGCAAACTGAGTTATTTTTTCAATTCGGTCCGTTACAAAGCAAATCGATTCAGGAACGAAAGCCAATTGGAAATCAAGGTGAAGCGACCGATCACGAGAAGAATCCCTAGTGCGATCAAAAGGCCTCCGCTAGCAACTTCCAGCGCGTGCATGTGGGAGCGGAAGCGGCTGTAAAACTTGAGGAAACGCTCCATCAAAAGCGAAGTCAGCAGAAAAGGCACCGCCAGCCCCAGCGAATATACCGTGAGCAGGAGGATGCCTTTGATCAATGTGTCTTGTTCTCCGGCGATCGTAAGGATGGCGGCGAGAATCGGCCCCAGGCAAGGGGTCCAGCCGAAGGCGAAGGCGAAGCCAATGACGAAGGCGCCGATCGGAGTGCTGCTACCTTTCACGCTGTGCAGGCGCGCGTCGGTATAGAGAGCCTTGATTTTGAAGAGCCCGGTCAGGTGCAAACCGAAGAGGATGATGACTACGCCGGCGATTCTGGCCAGCAAGTGTTTATAAATGCCGAGGAGTTGGCCGACTTCCGTAGCTGCAGCTCCTAACAGAATAAAAACTACGCTGAAACCGAGGATGAAGCCGATGGAGTTCACCATGACCCGGCGCATGAGATGCGACTGGGGGGATTTGAGTTCTTCGAGGCCTGCGCCCGAGATCAGGGAAAGGTAGCCGGGAACCAGCGGGAGGACGCAAGGCGAGAGGAACGAGATCAGGCCCGCGAAAAATGCGGCGATCGGAAGTGGGAGGCTTGACATCAGAGTTATTGTACCCGCCGGAGATGTTCTCCGTAAGATCAGACGATTAGAGCGGGTTTTAGTTGCAGGAAATAGGCGCTGGGGCATTGCGCAAGTCCAGCGCCTGAAGGCGCTTTCATAACGGGAACGTAACGGCATCGCTGAAGCGATGCCCTGATACGAAGTCTGGCAGCTTGCGGCAATTCCAAGCGATGCTCGACGCCTAAATATTCGCTGCTTGACTAGCGGGATTTCGCGGGCGTCTCGGCGGCAGGGCTTGGCGCGGCCGGGGTCGATCCCGATTCGTTCGCGTCCGCTGGGGCGCCGGTTAACATTTTGCGCAGGAAGCCGATCGGCATGGAGGCGGTCACTACCGCTCGGTCTCCTTCTTGCTTTACCTGCAGGCTGTCGAACACGGCGTTTACGTCGGGGTCGGTGCCGCGCGATCCTACCGAGTTTTCGGCGCTGTGGGTGAGGGCTGCGAAGACGTTGGCTTTGTCGACTATGCTGCGGGCATCTTCGGAACTTTGAGTGAAGGCTTCGGCGCGCAGGTGAACTGCGGTGGGGTGCAAATGAAGCGGGCTGAGAGCGCTTCCGGAAACCACGACTGTGGCGGGCTTGGAGAGCAGGGTGCTCCAGGCGGAGCTTTGCGGAGCCGAGGGATCGATGCGCGCTACTACCCACACCAGGCTGGCCAGTTGCACGTGCTTGTAAAACTGGCGCAGGAGCGAGGGGCCGCCGAAGGGGGAGGCTAGACGCTTGGAGCGGTCGACGATTCCACGAATGACCGCTGGGTCGCTGAGATTCGAGATGGCGACCGAGTCCGGGCTTAGCACCGCTACGCGCACGGAGCGGCCGTCTACAAGAATTTCGAAAATATCGACAGAGCTGTAGTTCTCGACCGATTGTGCGACCTGGCGAAGATAGTTGGTGAGGCGCTCGAGATCAAATTTGCCGACCAGCACTTCGGAGAAGCGAATTTCGGGGTCTGACCCGGCAGTCCCGCCGCCGGGCCAGGAGGCGGGGTAGTGAGCAGCGAAGGCGGCTTCGTCGAGATCGCGCTCGAATTGAAATCCGGTCTCGCGAATGAAGCGCTCATATTCGGGGTCGTGGCTAACCGCGGGAAGGGAGTTGCCGGAGTTCGCTTTGCGCGCCTTGCTGAGATCGAGGTAAAAGAAAGCGTCGGCTCCGGGCAGGAGGCGGGCAGCTTCGGGAGGGGCGTGCTTACGTAGTTGAACGGCGAGGGTTACCGCCGCAGCGATTACTACGACCGCTAAGACGATGGGTAGAGTGCGCCTAATTCGCATGGAATGCGGTCAGGGAAGAAATGATAGCACTGACGGCGGAGGAGTGCGTGTCGGAGGACAGCAGTTCGGGCTGATTTTCAGTGGGCAGGCGAGTCGATAGTAGTGCGACTTGCTGGACTGCGGGATGACTCACTTGCGGATGATTGGGAATGAATAGTCGAAATCCGCCGGCAGTAACGCTGCCGCACGGCAATAAACACGGCAATAAGAATGATCGGCTGCCGTGCGCCCGTGTTAGTATGCGTTGGCTTTTCGAAAGGAGCCTCTATGAAGATTAAGCGCAGCGACTTTTTGATCGTGATCACGCTGGTGGTGGGAGCGATGCTGGGTTTGGCGGGCAGCCGGATGTCGAGCGCGCAAGACAAAGACAATTTGAAGGGCGGCAAGATTCTGCAGCGGACGGAATTGAAGGGCGCGCCGGGATGGGAAGCGATCCTGGTGGACCGTACTCTGCCACCGGGTGCGGCGAGCGGCGAGCACACGCAGTCGGGCAACGAGATCGTTTATATCGTGGAAGGCTCGGTGATTTTTGAGGCGCAGGGTCAGCCGGCTGTGACGCTGAAGGCTGGCGGATCGTTTACTACTGTCGCCGGCCAGGTGCACAACGTGAAGAATGCCAGCAGCAGTGCGCCGGCTAAGGCGTTGGCGTTTTATGTGGCTAAGAAGGGGACTCCGCTGGAGGACTTGTCGGTGCCGGCGAAGTAGGATTTGTCAGACGGCGACACCCAAGGGGGACTGCCGGCAGGCTGGGGAAGGTTCGCCTACACTCGATTTGATCTGAGATGGGCCTAAGCCCAACAGGTCAGTTGCGCGAAATTTATCCGTTGTGATAACTTAACTAATTGTCCCGGACATTTGGAAGGGATCCAGGGGTATAATTGTACCCGGCGGGTACATTGTGCTCCACACGCTGGCGTAGCTCAGGTGGTAGAGCATCTGATTTGTAATCAGAGGGTCAGGGGTTCAAATCCCTTCGCCAGCTCCAGTACAGGCCAGCAATAAGAAAGTCCGGAAGCGAAGTTTGGTGAGCGCGTTTCCGGCGGGCGGCGGGGCTTTGCAGTTGGCGGCGCAAGAGGTTTTTCCAACGCACTCCATTCGGAACTTTTCCGGCGTGTAGTGATCTTCGCGCGGTGCTTCGCGGGCGCGATTCTTGGTTTCCCTGCTTGGCGAAAAACTTGGCTTGCGAGTCTGGTTGGCGAAGGCAGAAGAGTGTCAGTTGAACTGCCTTGGCGTTGATGATCGCGAGCGCTGGGCGAAGCGTGGTGCGAGGTTGTCTGCTGGACGTAGCGAGGTCTCGCCCGAGAATTTTGCACAGGTGGGTGAGTGGTTAAAGCCAACAGACTGTAAATCTGTCCCTCCTAGCGAGGTACGAAGGTTCGAATCCTTCCCTGTGCACCAGATCATATTTGCATTGCTTTGAGCGTTTGATTGAGCTGTGCAGCGCGAGTGGATGCGCCGGAATATGAGCCGATTGGCTAAGGCGTTGATTGCGTATTCGGTTTTGGCAGTGCTAGCTTTGGCCACGCTGAGTGATTTTCGGATCCGGACGCTAACGCTGTTGATACTGGGATTATTCGCGTTCAAGAGCTGGGTGCGGCGCAAAGATGTGCTGCATCCGGATAGTGAGAGCGAATCGCGATAGATTTGAGGAAAGTCTTGGCTGAAGGCTGGTAGTGCGCGGCTGACGGCTGGTTCGAGCCGATGTAGCTCAGTTGGTAGAGCACTCCCTTGGTAAGGGAGAGGTCATCAGTTCAATCCTGATCATCGGCTCCAGAGATTGGAAGTTGGGCGGAAGGTTTCGAGGCGCGGCTGCAGCGGAGAGCTTTCTAGGGCTGACGGCTGATAGCTGACGGCTGTTTTGAGCGGGAGTAACTCAGTGGTAGAGTCACAGCCTTCCAAGCTGTTGGTCGCGGGTTCGATTCCCGTCTCCCGCTCCAGAGATTTCATTCAGGTGCGATGACAGTGGGCTTTGAGCAGGCTGCGATCAAGATAGAGAAGAGGGAAGAGTTTGCTCGGCTGCAAGGCGCGATTGAGCAGGCGTTCTTGCCCGAGAAAGTAGAGAGGTTTCTGAAGCAGCTGGACCGCAAAGGGATTCGGGTTCGCGAGTTGGACGCGCTTTTGGCGGCTCGGGTTTTGGAAGAGTCCACGGGCGGATTGCCGGCAGGTTGGGAGTTGAGCGCGTGGCAGTTGTATCAGGCGCTGCCGGTTTCCGATCAGGCGCAGATGCGGGAGTTTTATTTGTCGAAGCTGGAGACGGTCGACATCGCGCTGCGGCATAAGTTCAAGAGACTTTATCAGTATTACTGAGTGCTGGCGGTGCTCGAGCGATGTTGCCGCCGCGAAGAAGTTGCATAGGTCCTTCGGCGACGAAGAGCTGTCGCCGAAGGATGACAGCAATTGTGAGAGCGTTTGAGTTGGAAGTTCAAAGCGAGGAGCTAAGAGCTGATTTATGGCGAAAGAGAAATTTGATCGTACTAAGCCGCACTGCAACGTGGGGACGATTGGCCACATTGACCATGGCAAGACCACGCTGACGGCGGCGATCACCAAGGTTTTGCAGAAGCACAATCCGAAGATCGTGTTCCGGTCGTTTGATTCGATCGACAACGCTCCGGAAGAAAAGGCGCGCGGAATCACGATCGCGACGGCGCACGTCGAGTATGAGACGGCGAACCGGCACTACGCGCACGTCGATTGCCCGGGCCACGCTGACTACATCAAGAACATGATCACGGGCGCGGCCCAGATGGATGGCGCGATTCTGGTGGTTGCCGCCACTGACGGTCCGATGCCGCAGACGCGCGAGCACGTGCTTTTGGCGCGGCAGGTCGGTGTGCCGTATATCGTGGTTGCGCTCAATAAATGTGACGCTGTTGACGATCCTGAGTTGCTTGACCTGGTCGAACTCGAAGTGCGCGAGTTGCTGAAGAGCTACAAGTTTCCTGGCGACGATGTGCCGGTAATCCGGCTCTCCGCTCTGGGCGCTTTAAACGGAGAAGAAAAGTGGGAGAAGCAGATTGACGCGCTGATGGAGGCGGTCGATAAGAGTGTGCCGCAACCGGCGCGCGAACTGGATAAGCCGTTCCTGATGCCGATTGAAGACATCTTCTCGATTCAGGGGCGCGGCACGGTGGTGACGGGACGTATCGAGCGGGGCAAGGTGAAGGTGGGCGAGGAAGTGGAGATTGTGGGCTTCCGCGACACGCGCAAGACGGTGGTGACCGGCGTCGAAATGTTCAAGAAGCAGCTGGACGAAGGCATGGCAGGCGACAACGCTGGACTGCTCTTGCGCGGCATCGCGAAAGAAGATGTGGAGCGCGGCATGGTGCTGGCCAAGCCGGGGTCGATCACTCCGCACACCAAGTTCAAGGCGGAGGTCTACATTCTGACCAAAGAAGAAGGCGGGCGGCACACGCCGTTCTTCAAGGGATATCGTCCGCAGTTTTATTTGCGCACGACGGACGTTACCGGAGTGGCGGAGTTGCCGGCGGGCACGGAGATGGTGATGCCCGGGGACAACGTCAGCCTGGTGATCGAGTTGATCACGCCGGTGGCGATGGAGAAGGGCTTGCGCTTCGCGATTCGCGAAGGCGGGCACACCGTGGGCGCCGGAACGATTGCGGAGATTGTGCAGTAGCTGCGTAGCTGCGGACGCATTCGTCCGCGAGCGCGCGCATCAATAAAATTTCGCGGACGGAGGCGTCCGCGACTACATGAGCAGTAGGGAGTGAGAAATGCCCCGAGAGATTGTTACGTTGCAGTGCGGTGATTGCAAAGAGCGGAATTATTCGACCACCAAGAACCGGAAGACGATGACGGAACGGTTGGAGCTGAAGAAGTTCTGCCGCCGTTGCCGGAAGCATACGCCGCATAAAGAAGTGAAGTAGCTAGTACCCAGTACCTAGTCCCCAGAACGGAGAAACTGGGTACTGGCAACTGGATACTGGCAACTGAATTCAGGGGCGTAAGCTCAACGGTTAAACTGCCGGTCTCCAAAACCGGACTTGGGGGTTCGAATCCCTCCGCCCCTGCCAGATTTTGGAAGGATGCTGAGGGAGGACCGGGTAGCGAGGTCAGGAGACGTATGGGAGTGGAGACGAAGAAGATGGCAAACTCAATCGCATCGGCGGGCAGTAATTTCGGCGATCAGATCAAGTCCTGGCCGGAGCGGGTGAAGACGTTTTACAACGACGTGCGCACCGAAACGCGCAAAGTCACGGCGCCGTCATGGAAGGAAGTGCAGGCGACGACCGCGGTGGTAGTGATCACGGTATTTATTTTCGGCGTTTACTTTTTCATTATCGATAACCTGATTCAGAAGGGCGTTTCGTTTTTGTACAGCTATTTTGGGAAGTAGGTCAGAGCGCGGTAAGCGGAGTCTAACTTGATCATGCAGGACGAAGAAAAAAACGAAGCGACGGGAGCTAGCGGGGAACAAGCTGCGCAGTCGCCCAGCGTGGACGGAGCCGTTATAACCGGCGAGCCGCCGCGCAATCCGAATATGAAGTGGTACATCATCCACTCCTATTCTGGCTTTGAGCGCAAGGTGAAGGAGTCGCTGGAGTCGCGAGTGCAAGCCTTTGGGCTACAGGAAAAAATCGGCAAGGTCCTGATCCCGACTGAGTCGGTGACGGAGGTGCGCGGTGGGAAGAAATATACCTCTGAACGCATGTTCTATCCCGGCTATGTGCTGGTCGAAATGGACATGGATGACCATGTCTGGCACGTGGTGAAGTCGACTCCGCGGGTGACCGGATTTGTGGGTACGGGGCAGCAGCCTACGCCGCTGTCTGATGAGGAAGTGCAGCACATTGTTTATAAGGTTGCTGACAGCCGCGAGAAGCCGAAACTCAAGGTGAAGTTCGAGAAGAATGAAACCGTGCGGATTTCGGAAGGGCCATTTGCGACCTTCCAGGGCATTGTGGATGAGGTCAATGAAGATCGCGAGACCTTGAAGGTGATGGTGACGATTTTCGGACGGTCGACGCCGGTGGAGTTGGAGTTCAACCAGGTGGAGAAAGTGGCGTAGAGCAGTTGAGCTTGAGATCCTTCGCGAGACAAAAGGCGTCTTGCTCAGGACGACAATGCGTTTTAAGTTTCTTGCGGAAGAGAGATTATGGCGAAGAAAGTTACAGGTTTTGTGAAGTTGCAGATTGCGGCGGGCAAGGCGACGCCGGCGCCTCCGGTCGGTCCGGCGCTGGGACAGGCGCAGATCAACATCATGGAGTTCTGCAAGCAGTTCAACGCACGGACGAACCAGAAAGAGATGGAGGGGTTGATCATCCCGGTCGTGGTTTCGGTTTACAGTGACCGCTCTTTTACTTTTATTACCAAGACGCCGCCGGCTTCGATTCTGCTAAAGCGGGCGGCTGGGATCGCCAAGGGATCGGGCACTCCTAATAAAGATAAGGTCGGCAAAGTTACTTTGAAGCAGGTGGAAGACATTGCCAAGCAGAAGATGCCGGATTTGAATGCGGCTTCGGTGGAGACGGCGATCAAGAGCGTGCGCGGGACGGCGCGGTCGATGGGCATTGAAGTGGTTGGGTAGTGCGGAGCTTCGCTCCGCGGACAGCCGAGGGCGGCTGTCTCCACCTTGTTTCTGTTTGAGTTAGCTGTCGAAATAACCACGGCTGATCGGAACAACGACTAGCGGTGGGAGACGAGGATAGGAAAATGAAAAAAGAAGGAAAAAATATCGCTAAGGCGCATGCTGCGGTGGAGAAGCGGCCTTACACCCTGCAGGATGCGGTTCCGCTGCTGCAAAAAGTGAAGTTTGCGAAATTTGATGAGACCGTGGAGATCACGTTGCGTTTGGGGGTCGATCCCAAGCACGCCGACCAGATGGTGCGCGGAACGGTGGTTCTGCCGCATGGGTTGGGCAAGTCGAAGAAGGTTTTGGTGATTGCTTCGGGCGACAAGATTCGCGAGGCCGAAGCGGCCGGAGCCGATTTTTTCGGCGGCGAAGAGATGGTCGAGAAGATCACCAAGGAAAACTGGACCGACTTCGATGCGCTGATCGCTACTCCTGACGTGATGAAATCGGTCGGACGGCTGGGCAAGATTCTTGGTCCCAAGGGTTTGATGCCGAATCCGAAAACCGGAACCGTGACCACCGATGTGGGCAAGGCGGTGCAGGAAGTCAAAGCCGGAAAAGTCGAGTTTCGCACCGACAAGACAGCGCTTGTACACGTGCCGGTGGGAAAGATTTCGTTCCCGCCCAATAAGCTGATCGACAACGCTACCGTGCTGATCACCAGCGTGATCAAGGCTAAGCCTTCGGTGGCTAAGGGCAAGTACATCAAGGGCTGCACTTTGAGCTCGACCATGGGGCCTGGAATTTTGCTGGACACGGCTCCGATTGAGGCTGCGGCTAAAGCCTAATTACGGCGCTGAAAGCGCCAGGACGGACGAATGCGTCCGTCACCACGTGGGACACACGAGATCATCGAGGACTGCGAAATGCCAGTTACTAGAGCGAGAAAGAAAGAACAGGTTGAGAAGCTTAGCGCCGACTTGAAGAATGTTTCGAGCGCCGTGGTTGCTACTTACAGCAAGCTTACCGTCGCCCAGGACTATGAGTTGCGCAAGGCCTTGCGCAGCGCGGGAGCGAAGTATCAGGTGGTGAAGAACACTCTGGCCGAACTGGCTGTCAAGGGCACCAAGATCGAAGAGGGGTTGAAGAACCTCTCCGGCGTGACCTCGATCGCTTACACAACGGGCGACCCCGTAGCCATGGCCAAGGCCCTTACCAAGTACGCCAAGGATACGCCGGAGTTCACCTTTAAGGTGGGCGTAGTTGAAGGGCGCGTGATTTCGATCAAGGAGATCGAGTCGCTGGCGAGCATGCCGTCGAAGGAAGAGCTGGTCTCAAAGCTGCTGTTCCTGATCAATGCTCCGGCGCAGCGGCTGGTCACGGTGATGAATGCGGTGGGCCGCGATGTGGCTGTGGTGCTTGGCCAGGGCGTAGAGAAGGGCAAGTTCAAGTCTGACGCGCCTGCGGAGGCGTAGTTTTTGTGTGGCTCGGGCACTTTGCCCGAGTTGCCGGCAGTATCGCAAAAGGCAGGCGGGCAAGAGTGCCCGCCCCACACAGGTTTCGGGATGGCGGAAGCCGTCCGAAAGAGATTTGGTTGTCGCGAGTCAGGGGTTGCGCGGTTCAGATCGAGGCGTTGTCTGGCGCCGGAAGATGGGCCAGCCGCACTGGAAACCCGATTCAAGATAACGAAAGCAAGCAAATTCATAACTCGAAGAGTGGAGAAACTAACATGGCAGACCTGCAACAATTAGAAGATTCAATCGTAGCCCTGTCGCTGTTGGACGCGGCGGAGCTGGTTAAGAAGCTGGAAGCGCGTCTCGGGGTTTCGGCGGCCGCTGCGGCTCCCGTGATGGTGGCGGGCGGCGGCGCGGCGGCTGGAGCGGGTGCGGCTCCGGCGGAGGAGAAGACCGAGTTCACCGTGCTGCTCAAGGAAGTCGGCGCCAACAAGATCAACGTGATCAAGGCCGTCCGAGAAGTCACCAGCCTGGGTTTGAAGGAAGCCAAGGAGCTGGTGGATGGAGCGCCGAAGAACATTAAAGAAGGCGTTTCCAAGGACGAAGCGGAGACCATCAAGAAGAAATTTACCGAGGCTGGCGCTGTCGTTGAGGTGAAATAGCGCTGGCGCGCCGAAATCTGGGCAGGTCCTTCGGGTACTCTCGTTCGAAGGGCCGCCGAGACGGCGGCACTGTTGTGCAAGAACGGAAAAATTAGGCGTTCTAGTTGTGAAGCCGGGGCGGTGGTGTTAGCATCTAAAGTACATCGCTTCCTCTGGCCTCACTCATAGCGGGCGAGACCCGCAAGGGAAGCTTGGCACTGTTCCGCGGGCAGGCGGAACGGAAACGGCCGAAGAGAACTGGCGCGAAAGATACAAATCAAGATTGGCGAAACGCCTTGCATGGCGTCTGCGGGAACGTCCGTCCCTGCGGGCGCCCCGTTGTCTTTTAGTGTAAACAGGTTCAGAACAACGATTTAAACAGCGCGGCGCACTACGCGCCCCACATTCCGCGGTTTGCCGCAGCCCTCGGCTGCGCCTTGACATGGGAGTTTCTTGACGATGAAGAACAATGCCTTCCGTAAACGTTTTGATTTTTCCAAAATTCCAGCCACTATTCAGATCCCGAATCTGATCGAGGTGCAGAAGCGCTCCTACGACCGCTTTCTGCAGATGGACAAACTGCCGAGCGAGCGCGAAGATGGCGGCTTGCAGGCGGTGTTTCAGTCCGTCTTCCCGATCACCGACTTCCGCAACGTATCACAACTGGAGTTTGTGGATTATGCCATCGGTAACTGGGAGTGCAAGTGCGGCCACCTCAAGGGGCTGCACCACCTGCGCACCACTTGCAAAAACTGCGGCAACACGGTAATTACCGATCCGTTTCATCCCGGCGATGTTCTCTGCCAGAAGTGCGGCACCTACAACGCCAACACACCGGATTTCTGCAACAAATGCGGCGACCCGGTGGGACTGCAGTTGAAATATGACGTGGCGGAGTGCGAAGAGCGCGGGATGACTTACTCCGCGCCACTCAAAGTCACGATGCGGCTCACTATTTTTGACAAGGACGCCGAAACGGGAAACCGTTCCATTCGTGACATTAAGGAGCAAGAGGTATTTTTCGGCGACGTGCCGCTGATGACGCAGAACGGCACCTTTATTATTAACGGCACCGAGCGCGTGATCGTCAGCCAGTTGCACCGCTCGCCCGGCGTGTTCTTCGAGACCGCGAACAATCGCACTTATTTCCTGGGCAAGATCATCCCCTACCGCGGATCGTGGGTGGAATTCGAGTACGACCAGAAGAACGTGCTCTATGTCCGCATCGATCGCAAGCGCAAATTCCTGGGAACCATCTTTCTACGTGCTCTCGGCCTGCGTTCGGGTGAGGATATTCTGCGCTCGTTCTACACCGTCGATCGCATCGCGATCAAAGACAAAAAGCTTTACTGGACGCTCGATCCGACCAGCGAGAAGCCGACGAATCTGCTGGGCATGAAGCTGGCGCACAGCATCAAGAACAAGTCCGGGGATGAGATTGCGCATTCGGGCCGCAAGTTGAACGCAGCGATTCTCAAGGAAATCCAGAAGGCGAAGATCTCCGAGATCGAAGTCGATGTGACCGATCTTGAAGGCGCATGGGCCGCGGCCGATGTGGTCGATACCACTACCGGCGAGGTGCTGCTCGAAGCCAATACCGAACTGAATGCCGACAAAGTCTCGAAGATTCTGGATTCGGGCGTTGTCGAGATGAGCCTGTTCTTCCCCGAGCGTGACGATGTGGGTACGGTGATCAGCCAGACTCTGAAGCGCGATTCGGTGAAGACTCCGCAGGAAGCGCTGATCGAAATCTACCGCAAGCTGCGTCCCGGCGATCCGCCGACTTTGGATACCGCTACGGCCCTGTTTCACGGCATGTTCTTCGACCCGCGCAAGTATGACTTCTCGAAAGTGGGCCGGCTGAAGTTCAACATCAAGCTGTTCGAGAATCAGGACGCGACCAGCCTCGACAAGCGCACGCTCGATCCCGACGATTTCTACGCGACGATCGGCTACCTGCTGAAGCTGCGCAAGAGCATCGGGTCGGTGGATGACATCGATCACCTCGGCAACCGGCGCGTGCGCGCGGTGGGCGAGTTGATGGAAAATCAGTTCCGCATCGGCCTGGTCCGCATGGAACGGGCGATCAAAGAAAAGATGTCCGTGTACCAGGAAATGTCGACGGCGATGCCGCACGACCTAGTTAACGCCAAGCCGGTGATGGCTGCGATCCGCGAGTTCTTTGGATCGTCGCAGCTTTCGCAGTTCATGGATCAGACCAATCCGCTCTCCGAGATCACGCACAAGCGGCGTCTCTCGGCTCTGGGGCCGGGCGGACTTTCTCGTGAACGAGCTGGCTTCGAAGTGCGCGATGTGCACCCCACGCACTACGGGCGTATTTGCCCGATTGAGACGCCGGAAGGTCCGAACATTGGACTGATCTCGTCGCTGAGCTGCTATGCGCGCATCAACGACTACGGCTTCATCGAGTCGCCCTATCGAAAGATTAAGGGTGGCCGCGTGATTGACTACGTCAGCGTGGTGAACACGGGCGACAGCGACTTTAAGGTTGGCGATTACGTGGAGAAGCACGAGATCGAGAAGATCAACGCAGAATTGAAAGAGAAGCGTAAGAAGCCGGCGCAGATCGATCCGTTCTCTTTCTATCTTTCCGCGTGGGAAGAGGACCGTCATACCATCGCGCAGGCCAACGTGGAGCTTGACGAAAAAGGCCGCATTGTGGCTGAACTGGTCAATGCCCGCAAGGCCGGCAACTTCGTGCTGGTGAGCCGCGATGAAGTGGACTACGTCGACGTCAGCCCGAAGCAACTGGTTTCGGTGGCAGCCTCGCTGGTTCCATTCCTGGAGCACGACGACGCCAACCGCGCGTTGATGGGCGCGAATATGCAGCGGCAGTCTGTGCCGTTGCTGCGCGCGCAGGCACCGATTGTGGGCACTGGGATGGAAGGCGTTACCGCTCGCGACTCGGGTGCGGTGGTTCTCGCTCGGCGCAACGGCATCATCGATTCGGTCGATTCTGACCGCATCATCGTGCGCGTCGAGGGCGAGCATCATCCCACGCAGCTTTCGCGTGAAGTGGGCTCGGACATTTATCAGCTCACCAAGTTCAAGCGCTCGAACCAGAACACCTGCATCAACCAGAAGCCGATCGTCAAAAAAGGACAGCGCGTGCTGAAGGGCGAAGTCATTGCTGACGGACCGTGCACGGATCACGGCGAGTTGGCGCTGGGGCGCAACGTGCTGGTCGCGTTCATGCCATGGCGCGGGTACAACTTTGAAGACGCGATTCTGGTTTCCGAGAAGATGGTGAAGGACGATTACTACACTTCGCTGCACATCGAGGAGTACGAGATCGAGGCGCGCGACACGAAGTTGGGGCCGGAAGAAGTGACGCGAGATATTCCAAACGTTAGCGAGTCGATGCTGCGCAATCTGGATGAGGCGGGCGTGATCCGCATTGGCGCCAGCATCAAGCAAGGCGACATTCTGGTGGGCAAGGTTACGCCGAAGGGCGAGACCCAGCTCACGCCGGAAGAGAAGCTGCTGCGCGCGATTTTTGGCGAGAAAGCCGGCGACGTGCGCGACGCATCACTGTACTGCCCCCCCGGTATCGAGGGCGTGATCGTCGATGTGAAGATTTTCTCCCGCAAGGGCCAGGAAAAGGACGAGCGCGCGAAGTCGATCGAAGCAGCGCAGATCGGAAAACTCGAGAAAAATCTTTCGGACGAAATCCGCATTCTCACCGACGAGCGGCTGAAGCGTCTGGAGAATATTCTCGGCGGTAAGGAAGTGCAGGCCGACCTCCATGACGAGCGCACCAACAAGCGCCTGCTGACGAAGGGGAACGTGCTTGATCGCGACGCGATCGAACGCATCTCGACCCGTAATCTAAAGCGCATCAAGTACAACGACAAAGATCCGCGGGTGAATGAGCAGATCGACGAGATCGAGGAGATGACTTCTCGCCAGATCGATGTGCTCAAAAAGATCGTCAACGAGAAGAAAGAAAAACTCACCAAGGGCGACGAGTTGCCGCCGGGCGTGATCAAGCTGGTGAAGGTCTATATCGCCATGAAGCGCAAGTTGAGCGTGGGCGACAAGATGGCCGGCCGGCACGGGAACAAGGGCGTCATTGCGCGCATTCTGCCGGAAGAGGATATGCCTTATCTCGAAGACGGCACGCCGGTGGAGATTGTTTTGAATCCGCTTGGCGTACCCAGCCGTATGAATGTGGGCCAGATTCTCGAAACGCATCTGGGCTGGGCGGGCTATACGCTGGGCGAGAAGATTTCCAACTTGCTCAAGGAGAACACTCGTACGGAAGCGATTCGCCGGGAGTTGAAAGCCCTGTTCAAGGACTCGAAACTCGCCGACACGATCGGTGAGATGGGAGACGAAGAGCTGGAAGCGCTGGCTCCTACGCTCGCGCGCGGCGTCTACATGGGTTCGCCCGTGTTCGATGGCGCGAAGGAAGGCGAGATCAAGGCGCTGCTCGAGCATGCGGGGCTGCCTACGTCGGGCAAAACAACTTTGCATGACGGCATGACTGGCGACCAGTTCGAACAGCCAGTCTGCGTGGGCTACATCTACATGCTGAAGCTGTCGCACCTGGTGGACGACAAGATTCACGCGCGTTCCATCGGACCGTACTCGCTCATCACCCAGCAACCATTGGGCGGCAAGGCGCAGTTCGGCGGGCAGCGCTTCGGAGAAATGGAAGTGTGGGCGCTCGAAGCTTACGGCGCGGCTTTCATTTTGCAGGAACTGCTGACGGCGAAGTCCGATGACGTTTATGGCCGCACCAAGATTTACGAGGCCATCGTCAAGGGCGAAGCCGCCATGGAGCCGGGCGTGCCGGAATCGTTCAACGTGCTGATCCGCGAGTTGCAATCGCTCTGCCTTGACGTGGAGCTGATCAAGACCGGGGAGAAGAAGCCTACGGCCAGCGCGGCAGCAGACTAAACGCAGTACCTAGTACCCGGTACCCAGTGTGGAGCTTTCCAGTGGGTGCCGGGTTCGAGGAACTGGATAACACCAAGTTTTGATAAGAAACGTTTCGCGGGACGAGCGCTCTCGGATCTTCGCGGGACATAAAACTTTCGGTACTGAGTACTGGCAACTAGGTACTGGGTACTGCTTTCCGAGAGCAGGAAAAGCGGAGGATCCCTTGTTTCGTTCGAGCCCATTCGAAATGCAAAACACGATCGCGGATTTCGATGCGATTCGTATCAGCCTGGCGTCTCCGGAAAAAATCCGGAGCTGGTCGCACGGCGAAGTCACTAAGCCGGAGACCATCAACTACCGCACCTTCAAACCGGAGCGCGATGGGTTGTTCTGCGCCCGCATCTTTGGTCCTGTAACCGATTGGGAGTGCTTGTGCGGCAAGTACAAGCGCATGAAGCATCGCGGAGTGATCTGCGACAAGTGCGGCGTGGAAGTTACGCTCTCGAAAGTTCGCCGCGAGCGCCTGGGGCACATTGAGCTGGCTTCTCCGTGCTCGCACGTGTGGTTCTTCAAAGGGCTGCCCAGCCGCATCGGACACCTGCTCGATATTTCGCTACGCGACCTTGAGTCCGTGCTTTATTTCGAGGCCTACGTTGTGGTTGAACCCGGTGACGCTCCGGTAAAAGAGCGCGAAGTGATTAAGGACGAGGCCAAGTTCCGCGAACTGGATCAGCAATATCGTCCGGCGGGATTTAAAGCGATGATGGGCGCTGAGGCCATCAAAGAACTGCTCAAGCGCATCGATACTGACGGCCTGGCGCTGGAACTGCGCGAGAAGATGAAGAACGAGAGCTCGCTGCAGAAGCGGCTCAAGTATACGAAGCGCCTGAAAGTGGTTGAGGCCTTCCGTAAGAGTGGCAACAAGCCGAGTTGGATGATTCTGGATGTGATTCCGGTGATTCCGCCGGAGCTGCGTCCGCTGGTTCCACTCGATGGCGGTCGCTTTGCCACCTCCGATTTGAACGATCTTTACCGTCGCGTCATCAACCGCAACAACCGGTTGAAGAAGCTGATGGACTTGCACGCTCCGGAAGTGATCGTAAGAAATGAAAAGCGCATGCTGCAGGAGGCGGTCGACGCATTGTTCGACAACGGCCGGCGTGGCCGCGTGTTGCGCGGCGCCAATAACCGTCCACTGAAGTCGCTGTCGGATACGCTGAAGGGTAAGCAGGGTCGTTTCCGCCAGAACCTGCTGGGTAAGCGCGTGGACTACTCGGGACGTTCCGTTATTGTGGTCGGACCCGAACTCAAACTTCATCAGTGTGGATTGCCGAAGAAGATGGCGCTCGAGTTGTTCAAGCCGTTTATCTATCACCGGCTGGAGCAAACGGGCAACGTCACTACCATCAAGCAAGCGAAAGAGATGGTGGAGCAGCAGGATCCTATCGTTTGGGACATTCTTGAAGAGGTCATCAAGGATCACCCGGTGCTGCTGAACCGCGCTCCAACGCTGCATCGGTTGGGCATTCAAGCGTTTGAGCCGGTGCTGGTAGAAGGCAAGGCCATCCGGATTCACCCGCTGGTCTGCACCGCGTTCAACGCCGATTTCGACGGCGACCAGATGGCAGTGCACATTCCGCTGTCTCCCGAGGCGCAGGTCGAAGCGAGCGTTCTCATGCTGGCTTCGCACAACATTCTTTCGCCGGCATCGGGCCAGCCGATCACCGTGCCTACACAGGACATGGTGCTGGGCCTTTACTACTTGACTAAGGGCAAGCCAGGGGCGAAGGGTGAAGGGCGCGTTTTCGCCAACATTGAGGAAGTATTGATGGCGCTGGAAGTGGGTGCGGTGGAAACGCTCACGCCTATTCGCCTGCGCTACACCGGCGAGCTGATCGACCTGACCACGGCTTACGACGATCAGGACATTATTCACACCGAACCAATTCAAGTGGAACGCACCTTTATCAACACCACAGTGGGCCGTGCGATTCTGAACGATCACTTGCCCGAGGGCATGCCTTACATCAATGGCTTGCTGAAGAAAAAGGGCATCGGCGCGCTGGTGAATTATGGCTACTTGCGCTTCGGACTTGAGACTACTGTAAAGATGCTCGATGAGGTGAAAGAGTTCGGGTTCAAGTACGCGACCAAAGCCGGACTTTCCATCGGCATCGATGACATGGTCATCCCGGATAGCAAGAAGACTTTGGTTCGCGATGCCGAGAAGCAGGTGGTCAACGTTCAGCAGCAATATTTGGACGGCGCTATCACCAACGGCGAGCGCTACAACAAGGTCATCGAAATCTGGTCAGCGATTACGGAAAAAGTTGCCGATGAGATGTTCGGGCAGATGCAGCGCGCGGATAAAGAAGGCTTCATCAATCCGATTTATGTCATGGCCGATTCCGGCGCTCGCGGATCGAAACAGCAGATTCGCCAGCTCTCGGGCATGCGTGGATTGATGGCCAAGCCCTCGGGCGAAATCATCGAGTCGCCCATCACGGCGAACTTCCGCGAAGGGTTGACGGTGCTGGAATACTTCGTTTCGACCCACGGTGCCCGCAAGGGATTGGCCGACACGGCGCTCAAGACGGCGGACTCCGGTTACCTGACTCGGCGACTGGTCGACGTGGCGCAGGACGTGATCATCAGCGAATACGATTGCAGCACGGTGGATGGCATTTACGTCCAGGGCATCGTCGAAGCCGGCGAAATTATCGAGCCGCTGCGCGACCGCATTGTGGGCCGCGTATCGCTTGAGAAGATCAAAGACTATGACGGCAACGTGATCGTCGACATCAACAACGAGATCACGGAAGAGCTTGCCGGCGCCATTCAGGCGGCTGGTATCGAGCGGGTGAAAATCCGTTCGGTGCTCACCTGCGAATCGAAGCGCGGAGTTTGCGTGATGTGCTACGGCCGTAACCTGGCCTCTGGACGACTCGTCGAACTCGGCGAAGCAACCGGAGTGATCGCGGCGCAGTCGATCGGCGAGCCAGGAACGCAGCTCACTATGCGTACGTTCCACATCGGCGGCACGGCGTCTCGAGTTTCCGAGCAGTCGCGCCTCGATGCCAAGAACAACGGCACGGTGCGCTTCATCGGATTGCAGACGGTGAAGTCGAAGTCCGGCGACCTGGTAGTGATGAACCGCCAGGGTTCGATTGCAGTGGTCGACGAGAAAAACCGCGAGCGCGAGCGCTACTCGGTAATTTACGGCGCTAAGCTTAAAGTTAATGAGGGTGATCGCGTCGAACAAGGCAAGGTGATGGTCGAGTGGGACCCTTACACCTTCGCCATCCTGACCGAAATCGGCGGCACGGCGCAGTTCAAGGACCTGCAGGAAGGCGTCACGCTGCATGAAGAAGTTGACGAGGTTACCGGATTGTCGCGGCACGTAGTGGGCGATTCGCCCGACGAGAAGCGGCAGCCGGCGATCGTCGTGAAAGGCAAAGGCAGCAAGCGCTACCTGATGCCTTCGCGCGCTCACCTCATGGTGCAGGACGGCGACAACGTTTTCCCGGGAGATGTGCTGGCGAAGATTCCGCGCGAGACTACCAAGACGAAAGACATCACGGGTGGTCTGCCGCGTGTGGTCGAACTGTTCGAAGCGCGCAAGCCGCATGAAACCGCGGTCATCAGCGAAATCGATGGCACGGTGAAGTTCGGCGAAGTCTCCAAGGGTCAGCGCAAACTGTATGTCCAGGCCGACAACGGCACGGAGAAAGAATACTCGGTGCCGCGCGGCGTTCACATCAACGTGCAGGAAGGCGAGCGCGTGAAGGCGGGCGAACCGCTGATGGATGGGCCGCTCAACCCGCACGACATTCTGGCCGTGCTCGGCGAAAAAGAGCTGCAGTCTTACCTGGTGAACGAAATCCAGGAAGTCTACCGCTTGCAGGGCGTGAACATCTCGGATAAGCACATCGAGGTGATCGTGCGCCAGATGATGCGCTGGGTGAAGATCGAGGACGTGGGCGACACCACGTTCCTGCTGGAGCAGCAACTGGATAAGTTCCGCTTCCGCGAAGAGAACGAGCGCGTGATCAAGGAAGGCGGCAAGCCGGCAACCGGACGGCCGCTGCTCCTCGGCATCACGAAGGCTTCGCTCTCAACCGATTCGTTCATCTCGGCGGCGTCGTTCCAAGAGACCACGCGTGTGCTCACCGAAGCTTCCATTCAGGGAGCGGTCGATCACCTGCGCGGGCTCAAGGAGAACGTCATCGTCGGGCGGTTGATCCCTGCCGGAACCGGCATGGAGTACTACCGCAACGTGCGCCTCTCGCCAGAGATGGAAGAGGCCGCGGCCAAGGTGCAGGCGGAAGTTTCGGCGGCGTACGAAGAGGCCGAGCGCGCTCTCGAGATGATGCGGCACGAGGGCGAAACCGAGGAATTGGCGGCGGAGTAAGCCAAATGGAACCATTACCGGGGGCGAAGCGATTCGCCCCCGTAATTATTTTGCGATTCCGAGCGTAGCGCGCTCAAGACCTTGAGAGCATAAGGCGAGAATTCCTCGATAAGCCTGCGACCGGATGAGGCGCGAGGGATCTTTCGACTACGTTGCCCTTCGCTTCGCGAACGGCAACTCCGCTCAAGATGACAGAATTTCTTGCCCATGCACGCAAATCTGAAGCGATTGCCGAGTGAGGAACTGGGGCCGCTTCCTTCGTTGCGCCCGGCGCTCTCCAGCCCTAAGCTAGGGCCAGCGATGCTGCGCTTTTTACGCCTACTGCGGCTGGCTTTCTGGCGTGCTTTTCAGCACGATGCGTTTTCCATTGCCAAGGCGTCCGCGTATTCTTCCATTCTGACTTTCTTTCCGGCGCTGCTGGTGGTGGGGTCGCTGCTGGCGTCCTCGCGCAAAGGCGCTCCTTATCTGAGGGAAATTTCTTATGCGCTGTCGCGCATCTTGCCGGCGGGGACCAACACGGCGATGAATTTTCTACGAGGCGCGGCGGCGCGGCCGTTTGGACTTTTGCTCACCGCATCGTTGCTGACTCTATGGACCGCCTCGGGCGTGATGATCTCGTGGATGGAAGGCTTCCGCCGCTGCTACGAGCTGCCGAAAATCTGGGGACTGGTGAAGGAGCGGCTGATTTCGTTCGCGCTGGTCGTCCTCGCAGGGTTACCGATGACGTTTTCTACGCTGCTCATTGCGTTCGGCAGCAAGATCGAAACTCGCATTTTGTTTTATACGGCGCACGAATATAGCCCGTACATTCTGCTGATGTGGACTGTAATTCGTTGGGTGATTGCGACGCTTACGAGCATCGCCGTGATTGCGCTGATTTATCACAACGCGGTACCGCGGACGCAGCCCTGGCATAGCGTGATTCCAGGCGCTACGCTGGCTACCGGTATGTGGTTTTCGTCGACTCTGCTGTTTGGTTTTTATCTGCAGCACTATGCCGACTACAGCCTGATTTACGGATCGCTTGGCGCTGCTATCGCGCTGCTGGTTTGGATGTATATGATCTCTCTCGTCATCCTCGTTGGCGCGGAGTTCAATGCCATGCTCTTTCCGCGGGCCATGCTGGGGAAAGAGTTGACAGCGATTAGCTCCGCCAAGACGCACGGATTGTCCCAATAGTCTCGCTGCACATGACAATTTGTGATGGATGACAATTCATAATTCCATTCATCACGAAATCGGTCCGAGAAGCCCTCTTCGCACATTACAATTAAGTCCTCGAATGGAACAACTTTGAATCGATGAAACTGTCCAAGCTGGAATCCGCTGCAAGACCTTCCCTCGGGACGGAAAAATCGCCTCCAACGCTCACGGCCGGAGGAGTTGCTGTAGGCCGCCGCGCAAAGATCATTTGTACGATTGGTCCAGCCTGCCATTCTGAGGCGGCGATGCGCGACTTGCTGCGGCTTGGCATGGATGTGGGCCGGCTGAATTTTTCTCATGGCACGCATGAAGAGCACGCTCGCAACATTGAACGGCTACGCAAGGCCGCGGAAAAAGAAGGCCGCACCGTTTGCATTCTGCAAGATTTGCAAGGGCCGAAGATCCGGACCGGACGCCTGGAGGGACATGAGCCGGTTGTGCTGAAGAGCGGATCGACCGTGATCATTACACCGCGCGACATTTCTGGAACGGCCACGCGGCTTTCCACCACCTTTCCCGATCTTGCGCGCGAAGTCAGTCCGGGAACGCGCATTCTTTTGTGCGATGGGCTGATCGAGTTGCGCGTGCGCACGGTTCGCGGCAAGGATGTGGTCTGCGACATTTTGAACGGCGGACCGGTGGGCGAGCATAAGGGAATCAATTTGCCGGGCACGGCTTTGTCGATTCCCGCGCTGACCGAAAAAGATCGCAAGGATCTGGAGTTCGGGCTGAAACACGGGGTGGACGCGGTTGCGCTCTCTTTTGTGCGCTCCGCCGCGGACGTGAACATGGTCCGGCAGATTGTCGCGAGCCATGGCTGCAACACGCCTTTGATCGCGAAGCTGGAAAAGCCGCAGGCCATCGATCATCTGGAAGAGATTCTGGAAGCCTGCGATGGTGTGATGGTGGCGCGGGGCGATCTGGGAGTGGAGATGGCGCCGGAAAAAGTTCCGGTAATTCAAAAGCATGTGATCCGCCGCGCGGCCGAGTGGCGCAAGCCGGTGATTACGGCCACGCAGATGCTGGAATCGATGATCGAGAATCCGCGGCCGACGCGCGCCGAAGCCAGTGATGTGGCTAATGCTATTTTCGACGGCAGCGACTCGGTGATGCTCTCGGCGGAGACCGCGAGCGGCCGCTATCCCCGGGAAGCCGTAGCGATGATGGCGCGCATTGTGGTTGAGGCCGAGAGCAACACGGGAGATTATGTGCAAGGCCGCCGTCGCCGCGACCGGCGCGGGCTTTCGGTCGCCGAGACGATTTGCGAATCGATCGCACACGCGGCTGAAGACCTTCCTATGGGTGCAATCGCTATCTTTACGGAGACCGGGAACACGGCGCGGATGATTTCCAAATACCGGCCGCAGGCTCCCATCTATGCGTTTACGCACAATACGGCAGTGGCGCAGCGCACGAACCTTTACTGGGGAGTGCATCCTATGAAGTGCGCGCAGGCGCTCTCTGCCGAGCACATGGTTCGCGTGGCTGAGCAGGAGCTGTTGAGCCGCGGTGTACTGAAGCCAGCTGACGTGCTCGGAGTGGTCGCGGGTACGCTGCAGGCTTCGGGTTCCACCAATTTCATGCGCTTGCATGTAGTCACCGCAGAGGAAGCCAGCGCAGCATCCAGTTCTGCCAAGGGCAAGCGCAATGGGCCGCGGCGGAAGCTATAATCGCGGAGTATGTCGCAGGAATATCTTTCCATCGCCATCTGGGAACCTCTGCCTGACATGGAGGCGGCTTCATTGGCGACGATTCGCGAATTGAATGCCATCGTCTCGGCGAAGGGATATGGCCGCGATCTTTTGTACCGGAGCGGCGACTCGAAATACCTGCTGCTGCGCTACTGGAATTCGGAGCAGGCGCGGGCTGGGGCGCAGGAGGATCCTGAGGTGCTGCGCTGCTGGGCTCGGCTGGGGAATGAGATTCGGATTTTGAAAGTTTACGAGAAGCTGGAGGAAGTGGGAGTGTAGGCGGCTAATCCGTTATCTTTGCCGCTGCGTGCCTCGCTTCCCTCGCTGGACAGCCCCTTGGGCTTCGATCAGGGCAAAGCTAGGGCGCCAGCCCCAGATCCTTAGTCATTCTTAATCACTGTGTCTACCGAAACTAATCCGCAGGTTTTTACTGATGTTACCGTTGATCCTTTTGTGCGCGGACTTCTGCATCGGCCTGTTCATCCTAACGGCGACGGGTTAATACTGAGTCACGGTGCCGGGACCAATTGCCAGGCTCCCCTGCTGGTGGCGTTAGCGAACACTTTTGCCGAGGCGGGGTATGTGGTGTTGCGATTCGATCTGCCGTACAGGCAGGATCGGCCTTACGGACCCCCGGGGCCGGGCGATGCCAAACGGGACCGTGCCGGAATCAAGAATGCTTTTGCGGCGCTCAAGCAACTCGCCCGCGGCAAGGTTTTTCTCGGCGGACATTCCTATGGCGGAAGGCAAACGAGCATGCTCTGCGCGGAGCTCGCAGAGGGAGCTGCGGATAAACCTCCGCAAGACATTGCCGGGCTGCTTTTGCTTTCCTATCCACTGCATCCGCCGCGCAAACCGGAGCAGCTGCGCACGCAGCATTTTTTTCATCTGCATACGCCAACGCTGGTCGTGCAGGGGACCCGTGATCCCTTCGGGACGGTTGCGGAGATTGAGCAATCCTTGAAGCTAATTCCCGCGAAGAGCAAGTTGATGACGGTGGAGGGGGCGGGTCATGATTTGGGATTCAAAGGGAAAGCCGGGCGGGATCAGCTGACGGGAAAAGTGTTGGCTGAGTTTCAGGGTTTCTTGGCCGCGTAATACCCCGATCGGAGTTTGCCATTATCAGCGAGCTGTGCGTGCGATCTGGTTCAAACCGTCGATGAAGCAGTCACCTAATCCGTGCATGATGCCGATAATCCAGAGGTTGCCGGAGCGCGCGAAGATTATGGCGAAGAGCAAGCCAGTGGCGAAGATGGCCGCGAATATCCACAGATGGATGGGGTTTCGCTCCGCTAGGCGAAAGTGGTAGGCATGCAGAGGTCCGAAGGTGAAAATGAGGTTGGCGACAACCAGGCCTGGGAGGGCTCCCCAGCGGCGAACCAATTCCGTTTGAAGGATGCCGCGATATAGAAGTTCCTGATAGAAGCCCCAAATCATTTGTGGCACAAAGATAAAGAAGCCGATTTGAGCTAAGTGCGGCCGCGTCCAGAGTGTTTTCAGACTGGCGGATTGGGCGAAGGAAAATACGACGGTTGCCAAGGGCACTACTTGCAGGAAATAAAACCTCTCCGTGGCGGTCCAGCGGCGCCAAGGGTACAAGCCGAGTTGAGACAGTTGCACTCCGGCAAAGCCAATTACCAGCCCGCAAACCAATGCAGTCAAGAGGGTCATTTGCAGCAGGGGCCACCAATTGCGATCCGCGATGCTTGCCCATTGCGCGCCGAGGTTAAGAAAGCGGCGAACGATGCCTTCCATGAAGATAAAAACCAGGAGCAGCCTTAGGCTTTGTCCTGAAGACAAGCTGGCCACCGAAGGGCGGTCAAATAAAAACAAATGCCCGCGCCAGAAAGGGCGGATTCGAGAGTCTTCGGGACACAGGAAAATTCTGCGCAGAACTGTCACCCGGAGTCCTTTGCGAAGCGAGGCCGCGAATTCTCTAAAATGCCTGATAGAAATCGCAGGGTACGAAACTAGTTGACCCAGCCGGATTTGGAGCTGCCGTTGCCCTTGCGCGGGCCTTCATCGGGTGGAATGTAGTTGCCGTGCTCGTCGAACTCCACTTTGCGGTCGTGCTTGCTCATGTACACTTCAAACTTCCTGGCTGCCCGGCGTCGCTTCCAGCGGTAGTAGTCGTTGCGCACGCTGAAGTAGCGTTCTGAGGCGGAAAACATCAGGCCTTTGCGCGGCAGGAGTTTCAAGTAGAGATATCCGAAGAGAAGTCCGCCGAGGTGGGCGAAGTTGGCCACGCCGCCGGTCTCCTGGATCGCACCTACCAGCGTCAGGAAAACGATTCCCCAGACGAAATACTTGGCTTTGATCATGAACGGCAGGGGGAACATCATGATCTCGCTCTCGCCGTAGAGCACGCCGAAGGCCACCAGCAGGCCATAGATTCCCCCCGAAGCTCCGATCGTGGTCGTTGCCGGAGACAGGCCCGGTAAGTGCATGTAACTCACCGCGACCGACGTTAGCCCTGCGGCCACGGTACAAAAAAAGTAGAATTCCAGGAAGCGCTTCGATCCCCAGTCGCTCTCAATCTGTGAGCCGAACATCCACAGCGCCAGCGCGTTGAACAGGAAATGCAGAAGTTGGAAATGCAGAAAAGAATACGTAATCAACTGCCATAGCATCCCGTGCATCACGAGGGCGGGAATCAGTCCAAAATATACGCGGACCCACTCGTGAGCGAACGGCGAAGCCAGCTCCAAAATCGCCATCAAAAGGTAGATCCCAGCGTAGATCAGGATGAGACGCTTCACCCAGCGAGTGAACGGAGGCAGGCTGAGGGAGATGGTACGTCCACGATTCATCGGCACGGCGGACCTCAACTTCCGAAAAAGCTAAGAATAGCGCGAATAAACATGGTATCAGGTTGTATCGGAGCTCAGTTATCGCTCCGGCACGGGCACTACTGGCAGGCTGCGATGGCCCTCGGCGTCCACGGCCCTGATTGCAAAGATGACGTTGTCCTTAGAAAGATTCAGGGTGGCGCGAGTGAGGTCGCCGATTTTTTGTGCGTGCTCCCACTCCGGGCTGCTGGTGGCTCGCCATAAAATTTCATACTCGGCCACGCGGCCGCCGGGCGGCGGGTCCCAAGTGATTGTGGAAGTGTTCTCCAGATCTTTGGTCAGCAGATGGACGTTCGCTGGCGGCGCCGGCGCAGCTGCCAGCGAAGCCAGCGTAGCCGCGTTCAGCCGCGCTATGCGGGCGACGTAGTCAAAGTCTACGAACTTCAGCAGGTCGCCGTATTCAATGCCATTTTCTGTTCTGACATTTTGGTGTTGATGGTGAAAATCCTCGCGATACTCGGTGAAGCGTACGGCGGCAAATCCCTGCTGGTTGAAAGAAAAGTGGTCGCCGCCGCGGAGGTAACGGTCCAGCCTGAAAATGAGTAGCGGCTTTACGCCAATGGCGTATGTACGGTTTATGTCGGCGATGTAGCGCGCCAATTGCCGCGAAGCGGAGTCATTCTCGCCGCCCAGGCCTCGAATTCGTTTGATCTCCTGTTCGGTGGCGGCTGCGGGCAAGCCCTCGGAAAATACGCGGACGAGGGAGTGATCCTGTTCGGCGCTCTTGTTGCCGCCGACGATATCGTTGTTGAGTACGGCTTCGATATTCCAACCCTGTTCCTTCGCCATTTTCGCGAAGTGGCGACTGCCGTTCAGGCCCTGCTCTTCGCCGGCGACAGTCAGGAAGATGATTGTCGCGGGGAATTTCAATCTGCTCAGGACGCGAGCGCATTCCAGACTGACGGAGGTTCCGCTGCCGTCATCGTTGGCTCCCGGCGCGTCGCCTTTTACATCGAGGGTATCGCTGTTGCGGGAATCGTAGTGGCCGGTCACTAGCACGATGCGCTTCGCGCTCTCCGCGTCGCTGCCCTTTAAGACCGCATAAACATTGGTGATTTCGGTGGGCTGCGGGATGCGGTCGCCGGCTGGTTCGGTGAAGCTGTCGGTTTTCACTTCGAGGCAGCCGCCGCAGTCTTTGGCGTAGCGCTCAAATTCTGATTTGATCCATTCGCGGGCGGCACCGATTCCATGGCCTGCGGCGATCGAATCTGAATCCTGCGCGGAGAGCGTGAGGCGCGTTCCAAAGCTGGTGAGCTTCTCGATGTTGGCGCGAATGCGCACGGAAGAAACCTCCTGCAGCGCGGCGGCTATGCGAGAATCGAGAGTCATAGGTTCCGGTCCGCTGGTTGAAGGCGAGATGGTTTGGGCTGGCGTGGCGGCTGGCTGGCTTTGCGCCTGCATCCACGTGCTTACACAAATGGCCAGCGCGATCGAAAATGCGAAGGGTCTTTTCTTGCGAGCAAAAATCATTTAGCCTCGGGCCTAAGAAATGTCAAGGCAGAACCGCAGCTTTTCCTCGAATTATAATCGAGGCCTCTACAGCGCTGGCCCCTTGACCTGCGAGGGCGAAGAATCTAATTATTATGAGGTGCATCGAAGATTTATCATTGCTGGTGGAGTGGAGGAAGCATGGTTCTTTGTCCTGAATGCGAAACTGATCTGGATGTGGAAGAGGAAGAAGTGGATGAGGGCGAAATCGTCTCCTGTCCGGAGTGTGGCACCGACTTTGAAGTGGTGACCACCAGTCCTCTGGAACTGAAGGCGATTGAGGCGGGCTACGTAGAAGAAGAAGAGGAAGTGGAAACGGAAGACGAAGATTCGTAGAATCGGTCGGGGGATCCCTGCTCATGCGCCCGTCTTCTTTTTTCGTTCTGATTATTCATTTCTCCCTGCTCACCTTGTCTCCTATTTTGCCAGCGGTTTTGCCTGCGGCCCTCGCTGCGCCGGCGTCCAAGCTGAAACCAAATGATCCGTATGCGCTTATTTTTGGCACGGTCTGGGGGCCGGATAACCGCGTCATCTACGGTGTGAGAGTGAAGATCCGGCGCGCCTCCGATAAGAGAGCGAAGTGGGAGCTTTACTCGGACCATGCGGGAGAGTTTGCGCAACGCGTGCCTGCGGGCCAAGCCGATTATGTGGTGTGGGCCGATGTCAAAGGAGTGAAGACGACTGACGGGCACACTCTGCATCTGGCGCAACCGGTCGAAGTCCACGTAGAGTATGACGAGCGGGTAGATATTGGTTTGCACTTGACCAACTGACGAACTTAGAGCTGTGCGAAGATAGAAGACGCGAGAGTCGCATGCCGGCGATACTGACCTTCAAGAAAGCCGCACTGATAGGGAGCGCCTTGCTGCTTGTGGTCGCCCTGGCGGCGCATGCGGTGCCAGAAAAGAAAGACAAGAGGCAAGGGCGATTGTTGCTTGGCAAAGTTCTAGACCAGCATGATGACCCAATACCTCGCGCCATTGTTTATCTCACTGATACCAGATCTCACGCGGTGAAAACCTATATCGCCGGGCCGGATGGAAGTTACCGTTTTCCTGGACTCTCGCTTACCGCTGATTATGAGGTTTATGCGCAGCTTAATAGCGACAAAAGCGAAGCGAAATCAGTCAGCCAATTCGATGACCGGCCCGAGGTTTACATTGATTTGAAGATCGCCAGCCGCTAGCGAGTCATTCCTTCGGCGGCTAAAGCCGGGATGATTAGGGGCCTCATCGCAGCGCTGAAGCGCTGCGCCGCCCAAAATCACGTCCCGCAAAATCAGCGCGCCAGCAATCAGCGCACCAGCAATCACTACGCCAGCAAAATCAATAGTCGCCCGCCCAGTGAAGCATCGCTCGCAAAATTACTTGGTTTTGAATCCCAAGATTGAAAGCTGCTTATACGAGGCGACGTAGACTCTGCCATTGGCCACGACTGGCACGATATTAGGATTGCTGCCGCCCTTCATCCAGGCACCGGCGGGGCCCGAGAAAAGCAGTGTCATAGTATCTCCACCCAAGTCAGGAGCAAAGGCGCTGAGTTCGAGGATCGTGGGGGTTGTCTTTTCGGGCCTAGCTAGGGCCCAGATGATGGGGCTTGCCGTGCCGTTGGAGGAAACGGTGGTGAAGAAACCGTTGTTGTGAAAATTGATCGCTGGGGAACTCGTGACCTCGATCAGATCAGGAGTGGGCGAAGTCTGCACTTCCCAAACGATGACGCCGGTACCCCCGCTGCTTACCACGCGGGCATTGCCATCCACGGGATCTACGAAATACGATTCGCCGCACCAGCAGGGGCCGATGTTGTAAGTGCCGAGCACATTATTTTTCGTAGTTGAGAAGCCGCCGAGGTCGTCTTCGTTCATCAAGAACATCTGTCCCGTTTTGCCAGCGGCAACCGCCATGTGCGGAATCGAACCTGGCTGGTCGGGAAGAATCATTACTCCGCCGGAACCAAAATCTTGATCGTGTTCGTCCAGGCTCTTGACGTTGCTAGGAGTGAACAGGTCGATCACCATGCTAAGGTCGGGCGATACTTTGATTGTGCTCTCTTCGATGTCCGTGACGCCGTCGTAGGCCGTGCCGGAGTGGTCGGAATTTCCGGTGACGAACAGGATGTTGCCCGAGTCATCCGCGGCCGGGCCGTAGCCTGACATCCATACCGAGGAAAGGAAGAAGTTCTTTTCCGAAGTGGCCTGGGTATCGGGGAGTTCGTTCAGGTCAAGAGGAGTGAGAGTTCCAGTCTGCCATCCCAGAACCCAGCCGCGGGAGAGGTTCGGAGAAAAGTCGCAAAAGCTGCCGAACCCGGCGTATATGTTGCCGTTCGCCAACAGAAGCGCCGGCCGCTGCCGCTGATATGTGGCGTTGAATTCATAGGTGGTTCCGTCGGTGAGAGTATGCGAGGCTGTTACGAGTTGCGGCGAGACTTTGTCTGTGAGGCTGCCGAGATCGAGTGCGTGAACAAAATAAGCCGGGCCGGTGGATTGCTGGGTGTAGACGATCGCGTACAGAGTGTTGCTGCTAAGGTCAATGACCGGAGTTGAGTTAATGCCGACATCAGGATTATTCGGAGAGCAGCCGAGTGGGCGAACTACTGGCGGACCGAAATTCGGGTTTAGCAGCACCTTGCCGGTGGTCGCATCAATGGCGTAAATCGTGTTGTTGTCGGTGGCCACATAGACGACGGTGTGTATGCCGCGGAACCTACCAGCTGTGATGGTGACGTTCGGGACGATGAGCGGCTGGGCGTCGACTTGGTCGTCGAGGGTGACTTTTCCCAGCACTGCGAAAGTCGAACTCTGCATGGCGGCGACAGTGAGCGTAGTTTCCTGCGAATTCCAACCGGTGCGGTCATTGTCATAGTGGTAGGTAGTGACCGCTACCTGGGCGGCGGCCGTCGGGCCGCAGGCGAGAGTGCATAGAACCAAGGCGGCAATCCAAAAAGCAGGGCAGTTCTTCGGCTGGTGTGATTCCTGGCATCGCAACATGGATATCTCCACAAAACTTTACGATCGGGTCCGGATAAAAGTGCTCGGGAGGGGAAAGACTAGAGAGAGTTTAAGTTCTCAGAATCGGCTTGTAAAGCGGATTCTGACGGTTTGTATGAATTTTCGAAGAAGCGCGAGTTGGTCTCGATCCTGGCAGTAGTGTGCAAGAATCTGTCCCGGATTCGTCTGGGTCTGTACCAGGAGGGTGCAAGGTCATGCAACTCTTCTCGGTTTTCTGGGTTCAATATGGTAAGGATGTTTATGGGTGGGAGGAGAACCTTGAAAGGATTTCACGTGTTAGAAAATAAGAACAAGAAGTTTCGTGGCTTGGCGGCAGGGGTGGCTTTTGTTGGCTTGATTTTGGTGGCAGGGTTCGCGTTCGCGCAAGGCGGCGCGATGAGCCCTTATCAGGACGAAAAAGATGGCGTAAGCGCGGGTGGTAAGTGGATGGAGTTCCAATCGGAAGATAAGATGACGGCCGCGAAGAAAGTGAGGTTCGAACTGCTGGCAAATAACTATTTCCGGGAAGACCCAGATTATAAACCTCGCATCGAACTGGTCTGCACCAACGGCAAGTATGAGTATGCCGATTTCAACCCCGGGGCCAGGCTCGGGCATCCGGATTACCCCGGTTTCTGGGGCCAGCCTAAAATGGAGGTCATGGTGCGCATCGATGGAAGCCACGACCACAAGGGATGGAACTGGGTGCGCGGCCGATTTCTTGCCATGGACAAAGGCACGGTCCGCGGCGCGATTGGAGCCGAGGTGTTCAACATCGAAGTCAGGACGAGGACCGGTTACGCGATCGCGGAGTTCGCTCCGGCGGGACTGAATCTTGATGAGGTTAAGCACGCCTGCGATCTGACCCCGCACAAGCCTTAACGGGATTTGTCTGTTGCGCACCACGAAGGGCCGAGCCTGCGAGCTCGGCCCTTTTTTCTGACCGCATCTTTTCTGGGCATACCGGTGACTGGAGTTGCTGCCCCGTCAGTCACTTGCGTTGCGGGCTGCTTCGCTGGTTCACTGAGTTAGATTCACTTGAATTTCTGGCAGGCCGAGTCTGCGCGGAGGTAAGGCGAAGATGGGCAGCAGCGTGATGACTGGGGCGGTGTTCTTGTTCTTCGTGGTGGGAGTGCTGGTTTATATCGTCATTCTCTACAACGAACTGGTGCGCCTGCGCAATGACAATGACCGCGCGTGGGCGAATATTGATGTGTTGCTGAAACAGCGCCACGACGAAATCCCGAACCTGGTGGAAACGGTGAAGGGATACATGCAGCACGAGCAACAGACGCTGCTGGCGGTGACGCAGGCGCGGGCAGCGTCCATGAATGCGGCCAGCATTGGGCAAAAGGCACAGGCCGATCTGGCAATGACGGGCGCGCTGCATGGGCTGTTTGCAGTGGCGGAAAATTATTCGCAACTCAAAGCCAATGAAAATTTTCTCAAGCTGCAGTCCCGTATCAGCGAGCTGGAGGAGCGCATCGCCGACCGGCGCGAGTTCTTCAACGACGACGTGAATACCTACAACACGCGCATTGGGCAGATTCCAGAAGTATTTGTGGCCAGCTTTATGGAATTGAAACCGCGGGCCATGTTTCAGGTGTCCGAGGAAGACCGGAAGCTGGTTGAGGTCAAGCTTCAGAGTGCGGGCGGATTTTAGGCGAGATTACCTTCGATAATTCGTTACCGATCAGATCACGGAGGTCAAAACCCCCCAATCCTAGCCGCAAAGAGCGCGGCTAGGATGGGGCGCCCGCGGTTTCTCCCACTAAAAGCCTCCGATAATTTATTCAGTCGTTTGCCTCGTATTGTGCAACTAATAGGTGGATATCTTGATTTTCACTACGAGGAGTTACTCCCATGTATAGCTTATTGAAATCGATTTTGAAGACCGCAGTTTACTTTTTAGATCAGACCGAAAATTTCGCCGGCGACGTTCGGGACCGCGTAAACGAGGGGGTTGATCGAGCAACCAGTAGAGTTTCGGACCTGCGCGATCAGGCTCAGGAACTCTACGAGGGCGGCGAGGATCACACGATGCGGAACGTGGTAACTTTCGCCGCCGGGTTGGCGATTGGCGCGGGTGCGGCAATGTTGCTGGCGCCGGCCAGCGGCGAAGAAATTCGCGGCACGATTGGCGACAAGGTGCAAGACATCGGCGATCGCGTGCGCAGCCGTTTTTCGTCCGAAGTAAAAGAAGTAAAAACAGCCGCGACCGGGACCGAAGGTTACTAGTTTCTTCGAAGATTCGAGGAGTGGAGCGTCCGGCGCCTGCCGGACGCTTTTTCAGGTAGTTGCAATCTAGATGCCGTCATGCTTGCTGCCCGCGGGCGGATGGCGGCGCTACTATCAGGACCGCGCTCTCTTAAGAAAATTCGCTCTACCTGCTATGCTGATCGGACTCGGGCGGGGCGATGGTCAACGAGAGGTTGTCGCATTACAGGATTTTAGAGCAGATTGGCGCCGGAGGCATGGGCGTCGTCTATCTTGCGCGCGACGAGCAACTCGAGCGCGACGTTGCCATCAAACTGCTACCGCCGGGCTCGCTGGCGGACGAGGCAGCCCGCAAACGATTCCGCAAAGAAGCACTCTCGCTGGCGCGGCTCAATCATCCCAACATCGCAACCGTGCATGAATTCGGCAGCCAGGACGGTGTGGATTTCCTGGTCACCGAATATATTCCGGGCACGACGCTAGATACGAAGCTGGCACGGGGAGCGCTTCCTCCGAAGGAAGTGATCGGGCTGGGCGGGCAACTGTCGCAGGGGTTGGCGGCGGCGCACGACCAGGGGATTGTGCATCGGGATCTGAAGCCGGGCAACCTGCGCCTCACCCCGGATGGACGGCTGAAGATCCTCGATTTTGGTCTGGCGCAGTTCGCTCCGCGCGCCAGCGAAGCAGGGAAGACGGTCACACTGACCGACTCGCAGCAAGTGACGGGAACGCTGCCTTATATGGCTCCCGAGCAGTTGCGGGGAGAGCCTACTGACCTGCGCGGCGACATTTGGGCAGCGGGGGCGGTGCTTTATGAGATGGCCAGCGGCCGGAGGCCGTTTCCGCAAGCGAATCATCCTCTGCTGATCAACGCCATCTTGAATCAGCCACCTGAGCCGCTGGCGAAAATCACAACCACGATTCCGCCGGGTCTCGAGCAGATCATCCTTAAGGCGCTGGATAAGGATCCCGCCAGGCGGTACCAGACGGCGCGAGAACTGGGCGTTGACTTGGAGCGCCTGAGCACGGGGACGTTGCCGATTGCCGTTCCTGGTGCGGCCGCACGGAAGTGGAATCATTTTGTGGCGGCTGGTGTGGCGGTGCTGATTATCGCAGCTCTCGCTGGATACTTGTCGCTCAGGAATAAGCGTCTGGTAACGACGGTGGCGGGTCCGCATCGTCGTTCGGTCGCCGTGCTGGGGTTCAAGAATCTGGCGGGGAGGGCGGACGAGGCATGGCTTTCCACGGCGCTTTCCGAGATGCTGACCACCGAACTTGGCCAGGGCGACCAGTTGCGGACGATCTCGGGCGAGAGCATTGCACTGATGAAGAGAAGCTTGTCTTTGCCCGAGACCGATAGCTTCAGCCAGGAAACGCTGAGCCGGATTCGGCAGAATCTGGGATCCGATGATGTGGTTGTAGGGTCCTACATTCCGCTGGAGGCAGGGGCGATCCGGCTGGACTTGCGGCTGCAGGACACCAACGCCGGGGAAATTCTAGCCTCGGTTTCGGAGAAGGGCAGCGCCTCGCAGATCGACGAACTGGTGAGCAGGGCGGGCGCGGAATTGCGCGCGAAGTTGGGAGTGGTAGGACTCTCCGAGACTGAGTCGGCCAGCGTGAAGGCAGCGCTGCCAGGGAGTGCGGAAGCCGCGAGGCTGTACTCCGAGGGGCTGGAGAAGTTGCGGCTCTTCGAAGCTTCGAAGGCGCGCGATCTGCTGGAAAAGGCCGCGGCTCTCGATCCAAACCATGCTCCTACCCATTCGGCGCTGAGCGAAGCCTGGGCTGCACTCGGCTATGACCAGAAGGCAAAAGAGCAAGCGCAGCGCGCACTCGATCTCTCTGGGCCATTTTCGCGAGAACAGCGGTTGCTGATCGAAGGACGAAATCACGAACTCAACAAAGACTGGTCGGGCGCGAGTACAAGCTATAGGACCTTATGGGAGTTTTTCCCTGACCGGGTTGATTACGGCTTGCTGTTGGTACGGGCGCAAATTGGCGACAACCATGCCGACGACGCTGCGGCTACGATTGCGCAACTGCGCAGGCTGTCGGGATCGCAAGGCGATACGGCGCGAATCGACCTGGCGGAGGCTTCAGTAGCCGCGGCGCGCAGCGACTTCAAATTGCAGCAAGCCGCAGCGGAAAAAGCGGCACAGGAGGGACACGCCATCGGAGCGAGTTTATTTGAGGCGGGCGCGTTGCGCGTGGAAGGCGACGCTTTGCAGCGCATGGGGCAGCCGGAAAAATCGCAGCGCGTAATCGACCTGGCGCGAAGTCTTTACATTGTGGGCGGAGATCGCGGTGGCGCTGCCGTCTGCCTGTTGCTTACCGGAGATCGGCTCTACGACGGTGGGAGCTTCGAGGATGCCAGAAAGCAGTTCGAAGAGGCGCTGCCTATCTTTAAGGGGACCGGAGACCAGCGCGAGACGCGCGCCACGCTGGAGCGAATCGGCAACTCGTTCTATGACCAGGGACATCTACCGGAGGCCAAGAGTTACTACGAGCAGGCGTTGAAGATTGATCTCGAACTGCGGACCTCGAGCGCTCTAGCCAGCGATTATGGAAATATCGCCAACGCGCTGGATGGGCTCGGCGATCTGGCGGGCTCGCGAAAGATGCAGGAGCAATCTCTCTCCGAATATGAAAAAGGGACTGACCGGCAGGGGGCGGCGATTACTCTGGTCAACCTGGGGAATTTGCTGGTGGAAGAGGGCGATCCTGAGACTGCCAGAAAGTATTTCGAGCGGGGTTTGGGAACGATGCGGGATATTTCGTACCACTCGGGAGAGCCTTATCCGATGTCGGGTTTGGGAGATGTATTGCTGATGGAAGGAGATCTCGCCGGAGCGCGCAAAAGATATGAAGAGGCACTGAAGCTGGCTCAGGACGTTCACCGGGATGATTTTGCCGCCGTAATTCAGACCGCCCTGGCGGTGGTGGCGCTCGAAGAGAAGCGTTTTTCGGACGGCGAGACGCTGGCGCGTGGGACGATGGCGATCTTCGACAAAGACAACGTAGCCGATAACGGGGCTTGGGCGCGGGCCGTGCTGGCGCGAAATCTTTTGGCGGAGGGCAAATTGGCCGAGGCTCAAACTCTCGCCGGGCAAGCTGTGTCGCTTTCGCAGAAGTCGGCGAGCCAGATGCAGCGCTTCGAGGCCAACCTGGCCGATTCTCAAACCAAAATTCAATCGGGAAAGGCATCGGAAGCGAATCGAGAGTTGGAGACCCTGCTGTCGACCACACGCAAGTTCGGCTACCGGTCCTTCGAATACCAGGCTCGCCTTGCACTGGCGCAAATTGAACTGCAATCGCACGCGGCGGCGGCACGCCCTCATCTGGTGGCTCTCGCGAGAGACGCGCAGAGCAACCATCTTCTGCTAGTGGCTAACCACGCACAGGAGTTGCTGCGGGGCAAGTAAATTGAAGCAAAATGGCCTTGCCTGGGGTTTTCGCTTGCCAACGCCCGGGTAGTGGCTGAATTTGCCGCCTCCGTGCTTTAGGAGTGGCACGTCAATTGCCTCGCAGCCCCCTCTCACGGTCAGCTCTGGCAATCTCCGCATAAGACTCTCCGAAAGCGGACAGGAACTCTCCCATCCTGCCACAGACGCGATGTAGTTCCCAGCCGATCCATAGCAGCGCAACGAAAATTCCCAGCCCCACCAGCTCAAACATATAGACCTCCGCATGTTCCGTGTGATTTAATCACAAAAAGCGAAAGGCCCATCTCTGGGCCTTAGAAGTCTCATCTAAAATTTGTCCCGCCTGTAATTTTTAGCCTACAGGTGGTGACCGTGCTACGTCAATCCCTCTTTTCCAAAGTAGAAAGCAGAACAGTCACTCGAACTACACCATTCACCAAAGCCGATGCTACCGCATCCATAGCCTTATCGAACTTCTCTCGCATCGAAAGTGAGGCTAAGGTTACGCTCCCAAACTCGAACTTGGTTGCAGCGGATAGATCAACGATCACCGATTCACCAGATCCCCGCGATAGCTTCAAGCGGCCTTCTGGAGAGAAGTCATCTAAACGCAACCACAATTCCATTTCCACGAATGGGGAGTATGCCAGCAACAGGCAATACTTTCCAAAGAACGGCTCTATTGAAGAACGAAATGCCTTTCTGTCTAATTCCACAAGGAACTCCTTAATCCGTTTCTGCGGCCCAGTTGAGGGAGAATTCTGGGCCACTATTCTTAATTTAACAGCGCAACCAACGGCCAGACCTCCGATGTTACTCCCGCAGCCATCGCAGGCGTTACGCGCAACGTCTGATGGACGCGCACGAAATTATAGTGTGCAAAATGCAAAGCGCAAGCGGCCTTCAGGTTCGTGAGTTTCTTGCTGAAAGCGTTCGTCAGGCGCGTGAATCTCCGCATCTGCATCCGCATGGTTAGGTTCTGCCGTTCGATGTGAGACGTGCATATCCGCTTCGGGTCCGGGTCACCGATCCGCACCTTGGAGATAACCTCGACGATTGGCGATGGGGAGTACTTCGCGTCCGCGTCATGCTGCCCGTACTGGCCGTACAGCTTCACCAATTGAGCGAAGTCAACCTCTGATCCGAACGCATCCTCGACATGACGGTTGTAGAACACGAAGCCATCCGTGGTTAGCTGAATCCTAGACGAGATACGCTCCGCCAGTTCGTTGATGAAGTACCACGTTGTTTCCTCAGTGCGCTTGCCGACCGTGTACACAGGTACGAGTTTCGTCTCCTCGTCCATCGCCACGAACACCCATTGGCTGCCAAGCTCCGGCGAATCCCCTTCACGAAGACGCTTGTCTTTCTTGCCGACGTAGCACCATATCTCGTCCGCCTGCACGAAGCCGCAATGCAGGTTCCGCATTGCGCCGTCCATGAGAGCGTGGCAAGTGTCGCCAGTTTTCAGTAGCAGGGATGTGATCGTGTTGCGATCCACGCCAGTCATGCGGCTGATACTGCGGATGGAGTTTCCTTCGACCAGCGCGGACAGAACGGCCAGTTTCTTATCGGTGGTTAGCGTGTACATTTCGGCTCCTCATTTCCCGCTTGACGGGAGAGTGAGGCAAGCCGATAATCCAAGTTGAGCACCGTGACTACGGCTTGCCGTGGTTGTGGTTTCAGAGCCGCTTGAGTGTTTCAGCACTCAGCGGCTCTCAGTGTTTGCGCTTGTTGGTGGAGGCGGCATTTGGCTTGCTCCTTTCTTCCGGCCATCCTACTTCATCCGCAGCTAAGCGAAAGGCTCGCTCCAAAAAGAACAAACGTTTCCTTCCACCATCGCTCCAATCCGTGTGAACTAGGTACAGGTCGGATGGTCTTAGTTCCAATTGCTTGAGTTGTTTGGAAAGCCCACTGAGAATGCCTCCGAAAGAACCTTCCTCGATTCCAAGCTCTTGCGCTAGAACATCAGCCCTGATCCCAGGCTGCTTCAGCATAGCTACTACAGCCTTTCGTTGTTGCGGACCAATGCCCTGCACAAAATTCCAGAAAGTATCGGGAGTCCAAACGCTTTCTGCGCGTATTTGGTGATCCTCGATATCGACATCACTGCTCGCCTCATACGCATCTTGGTCCTCAAGCCGCTGGCGCAAACGAACGGCATCTTCCGGCGTATCCACTTCCCACTTCTTCCCTCGATGCATGAAACGGATAGCCAAAAGCTGTGCCCCTTTGTTCCTTATGGCAATATACAGATGCCTTAAGGTATCGTCAAGCACTAAATTATTCCTCATGTCGATTACTCTCCTTCTAGTTTTATTGGTTTTCCACAGCCCGAAAATTATCAGGATTGAAATTCAGCCACTACCAACGCCCGGGGGTGGTTGACGCATCTCAATTGAGGCGCTTATCATTTTTGTTTGGCCCTAACTCCACAGGCGGCTCCGGGGAGCCGCTGCAGGATTTGAAGTGAGAATATGGATAAGAAGAAGTTAGAAGCGTTTAAGAAGCGCCTGGAGACGCGGCAGCAGGATTTGCGCCGGACGGTCTCGCGTACTCAGGCTGATGGCCGCTCCGCGGACGAAGATACGGCGCAGGACATCGCTGACCGCGCCGCCAGCTCTTACACCAAGGAATTCTTGTTCAGCCAGAGCAATAACGAGCGGCAGCTGCTGCAGATGGTCGAGCGAGCGCTGGCACGCATTCGTGAAGGCAGTTTTGGCGAGTGCATTCACTGCGGCAAGGAAATCAACGCCAAGCGCCTCGAAGCTGTGCCTTGGACGCGGCACTGCATTGAGTGCCAGGAAAAGCTTGAGCAGGGGTTGCTGGAAGAAGCGCCGCGGTAGCCTCTCCGAGATAGGGTCGTTACGAACTCGCTTAGCCCTTGTTTTGACGGGCCCTTTTTGTCCCTGTTAGACTATTGTTTCGTCGCAATTCCAGCCTCCAACCGTAGAAGGGAAGTTCGTGCGCGCAGAAACCCGCCATCAACTCAAAGAGGACCGATTCAGCCGGGTCACGCTCGGGGCCGCCGAGAAGACCGCTCATTGGAGCGTTGAACACAAGCAGACGCTCATCATTGCCGCAGTAGCAGTGGCGGTGCTTCTGGCCGCGGGCGTGGGAGGCTGGTCCTACCTCAACGCGCAGGATGAAAAGGCGAGCCTGGAGTTAACCGCAGCGGTCCGAACTCTGCAAGCGCAGCTGCGTCCCGCGGGAACACCCGCGCAGCCTGACATTCCGAGCTACACCTCGGCCAAGGAACGAGCCGATACTGCTGGAAAGCAGTTTCAGGCGATAGTGGACACGTATCCGCACACTCGCACTGCCGATATGGCGCGGTATTTTCTGGGAGTGACTGCGGTGAGCGCGGGTGACAATGCCGCGGCCGAGAGCCGGTTCAAGCAGGTTTCGTCTGCTGGGAACAAAGAGCTCGCGTCAGTCGCGAAGCTGGCGCTGGCCGCGCTCTATGGCAATACCAACCGCACCAAGGATGCCGAAGCGCTCTACCAGGAGTTGATTAACAAGCCCACCGCCTCCGTGAGCAAAGTCACGGCGCAGTTGCAACTGGCGGAACTCTACCAGAACAGCAACCAGCCGCTCGACGCCAAGCGCATCTACGAGCAGATCAAGAAAGACAATCCCAGCACGGAAGCCGGACAGATGGCTACGCAGAAGCTGGCCGAACTGAAGTAAGTGGTCGGTTCAGCGTCATTTACCAGCGATAAAACCTGGGCAGCCCAACATCTTTCGTGCTTACTTTCGTAAGCCTAATCCTACTATTTGAAGTGAAGTCGTCCTCCTGGCTCAAGCAAAATTGACGGGAGTGCATTCTCGTCCTTGAGCGAGGCGTTATGAAAAGCTCCCGGCGACTTTGTGAATTTGTAGCAGTTTGTTTTTTTCTTGGGCTGGCGTGCTACAGCTTGGCGCAAGACGCTGCTCCCGAAGAAAGCCTGGCGGACCGGGCGCGCAAAGTGCGCAAAGACACGACCAACGAAGTAAAGATGACGGACGCGGATACGAAGAAATTGTTCGAATCCGTGGACCGAATTTTTACGTTCGCGGTTGAAGATACTGGCATGCCGAAGCGTGCGGTAGTAAAGCGCCAACTGGTGAGCAAGGCCGATGCGGAAAAGTATGTGAAGGAACGGCTGGCGAAAGAAGAGTACACGCAGCGTTTCGCTCAGGAAGAGTTAAGCATGAAGAAGTTGGGATTTCTTCCGCGCGATTTCAATTTGAAAGAGTTTCTAGTGAAATCCACCGGGCAGCAAGTTGCAGGGTACTACGATGAAGAGACGAAGACGATTTCCATGCTGAACTGGGTTCCTCCGGATCGTCAGGAGCCGATTTTGGCTCATGAACTAACGCATGCGCTGCAGGATCAGAACTACAACCTGTCAAAATGGATGAAAGCCGCACCCAGAGGGGCAGGCGACGAAGCAAAAGGCGGAGCGGTCGACGACAGCGCAATTGCGCGCAAGGCAGTGGTCGAGGGGCAGGCCATGGTGGTGTATATGGATTACCTGCTCAAGCCGCTGGGTCGCAGCCTCGAGAATACGCCGGGTTTGATGTACCAGATGGAAGAGCCGATGGTGAAAGGGGCGATCGATTCGCAGCTCATGCACGACGCTCCCATGATCATGCGCGAGGTTGGAACGTTCTCCTATCAAGGCGGGTTGATTTTCGAAGGGGAGCTGCTGCACAAGGGTGGAAGGAATATGGCGTTTGCCGGCGCGTTTGCGCGGCCTCCGCGAAGCTCGCACGAGGTACTGCAGCCTGACACTTACATTCGCGGCGAGAAGCTGGCTCCGGTGCGTATTCCGGATATGAGCGAGGTTCTGAATAATCAATATGAAGTGTACGACTCGGGCGGAATTGGCGAGATCGATGTGCGGGCGCTGATGAGACAGTACGGCGAAAAAAGGCGGATTGCGGATGACGTTTCGTCGGCGTGGCAGGGTGGCGCGTATGTGACCTTCCGCCGAAAAGATAAAGTTGTGTCTGAGGCTACCGCCACCACAGCCGATCTGGCTCTGCTGTACATCTCGCGCTGGAAGACGCCGCAGGCGGCGGAGCAGTTTGCACAATTTTACACAGATGCGGTCTCGGATCGGTATGGAAGCGCCAAGGCCGAACAGTTGCCGGCTTGTGCGGAGACCAAGTGTCCGGTGTCGATGGCGAAGATCACGACGGAAGAGGGCATGGTGATCATCGAGCACTGGGCCGATAACAGCGTGCTGGTCACAGAAAGCTTCGACCCGGCGACCGCAGCGAAGCTGGGGGCGGCGCTGCGTGATGGAGCGGGCACCGCGCACGCCGAGAATCTACCACTGCAAGAAGAGATTGGCTTGCGACTGCTGGAGATTCCGGCATTCCAGGCGTTTGCGCGGCAGATCGGCCAGAACATGAATGAAGCGGTCTGTCGGGGACTTACTCGTGTAGTGGGCAGTGGTCAGTGAGCAGTGGTCAGCGGAGCAATGGCCGGCACTCGCCAGGGTGTTGGTGAAAGTTTTTCCTTCCAACGGGTGACGGCGGTTTCACGAGCATCTCTTCTAAATACCATTCCACTTTTCTTGCCGGTTCAGTAGGATGGTGATCCAGGCGTAACTACTTACTCACAATGCGATTCGTCACGATTAAGGGACTGCCGCTGTCTTCCGAAAACCTATGGCCGACTTCACGCTACGCGTTAATGGAACCGAAAAGAAAGTAAATGTCTCGCCGGAAACTCCGCTGCTCTGGGTGCTCCGAGATACGCTCGAACTGACGGGAACCAAGTTCGGATGCGGCGCTGGATTGTGCGGAGCTTGCACGGTGCACGTGGAGGGCTCGGCCGTCCGGTCGTGCTCCACGCAGGTTTCGCAAGTTGCGGGAAAGAGCATTACGACGATTGAAGGGCTGAGCGCGAACGGCCTGCACATTTTGCAGGCGGCGTGGATTGAGCAGGAAGTTCCGCAGTGCGGATATTGCCAAACGGGACAGATTATGACGGCGGCAGCGCTGCTGGCGAGGACTCCGAATCCAAGCGATGAAGAAATCACGCAGGCGATGAATGGCAATTTATGCCGCTGTGGAACCTATGAACGAATTCGCAAGGCGATCCGGCAGGCTGCGACCGCGGTTCCTGCGCGCACGGCAGGTGAGCGATGAGCCCGCTGAATCGGCGCGAATTCGTTGCGGCTGGAGTCGCCGCCGGGGCTGGGCTGGTCGTGGGATTTTATCTGCCCCATGCGGGCCGTTCGAAGCGGGAACTTTTCTCGCCGAACGCTTATCTGAGTATTACGCCGGATAACAAGATCACAATTGTGGTGGCGCGTTCGGAGATGGGGCAAGGCGTGCGCACGGCGTTGCCGATGATCCTGGCAGAGGAGTTGGAAGCCGATTGGAAGCGGATCGAGATTGAGCAGGCTGGAGCCAGCACACTCTATGGTGATCAGACGACGGGTGGCAGCGCGAGCGTGCGGACGACGTGGGATCCGATGCGGAAGGCGGGAGCGGCGGCGCGGGAGATGCTGGTTTCGGCAGCGGCGCTGACTTGGGGCGTGCCGCGATCGGCGTGCGCGGCGCAGGAAGGTAGCATCGTGCACGGGGCGACCAAGCGGCGGCTCAGCTACGGCGAGCTTGCGGCGAAAGCGGCTACGTTGCCGATCCCGACCGATGTGCCGCTGAAGCAGGCCAAGGATTACAAAATTATTGGGCAGCGACTGGCGCGAGTGGACACTCCGGCGAAAGTAAAGGGCGAGGCAGTGTTCGGCATCGACTTTCGCATGCCAGGAATGAAATACGCGGTGTTGTCGCGGTGTCCGACGATTGGCGGAAAGTTGGTGAGCTTCGACGATAAGGAGTCGAAGAAGACCGCGGGCGTGAGTTACTTGGGCAAGATCAGCGATGCGGCTGTGGCTGTGGTCGCTGATGGGGTTTGGAGCGCGATGGAGGGTCGGCGCGTGCTCAACGTGACTTGGGACGAGGGCCCGAACAAGAATTTGAATACAGCCGCAGTGATGGATTCGCTGAAGCAGGCTGCGGGGAAAAAGGGAGCAAGTTTGTATTCGGTGGGCGATGTGTCGAAGGCGTCGGGGCGTCGGATTACGGCGGAATATCAGTTGCCGTTCATGGCGCATGCTCCAATGGAGCCGGGGAATTGTACGGCGCATTATCAGTCTGGTGCTAAAGGAGCGAGTTGCGAGTTGTGGGCACCGACGCAGGTGCCGCAGGATTGCCGCGATTCTGTGGCGCAGGCCGTGGGTCTCGATCCGGATCAGGTGAAGGTGAACGTCACGCTGATGGGCGGGGGCTTCGGGCGGCGACTGGAGCACGATTACGCGGTGGAGGCTGCGCTAGTTTCGAAGGCGGCGCAGGTGCCGGTGAAAGTGATCTGGACTCGTGAGGACGATATGCGGTTCTCGACGTATCGTCCCGCAAGCCTGCATCAGTTGAGTGCGGTGCTCGATGGAGCGGGATGGCCGGTGGCGTTTACGCACCGGATCATTGCGCCATCGATCAGCGGACAAAGAGGGCAGCCCGGGCCGAATGGAATCGATCCGGACTTGCCGGATGAGGCTGCATTCATTTATTCGCTGCCAAACGTTTCGCTCGAGTATGTGCTCACGGAAACTCCGGTGCCGCTGGGCTGGATGCGATCGGTATATGCGCTGCAAGCCGGGTTTGCCAGCGAAAGCTTCATTGATGAGCTGGCGGCAGCGGCGGGGAAAGATCCGCTGGAGTACCGGCTGCACATGCTGACACAAAATCAAGATATTCAATACTTCACGACCATGTGGCATACGGCGCGAATGCGAGGCGTGCTGCAACTGGCGGCCGAGAAAGCTGGGTGGGGCAAGCTCTTGCCTGCCGGGCGTTTCCGCGGCATTGCTTGCTTTGGATGTTTTTCTTCCTACATGGCAGAGGTGGTGGAGATCAGCATGGAGAATGACCGGCCGCTAGTTCATCGCGTGGTGGCAGCCGTGGATTGCGGGCAGTTGGTGAATCCCGGCATTGTGGAGCAGCAGATTCCGGGTGGAATCGTTTATGCCTTGGGGAATGCTCTGCGGGCGAAGATTACGATCGACAAAGGGCGGGTAGTGCAGGGAAATTTCGACGACTACTCGCCGCTGCGGTTGGAAGAAACGCCCGCGGTTGAGGTTTACGCGGTGCAGAGTGGGGAGTCGCCGACGGGGATCGGAGAACCTTCTGTGCCTCCGCTGGCGCCGGCTTTGTGCAATGCGATTTTTGCCGCGACCCGGAAGAGAATCCGGGCTTTGCCGATTTTGAGTTGAAGGCGGAAGAGGCTATTGACTGGTTATCTCACACCTTGAAGCTTCTTGGACTAATGCGGAATGCCGCGCTGGTGAGCGTGATCGGCGGCGGTTTCTGTTTTCTGCCAGCACAGACTGAGGTCTCTTCTGCGAAGCCTTCCGCCGTTCCGGCTTCGCGGATTGCGCACCTGCGGCATGGAATCAACGCCAGTGAATGGTTCGCGCAGGTTTATGACAAGCGCGGCTACACCAAGGAACACTTCCAGAGCTGGACTACGGCGGAAGACATCGCGCTGATCAAGTCGATGGGGTTCGATCATGTGCGGCTGAGTGTCGATCCGCAGCCGATGATGCCGGACCATCGTCCGGACGAGATTCCTGCAGAATATTTGGGATATCTCGACGCTGCCGTGAAGATGATTCTGAGTCAGGGTCTGGCGGTAGTGATCGATCTCCATCCGACCAGCGAGTTCAAGGCAAGGTTGGCGAAGGACGATAGTTTCGTGCAGCAGTTCGGCGACTTCTGGCGGGCGCTGGCGCGGCATTATTCTTCATGGGACGCAGAAGCCGTTTTTTTTGAAATTCTGAACGAGCCCGAATTTTCTGATCAATACCGCTGGTGCGGAGTGCAAGCGAAGGTGGCTCTTGCCATTCGCGAAGGCGCTCCGCGGCACACGATGATCGCGGCTGGGGCGCGCTGGTCCGATGATGATGAATTAGTTTTTCTCGAACCCCTGCGCGATGCGAACGTGATTTACAACTTTCATTTTTATACGCCGCACATGTTCACGCATCAGGGCGCGAACTGGGGTTCTTATTCCTGGCACTGGGTGAAGGGGCTTCATTATCCGTCGTCGCCGGAGTCTGCGGCGAAAGTGGCGGCGGGCGTGCCCGATGCGGTGGACCGTCTGGCGGTGATTCGCTATGGGCAGGATCACTGGGAAGCGGCTCGCATTGACGCTGAGATCACGCAGGTTGCGGAATGGGCCCGGCAGCGTAGGGTTCCGGTGGTGTGCAACGAGTTCGGAGTCTACCGCGAGCATGCCGATCCGCAGGATCGCGCGGCTTGGATTCACGATGTGCGTGCGGCTCTGGAGCAGCACGGCATGGGCTGGACTATGTGGGATTATTCGGGGAGCTTTGGAGTTGTTACGAAAAAGGATGGTCGGAGTGTGCCGGATGAGACGACGCTGCGTGCGCTAGGATTGAAGTAGCAGACCTAGCCTTGACACTGCTTTCTCCCAGCCGTTATCCTTAAGTCTTGCTCCCAGCGGTACTTGCGCCTTCAGAGTGCGCTTCCGCGGGCCTGGGATGCCAAAACGGGGCGCGGAGGTTTCCTGATGTTCTTCGAAATCAAAGACTTGGAGCTGCATCCGGTAGATTTTGCGGAGAGCTTCCGGCCTGGCGCGATCGACCTGGGAGAGGATTACCGCCAGGTCGCTCCCATCGAGACTGCAGGGCGTGCCGATCTTGTCGAGGAGCATCACGGCAAGCACAAGGTCATCAAAGATATACGGATCAAGGGCGGCTTAACGACTCGCCTGGAATCGAGTTGCGCTCGCTGTTTGGAGCCGATTACCCAGGATGTGGAGCGGGAGTTTGATTTGTTGTATCGTCCGCAAGGTTCCGACGCCGGCCGCGATGAGATGTCGGTAACGGAGGCGGAGGCCGAGATCGGCTATTATGAGGGTGAGGGTATTTCGCTCGACGATGTGGTTCGCGAGCAGGTGCTGCTGGCTGTTCCGTTGAAGGTCACCTGCCGTGAAGATTGCAAGGGACTATGCCCGCACTGTGGCAGCAATCTGAATCAGCAGCAGTGTGCGTGCGACGTGCCGGTGGAAGAACCGCGGTGGGCCGCATTGAAAGAAATTCGCAGTAAGCTGGCACACTAAGAATCATAAGAGATTTATTATATCGATCTTGATTAATACGAGGCGCGTGCGCTTCGTGAGAGGAATTCATATACCATGCCAAATCCGAAACGAAGACATTCGCAGAAGCGCACTTCGACCCGGCGGGCGCACGATGCGCTGAAGAGCCACTCGCTTTCGGAGTGTCCGAACTGCCACGAGAAGAAGATGCCGCATCGCGCTTGCATCAAATGTGGCTATTACAAAGGCCGCGAAGTGGTCGAAGTCAAGGAAGCCAGCTAACCCGCTGTCACCATGCCTAGCGTGATTGCGCTGGATGCGATGGGTTCGGACCGGGCTCCCAAGCCTGAAATCGAAGGCGCGATTCATGCTGCGCGCAACTATGGTGTGCGCGTGCTGCTGGTCGGGCAGGAACACGCGATCAGGGCTGAACTTGATCGCCACCTGGCGGCATCGCGGTTGCCCATCGAGATCGTTCACGCCAGCGAATTCATCACCATGGAAGATAAGGCGGTGCAGGCCGTGCGGGCCAAGCGCGATTCCTCCATGCGCGTGGGATTGCGGTTGGTTCGGGAGGGACAGGCGGCAGGATTTGTCACCGCCGGCAACACCGGCGCCGCGATGGCTTCGGCGAAGATGGTGTTGGGCGCATTGCACGGAGTCGACCGTCCCGCGCTGGCAGCGGTTTTCCCGACGGCTCCCGGCACCGCAGCGATTCTGCTCGACGTAGGAGCGAACGTAGACTGCAAGCCGCATAATCTCGAGCAGTTCGCGGTGATGGGAGAGATTTATTTTCGCTCCATGTTTACTGAAACGAAGTTTACTGAAACAAGGTTTGGAGACGCGAGATCCAGCCGGTCAACCATCGCCGCCGGCAAGCGGCCCCGTGTAGGATTACTGTCGATTGGCGAAGAAGAGACTAAGGGCAATGAGTTGACGCGCGAGTCGTTCCAGCTCTTGAAACGGCTCCCGTTGAACTTTATCGGCAACGTCGAGGGCCGCGACTTGTTCAACGGTCATGTGGACGTGATTGTGGCCGACGGGTTCGTGGGCAATGTGGCGCTGAAGGTTTCAGAAGGCGTAGCCGGGCTTGTGCGCTCGGCATTGAAGGAATCGCTGAAAGCTACAATCACGCGGCAAGTTGGCTACCTGCTTTCGCGCAGCGCCTTCATCGACTTTAAGAAGCGCATCGATCATACCGAGTATGGCGGCGCTCCGCTGTTAGGCGTGAAAGGCGTTTGTATTATCACCCACGGATCCTCAAATGCGAATGCAATCAAGAATGCGATTCGCGTGGCCGCGGAGTGCGCCAAACGCCAAATCAACGGTTCGATTGAGCAGGGACTGGCGGCTTTGCGCCCAGCGCCGGTAGAGACCGAAGTCGTACCGGTTCATTAATTCTCGGCAAGATTAAAATGATGACGGAATCAACTGGCTCTTTCCCGGCTACTACAGACTCAACTTCCGAACCCTCAACTTTTACAGGCAAGATTGCATTCATCTTCCCAGGTCAAGGCTCGCAGGTCGTGGGCATGGGGAAAGATCTAGCCGAAAAATATCCCATCGCACGCCAGACCTTTGAAGAGGCCGATGAGGCCCTAGGCTACAAGCTCTCGCAATTGTGCTTTGAAGGGCCAGAAGAACAGTTGCGCCTTACGGAGATCACACAGCCGGCAATTCTTACCGCGTCGATCGCGGCGTTGCGTGTGTTCGAGAGCCATATACCCAAGGCGAGCTTTGTCGCAGGCCACAGCCTTGGAGAATATTCGGCGCATGTTGCCGCTGGGACCATGAGCTTTGCCGACGCGGTGCGAACGGTGCGCAATCGCGGCAAGTATATGCAGGAGGCCGTGCCGGTAGGAGTGGGCACGATGGCTGCGATCCTGGGCATGGAGTTGGAGAAGGTAACCGTTGTTTGCGATGACGCAGCCGAGGGCGAAGTTTGCTCGCCGGCCAATATTAATTCTCCGGAGCAGATTGTGATTTCCGGCAACACTGCCGCGGTGGAACGAGGTGCTAAGCTGGCCGACAAGCGTGGGGCAAAACGCGCCAAGCTGTTGCCGGTAAGCGCTCCCTTCCACTGTTCGCTGATGAAGCCTGCGCAGGACCGTCTGGAAGCGGACTTGAACAGGTTGAAGATGCAGAAGCCCGCGTATCCGGTGGTTTGCAATGTAGAGGCTTCCATAGTCAGCGACGAATTACGGGCGCGCGAAACGCTGGTGAATCAAGTAACCGGCGCAGTGAAGTGGGAGCAGTGCATGCGCGTGCTGATCGAGAGCAACGTGCAGACATTCGTGGAAATAGGTCCGGGGAAAGTCTTGTGCGGCCTGATGCGGCAGATCGACCGTTCGAAGATCTGTGTGAATGTCGGCGACGAGGCCTCTTTGGCGAAAGCGCTGGCGCAGTTCGAAAGCTTAGCGACGACTTAGAAGTTAACGGAATTCCAGATCGCAGGGCGGGGAGCTGATGGTTTTGTCCGTCTTGTCCACATACAACTGTGCGTGCTGCGCCCGGTCGTTCACGATCAAGTCGACGACCACGCCGCTTCCGCCACCGGGACAGTTGCTGCTTCCATAAATCTTAAAATTCTTCACAACGCCCCACTGACCGCCCGGGCCCCAATCCTGCCAGAATTCGTTGAAGGGATACTGCGCGTGATTCTGCGGATGCTGCTTCCATGCCGGATCGTGATAGTAGATGCCATAGGCGGATTCGAAATCTTGTTTTTGCAGCGCGGAAAAGAACTTGCCGGCGACGCGCTCCTCCGGCCAGAAACGCTTCCACCAGCCCACGAAAGCCAACACCAAAACCAGCACGATTGCGGAAATAATGCGGGTCCGTCTCTTCCGCTCTCGTTCGGGGTGGTACTCCTTGGCATCCAGTAAGGTCATCACATCCTTAGAATAACGGACGCGGGGTGGAGCGTGAAAGTTCTAACGAAAGACGCTTACCCCCGAGCACGGAGCGCAAAGAAATTCAGACACTTGATCTGTGCTTCCCTTTGAATTTCTCGGCGCTCTCAGCGTACTCAGCGGCAAATCTTACAGCGTGCGCTTGAAGAGTGGAATCGCGATTCCAAGCGTGACGGCGGCAAAGATCGACAGAAACAGCATGTCGCCCCACACCGCCGAGAGCGTCGTTTCTTTCAACAGCAGGCACTTGAAGCCGTCAACTGCATAGGTGAAAGGATCAACCTTGGCGATGGCGCGTAACCACGGCGGAAAGGCTTGAATCGGGTAGATGGATCCGCTGGGAAAAAACAGAAGCGTATTTAGAATGCCAAACATGGCGCGCGGCACCAGTGGGTCTTCGATGCGCACCATAAGCAGAAACATCATGGTGTTGAAGGCGAGTGAGGTGAGCACGATCATCACCAGCAAACCGAACATGGTGACCGGATTGAAGATTGTGCTCACGCCGGAAATCAGCGCGCCGATCACGCAAATAATTACCCCGGTCATTACGGCTTTGATAGCGCCTGCCAGGTTGAGGCCCAGCACCAGTTCTAGCTTCGTGATAGGAGTAACCAAGTAGCCTTCGTGCACGCCGCGGGCCTTGTCGTCGATATACAACATGCCTCCACCGATCATTACGGAAACAAACATCGCCAGGGTGAGCGAACCCGGCAGCAGATATTTCATGTACTCGATGTAAGGGTAAAGTTCGACGATCTCGAGCGCAGTCTGCTGCAGGATGCGTGGTTCTACCGTGGGCTGGTTCAGGGCATTAGTCAGATCGGTAAGTTCCGACTCCAGCGCGGAGCTCATGAAGTTGTCGCTGTTATCCACGACTAAACCGATCTGCGGATGGTTTTCCTCGTAGACTCGGCGTGAGTACTGCGGCGGAATGATTACGGCGCCTTCGAGCTTGCCGTTGCGGACGTCTTCTACCGCTTGTTTCTCGTTGTCGTAATAAACCGGAACGAAAGTGCGAATGTTCGCGCGGACCGAGTCGAAGGCCTCGCGAATTCTCAGCGCTTGAGTGCCGCCATCCTGGTCGACAATGGCAAGGCGCGCATCGCGAATCTTTCCGCCGAACGCATTGCCGAGAATGATGAGCTGCACGAGCGGAAAGATCATCGACGCGAGCATGAGCGCCGGCGAGCGAAAAAACTTGCGCATCTCGCGCTCGACAATCGCCATCATTCGATTCATAGATTCAATTCCGCCGATGCTTCGCTAAGGTTCATGGCCGCAACCCGGGGCTCTGCGGCATCACGAAGGCGTAGGCTTTCTGCAGTTCGTCGCGCAACTGCCGGCCGGTGTAGTGTACGAAGACATCGTCAAGAGTTGTGTTCTGCACGGAGAGCGACTTCACCCCAACGCCTGCCTCTACCGCCATTTCAACCAGTTCGGTAGTGGTGCGCGAGCCATTGCCGGTGAGCACTCGATACATGCCCGCGCCTTCGTGCTGCACGGAGGTGACTTCGTCGAGGGTGTGCAGGCGCTGCTCCCAATCGGCCGGGGGATTTTCGAACTGCGCTTCAATTACGTTTGATCCCGGCACGCTCGCCTTCAAAGCCATGGGCGTATCAAGCGCGACGAGCTTGCCGTGGTCGACAATGGCGATTCGCTCGCACAGCCGGTCAGCCTCATCCATGTAGTGCGTCGTAATCAGGATTGTGAGTTGGCGCTGGCTCTTGATATTGCCGAGCATCTCCCACACAGCGACGCGAGAGACCGGATCCAGGCCAGTTGTGGGCTCGTCGAGGAAAAATATTTTAGGGTGATGCACCAGTCCGCGGGCAATTTCCAATCGCCGGCGCATGCCGCCGGAAAGGGTCTTGGTCTGCGCATCGCGCCACTTCAGCAAGTCCACCAGACCCAGAAGTTCGTCGATCGAACGTTTCCGCTCTTTCGCTGGTACATCGTAAAGCTTGGCGTAGATGTTTAAGTTTTCTTCAACGGTAAGGTCGAGATCGCTGGTTAGCGCCTGCGGAATGACTCCGATTCTGCGGCGCGCCGCGTTCGGGTCGCCTGCAACGTCGTATCCCATGATCCTTGCCTTCCCGGAGGTGATGGGAATGAGCGTGGTCATCATGCGAATCAAGGTGGATTTGCCTGCTCCATTCGGACCGAGCAGGCCGAAGATCTCGCCTTCTCTTACGTTAAAGGAAACGTCATCGACGGCGGTGAAGTCACCGTACTTCTTCACGATGTGTTCTACCTCGATGGCGTACGGCTCTGTCGCGCCGGTCGCAGCAGAGCTGCCGTTTAGGTTCGTCACATCGGTCGTCATTGCTGCCCCGCTGCCGCGGCGCTCTGCGGAATGCTCTCGCCCTTCATCTGGGCCGGGGAGACCAGTACTTCAGCGGTCATTCCGGGTACGAATGCGCCCTTGGGATTGTCGAGCCTTACTTTCAGCACGATGGTTTTGATATCGCGCTTGCGGCGGCTCACGTCGCGTTGAGTAGCGAAGTCGCCTTCGACTCCCTTGAAAAAGACCTTGCCGGTTGTGATCGTGCCTCCGGGCAAGCGGACGCGCATCACGTCGCCATAGCCGATATGGTCGGCATAAGTTTCCGGAATCGCCGCGCGGACCCAAGTGTCGGTCAGATCGATGATGGTCACGATGGGCGCGCCGATATTAACCACTTCTCCCTGCCGCGCCGCGCGCACCGAAACCGTGCCGGTCACCGGCGCATAGACGTCGGTATAACCGAGGCGTACCGCCGCCTGATTTTTCTGCGCGATGGCATTCTTTAGATCGGCCTCGGTCGACTGCACGGTGCTCTTGGCTGCGTTGGCCTGCTGCGTGCGCGCGATGGCCGAACTCAAGTCCGCTTCCGCGGCCTTTACCAAGTCCTGTTGCGCCTGCACGGTCGCCTGCGCCGCTTGCAAATTGGTTTCCGCTTGCACGCGGTCCTGATCGGATTGCACACCGGCCTTGGCCAATTCGATCATGCGGCGGCTGTCGCTTTCGGTGCGATCTAGCGCTGCTTTGGCCTGTAGAAGCTGAGCTTTTGCGGAAGATAATTTTGCGCGAGCGTTGGCTACATCGCTGGAGGTCGACCCTGAGGTGGAGGCTTCGGTGTGTTGCATCTCGGCGACCTTGTGCTGCATGCTGGCGATGTTTGCGGCCGCGGCGGCTTCCTGCGTCTGCAATTCTGACGGATCCAGCACGGCAATTAAATCCCCGGCCTTCACCGGAGTGCCTTCATCGACCAGCAATTTCTGGATGCGGCCTTCGACCTGCGCGCTTACGATCACCTGATTAGAGTCGACGGTGCCTATCAGCACGAGATCCTTGGAATGATCGGAGGAGAAGATGTAATAGACCAGCGCGATTACGAAGATGATGCCGAGAAGAATAAAGAAGCGGTTGCGAGCACTCATTTGCGCACTCCTGGAGCTGGTGTTGGCGGCGCGAAAAGGGCGGCGGAGATAAAATCCAGAACCGCGGCGCGGCGCTCGGCGATGCGCTGCGGCGTGAGCGGATTGAAATGCACAATGCGTTGCATCACCGGAGCGCTGCTGAAATAAAAAACGATCATGGAGATCACCGAGGGCACAAAATGTGCGGGGTCCACTTTGCGGAATTCGCCTTCCGAGATTCCTTTGTGGAGGAGTTCGCCTACTCTCCGATAAATCGGCTGGAAGTAAGTTTTGACCAGCCGGTCGATGTGCACCGAATTCCCCTCGCGTGCGCGCATCATCTCGCGCTGCATCAGCTTGGGATAAATCTGGTTTGAGGCGATGAAATCGAAGTAGGCCGCGACATAGGCCATGATCTTTTCCCGCGGCGGCAAGTCGCTATCTAGGACCTGAAAGACGCTGGCCTTCATGCCGGAGAAGGCATGGTCGAGCACTGCGCCGTATAGGGTTTCCTTGTCTTTGAAGTAGTAATAGAGCAGAGCCTTGTTGACGCGGGCCTGACGAGCGATGGCGTCAGTGCGCGCTCCGGCGATCCCTTGCTCGGCGAATTCCTTGGCCGCTGCGCGCAGGATGGCAGAGCGAGATTCCTCGGGTTGGCCGCGAGAGCCCATGCGGGGCGGTTGGCGATGACGGGTGAGTTGGGCCATAGTGTTGACCACTAATTAACCAGTTAGTTAGATGATGACATAATCAAAGATTCTGCGCAAGGTCGACATACAGGGTGCTAAGCCGGCGGCAGCTGCTTGAACCTCGAGTGGCCGAGGAGCATAATCCTGCGGTCAACTCAACTCCATATTGGGAGCACGGTCATGGAGAATTGCGCTGAGACTCTGCTGGGGGCCGCGGGGGTATCTGGGGTAGTCGCTTGCCTGGGCTTCTTCTTCGCAAAGAGCGCGTTGGAGAGAGTGGTGGACGGGGCCGGCAAGAGCCTCGAACTTGTTCTGGCCAAAGCTGAGGAAACTCATAAAAAGCAACTGGAACTTGCCGGAAGCATCGATCTCGACCTGCGGCAAAGACGGCTGGCCGCCTATTCGGAAGTTTGGGGTAAGATGCGGCTACTCCCCAAATGGCCAAGCGCGGCAGAAGTCACCTACAAAGACTTGCGCCAGCTTAGCAGCGGATTAGCAAAGTGGTACTTCGACGGCGGCGGGATGTTCATGTCGAGTGAAGCGCGCGAAGCCTATATCCGTCTGCAGGACGAAATAAAGAAAGTCTTGGACGCGGAGAAGATAGACCCCGGATTGAGTATCGGCGGCAAATACGAGGCGGTGCGCGAAAAGTGCAGTCAGTTCCGCACGGCGATCACCGACGATCTGCTCTCGCGAAGAGCGGCACCGCTACATTAGATTGCGAGTTCGTCTACTTCTCCGCTCGCCGGTTTGCCGGCTCTGGAGCTCCGCCGGCGATTGACGGCACGAGCAGTACTTCATCGCCATCCTGAAAGGCGTAGCCAGGTCCGCCGAGGAAGCGGATGTCTTCTTCGTTCACGTAGATGTTTAAGAAGCGGTGGACTTGGCCGGCCTCGTCGCGAATATGAGGTTTGAGGTCGGGAAACTTTTCGTCGAGAACAGTGAATAGTTCTCCCAGATTCGCGGCTCCGCATGCGATGGAGCCGACACCCGCGGTGTGCCGTCGTAACGCCGTTGGAATTTGTACCGTGATTGACATGGCAAGCTAACCTCAGCGGCTGAAGCCGCAGCTATCTCGTAGCATTGGTGGCACGACTTCAAGTGGTGCCCTTCCCGATTTTTCCCCTCCCTGTTCGCGGCGCTGTCTTAAGTGATCGTCCCGGACGTCCGGCCGCGGCCCCAGGCAGACGTTGGGGGCCTTAAACTGCCACTCCCACCGCCGCTTCTTTGGCAACCTCGACGCCATCCAACGTTTTCTGCAGATAGTTTTCGAATTCCGTCAGCTTGGGGGCGATCGGACGTTCGGTCTCATAGACGCCGGCGAGCACGTCGGTGGTCTTCAGGCCGTTTCCGGTGATGCACAATACGGTGGTCTCCTCGGGCAGAATTCGATCCTGGCGATAAAGTTTGCCCGCTGTGCCGACCGTGACGCCGCCGGCGGTTTCGGTGAAGATGCCTTCCGTCTCGGCGAGCAAGCGAATCGAATCGATGACCTCGGGGTCGCTTACATCTTCGCTCCATCCGCCACTGTGCTTGATGGTCTTGATGGCATAGTGGCCGTCGGCGGGATTGCCGATGGCGAGCGAGCGCGCGATGGTCGCCGGCTTTTGAGGATCGATCTCCGCGCTGCCGGTTTTTACGGCGGTCGAAATCGGAGAGCATCCTGTCGCCTGCGCGCCGAAGAATTTCACCGGCTTTTCTTCGACCAGGCCGAGCTTGATCAGTTCATCGAACGACTTCTTGATCTTCGTGATCAAGGAGCCGCCGGCCATCGGCACGACGACGTTATCAGGCAGGCACCAGCCCAGTTGCTCGGCGATTTCGAAGCCGACGGTCTTCGAGCCTTCCGCATAATACGGGCGCAAGTTCACGTTGACGAACCCCCAGCGCCGCTCTTCGGCGATCTGCGAGCACAGGCGGTTGACCTGATCGTAGTTGCCCGCGATGCGCACCACGTTCGCGCCGAAAACCTGCGTGCCGAGAATCTTCGCCGGTTCGAGATCGGAGGGAATGAAGATCCAGGCTTTGAGCCCCAATCGCGCCGCATGGGCGGCTACGGCATTGGCCAGGTTTCCGGTGGAAGAGCACGCCACCGTGTCGAAGCCGAAAGCTTGGGCGTTGGCCAGCGCCACGGCTACAACGCGATCTTTGAAACTCAGGGTCGGCAGGCAGACGGCGTCGTTCTTGACGAAGAGATTCTTCGCGGCGGTCCTGGCGTCAGTGTTGGTACGTGCCAATTTCGCCGCCAACCGCGGCGCCTGGAAGAACGGCGTGAATCCTACCGGTAGGCGCGGCTCAAATCCCGCGGGCAGCGGCAGGAGTTCGGCATAGCGCCACATATTCGGGGAACGCTGCGCGATGCGCTCGCGGCTGAAAGTTCCCTGGGTAATCCGCCCTTTGATGTGATCGTAATCGTAAGTGATTTCGAGAGGAGAGAAACACTCGTCGCAGATGGAGCGGGGCTGGTTGCCCCAGTTTCGACCGCATTCCCGGCAGCGCAGTTCGTAGTGAGCGTCTTTATTCGACATCGGGCTACTCGCTTTCTGATTCAACCGCGAGTAGCTGAGGACGAGCCGGGAAAAGTCCCTAAAACTGAAAGGCCCCTTTTCCGGGATGGGAAAAGAGGTCGGAATGCAATAAGAATTAAGCTCGCATCCGAATCTCATGTTCCCCGTTTCCGGGCGGGAGTTGGCACCTGGCGGTCGGGATATATGATCCTGATCCGGTTGCCGTGGCGTCACAGGGCTCGTCCCTCAGCCACTCTGCATGAAATTCATGTCTGCCCCGAAGAGCAAACTTGTCCCTGTAATGCTACACATCGGAAAGCGGTTCGTCAACCGGAAGTGTGAAATGCCGGCGAGGCTTTATTGCTTGCGGTCGCGCAGTGACATCTCGCGCGCCAACTCGCGCGAAGTATCGCGCAGACGCTGCGCGAGAATCAGGGCTAGCGATTGATAGAAGCGGGAGGCCAGCCCTGAATAAGCGTCGAAGATTTCCTGGAGATCGCGAGTATCGATTTGATCGACTTCGACGGACTCATCTCTGGCAACCACAGCGGCGGTGGCTCGGCTTTTTTCCAGAAAGGCAATCTCGCCGCAGACGTCGCCCGGCCCCAGCGAGGCGAGGATGGCACGAGAGTCTGTGCCGGCCAATTCGACTGACGCTTCTCCCTGACGAATAATAAAAATGCTTTCGGGCGATGCTCCTTGCCGGATGATCTCTTCACCGAGCTTGTAGACACGCCGCACCGACTTGGCGCCAATCAAGATCCAGTCGTTCGAATTGAGATACTCCAGCCGATTTCCAGCCATAGTCGTGATATCGGCAAAAGTAAGCTCAACCTGTAATCGCGATTCTGCAGTCGACTACCGGCTGTATTGATTTTTCTTTTTATCTGCGTGCCGCTCGAGGCCCAGCTGAATCAAGCGGTCGATCAAGGAGGAATATTCCAAGCCCGAAGCGGCCCATAGCTTGGGATACATGCTGATCGCGGTGAAGCCCGGCATAGTGTTGATCTCGTTCAAATAGATCTTGCGCGCCCTGTTAGCAGGGCCGGGCTCCATGAGAAAATCGACGCGCGCCAGCCCCGAGCAATCTACTGCCTTGAAAGAGCGCACCGCAAGCTCCTGGACCTGCTTAGTCTGAGCCCTGGTGAGCTTCGCTGGAATAATCAGCTGAGAACCTTCGTCAAGATATTTGGCGTTGTAGTCGTAGAACTCTTTATAGGGGACAATCTCGCCGGGGATCGAGGCCTGCGGGTCGTCGTTGCCAAGGACCGAGCATTCTATTTCGCGGGCTTTGTTTTTCTTACCACCGACACCCTGCTCGATCACAATCTTACGATCGAATTTCGCGGCCTCTTCGATAGCGGGGCCGAGTTCCTTGCGGTCATGCGCTTTGCTGATGCCGACCGACGAGCCCAGGTTCGCGGGCTTCACAAAGACCGGATATTTCAACTTGCTCTCGACCAGCTTGTGAACTTTCTTCGGGTCTTTTTCCCAGGCGCTGCGCAGAATGGTGACATGCTTCACGATGGGGATTCCCGCAGCGACGAACAAGGATTTCATAATATCTTTATCCATCCCCGCCGCCGAACCCAGCACGCCTGCGCCGACATAAGGAATATCCGCGAGTTCGAGCAGTCCTTGGATGGTTCCATCCTCGCCGAAGGTGCCGTGCAGCACCGGAAAGATGATGTCGACATCAATGGCGCGATCGCTGGCGCGGCGCATGAGAGCAGCATCGCTCTGAAAGGGAACTAGTCCAGTCTGGCGATGACTGGGTTCCGGAGGAACGACTACAGCTTCTCCCCGAGCCAGTACCGCTGCTGGTTCGGTAATCTCAGGATCGCCAGCGCGCAGGTGGCGCGCCTCAAGCACAAGCTTACCCTGAAGGAGATTCTCGGCATCTCCCGCAGTCAGCCAGCGGCCATCTTTGGTGATGCCGATGGGAACGACTTCATATTTGTCTTTCTCGATGGCATTGAGCACCGACGCAGCCGAAAGCAGAGAGACCTCGTGTTCGCCACTGCGACCGCCGAAAAGAATTCCCACGCGAAGCTTTTTCATAAATTCTCTACAGAATTTTCTTTCCAAAGGCTGAGAGCGCCAGTTCGACTGCCAGATCGGCGGTCTGGTTGTGTTCGTCGATTACGGGATTGACTTCGACGATCTCGAAGCTTAATAGGCGTCCGTGATCAGCGATGATCTCCATCGCCAGGTGTGCCTCGCGATAAGTGGCGCCACCGCGCACCGGAGTGCCGACGCCGGGCGCATCCTCGGGATCGATCCAGTCCATGTCGAGCGAAATGTGATAGCCGGCGGTGCCGCGTCCAGCCATGCGCAGAGCTTCTTCCATCACGGTGCGCATGCCCCGTTCATCGATGTCGCGCATGGTGAAGACTCCGATGCCGGCGCGGCGGACATTTTCTTTCTCAATGGCGTCAATGTCGCGGACGCCCACCAGCACGCAATTCTCGGGCTTTACCTTTGGGGAAAAATCAAAAATGTTCTGCAACTCCGCCGGCCCCAGCCCCATGATCGCCGCCAATGGCATGCCGTGTACGTTCCCGCTCGGCGAACTCTCGGGCGTATTGATGTCGGTGTGGGCGTCGATCCAGATCAGGCCGATGCGCTGGTTCTGGCGGCGGTAAAACTCCGCGACTCCTGCGACTGTGCCAGCTGCCACCGAGTGATCTCCGCCCAGCGTCAGAGGAATTTTCCCTGCTTCCAGAGTTTTGATTACGAGTTCCGCATGCTTGGTGCAAGTTGCGGTGATCTCTTTCAAATACTTGGCGTGAGTGTCGCCCTCTTTTTTCTGTTCGGGGATGGCCACGGCAACATTGCCGCCGTCCTCGACTTCGTGGCCGAGAGCCTCCAGTCGAGCTTCGAGTCCCGCGACCCGCACTGCCGACGGCCCCATATCAACACCGCGGCGCGACTGGCCGAGATCGAGCGGGACGCCGATCACGCGGATTTTCTTCGGGGCGATGTTGGTCGGGCTCAGAGTTGTCATAGGGTTCTAAAACAATTTGATAATTGTGAAATTTAGTAATTTGGTAATTGAAAAAAACAAAGCGCGGAATGTCTTGCACTTAAATTCCTCAATTACTAAATTTCCCAATTACTAAAGTCCTAGGGGTAAAGCCGGTGCAGCATTCTGGGAAATGGAATCGTCTCGCGCACATGCTCGAGGCCGCAGATCCAGGCCACGACTCGCTCGATTCCCATGCCAAAGCCACCGTGCGGCACGCTGCCGTACTTACGCAAATCGAGATACCACTTGAAGGCTTCTTCCGGCAACCCGTGCTCGTGAATGCGCTGCACCAGCAATTCATGCGAGGCCATGCGCTGCGAACCACCGACGATTTCGCCGTAGCCTTCGGGCGCCAGCACATCGACGCACAACGCTAGCTCTGGCCGTTGCGGGTCAGGCTCCATGTAGAAAGCTTTGACTTGCGCGGGATACCGATGCACCATCACCGGCTTGTCGAACTGCGCCGAAAGATAAGTCTCGTCGGGGGAACCCAGATCGCCGCCCCACTCGAATTTGGTTTCGAGAGCGCCGTTGGCGTGACCTTCTTGCAAGTTCTTGACCGCGTCGTCGTAACTGATGCGCGGAAAGGGCGCTTCGACTTTTTCTAACTTAGTGACATCGCGGCCAATCGCCTGCAGATCAACCCGCCGCTTCTCGAGGCAGCGCTTCACCACAAAACTGATGAGCCCTTCCGCCAAATCCATCAAGTCATCGAGCTCGGCATACGCAACTTCAGGCTCAACCATCCAAAACTCGGTGAGGTGACGTCGCGTCTTGGATTTTTCCGCGCGAAAAGTTGGGCCGAATGAATATACCTTGCCCAGCGCCATCGCGGTGGCTTCAATGTAGAGCTGGCCCGACTGCGTTAGGTAAGCCTGCTCGTCGAAATAATCGACGGGGAAAAGAGTGCTCGTGCCTTCGCATGCCGCTGGAGTGAGGATGGGCGGGTCGGTCAGCGTGAAGCCTCGGTCGTCGAAAAAATCGCGGACTGCTTTGATAATCTCCGCGCGCACCCGCAGAATCGACGCCTGACGTTGCGACCGGACCCACAGGTGCCGGTGCTCCATTAGAAATTCGGTGCCATGTTCCTTGGGCGTGATGGGATAAGGATCGGATTCCGATACGCGCTGGACGACGTGCACGTTCGAAACATCGAGTTCGTATCCGCCGGGCGCGCGTTTATCGGCGCGAACTTTGCCTTCGACGATTACGCTAGACTCCTGCGTGAGCGTCTTGATGGCGTCGAAAACCTCAGGTGCGACGGCATTTTTCGGCACCACACCTTGAATCACGCCCGAGCCATCGCGAAACTGCGGGAACAGCAGCTTTCCGCTCTCGCGCAGGTTGTAGAGCCAGCCGCGAATCGTGACTGACTGGCCTTCGTGCTTTCCGACTTCCGCGATGGTGGTGACGGGCGAAGACATATCTTAAACGGTTTCCAGCATGTCGAACGTACCTGCAAGTTTTTCCAGCGGATTCACTTTCTCGTCGCTATCCAACTCCAAGAGCAAAGGCGGTTTTTGCGGCGCCGAGCGAAGCAATTCCATCGCTTCTTTCCAGTTGATACTCCCATGGCCCGGCCACAGGTGCGAATCCTGCACTTTATTGTTGTCATGAACATGCGTGGAGCAGATCAGCTTGCGCAAAACTTCAAAGGCCTCACTCACCGAACTCATGATGTGCGCGTGGCCGAAATCGAAGCAGATTCCCACATCATCAAAGTGAGCGGTCTGAATCATTTCGAGCAATCTCTCAGGAGTTGAGAGTTCGTTGGGAATATTTTCCAGCAGAATGCGCACTCCTAGCGGCTTGGCGAAGGCGCGCAGATGCTCGATGGAAGTCATTGCGGATTCGAATTTTTTCTCGGTGTAGGCTTCGTTGGGCAGGCCGAGATGCTGCACCAGGAAGCGAAACGGAATCTGCTCGGCGATTTCTAGCGCACGCTTTACCTCGTCCATTGCCTCAACGAGCCCCGAGCGGTCGGTGGAGGCAAGGTTCACCGGCGGTGCGCCAGCCCGGCCCCACTCGTAATCGGCATAAAGCGGTGAGTGGACGGAACTCAGCGGCACGCCGCTGCCGCGAAACCATTCGGCGATCTCTTTGACATGGGCCTTGCGGTTGGCATAGTCGAGATGCTGCCGCGCCGCGAAGATCTCGATTGCCTGCACTCCGCTGCGCGTCAAGCCGTCCAGAATTCCCGGATGCAGCCGCTCTTTGACATATAAATAGGTTGACACTGCTCTCTGCATCAGTAGCCCACTGCCTTTCCGTTGCTTCTGTAATCGCTCGCGCCCAGGCGTTCTCCGCTAGTCGAGTCGATGGCGATGCACTCAGCGTCGCTCCAGTAAGGATAAATATTTCCAAATTCGTGCAGGCCGATTTGCACGTCGTATCCCATCTTTTGCAGCGCTTGCACAGTATCGGGCGAGAACCATTGTTCCACGTTCAGCACGTCCGGTAGCCACTGATTATGAAACCGGGGAGCGTTCACCGCCTCCTGGATATTCATTCCGTAATCGACCACGCCCATCAAAACATTAGCCACGGTGGTGATGATCTTCGAACTGCCCGGCGATCCCAGCACCAGAACCGTTTTACCATCGTGCACAACGAGGGTTGGCGTCATCGACGACAGCGGGCGCTTTCCGGGCCCAATCGCATTGGCTGCGCCTTGTATCAATCCATCGCCATTGGGCACGCCGGGCTTGGCGGAGAAATCATCCATCTCATCGTTCAATAAAAAGCCCAAGCCTTCCGCCGTCACGCGCGATCCGAACCAGTCGTTGATTGTAGTCGTGACCGCGACTGCGTTGCCTTCAGCATCGATTACAGAATAATGAGTAGTGTGCGGCGACTCATGATTTTCCTGGGGAGCTGGATGGGTCGCTGCATACTGCTCGAGTTCATTAAAGATCGGCGGCCGCTTCAGTCCCTTGCTGGCACTGGCATGAGCGACGTCGATCGATTCGCGCCAGGCCGCTGCGTATTTCTTGTCGAGGAGTTGAGCTACCGGAATTTTCGAAAAGTCCGGATCACCTAAGAATTCAGCCCGATCATAAAAGGCGCGCCGGAACGCTTCGGTCGCGAAGTGAATTGACTCCGCAGATCGATCTCCCAACTTGGCCAAATCGTATCCTTCCGCGATATTCAACGCTTCAATCAAGACCGTGCCACCGGATGAGGGCGGGGGCGCACTTATGATTTCGTAGCCACGATAGGTTCCGCGCACCGGCTCGCGCTCCTTCACTTCATACTGCGCCAAATCTTCGACGGTGATGATTCCGCCGCCTTTCTGCAATTTCGCGGCCAGTTCCCGGGCGATCGCGCCATGATAAAAATCATCGGGCTTGGCGGCGATGCGTTCCAGGGTTCGCGCTAGTTCAGGCTGGTGGAATATCTCGCCCGGCTGATAGAAGTTGCCGTCGCGCTGAAATATGCGCCGCGACTCGGGGAACTGGCCCAAGTGTTGATCCCGCTGAAAATCCCGAGCCTCTTCCCAACCCAGCGCATAGCCTTCGCGCGCCAAGCGGATCGCTGGAGCCATCACTTGTTTGAGAATCAGCTTCCCGTATTTCTGCTCGGCATAAACCATACCGGCGACCGATCCCGGCACGCCGATTGCCTTGTAACCATATTCGCTGGCGCCCTCGATTACGTTGCCCTGCGGGTCCAGATACATGTCGGGCTTGGCTGCGGCCGGGGCTTTCTCACGATAGTCGACGAAATGGATTTTTCCGTCGGCCATGCGGATCAACATAAATCCGCCGCCGCCTATATTTCCTGCCGCCGGATGCACCACTGCCAGCGCGAATCCTGTAGCCACGGCGGCATCCACGGCGTTCCCGCCAGCTTGCATAATCTCCACGCCCGCGCGCGAAGCTTGTTCCTGGGCGCTGACTACAATTCCGTGCTGAGCGTGGACCGGCTTTGTAGAACCCGCAGCGGAGAGCGGACCCCATCCTGCAACGGCCACCAGCAGCAGCCAGATCAATGGTTTATGGCGGAGTCGCATCAGGATCGAAGGTGTCCGGAATGGGCGGACTCTTGAGGCTAGCCGACGGCGGCAAGCCGAGTCAAATCACTTATAGCGCAGGGTGGGTCAGTTGCCGGTCGAGTTTCGCCCGCCACTTTTGACCTTTACGGTTTAGTCTTTTTGCGACTACTGACCTTTGCCTTAGTCTTCTTGGCGGGTTTTTCTTTTGCCTTCTTCTTCGGCGTCTTTGCCGCAACCATCGCGTAAGACTGCCCAATCAATTCGCGCAACTCGTCCCAAGGCGCGGCATCGATGCGATCCAGCATTACCCACTTGTAGCGCCCGACGTACGGAGCTGGGCGAATATCCTCACGCTCGATCAACTCGGCAAAGGTCGCTGGGGTGCATTTGAAGCAGAGCCGCGGATTATCCAAACCGACAATGCAAAAAATCTTTCCCTTAATCTTGAAACAGAGATCGTCTCCCCACTGCAGATTTTCAGCGGCCTCAGGAAAGGCCAGGCAGAATTTGCGGATTGCATCTACATTCATTTCGGTTCCCAGTTCTGAATCCGATTAATATTGCCTTAGATCAAAGTTTGTAAGGAGATTTAATATGCAAACCCGCAATCTTGGCAATTCCGATCTGCAAATTACTTCCGTAGGTTATGGAGCCTGGGCTGTCGGCGGCTCCGGTTGGCAGTTCCTCTGGGGAGCGCAGGATGACAACGACTCGATCGCCGCCATTCATCGCGCCCTCGAAGTCGGCGTCAACTGGATCGATACCGCTGCCGTCTATGGCCTGGGGCATTCTGAAGAAGTCGTCAGCCGCGCGCTCAAGAGTTGGTCCGGGCCGCGTCCATATGTTTTCACCAAGTGCGGCCTGCGCTGGGATGCGCAGGGCAATGTGCAAAAGCGCTCGGCGCGGATTCGATTCGCCGGGAAGTCGAAGACAGTTTGCGGCGCCTAGCTATCGATGTGATCGATCTCTACCAGATTCACTGGCCTCCGGATCCGGACTCTTCCGCCCTGGAGGAAGGATGGTCCACGCTGGCCAACTTGAAGCGCGAGGGAAAAGTTCGCTGGATTGGAGCTTCGAACTTCAATGTTAAGCAATTGCGGCGCGCTCAGGCTATCGCGCCCGTAGCTTCGTTGCAGCCTCCGCATTCGCTGCTGCACCGCGACATCGAAGATGAAATTTTGCCCTTCTGTCTGCGCGAAGGAATTGGCGTGATCGTTTATTCTCCGATGGCGTCGGGATTGCTGACGGGCGCCATGACGCGTGAGCGCGCCGCGCGCCTGCCGCAGGATGACTGGCGCAAAGGGCATCCCGATTTTACTGAGCCAAATCTCTCGCGCAATCTGGAGTTTGTGGAACGACTGCGCGAAATCGCCAAACGGCACAATCGTGCGGTCGGCGAAGTTGCCGTCGCCTGGGTGCTGCGCAATCCCGCGGTTTCGGGAGCTATAGTCGGTGCTCGCAACGCTCGCCAGGCGCAAGGAGTGATGAAGGCTGGCGATCTTCGGCTGAACGACAAGGAAGTCAGCGAGATTGAAGACTTCTTCGCCGAAAGCGCGGCGTGAGAGTGATCTACCGTCGCTATAGCGCGGTAGGGAAGAGATCCCTCGTCCCGCTGAAGAAAACGCGGGGACTTCGGGATGACGACGCCATGTGAAAGAGCTGTTCTTACACTTGCTCTCTAGCTTCACCCAGCGCCACGTTCACATCCATTTTTTTCTTGTTCCTATAGATGGTAACTTTTACGGTGTCTCCCGCGCGGTGGTTGTTCATCATCTGGGCGAGATCCTGTTCATCTTCTATTTTTTCGCCGTCGATGGCGATGATCAAGTCTCCGCCGAGCATGATGGGAATGTTGCCTAGATAAGCGCGCTCGGTGCCGCCGCGCAGGCCCGCTTGATCGGCTGCGCCGCCCGGAGTGACTTGCACGATCAGCACGCCGTACTCCACCGGCAATCCAATTTCATCGGCCAGTTCGGGGCTGATCGGAATAGTCCGCACGCCAAGAGCGGGGCGGCGTACACGACCCAGTGTCATCAGGTCATTCAACACGGCCTTCGCGGTATTGATCGGAATGGCGAAGCCGATGCCTGCGTTCTGCCCCGAGTTCGAAAGAATCATGGTGTTGATACCGATTACTTCTCCATGCCAGTTCATCAGCGGACCGCCGGAGTTGCCGGGGTTGATGGCGGCGTCGGTTTGAATGGCATCGTCGATGGTCGCGCCGTTCGGCTCGCTCACTGGGCGAATCGAACTCACAATGCCGCGCGTCATCGTTCCAGCTAAACCGAACGGGTTGCCGATGGCGTAAACCTTCTGCCCGACCTGCAGGTTACGTGAATCGCCGAGGACCGCCGGTACCAGACTCGGCGCTTTGATTAGAATTACCGCGAGATCGTGCGCCGGATCGGTGCCCACCACCGTCGCTTTATATTTCTTGCGGTTGTGCATCGTGACTTCCACTTCGCGCGCATCTTTCACCACGTGATAGTTGGTGAGGATGTGGCCATCTTTATCGATCACGAAGCCCGAGCCCTGGCCTTCCTGCGGCACCAGGCCGTAAAAGAAGTCCATGGTCATGGTGCGCGAGGTGATGTTCACCACGCAAGGAATATTCTTGCGATAGACGCTGATATTGTTCTGCTCTTCGCTGTCGAAGCCCTCGCCGGGCGAGGCTTCGGTGATCTCTACGTGCGCTGGCTCGCTGAACCAGCCCGTGGGAGTCGGTGAAAACTTTGCGTTCGAACGCCAGGTGGTGAAGTAAAAGAATGCGCCGGCGATCACCAGCGCCAAGATTGCAGGTCGTACGAGTTTCATGTTCAAACCTTCGGAGTTGGGTGAAAAGCTCTTTGAAGATACCCAGCTTCCATTCTAAACGCTGGTAGACACGATTAGTTTCGGATGAACAGGCTGCGGCGATTCCCATGTCTGCTTAGCGCTGAGGCGCGTGGGACAGATTCTTGTCGCTTATGTAATTCTAAGGCTAGGGTGTAGTAGGAGTTGCAACGGTAGGCACTTCCAGCGGAAGGCGAGCGGTTACGAGCGTGCCGCTTCCGTTCGAGTGAATTTCGAAGAGACCGCCCAGCCGCGAAACTCGTTCCCGCATGCCTTGAATGCCCACGCCAGCCCTCGGCTTGGAGGATGATCCGTTGTTGTTCGAGACCGGCATTCCTTTGCCGTAATCTTCGACCTCCAATCGGATCTCCTGTTTGGAGCGTTGCAGACGGACGCTCGCTCTTTTGCTCCCCGAATGCCGATGAATGTTAGTCAGGCACTCTTGCACAATGCGAAACATAGCGGTTTCCTGGTCGCGCTCCAGGCGGCCTAGATCGGACGATAGCTCCAGTTGAAGCTCGATCTTGCTGCGCTCCGCGAATCCCTCCACGTACCACCGAATGGCAGAGGACAATCCCGCCTCATCCAACAAGGGCGGGTGAAGCAGATGAGAGAGTGTGCGCACCTCGCGCGATAACTGCTCAACCAACTCAACGTTCTGACGAATATCTGAGGCGAACTTAGGATCTAGTTTCTTACTTTCTTCCTCCAGGGACACAAGTCCCATCTGCAGTGCCACAAGAAGCTGTCCGGCGCTGTCGTGCAGTTCCCGCGCAATGCGGCGGCGTTCCTCGTCCTGCGCACTAAGCAGTTTGCCCGAAAGCTCGCGTACCATCTCGGTCTGGGCAAGGAGGTCCCGATTTTTTTCTTCCAATTCCTGGGTGCGCTGTTTTACGCGCAGCTCCAGTAGATCGCGCAACTCTTTTTGCTCGGTCATGTCGAGGCCGGTGGCTACGATCATCGCCACTTTTCCGTCGTCGCCCGGGATCGGGTTCAGCGTTCGATGCGCGAAGCGCCGGCTCCCGTCCGCCAGGCAGAAGTAGCACTCTTCTGCAATGCGTTCTCCCGCGGCAGCGCGAGCTATGCTTTTTTTAAGAATCGCCGTCTCTTCCGCCAAGGGAGACCACCATGGTTCCCAGAATTTCCGCCCAAGGGCTTGTTCGCGTGTAAGGCCCGCAGCAGCCAAGGCGGCGTCATTGATTTCGAGGATGGATCCATCTGGAGTTAGCAGGACAAGAAACGAGTAGCTCTGCGTGAAGGCGGCGCGCAGACGAGCTTCGTTGTCGCGCAGCGCCGTCTCAATCCGCTTACGCTCCGTTACGTCGCGAGCAATTTTGGAGGCGCCTATGATCGTTCCCTTGGAGTCTTTCACCGGCGAGATGGTGAGTGAAATGTTCAATCTTTCGCCCGCCTTGTTCATGCGCACGGTCTCGTAGTGCTCTATACGCTCTCCCCGGCGCAGCCGCCGCAAGATTTGCTTCTCTTCCTGCTGCAGGTCGGGAGGGATGATGATCGTAATGGACCGGCCTATCGCTTCCTGCGGGGTGAATCCGAAAACACGTTCGGCTCCTGCATTCCAGCTATTGATGATGCCATTAAGATCCTTGGAGACAATCGCATCCTCGGATGACTCCACGATTGCCGCCAGCCTGAACTTCGCCTGCTCGGCTTCGCGGCGTTCGGTTATATCTTCAATTACTACGATGAAGCGCTTGACGCTCCGGTCTTTGTCTTTGTCGCGGAGGGTTGAAACTTTCAAATTTACCCAGACCGGCGAACCATCTTTGCGGATGTAACGTTTTTGGCTGGCATAGGTGTCGGCCAGGCCTTCCTTCATTTTCGCCATCTGGTCGAGGTCGGCCGCGAGGTCATCTGGGTGCGTAATATCCTGAAACTTCGAGCTCAGAAGCTCATCCCGGTTGTAGCCGGTAATCTCGCAGAGCTTGTCGTTCACCTGAAGCCATCGGCCGTCGGCGCTCTGATGGGCTACGCCCAACTCGGCCAATTCGAAAGTAGAGCGGTAGAGCTCCTCGCTCTCACGTAGCGCCTGCTCCAACGCCGAGCTGCGCTGCAATATCTCTTTAGTGTCGAAATGATTGCCCCACTCATACTCGGAGCGGTCTATCTCAGAAATTGCGGGATCGATAAAGACCTTGTCCTCGGTAACGCCGGCCAATGCAGCGAGCAAGTTACCCGAGAGCGAAGATTTGACCAAATATCCGCAGGCGCCTGCCCTAAACGCCTGCCGGACCATTTCCTGGGACTCGTGCTGGCTGAGGATGAGCACCTTCGAATCGGGAAGCAGGCTGTGGATTCGAGGAATCGCATCCAGCCCATTCAGGTTGGGCATGCTGACATCCATCACGATCAGATCAGGCCTGAGCAAAGCCGCTTTTTCCACCGCGTCTCGGCCATCCACGGCTTCCCCGCAAATCTCGTACTCGGGGTGGGTGAGGAGAAGGGAGCGGACGCCGCGACGGACGACTTCATGGTCATCCACTACCAGCACCCGCATTGTCATATTATCGACTCCAAGTGGTCGCGCAAATTCGAAGGGAGCAATAGTCAGGACACTGGGCAATCTGAACCACGGAAGCGGTCGGATCGCACAGTCCGTATTTTAGTCGGAGAAGAGTCGGTGTTCTGAATACAGTGAATCCTGTAGATGGATGCCAAGATCCCGCAAACATACGGTTGGGATGGGCGCGCTCGCCGTCTTGATACTGATTGCGCCCCAACGGTTTGCAATCATGAGCAATACCGTTGTAGGTTCCAACGCTGCCGCAAAAGCCCGTGATCCGGCAAAATTGTGGCGGAAGCGAGGTGGGTGCCCGGCGCCCGCCGGTTCTGAAGATCGCCAGCGGTGTTCTGATGCGTTATGAAAATTCTCTACCTTATATGATTCTTCAGCCACTTACCAGCCGATGCTCATGATCCGTTCTGATCAGTTTTGCCCTGTCCTGAATATAGAACTACCACGTTTTTATCGCAGTACGTTTGGCAACACTTCGTCGCTGCAATGGTCCGCTCGAATTCGTGTTGTTGACCGGCGACGTCACAGCACGGGGTGAAGTTAGTCACTGAACCGACTGAGGTTTGGGGTTTATCGTAGTAACGAGGGGACTAACTCCAAGGTGGGCGGGATGTCCCCATGCAGGCCATACTCTCCCATTACCGCATTCTTGAGCAGATTGGCGAAGGAGGGATGGGTGTAGTCTATCGAGCGCACGACGAGCGCCTTGATCGCGACATCGCCCTTAAAGTCCTTCCTCCCGGAACAGTGGTCGAGACAGCTGCACGCAAGCGCTTTCACAAAGAAGCGCTGATGCTCTCGAAGCTCAACCACCCCAACATCGCCACGGTCCACGACTTCGACACTCAGGATGGCACCGACTTCCTTGTCGAAGAACTCATCGAGGGACTGTCCCTCGATGCGATGCTTGCTTCCGGGCCCCTCTCCGAGAAAGAAATCATCAATCTCGGGTCGCAATTGGCCGAGGGCCTGGCGGCGGCGCATGAGCATGGCGTTATACATCGCGACCTGAAACCAGCCAACGTGCGCGTGACTCCCGACGCACGACTCAAAATTCTTGATTTTGGCCTTGCCATGATCCTGCGGGGCGAAGCCAGTCCAACTACTGTTACTGAGAGTCTGAGCGAAACCAAGGCCTTTGTCGGCACCTTGCCCTACATGGCCCCAGAGCAATTGCTTGGAAACAAAGTGGACGCCCGCGCGGACATTTGGGCGACAGGCTGCATACTGTACGAAATGGCGACGGGGCGGCGACCGTTCCTGGGTTCAGGCGCGGCGCTGACGGACGCGATCCTGCATAAGGCGCCTCCAACCCTCAGCAAGCTCAATCCCGAGATCAGCGCAGCACTCGACGCGGTGATCCAAAAGTGCCTCAACAAGGATCCGGAGAACCGCTACCTCTCCGCGCGGGAGATCGCAGTGGACCTGCGGCGAACAGTCTCGACACCGATGTCGGCGGGAATGCGGCTGCGGTTGAGGCGGTGGTTGGCGGCGCTGGCCGTTGCGGCCGCGGTAACTGCGGTGGCCGGTATCGGGATGCGCCTCGAGTCGATTCGAGGGCGGAGTTCTTCCAGCGAACAAGCGGCTGGAGTCACAGCGCAACGCCAGGCAGCACCGCATGAATCCTACTTGGCAGGGCTGAAGTACCTGGAGAGGTGGGACGAACCGGCCAACCTAGAATCTGCAATCGGTTTGTTTGAGCAAGCCGTGAAGGCGGACCCGGGCTTCGCTCTCGGGTTCAGCGCTTTGGGGGAAGCGCACTGGTCGAAGTACCGGCTCGACCACGACTCACGGTGGATCGACGAGGCGGAGAGAGACTGCAAGCGCGCGGCCGAGTTGAACCAGCAGCTACCGGCGGTCTACGTCACGCTGGCCCGCGTTCACAACGGAAAGGGGCAGTATAACCTCGCACTCCAGGAGATCCAGCAAGCGTTGAAGCTGGAGCCGAACGATCCGGACGCGTTGCTCGGCGAAGCCGCAGTCTACGCCGGCATGGGACGGGAAGACAAGGCGGAGAGTACGTACAGAAAGGCGGCGGTACTCCGCCCGCAGCACTGGGATGCTTATTACGAACTGGGAGTCTTCTATTACCGGCAGCGGAGGTATTCCGATGCGGCCGCGGAGTTCGAGCGCGTGCTGGAGATCACCCCTGACAACGCCATGGCCCACGCGACCTTGGGGGGCATGATGCAGCTCTTGCGGGAAGATGTCGAGGCAGAGAAACATCTCAAGCGCTCCATCGAATTGCAGCCGAGCTACGCTGCCTACACCAACTTGGGTGCTCTGTATTACCGGGAGAGGCGCTGGGCAGAGTCGGTGGCGATGACACGGAAGGCGCTGGAGATTAATGACAACGACTGGCGTGCATGGTCGAATCTCGGTCTCGCGTATGAGTGGCTGAACCGAAAAGGCGAAGCCGAAGAGGCGTTTCACAAAGAGCTGGCGCGGCTGGAGGAGATTGCGAAGGTCAGCGCCGATGACGCCGAAGTGCAGGTGGAACTAGGCCTCTTATACTCGAAGTGGACGCTGCGAGCGAAGGCGATACCGCGCATCGAGGCAGCGCTGGCTCTCGCTCCGGACGACCCCGCTATTCTGTCCAGCGCCGGGGAAGCCTACGACAATTTCGGCAACCGCAGCCGCGCGCTGGAGTTGGTGAAGCAAGCCCTGGTCCGGGGTTGGACGCTGGCGGAGCTGAAGAACGATCCTGGGCAGCAGAAATTACTTCTTGACCCACACTTTCGAGAGATCGCACGACAATTCAACAACAAACCCAGCCCTGCTCAGCAGCAGCCCTAATGGGCAGGCTGGCCCATAAGGAGAAAAACTATGACTACCGTCGATTCAACCGCTACTTCATCGCTCACAATGGTGGTCACCGAGGAGCCCGCCGGTAAAGACCCGCTCGGAAACCCCATAATTAGGATCGAAGTTGGGACGGCTACGTTTCACTGCCGCTCAGTGGAGCACGTGGGCAAACAAAGACCCAGAAAAGTAACATTCCAGGCGGATGCTCCCTGTAACCTGCACTTCACTGAGTTTGCCGTGTTTCAAAAGAACGACGCTCGGCTGGTGAAAGGAAATAACGACTTGACCGTTTTTTGTGAGGACGGCGTCGGGACGAGCTACTACCTCGATGGAAAGGAGACAGTGAAAAGCCCTCCCAAGATTGTGGTGCCGTAGAGCCGCGAACATGAGCCCGGCCTGTGCGACCGGGCTCTTTTACACCTCGTTATTGCCGTTCGAAGCGATACACGGCTTGAACTTCTTCAACTCAGTGAAAAACATGGCGGAAGCGAGTGGGGGTCGAACCCACCAACGACGGGGCTGCCCGCCGTTCACCGGTTTTGAAGACCGGGACGATCACCGGACCGCATGCGCTTCCAGAATCCCGCAGCCACCAGCTTACTTTGGCTGCGGCACGATTCTAAGGTAAGGCTTCGGGGTCTTCCAGCCTCCGGGATATTTCTGCTGCGCTTCCTCGTTCGAGACCGAGGGGAGGATGATTACTTCATCGCCTTGCTTCCAGTTCGCAGGTGTCGCCACTTTGTGCTTCGCGGTGAGTTGCATGGAATCGAGGACGCGCAGCACTTCATCGAAGTTGCGGCCTGTGCTCATGGGATAGATTAGTTGCAGCTTGATCTTCTTATCGGGTCCGACGACGAAGACTGTGCGCACCGTGGCATTGTCGGCTGCGGTGCGTCCTTCAGAAGTGTTGCCACTTTCGGCCGGCAACATGCCGTAGAGCTTGGCAATTTTCAGCTGCGGGTCGCCGATCATCGGGTAATTCACCTTGTGTCCCTGGGTTTCTTCGATATCTGCGGCCCACTTGCCGTGGCTGCTCACCGGGTCAACGCTCAGTCCGATGATCTTGGTGTTGCGCTTGGCGAATTCCGGTTGCAGGCCCGCCATGTAGCCGAGTTCGGTGGTGCACACGGGAGTGAAATCTTTGGGATGGGAAAACAAAACTGCCCAGCCGTCGCCGATCCATTCATGAAAGTGAATTGTGCCCTGCGTGGTTTCGGCCGTGAAATCGGGTGCGGTATCGTTGATGCGCAATGCCTTGGGTGTGGCTTCGATTGCAGTCTCGGTGGTCATGACTCTGGTCTCCTGATTTTGAATTCGATTCGCTAGCAGTTGGAAGATTCCATCCCGGCCTTTGATTCGCGTGAGTTCGTAAAAAAGAAACCCACCCGCTTGGTGCCGGGTGGGTTGGAAGATAGCCAGGTTCGTCCTCTACCCACACTCCGGCGAGCACATGCAACAACAAGAGCCGGCGAGGGTGCAGGGGCGAAACATGGGTTTGAGGATAGAAGCCTGACGCTCGCTGTGTCAAACGCTGGACTTCGGACGTCGGACCTCAGACGTCGGAGATCAGGCAATTTTGTACAGATCTGATATCTCAGGTCCGACGCCAAAATTGGCGCCATTTATCGGTTTCGTTTCCGGGTGCAAAACGCAGCCCGGTGTGCGTTGACATGAAGTCTTTACGGATGTTAACTTTAACAGTTTTCATAGCCCTCATCGTCCGGTCTGGAGAGCAAGCGTAAGAGGCCAGCGGTCTGCGGTCTGTGTAGCATTCTTTTTTAGCATTTCTTTTTTGGCACCCAATGGAAGAAACACTGCGACAACTAGGCGAATTACTGCTTGGAGCTGTGCCAACGGTGATTCTGCTGGCGCTGCTTTATGTGCTCTACGCCACCGTCGTGCACAAGCCACTGCAGCGCGTGCTGGACGAAAGGCGCAGTAAGACAGAAGGTGCGGTAGAGAAATCGCGGGCGGATATTGCCGCAGCCGAAGCGCGCACCACGGAATACGAGCAGAGGCTGCGCGAGGCCCGGGCTAAGGTGTTCCGGGCACAAGAGGCGCGGCGCAAGGCGGCGCTGGATGCGCGCTCTGCGGCTTTGAGCGCAGCCCGCGAGCAGGCGCAGTCTCAGATACAGGCGGCCAAGGCAGATATCGAAAACGATCGCGAAGTGGCGCAGACTGGTTTGCAGGCGCAAGCGCAGATGCTGGCGACGGAGATCATGCGGCGTGTGCTCGCGCCAGCTGGACGCTGAAGATTCAGGCTGAAAATCGCGAGCATGGTCGGAATGTGAATTCGACTTTCTTTAAGATGATTTTCCTTAAGAAGACTCTACGGCTCTGTCTGCTGGCGATGATCGCGATCGCACTCGGTGGAGCGTTCGTTTCGCTCCAAGCGCAGGAGCAACCGGCACAGCAACAACAGAAACAGTCCAGCGATTCGGGGAAAGAACCTGGCTTCGGGCGGCAATTGTCACACGAGACTCGCGAAGCGGCCGGAGAGGAGACCGACGACACAGCACAATTCAGAGAATCGGCGTCGGTAAAATTTATCGCGCGGCTAACGGGCTTGAGCACCGGCAAGGCGTACTTTCTGAGCATCGGTTTGAACTTCGCCATCATTCTGGGAATTCTTGTCTGGGCAGCGCGCAAATATTTGCCGGCGGCCTTCAGCGCACGCACGGCAGCGATTCAGAGAGCCATGCAGGAGGCGCAGAAGGCCAGCGACGAAGCGCGGCGCAGGCTGGCCGATATTGAATCGCGGCTGATGAAGCTGGATGTGGAGATCGGCATGATGCGCGACTCCGCCGAGAAGGAAGCTTCTGCGGAGGAAACGCGTATTCAGGCGGCGGCGCAAGAAGAAGCGCGAAGAGTCGTCGAGTCGGCGCAACAGGAGATCGCCGCCGCGGCCAAGGCGGCACGCCGCGAGCTTACTGCTTACGCTGCGGATCTTGCGGTGGTTCTGGCGAAGAAGCAAATTCACGTGGATGCTGCCACCGATCAGGCACTGGTGCGGAGTTTTGCCGGGCAATTAACCGCGTCTTCCAAGGCTTCGGGAAACGGGCCGGGAAAGGGCGGGCAATAGGAAATGGCTTCGGTCGCCAGCACTTACGCGCGCGCCTTCGCGGATGTAGTGCTCAGCGCGCACCTTGACGTGGATCGTTCCATGGCTGAACTGCGCACGATTGCGAGCCTTCTAAGCCAGAGTCCAGAGTTGCGGCGGGTATGGGAGAATCCCGCGATTCCCGCCGAGCAGAAGCGCCGCGTACTCGATGTGATTGCCGAGCGGGATGAAATTCCGAAGCAGGTGCGGAATCTGGTCGCAGTTCTGATTGACCACCGGCGAATGCATTTTCTAGAGCCGATTATCCGTCAACTAGAGAAGGAACTCGACGCGCGTTTGGGATTTGTGGAGGCGCAGATTACCAGCGCTCGCGTGTTGGATGAATCGGAGAAGCGAGATTTTGAAGCTCAGGTTGGCAAGCTTACCGGCAAGAAGGTCCGAGCTCATTATGGCCAGGACTCGTCGCTGCTGGGCGGTGCGATGGTCCGCGTGGGCAGCATGATTTACGACGGTTCGGTGAAAGGGCAGTTGGAGAGATTGAAAGAAGCTATCACCTCCTAGCTTAAGCAGATTCTTATGGCACAGATCAAGGCAGACGAAATAACCAAACTGATCCGCGAGCAGATCGAGAATTACGAATCGAAAATCTCTGTGGACGAAACCGGCACAGTCATCACGCTGGGCGACGGCATCGCGCGCGTGTATGGGCTGGACAAAGTGATGGCCGGCGAACTTCTTTCCTTCCCGCACGACGTGGCCGGCATCGCCATGAACCTGGAAGAAGACCAGGTGGGCGTGGTGCTGCTCGGCGAGTACACCGAGATCAAAGAAGGCGACGAGGTGAAGCGCACGGGCCGCATCATGAGCGTGCCGGTGGGCGACGCCTTGATTGGTCGCGTGGTTGATTCGCTGGGCCGCCCGATTGACGACAAAGGCCCGATTGCAAGCGACAAATTTATTGCGCTGGAGCGCCTGGCCCCGGGCGTGATCGACCGGCAGCCCGTGCGCGAGCCCATGGCCACAGGACTCAAAGCCATCGACAGCATGATTCCCATCGGCCGCGGCCAGCGCGAGTTGATCATCGGCGACCGGCAGACGGGAAAGACGGCTGTCGCGCTCGATACCATTATCAACAGCAGGGGCAACGACCTGATCTGCATCTACAACGCAATCGGGCAGAAGCGCTCCTCAATCGCGCAGGTCGTTAAAATTCTGGAAGACGCCGGCGCGATGGAATACACGATCGTGGTGGCAGCGTCAGCGTCGGAGCCCGCGCCGATGCAGTACATTTCTCCCTATGCGGCGTGCGCGATTGGAGAATATTTCCGCGATACCAAACGTCACGCGCTCGTCATCTTCGATGACCTGTCGAAGCACGCTGCGTCTTATCGCGAGATTTCGCTGCTCTTGCGGCGACCGCCGGGGCGCGAGGCCTATCCCGGAGATGTTTTCTATCTTCACTCCCGCCTGCTGGAGCGCTCCGCGAAGTTGAGCGACAAGAATGGCGGCGGATCGCTCACCGCTTTGCCGATCATCGAGACTCAGGCTGGCGACGTCTCGGCTTACATTCCAACGAATGTCATTTCGATTACGGACGGACAGATTTATCTGGAAACCGATTTATTCAATCAGGGCGTGCGGCCCGCGGTGAACGTAGGCTTGTCAGTAAGCCGTGTGGGTGGCAGTGCACAGATCAAAGCTATGCGCCAGGTTGCCGGAACGTTGAAACTGGAACTCGCACAGTATCGCGAATTGGCGGCGTTTGCTCAGTTCGGCAGCGATCTTGACAAAGCCACGCAGGCTCAACTTAATCGCGGACAACGGCTGGTCGAATTGCTGAAACAAAATCAATTTTCACCGCTGCCATTCTCGAAGCAGATTTTGATTATTTTTGCAGGCACTGGAGGATTTTTGGATGACCTGCCCGTAAATCAAGTGCGCAACTTCGAAAAAGAGCTTTACGAATATGTGGACGCGACCAACCCCGCCCTGCTGCGCACCATCATGGAGAAAAAGATTCTCGATGACGGGCTGAAGTCGCAGTTGACGGACGTGATCAAGCAGGCGAAGCAGCAGTTTGTGAGTTCGCGGGAAGCGGTAGCGAAGTAGATGGTAGAGACGTAGCTTGCTACGTCTCATGACCGCGGCGACGGTTTATCGGCGCGGCGCGTGGTGAGGGCGAGACGTAACAAGTTACGTCTCTACAACAATGGCAAACATTCTCGACATTCGGCGTCGCATTCGCAGCGTGGTTAACACGCGGCAGATAACCAAGGCCATGAAAGTGGTCTCGGCGGCTAAGTTGCGGCGCGCGCAGGAGCGAGCCTTAGCGGCGCGTCCGTATGCCAAGATGCTGACCAATGTTCTCAAGTCGCTCGTCACGCGGGCGGAGATTTACGATCCCGAGACCGGCGAACCCAAGCATCCTTTGCTGGCACAGCGGCCGGAACAGAATATTCTGCTGATCGTGGTCACAGGGGACAAAGGTTTGGCGGGCGCTTTCAGTGCAAATATTACCAAAGCAGCCAGCCGCTTTCTCGAATCGAAGGCCGGGAAGAATATCGATATTGAAGCCATCGGCCGCAAGGGGCGCGATTTTTTGCGGAGGCGCTATCCGGCTGCGGCAGTGCAGACACGCAGCTTGGCTGAAACGGATGAATCGCTTGAGAACCGCGCCGAGTCAGGGACGCGCGCCGCGGAGATTGAGATCACGGGCGAGCATGTTGGAGTCCTCGGCAAACTGGTGTTTGCGCAGGCCCGCACTTTGGCTGAGACTGTGATTGAGCGCTACGAGCGCGAAGAGCTCGATTCCGTTTATGTTGTCTTCAACGAATTCAAGTCGGTGATCGCGCAACGTCTCATCGTGGAACAAATTCTTCCCATCGAGCAGATTGGCGAACAGGCGGTGCGCCTTGCGGAAGAGATGACGGAAGAAGAAAAGAAGAAGGCCAAAGAAGCGGCGATCAGCGCCGGGGTTGGCATGCGCGGAGAGGGTCCAGCAGATCAGGTGGCGGAGAAGTTTGCTACCGCCAACGTGGATTATATTTATGAGCAGCCCCCGGAAGAGTTGTTTCGGTCGTTGCTGCCTAAATACGTTGCCATCCAGATCTTCCGCGCGCTGCTGGAGTCGGTGGCGGCCGAGCATGCCGCGCGCATGACCGCGATGGACGCCGCTACCAGCAACGCCACCGACATGATCGATTCGCTTACCCTGGCCATGAACCGCGCGCGGCAGGCGAAGATTACCAAAGAGATTATCGAGATCGTAAGCGGCGCCGCGGCAATGTAATGGAGCTGCTAGCTTCTGGCTACTGGCTTCTAACAGAACACTTTCGTGAGAGCGAAAGTGAACATCTGTGTGCGAGCAGGCAGCAGCCCGCAGCAGAGAGTATGACAAAGCTAGGAGCTAGCAGCTAGAAGCTGAATCTATGCCAGAAAACATCGGACACGTAGTTCAGATTGCGGGACCAGCGGTGGACGTTCAATTTCGCGAGGGATATTTGCCGCCGATTTATCAGGCGGTGAGGATCGTGAGCGACGGGTTTACCGTGCCCAATCCCGTCAACGTCATTCTCGAAGTGCAGCAGCACCTCGGCGAGGGGCGCGTGCGTTGCATCGCCATGGAAGCTACTGAAGGCATGGTGCGCGGCATGAACGCGATCGATCAGGGCGGGCCGATTTCTGTTCCCGTGGGCCGCGGCACTCTGGGGCGCGTGATGAACGTAATCGGGGAACCGGTCGATCAACTGGGGCCGGTCGAATACAAGGAGAGAATGCCGATTCATCGCCTCGCTCCCGCCTTTGACGAACAGGCCACGACGGCCGAAATGTTTGAGACCGGAGTGAAGGTCATCGATCTCATTCAGCCATTCTTGAAGGGCGGCAAGATTGGATTGTTTGGCGGCGCCGGCGTGGGCAAGACCGTAGTCATCATGGAGCTAATCAATAACGTCGCCAAACAGCACGGCGGCTACTCCGTGTTCGCTGGAGTTGGCGAGCGCACGCGCGAGGGCAACGACCTGTGGCTTGAGATGACTGAATCCGGCGTGATCAAGCCGGGAGATCCGGCGCACTCCAAAGCTGCGCTGATTTATGGACAGATGACGGAGCCGCCGGGAGCGCGCTTGCGCGTGGCTTTGACAGGTCTGACGGTTGCGGAATATTTCCGCGATGCCGAGGGTGCCGACACACTGCTCTTCATCGACAACATTTTCCGCTTCACGCAGGCAGGGTCGGAAGTCTCGGCGTTGCTCGGCCGTATGCCCAGCGCCGTAGGGTATCAACCGAATCTCGCAACAGAAATGGGCGAACTGCAGGAACGAATCACGTCGACTAAGAAAGGATCAGTCACGTCGGTGCAGGCAATTTATGTTCCTGCTGACGACTTAACCGATCCCGCGCCTGCGACTACGTTTGCTCACCTCGACGCGACCACTGTACTCTCTCGCGCTCTCACCGAGATTGGAATTTATCCTGCGGTCGATCCGCTGGCCTCGACCTCGCGCATTCTCGATGCCCGCATCGTCGGTCAGGAACATTACGATGTGGCACAGTTGGTGAAGAAGACTCTGCAGACTTACAAGGACCTGCAGGACATCATCGCCATTCTCGGCATCGACGAATTGAGCGAGGATCAGAAATTGACTGTGGCGCGGGCGCGAAAGATTCAGCGCTTTCTCTCGCAGCCGTTCCACGTGGCCGAGCAGTTTACTGGCGCACAGGGACGATATGTGAAAATCGCCGACACGGTGAAAGGGTTCAAAGCCATCGTTGAAGGCAAGTACGACGACATTCCCGAGCAGGCGTTTTACATGAAGGGCCCGATCGAAGAAGTGCTGGAAGCGGCAGAGAAGATGAAGGCGGCAGCGTAGAGGCGGGCTTCCGGCTTCGGCTTTCGGGCTTTAGCCAAGAACCGAGAAGCAGCGAATACGCTGAGCGCCTTTGGTGACCGCGCGGTTTGCCGAAGCCCGAAGCCGATTTTCTTATGGCAGATACTTTCCAACTCGAGATCGTCACGCCGGAAAAGAAGGTCGTTGAGACGGTGGCGGAAGAGGTTCAGATTCCCGGTAAGAATGGGTACCTGGGCGTTCTGCCGGGACATGCGCCGCTCATCACTGAGCTCGCGGTGGGCGAAATCAAATTTCATGCCGGCGCTGAAGAGCAGCGGCTGGCGGTGGCTTGGGGCTTTGCCGAAGTGCTGCCCGACAAAGTGACGATTCTAGCCGAGACCGCCGAGCGTCCTTCCGAGATCGACGTGGAGCGCGCGCGCAAAGCCAAAGCGCGCGCCGAGCAGCGCTTGAGCAGCGGCGATCCTAACGTCGATGTCGAACGCTCGCTGAATGCTCTGCACAAAGCGGAGACTCGCCTGGAAGTGGCCGAAGGCAAGTAGAGGCTCGATAAGTCAATTGGCGAACCGTACCTTGGCCTCGGCTTGATTCAACCTCGGGACAAAATTTCCGCGGTGCGAAAGGCTCCCGGCCCGGTGATATCCTAATCACAAGACTTCTTGAATCGGAGCGGTTACTCCTCTTTCTATGTCGAATCCAGCCAGTTCTGAGTTTCAGTCGAACAACGAAGCCGACGAGTCCTTCAAAGATATTCTCTCCCAGTTCGAGCGAACGAAAACTCGGAAGCCCACTGAAGCTGGCAAAGGCCGCGAAGGCACCGTGATCGCTGTGACCGCCGATTCCGTCCTAGTCGACATCGGGTTCAAGACCGAAGGAACCCTGCCGTTGACATCATTTCCCAGCACCGGAGAGCCGGTAAAGGCTGGCGATAAGCTGACCGTCTCGATTAAAGGTCGCGATCCGGAAGGATATTACGAACTCAGCCTGGGCAAAAGCGAACGGCCCCAAGATTGGGCTGCGCTGGCCAAAGCTTTCGCCGAGAAGACGACGATAGTGGGTACGGTTACTGGCGTGGTGAAAGGCGGTCTTAGCGTCGATGTGGGCGTGCGCGCCTTCCTGCCCGCTTCGCGGAGCGGGGCGCGCGATGCCGCCGAGATGGAAGAACTGATCGAGCAGGAGATCCGCTGCCGCATCACCAAGCTCGACGAGGCTGATGAAGATGTGGTGGTCGACCGCCGCGTCGTTGCCGAAGAGGAAGAACTGGCGCTGAAAGACCGCCGCTACTCCGAGGTGAAAGAAGGCGCGGTTCTGCGTGGCACGGTGCGCAGCCTCACCGACTACGGCGCTTTCGTCGACATCGGAAATGTGGATGCCTTGCTGCATGTGAGCGATATTTCTCGTAGCCGTGTTAGCAAGCCCGCCGACGTGCTTTCCATAGGGCAAGAGGTGGAAGTTAAAGTTCTAAACATTGATCCAGCGAAGCGGCGCATTTCGGTGGGCATGAAGCACCTTGAGCCCGACCCATGGGATTGCGTCGCGGAAAAATACAAACTGGGCGAGCGAGCGCGTGGAACGGTGACGCGCGTGATGGATTTCGGCGCGTTCGCGGAGCTTGAACCCGGCATCGAGGGCTTGATTCATATTTCTGAGATGTCATGGGGAAAGAAGCTGAAGAGCGCGAATACCGTTGTAAAGCCGGGCGATAGCGTGGACGTTGTGATTCTAGGAGTGAGCCCGGCGGAGCGGCGCATTTCACTCGGCCTGAAACAGGCGCTGGGCGACCCTTGGGCCGACGCTGCGCAGAAGTTTGCCGTTGGCTCGGTGGTGCAGGGGCCGGTCACCAGCATTACTAAATTCGGCGCATTCGTGGAGCTTGCGCAAGGTATCGAGGGGATGATTCACATTAGCGACATGAGCGCCGAGAAGCGCATCAATCATCCCCAGGACATGTTGAAGCTGGGTCAACCCGTGCAGGCCCAAGTGCTCGAAGTTGATACCGAAAAAAGACGGCTGAAGTTGGGGATGAAGCAGCTCGTGCCCACCAGCATCGACGAATACCTGGCTGAAAATAAAGTGGGTAATGTGGTCTCGGGTCGCGTGGTGGAAATTGCTGGAGAAAAGGCGCGCGTCGAACTCGGCCAGGGAATTGAAGGGCAATGCCGAATACCTGCCTCGAAAGCAACTACAGTGAAAGGAGAAGATCCGTCGAGTGCAAATGCGGATTTGGCTTCTCTGAGTTCCATGCTTAAGGCGCGTTGGAAGGGCGGCGCGAATTCAGGGGCATCCAAACCAGAAGTGCTGGCCACCGGCCAGATTCGCAGTTTTCGGATTACCAAGCTGGACCCTTCGACAAAGAAGATTGAAGTGGAACTCGCCTAGATCTCGACCGGCTCTTTATTTTCCGATACAGAAGGTGCTGAAAATTAAATTGAGAATATCGTCGGTGGTGGTAGCACCGGTGATGGCGTCGAGCGGACGCAGCGCGTTGTAGAGATCGAGTAACAGCATCTCGTGGGGAATCTTGTCCGCGACCGCCTCGGTTGCGGCGTCGAGGGCGGCAAGGGAATCCCGCACCAAACCCTGGTGTCGGACGTTGGTAAGAAAGCCAGCTTCCATCTGTAATCCAGCCTCGCCTGCGACGTTTCGCAGAATCTCGGCGCGCAGCTCAGCGATGCCTTCGCCGGTCAGCGCCGAGGCGCGAACTGCCGGCCGAACACTAGCGGTTGACCACTGCCCACCGCCACTAAGGTCGCACTTGTTCCCCACCAAAATTGCCGGGCGACCCGCGGTTTGACGCAACAACTCTTCGTCTTCGGCTGTCGCCGCTTGCGAGGCATCGACCACCACTAGCACCAAGTCGGCGTCAGCTAAGGCTTCCATCGATTTGCGAATGCCGATGGACTCCGCCTCATCGAGAGCCTGCCGGATTCCGGCAGTGTCAACTAGTTGTATGGGAATTCCGCCGATAGCGACAGTCTCGCTCACCAAATCGCGCGTAGTGCCGGGAGTGGAAGTAACGATCGCCCGGTCGCGCTCCACCAGCCGGTTGAACAAACTGGACTTGCCCACGTTCGGCCGGCCGACGATCGCCAGTGTCAACCCTTCGCGCACGATCTTGCCGTAGGCGAAGGTGGCGGCGAGTTGGCGGAGCGGCTGGCGCACGTTATCGATGCGTTGCAGGATCGCGGAGTCGGGCAGAATGGAAACGTCATCCTCAGCGAAGTCGATGCCGGCTTCGAGAGTTGCGATCAGTTCGATTAGTTTTTGTTTGATCGGCTGCAAACGGCGGGAGAGCGCGCCTTCGAGTTGCTGCGCGGCGACCTTGGCCTGATAAAGCGTCTGCGCGTCGATCAGATCGCGCACCGCTTCGGCCTGCGTGAGGTCGATGCGTCCGTTCAGAAACGCGCGCATGGTGAACTCGCCGGGCTCGGCGAGGCGCGCTCCGGCGGCGATGCAGAGTTCGACGATGTGCCGCAGCACGACCGGAGAGCCATGTGCCGCGATCTCAACGATGTCGTCCGTGGTGTAGGAGTGCGGCTTGGCGAAGTAGGTGACCACCACTTCGTCGATGCGGTCAGCGGCCTCACCACAGGGCTCAATCAGCTGTCCGAAAACCGCTCTACCCGGCTGCAACTCATGCTTTAGGCGCAGCATGGGAGTTGCGATCTCAAGCACCCTTTCTCCCGCGATGCGCACAATGCCAATCCCGCCGCGGCCAGGCGGCGTGGCGATCGCCACAATCGTATCGTCGAGGTTCACGGGGCGATTGTAGCGGTTGGATTGGGGGACGACCAGCGGACGAAGGCGGAATTATTTCCCAGCTAAGGATGAAGCGCCGGGCCCGGCTCAGTGCTGGTTTCGCTATCTGCCCAATAACTCCGCCTGGCTGTCAGAACAAGGTTTGGATGCTCTCTCAGCCGCAACTCGATCGCATGCGGTCCTGGATGGGGCGACCGTGGCTGAAAGCTCAGAACATATCGATTCGGCACGTGGTTCGAGATTGTGAATAAGCTGCTCTCCAAATCGCGGGTGCTGCTGAATCGAAAGTATTCGCCCCCGGTAAGATGCGCCACGGTCTCAGGAGCGTTGCGGCGCATGCCGTCCATGGCGGCGATGACCGCCATTTTCACCGCTGCCAGCGGCGGCGCAAGCTGGCCGAGGCAGTCATAAGCTTGCGAGAGCCTGTTTTGAGATGCGGTGGGATCGGCGTTGGGATCCTTCGCCATGCAGCCGCCAGGATGCTGAGGATTTGGATTCGAAAGGCCGTGGCCATTCCATGCAGTCGGAAGCTCTTCGGAAGCGTAGTGCCCCACGTCAGATTTAGTGGAAGAGAACGCCAGGCTGTAGATGGCCGTATTCGTATCGCTAACTACGCGCAGCGCCTCATCCAGTTTCATGCGGCTTCCATGGTCGATGGTCTCGCTGAGCAAAAGAATCGCGCGGCGGTATTCGGGCGGCTGTTTTCGCAGCAAGCCAACCGAAAACCCAAGGCCGTCGAGGATCGCGCCTCCGCCATTCCCCGGGCTCAGCTCATGAATCGTACGGCCCGCCGCATCCAGGTCGGAAGTGAAATCCTGCAGCAGCTTCGGCTCGCTGTCGAAGCCTACCACCGCAATCCTACGCGGAACATCGCCCAGCACTGCCTCGATCATCGTTGTCAGATGTCGATATTTGTCGAGTTGGCGGGCGCCACCGCCGCCCGTCTCCACGGCAACGACCAGGGCGAGCGGCTCATTGTCCGTGTCCTCCTCAAGCTCGACCTTCTGCTCAATGCCATCATCCGTGATCAAGAAGTCATTGGCAGTAAGTGAAAAGACAAGCTCTCCGGTCTTGGATCTTACGAGGACGGGAACAAGAACCAAGTCGGTGCGTGTCCTGACGACGGGGGATGGTGAGGTGGGAGGGGTCGAGGTCTGCGCCAGAGCCAGCAGTACCCACGCAAACGCGATGATGGCGCTGAACTTCATGATCACCCGAAACTCATTCTAATTGAAGTTTCGCAGCTGCCTGAGCGGGCAGAGCCGCTGGAGAGCGCCCGTCGCGTCACGACTTTCTGAATCTCCGCTCTCAATTGTAGCGGTTAGAATTGGGGACGACCAGCGCCGGGGACCGGAGCCCCACAGGTTCAGGTGCGGCGCAGATCGCTGAACGAATCGCTCAACCAAAGGGGGCAATCATTGTCAGTTGCCGACGAACTGCTGCAAGCCAACGAAGAATTCGTAAAGAACTTCAACCTAGGAGATCTGGCGGTTCAGCCGCGGCGTCGCCTGGCCGTACTGGCTTGCATGGATTCCAGAATCTTGTTCGAACGCTGCCTGGGCTTACAGCCGGGGGATGCGCACATGATCCGCAACGCCGGCGGCATCGCGACCGATGATGCCATCCGCTCGCTCATTGTCTCGCATCACCTGCTCGACACGCAGGAGTTCATCATCATCAATCACACCGACTGTGGATTGCTGCGCGTGAAAGAGTATGAACTGCGGGCACACCTGACCGATAAGATGGGCGCGATCGCCAGCGAGCCGGCGCATTTCTACGCCTTCGACGACCTGGAGGCAAACCTGCGGGAGCAGGTGAAAAAAGTGAAATCGCACCCGTGGATTCCGAAGCATATTCCGGTGCGGGGATTTATTTACGATGTGAAGACGGGAGCGTTGAAGGAAGTTAAACCGACGTAACTGGCGATGGGAGTCAGCAGCCGACATAATGAAGCGGTTACGGCGGAGCCTGTTGCATGCGAACCTTCTGGAAAGTTCTGCTAGTCATCCTGATTGTGACTTACTCCGCATGCTTCCTCGTCCGCTTTTCGATGTACTGGTGGCCCGATATGCCGACATCGCCTCGTCCAGCCGAGGGCCGCCTCTATCCCCTCAATAACCATGCTCATTACACATATATGAATGAGTGGGAGCACCGGTTCGATGAAACTTCGTCGCTGATCCTTCCATTCCTGCTCCTTTGCCTAGGCCTCATCATTCACTTTGTCGACCCATTCGATGAAAAACGTAAGCGGCGCTATGGATCGCCGCCTCCCGGCTTTCAGTAACGAAGCTGCGAAAAGGATCCATGGATACTAAGTGACTTCACCGCGCCACCACCTTCTCAATCTCCGCCTTCAATTCTTCATACGGCAACGCACCAGGATGATACATCGCGACTTTACCTGTGCGGTCGACGAGAACAAGCGTCGGCGTGGTGGAAGCACCGTAGGTGTCGAAATTGTATTTGCTGATGGGAACGGACATATCCAGCAAACCGCTATAGAAGCGCTGGCGCACGGCCTCGATGTAGGCGAGTTCGTCGGCCGGCGCTGCGTGCTCCGCCTGCGCGGTATAGCCGTAGAGGCGCGTAGGGCCGACCACCGTTAGTCCCTTGGACGCATATTCTGCCCGCAGTTTCGTGATGATGGGAGCTTCGGCTTTGCAGTCCCCACACCAATGCGCCCAGAAGAAAAGCAGCACGGGAGAACCCTTCAGTTGAGCCAAGGCCGGAGGCTTTGATCCCAGAAATTGCTCAGATTTAAGAGCGGGGGCGGGTTTGCCATCGAATGAGAGCAGGTTCAAGTTCTTCTGCAGGCGGGCGCGGATGGAAGTATCGCCATAAGTCCGCAGAGCGGTCCGTAGCATAGCGATGGCCTGCTGGTTTTGCCCTTTAGCGGCCAGCGTCTGCGACTCGACTTCGATAGCCGCTCCCAGCGCCAGGGGAAGATGTGGCTCGGAGTCGAGCGGGTGCTGCTTGATCTGATCGAGCGCGAGCGCCTCGGTTTGTTTCGCGTAAGCCTGCGCCTGATCGTAGTCGCGATTATTGAGGGCCGTGCGCGCCATCCACGAGTAGGCCTCGACATATTCGGGCGTCACGCCATTCTTGGTGCGGTAAGACTTGAGGTAAATATCGGCGGCGGTGAAACTATTCGAGGCCAGAGCCTCGCGGACGTCTTCGACCACGCCGGCCCAGGCTGGGGCGGCCAGAACAATCAAAATCAGTAATTTTGGAAAGCGCATTTTGGCATTGTATCTGCTAACGTTGGTGCAAAGAAACGGCCCCAGCGAGCCTTTGGAGTGAGCAGTGTAAATCCTTAAGTAACATATGTTTAACCCGGACCCTGGGTAAAAATTGTAGCTTTTTCAGGGCACTTCGCTTACAATTTGGCTGCGTTTGATCTTTAGAATTCCTTTGCAGTAAAGTATCTCCGCTCAACCCAGCGCGTGACCTGCCTGCAGAAGAAACCTTCCAAAGTTTCAGCGCTACATCAACAAAAAGGAATTAGCAACACATGGAAACAGGAACAGTGAAGTGGTTTAACGATGCCAAGGGCTATGGGTTCATTAGCCGTCAAAACGGCGAGGACGTATTTGTTCACTTCTCGGCCATTCAGGCGAGCGGCTTCCGCAGCCTGCAGGAAGGTCAACAGGTGCAGTTTGACGTGGTCAAAGGCCCAAAGGGCTGGCAGGCCGAGAACGTGAAGGGTGCATAAACCACTTCGCAGCTAACAATTCGCAAAAGGGCGGCCAGCCATGGCCGCCCTTCTTATTTACGATTGAGTGATTGTGCGATCGGGTGATCGGGCAATTGAAAACCTGACAAGGGATGAAGATCGATTTTCAATGGCCCGATATTTACTTCTGATCGCGGATCAGAACTACGTCCGAATCCGTGTGGCCCCGCACTAAGGCAAGTTGTTTTCCGTCGAAGGACCAATGGAAATCGAAGATGTGTTCCGAAGTGAAGTCCGTAATCTGCTTGCCCTTGGAGCCATCAAGCGGCTGCAGCCACAGGTTGTCGATACCATTCTCACGCACCGGATAAACCACGGCCTTGCCGTCGATTAAAAAGTGAAGCAGGCCATGGCGCGGACGCTCGAACTCCACCAGCTTCGCGGCTTCACCCCCATCCGTCGGCAAGAGCGCCAGCATTTCTTTGTGCTCTCCGGAGTGCTGCAGCGTGGGAAAAGCGGCCAGTTTTCCATCCGGAGAGATATCGAAGCCCAGGACTGGCAACTCGGTGAGGAGGTGCGAGGCTCCGCCCTCGATCCGCACCTTGGCCAGTTTCTGTTGACCGCCCTCCAGGAAGAATACCCATTTGCCGTCGTTCGTACAGACCGGATTGGTGTCGAGTTTGCCATTTGTAATCGGTTGGACGTTGCTTCCGTTATCCATTCGCCACAGGTTTTGCGTACCCTCATGAAATCTTATAAAGACAATGGTGCCGCTCTTCCCGCAAGCCCAGGGCGCACCCCCGCTGATGTCGCCCGGAATTACCGTTTTGTTCCCCGTGGCTGGATCGATCAGGTTCAGCACGTTTGCCTGATCGGAGATGAGCTGATTGTCGGCCGTCCAGCTGAAGTTGGTATCGGCATTCGCGGTGCTGAGTTGGCGCACCTCCGCACCCGGAGCCATGGCGGGCATGATCTGAAGGTTCCAGCGAAACTGGTCTTGCACGGTCGCCAGGAGGTGTCCGCTGTTGGCCACGCTCAGATCGGAGTAACTATTCGTATCGCGCGTAACCGCGAAGTACTCGCCCTTCGGATAGGAAACGAAGGCAACTTGCATGCGGGTAAAGTTTGAACTTTGTTCTTTTCCCAAGACCATTACGCCGCTACCATCCGGAAGCCAGGACGGCCAGTCGACCGCATGTTCGTTGCTGCTGAAGAAGGCTTTACGCTGGCCGCTATTGGTGTCGATGGCGACTAACCGGATCAACCCGTTCGCGATATCAAGCATGATGCAGGCGATGATCTTACCGTCCGGAGACCACGCCGGTCGGTATAAAGATTCGCTGGTTGGCCCGGCGGCCAGTACCTTTTCCTCGCCGCCTTCCACGGGGTGAATAATCAACTGGTACTTGCCCTGTTCCGGATTGTCGTAGCGCATGAACGCAAATCTCTGGCCGTCGGGGGAAAACGTAATGTTCGAGTCCACGTCGCTGCTCAGCTTCTGCGGAGTTCCCCCGAGAAGCGGTGCACGGTAGAGAAACTTCAACTCGGCATTGCCAGGATCACTGCGCACGAAGTAAAAATAATTGCCGTCGGGGGAGAATCGCAGTCCGTTGTAATAAACGTCTGCTGGCGGCTGGACCTGGGTATTGCTATTAGTGGGCACATTCCTCAGCCAGAGGCTGGCCAGGCCGTTTTTTCTGGTCAGGCTCAGGATGTATTTGCCATCGGGCGAGATGGCGGCCAGCAAGGCATCACCCGTGTCGGTGATCTTGGTGACGTTTATATTCTGGAAAGGGGCGGGTCGGCTGCGCGTGAGAAATGCATAAATTCCATAGCCGGCTGCGGCAACCAGGATTAGCCCGATTACCGCGCTCAGGCCAGTGCCTAGTTTATTTTGTCGAACCGCAGAAATCATCCCAGAGCTCCCAACGCTTCGCGGTGCGGCCCCGACCTCTGCAGTCAACGCAGCCGAGGGCGGTGACACCGGAACTGCCGCGGCCCTTACCGAAGCCGACTGCGCAGTCTTGCGCCCCGACTCCGTATCGCGCTTTAACCGCTTTAAGTCCCCGCGCAACTCTGCGGCGGACTGGTAACGCAAGTCGCGATCTTTCTCCAGAGCCTTGGCAATGATTTCTTCCAGCCTCGGTGGCAGCGCCGAATTCAGAGTTAGCGCCGGAACCGGGTCGAGCTCGAGAATGGCATGGAAGACGACTGCTGAAGTAGGTCCGGGGAATGGCAGGCGCCCCGTTGCCATCTGATAGATCACGACCCCGAGCGAAAACAAATCCGTGCGCGGGTCAAGCTGTTCGCCGCGTGCCTGCTCTGGCGACATATAGGAGATCGTGCCCACGGTCGATCCCGGACTCGTCAAGTGCAAAGGCCCCGGTGAATCCTGGGTCGCGCCGATGGTCTCCATATCCATCTCTGGGCGCGCCAGCTTGGCCAGGCCGAAATCGAGAACTTTCACTTGACCGCGCGGCGTAATAAAAATGTTTGCCGGCTTGATGTCGCGATGAATAATTCCTTTGGCGTGGGCGGCATCGAGTGCGTCGGCCAGCTGAATGCCGAGGTCCAGCAGGCGATCCAGAGGCAAGGGGCCGGCGCTTAAGCGGCGGTCGAGAGTTTCGCCTTCCAGCAATTCCATGGCGATGAACGACTGGATCTGACTCTCAAGTTGAACTTTTTCAACTGCATAAATCGTGCAAATGTTGGGATGGTTTAGCGCTGATGCGGTTCGCGCCTCCAGCAGAAAGCGATCCAGCGCGCTCTGGTCCTGAGAAAGCTGCGGCGGCAGGAATTTCAGTGCGACCTTGCGACCCAAGTCGAGGTCTTGGGCCTCGTAGACTACTCCCATGCCACCGCTTCCTAGCTGGCCGGTGATGCGATAGTGCGAAATAGTCTGGCCGATCATAGCTTTGTAGAGCCGAACACGGAAGCGCAGGGCACTTCATCTTAGGAGGGATGAACAGGGCAGTCAAACCGAATTCGCGCGGCAACTCTTACGCTGCCGAGGCCTCTTCAGCCGCGCTGACGGAATCGAAAAAGCGAAAGAACTGCTCTACACGCGTGACCTTGAGAGCATTGTGAATGCGCTCGCTAACGCCTACCAGCGCCAGCTTTCGCCCGTCATGCTGGCGTGTGACGTAGGCCCCCACCAGCGCCCCGATCCCCGCCGAATCCACGTAGGACACGTTGTTGAAGTCGATAATCAGCGAGCGTGAAGTATCGGCCCGCACTAGGGACTGAAATTGAAACATGGTTCCGATGACCAGCGCTCCAGTAAGGGTCAGGATGCGCTGTCCAGCTTGGCTTCCGGGGGTATCGTCTATGCGAAGGGTCTCTTGCGGCATGGGGGAGATAGTACCTCGGGTGTAATCTTGAATTGTTAAAGTAGCGTTAATTTAAGCCCGACGGATCGCTAGGCGAATTTAGTAATTGTAATTGCGGAATTTGAAAAACTGGTCGCTCTTATAATTACCAAATTACTAACTTACCCAATTATCAAATTCGTCCGAGCCTGCTCGCGTCGCTTGGCCTGAATCTCAATATAAACGTTGACCAGCGACACTGCCGCAGGCGTGACTCCAGGAATGCGCGAGGCATGGCCCAACGTACGCGGCTGCACATGCGTGAGTTTCTCCTGTACCTCGCGCGAAAGTCCGCTTACGGAGCGGTAGTCGAACCACTCGGGAATCGAGCGCTGCTCCGATTTTTTCATGCGATCCATGGCGCGCTGCTGCTGCAGGAGGTAGCCTTCGTATTTGATTTCGGTTTCGACCGACTTGAGTTCGTTACGGAGAGCGGAAGAGAGATTGGCCGCGGATTCGCGCGAATTTTCGGGGATGGTTTCTCTGTTAAAGAATGCTGGATTCAACTTTCTCAACGCTGGGGCTAGTTGCTCTATGACTACTTCGGGGCGCTTTAGGAGTTGGGCTAGAGTTTGGCCTATCGCAGAATTCCAGCCACGGGCGGGCTCTGTGGCGACTGCGGGGACAGCAGGTTCCTCGTCGCTGCGTTCCTCGGAATGACAAGGAGACTTGCGCTCTCCGGAATGACAAGATGAAAGCTCCGATGAAAAAGTGCCCAAGATTGCTGGCGTCAGATGGGTGCCTTCCAGCAGCTTCTTCATGTTCTCCAGGCGTTCCTGCTTGGCTTGAAAGTCATTCCAGGCTTCGTCCGAGATCAAGCCCACGCGCCGGCCGTGTGCGGTGAGCCGGCGATCGGCATTGTCGATGCGCAGGTGCAGGCGGAATTCCGCTCGCGAGGTGAACATCCGGTAGGGCTCGTTCGTGCCCTTGGAGATTAAATCGTCGATCAGGATTGCGGTGTAGGCTTCGGTGCGGTCGAGTATGAGCGGCTGCTGCTTCTTCACTTGCAACGCCGCGTTGATGCCAGCCATCAATCCTTGGCATGCGGCTTCTTCGTACCCTGATGTGCCGTTGATCTGTCCGGCGAGAAAGAGGCTAGCGATTTTCTTGGTTTCAAGCGTGCGCTGCAACTCGGTAGGGTCAATCGAATCGTACTCAATGGCATATCCCGGACGCAGCATTTCTGCGTTTTCCAAACCTGGAATCGATTTCAAGATCGCAAGTTGCACTTCCACCGGCAGCGACGTACTCATACCGTTGACATAAATCTCGTGAGTGTTCAGGCCTTCGGGCTCGAGGTAAAGCTGATGCATCTCCTTGTCGGGAAACTTCACGATCTTGTCTTCGATCGAAGGGCAATAGCGCGGACCGATCGACTGAATCTGCCCGCTGTACATCGGCGAGCGATGAACGTTCTCGTGGATGATGCGGTGAGTCTCCGGGGTAGTCCACGCAATGTAGCAGGGAACCTGGGAGTCGTGATGCTTCACGCGCCTGGTGCGGAAGCTGAAGGGCGTGGGGTCGGCATCGCCCGGCTGCACGGTGAAGCGCGACCAGTCAATGCTGCGTCCATCGAGGCGAGGCGGAGTTCCGGTCTTGAGCCGGCAACCGCGCAGGCCGAGTTTCTTTAGCGCTTCGCCGAGAAGAACTGCATTCGGCTCGCCGGAGCGCCCCGCAGGATATTGCTGCTCGCCGCAATGAATCAGGCCGTTGAGAAATGTTCCGGTGGTGATGACGACAGCCTGCGCGCCGACAGTGCGGCCATCGCGGAGGCGAACTCCGGAAACTCGAGAACCGTCGTTGGTCGTTGGTCGTTGGTCGTTAGCAAAATCCTGGGTGTCGAGCGGTTCGGCCAACGACCAACGACCAACGACCAACGACCCGACTTCCGCCTGCTTGATCTGGAGATTCGGCTGCGACTCCAGAACCTCTCGCATTTTCAGCCGGTAGGCCTGTTTGTCGCACTGTGCGCGCGGCGACCACACCGCCGGACCGCGCGAAGTATTCAACAGGCGAAACTGGATGCCGACTGCGTCCGTGATTTCGCCCATGATGCCGCCCAGCGCATCGACTTCACGCACCAGGTGTCCCTTGGCGATGCCGCCGATCGCCGGATTGCACGACATCTGGGCAATCAGATCGACATTCAAGGTGTAGAGTGCAGTTTTCAGTCCCATGCGCGCCGCGGCCATTGCGGCTTCACATCCGGCATGACCGGCGCCGACTACGACTACATCGACTTGTTCTGTGAACTGCATTTTGAGGAGAGGCGCTTTTATGAAAGCCGCGAACCCACAATCAAACCACAATCTTCTGATTCATTCTAACAACTTAGCGGCGGCAGTGATTCCAATCACTGGCTGAAATCTAAGCCCGGCCTTATAGTAGTGGGTTACTACCGGAGCACCGGAGGCAATCATGGATACCGTTGTGTTTTTCGACCAACTGGAAGCATCGATCGCGCGTTACGACCTGCTCTGCCATCCCTTCTACCGGGCGTGGGCAGCGGGAGAGTTGACTCGCGAAGATATGCGCGAGTATGCGCGCCACTACTATCACCACGTGGAAGCGTTTCCCTGCTACCTGGCCGAACTTGCCCTTCGCCTCGACGAAGGGGAACTGCGGCGTGCGGTGCTGGCCAACATGTGCGACGAGAAGGGCACTCCCGGCGGATGCGGCAAGGATTCTGTGCCTCACTCCGAACTTTGGCTCGACTTTGCCGAAGGCATGGGCTCGCGGCGTGACATGTGGTGGCATAAACCTGTCCCTGAGGTGCGCGAGTTGATAAGGCATTTCCATCACATAGCCAGCGAAGGTACACCGGAAGAAGCATTGGCTGCATTCTATGTGTATGAGTCGCAGGTACCGCGCGTAGCAAAAGAGAAAGAGCGCGGGTTGCGCGAACTTTACGGCGCAGACGACAAAACCTGCGGTTACTTCGTACTCCATGCCGAAGCCGATATTCATCACTCGAATGTGTGGCGCAAACAACTCGAAAAGCGCATTGCGGCCAATCCACAAGTGGCGGATGCGACGCTCCACGCTGCCGAGGCGACAGCCAAAATTTTGTGGCAGGCTCTGGACGGGATCGAAGCGGCGCGCATGGCGTACGCAGCTTAGACGGTTCTCACTATATCGGAATGGCTAAAGAGATCCCCATTGGGGTGCGAGGCGAAGCTCGCGAGACCGTCGAATTCAAACACACGCTAACCGCGCATCACCCCGAGTTGCCACCGGTCTATTCCACGCCCGATATGATTCGCCTGATGGAGACTGCGGCGTTTCACGCGCTGCAGCCTTACTGCGAAGGGGATGAGATCACCGTCGGAACGGCAATCAACATTCAGCACCGTGGCGCGAGCGGAATCGGCGCAAATATTAGAGCCGAGGCGGTGCTGGAATCGTTCGATGGCCGCTTCTACACGCTTCGCGTGACTGCTTACGACGATGTTCAGGAAATCGGCCGCGGCACTTTGGGCCGTGCGGTAGTGAGCATTGGGAAATTTGTGGAAAAGATGAAGAAGTAGTATCGAGTACCTAGTACCTAGTACCCCAGAACCGACACTGAGAACTGCTCTATCCTCATCGGCGTCATCTCCGATACCCACGGTCTGCTTCGCCCGGAAGCCATCGAAGCGCTGCGCGGCTCCGATCACATCATTCATGCGGGAGATGTCGGCTCGCCTGAGATTCTCGAAAAGCTCGCTGCGATTGCTCCGGTGGTGGCTGTGCGTGGCAATATCGACAAGGCCGCATGGGCTCGACACCTTCCCGAGACTGAGGTGTTGGAATTAGCAGGCGCCTCGATTTACGTTCTTCACGATCTCAATCATTTGGATATTAGGCCCAAGGCCGCAGGATTTTCGGTCGTGATCAGCGGACACAGCCATGTTCCCAAGCAAGAGAAGCGCGACGGCGTGCTCTATTTCAATCCTGGCAGCGCAGGACCACGGCGCTTCAAACTGCCGGTGAGCGTCGGTAAGTTGATTGTCGAGAACGGCAACGTGCGGGGAGAGATTTTGAACATGCACGTTGGCTCCTGAGTCCATACTTGCCGCAGCAACGTGGCCAAGGCTCTACAATTCCGAGAATGCTCATCGAGCTTCACATTCAGACCACAAGCAAACAGGCTCGCTCCGGCCGCCTGGTCACACCCCACGCTGAGATTGAAACTCCTGTGTTCATGCCGGTGGGCACGGCAGCAACCGTGAAAAGCGTTCCGCAGGACGTTCTCGAAGAACTGGGTGTGCAGATTCTTCTGGGCAACACCTATCATCTCTATCTGCGTCCGGGAGTCGAAACCGTGCGCAATTTTGGCGGACTGCATGGCTTCATGGCCTGGCCGCGAGCGATCCTTACCGACTCTGGAGGATTTCAAGTTTTCAGTCTGAACGAACTCCGCAAGATCACCGACGAGGGAGTGACGTTTCGCTCGCACCTGGACGGATCGTCTCACTTCTTTAGTCCGGAGGCGTCCATGGGGGCGCAGATCGGCTTGGGTGCTGACATCATCATGGCGTTCGATGAGTGCACGGAATATCCTGCGGACCGGGCCCGCACGAAAGCCTCGATGGAGATGACCTTGCGCTGGGCTGAGCGCAGCAAGAAGTATTTTGAAGAGCATAAGCATGAGGTGCCGTGGAGCGGTTGTCAGCCGTCAGTTGTCAGTTCTCTGCTGATCAAGGGCGGGGGCGCTGGCGGCGAACAGCAGGTTCCTCCCGTCCCCTTCGGGGATGGTCGGAATGACAAAGTGCAGGAGGGGTACACGCAGTCGCTTTTCGGCATCGTTCAGGGCGGAATGGACCTAGAACTCAGAAGGGAATCCGCCGAGCGTACCATTGAAATCGGCTTCCCCGGCTACGCCATCGGAGGGCTCAGCGTCGGAGAGCCGCGTGAGCGCACCCGCGAAGTGATCGAGGCCACGCTCGAATCCTTGCCGCAGGACAAGCCCCGCTACGTGATGGGCGTTGGCACGCCCGAAGAGATCGTCGAGTACGCCAGCCTCGGGGTCGATATGATGGATTGCGTGCTGCCCACGCGGGCCGCGCGCCACGGTTTGCTCTTCACTTCCGAAGGAAAAATTTCGATCAAGCAGGCGCGCTATGCGCAAGATCCTGCGCCCCTCGACCCTAATTGCGGCTGCCGGGTGTGCCGGCGCTACTCGCGGGCCTATCTTAGACATCTCTATGCTTCTAATGAAGTTCTGGCCCAAGTCCTGAATACGCTCCACAACCTGAGTTTCTACCTTGACACTATGCGGCGGGTGCGTCATTCTATTCGACTTGGGGAAGAATCCCGTTCTCTTGCCAGCCTGTGGTCTCGACCGGGACCAAAGACTCTGGCGTAGACCTCACAGGGACGCGCCCCGGATTCAAGCCTGAGCAACAGATCCGGCCGGAATCGATGTGAACTCCCGTCGTGAAATGACAGGGCAGTAGCGAGTGCAGGCGTAGGCGGCAGTTCGTGAACAAACATGCAATTCTTACTAGCGTTACAGGCAGGCGGCGGCTCGATGGGCTGGTTGAGCGTGGCTCCGCTGGTATTCATTTTTGGCATCTTTTATTTTCTGCTGATTCTTCCCCAGCAGCGCCGACAGAAGAAGTGGACGGCTATGCTGGATTCGCTCAAGACCGGCGACAAGATCGTTACCACCGGAGGACTGCGCGGAACCATCATGGCGCTCAAAGATGATTCGATTCATCTTCGGGTTCCTCCCAATAATCTTGTGCTGGAAGTGACTAAGGCGTCGGTGGCACAAGTGACCACCAGCGACGACGAAGTTAAAACGAAGTAATTTCAGCTTTCTTGGATTTATAAGTTTTATGAATAAAAACCTTCTCTGGAAACTGATCGCAATCGTTGGCGTCCTGCTCGTCTTCATTTTCGGAATCTTCGGGATTCCTCAGAGTTTTTCGGGACAAGGCCTGCTCGCGGCCATGACCAACCGCATTCACCTCGGCCTCGATCTGCGGGGCGGAACGCACTTGATTCTGCAAGTGCAGGTGAACGACGCGATCAACATCGACTCCGACAATGCCATTGAAGTGCTCAAAGAGCAGCTTAACAAGCGCAAGATCGCTTTCTCGGATATTTCCAAGCCCGACGCGCAAAATAATCCGGACCGCGTGGTTCTAAAGGGCGTGCCGCCGGATGGCCGCAAAGATCTGCTGGATATCGTTTCGGAGCGCCTGCCGGAATATAACCTGAGCTCCGGAGCCGACAACACGTTCACGCTCGCGATGAAGCCGCAGACGCTCACCGACCTGAAGAATAAGGCCGTGACGCAGGCGATTGAGACCATCCGCAACCGCATCGATTCACTGGGCGTAAGCGAGCCCACCATTCAGGAGCACGGCCTCGGCCAATATCAAATTCTGGTGCAGTTGCCCGGCGTGGACGATCCCGGCCGAGTGAAAGATATTATGCAGTCCACCGCCATGCTTGAGATCAAGCAGGTGCTGGGTGGACCCTATCCGAGTGAAGACGCGGCACGGCAAGATAAGGGTGGAGTTCTGCCGGCGGATGCGATTCTGCTGCCGGGGCATGCCGTTCCCGGGGCGGCTGCGGGGGAACAGGCGTGGTACCTGGTGTCGAAAGTTTCCGCAGTCCGCGGCAAAGACTTGCGCGACGCGCAACCCAGCACCGATCAGAACGGCCAGCCTGATGTGACCTTCCAGTTGACCGGCGAGGGCGGCCAGCGGTTTTACAACTTTACTTCGAACCACGTGGGCGACAGCCTGGCCGTGGTTCTCGACAACAAGGTTCAGGAAGTCGCGAATATTAAGGAAGCCATCCGCGATACCGGTTCGATCAGCGGCGGCAGCATGAACCAGCAGCAGTCCAAGGATCTCTCGATGATCCTGCGCTCGGGCGCGTTGCCGGCTGGCATTAAGTATCTGGAAGAGCGTACGGTCGGTCCGTCGCTCGGCAGTGATTCCATTCGCGCCGGCGTTCGCGCTGCGATTGTTGGAATGCTGGCCGTGTTAATTTTCATGCTGATTTACTACCGCGCAGCGGGCATCAACGCCGATATAGCCTTGCTGCTGAATCTAATCATTCTGCTCGGATTTATGGGCTACTTCGAAGCCGTGCTGACATTGCCCGGCATTGCCGGCGTGATTCTAACGGTCGGCATGGGCGTGGATTCGAATGTGCTGATTTTCGAGCGCATTCGCGAAGAGCTGCGCAACGGCAAGACGCCTCCCTCGGCGGTGGATCAGGGCTTCAGCCACGCCTGGATCACGATTGTAGATACGCACGTCACCACCATCGTCTCGGCGGCAATCCTCTTCATCTTCGGCACCGGCCCGGTGAAGGGCTTTGCGGTCACGCTGACGTTCGGTCTGCTGGCGAACTTGTTTACCGCAGTATTCGTTTCGCGAGTGATTTTCGATTGGGTCTTGAGCCGCAAAGAGCGCGGTGAAGCGCTGAGCATTTAAGAGATTGAGTAATCGGGGAATTTAGTAATTGGAACCCATAGCGGCGCCGGTCCGTCTGGTTTTCAATTACCCAATTACTAAATTACCCAATTACTAAATTTTCGAGACTTCATAACTCGGATAAGGGGATACACACTCTTGGAGTTTTTTCGCAATACCAACATAGATTTTCTGGGCAAGAAGTGGTACTTTCTGGCCTTCTCACTGGTGTTCAGCGTGGCGGGCGTGCTTTCCATGCTGTTCTGGCATGGCATTCCCTACGGCGTCGACTTCCGCGGCGGCACGCTGGTGTATGTGAAGTTCTCGCACACTCCGGATGACAATGCGCTGCGCGCGGCCATGGATCGCGCCGGCCTGCACAACGCCAAGATTCAGCGTTATGACATCCCCTCCAACAACGAGGTGCTGATTGACCTCGATGTGCAGGAGACCAGCGAGAAGGCGCTCGACAACGGCAAGAACCAAATCATCAACACGCTTGAGCACAACGTTCCTGCGGGCAAAGTAGATCTGAACAACTCAAGTTCGCTAGCCATCAAGAATTATCTGATGGACAAAGACCCCATGCGCCTGGGCTCCGACGCCGACCAGAAATATACCCAGCAGGCGCAAGCCATCGTCGATAGCCGCGACAAAACCAACGGCGGCGTTCTGACTTCGTTTGATCAGCTAAAAGGCGCAGTTGATACCGCTGTCGTTAGTTCGTTGCCGGATGGCTTTTTCCTCTCCGATTTCGGTGTGCGAAATGTCGAGATCGTAGGACCGCAGGTCGGAGCGCAGTTGCGCAAGCAGGCATTATTGGCTACCGCCTATTCGCTGGCGGGCATGCTGATTTATCTAGGCTTCCGCTTCGAGTGGATTTACGGTATTGCAGCCGTGGTCACGGTATTTCATGACACGCTGATTACGGTAGGCGCGTTTTCCCTGCTCAATAAAGACATCACTTTGACCGTGATTGCGGCCATCCTGACCTTGATTGGTTACTCTAATAACGACACGATCGTGGTATTTGACCGGATCAGGGAAAACATTAAACTCATGCGGCGCGAGAAGCTTTCGGAGGTCGTTAACCGCAGTATCAATCAGACCCTGAGCAGAACCATCTTGACAGCCGGACTAACCTTCCTTACAGTTCTTGCACTCTATTTGTTCGGGGGCGAGGTGCTGCGTGGGTTTAGCCTCGCGTTAGTCATCGGCATCTTGATCGGGACGTACTCCTCGATCGCCATCGCCGCGCCCATCCTGGTGGCTTATCAGGATTGGAGAATCAGCAAAGGCAAGCGGCCCGCCGCGATGCCGGTTAGGGCGAAGTGAGCAGCTCCATCGCCTGCGAAGGGTTGTCCGGTACGCTGTCCGTGAAGAAACATGCAACTTTTTGTCCGGATGTGGCAACGCATGTCGCAGCGCCGCACTCGGGCTGGCCGGGAGCAAAGAGGACGCCGCCGGTGTCTAAGCTTAAGTAGGCTCTGAGAAGTAAGGGGGAAACTTTTATGTTTGAAGATAGCCTTCTGGAATCGGGTGGCAGGCTGAAGACCAAGCGAGGACGAACCACGACATTCGCTATTCTTCTGGAAATAGCGCTGATTGGCTTCATGGTTCTGCTGCCTCTAATCTTTACCGAGGCGCTGCCTAAGCAGCAGTTAATGACCTTCCTGGTCGCTCCGCCTCCACCGCCGCCTCCACCGCCCCCTGCGGCCGCGCCAGTGCATGTAGTGCATCAGGTCCAGACCGATATCGTAAATGGCGCCCTCCGCACTCCCACCAAGATCCCGCAAAAAATTCAGATGATTAAGGAAGACGAAGCTCCGCCAGCCATGGCATCTGCTGGAGTCGTGGGCGGCGTTCCGGGCGGCATCCCGGGTGGTCAGATGGGTGGCGTCATCGGCGGTATTATCAGCTCGACGCCGGTGGCTGTGCCGAAAGTCGCTACTCCGCAGCGGGTACGGGTTTCCCAGGGCGTTTCCCAAGGTCTGCTGGTGCGCAAGGTTAACCCGAATTATCCGCCGTTGGCGCGGCAGGCCCGCATCTCGGGTACGGTGATTCTGAGAGCGGTCATCAGTAAGGATGGTTCCATCGAAAACCTCACCTTGGTGAGCGGGCATCCCATGCTGGCGCCGGCAGCCATCGACGCCGTGAAGCAGTGGAAGTACAAGCCTTATCTGCTAAACGGTGAACCGGTCGAAGTGGATACGGAAGTCCAAGTCAACTTTACTCTGGCTGGAGGCTAGACGGAGTCCAGCCCCGGGCTTCTAAGGGCGCACGATCTTTGAGCACACGATTCTGAGTTGAATTTTAGTTTGACCTCCCCTTCCCGCCTAGGATGGTGGCCGGGGAGTTTCGTTCACCGGCGCTGCCAACTTTCTGCGTTTGCGCTTTTGCAGAGACCGCCGATTTCGCATCAAAGTTAAAGAAGTTCCGAGGAGGGAAAAGCAACTCATGTTAGCTAACTTCGCCGTAGCAGCATTTCATCATGTTCCCCGGGTAGCCGCCTGGATTATGCAGGAGGGTGGCGCAGTGGGATGGGATCCGATTTCGCTCTGGAAGCAGATGGGAATCATTGCGAAGATCGTGGTCGTCATCCTGTTCATTATGTCGGGGTGGTCGATCGGTGTCATGATTGACCGCGCCATGGCATACAACGCAGCCCGCAAGCAGTCTCGCGCCTTCGCCCCGGCCGTTGCCGGAGCTTTGCGCGACGGTCGTATCGACGAAGCCATCAAGGTCGCCGAGCGCAACAAGAAGAGCCATCTGGCTAAGGTAGTAACCGCGGGTCTTATGGAGTTCAAAGCTCACCAGGATAGCCCCGGCGCCATCCCAGGCGAGACCATCGAAGCCTCCAAGCGCGCTCTGGAGCGCACCGAAGCCATCGTCCACGCCGAACTTAAGCGCGGATTGGGCGGCTTGGCCACCATCGGCTCTACGGCCCCGTTCGTCGGACTGTTCGGCACCGTGATGGGCATTCTGAACGCCTTTAAAGGTATTTCAGAGCAGAAGGCAACCGGTTTGGGCGCGGTCGCAGGCGGCATTTCGGAAGCGCTGGTAACTACGGCTTTCGGTTTGCTGGTCGCGATTCCCGCCGTGATGATGTTCAACTACCTCACCGGTCGCGTGGAAGCTTTCGACGTGGAGATGGACAACTCCTCGAGCGAATTGATCGATTACTTCCTGAAGCGCCGCGACGTTCGCCGGACCTAGGATTCTTTTTAGAGTCAAGGTTCGCGAGATCCGCACTGAGTTGCTGTCCGGCGCTGGAACGGTTCCAGCGCCGGCCTTCCCAACCATGCGGGCTAGAGGTTTACTGGCAACTGGCCGCTGGTAACTGGCCATTGCCATAGGAGATCCGGCTATGGCATTAGCAAAAAGAAATGTAGGGGCGAACGTCAACTCCGACATCAACGTCACGCCAATGGTCGACGTGATGCTGGTGTTGCTGATCATCTTCATGGTCATCACGCCCATGTTGCAGAAGGGCATCAGCGTGGATATGGCGAAGGTAAACAATCCGACGCCCATGCAGGACGCGGATAAAGAAGATGCGCTGCTGGTTTCCGTGATGCGCGATGGCACTGTCTACTTTGGCGCCGACAAGATTACGGTGGACAGCTTGACCGGCAAAGTGAAGGATCGCCTGACCAATCGCACCAACAAAGAGGTTTATGTGAAGGCGGATGCCCGCGCGCACTACGGCAATGTGGTCGGCGTGGTCGATGCCGTCCGCGCTGCCGGAGTCGACGATCTAGGCCTGCTCACCGAGCAGAGGAAGAGCACTCCAAGCGCACCGCCGGCCGCTTCAGCGCCGAGCGGGCAATAGAGGAGAACTACCATGAGTATGGCAGTTGGAACCGGCGGAGGCCAAAGCGCAAACATTAACGTCACTCCGCTCATTGATGTGCTGCTGGTGCTGCTCATTATTTTCATGGTGATCACACCTTTGACGCCCAAGGGTCTGGACGCGCTGGTTCCGCAGCCGCCTCCGCCCAACGCGCCCAAGAACAACACACCCGACCGCACCATCGTGGTCCAGTTGATTGATCGCGGCGGCGGCAACGAGCCCGGCCTGAAGATCAACAACGAAGATGCGACTTGGGACAATCTGCAAGGGCGTCTCGCTGATATTTATAAAACCCGCGCCGAGAAAGTCATGTTCGTGAAGGGCGATGACCCGATTCCTTTTGCTGACGTCGCTAACGTGATTGACATTGCGCATGCCGCGGGCGTGGATAAAGTCGGCCTGATCACGGCCAAGATTGAAGCCGGCGGCTAAACTGCGCGCGCCTGCAGTATAATGAGCGCGCCTATAACCTATCGAATGCCCGGAAGGTCGCGCATCCCATTCACTCGCGCACGGGGAGTCGAATCCCCGTGCCGCGTTTTGTAAGGAACGCTCGCCTGCAATTGTCAATCTGTACTTGTCAATCCGCTGTCTCTGGGCCTAGGATGCTTGGTGGCAAGGGAGACTCATACCGCAATGAATAAACACATTCGACTGCTTACGCTGGCGGCCGCAATGCTGGCAATCTTTTCCTCGGTGGGCTGCAGCAAACTGCGTGCTCGCGATCAATTGAACAAAGGTGTAACCGCTTACAAAAACGCGAAGTACGAAGAGGCCATCGACCATTTTCAGCAGGCCGTCGCCCTCGACCCCAGCCTCATCAACGCCAAAATGTATCTGGCCACGGCGTTCGCCCAACAATACATTCCCGGCGCCGACACCCCGGATAACAACAAGATGGCGGAGCAGGCCATCGAGCAATACCAAAAAGTTCTCGACATGGGCGCGGCCCGCGATCAGAAAGTAAACTCGGCCAAGGGCATCGCGTACCTTTACTTGAACATGAAGAAATTCGACCTGGCCAAGAAGTATTACCGCATGGCCGGCGACCTCGACCCCAACGATCCCGAGCCCTACTACTCCGTGGGCGTCATCGATTGGACGGCCTGCTACCAGCCGCGCATGGAAGAGCGCGCCAAACTGGGCATGAAGCCGGATGAGAATCTGAATCCCAAAAACAAAGATCAGAAAAAGGCTTGCTCTGAATTAAAAGACAAAAACGGCCCGCTGATCTCCGAGGGTATCGAGAGCCTGAACAAGGCTATTCAGCTGCGTCCGGATTACGATGATGCCATGGCCTACCTGAATCTGATGTACCGTGAAAAGGCCGACGTTGAATGCGACGACCTTGCCGCCCGCCAGGAAGACTTGAAGACCGCGGATCACTGGGTCGATCAAACTCTTTCGACTAAGAAGGCCAAGGCAGAGAAGCAGCCTGGAGCGCAGGGCATCACCATGGACCAACCGAAGTAAAATTCACTGGTTCATTTTTTCCGGATGTCGCTTAAGCCGACTGCGAACTGGCAAAACAGAACATTTTCGCCGAATGTTTTCGGCTCTGGGCATCCGCGTTGCTGCAACTGACTCCGTAAGGCCGGCGTAGAGTCAGTAATCCAGCCAGCATCAAACAGCCACACCTTCGTTCCTGGGGCCAACTTAGAAGCTTGGGCGAACTTTGCTAACTGTTCAGCAAAATCGTTGGAATAAAACTTCCATTCCTGAGGTCGAGCCGTGATCGCGGTGTACGCACCGCAATCGCTTTGCACGAATGACTCGTAGGGCGGGAAGACCTGAACTACCCCATGCCCGCACACGTAATATCCAAGCAGCAGGCCGCTCTGATAGTCCGCGAAAAGAATCGAGCCAGCAGGGACGGATGCTTGCAGGGAATTCACGGCCTCCTGCATTAAAATGCGACGGTGATTGCTTGCCCGGATAAGCGGCGGGGGCGCTGGGAAAAGATTGCAAACTGCCAGGCAAGTGATGACAACCGCCGGCGTGATCCATGCTCGCGCCGGCTTCCATCGAGCGATCCCGAAACAAGCCCCGCCTAGGCCAAAGATCGCAAGAAATGCGTTATGCCGCGTTGCCCCGTAGGGATAAAGTCCAGCCAAAGCAGCGCCGCAATTCACTACAAATGGAAGTCCGAACAACAGCGCAAGTTCGCGCGGCGCCGGCCGCGACTGGGGAGAAATGCTATTGTTCCTCAGCAGTGAAACTACGCCGACTAAGAAAGCCAGAAGCGTCAGCGCTCCTCCAACACCGTGACTCAGCGTATAAGTAAAGACGCGCAAGGTTTGCGCCACAACAAAAGGAGCCACGTGGTTCTCTCCCGCGTGGAAAATGGATTTCCGAAGCCAAGTCTCCGCAATCCCCTGCGCCATGCCGGTTTCACGCAGACGTGCGACGTGGGTAATTATGAAGTACGTCGTGAGCGTCAGCCCTACAGCTTGCCCCGCGGCCCAAGCCACAACTAACCGCATCCGTTCACCATACGGATAAAGTCGCACCAGCATGTAGACGCCAAGAGTGAAGGCAAAAATCAAAGAAGAGTAGTGCGTCAGCAGAGCGCCGCAGAGCGAAAGCGAAAACAAGATCATTGCAGGAACGGAATTCCCACGAATGGCACGCTCCGAGAGATAAAGGCAGGCTGACATAAAAAACAAGAGCAGCGCGTACTGCCGCACTTCTCCCGATAGCTCGATGAGCGCAGGTGCAAATGAGAATAGAAGTAATCCGAGAAATGCGGTTGAGCGGTCGGTAATCTGCTTCAACCAGAGATAGATCAGCCAGCAGGAAGCTGTGCCCGCCAAAACCGACGGCATGCGCAGCATCAGTTCCGAATGGCCGAGCGAACGCCAGTAGTAAAGAACGAGGATCAGCAGCGGAGGATGAGCGTTGGTGAGAGCAGCCCTGTAAGCGAGACTCAGAGAGTTCTGACTGGCCAGCAGATTGTGCAGGGCCTCGTCAGGATTGAGGAAGTAAGCGTAAGCCTCGTAAAGCCTTGCCAAGAAGGCCGCCAACAAAACGAGACCGGGCAGAAGACCCTCGTGGGGCAGAGGAGCTGTATTATCGGGACCCCTCGTGGCGCTAGGTATCATTCGATGAGGAGAGAAAGCGGGACACGCAAATCATACTATGCCAGAATAAACTGCAAAGATGCAGACTCCGGCCGCTCCACTAGTGCGATCGCTTCAGCTTTCCGCTTCCGGCGCGCTCCTGTTAGTTTTGCTCGCAGTTATCTTCTTCGGCTCGATTCGCTACCGCCTGCGCGATATGCCCCTCGAACGAGACGAAGGCGAGTACGCCTACTCGGGACAACTTCTGCTGCAGGGCATCCCTCCCTACAAACTCGCCTACAACATGAAGCTGCCGGGAATTTATGTAGCATACGCTGCCACCATCGCCGCGTTTGGAGAAACGGCGACTGGAATTCATCTCGGACTTTTAGTCGTAAATGCGCTCACGGTGTTCCTGCTGTATTTCTTTACCGCGGCATTGTTCCGAAGACTAGCCGCCGTGGTGGCGGCGTGGAGCTATGCCTTGCTATCGACCAGCACATCGGTGATGGGTTTCGAGTCTCACGCCACCAACTTCGTGGTGCTCCCCGCCCTAGCCGCCATTTTGCTTTTGCTGATGGCATTGAACCCCGAAACCAAAGACAGGAGCACCGGCAACTCGACGGCGGTTGAGCGGACGTCCGGGGCTCTCTCTGCTCGGCTCCTGTTCTTTAGCGGCCTTTTATCCGGAATCGCTCTACTGATGAAGCAGCACGGAGTATTTTTTATTTTTTTCTGTCTCTTCTATCTGACTTGGAGCAGTTGGAAAGAGAACGCCTCTCCGCTGAGAATCCTCGGCAGATCTGCGATATTCCTTGTCGGGGCGATACTCCCATACCTGCTCTCTTGCTTGCTGCTCTATCGCGCCGGAGTCTTCTCCCAGTTCTGGTTCTGGACCGTCTCCTACGCCAACGAATACTCCAAGATGGGTTTGCGCAGAGCTATACATGCTTTCTGGGAGAACTCACGAACAGTGGTGAGCCCGGCGCTGCCGATCTGGCTGCTGGCTGCCGCAGGTGTGACCGCACTATTCTGGAACGATAGTGCCCGCAAACACTCTGTATTTATTGCTGGATTTTTTCTGTTCTCTTTCCTGACCCTGTGTCCGGGGGCATATTTTCGCCCTCACTATTTCATCCTTCTCTTTCCGGTTGTCGCAATTCTGACGGGCCTCGCCGTGACTGCGACTACGGAAAAACTCGCAGAGCATTTCAAGCCAGTGCCAATCGTTCTCATCCCTGCTATCGCTTTGCTGGCGTCTTTCTCTTACGCGATATTCAAGCAGCGGGAGGTTTATTTCTCGATGAGCCCAGTTGAAGTGGTCCAGGCTACCTACGGAGACAATGCCTTCGTGCCTGCAATCGAGGTTGCCCGTTACATCCGGGACAATTCGGCAGAACCCGCGCGCATTGCGGTGATCGGGTCCGAGCCTGAGATTTACTTCTACGCCCATCGCCACTCCGCTACCGGCTACATTTACATGTACAGCTTGATCGGACCTCAGAAATACACTGCCCCCATGCGCGCCGACATCATGCGCGAACTCCAGCAGAATCATCCCGCGTATCTGGTCTACGTCGATATCTGGGATTCCTGGGGTGAGCGCGAGGGATCTCCACAGTCGGCCGCTTTCCTTGCCTGGCTGCAGAATTATATGAATGAGAGTTACGAACGCGTAGGAGTTGTGGACGTAGCAGAACCAATCAAATATGTTTGGGGCTCGGCGGCAAAGGCTTATACTGCGAAGTCTTCGAAAGCGATTTATGTCCTCAAGAAGAAACTGGACTAGCGGTCTCACGGCGCGTCCATTCCGGGGTTCGAAAGTAAGGTAAAACCTGCGATGAGCAACCAGTTCGGGATGCTATGCTGGGACGACGGATTTCCTCACAGGTGCCGTTGCACTCAGCATTTCCCCGAGTTGTTGTTCATGAATGCTAAGCGGTTGCAAATGGCCATGCAAGCCCAATTCGGAGCAACGCACCCCGCACAACTAGATGCGCAAGAACCTGGCCTACCCGCGATGGACTCGCGCTGTCAGGGATGCGTCTCCGTGATCGTGCCCGTCTACAACGAGGCGGCGCACGTGGAGGAATTGCTGCAGGCGATTCACGCCTCGCCGGTAAAAAAAGAAATCATCATTGTGGACGACGGTTCCACCGACGGCACCCGCGAGAAACTTCGCATGATGCCGCTTGCCGACGACGTCACGGTTGTCTTCCACAAAAAAAATTGCGGCAAGGGCGCGGCTATTCGCACCGCACTTGAATATGCTCGGGGTGAATATGTATTAATTCAGGATTCCGACCTGGAGTACGACCCCCAGGATTATCCTGCGTTGCTAAGCCCGCTGCAACAGAACAAGGCGAATGTAGTTTACGGCGTGCGTCCCGACCGGCCGGAGCGCGGTCTTCGATTTTTTCTCGGCGCCAAGTTTCTCACTTATCTAGCCAATCTTCTCTACGGGGCTGGCATTCACGATGAAGCCACTTGTTACAAAGTTTTTCGCCGCTCCGTCCTCGCGCAGATTGACCTGCAGTGCCGCCGCTTCGAGTTTTGCCCGGAAGTAACGGCGAAGCTCTGCCGCATGGGCGAGAAAATCGCGGAAGTCCCGATCTCGTACGCGCCCCGCTCGGCGGGTGAAGGCAAGAAAATTCGCCACTCCGATGGCTGGCTCGCGATCTGGACTTTGCTCCGCTACCGCTTCGGTCGCCGCGCACGCTGGGCGAGAGCCGGCCGCGACGCTGATCCTCCATTCCCGGTTACTTTCTGTCGCGTCCCGCCGGATATGGTGTAAGTGTTTCTGCGTCCCTCGAAGATTGTTATTCCGACCGGAGCCGGAGCGAACGCGACGGGTAGCGGAAGGATGTGCTGTTTCCCCCGCCCGTGTGATGCACGAAGGGGTTACGAACACTGCAATTGAAGCTGCTAAACTTCCTTCCGATGCAAACCGCAGCTGCAGCAACTGTCCCCAGATATGCACTTTGGCTGGTCCTGCTCTCATTCCTGCTGCAGATCGCGATGATCGGCGTCTTTCGTCAATACCGAACGCGCCCCGAGGACGATCACTTTGCTTTCGGCTGGGAGATGGGACGGGTCGCGCGCTCAATCGCATTGGGACAGGGCTTCGCCAATCCTTACGGCGGCAACACCGGGTCTACCGCATGGGAGCCGCCACTCTATCCCTACTTGATGGGTGGAGTCTTCAAAATCTTCGGTATTTACACGTATGCCTCGGCGTGGGTTCTGCTATCGATCAATAGTCTCTTCTCAGCGCTCACCACGATTCCGATTTTTGTGATTGCGCAAAAAACATTTGGTGCACGCGTTGCGCGTTGGTCGGCCTATGTGTGGGCCCTGAATCCCTACATTTGGTACTGGTCGATTCACTGGATTTGGGATACGACGTTCACCCCGCTCATACTGAGCCTGATTTTTCTGCTCGCGCTCGAAATGGAAGAGCGGAATGGCTGGCGGGAATGGGTCGTCTTCGGCGTGTTGTGGGGCATTGGCGGGCTGGCCAATCCGTCGATGCTCGCCTTCCTGCCCTTCTGCGGCCTTTGGATCTGGCGGCAAAGATTCAAGCGCGCGCTGAATACTCTGCCTGGAGTAATCTTGTCCTCAATCATATTCTTCGCGGTGCTCTCGCCATGGCTGATACGAAACTACGACGTCTTCGGACGCTTCGTTTTTCTGCGCGACGATTTCGGACTTCAATTTCGCCTCGGCAATTGGAAGGGTGCCGACGGCATGCTTATGGCTTACCTGCAGCCCAACCTCAATAAACTGGAGTTCGAAAGATTCCAGAGGATGGGCGAACTCGCCTATGCCGCAGACTGCAAGCGCTTGGCATTCGACTGGGTGCGCGAAAATCCCGGGCGCTTCGCGATCGTCAGCTTGAAAAGATTTTTCTACTATTGGAACGGCGTGCCCAAGGCTACCGACAGCCGGCTCCCCTTTGACTTTCGAACTTCGCTTTTTCTGGCATGGTCGGTGCTGGCCATCTGGGGTTTAGGCCGGGCGCTGCGCCAGAAGTGGCGCGGGGCATGGCTTTTCGCGGGACTTATCCTCACTTACCCAACCACTTATTATTTTGTATTTCCCCACGCGCGCTACCGCCATCCCATCGAGCCCGAGCTTCTTATCCTGGCTGTGTTCTTGCTCCTGCACACAAGCCATCGAATCGATTCTCCAGTGGATCGAAAGTCAATCAACGAAAAGCGCTAGTACTCCCACTACGGCCGCTGCAAATTGCCGAATCTACTGTAGAATCTTGGGTTCGTCCGGCGCGGCAACTGCAATGTTCAGGAAGATTCTCATAGCCAATCGAGGCGAGATCGCGGTCCGCGTGCTTCGCGCCTGCCATGAAATGGGGATTGCCGCAGTTGTGGTCTACTCGGATGTCGACCGCGCCTCGCTGCACGTACGCAAGGCCGACGAAGCTTATCCCATTGGCCCTGCGGCGGCTTCCGAGTCGTACCTCAACATCTCCAAAATTCTCGATGTCGCCAAACGTTCGGGCGCCGATGCCGTTCATCCCGGTTACGGCTTTCTCTCGGAGAATGCGAAGTTCGCGCAGGCCTGCGCTGATGCTGGCGTGAAATTTATTGGGCCGACGGTCGCTGCCATGAACTCCATGGGATCGAAGACCCGCGCCCGTCAGGCCATGGAGAAAGCCGGGGTTCCCTTCGTGCCCGGAACCTCGCGCGGCGTGGAGTCCTTCGAAGAGGCCGAGCAGGTGGCTGAAAGAATCGGCTATCCCGTTATGCTCAAAGCGGCGGCCGGAGGCGGCGGCAAAGGTATGCGACTGGTGCACGCACGCGAAGAGCTGAAGTCTTCGCTGGATGGCGCGCGCAGCGAGGCGGAGCGCTCTTTCGCCGACAGCGAAGTTTACATCGAGAAGGCCATCGTGAATCCCCGGCACATCGAAATGCAAGTCCTGGCGGATGAGCACGGCAACACCGTCTACCTTGGCGAGCGAGAGTGCTCGCTGCAGCGCCGCCATCAAAAGGTGATGGAAGAAGCCCCTTCGCCCGTCGTAGACCCCGATATGCGCCGCCGTATGGGAGAGGTCGCGGTTCGCGTCGCGCAAGCCGCGGCCTACACCAACGCCGGAACGGTGGAATTCCTAGTCGATCAGCAGAAGAATTTCTATTTCCTGGAGATGAACACGCGCTTGCAGGTCGAGCATCCTGTGACCGAACTGATCACGGGCCTGGATCTTGTCCACTTGCAGATTCGTATTGCGGCTGGCGAGAAGCTGCCTTTCGAGCAAGAGGACGTGTGCATTCGAGGCCATGCCATCGAGTGCCGAATCTACGCAGAAGATCCGGACAACAATTATTTTCCCAGCCCGGGCAAGATCACGCTTCTGCTCGCACCTTCGGGGCCCGGAATCCGGCGCGATAGTGGCATGTACGAAGGCTGGAATGTGCCCATCGATTACGATCCGCTCCTGGCCAAGCTGATCGGCTACGGCACCGACCGCGATCAAGCCATCGCGAGGCTTACGCGAGCCCTTAGCGAATATTTTGTGGGTGGGATCAAGACGAACATTTCTTTGTTTCGCCGCATCCTGCGCGATGAGAATTTCCGCCATGCCAACCTCGACACGGGTTTTCTCGATCGTATGTTGCGGCGTGCTGAGGACAAGAGCTTCGATTCCGGAGCGGCTGAGGTAGCGGCAATTGCGGCTGGACTCTTCGCTGCGCTTGGTGGAGCGACGCCCAGCGCGAACAACAGCGGAGCAGGTTCAGGTTCGAATCGCTCAGGAAATGGCTCCGCTTCAAGCTGGAAGGGCGCCGGCCGTCGCGAAGCTCTGCACTAGGCTGTGACCGGACAAACTCGCAACGGGCAGCTGCTTTATGCTCTACGAAGTAACCATTGACGGGAAGAATTTTCGCCTCGAGCTGAACCGCGCCGAAGGGCGCTGGTCGTGCCGACTCGATGGCCGCATCTTCGAGGTCGATGCGGTTCTCGCCCGTCCCGATGTGCTTTCGCTTCGCATCGGAAATTCGGCCTACGAAGTGAAGTCAGAGCAGGTAGGCGACGATTTGCATTTGTGGGTGGGCAGTACCCGGTTTGCCGCGGAGATCCGCGATCCCCGCTCATTGCGCAGCCGCAGCCGCTCCGCCGACGACCACGGCCCGAAGAAGATTACCGCCCCTATGCCTGGTAAAGTTGTGCGCCTGCTGGTTCGCGAAGGCGACGAGGTGAATCTCGGTGCGGGCGTGGCCGTGGTCGAGGCGATGAAGATGCAGAACGAAATCAAGTCCCCGAAAAAAGGAAAGGTTCAGAAAATTCTCGTCAGCGAAGGCTCCGCTGTGAATGCGGGAGACGTGCTGGCAATCGTGGAGTAGACAAGTGACGCAGCGGCTAAAACCGGCGGAAATTTTCACGCTCTATCGCAGCGCTGAAAGCGCTGCGCCACCCAAAATCAGTGTCTACTTCGCCAGCCCGTTGCTATCAAGCACCTTTTTCGCGAAGTAGTTTTCCACCTTGGCGGAGTCGCGCAACATTTCGTAGTAAGCGGCTTTGAGCAATTGCTCGCGCCGGTCGTGAAGTTGAGAGCGAATGGCCTGCTGCACCCGCGGATCGGACAAATCGCGCTGCCCCGCCGGTTCTTTCGACACCAGCTTCACGATGCGAAACATTTCCTGCTTTGCGAAGGGAGGACAGAGTAATGATCGGGCTATACTGCCCAGGTTTGAGCTTCATCACCGCCTCGCGTGTGGCTGGATCAGCGTTGCGCAGAGAGGATTCTGGTACCGTTCCCAGGTCTCCGCCGTTGCCGGAAGTCTCCGGATCCTCGGAATAATTCATGGCAAGCGTAGCAAAGTCGTCTCCACTATCCAGGCGGTTGGCGATCATCTGGATCTTCTTGCGCGCGTCCGCTTCGTTCTGCGCCTTATTGTTCTGGTTGTGCACTTGCGGATTCGGCGCAGGAGTTACGATGATCTGCGCCAGGTGATACTGCGGCTCGATGAGATTGAATTCCGACTTGTGCGCTGCGAAATAGTCGTTTATGTCCTGATCGGTGACATTGATCTTTGAGGAAACTTCCTTATTCATCACCTTGTCAACGGTGATGGAACGCCGGATGTCGCGCTTGAAATCTTCGAGCGAGATTTTTTTTTCCTTCAGCCGCTGGTCGAACTGCTCCTGCGTGTAAGGAGACTTGATTTCGTTGAGCTTGCGATCGACTTCCTCTTCGGTGGCCAGCAGGCCGAGTTTCTCGGCGCGGCGCATCACCATTTCATCGTCGATCAATTGGCGCAGAATATTCAGGCGGAGGATCGTGGCCTGTTCCCCGGTGGGCGCCTGCTGTGCGCTGGCTACCTGGTTGTCGTAGTATTTGTCGACGTCGGAGCGGAAAATCTTGCGGCCGTCGACCGTGGCCATCACGTCGCCGCTCACCTGCGACTTGCAACCCAGCAAGCCTGCCAGCAGAACGCGACAGCGCCAAGACGCCGCCAGCCGGGCAAAGTTCTAATTTCTTTTCAACGATCTCTCTCCGCAAAACGGCCCGTGCACGCGTTGACGCCGCTCACGATCGTAGAAAATCATCTGGACGTGCTGGCGCCGCCGCGTGCTCGGGCACGGGCAGGTTGGCATCTTTCAAGGCGCGATCCAGCGCGGCGCGCACCTGGCTGATCGGCACCGCGCCGTCGATCTTTTGTCCATTGATGAACAACGTGGGCGTCGCCTCCACTCCGACCGCGTCCGCCATCTTTCATCGACGCCTTTACCGCAGTTTCATCCTGCGCCTTGATGCAGGACTGCAGCTTCACGACATCAAGGAATGTGTTTCTGGCCTTGCAGCAGGGTGAGCTTGTCGAGCTCTTCCAATCGCGCTGCGGGCGTTTTTTCGCTGTTCACCTCGTGCTGGTTGGCATGAATATAATCCGCAAAATCCCAATAGGCGTCGCCGTTCTGCGCCGCCAGGCAATTGGCGTCCACCGCGGCGTGCATCGCCCAGGGATGAATTTCCACCAGCGGATAATCTTTGTAAATGAAACGTGACCCGGTCGCCGTACTCCTTAAAGATTTCCGGAAACAGAGTCTGGTGCATGCGCGAGCAGAAAGGGCACTCGAAATCGTCGAAATTTACTACCACAACCTTGGATGCCTTCGCTCCCCGCGTGGGCCGTCCGCTGACATCGATCTTGTTCATCGTCTCGGCGAACGGGTCCTTGTTCAGGTCAAACTTGTCAGGCCGCATCATGGAAGAGCGGTCTTTGGAAACCAGAAAAGTGAGATCCTGCTTTCTTGTCTCCACTGTCGATGGTCACGACGACCGAATCGTAGTTGGGAAAATCAGCACTGGGCGTGGGAGCGCCCACCAGCACATGAACCTCGGCAGGAATTTTGTAAGTAGGAACGCACTTGGCGCTCAATTTTCCTAGCCAAATCGGGCGAAGCCGACTGGGCAACACAGCCCAGACAAACCACTAGCAGCAAGAAAAAAACAGCGACGAATTAAAGTCACCAGAAACCGCCTGAACATCGAGAATTTAGCTCGAGAATAGAAGTTGATTATCTCATAGCGCCAAGCGGTCCACGAGAAAGGGCGATACAGAAACGCTCATGAATTTATTGGTGTTGCGCGAACTTTTCAATGGCGGAAAGGCTCAAGCGAGTTGCTTATCCCGTTCGCCGAAGTAAGTTCTCCGCTGGCAGTAAGGCATTCATCGACCCCGAGCGGAAGCCTTCCAGATCGAGTGTCACAAACTTGAAGCCGAGCGCCTTGAAGGTTCTCGTGAACTCCTCTGCCATGGCAGCGATCGAGCGCCCGCGGCAACTCCTCGCAGCGCAATTTCAATGCGAACGATTTCTCCGTGATGCCGCACCCGAAACTGCCGGAAGCCCAGCGCGCGCAATGCGTCCTCGCCCTTCTCGACTGCAGACAAAGCCTCCCGCGTAACCGGACGACCGTATTCGATACGGGACGAGAGACAGGCGGAAGCAGGCTTATCCCATATCCGCAGGCCGGCGGACCGCGCCAAGGCGCGAATTTCTTCTTTGGTGAGCCCCGCGTCGAGCAGTGGAGCCACAACGTGGTGCCCGGTCGCCGCCTTCTGGCCGGGACGAAAGTCGCCCTGATCGTCGACGTTTACCCCGTAAGCGATGGCGTCGAAGCCGCGCGCCTGCGCGCAGTTCTTCCATCAGCGTGAAGAGTTCATCCTTGCAGAAGAAGCAGCGCTGCGCATCGTTGCGGACATACTCCGGCCGATCGAGTTCCGAGGTTGCGACCACTTCCAGCGGAATGGACTGCTCCCGCGGCAAAGGCGATCGCGTCGGCAAGCTGGGTGCGCGCCAGGCTGGGAGAGTCGGCGATGATCGCCAGCATATTGCCTCCCAAAGCCTGATGCGCGGCCCAGGCGAGATAGGCGGAATCGACGCCGCCCGAATAGGCGATGAGGACGCGACCCAGGTTTCTTAGGCGGGCCTGCAGCAGCGCGCTCTTGGCCTCGATCGTTCGTACCGGTAGCGGCAGGCATAGATCTTATGGTAGCAGGGTTAGATGCACTCTCGAACTGCCGCGGCAACCCGAAAGTCGATTGTCGCTCAGTAGATCATCGCTCAGTACAGTCGCTCTTGCTGGCGCATGCTGCCGAAACTGCCAATGTTGCCCAGGGTGAAAGTAAAGCGGAAAAGGTTTTCGTTGCGCACATTGGCCACCGTGTAGCTGCGGTATTCCATGGTCACGCCGCAGCAATCCCAGTTGTAAGTGGCTTGTGCGCTTACGAACTGCAGGCGCTTGGACTCCGCGTCAAAGCCAAAGCTGCGGCCCCACTGAAGCCGCGCTTCGTGGCGCGCCGTATCCCAGGGCGGCGCGAAATTGGTTGAAGCGCGCCGTCTGCGTTGTGCCCGTCGAGGGAACTGGATTCTGCCCCGGAATCTGCAAAATCGCATCGCCTCCCCCAATGGTCACCTGGCCAAGTGATAATTCGCCAGCAAAGTGCTGGCGTTGGCGGTGTTGGTTTGAAAGTCGTAATCCAGATCCCATTCGGCGTCCGTACGCTCGCTAGTTTCCACTCGCAACCGTGAAATTAGCGGCGAAAGATGGCGCGGACTCGGTGAGAAACGCAATTCCGGTAAGGTCGGCCGTGGAGGTGAACACGTTGCGTTGGCCCGGAATCAGCGCCCCGCCAAAGGTAGGATCGAGAAAGTATTTCTGCGCCAACTCCCAAGTCACAACCTCGCGCACCCTCGGCCCCTCTGGGCAGGGAAGGTTGGCCAGCGAGTTCACATGCTGCCAGGGGATGCTCGACTCCGGCGCCGCCTTGCCCACCATTAGAGCCGACATGATGGGTTCGCAATCCTCCGGCTTGCTGGAAGTTGCGCTTGGCATAAAGCCGGGTCACGAAGCCATACTCGACTTCATGCGTATCGGTAAGGATGTCGCGCTCGTCGAACTTCAAAACATTGGCAAAGTTGTTTACGCCGGTCACAAAGCGGTAGACCGCGCGCGGCTCGATCACATGCTTCCATTTCTGCCCAAGAAAATCCTTGTCGAACACGCGCTCTAGCGCAGGTGGCCGCAGTTCGACCGCCGTCTCCAGAGCCTGGCGGTTGATGGATCGTCGGTTACTGCCAGCCCGGGATTCTCTCCGCTTGCTCCCACCAGCCGTTCGGGTGTAGTAAGTTTCCTGCAACGTCAACTCCGGGCGCAAAGACCATCCGCGAAACAGCAGCGGCAGGGAAATCTCCGGGTTCAGATCGAATCGTCCGAGCAGATTTGCCCGTCCGAAAAGCTGGCGTGCAGGACTGTGCCAGGCCCACGGTCGCGCACCCTGCTGGGGTTCGCTGCGCGACAAGCCCCCGGCCGACGAGCGTCGAACGACCAGTAAAGCGGCGTGTGCCACAACTGCCGATCAACACTCGAGAGCATCGAAACTCGGAGCGTGCAAAATCGTGACCACCTGACCCGGCGTCGTGCTCAGAAAGTTCTGGTAGCGCTCCACAAATCCGTTCAGGTTGTAGCCGTCCGTGGACTTCGAGAGAAAAGCCTGCGATTTTACTTCCGAATACACGGCCTGGCTGAAAACCTCGTTAAAGGCCAGGCGGAAGAGAAACGAACTCAGGTAATCAACGTTGGCCACGGCGCGGAAACCCGTCGATGTTTCCGGCTGAGTTCAGCCGCACATTCTCTCCGCCCTCTTTGAGCGGAGGCGAGCCGATACCCCGGTCAATCACTCCGAAATAGTTCAGGTCCACATAGGAAGTTTCGCTGGGCCGGACCCGAAACTCGCCGCGCTGCGACCAGCCCCGCAGGGAGAAATATTCGGCTCCCAGGGTCGCGTCCATCATGCGATTGATGGCCCAGTAGTAGGCATCGCCCAGCACGTTACCCTTGACCGAAGAGCGGGCCACCGACGGCATCAGAAACCCGGACTGCCGTGACTCTTCTCGCACCGGATGCGTGGCATACGGAAAATAGAGAATGGGAATGCCATGCAGAATGAAAGCGCTGCGGTAGATTTTGGCGTTGCCGCCCACATCGACATCACCTTGCGGGCGTCGAATTGCCACATGGGATGAGGCAACTCGCAGGTCGTGATCGGTGCCGTCGTAGACCAGGTAATGCTCGGGAGCTGACCTTGTCCACAATCTTGCCGGTGAAGGCGAAGGGCGCGGTGGAGGTCAGGATCACCTGATTACCGCGAAAGCGCAGGCCTGTAGTCCCGGTGACATCATAAAACTTGCCGGTTTCGAGATCGAGATTGTAGGTGCCGTGCGACGCGCGAATGTGGTCGTCGTTGGGGCCGCCGTCGAGAGCAAAGTGTCCGGTCGCGGTCGCTTCCTTGGTGTCGGAGTTGTAGGTGGCTTCGTCGGCCCGCAAAACATAGCTTCCGTAATGAATTTCAACCGCGCCGTGCAATTGATACACGGGGCCTTCTTCTTCCTGCTGAAATCGCGCAAATGGTGCGGACGATCTCCTTTCGCTTTGCGCTGCTGCCGCCAGGGCGCACGGAGTTGACGGCGCAGTCGCCGGCTTTTCCGCCGGGCCGGACCGAGGTGCAGCCGCTTCTCAGGCGGCAACTGGCTGGTAACTAACGGCGGGGCGAGAAGAAGGTGACAAAGCAGGCCGCCGTGATAAGGAATCTGTTGCGAAGAGTCATCGGAACCAGATCGCCGGAACACAGATCGCCGGAAGAAGATATGTCGGAAGCAAGATCGTCCGAAGTCGCATCCTCGAAGCGAACGAATTAGCGACGCTTCTACCGGCGGCAGTCGTCGTGAACTTAGCACGGCGTCGCCTCGCGAGGCAAAGCGGCCCAGTTTTTGGATTCCAGTGAAGCTGTCTGTGGTTATCCAGCTGGTTCTTGACTTCTGCTATTTTTTAACATTGTGATTCATGCCTTGTCCGCTTTGTGGTGACATTTGCCGTTGCTCATCCGACACGATTCCGCCGCTCGAAGAGCTGGATCGTTCAAACGCGCGTACCGCGCTGGCGGCCCGACACAGAAGCGCCGGAGACGCCTCCGTCCGCGCGGACTGGAGGTCCGGCTGTGCCGAGGACTCGCGGACCAGGCAGTGAGTCGACGTTGCAACCGAATCGCGTGCCGAGGAATCTTCTGCCTGGCGACAGGAAGTTGCGGCCCGGCTGAACCGTTATCAGTCCCGACGCAAGCCTCGTCCGCCCCGCTATCCCTCGCTGCGCCTGCGCTTCGAGCCGGAGGACCCTCCTCGCCTGCGAGTCGATATTCTTCGGACCGAGACCGCTTTTGCGGCAATAGAATCGCTCCTCAACGTTCAACCGGCCTGGCCCTACGGTTTCGCTGACAGGCGCTCGCCTTGGACGCATTCGCCAACCATCCCAGATTGCTAGAAAGTTCTAAGCCAGAAACATCGCGATCGACGGGATTTCAGTTCAGGAACGGACCGCTGCGCCCCTGCTCAGTCCGAGCAGGCCTCCGATGAAAATCTGCAGCCCCAATTCCGTTGCGCCGGCCACAGCAAAAATCATCGAGTTTCCCCGGTCCTGGACTCCGCCGGTCGCCCCCGCTCGACGAATTGGCCGAGCCGGTCACTGGACCGACCGTCCCGCATCCTGGAAGCGCCAGAAATCGTCCCACCGCCGCCGGCTCTGGGGGGAATCACGATTGAGCCTGCGCAGCAGCCGAAGCGGAGAAACGTCCGGGCTCGATATCCCGGTTTGCAAAGCGCCCGTGTTGCAGCGGATATTCTCCGCCGCCATCGACGGCTCATCATCGCCGCGGCCTGCGCTCTTATTCGGATTCATTTTCTGGAAGCTGGCGGGCGATCCGTCCGCCGCGGATTCAGATGATCGGCTTGGCGACCGGCCTGGCGGCTTATTCTGGGCCGCTTACCAATACCTGCTCGTGGTCTACTCGGGCACGACGCCGGGATTACGACTGGCGCGCCTCGAATTGACCCGCTTCGACGGCAGTCCCGCCGGCCGCAGCCTTCGCCGCTGGCGTGTCCTCGCTTCTTTTCTCTCGGCCGCTTCGCTCGGCATGGGATATGCCTGGGTCTTCCTCGACGAAGATTCACTGTGCTGGCACGATCGCATCACGCATACTTACTTCGCGCCGAAGGCCCAAACCGCGGCAGCGAGGGCTTAACGCGAGGATCCACAATTATCGGCTGGCATGAGCCGTGCGGGCTCAACTTGGGAATTCTTTTTTTTCGCGAACACTAATCCGGGAGCGATTTAGAGAAGAGCCAGGGGAATAGCTTGGGCTCGTCATAAGCCTTGTCCCAGCAGGGGTGCCCGACGCCGGGATATTCCGTGTAGTGGACTTCCGCCCCGATCTGCTTCATGGCTGCGCTCATCCGCTGAGATTCTGTGACGGGAACAATCTTGTCGTCGGCGCTATGAAAGATCCAGACGGGAATCTTGCCGACTCGCTGGGCTGCGGCCAGGTAGGCCTCGGGCGAATCGGTGGAGTGACCTTCGCAAGATCGGGGTACTTGGTCTGTGCGCACTCCTGAGCGTGACATTTACGGCAATGTTAATCACAGCAAAACTTTTCTCCAAGAGCGAGACCAAGAGCGAAGCCCAAAGAAAAGCACAAATTTCGTCGCGATTGAATCCAGCATGTGTAAATAACCTCGCAGTTGGAAGCTAGGGCGGCAGGCCAGGCGGTCGGAAGAGATTCCCGCGTGACTTCTGTGTAATCAGGCTGAACTAGCAAGAATTGGAATTCCCGGCCGTTGAGGCACAAACCGGAAAGGGGACCCGCCACTCCCGTGCCCCTATGCTATCTTCAATAGGTTTACCTGATAAGCAGTCAGCGCATTCATAGAAGCATGGCTACATCGGTTGAAGGCTCCAAACCGGCCATAAAAGTCTTCGTCGCCACCACGGTGATGTTGACCTTCATCTCCTTCTGGCGCGCCTCCGCCATCGTTCTCTCCGACCTCGCATCCTCCGCTTACTACGCCGGCGGCGACGCCGAAAAAGTCATCGGCAAGAGCGCTCCCTGGTTCATTCTCGCGGTCATGCTGTTCAGTTATGCCGTGCGCGCGCTCTATATCGAATCGAGCAGCATGTTCGTGCGCGGCGGCGTTTACCGCGTAGTCAAAGAGGCCATGGGCGGCACTCTGGCCAAGTTCTCCGTCTCGGCCTTGCTCTTCGATTACGTGCTGACCGGCCCTATCAGCGCCGTCTCCGCAGGCCAATATCTCGCGGGCTTCATCAAAGACATGGGCGTGTACATGCACCGCCCGCTGCATTTTTCCGACGATCACTTCGCCGCCGGCTTGGCCGTAATCGTGGTGCTCTATTTCTGGTGGAAGAATACCCAGGGCATGCACGAGTCCAGCCAGAAAGCGTTGCAGATCATGGTGATCACCACCGTCATGGTGGTGATTCTGCTGATCTGGTGCACCATCACGGTTTTGCGTGCCCCCGTTCTGTTGCCCCCGAACCCGCTGCACGCGGGCGTGGTTCCGCTCAACAAAGAATCTCTGGGCTGGCTGCAACGGAACCTGGTTCGGCAGTATCACCTGGATCATTCTCTTCGTCGGCTTCGGACACTCCGTGCTGGCGATGAGCGGCGAAGAAACTTTGGCCCAGGTCAATCGCGAGATCGAGCATCCCAAGCTGAAGAACCTGGAAAAGACCGGGCTGGTGATCTTCATCTACAGCCTGCTGTTCACGTCGCTGGTTTCGTTCTTCGCGGTGATGATCATCCCCGACAAGGTGCGGCCGGATTATTTCGCGAACCTGATCGGTGGCATTGCCATGTATCTGGTCGGTCCCGAAAGTCTGAAGCTGCTCTTCCACGGCTTCGTGGTGTTGGTGGGCGTGCTTATTCTTGCCGGAGCGCAGAATACTTCGATCGTGGGCGCGAATGGAGTTCTCAATCGCGTGGCTGAAGACGGCGTGCTGACCAGTTGGTTCCAGAAGCCGCATCACCGCTTCGGCACCAGCTACCGCATCATCAACCTGATCGTGGGCCTGCAGTTGCTCACCATCGTTCTCAGCCTGCGGCAACGTTACATGCTGGCCGCGCTTTATGCCTTCGGCGTGATCTGGAGCTTCGCCATGAAGTCGATCGCGGTGCTCGTGCTGCGCTTCACCGAGCCCGGCAACCGCGCCTGGAAAGTGCCCGGGAAACCTGCACATCGGCAAGACGGAGATTCCGGTGGGATTGATCTCGCATCTCCGCCGTGTTGCTGATCACCGCAGTAGTGAATTTATTCACCAAGTATCAAGCCACGATCGCCGGAGTGATTTTCAGCGGCGTTTTCTTCACGATATTCACTCTCTCCGAGCGTCACGTCACAAAAGAGCGTCACGGCAAGCCGGAGCAACTTGACCAGTTCCGCGTCTACGGCAATCAGGAACTGGGCAGCGGAGCGATGGGCGTGCGTCCGGGAAATATTCTGGTCGCGGTGCGAGACCCGCGCAATCTTTACTACCTGCGGCAGGTTTTGGCCCACACCAATACCATGCAAAGAGGATGTCGTCGTCATGAGTGCGCGCCTTTACCATCGCGAACACAGCTTCAGCGGCAGCGAAGTGATGGACGCGACTCAGGTCTTCGACCACTACGAGCAGGAACTTTTCACAGCCGCGGTTGCTGTCGCCGAAAAGGAAGGGAAGCCGATTTCTCTTCTCGTGGTTCCCGCGACCGACGTGTTCGAAGCCATCATGGTCACCGCGCGCGGCTCGATTCCGCGCGCGTGATCTGCGGCCTATCGAACAAACTCACCGCCGACGAGCAAGCCAAGCTCACCGGCGACGCCTGGGAGCGCATGCCGGAGCCCCGTCCGCGCCTGTGCCTGGAAGTGGTCGCGCCTGACGGAACTACGTTCGCGAGTACATGATTGGCCCGCATACTCCGCGGCTGCGCCCGCAGGATGTCGAGCTGATGCACAGCTCTGGCTCAACATCACGACCGATCCCAGGTTCGCCGGCGCGCATCACTACCACATCGTTGCTCTGGCTCTCGAAGAACTGCAGCGTGAGCTCAGCACCGATCAGCGAGCCGCAGCTGCTGCAGAAGCTGCTGGACGAGATGAACCGCGATGGCGACGGCTCGCCTCGACCAAATTAACGCAGCGTCTAATTGTCATCCCTCGCGAAGCGAGGGATCTTGGTTCTTGCCTGCTCAATGTTTATGGCCGCTTCAGGCAAACACCAAGGTCCCTCGCTGCGCTCGGGATGACAGCTCTTAGAAAGCTTGCGCTAGCTTTGCAACAGCGCTTCCAGCGAGGCCCTCAAGTCTCGATAGCGGAACGGATATCCCGTCGAGATCAGTTTCCCGGCTTCGACTCTCTGGCTGCTCAGCAGCAACTCTTCGCCCATCTCGCCGAAGGCCAGCTTCACCGCGAATGCGGGCAGCGGGAAAATTGCCGGGCGCGAGAGCACGCTCGCAAGCGTCTTGGCAAAGGTAGCGTTTGTAACGGGCGCGGGCGAAACCATGTTGACGGGGCCTTGGATCAGATCGTTTTTTGAGATGTGATGGATCGCACCTACGATGTCCTGTACGTCGATCCAGCTCATCCACTGGCGGCCGTTGCCAGTGGGGCCACCGAGTCCCAGCTTAAATGGGGTCAGCATTGCGCCGAGCGCGCCGCCTTTCGGACTAAGAACGATTCCCGTACGGATGTGGGCGGTGCGAATATCGGCCTGTACGGCGGGCGTGGTCGATTCCTCCCACTGTTGACAGACCTCGGCCAGAAATCCGGTGCCCGGCGCACTGTCTTCCGCTAATGATTCATCCCCGCGATTGCCGTAGTAACCGATCGCCGAGCCGCAGATAAAAACCCTCGGCTTCTCTTGCGCCTGCGCTAGAGCGTGCGCCAGGTTCGATGTCCCCAGCACCCGGCTGTCGCGGATCTTCCGCTTCTTTTCTGCAGTCCAGCGGCCGAAGATGCTCTCGCCGGCAAGATGAATCACCGCGTCAAAGCCGGAGACTGCCTCAGGCGCCAGCGGCCTAGCCGGATCCCAGGCGATCTCTCCATTGCCCTTGGCTGCGCCACGCACGAGCCGCACTACTGAGCAGCCACTCGTTTTGAGGGAAGGCAGAAGCGCCGCGCCAATCGGCCCCGAGGCTCCGCTGACCAGGATTCTGGAATTCATAGCTCGCAGATTTTCACTCTAGCAGTTTGCTGGAGGTCCAAACAAACTGAGATGGATTTGAAGTCTCTAAATCGGCCGAAATTGCAGAAAGACAGCGCCTCTTCCATCGAGATCGGCCGGTCGTCCGGAATCCTCGAAAAACAGGCCTCCCACTAGATCCCTCGGACTTGCCTGGATCAAGTCACGAGCCACAGTGACTACCCTCACGGAATTTGCCTCGGCCAAGGGTTACGCTCCGCTTTGGAGGAGTACTAGAGGTTCTCCTTAGTGGCCCCGGTCACGCAGTCGGAACCGACATTCCATTCGGCTATTCGGCTCAGCGGCCCGGCGAACGGCTCTTTCCTAACCCAGCTTCGTCTGTCTTCTTCAGGTCTGAGATTCGCTGAGCCCCTCGGACTCTGTGCCGATGTCTTTTATGCCATTTCAGGCGTCGCATCGTTGATTCCGAAAGAAATTGCTTGGTAGTGCCTAGCTTTTCATTCCAGGAGAGATTCCATGTTGCATCTCGATACTGGCAATACAGGCTTCATGATTTTATGCACCAGCCTGGTCATGTTGATGACCCCGGGCCTCGCCTTTTTCTATGGTGGCCTGGTGGGACGCAAGAACGTCCTCGCCATCATGATCCAGAGCTTCGTCTCTATGGGCTGGACAACCGTGATCTGGTATCTCTACGGCTACTCCCTGTGTTTCAGCGGCGACTGGCACGGGGTGATCGGCAATCTTCACAACGTTTGCCTGCGGGGAATCGGTCTCAACACACCATCGCCGAACGAGTCGATCCCGGCCTTTGTTTTCATCGCCTATCAGATGATGTTTGCCATCATCACCCCTGCGCTGATCTCGGGCGCCTTCACCAACCGGGTCACATTCAAAGCGTACATGTTGTTTCTCACCGGCTGGCTGACCTTTGTTTATTTTCCCTTCGTGCACATGGTTTGGGGCGGGGGTTTCCTGCAGCAGTGGGGCGTAAAGGATTTCGCCGGCGGGATCGTGGTGCACAATATCGCAGGCGTTGCAGCGTTGGCGTCCGTACTCTACGTGGGCAGGCGCCGCACAGCAGATCGCGGACCGCACAGCATTCCGCTGGTGGCCCTGGGAACCGGGTTGTTGTGGTTTGGGTGGTATGGCTTTAACGCTGGCAGCGAGATGCGAGTGGATTCGGTCACCGCAACCGCATTCTTGAACACCGACGTCGCGGCTTCGTTCGCGGCGGTTGCCTGGATGCTCGTGGCATGGTTCAACGAAAAGAAGCCAAAATTCCTCGGCCTGCTGACTGGAGCAGTCGCCGGACTGGCAACCGTCACTCCTGCGGCCGGATATGTTTCTCCCACGACTGCAGTTATCATCGGCCTAGTCTCCGGGGTGGTTTGCTACTACGCGGTGGAAATGAAGAACAAGCTGCACTGGGATGATGCCCTGGATGTTTGGGGGGTTCACGGCGTGGGCGGTTTTCTTGGCATTGTGATGCTGGGGATTTTCGCGAGCAAAGCCTATAACCCCGAGGGCGCTAATGGTTTGCTATACGGCGATCCCATATTCCTCCTGAAGCAAGTGGTCGCCGTCACGTTCTCTTCGGTCTGGGCGTTCGTCTTCACCTATGCCATGCTCCGGATTATCGATGCTTTCACCACCGTGAAAGTCAGCGAGATGACGGAAGAAATTGGCTTGGATGAATCGATCCACGGCGAGCATGCTTACGAAGAGGTCTTCAACGGCGACGGCCTCGAGCATGTGGTGAACCAAGCTCACGCCGAGGTACTAGCCAGCCGGAAGTAAGGAGAGAGCGAGCGTGCGGCTGTTAGAGGCAGGAGATGTTTGCCTCATCACCATGCGGTCGTCGAAGACGGGCTTTGCGGCGCTTCGGCCGCAACATCGACCGACGGAGCTGAAGGTTAACGTGGTCGGCTGTCATTGAAGCGCGGTGTCCGGTTGTCGTCTGCCAGTAATCGATCCATTGCTGGCGAATGCCGTTGGCTCGTTCGACTAGTTCGCGGCTCGGGCTTTGCCCGTGCTCAACCACGATGACGATGCCGGTGTTGAATTTTCTTTGGGAGTGATCGACGTCTGGCGAACGCGGTCCCTCGGCAGCGATCACGTCTTGAATTCTAACTTTGGTTTGTTCCGCCTTGAATATAGGGTGCCCGTTGGCATCCTTAGCGGCTGGTACCGGATTCGTCAGGATCAGGTTCCAGGAGAAAGGACCTACGACCCGACCTGCATTCCGACAAACGGCCGGTGCGCCTCTTCAAGTCACCTCCGATCGACCAAGGACGGTGGGGTCTGCACGCTATAATCCTACATGGCGAGTCTCCGCCAACAGATCGCTACCACCGCACTTACGCTCACTAAATTCCGCGAGCTGATGAAGCGGCTGCAGGAGAGCCGTCCGCAGGACGATCTGGCCATTGTCAAGAAAGCCTACGACTATTCCCTGAAACATCACGAGGGCCAGAGCCGGGCTTCGGGTGAGCCTTACCTGGTGCATCCGCTGGAAGTAGCGCTGGTGCTGGCCGAGATGAAGATGGATCCCGTCGCCGTCGCTGCCGGGCTGCTGCACGACTCGGTCGAAGATACCTCGGTGACAATCGTCGATATTCGCAAGGAGTTCGGCGAGCAGGTCGCGCACATCGTGGAGGGCGTCACCAAGATCAGCAAGATCGATTTCGCCACGCGCGAAGAGGCGCAAGCCGAAAACCTGCGCAAGATGATGCTGGCGATGGTTGACGATATTCGCGTGGTGCTCATCAAACTCGCCGACCGGCTGCACAACATGCGCACGCTTGAGCATTTGCAGCCTGATCGCCAGCGCAAGATCGCTGAAGAGACGCTGGAGATTTACGCTCCCATTGCGCACCGGTTGGGCATGGGCAAAATTCGCGGCGAACTGGAAGACCTTGGCTTTCGGTTTCTCGATCCCGCCGGCTACGAGCAGGTGGAGAAAGCCGTCAACGCGCGCCGCAAGGAGGGTGAAGCCTTCCTTGCGAAGATGCAGGGGATCATTCAGGACAAGCTCAAGGAGGCGGGGATTCAGGCGACGGTCGAAAGCCGCATCAAGCGCTTGTTCAGCATTCATAAGAAATTGCAGCGCCAGCATATTTCCGTAGAGCAGGTTTACGACTTGTTTGCCATGCGCGTGATCACGCGCTCCCTACAAGACTGTTACGCAGTGCTCGGAATCATTCACAACATCTGGCGGCCGGTGCCGGGGCGCATCAAGGATTTCATCGCCATGCCGCGGCCGAATTTTTACCAGTCGCTGCACACTTCGGTGATCACGGAAGATGGAACGCCATTTGAAATTCAGATTCGCACCGAAGAGATGCACAAGATGGCCGAGGAAGGAATTGCGGCGCACTGGAAATATAAGGACGGTCCGGTGTCGGCGCAGGATGAGCAGCGGCTGGCGTGGCTGCGGCAGGTGGTTGAGTGGCAAAGGGATGTCAGCGATCCCAACGAATTCTTGACGGCGCTGAAGGTCGATTTATATCCCGAAGAGGTTTATACGTTCACGCCGAAAGGCAAGGTTGTGGTGCTGCCGCGCGAGGCTACGCCCATCGATTTTGCTTACACGATTCATACCGAGGTCGGCCATACCTGCGTCGGTGCGAAGGTGAACGGGCGCATGGTGCCGCTGCGGCACAAGCTGCACTCCGGCGACATCGTCGAAATTATTACGCAGGCTGGGCACAAGCCTAGCCGAGACTGGCTTGGGCTCGTGAAGTCGTCGCGGTCGCGCAACAAGATCAAGCACTGGCTCAACCTGCACCAGCGCGAGCGCTCGATTGAAATTGGACGCAAGGTGATTGAGAAAGAGGCGCGCAAGTACCGCATCGCGCTGAAGGAAATTAAAGACGAAGAGTTGCTGAAGGTTGCCGGAGCTTATGGGCTGGGCCGGGTCGATGATCTGATGTCTGGCATTGGCTATGGAAAATATTCGGCAAGGCAGGTGCTGGCGCGTTTGTTGCCGGCGGGAGCTACGCCTTCAATGGCGGGCGATATTGAGGCCGAGGGACTTTCGAGCAAACCGGGCGCGATTGCCAGCGTGGTACGGCGCGTATTTGGCGATCACAACGCGATCATGGTTAAAGGCCAGGGAGATATGCTGGTCTACCGGGCGCGGTGCTGCAATCCGATTCGCGGCGAGAGCATCATTGGTTACATCACGCGCGGCAAGGGAGTAGCGGTGCATGCGGTGAACTGTCCGAATGTGACCACGCTGATGTATGAGACCGAGCGGCGCATCGATGTGGAATGGGCTCGCGATGAGAGCACGCCGACGGCGTATCCGGTGAAGCTTACGGTTTACTGCGACGATCGCTTTGGGATGCTGAAGAATATTACCAGCGTGATCGGCGACGCGCAGAGTAATATCCGCAACATTGGGGCGCGCACCGAGAATAGCCAGGCCAGCGTGGAGATCGTGCTCGATATTTCTGATCTCAAGCACCTGGAACTAATCATGGCCGGCCTGCGGAAGATTCCTGGGGTGCATGAAGTGCAGCGGCTGCAGAAAATCTAAAAGGGGGATGGGTGAACTGTTCGAGCTTGTCCTTTCTCAGGCGCTAAAGCTCAGGTTCATTTTCAACAACTTAACGGCACGACTAAAAAGTCGTGCCCTTCCCAAACCAGTTCGAGTTCGGGTTTTCCGTAACCGGCTAGTTTATAATCCACCCCACCGATGAACCTGACTTCCGGCGTTCGCGTGGGTCCTTACGAGATTGTGGCTCCTTTGGGTGCGGGCGGCATGGGAGAGGTTTTTCGCGCCCGCGACTCCCGGCTTAAGCGTGAAGTCGCGGTTAAGGTTTTGCCTCCGGCGGTTTCTCTCGACCCCGACCGGTTGCGGCGCTTTGAGCAAGAGGCGCTGGCCACAGCTGCCCTAAATCATCCCAACATTCTAGCGGTTTTCGACATCGGCACCAACGATGGCTCGCCCTATGTGGTCTCTGAGTTGCTGGAGGGCGAGACTCTGCGGGAGCGGCTGCGCAGCGGGCCGATCCCTCTGCGCAAGGCTTTGGATTACGCCTTGCAGGTCGCGCACGGGCTGGCCGCGGCTCACGAGAAAGGCATAATCCATCGCGACCTGAAGCCGGAAAATATCTTCGTCACCAAAGACGGGCGGGTGAAGATTCTGGATTTCGGTCTGGCCAAGCTCACGCAGGCGGACGCTGGCGGGCAGACTCTTACGCACGCCACTGAGGTCGGCACGGTGCTGGGCACGGCAGGGTATATGTCTCCCGAGCAGGTGCGCGGAGTGGCGCTGGACGCGCGCTCGGACATCTTCGGTTTCGGAGCGATTCTCTACGAGATGATTGCGGGCAAACGCGCGTTTCACGGCGACACCGCTGCCGATACCATGAGCGCGATTTTGAAAGAAGATCCTCCGGAGCTGAACGAAACCAATCGCAATGTTTCCCCTGCTCTGGAGCGGATCGTGCAGCATTGCCTGGAGAAAAATCCCGAGGCGCGCTTTCATTCCGCCAGCGATATAGCGTTCGATCTCGAACATCTTTCTGGGATCTCGAGCACCACGCAGAAACTCGCTCCTGTCGCGCGCATCCCCGGAGCGGGGAAAGCTCATTGTCGGCGTTGCCGGGGCGCTCGTCCTTGCGCTGGCGATGTTTGCCCTGGGATGGTGGCTGGGGCGAGGCAGCGGTCCGTCTCCGCAGGCGGAGTATAAGCAGATCACCTTTCGCACTGGCTCGATCGGCAACGCGCGTTTCACGGCGGATGGCAGCATTGTTTTCAGCGCGTCGTGGGAGGGTGGCGATAATCAGCTTTATCTGGCGCGCCTGGATGATCCGGGCGCGCGTGAGTTGGGATTGAAGAATGCCGAGCTGCTTTCGATCTCGAAGGCCGGAGAGCTCGCGGTTCGTCTCAACAGCGTGAGCTATGGCGGCTATGCCCGCAGCGGCACGCTGGCTCGGCTTCCGCTGAGCGGAGGGACTCCGCGCGAGGTGCTGGATAACGTGCAGGACGCCGACTGGGCGCCGAATGGCACCGACATGGCGGTGGTTCGCTACGTTCCGGAGAACAATCACTGGCGATTGGAGTATCCCATCGGAAAGGTGCTGTTCGATAGCATTAACTGGATCAGCCATCCCAAGATTTCTGCCGACGGCAAGTGGGTGGCGTATGCCGACCATCAAAACCCAGGAGGCGACGACGAGGGCGCGGTCGCAGTGATTGCCGCGGATGGGACGGGGAAAGAGAAAATACTCTCTTCTGGCTGGACCACGCTGGAGGGAATCTTGTGGTCCCCTGCAGGCGATGAGATTTGGTTTACCTCCACCAGCAGCGGCAGCGCCACCAACCCCCGCGCCGTAACGCTTTCGGGCAAGCAGCGCACCATCACGAATGTGCCCGGTGGCATGTGGCTGGAAGACCTGCGGGGCGAAACGGCGCTGATGGTTACTCATCAGGAGCGGATTGGGATCCGGGCGCAGGCTCCGGGAGAGAAACAGGAGCGCGAGTTGGGATGGTTCGGGTGGTCGCTGCTGCGCGACATCAGCCGCGATGGCCGCAAGGTTTTATTCGAAGAGGAAGGCAACGGCGGCGGGCCGAATTATACGGTCTTTCTGCGCAATACGGATGGGTCGCCTCCATCGCGGATTGGTGAAGGCAACGCACTGGCGATTTCGCCGGATGGCAAATGGGTGGTCACGCGCCCGGCCAAGGGAGGCCCGCTGAAGCTGGTGCCGACCGGCGCCGGGGAAGAACGGCAGTTGACTCACGACAAGATCAATTATGGTGGGGTGCGCTTTCTGCCGGACGGGAAGCATCTGCTGGCAGCCGGAATCGAGGCCGGGCACGGCGCGCGCGATTACCTGATTGACGTGAGCAGTGGGGATTCCAAACCCATCACGCCGGAAGGAACCTACGGAGTGCGGCTCTCGCCCGAGGGCCGCTACACGGCCGTGGTTGGACCCGACGGCAAATGGGGAATCTGGCCGCTGGAGGGTAGCGGCCTTCGTCTGCTTCCTGGGGTCGATACCAGTTACTACGTGAGCGGCTGGTCGCCCGACGGCGGATCGGTGTACGTCGCCTCGAGCCGAATGAGCGAGAAGAATGCCAAAGTCTACCGGGTTAATCTTGCGACTGGGAAAATGGAGTACTGGAAAACCTTCGGAGTCGATGCCGGTGCCGGGCTGGTGGGTGTGGGCGCACCCGCATTCTCCAGCGACGGCAGCGCTTATGCGTACGTAACCGACCGCGTGTTCTCCGAGGCGTACGCGGTCACGGGGTTGAAGTAACCTATGCGCGAAATAGTTTCTACTAAAGATGCTCCCCAGGCGATTGGGCCTTACTCGCAGGCGATCAAGGCGAATGGATTTGTATTCGTCTCGGGCCAGATTGCTATCGATCCTGCGACGCAACAAGTGGTTGAGGGCGATGTGGCGGCGCAAACTGACCGCGTGCTGCGCAATCTCTCGGAGATTCTGGAGGCGGCAGGAAGTGGGCTGGGGAAAGTTGTTCGCTCTACGGTTTTTCTGAAGAGCATGGACGATTTCGCCGCCATGAACCAAGTCTATGGAAAATATTTCAGTACTGCGCCGCCGGCCCGCTCGACAGTGGAGGTCGCGCGCCTGCCCAAGGATGTGCTGGTGGAGATCGATGTGATCGCGCTGGCATAAGAAACAGTTACAGTTAATGACGAACATGCTCCTTGGGAAATCTCGATGCTTCTTTTCCGCATCTGCCATTATTATGTTCTTGAAGGAGGCAGGAAAGATGAAGTACGTTGCGGCGATTGCAATCGTCCTGGCGCTGACGGGGGTGTATCTCGCGGCGCAGAGCACAGTCAAAAAGAGTTCTACTCCCAACACCAACGCTCCCACAAAAGTTACTGGCGATGGAGTGAAGACACCCTCGGGCCTGATCTATTGGGATATTCGCGTGGGCAACGGCGATACCGCGAAAGAAGGCAGTCATGTGCGCGTGCACTACACGGGCTGGCTTACCAACGGCAAGAAGTTCGATAGTTCGGTCGATGCGGGGCGTCCTTTTGATTTTAGGATCGGCAACGGCGAGGTGATCAAGGGATGGGATGAGGGAGTTGCGGGTATGCGAGTCGGAGGCAAGCGGCAGTTGCGCATCCCTCCTAATTTGGCGTACGGGGCTGAAGGAACGCCGGGCGGGCCGATCCCGGCGAATGCCACTTTGATCTTCGACGTGCAGTTGTTGGCCGTGCAGTAAAGGAATTGACCGCCGAGCATCGGAGGGCGCAGAGAACTGCTTAGAAAAAATGCAGAGGTTTTCTCGGCGGTCTTTTTGTGGTGTCGGCGCTGATTTTCTTAAGCTTTGACCACTTTGCCGCTACGCAGGCAGGAGGTGCAGACGCGCATGCGCTTGGTGGCAGCGCCCACGCGAGCGTGTACGGGGCGCAGGTTCACGTTCCAGCGCCGCTTGGTGACGTTGTGGGCGTGGCTGATGCGGTTTCCAGATTGCGGCTTCTTGCCGCAGATTTCACATTGTTGAGCCATGACTGCTGTCGGTCCTTTCAGGGCCTTTGGATGGAATGCCTATTTTACCGGATTTTGGGGGTTGGGGACAAATGGAAGGGCTGGATGTGTGCTTGGTCCCCGCCTGACAGCCTCCGGGAGGGCGGCGCTACTTAGGGCCCCGCGCTCGACCTCGTGCTTCGCCTCAATGTAAACTGTTTTCTGCGGTAGTTTGCCGACGACAGGAGCAAGGGTTATGTGGGGATCGAACAAAAACCGCGGTAAGGCAACGATTCTGGAAAGCACGCTGGCCTTAGCCTTGATGGGCATCGTCGCTGGGGCCGTGGGCGGTTTGGCGATTGGAATTGCTACGAGTCCCAAGGCTCCTACTTCCGCTACTTCTACAGCGAAGTAAGCTGGTCACGCCTTCGGGACAACTTTCTCTTATGCGATACTGAAGCCATGCAGTCCCCGCTTCAGGCGCCCACTGCGGCTACCGACCCAAAATCCGTGAAGGTCAATTTGACCGCCGGCACGGGCATGGATATCGAGTGGAAGGATGGCCACGTCTCCCACTACCCCTTTGTTTATCTGCGCGACGCTTGTCCTTGCGCCATGTGCGAAGAAGAGCGCGCCAAGTCCGGCCGCCAGCGCGGAGAACCTCCTAAACTCGCTCCCGGCGCGCTTCCCATGTTCAAGCCCACGGCCAAGCCGCTCTCGGCGGAAGGCATTGGGAAATATGCCATTCGCTTCAAGTGGAATGACGATCACGACCTAGGCATTTACTCGTGGAAGTTCTTGCGCGAGGTTTGTCCCTGCCACGAGTGCAAAGAGGCGCGTGCCGTTGCCGGGCTGTAGGCTGGAAGATGATAGAGGGCAATTTCAGCAGGACAGCGCAGCGAGTGGCGATTCGCCGGGCGGCGCATCAACTTCTCGACCAACCCCGAGTTCTCGATGATCCGCTGGCATTGCGCATCATTGGCGCCGAAGCTGCGGAGGAATTGCGTGCAAATCCCAAAGAGCATCATGCCTTCGCTCGTGCTTTTCGCGCCTTTATGGCGGCGCGCAGCCGCTACGCCGAGGATGAGCTCGCACGCGCCGTCGCGAGCGGTGTAAGGCAATACTTGGTTCTGGGCGCTGGCCTCGATACCTTCGCTTACCGTAACCCTTATCCGGAATTGCGCGTGTTCGAGGTGGATCATCCCGCAACGCAGGCCTGGAAGCGCGAGCAGTTGCAGGCGGCGGGGATTGCGATCCCGGCATCTTTGACATTCGTTCCCATCGACTTCGAACGGCAGACGCTGGTGGATGGACTTACGCGCGCCGGATTCGATGATGGTGCGGCGGCGTTTTTCTCTTGGCTGGGAGTCACGCAGTATCTCACCCGCGAGGCCTGCATGAGCACATTGACTTTTATTGCAAAAATGCCGGTCGGCAGCGGTGTGGTGTTCGATTTCGCGATCGATCCCGCGCTGTTGAACGCGGGACAACGAGAGGCGCTCGAAGCACTCTCCAAACGTGTGGCCGCAGCAGGAGAGCCTTTTCAGTTGTTTTTCGATCCGGCAAAATTGCAGGACGAACTGAAGGGGATGGGATTCCACCGGACCGAGTTCTTGCAAGGCAAAGAGCTTAATACGCGGTATTTCAAAGATCGCAAGGATGGGCTGATGGTTCGCGGAGGTGTCGGACATTTGATGGGAGCCTGGGTGGGAACTGTCTCTGAAACGTTCGTCCGAAAAGGCGAAGGCCCCGATTCCTCGGGGCCGTTCTGATGTAGGAAACTAGCACCTTGCGACTGTTTCAGTATATGCCGCGTAGATTTACAGTCAAGTTACTTTTGTAGGAAGCTATCCTTGCTTTCACTCCCCACAGAACCTGCCGCTCCGAAACTTGGAAACGGTTGACCCGGCGGGATTCGAACCCGCATCTGCGACCGTCGCAAGGTGCTATGTTTCCGTTACACCACGGGCCCTGCTTAACAGCTTACCGGCGATTTACCGGGGTGATCACGCTCATGCAGGCATTTAAAATTACGGTGTTCCAGAAGCGGAAATCACCAATCCTGTAAAATTCAATCAGGTCATGGTATTCACCTCCGATTCCGCTAAGCGGTTTCTCTTGTCGAAGCTCACCGAGCAGGCCATGCAAGACGGCGTTGTCCTCGATGAAATCGAGAAGAGAATGTTTCTTTCTTCGGAGGCGTCTGGTGCGGACTTGGACGCGCAAGAGAGATTCGACAAAGAATATGGCTCCAAGACCTATGAGTCCAAAGTTTCAAAACTGATTCGGAGATCATACGCGCGCGAAAGCCGGACGGAAGACGGCAAGGCATCGTGGAAGGCGGCCCTGAAGGCGCTCAGCGGGCAGGATTTCTACGGGCTCGTTATGGTTGACCAAGCTGGCATCGCGCGAAGCCACAACGAACTCTTGCGGTTCGAGTTGGAATGGCTGCCCTTTGAGATCGTGGAACTCGCGATCATCGCTCTCGGATTTCTAATGGTCTTCAGGCCGGACGCCATTCGTCTAACCCTGCCGGATTGGGTGCGGTGGCTTGCATGGGTTTCAGAGGATGCAGACCGCTAAGGCAATCCGGCGGTCCAAGCACCCGAACGTCTAGGATTATTCCGCATTGTCTTTTCTCGATCAACTGAATCCGCAGCAGCGCGAGGCCGTCGAAACTACCGAGGGGCCGGTGCTGATCCTTGCCGGCGCGGGTAGCGGCAAAACTCGGGTCATCACCTATCGCATCGCCTACCTGATCGAGCACAAGGGAGTGATGCCGGAATCGATTCTGGCGATGACCTTCACCAACAAGGCTGCCGCTGAAATGGGCGAACGCGTGGAAAAGCTTGTCGGCGGACTTACTATCGCCAAGCCAGTGATCTCAACATTTCATTCTTTCTGCGTGCGCGTTCTGCGGCGCGATATTGAAGCCTTGCAGATTCCTTCGGCCATGCCGGGGCAGCCGCCGATTGGCCACACGAAGAAATTTGTTATTTACGATGAGAGCGATCAGCAATCCGTCGTCAAAGGGATCATGAGGCGGCTTGGGCTCGACGACAAGCAACTCACGCCGCGCATCGTGCTTTCGCGGATCTCGTGGGCGAAGAATCACATGCTCGATCCGCAGGAGCTGTACCTGCAATCGGCCGATCCAAAAAACGAGAAGATTGCGCATCTATTCGAGGAGTATCGGAAGGAACTGCGCAAGGCGAACGCTCTCGACTTCGACGATCTTCTTCTTGAAGCCACACGGCTCTTAAAGACGGCTGCGCCGGTGCGCGAGTATTACAATCGTCGCTTTCAATATGTGATGATCGACGAATATCAGGACACGAACCGTCCGCAGTATGAACTCATGCGCATGCTGGCTGGCGAGCGGCATAACGTCTGCGCGGTCGGCGATGAGGACCAGTCGATTTATTCCTGGCGCGGGGCCGACATTCGCAACATTCTGGAGTTCGAACAGGATTTTCCCGAAGCCAAGATCATTCGGCTCGAACAGAATTACAGGTCGACGCAAAACATTTTGCAGGCGGCGTCGTCGGTGGTGGCGAATAATCTACGCCGCAAAGGCAAGAATCTTTGGACCTCGCGCCAGGGCGGGACGAAGATCGGCTATTACGAGGCCCCAGACGGAGAGAATGAGGCGCTCTTTGCCGCCGATCACATTGCAAAGTATTCGCGCGAAGCCGCTCAGCGGGGTGAAATTCCGCGCGCCGCCGTTCTCTACCGTACCAATTCGCAGTCTCGGCTTTTTGAAGAGGCCATGCGGCGCTACGGCCTCAAGTATCACGTGGTCGGCGGATTCTCGTTCTACGAACGCGCTGAGATCAAAGACATGATCTCGTATCTTAAAGTGATTCAGAATCCCGACGATTCGATCTCGCTATTGCGCGTCATCAACACGCCCACGCGTGGCATCGGCAAAGGCACCATCGAAACCATCGAGCGGCTCGCGCTCGAAACCGGCTTATCGTTATGGGGCGCACTCGGTGAAGCGATTCGCCGTCAACTCTTGCCTCCACGCGCGCTGGCGGCGCTGAAGAGCTTCCAGCAATTGATCCGGGACGCGCAAGCGATGTTAGCGGGAACCTTTGCTGAGCACCTCGAACAGGAAAGCGCGGAGGCAAGTGTGACGCCGGCACCCTCACCTGCGTTGTTGGAAGCGCCACAAGCTTTAGAGTCCGTCGCGGATAAATCCGGCGATGACGATGCAGCTGCCTTCGATCCCTCTGAGTTCGAAAATGCGGCCTTCGATTTCGGCGGAGCGTACGGCGCGGCCGACGAAGAGAACGTCGTCAGCGAAGGGGCCGCCAACAAGCCCCCGACAGTGTTCGAGAATGAAAGCGCGCTTAGTACTGGCGATACTGAAGGCGCGAGTCCATTTCCTGCTCCCACGGTGAGCACGGCCGACATTCTCAAGTTCCTCCTCGACCGCACCAGCTACATAAAGCTGCTCGAAGCCGAAGATACACCGGAAGCATTTTCGCGCATTGAAAACCTGCGCGAACTGGTGAACGCCGCCATGGACTCGCGCGACCGCGGCGAAACCCTCGACCAGTTCCTCGATCACGCGGCTCTGATCGCTGACGCCGACGATTACGACGAGCGCGCGCAGATCACGCTAATGAGCCTGCACGCCGCCAAGGGACTGGAGTTTCCTCTAGTCTTCCTCAGCGGCCTTGAAGAAGGACTCTTCCCGCATTTGCGCACCATGCTGCAGCCCGACGAGGTCGAGGAAGAGCGGCGGCTGTGCTACGTCGGCATGACGCGAGCTATGGACCAGCTGATCCTCACGCGCGCGGTCTACCGCCGAAGATATGGCACCGACCTGCCGGAAGCGAGCGTGCCGTCGAGATTCCTGGAGGAAGTGCCGACCCAGCTAATTGAAGAACTGGGAGGGCGACGCGGCGCCCGTACGGGGACGGGCTATAGAGAAACGGGTTATGCGGGGACGGCCGCCCCTAGCCGCTCGGGCCGCAGCCCTGCTGGCTACGATACAGGCGATACGCACTATTCCTACGAAGACGAAGACCAAAGCGCAAGCTGGAAGCGCAATGGAGTGCCGGCCAGCCGTGTAAAGCCAACCCCGCCGGCTAAGCCTTACAATTCCATCGAGAACATTGCCGAGTTCTTCGCCAGCCGCGGCAAGAAGTTTACCGTGCCGAAAGCGCCCGTCGACGAACCCTCCGGGAAGCGCGGATTTCGGCCGGGACAGAAGGTTCGCCATCCCAAATACGGAGAGGGAACCGTCTACCTGCGAGAAGGAGAAGGCGAAGAAGCCAAGATTACGGTACAATTCCCTCGCTTCGGATTAAAGAAGCTGGTGGAGAAGTACGCACAGTTGGAACGAGGCTAGTACCATTGGGAAATTGGGTGATCGGCGAATGTTGCTGATCTTCAAATTCAAATTACCCAATTCCTCAATTATCAAATTACCCAATTCAAAAGGAATCATGGCAAACACAGCAGAGCTGAGCAAAGAAGAACGCAAGAAATCAAAACGCGCCTCGCGCAAGAAAAGTAAAGCGGAGAAGCCCAAGAAGCCGCGCGACTACGCCCGCGGATCGAAGAAGCGCAAGGTGAAGAAATTGGCTCGCGGCCAGTCGAAACGGTAAGGCGGCAGCAAGTTAGGCGCTTGGCATTTAGCCGGGGGTGATTTCCAAGAAGTGGGAGAAATCGGCCCCGGCTAGCGCTAATTGCTAACTGCTGTTTAGGAGACCACAACCTCTTGTCCCAATCATCCACGGAACCTGCGGCGACGGTTCGCACCTCTGACAACCAGCTGTTCTGCTGCAAGTCGATCGACAAGCTGATCTCCGACTCCGAGGCTCCGGGGCAGCGCCTGCAAAAAACGCTCGGGCCGTGGTCGCTGACCGCGCTGGGTATCGGAGCCATTATTGGCTCGGGAATTTTCATCCTTACCGGCACTGCGGCAGCGGGCGAATATTTCCAGGCTCCATCCATCCTGCATGCGCAGGCGCTCGACGTAATCGTGAATTTGCTGCGCACCGGCAGCACGGCGGGAGCGCTCATGCACGGACGCCCGCCCGCCGGGCCATCGATTGCAATTTCGTTTTTCCTGGTCGCGATCGCCTGCAGTTTTGCCGGATTATGCTATGCCGAGCTGGCCTCGATGATCCCCATCGCCGGCAGCGCCTACACGTACTCCTACGCGACGCTAGGCGAAATCTTTGCCTGGATCATCGGCTGGGACCTCATTCTCGAATACGTCGTTTCGAACGTCGCGGTCGCGGTCGGCTTTGCCGGTTACACAAAGGCTCAACTGGCGGTATTTGGCCTCAACTTGCCGGAAAAATTTGCGAGTCCGGTCTGGGCCAGCGGGCAGTGGACCGGCGCCTATTTCAATCTCCCCGGCTTCCTCATCGTTTTCATTCTCACGCTGCTGCTGGTGCGCGGAGTGAAGGAGTCGGCAGAGACCAATAACATCATGGTGGCGGTTAAAATCGGCGCCATCCTGACCTTCCTGGTAGTCGGGGGAATGCTGGTGAAGCCCGCGAACTGGACGCCCTTCGCGCCTTCCGGCTTCGCCGGAATCGTTACCGGAGGGGCCATCGTTTTTTTTACCTACATCGGATTCGATTCTGTCTCGACCGCAGCCGAGGAATCGCGCAATCCGCAAAAAGATTTGCCCTTCGGCATCATCATGTCGCTGGTGGTCTGCACGCTGCTCTATGTCGGCGTGGCCGTCGTACTGCTGGGCATGATGAAGTACACAACCTTCGTCTCGGGTGCAGCCGCCGAAGCGCCCGTGGCCTACGCGATGAAGTATCTGGGGGTGCACCCGATCTTCCGCTCGGTCATCGTGATCGGAGCGCTGACGGGCATGATCTCTTCTTTGCTCGTGTTTCAGTACGGGCAGGCACGCATCTGGTACGCCATGTCGCGCGACGGCTTGCTGCCGAAGCTGTTCTCCGCGGTGCACCCGAAATTTAAAACACCGCACATTTCCACCTGGATCGCCTGTTTCGCCGTTGGAATTCCCGCCGGCCTCGTCGACATCGGAGATGCCGCCGACCTCGCCAACATCGGGACGCTGTTTGCCTTCGTTCTGGTTTCGCTCGGGGTAATCATTCTGCGCCGTAGGCAGCCTGATCGCAAGCGCGCGTTCCGAGTTCCGTTTGTGCCGTGGTTCCCGCTGATCTCGATTATTCTTTGCGGCGGGCTCATGACCGGGCTTACCGTCATCACTTGGCTGCGTTTTGTAATCTGGCTCGGCCTCGGTCTGTTGATCTACTTGTTTTACAGCCGTCACCGAAGTGAATTCGCCAAGAAATAGGTGTCGGCTTTCCGGCCTTCGGACCTCGGTTTTCAGCTAGAAGCCGTCTGCGTCCGGCGTTCGAAGGATTCCCATGGTCGTGTACCCCCGCCATGGTCTAAGGTCCGACGTCCGACGCCCGCTGGCTGCCCTCCCTCGCAAATCTTCCTCCGAGAATCTACAATCAGAAAGTAATGTCTTCTGTCCTGGATCGGCCGCCGAGTAGTTTTCTCCGCCTTCTCCCAAAGGCTGAATTGCATCTTCATCTCGAGGGCGCAGTCGAGCCCGCAACGTTGTTTGAACTACGTCAACGGCACGGCGAACGTGCGACTCAGGCCGAAGTCGAGGCGCTTTACCGGTACACTGATTTTCCCAGCTTCCTGCTCGCCTTCAAGAACATTACCGAGCACCTGCGCACGGCCGAAGACTACGAACTCATTACCTATCGCCTGATGCAGCATCTGAAAGAAGAAAACGTGCTGCACGCCGAGGTCTACGTCTCGGTGGGAGTGTGCCTGTGGCGCAAGCAGGATTTCGCCGCTATTTTCGAAGGCTTGGATCGCGGCCGCGCTCGCGGCGCACGAGATTTTGGAGTTTCTCTGCTCTGGATTTTCGACGCGGTGCGTCAATTTGGCGTTGAAGCTGCAAAAAGTGTCTTCGAGTTTGCCGTCCGCTATCACGATCGCGAAGTTGTTGGCATCGGCATCGGCGGCGACGAACAGAAAGCCCCGCCAGAGATTTTCCGCGACGGCTACGCCTGGGCTGCCGATCACGGTTTGCGATTGACGGCTCATGCCGGCGAAACCGGGCCTCCGGAATCGGTTTGGGGCGCGCTCAATCTGCGAGCTGAGCGCATCGGTCACGGCCTGACCGCGTTCCACGATCCTGACCTCGTCGAGGAACTTGCACAGCGCCAGGTTCCGGTCGAAATTTGCCTCACTAGCAACCTGCGCACCGGACTCTGCCCCAACCTCAATGAGCATCCGGCGAAGAACTATTTCGATCACGGCGTGATGATCACGCTCAACAGCGACGACCCGGCGATGTTCGGCACTACGCTCGCCCGCGAATACCAGCTTGCGCAACAGGTTTTTGGGTTTACCGACGAGCACCTACGGGAGTTGGCGCGCAATTCTTTCGAAGCATCGTTTTTGCCGGCGGAGAAGAAGCTGGAATTTCTGAATCTCTTCGATGCGGCGGCTGCAAGATGACTGGCGAAAGTCTTAAACACCCTTCGACTTCGCTCAGGGCAGGCAGAGGACACTGGGGAACACTGAGTAGTTCGTCGCACGCAAAATGACGCTTGCGGACGATTTCGCGCTCGCGTAGCCTCTTTTGAGAACTGAGAACTGATCTTGTCCCAACACATCGGCATCGTCGCTTGCAGTACCGAAGGAGCAGCGCTCTGCTACCGCACCATCTCGATCGAAGGCACGCACCTGCTGGGGTCGCACGATCACCCTGAGGTCTCGCTGCACTCGCACTCGCTGGCGAAATATATGGAGCATATTTACGCTAACGACTGGGCGGCGGTTGCCGAACTGATGCTCTCGTCGGCGGACAAACTGGCGCGCTCGGGCGCCGACTTTCTAATTTGCCCGGACAACACCATGCATCAGGCCTTCGAACTGATTGAAAAGCGTTCGCCGCGGCCCTGGCTGCATATCGCGCGAGAAGTTGCGAAAGAGGCGCAACGCCGCCACTTTACTCGCCTTGGAGTTCTGGGCACGCGCTATCTAATGGAAGGCCCGGTCTACCGCGATGCGCTGAAGGCGGCCGGTATCGAACACAACGTCCCGGGCGCAGAGCAGCGAATTCACATGGACAAGATCATCATGGACGAACTGGTGAACGCCCAGTTCCTGCCGCGGTCGCTGGCCTATTACACGGAGGTCATCCGGTCTTTTCGCGATGAAGGCTGTGACGCAGTGGTGCTTGGCTGTACCGAGGTTCCGCTGCTGGTCACGCCGGAATCGTCGCCGCTGCCCACATTGGATTCGACACGGCTGCTGGCGAGAGCCGCGGTGCGGAAAGCAGTAGAGGGCTAAGAAGTCTGCAGGGTAGCAGCGCGGGTCTGCGCATGTGCACACCTGCATATGTGGGAACGGGCGCCTCGCCCGTTCAGCCGAGCGCAGGGTGCGGAGCCGGCCGTGCGACCTGCGTCTGTATCAAATTCGCTCAACCCCATGCTGACCTTCCGGCAACTCCCCGGCTTCTTTTCTATTGTTCGCCTCGCTGCGAATGCTCCCGTCCCCGCCTGGGCCACGAACGGCGACTTCACCTCGATTACCCGCACTGCAGAGGAACTCTCCATCGTCTGCCCCGCGAACAACATTCCAAACGAGATCGATGCCGGCCTCCGCTGGATCTGTTTGAAGCTGGAAGGTCCGTTTCCGTTCTCGCAAACCGGAGTATTGCTCTCCTTCATTGAGCGGCTGTCGAACAACGGCATCCCCATCTTCGCTATCTCGACTTACGATACGGATTACGTTCTTGTGCAGGAGGAATTCGCAGAAGCGACTCTGCAAGCTCTTCAAAAAGCCGGTCACAAATTCTATGAGGAGTCTCCGGGGATGGAATAAAAGCTCACTACGTGGAGGTTGCCATTCGCCCCGCCAAATTGACCAAATGCTGCTGCGAGGGCTGCAGCGACCACGCATTCATGATGTAATAAGAGATCAGCCACTCCATGCCATCAGCCTTTACAATTCTACGGCGCCGCTTGAAAACCGTGCACCGCAATCTGCGCGGGGCGGCCATGGCCGCGCATGCGCTGGCTTCGACCGATCACCCGTTGCTGGCGCATATTATTCCGGTGCGCCGCTGCAATCTGGCTTGCACCTATTGCAACGAGTTCGACGACTTCTCGAAGCCCGTGCCTCTGGAAGAAATGTTCCATCGCATCGACAAGCTGGGGGCGCTGGGCACGGCAGTGGTCACGATTTCCGGCGGCGAGCCGCTGCTGCACCCTGAACTCGATGACGTGATCCGGCGCATTCGCGCGAACGGCATGATCGCCGGGCTGATCACCAACGGTTATTTTCTTGTCCCGGAGAGAATTAAGCGCCTGAACCGCGCGGGCCTGGAGTGGCTGCAAATTTCGATCGACAACGTGAATCCGGACGAAGTATCGAAGAAGAGCCTGAAGGTGCTCGACAAAAAGCTGCAATCGCTCGCGGAACATGCGGAGTTTCATGTGAACATCAACTCCGTAGTGGGCGGCGGAATTTCGAATCCGCAGGATGCGCTTACCATCGGCAAGCGCGCCATTGCGCTTGGCTTCAGTTCAACCATTGGAATCATTCACGACGGCAGCGGGCAGGTGCAGCCGCTCAACGACGAAGAGCGCGGTATTTACGACGAGATGAAGTCGTGGGAGAAGCGCAGCTTCACCCGCATCAACGCTTTTCAGGACAACATCGCGCAGGGACTGCCGAACGATTGGCGCTGCCGCGCCGGCGCGCGCTATCTCTACATCTGCGAGGACGGGCTGGTGCATTATTGTTCGCAGCAGCGTGGCTATCCTGGAGTGCCACTGGCGACTTACACGCGCGACGATATGCACCGCGAATACCTCACCGAGAAAGGTTGCGCGCCTCATTGCACGGTCTCGTGCGTGCATCAAGTTTCGATCTTCGATGGATGGCGCGGCCCGCAGAGACCGGCGGCACTCAGTACTTCTGCAGCGTCTGGCGGCGAACTGGTGCAGATTAAGTAGGCAGATGAGCGATTCGAAAGGGCGCGGCTTCAGCCGCGTCGCCCGCTTCATTTCGCTTAGCGAGCATTCCCTCAGCGGCTGAAGCCGATATTCATTTGCGCGATTTGTGGCGCGGCTTGAAGCCGCGCCCTTTCAAAACATGCCTGCGGAGCGCAGTTTTCGGCGACTTGTTTAGCGCTATTTCTTTGGCTGCGCTGATGGCGGCAAGATTCCGTTGAGTCGCAGATATTGCGCGGCGGCGGCGTAGTGGTCGGCCCAGCCGCTGGCCAGACCGAGCGCGGCCATGGCGCGGGGAAAATGGCGTCCCCCAAACATCTCGACGTCATCGCCCAGCTTCGAGTCGTCCATCTTACCGAGTGCATCAGCGCAGAAGTCGAACGAAGCCCTGGCAGCGGCGAGAAGCTTTTCTTTCGAGTCAGTCTCTTTAGCTTCCTCAACTGTGGGAGGGGCGATATCCGCCGCTTTGGAGCATCCGGAATTATTCGAGCCGATGATGTGCACGACGAGATGGGCGAAGGTCATCTGATCGGGAGTGGGCTTGTAGTTGAACTTGTCGGCGGGCATGGCGGTGATGGCGCCGAGAATATTGTTGCGCGAGCGCGGCAGCAGCATGCGCAGCGAAGCGGTCACGGGGTCTTTCACTGGCGAGGAGGTTTGCGCAGTTGCCATCGGAGGAGCGGAGTGGGGCGCGGGCGCAGCTTGAGCTTGTGCTGAATCGGCGCAAGCACAGACGCACATCGCCACCCCTAATACAACCACCATAAGGATGCGTTTCATGAAGTCTCCCAATACCGGCTGCTTGCCATCCTAAACCCATGGAACGGCTTACGCATAGCATACCTTCCCCTGACACTAAAGCCCACATTTGAAGAGCGGAATCTCAGGGTGACGTTGAAGCGCTGCGCCGCCCCAAGAACTGCCGCCGCCTTCTTTCACTTCATCGCGGGTTTCAGCGTGGCTCCGCGCTTCTCGCGCCGCATCTGCGCCGCCAGTTCTTTGATCTCGGTCAGATCGCGCTGCATCTCGCTCCATCCATACCATAAGGCGTAGTCGGGGCTGGCGTGGAATGTGCCCTGGAAAGTCCGCATGCGGTGCTCCAGGTACATCACGAAAAGTTTCTGCTCGATCACGGTGGGCGCATCGTGGAACGTCAGCAGGTTCGGGAACGGATAGGCATAGCCCGCCGGCTTGGGTAGAACATTGTCTGTGTAGAGACCAGCGACAATGTGGATGGCTTCGGCCATGAGGTGGTCGGCGTTCTTGATCATGTCGTCGCCCTGCTCCAGCTGCTGCCGGGCGAAGTTGGCCGAATGGCATTGGTTGCAGGTCTTAATCATCTTGTCGCGTTCCCGCTGCCAGTCTTCCTGCGTGAGGCGGGCAAGGTCGGCAGCCTTCACGGTCGCGACCAGCGCAGTGGGCTGGCCCTGCGGATCGAGCACTCCCAACGCCTGAAGAATTGCGGCGCGGTCGGCAGCCCATTGCTTGTCTTCGGGCAGAGGCAGGCGGACGGCGAGGAATCCCCAGGCCGTGCGCACTTCGTGATTGCCGTCCTGCATGTGGCAGGTCTGGCAAGTCGGCGCGGCGGCGGTGGCAGGTAAAATGTGCTTCTGCTTCAGGTCGTTTCTTACGCCGTGCTTGGACGCCGAGTACATTTCCCACTGGGGATGATCGAAGCCCATGTGGCAGGTCTCGCAGGCCTGCGGCTGGCGGGCTTCCTCAGCGGAAAATGTATGGCGGGTGTGGCAGGCGTCGCACTGCGCCGCGCCGAACTCCGTGCCGGAGCCGTTCAAACGCAGCTCCAGCAATTCCGTCAGCTTCTTGTCGCCGATCTTGTGGCATCCGCCGCAGCCTTTTTCGCCCTGCGTCATCGCCATCGGCTGCCAGTGGATGGTGGGCATGGCTTTCATCGCCGCCCAGGCGATGGCGTGCTTGCCCTTCTCGAACTGTGCCACCTGCGTCTCGTGGCACTGGGCACAGGTTTCCGGCGTAGGGATCTTTACCTTGGACACGTCGCTGGCGGAAGTGTGCTGGTCGCCGTGGCAGTTCACGCAAGTGACTTCCACGCCGCTATGCTTGCTCAACTTCCAATCGGAAACAATGTTGGGCGTGACTTTGCTGTGGCATTCGATGCACTGCGCGCCGGTGGCCGGCTGCTGTGCCGACATCGAGGCGCACACTAAAACGAACGGAACAACAGTGAGACCGGCGAGGACTCGAAGTCCCCAAAAGAAAACGGATCGCATAAGCGCCTCCGGCAACCACGGGATTATACGTCCGGGGGGAGCCCCGGGCCATGACTTGCGTCACACCCGTTACGATCTGGCGGCCAGCGCCGCGGCGCCCAGCTTCCAGAATAAATACCATCCCGCGACGATGGCGATGGCGGTGGAGCGTTTCACTTTGCTGTTGCAGGCGAAGCCAATGCCCATGAGTATGATCGTCCAGATGGCGATCACGTCCAGGCTGGAGGCCATGCCGTAAAGAAATTTATTTCCGGCGCGGTCCATGAAATGAGCGGGATTCGTCGCTACCGGATTGTTCACGTTGAAACCCTCGGGGTCCACTCCAGCGAACACCGAGATCGTCCCTAGAATCGCGCTTATGATGCCGGGCAAACTGGCGTAGAAAACGATCGCGTATGCCTGCTTGAAAGAAAGGTCGGCCCCCACTGCGAACTTGAAAGTCGCAAACAGTACCGCTGCGGTAATCAAGAAATAAATCGGGATCATTACCGGGCTGCCGTAGGAGAGGACGCGAACGATGGTGCTGGAGAGTTGGATCTGTTTGGCCTGCTGTTCAGGCGGCAATTTGTCGAACTGATCGGCGCGCGATGAGTGTGCAATTTCGTTCTTGCTGATCTGTTCGAAGCCGATCTGCCGGTCCATGGAATACACGAAGATCAGCGAGAAGATGGAGATGAGCAGCCACGGTCCCCACCAATTGGCGTTGCGGCGCAGGTCGGTGAAAGTTTTCGAGGGAGCGATGAATGTGTCGACGAGGCGCGCGCCTTCGGAGAGCGGAGCGGGTGCGGAAGTGGTCGTATTTGCGTATTGCGGCGGGAGCGGAGCGGCGGCCATGAATGCCTCCTGGCGAAAACTCCCAGGAATTCTAGACGCCCGGTGCTGCAGATACAAGAGGCACAGGAGCGCGCCTCCCAGAAGGAGTCGATCAACCGGTCCATGACCGCCTGGTCATTGGCATAATTCGCCTCGAACCTTTTTAGGAAGATCGCCTGTAACGAATGGTCGCCCGGCTTCACTATCTTGAAGAGTTCCCCCCTTTTAGTTAAACAGCTTGGCTCGCTCCAACCGAAGGAGGAGAACACTATGAAAGTGTTTCACAAAGCTTTGCCCGCCGTGTTTTTGTTGACGGCGGCGATGTTATTTGCCCAAGCCAAAGAGGGGGACATCGTAGCGAACATACCTTTCTCGTTCGTGGTGGCCGGACGCACTCTCTCTCCCGGCCACTACATCGTTAACCGCGTCGGTGACTCTGAACTGAGAATTCACAACGTTCATAACCAGGGGGTATTGGTGCCCGCGCACAGTGCGCAACGCCCGCCAAGTGATCGTACGACCAAGCTGGTCTTCCACCGCTACGGGGATATCTACTTTCTGGTGGAAGTGTGGGGCGGCGGCGGAGAAACGCTGGGAAGAGCGCTGTTTCGCTCGCGTGCCGAGAGCGAACTTATCGAGGGTGGGCGGGAGCAGGAAGTTGCTGTGGTGCGGCCGGGAAAGTAATGGAGATGTGCCCGACCCGTGGTACGCACCCGAACTAAATCAGAAGCAAAGGGTCAGAACTGAATCAGGTCAATCGGAGGTCCGCAAGCCGAACGCCGAGGAAGTTAAGATGTCGTCATGCAGAATGTGACGCCGGTGGCGATTGCGGCGCTCGGTTTGGAGTTGACTCCAGCGGTTTTGTTTGGCTGTGCCGCGGAGCGAATCGCGCGCGCCGTCGAACGCTGGCCGGTTTCAGTTCGCATGAGTGTTCCCGCCTTGCTGGCCGTGCCTTACGCGATGGTCTCGATCTCCCAGCGCATGTTTCGTTGGGAGTGGTTCGCTCTGTACGCGCTGTTGCCGGTGGCGATTACTTTGCTGCTGATGCGCGCCGCCGCAGCTGACCCCGAGCAGCGCGGCGACTGGCGCGAAGCCTTCATCCTTCTGGTGCTTGGGCTGGCCGTGGATTTGCGCTGGTTTGAGAGTGCCTGGCCGAGCGGGCTGCGCGCTTTGAATGAATTGTTGCTGGTGGATGCCGGACTGTATGGATTTCTCGCGATCCGCCGCTTGAGCGGGACTGGATTTAATTTCCATCTGAAATGGTCCGACTGGAAGACCGGCTTGCGCGAACTGCTTTTCTTCACGCCTGCGGTGATCGTGCTGGGGCTGGCACTGGGCTTCATCCATCCCCATAGAAATCTGCCGGGAGTCGGCAGGGCGCTGCTGCGCTGGGTGTTGATCTTTTTCTTTACCGCCGTGCCCGAGGAGCTTTTCTTCCGCGCCTGGGTGCAGAACCTGCTCGAGCGTCGCGTGGGCAGGCACGCGGCGCTGGTGATCGCGTCGGTATTATTTGGACTTTCGCACTTCAATAAACGCTCCGCACACTTCAACTGGCGCTACGTGCTGCTGGCCACGATTGCGGGAATTTTCTACGGGCGCGCCTGGCGCGAACGGCGGCGCGTGGCCGCCTCGACGATTACCCATGCCAGCGTGGATTGGATTTGGGGGCTGTGGTTCTAGGAGTACGACTCTATCAAGCAGGGCATTAAAGCGGTTATGCTACCGGCCGCGATTTTTCAGCGGGTCGTTCAGCCAGTTGCTGGAGTGCAAGATATCGACGCCAGCTCTTTCGCGCCAGAAGCGGAACCAGGGCCGATCCCAAGGGAATAAAGAGCAGTCCCACCCACCAATCTGATTCGTGCTGTCGGGCACGGTCAAGTACGTAGAAAATTCCGAACACGATAACGAGTACGCCAGGGACACAGCGCTCAATAGTTGATCGAAACTCAAGCAAGGCGGAAAAGCGGGCTTGCATTTGCTCTGGAGTTTTTCCTTGGGATCTGGCAATTCTGTCCCGCCAATACAAGAGAGCGGCAGCTGAGCCTACGGCCACGACTAACCCAGATAGGAGCGTTACTGCCATGGCTACCGATGAGTTGGGCATAACCGAGTCAAGGTTCAACCCGATTATGATCCACTCTGTTGTTCTTAGTCAGCTTAAATGCTCAATTCGAGAGTATAGGTGGGAATACTCACATTGCCGCGGTTCGGCTAGTAGACCGGCCCCAGCCAGATGTCGAGCTCCGCTCGACGGACAGCCGAGGGCGGCTGTCCCCACACCGGCCCACGACGATTATCTATTCAAATGTGCACTGGATGTGGGGGCTGCGGTTCTAGATCTTCCCGCCATGGTGAGGCTGCTGCTTTGCAGCGTCGAGCTGATCACTTCAAATGTCTTTACGTAAGGAGCTCCGTCCAGCAAGTCTCCCAGAGTATTCAAGCCTTCGGGATATCCTGCTGTACTGAGAGCCGCCTCATTTTCTTCGCGATCCCATTCTTCGCGATCCCAGAAACTGACGGTTGCGACTTCACTGCTATGAGGAGACGCGAGGACGATCAGATCGAGAAAGCCTCTTTGCCGCCGCAGCCAGGGCAGGATTTCATACTCCACGAGATTAGTGAATTCCGACAGCGAATCGGGTTTCAATCGCGCAGCAACCTTACGGGCAAACATCTCAAAACTCCTTTTTGTGAGGGCGTTTCGGAAAGCTAGGTGAAGATCCGCACCACCGTATGTCTGTATGGTGAGTTTCGACGCCCGATCGTTACATTAAAGCCGCTGAAATGAAAATGGATCCGCTTCGGTTGCAAGATCGCCATTTACGGAACCGTCTGCGCCGACTGGTAAAGCAAGTATCCCAACCCAACGCGCAAATGATGATGCAGCGCGTCCGGGATGCACACGGCGAAGCAGAGGCCGAGCAGTCCCTGGGCCAGGCCAAGCGCCCATATATTTCGATGGCGGCGGAATAGTGCGCAGGAAACGATGCCCCATGCCAGCGTAGCCGCGGTAAGCACTAGATTGGGCAGGTGTGCCACGGCGAAGAGCGTGCCTGCGATCGTTACCGCTAGGGCTTCGCTTGAGACGAGGCGCGTCAGGCGGTCCATGAAATAGTCCTGCAGGAGAAATTGCTGGTAGATTGTCCAGAGCACGTAGCCGGAGATGTGGGCGAAATCGCCTTTGTAGAGCGGATGCAGGGTGCCGAAACTCTGAGCAACGATCATGCTCAGGGCCCCGAGCGCGAGGGCCGCGGGCAGGATCCAAAGCGATTCCGTGAAGCCGCGCGAGCCCACCCCCAGTTCATCGCGAGTCTCGCCGCGAGCCATTACTACCGCCAGAGTCAAGACGAGGGCAACCGGCGAGAGTATGTGTTGCAGGGGCGCGGGGGTCCAGATGATGGCGACGATGAAGCCATAACCGAGGATCAGTTCGATGAGGTCTCGGGCCCGGCTGGGATTGGCATTCGACATTAAGAAAGTATGGCACAGTTTTTGGCGTAGCTAGAGTACGAGGGTTCCTATGAGCGGCGCCTCGCTGCGCCTAGCGGGACGGGCGAAAGCGCCCGTCCCCACATGGTCCATCTAGACGGCCAGCGTTGGAGTTGCCTCCAGTAGGCTGCGGGTGTACGCGTGCTGCGGTTGCTCGGTGATCTGCTCGGATGATCCGACTTCTACGATTTTGCCGCGATACATTACCGCTATGCGGGTCGAGAGATAGCGCACGACCGGCATGGAATGGGAGATGAAGAGATAGGTCAGGCCGAAGTCGCGCTGCAGTTGCGCCAGCAGGTTGACGATTTGCGCGCCTACGCTGACGTCGAGGGCGGAGACTGGTTCGTCGGCGACGATGAATTTTGGACGCAGGGCGAGGGCGCGGGCGATGCCGATGCGCTGGCGCTGGCCTCCGCTGAATTCGTGGGGGAAACGCTGCAGGATGGATTCGTCGAGGCCGACGGCTCGGAGGAGGGCGATTACGCGCGGGCGGAGCGCCCTCGCTGATGGCCGGCCCTTAGCGGCTGAAGCCGCTCTCGATAGAGTCTCTGAATCGGCACAACTGAAGTCGTGCCCCTCCCGATCTTTTTCATTCGTCGATTCCCGATTCGTTCTCTCCCGGTCTCTCTCATTTATTCCGCGCCGTTCTCTCTCGTTCATCCCGTGAATGATTAGCGGCTCAGCGATTATTTGTTCGACGCGAAAGCGGGGGTCGAGCGACGCGAAAGGGTCCTGGAAGATGATCTGCATGTCGCGGCGCGAGCGGCGCAACTCGTCACGGCTGGCGGCTAGCAGATCGCGGCCTTCGATGCTAATGCTGCCGGAGGTTGGCTCAATCAGGCGCAGGATCAGGCGTCCCAGCGTGCTCTTGCCGGAGCCTGACTCCCCGACCAGGCCGAGCGTTTCGCCAGCGTGAATATCTAGCGATACATCATCGACGGCGCGCACTTGGTGGCTGTCCCAGGAATAAATCTTCGTCAGGTTGCGGACTTCGATGAGTGCCATGCTCTGTATTCTCAGATTCTAGAATATGGAGTGAATTTATTGAGCCGCGATCATTGGCACTGCCGCCAGCGCCGCAAGTAAGCCCACGAATTTCCAGCGCGTGAAATGTTCTTTGAGAAAAATCCGTGCCAACAGCACCGTGACTGCGGGATATAGCGACGAGATCACGACCGCTTCATCCATGCGCCCGGTCTGGCTGGCGCGAATGAAGAGCATGGTGCCCAACGAATCGATGAAGCCGGCGAGCACGGCCCAGCGCACACCAGCGGCAGTAATCTCGCTGAATTTTCTTTGCAGTAGCACGATGAAGCCTGTGATCAACAAGCCTCCAGCGCGGCTCACCGTCGCGAACCATAGCGGTGAACCGGCTCCGCTCTGGCGCAGACATAAATAGAATCCGGCGAAGCCAATGCCGGCGAGCACGGCGAGTCCAATGCCTTTCGGGGCGGCGCCGTCTTCTGTGCGGGTGATCAGCCAGAGTCCGATGGCGGCGAAGACAAAGCCCAGAATCGGGATCTTGCCTGGCATACCTTCCGTGAAAATAGCAACCAGGGCTGGAATCGCGGCGCTCAGAACCGCGGCGATCGGCGCGGTCAGGCCCATGCGTCCTGTGGAAAGCGCGCGATAGAAGAGCGCCAGAGAGCCTCCGCCGGAGATGCCGCCAGCCAGAGCCCACAACAGACTGCGCCCCGCCGGCAAGGGAGAGCGGCTGGCCGCGGCCAGCGCGCCTACTAGGACCAAGCCTCCGAGATTGACCAACGCGGTGAAGACGAAGGCATTGGCGCGGCGGGTGGCATAGCCGCCGAAGAAATCGCTGGTGCCCCAGGCCAGCACTGCGGCTAATCCCCAGGAGGCTGTCGCGAATTGCGGTGAGGCAGACACGTTCGACGAGGGTAACATGCTGTGCACTCGAGCCCTCAGTACACGGCGGTGCGAGATTCTGCACTAACTTATCCCACCAATCGACGATCACTGTCCGCTGTGCCATACGGGATGGTAAACTTCTGGAAGGTTTCAGGTTATTGGCTCCATTCTTTTAGCCCAGCTTGTGAGAGATCACTGTTGATCGAACTGGCACCATCGATTCTGGCGGCCGACTTTGCTCGTCTTGGTGAGCAGGTGCGCGCCGCCGAGGAGGGCGGGGCGAGTGTGATCCATGTGGATATTATGGATGGGCATTTCGTGCCCAATCTTACGCTGGGGCCGCCGGTAGTGAAGTCGCTGCGGAGAGTCACGGATTTGCCGCTTGATTGCCATTTGATGATCGAGCATCCGGATGAATTTATTCCCGCATTTGCCGAGGCCGGCGCCGACTGGATCTCGGTGCATCAGGAAGTGTGCCGTCACCTGAACCGGACGCTGCATCTAATCAAGAGCCACGATTGTCTGGCCGGCGTCGTGATCAATCCTGGAACGCCGGTGAGTACGCTCGAGGAAGTGCTCGATATCGTCGATTATGTGCTGGTGATGTCGGTGAATCCGGGCTTCGGCGGGCAGAAGTTTATTGAGTCCACGCTGCACAAGATGCGGCGACTGGCAGAGATTCGCAGCCAGCGCAGGCTCACTTACCGCATCGAAGTGGATGGCGGCGTGGCCCACGATACCGTAGGCGATGTGGTGCGGGCCGGGGCAGAAATTCTGGTGGCGGGCAACGCCGTGTTCGGCAGCGGCGATCCAAGCAAGAATGCACAGGCGCTGCTGAAGGCGGCGACGGAAGCGGCGCTGCAAAAAGTGTAGGGCCGTCGAAATGTAGGACCGGGTCTTCGACCCGGTCGCCGGGCGCAGCCTGGCCGTCTTTGCGGCATCGGTAGCGGACCTGGATAGAGCAAAGCCGAGCTTCGCTCGGCGGACAGCCGAGGGCGGCTGTCCCCACACAGTTCCAAGTAGATTTGAGGTCCTTAATGTCACGTAAATATTCATCGATCGCCGCACTTAGCCTGCTGCTTTTAATCACCGCAGCCTGCACTAATAAGAAGTCGGTCAATCCGCTCGCCAACGTGGGCTCCAAGCAGCCCGACAAAGTGCTTTTTGACAAGGCGATGGACGCGATGAGGCACAACCGCTTCGACGTGGCGCGCATGACTTTGCAGACTTTGATCAATACTTATCCTGACTCGGAATACATCGCGCGCGCCAAGCTGGCGGTCGGCGATTCCTGGTACGCCGAGGGTGGAACCGCGTCGCTGGCTCAGGCCGAGCAGGAGTACCGCGACTTCGAAACTTTCTTTCCCAACATGCCCGAGGCGGCTGAGGCACAGTTGAAGATCGCCAACATCCAGTATCAGCAGATGGAGAAATCCGACCGCGATTACACACACGCCAAGCGCGCCGAAGATGAGTACCGCAATTTAATCATGCAGTACCCCGATAACCCCAAGTTAGTGAAGGAGGGCAAAGAGCGCCTGCTCGAAGTACAGGAAGTGTTGGCCGAACGTGAGTTCGGCATTGGCAGGTTCTACTATTTACGACAGTCGTATCCGGCGTCGATTGCACGGCTCCGGTCGCTGGTGGAAAAATATCCGCTCTATTCTCACGCCGATGACGCCTTGTTCCTCTTGGGGCAGAATTACGAGGGACAGATCGCTCAGGTGAGGTTACGGCCCACTTGTGTGAAGACGGCTCCGCAAGCCGGCTGCGTGGAAGAAACTGCCAAGGCCAACATGATCGAGACCCTCACCAAGCATGCGGCAGGAGCTTATTCGCAGATCATCACGCGCTATCCGTTGATGGAGCGGGGCGATGACGCGAAGAAGAGGCTGACGGCGCTGCATCAGCCCATCCCGCGTCCTACGCGCGCTGCGGTGGCTCAAAATCGTGCTGAGGAAGAGAGCCGCCGCGAGGCCAGCACCATGGACCGGGCCATGGGCCTAATAAAAAAGGGACCTGACGTGGCTGCAGCCGCGCACGTTGGCGATCCAACTCTGGTCGATCCCACGCCAGTCGATGCTAGAGGCGTGGTGCAAGAAATCGGAACGTCAGCCATGGGGCCGCCAGCGGGAGACCACAGCTTGGGCGTGGAAATCATCAAAAGTGGAACTCCACCCCCGAACGAGCCCGCTCCGCGCTCGGATGCGCCCTCCGCGAGCGGCCAGCCTTTCGCTCGGACAAACGCCGCCGCGCCCGATGCCAATGAGCTTAAGCCTGCCCCTCAGCCCAGCGCTAACGAATTGCAACCCACCGGGCCGCCGGGTGCGAACGAACTTACGCCCACCGCCGACAGCCAAAGCGCAGGAACTGCTTTGCCTCCGCCAGTGCAGATCAACGAAATTCAGCAAGGGCAGCCGTTGACTTCTGCCAGCGGCGGGTCGTCCAGTTCGAGCGCAACTGCAGCTTCCGCCCCGGCTAGCGACCAGGAAGTTTCCAGCAGCAAGAAAAAGAAGAAGAAGGGACTGGCGAAGATCATCTCTTTCTAGAAGATAATCTGTTTCTAAAGGAGTGAGTTGTTCGTTTTCTCTGGATCCAGCCGTCTACAAACTTATCCGAGCCAATTGTTTCGCTGCGATTAAAATCCGGCATGTGCGCGACTTGGCTGAAATGTCAGGGTTGTTATTGGCCTAGGGGATCGTCAAATGCTACCCAGGCTTAGTCTCGCTGTGCGGGTTTTTCTTCTGTGCAATGCGATCGCATTCGTGTCGAGCCTCCAGAAGAATCAGGCTCTCGCGCAAAGCGCAACTCCAACCCTCACGCAACTCTGCGCCCCCAAGGTTATCGCCGACCGGGTGGTCGAGACTCCGAAGCAGCGATATGCCGCCGGTCAGAGGGCCCGACCGCCGATCACCGATGCTTACAATGGCTTCGCTTGGCCCGACACCCCGCTAGGCGTGATCAAGACATCCGAGGGATACACCTTCTTCGGCAGCGACGGAGGCACGCATGCACGGCAAATGTGGCGAGGCCATTGGGTGGGCAACAACAAGTATGGCTCGGTGGTCACCACCGTGGGCACTCTCGATAATCCGCTAGGCACGGGCGATCCGCTTGATGTCAGCGTCTCGCCGAATCCGGATCCCGCAGTGAGTGCAAACTATCCGAGCTATGGCTACATGGGCGGAGGCCCGGTCTATCAGGTTCCCGCGGGCATGCCGGGCGCAGGAAATCTGCTGGTGACCTATCATGCGGAGCTGCCGAACGACGCGCTGTACGCGGCTCTGGGGCTCGCCGCCTCTTCGGATAACGGATTGCACTGGACCGACATCGGTGAAATCATTCGCCTGAATCAATCCTACAGCGTCGGACTTGACGGCTTTGAGATCGGCGATGGCCCGCTTGTGCTCTCGCCCGACGGCAAATATTTCTATTTATATTTTCCCGACTGGCTGGCTAACGGAACGCTGCACGCCACCACAACCACGCACGTTTCGGTGGCGCGAGCCCTGGTTGCGTCGGTGCTGCAAGCCGCGTTCGGACCGAGCCCGCACGCCGTACCGTTCCAGAAGTTCTACGAGGGCAGTTGGCAATTGCAACCCGCGATTGGCGGAGCCTCCACCGATCTCATTCCCAGCTCTTCATATTCCGGCTATCTCGATATCCACTTCAACAGCGCGCTGCAGCGCTACAGCATGATCATCTCGGACGACACAACGTTCGCCTATGCGGAGTCTGTCGATGCCTTGAATTGGACTTTACCCACTGCGGTCGGTAACTTCGAGACTATCGCCGCTTATCCCACCGCAATCGGCCTCGGCGACGACCCGCACATCCTTGGCAAGACCTTCTACGTCTACTTCACGCACCTGCCAACCGATGGATCAGGCTGGGCTGGCGGCTCGTTGCGGCGGCTAACGCTGGCCTGCCAATAGGATTGCCCGGCAACGCCTGCGAGTCGAACGCACAAGGCGTTGGCCACTGGTAACCAGGTAACTTCCAATGGGAACATTGACTTACGTTCAGCCTCAGGTTACCTTCGCCATATCTCCCCGCTTCGAGGACTTTCTTGGCCAGGAAAATACTGCTAGCCGATGACAGCGTGACCGCCCAGAACATGGGGCGGAAGATCCTGAGCGATGCCGGCTATGAGGTGATCGCCGTCAACAATGGCTCGGCCGCGCTTAAGAAGATCGCCGAACTGAAACCCGACCTCGTCATCCTCGATGTTTACATGCCAGGCTACAGCGGGCTGGAAGTGTGCCAGCGCCTGAAAGAATCGCAGGAAACCGCGCGCATTCCAGTGCTGCTCAGTGTAGGAAAGCTCGAGCCTTTCAAGCCCGATGAGGCGCAACGCGTGCGTGCCGATGCTTTCATCGTAAAGCCTTTTGAAGCCAGTGAGTTATTGAGTGCGCTCTCAAAGCTCGAAGACAAGATAGTGCCGCGATCAGAACCCTCCAAACCGGGCCGGTTTGCTCGCGCTATGGCCGCAGTTGAGGAATCCGGCCGCGGTAGCGCGAAGGAAGCTGGCAACGACGAAACTAACGGATGGAAGAACCGGATAGCGTTTCCTCACGAGAAGCCTGCAGAGCCCGAGGAGAAAGTCGCAGACGAAGCTTCGTTCTATAATCCGATCAATCGCGACCTTCGCACCGTGATGGAAACTCCGGCGGAGAAAGCTGAGCGGGAAGCGGTACAAACCGTTCCTACGAAGGCAGAGGCAGCGAATCCGCCGGCGGTTGCCGCCGCGGCCGTCCCCTTCGAAAATGTCTCGCCCCAAGAAGTCGCCGCGATCGCCGCCGCGGTAGCGCATATGAAGAGCGCAGACGTCGCGGTTGAGACTCATCCCGATGGAATGTCCGAGTCTGCAGCTGCCGAAAAAGTGTCCCTCGAAACCGCGGCGGTTGAAGCAGCGCCTGTCGACGCTGCCCCTGTCGAAGCCGCGCCTATCGGAGTGAAGAGCACCGCAGCCGAACCGGCCGCAGCCGCGGAATCCCGATCTGAAATCAAAGAGAAAGAAAAAGACAGCGACGCCCCCGCCACAATCGCGGCTGGTACTGAGTCGGAAATCGAAATTATCAAGTCGGACTCGTGCTGGTCGGCGGTGCCAGTGGCGCTGGATAACGCAGAAGCCTCCAGTTCTCTCGAACAGGAAATGCGCGAGGCGTACGCGGCCTACTCAGCGTACCAGAACGAACCGGCAGGCGAAGCACCGAGCGTCGCAACCGTACCCCAAGCAGAACCGGTGAGTGAGCATTGCCCACCGCCAGTTTCTCAACCGGAGCCAGTTCTCACTGAGGCGCCAGTCACAGCGATTGCAACTCCGGAACCCGAGCCCATTTCGCACGCTGGAGTGCAGGAAGTTCTGCAAGTTCCGCCCTCTGAGTCGCAGACAGGGCAACCTCCGGAAACTGTAATGTTGACGAATAGCCCGGTTCTGGTTGAAAAGCCGGAGCTTTTGCAACCGGAGAGCGCGCCCAGCGACTCCCTCACGGAGATCGCTTCTGCAGTTGGCTTCTCTCATGTGAATCCGTTCCCCGTGTCAGATGCCGCAGGGGACCCGTCTCCAATTTCGGTGGAAGAACCTACGCCCGAACCGGCTGTTGCCGAAACCGAAGTCGTGGGGGCTGCAAACCATGAAATGCCGTCTCCGCCGCAGCCTCCCGAGGGTGCAGACCCAGCATCACCGGCGATCGAAAGCTCTTCGCAAGCGACTGCTCAGATACTCGCAGCAGAGATGTCAGGGCAAAACGAAGCTGAACAGCAAGCGGAGCCCAGCGCGTACTCCCACCCAGAATCCGAAGTCGTGAAAAATACGGCTGCAGCCTGGGCCACGTGGCGTCAAATTCGCGACACCAGCGGCACTATCGCAGCCGCAGACAAGTCTCACGAGATCGATACGCCCCAACCCCCAGACTCCGCTGCCATGGCCGTAGCCGCAGGCGCCGAGCAGATACCTCAGCCAACCTCTCTGGTCGAGAACGACAGTCCTGCAGACGTCGCCAGCATCGTTGATAGCGTCCTCGCCGATCTTCGTCCCCGCCTCATGGAAGAAATCTCCCGCAAGATGGCGCAGAAGAAGTAAGCGTCTGATGGCTCAAAGCTGAAAGCCCGAGTTTGACCCATCTTTTCCCGCGCCTGTAAGATCGAAGCAGCACTCAGCATTCAGCACTCAGCGTTCAGTCACGAGTCCAGGCACCGTTTGGATTTCTGACTGGCTGATTGCCGACTGCTGAGTGCTGACTGCTTTCCATGCCGCACGAATTGTCGAAATCCTACGAACCGGGCGCGATTGAAACGCGCTGGGCCGAGTACTGGATCGAAGAGAAGCTTTTCTCCGTGTCCACGCCGCCTCCGGGAGAAACGCGTCCAGTATTTACGCTCTTGTTGCCGCCGCCGAATGTAACCGGCCGCCTGCACATGGGCCACATGCTCAACCAGACGCAGATGGATATCATCGTGCGCTGGCATCGCATGCGCGGCTTTATCACGCTCTGGCTGCCGGGCACCGACCACGCCGGCATCGCCACGCAGATGATGGTCGAGCGGCAGCTTGCGAAAGAAGGCAAGAAACGCCGCGAGATGGGGCGAGAGAAGTTTGTCGAGCGGGTGTGGGAGTGGAAGAAGCTCTACGGCGGCGCCATTCTCGATCAAATGAAGCGCCTCGGCGCGTCGGTCGACTGGGACCGCGAATATTTCACCATGGACGAAAATCTTTCGCGCGCGGTGCGCGAAGTGTTCGTCCGGCTGTATGAAGATGGTCTGATTTATCGCGGCAAGTACATCGTGAACTGGTGCCCGCGCTGCGGAACTGCAATCTCCGATCTTGAAGTGAAGCACGAAGATGTAGCGGGGAAGTTGTGGGAGATTCGCTATCCCGTCATCGGCACGGAAGAATTCATCACGGTCGCGACTACGCGGCCCGAGACCATGCTCGGCGACACCGCAATTGCAGTCAACGCGAAAGACGGGCGCTACACGCACCTGCATGGCAAACACGTTTTGCTGCCGTTGATGAATCGCAACATTCCCATCGTGACCGACGAATTGGCGCAACCGGAGTTCGGCACCGGCGCGGTGAAGGTTACTCCGGCGCACGATCCCAACGATTTTCAGGCTGGCCTGCGCCATAATCTGCCGCAGATCGACGTGATGGATGAGCACGCGCACATGAACCAGAACTCCGGCGCCTACGCGGGCCTCGACCGCTACGAAGCGCGCAAGCAAGTGCTCGCCGATTTACAGGAGCAAGGATTCTTAGTTGCCGAAAAAGATTATGCACTCGCGCTCGGAAAGTGCGATCGCTGCGGCACTGTGGTTGAGCCGCGTCTCTCGGAGCAATGGTTCATCAAAATTCAGCCGTTGGCCAAGAAGGCGATTGCAGCCGTGGAAGCGGGCGAGATCACGATCGTCCCCGAGAATTACAAACAGATTTATCTGAACTGGATGAATAACATCTACGATTGGTGCATCTCGCGCCAGTTGTGGTGGGGGCACCGTATTCCTGCCTGGACCTGCGAGAACTGTCACCACATGATAGTTGCTCGCGAGGCCCCGCTGACCTGCACCAAGTGCGGTAGCGTGAATCTGGAGCAGGTTTCCGATGTGCTCGACACCTGGTTTTCCTCGGGGCTGCTTCCGTTCACGACTTTGGGTTGGCCGGAGAAAACGCGCGATCAAGCGGTCTTCTATCCGACCACGCTCCTGATTACGGCATACGAAATTCTTTTCTTCTGGGTCGCGCGCATGATCATGTTCGGCTGCTACTTCATGCGCGACCATGAGCAGGATCCTGCGATCAAGAAAGCCAGCGGCTGGGCGGATAAAAAAGACGACAGCGTGCCCTTTCGCCAAGTGTACATTCATGCGCTGGTGCGCGACGCCGAGCGCCAGAAGATGTCGAAGACGAAGGGCAACGTGATCGATCCGCTGGAGATTATTGACCGCTTCGGTACGGATGCGACGCGCTTTACGCTCGCGGCCATGGCCGCTCCTGGAACTGATATCGCTTTCAACGAGAGCCGCACCGAAGGCTATCGCGCCTTCGCCAACAAAATCTGGAATGCCGCCAGATTCATGTTCATGAATGTGGACAGGATTGAACCGGGCCTGCGGCCCGGGACCGAGTCAGAGACTCGGTCCCACTCAAGCTCCGATACTCTCGAAGACCGGTGGATTCTATCCCGTTTCAACCGCGTTACCGCAGAGGTGAACGACGCCCTCGAAGCCTATCGCTTTCATGAAGCGGCGAATCGCATCTACGATTTTTTCTGGGGAGAGTTCTGCGACTGGTATCTGGAACTGATCAAGCCGCGACTAATGTTTGAGGATGGAGCAGACAAAACCAAGGCACGCGCAGCCTGCAGCAATCTGGTTAATTTGTTTGATGCATCTTTGCGGCTGTTGCATCCGGTGATGCCGTTTATCACTGAAGAAATCTGGCAAGCGATCTATGAAGGGAAGCCACCGCTGAAATCGATTGCCCTGGCGCCATATCCGCAAGCCGATGAGAAGCAATTCGATTTAACTGCGGAAACCGAAATGGCGATGCTGCAGGATTTGATCGTCAATGTGCGTAATGTGCGGGCGGAGTTGAAAGTCGAGCCGAAAGTAAAGGTTCCCGTCGAGATCTTCGCGCACGAGCCGGCGATTCGCACCATGATCGAACAAAATCGCGGTGCAGTTGAGCGACTCGCGAACGTGGAGAAGATCACATTTGTGGATGGCTCTCTCTCCAAGCAGGCCGGTGCGCGCAGCACTGCGCGCTTTGATGTTCATGTAATCTACGAGAGAAAAATCGACGTCGCTGCCGAGTGCGAGCGCCTGAAAAAAGAGCTGGAGAAAATCGAAAAGGAATTCGCCAACAATCAGCGTCAACTAGGCAATGACCAATTCCTGGCCAAGGCTCCGCAGAAAGTGGTCGAAGGCTTGCGCAGCAGAGCCACGGAGCTTGCGGTGCTGCAAGAGAAGAACAAAAGCAAGATGAAGGAATTGAACTGCAACTCGGGATAAGAAGGGCGGGCTTCGCCCACCGGACAGCCGAGGGCGACTGTCCCCACACGTTTCTGGCTGGCAACTGACGACTGGTCACTGGCAACTGTTTTTATGGATTTCAACACTCGACGCATCACCGCCATTCTAGAGAACGCGCTGCTCGAGGACCGGGCCACGCGCGACGCGACCAGCTACGCCTGCATCGATCCGAACCAGCGCGCGTCCGCGACCATTCTCGCCAAGCAGGATTGCATTCTCGCCGGCATCGGCTGCGTCGGCCGGATTCTTGATGTTTATGCTGTACTCGACGGCGCGGTCACATCGCACTATGAAGTCACGACGCATCCCGAGATTTTCGACGGCGTACGCTTGCACAAAGGCCAGTCGGTTGCGGTCATCCGGCACAACGCGCGTGTGATTCTCTCCTGCGAGCGCGTGATCCTGAACTTTCTGCAGCGCATGAGCGGCATCGCCACTCTCACGCGCAAGTTCGTCGAGGCGGTTTCCGGCACGAAGGCTCGCATTCTCGATACGCGCAAAACAGCGCCGGGCCTGCGCGTCATCGATAAATATGCCGTGCGATGCGGCGGCGGCCAGAATCATCGCCTCGACCTTTCGGATGGCGTTCTCATCAAGAATAATCACATCGCCCTGGCCGGCGGTATTGTCCCGGTGCTGGAGCGCGCCGTGAAAAACCGCCGCGGCTCGCAGCCCATTGAGATCGAAGTGCGCACTCTCGACGAACTGGAAGATGCGCTCGCCCATGGCGCTGAAGCGATCCTGCTCGACAACATGTCTCCCGAGCAGGTGCGTCGTGCAGTCGAGCGCTGCGCTGCGCTGGAACCTCGCATTCCCTTGGAGTGTTCCGGCGGAATCCGCTTGGAGAATGTTCGCGCCTATGCCGAGACCGGGGTGGATTTCATCTCCGTTGGACTGCTCACGCATTCGCCACAGGCCGTCGATATGAGCCTGCGGGTCGTGCCCGCCTGAACGCTCACCCCATGGTCCTTCTGCACATATTGTTCTGTGAATGGACAAGTCTTCAGTCGATACCTTCGACTCTTCGAGACCAGGCCGTGCTCCGGTAGCATTTCGGTATGCGAATTCGCCGAAGACTCTGCTGGTACGAGCTGGGACTCAGTTTTCTAGCTGCGCTGGCATTGGGTCTGACAACTGCGTGCAGTGGCGTCAGCACCCCGACGTCCGCCGAGTCCACGGGTTCTCAGATAACTGGGTCAACAACTAGGGTTCCGCCGGTTCCGACCGGCTTGACCGCGACAGCAGGCGACCAGCGGGTGAGCCTCGCATGGAACGGGAGCAAGGGCGCCACCAGCTATAACGTCAAACGCTCTACGACCCACGGCGGGCCCTACACGCAGATCGCAACCCCACCTGCCGCTTCCTGCACCGATTCCGGACTCACCAACGGCACCACTTATTACTATGTCCTTTCCGCAGTCAATTCCGCCGGAGCGAGCGCGAACTCCAGTGAAGTCTCGGCCACACCCTCGTCAGCCCTGACCGCTCCTCCGGCGCCCAGGGGCCTGGCCGGCACCGCCGGGAATCAGCAAGTCATCCTGAACTGGAATGCCAGCACCGGAGCCACCAGCTATCACGTGAAGCGCGCCACCACGTCCGGTGGTCCCTATGCGCAGGTTGCCGCCACCAGCAGCACCAGCGATACCGATACCGGACTTACCGACGGCACCACCTACTACTACGAAGTTTCAGCGTTGAATTCCGCAGGTGAGAGCGCTAACTCCAGCCAGGTACCGGCCACACCGACTTCTTCGTCAGCCTCTGTGCACGTTACGGTGAACGTTCTCACCGATCGCCATCCCATCAGTCCCTACGTCTACGGTGGCGCCTATCCGCAAAATGCTTCGACCATCACCGACAGCGGCCTGAGCGTGGTGCGCTGGGGCGGCAACGCGACCTCTACTTACAACTGGCAACTGCACACCGACAATGCCGACAGCGACTGGTATTTCGAAGACTTCAACTACACCGAAATCGGCGACGCTGACTCGTCCCAGTTCATACAGGATGTGAGAGCCGCGGGCAGCAATCCCTTGATGACTATGGTGATGCTGCCGTGGGTGGCGCAGAGCACCGAGAATAATAACGGGCACTGGAGCTTCTCTGTCGCCAAATACGGTGCGCAGTGCAGCGTCGACCCCTACAACCCCGACGCCGGCAATGGCCTGAAAACCGATTGCAGCACGCCGCTCACCGCCGATCCCAATGACGCCTACTTCCCCCTGCTCGATCAACCCGGCAGCAGCGATCCGCCTGGCAGCGTGTATCGCAATCAGTGGGCTGTCGCGCTGGCTGCGGCTTTCGGCGGTGCTCCACATTTCTACGACATGGATAACGAGATCGATATTTGGGGCAGCACGCACCGCGATATCCATCCGAGTCCCTCTGCGTACAACGAACTGCGCGATACTTATCTCGCCGAAGCGCGCGCACTAAAGACTTGGGACCCGGCAGCGATTCGCCTGGGGCCCGTGAGTTGCTGCTGGTGGTTTTATTGGAACGGGGCGAACAACAACGATAAGGCTGCGCACGGCGGCGTGGATTTTCTGCCCTGGTGGCTGAACGAAGTTTATTGGCAGGATCTGATCGCGGGCACGCGCTCGGTCGACGTCTTCGACATTCACGCTTACCCCGACACTCCCGATACTTCAAATTTCACGACCGCGGAGAAGCAGGCGCTCGCACTGCGCATCTACCGCGACTATTGGGATCCGACATATGTAAGCGAGTCCAGTTCCATCAATCAGCCGTGGGCTTCACAGATTCAACCTAACCGCACGATCCCGTTCCGCATTCCGCGCATGCGCGCGCTGCTGAATACGATCTATCCCAACACGCCCCTCAGTATCACAGAGTGGAGCGCGGAGATTGTGAGCGCCTCCGACTTTTCTACAGCTCTCGGCGATGCGGATGCTTACGGAATTCTAGGACGCGAGCGCGTCTACCTGGCCTCGCGCTGGACCGCGCCCAGCCCCGGGAACCCGAACTACCTTGCGCTGAAGCTATTTACCAACTACGACGGAGCTCATCACGGCTTCGGGACCATTTCGGTCTCCGCCATTAACGATGCCGATCCGAGCCTGTTCAGCAGCTACGCGGCGCTGAATTCGAGTGGAACGGCGCTGACTGTTCTCGTGCTGAACAAAGACCCGCAAAACACGGTGAGCGTGCAGTTCGCATTGGACTCTTTCACCGCCAAGAGCGTGGTTTCCTACACTCTGGCCGCAAGCGCGCCCAACGCGATTACAGCTTCCGCCTCTCACGCGTGGAATTCCGTAATTAGCTTTGCGCCTTACTCGGCAACCCTGCTGGTGATCGGCGGCAGCATGGCTCAGTCTCCAGCCTCGGAGTGGGACTTGAATCCAGATGTCATCACCGTCCCGGCGAACGGCACGGTCACGCTGCAGCCCAAGATTACGAGCGGCTCCGCGAATGTCACTTTGACGTCGCAGCAATCGGATTCCGGCATTAGCGTAGCCCTTACACAGGCCAGCGTGACGCCAGCTCAAACCGGCACGATCACGATCACAGCCGGAAGCAGCGCCGGTTTCTATCACTTCTCCATCACCGCGAGCGACACCAGCGGAGTAACGCAGACCAAAGACGGCTGGATTCTGGTCGGCAACTCTCCCGCCACCTTCACCAAGACTGGCGATAATCAAACTGCCGCGCGCGGAACGCAGATTGCATTATCGGTGAACCTTAATCCCGGTTCGTCCGGCGGCACCAATCAAGGCGCAACCGTCTACTTCACCACCGACGCCGGAACACTCTCTGCGCCGCTCGTCACCACCGATGCCAACGGCAACGCGGCGGTCACTCTGACGCTGCCGCCGGCGCCAGGTGTGGTGAATGTGACCGCTCAAGGGCAGTATGAATTGGGGCATCCGGTCGCGGTATTTATTGAGACCGCTCAGTAGCAATCGTCGCAGTCAAGGGCAAGGATTAAGTCCCGTAGAAACGGCAGATAATAGCCCAGGACGCAACTCCTGGATATACGGCAAAGATAAGAACCGAGTCCTGCAAGGGACAGCACGAACTCAAACTTCACCAGGCGCCGCCAACGTTGTTGTTTCCCCGCGTTTCCAGCATAATTCCCGCATCAAGAAGATCGACACAATCCGCCAGGCTAAGGGTACGCAGGCGCCCGCGCCACACGAGCAACCGACCGACGTCCGCTTGGGCCGCATCGTGCGTCTATTGATGGAGCATGCGACGGTCGTGGTGAGCGGAACGAAAATCGCGCAGGAGCTTTCCTCGAGCCGCTCCGAAGTCTGGCGGTTGATTCAGCAATTGCGCGCTCTGGGCGTAGACGTAGCGGGGCATCCTGCCACGGGATATCAACTCAAGTCCGTCCCAGACCTTTTACTGCCGGAGATTTTGTCTCCGCTGCTGCGCGGCACTTTCTTCGACACGCACATCCATCACTTCTACAAAATCGGCTCAACCAACACGGCGGCCATGTTCGCGGCGGCCGAAGGCGCGTCCGAGGGCAGCGTGTTTCTTGCGGAGGAGCAGACCGCCGGCCGCGGCCGCGGCGCGCACGTTTGGGACTCGGCGCGTTCGGCCGGAATTTATTGTTCGGTGGTGCTGCGGCCGCCGCTCGCGCCATCCGAAGTGCTGGTGCTCGCGCTGGCCGCAGGATTAGCCGTACGTTCCGCGATTGAGCAGATCAACCCGCGCGTCAACGTCGACTTGAAATGGCCCAACGATGTGTTGATCGCAGGCAAGAAAGTTTGCGGCATTCTCACTGAGATGAATTCCGAGGCCACGCGCGTGCGCTACATTGTGGTGGGCGTCGGCATTAACGTGAACCACGCAAGTTTCCCGCAGGAGCTTCAGGATGAGGCGGTTTCTCTGCGCATGGCGACTGGCAGCGAGTGGTCGCGCGTGGAACTGACGGCGGCTTTGTTAAAATCGCTCGACCGCGAATATCGGCTGCTGGTGGGGCAAGCTGCAGCACAAGATTCAGGGCATGAGACGGCGGGGCATTCGATCCTGCGCCGGTTCGCGCAGCAGTCGTCCTGGGTGCGAGGCAAGCAAGTTCGAGTCGAACAGGATGACACAAGGATCGAAGGCACGACCGAAGGCCTTGACGAACGAGGCTTTCTCCAGGTACGCAGTTCGCTGGGATTGCAAACGGTGTTGAGTGGAACGGTTAGGGAAACACGCAGCTAGCAATCAGCAATTGGTATTGAGCCTAGATGCTGATCGCTAATGCTAACTGCTCCAAAACAACCATGCTCTTCGTAATCGATGTAGGCAACACCAACACGGTGCTAGGAGTCTTCGGGCGGGTAGCGAAGGTTCATCCCGACGGAGATGCCGAAGAGTCTCCGCGCTACGAGCGCCTTATCGCGAACTGGCGCGTCGCTACGCGACAGGGCAGCACCATTGACGAATATGGCGTGCTCTTTCGCAATTTGTTTTCTATGGCGAGTCTCGAGGCCTCCGGAATTCACGGCATCGTGATTTCGTCGGTGGTCCCCCCGCTCGACCCCGTGTTGCGGCAGGTTTGCGAGCGCTACTTCCATTCCAAGCCGCTCTTCATCGAGCCCGGCGTAAAAACAGGCATGCCCGTGCATTATGACAATCCGGCCGAAGTGGGCGCGGACCGCATCGTCAACGCCGTGGCCGCGTTCGAAAAATATGGCGGCCCCTGCGTGATCGTCGATTTCGGCACGGCTACTACATTCGACTGCGTTTCGGCCAAGGGCGAATATCTCGGCGGAATCATTTGCCCTGGCATCGGCATCTCCGCCGATGCCCTTTTCCAGCGCACCGCGCGCCTGCCGCGAGTCGAAATTCGCAAGCCCGCCCGCGTGATCGGTACTAATACTGTGGGCAGCCTGCAGTCCGGCCTTTACTACGGCTATCTGGGGTTGGTCGACGGCATTCTCGAACTCCTGCTCGCCGAACTTGGCAACGAAACAAAAGTGGTCGCCACCGGCGGCCTGGGGCCGATGATTGGCCCAGGTTCGAAGTACATCAAGAATGTCGACGACTTCCTGACCCTCGAAGGCCTGCGGATTATCTGGGAGCGCAACGCCGTAGCACGGCCAGCACCCACAGCTAAAACCGCAATAAAAAACACGGACGGTGGCAGCGAGCGTGCTTCTTCTACTACGCGCTCCACCCGCTGAGCCACCGTGGAAAATTATTTCCAATATTTTTCGGAAGTTGAAGAACATTTTTTGCAGCGGCGTGGAGCGCCCCTTATTGGTTCGACTCTTGATTGGGCCCAGATCGAAATCTGGAAGAACGCCGGCATTCCTCTCGAGGCTGTGCTTCGTGGTATCGATACCGCATTCGATAAGTATGAGCAGCGTAAATCGAAAAGGCATGAAAGGATCAACAGCATTCTTTGGTGCGCGCCCGCTGTCCTATCGGCCGCGGAAGATATGAAAGAAGCGGCCGTTGGCGCCTCTGCCGGGCAACCAGGACTGGCCAAATCACCTGCTGGGCAGGGGTTTGAGCCGCAAACGATCGCGGCCTTCCTGCGCCGCAACGCCGATCTTCTCGGAGCCGCGAAGCTGCCGCCCGCCGAGGGGATTTCCCTCGAAGCCGTCACCGAACAGACCGTCGCTACGCTGCGCAAACTGGCGTTGCACGTGGAGAACCAGCAATCAGATTCGAGGCTGGAAGACCTGGAGCGCCATCTCACTGTGCTGGAAGAAAAACTTTTCGCCGCGTTGCTGACTGCGGCCCCCGATGAAGAAATCGTATCCGTGCGCGCGCAGGCCGATCGCGAACTTGCGCCTTATCGCAGTAAGTTGGCGGCAGCCCAAATCGCGCAGCTGCAAAAACAATATGTGCACAAGCGCCTGCTGGAAAAATATAACCTGCCACGCCTGAGCCTGTTTTACATGTGAGCAAACTTTCTCGAAATTCATGATCCACTCCTTTGACGCACTCGTTCTCGGCGGCGGCGCGGCGGGGCTGATGTGCGCTATTGAAGCAGGCAAGCGGGGCCGGCGCGTCGCCGTGCTTGAACACGCCGATCGTCTCGGAAAAAAAATCCTGATCTCCGGCGGTGGACGCTGCAACTTCACCAATCTTCATTGCCGTCCGGAAGACTTCATCTCGTCGAATCCGCACTTCGCCAAATCGGCCCTCGCTCGCTACACGCCAGCCGATTTCATCGCACTTGTAGAGAAGCACGGAATCGCATATCACGAGAAAACTCTGGGACAGCTTTTCTGCGACCGTTCTGCGCGCGACATTCTTGCGATGCTTCAATCCGAATGCCGCGATGCGGCTGTAAACATTTTCCTGAATACAAAGATTAACCAAGTCGAGCGCACGACCGAATTCGTCGCGCGCACCGCCGACGCCGAATTTCGCGCTCCCGCATTGGTCATTGCAACCGGTGGACTTTCCATTCCAAAAATCGGCGCGACATCGCTGGGCTACGATCTCGCCCGCCAGTTCGGCCTGGCCGTTCGCGAGTCCTGGCCAGGTCTGGTGCCGCTGCTCCTGACTTCGCAGGATTGCTCGCGCTACTGCGATCTGGCTGGCGTCTCGACGGATGTGATCGCATCCATTGCGACGCCGCATGGCCGCCAGGACTTCCGCGACAAAATGTTGATTACGCACCGCGGTCTCAGCGGCCCGGCGATTTTGCAAGTCTCTTCCTACTGGAAGAGGCCGCATTCCATCTCGATCGATCTAGCGCCTGAACGCGAGGTCACCGAAGCTTTTCGCGATCCAGCGACGCCCAGAAACCTGAACACCCTACGCGCCGAGTTGCGCAAGTTTCTGCCGCACCGCCTCGCCGATCGATGGCTAGAGGCCAATGCACCAGCCGCGTGGACGAATCAAGCTCTGGCTGACTTCGAAAAGCGGACGCACGCCTGGACCATCACACCGGCAGGAACGGAAGGTTATGAGAAGGCCGAAGTAACCGCGGGTGGAGTTGATACCGAGGAACTCTCAGCGAAAACCATGGAAAGCAAGAAAGTGCCGGGATTATTTTTTATTGGTGAAGTGGTGGACGTCACCGGCCATCTGGGTGGCTTCAATTTTCAATGGGCTTGGGCTTCGGGCGCGGCCGCAGGACGAGCGCTGTAGGATCACCAACCAGCGCAAGTATTCGACAGCTCGATTTTCACAGCACCTTAATCGTGAAGTTGACCACGATCTTTGCCTGGGTCGCGACTGGCCGTCCATTTTGGAGGTAAGGCGCGAAGCGCCACTGGCGGGCAGCATCCACAGCGGCCGAGGCTAGGATCGGGTTGCCGCTGAGCACGCGCAGATCGCTGATGCCGCCATCCGGCGCGACAAACGCCTGCAGAAGTACCGAGCCCTCAACTCTCATCTGCCGAGAGAGCGCTGGGTACGGCCGCTCCTGCTGCATCCTTTCATCCTGATCGGAAGAGACCCGCGTCAACTCTGCGGCGTTCGTGGCCGGGCTCCATTTAAAGGCCGGGCTTGCCGTCCGCGGTGGCGAATGCTTCGGAATCTCAACCATGATGGAGTTGCTACCCGCAGCGAGCGGGCGGTGCTTGTCGCCGCTCACCACTTCGACTTCTATCGGCGGAAGCTCAGCGCGCGCGGTCTCCACAGCCTTGGCTGGAGCGGACGCAGCTGGAACCTTGGCAGCGGCCACTTCCTTCTTTTCTTTATTGCTATTACTCTGCTTCGGTCGAGACGCAGGGGTTGTGGTAGTGGGATTCGAGGCAGTAACGGAAGCTGGAACTGAAACCGCAGCAGGCTTAGAAACAGGCGCAGGAGCAGGAGCAGGAGACGGAACCGGAGCAGAAGCTGGAGTAGAGACTCGCGCCGGTGTTGCCGGAGCGGCGGCGCCTGAAACCGGAGCCGGAGAACTCTCGTCTACATCCGAGGCTTCGTCAACGCCAAACCAAAATGCGCGGTTCTTCACCAAAACCACGGCTAGAGCCGCCAGCAAGAGGATGAGTGCGAGAAGTAAGTTGCGCTGATTTCTTCTTTCCATTTCTCGCCTCTCAAGATTTGCTGCTAATACAATGATCCTCTTTCCCCTTTACGGAAATGGCACGAGGGGTGAGTTGCATGGCACGAAGGGGGGAGGGGAGTTCGAAGATGCACTGCTGGCGGTGCAGACTCGCGATCCGGGGTCGCGCTCCCATGCCGTAGAATCAACTCTTGCTCCTAAACATAGAAAAGCTGATCTACGGCGGCGACGGACTCGCTCACCTTCCCGCCGACGATCGCGGGCGCGGCAAAGCCGTGTTCGTACCTTTCGTTCTCGCCGGAGAAAAAATCGAAGCCGCGCTCACCGAAGAAAAGCCAGGCTTCGCTCGCGCTCATGCTGTGGCTATCGTGGAATCGTCTCCGCATCGCGCTGCGCCGCCGTGCCCCTATTTCACGCGCTGCGGCGGATGCCACTACCAGCACACCAGCTACGAGCATCAACTCGAAATCAAGAAAGAAATTCTGCGTGAAAACCTGCGGCGCATCGCCAAGCTCGAACTCGATTGCGAGATTCAAGTGCATCCTTCGCCGCCCTGGAACTACCGCAATCGTTCTCGCTTACAATTGCGCACTCGCCCTGAGTTTGCCCTGGGATACTTCAAGTTCGCTTCGCACGAAGTGCTGCCGGTCGAGGAGTGCCCCATTAGTTCGCCGCTGATCAATCGTGCCATCACGGGGCTCTGGAAGGATGGGCGGGCAGGGAAGTGTGTTGAAGGCGTGCGCGAGGTCGAATTCTTCGCTAATGCCGACGACACAAGACTGCTGATGGAGCTTCTCTGTGCTCCCGAAGCGCGCCGCGCCTCCGTGCGCGCCTGGGCTGAAGAATTGTGCGCATCCATGCCAGAAATCGTCGGCGTGGTCGCCTTCCGCGAGCGGCAGAAAGGCGTGCAGGAGCCGCTGCTGGCAGTCGGTGCCTCCGAACTTATCTACCAAACAAAGTGCGCTGATTACCGTGTTAGTGCCGGAGCGTTCTTTCAGACCAACCGTTTTCTCACCGATGAATTGATCGATGTCGTCACCGCGCGCCGCTCCGGAGATCTGGCGCTCGACCTGTACGCCGGAGTGGGCCTGTTTTCCACAGCCCTGCCCGACATCCGTCACATCATTTCTGTAGAGTCGTCACAGACTGCCGCCAACGACCTGCAATACAATCTGCCAATTAACGGAAAGGCGGTGCAAGCTGAGGTGCAAGGGTACTTAAGCGGCACAAGTGTGCGCAAGGAGCGCACCGCCAACGATGAGGCGAACCTCCCCAATCAACCAGATCTCGTGATTGTAGACCCGCCGCGAAGCGGCTTGGGCGAGGTCGTGGCGCGAGCGTTGTCCGAAATGGCCGCGCCTTGCCTCACCTATGTCTCCTGCGATCCCGCCACTTTGGCGCGTGATCTCGTGCCGCTGATCGCCTCGGGCTATCGTGTCGAAGAGGTGCACCTAGTTGATTTATTCCCCCAAACCTATCATCTCGAAAGTGTGCTGCACTTAGTTCGCTGATCCGCCCTGTGGCATCGCGAACAAGTGTCCGCCGCGAACGGAGAATGTAAGGAGGGCCCGCCTCGTTCAATTCCTGACGCTACACAACGCGGTACTCCAGGCCATCAAATGCCCCCGTCACCATCATTCAGCAATCCGCCTCAAACTGATCCACTGAAGCCCCACCTCAAATCCACTCGACAGCCCATGCTCTGGGCTGCGATTGCTTACTCGATGGGCATTCTTGCTGGCATCTATCTCTGGCGCCCGCCATTTTGGTGGCTCACGGCTGCTGCTGCCTTCGTGCTCGCCGCCCTTTACTTCTTGCGACGAAAGAAAAGGAAATGGCTGGCTCAAGGCTTGGCGTTGGGTGCGCTATTGTTCGCTGGCGCGCTCAGCCTCCAACTGCGAGGCTCCGCCTACCCGCTCGACACGTCTTTGCAGCCGTTCGCTTACGGTCAGTCGGTGACGCTGACAGCGCACGTAACCCGCGAAGGCAGAATGCAGGAAGGCTCTCCCGGCGAGCTAAAACAGATTCTCGATGTCGAAGCTGAGAAAATTTCTCAAGATGACGGCAGGGTTACTGCCGTGCATTCCGGTGTACGGCTGGGAATTTACAGCGCCCGCGCCCACGACACGGCCTCGTCAGGCAAAGCGGAACCTAATCGCATTTTCCACTATGGCGAGCGTTTGCGTCTTCCCGTGAAACTGAAGCTCTCGCACAACTTCCGCAATCCCGGTGATTTCGACTACGAAGCTTACCTGGCCGCGAACGGTATTGCCGCACGCGGATCGGCTAAAGCCGACTCCGTCGAACTGCTTCCGGGATTTGCCGGAAGCCGTCTCGAACTCTGGCGCAGCCGCATCCATTCCAGCATCATCGCCAAGATCCACCAGCTTTGGCCCGCGCCACAAGCCGCGCTGCTCGACGCCATGGTCATCGGAGAAGCGGCATTCATTGATCGCGACACCCGCATCGACTTCCAGCGCTCCGGCACTTATCACATCCTGGTTGTATCGGGCATGAACGTAACCATCCTCGCCTTCGTGATTTTCTGGACGCTGCGCCGCCTTCGCCTCGCCGACATTTCTGCCACCGTTCTCACGATCCTCTTCTGCGTTGCCTACGCTGTACTCACGGAAGTGGGAGCACCGGTGTGGCGAGCCACGCTGATGTGTGCCATCTACCTGATTACACGCCTTCTCTATCGCGACCGCGCCATGCTCAACGCCCTGGGTGCAGCCGCTCTCGGATTGCTCGTCCTCGATCCCCGGCAGCTTTTCACAGCGAGCGTCCAGATGACCTTTCTGTGTGTGCTCATCGTCGCCGCGATAGGCCTGCCGCTGTTGGAGCGCACCTCGCAACTCTACCGTCGGGCGCTCGCACACTGGGACTCCGACGATTACGGACCTCGGCTGCCACCGCGGGTCGCACAGTTTCGTCTCGATCTCCGCCTGATCGCGGGGCGTTTGGCGCGTTTCGTTGGAAATCCCTGGTCTTTGCGAGTGGTTCGCGCTCTCACTATCGCCTCACTCGCAATTTATGAGCTATTGCTGATCTCAGCGATCATGCAGATGGGCTTAGCTCTACCTATGGCTTTTTATTTCCATCGGGCCACCACTATCGGACTGCCCGCGAATGTCGCTGTCGTCCCGCTGACACAACTCCTCATGCCGGCGGCGGTGCTGGCTGTGGCCTTGGGCTACGTTTCGCCAGTGCTCGCAAAATTGCCTGCGCTGCTCACCTCATTCGCCCTGCAAGCAATCACTGGCACCGTTCACGGACTCGGAGGTTTCCGCCTTGCCGACCTGCGCGTAGCCACTCCGTCGCTCGCCATGATCGCGGCAGCGGTCACGGCGTTAGCGTTCGCCATGATATTCGTGCGCAAGCCCGCGTGGCTCGCTGTCACCTGCCTCATCGCTTTAATGCTCTCATCGCTTACGCTGGCTTTTCTGCCGCCACGGCCACAAATCCAGCCGGGGATCCTGGAAGTAACTTCCATCGACGTCGGGGAAGGCGACTCCATCCTGGTAGTCACACCGCAGGGCCGCACCTTGCTCGTCGATGCTGGCGGTCCCACCTTTTGCAGTGGAGGCTCGCAGATCGACTACGGAGAAGACGTTGTCGCACCCTACCTGTGGACGCGTGGCATCTCCCGCCTCGACGCCATCGCTATTTCCCATGGGCACTCCGATCACATCGGAGGCATGGCTGCCATTCTGAAGGATTTTCATCCCAAAGAATTATGGGTAGGTTTGTTGCCCCCCAGTCGAGCTTTAGAAAACCTAATCACCGAAGCGCACGTGCTGGGAATTAAAGTAGTGCGCCATTGGGAAGGAGATGAATTCAATCTCGGCGGCGCCAAAATCCGCGTGTTGTTTCCACCGCAAGACCGCCCCGTGGGACGCGAGCCTAAGAATGACGACTCGACGGTGCTGCACGTCAGCTACGGCAATACTTCTGCTTTACTAGAGGGCGATGCCGAAAAAGCTGTGGAACGCGAAATCGCAAGCCAGCCTGGTCTTCAGGCAGACTTGCTGAAAGTCGGCCACCACGGCAGCAACACTTCCACCACGCCCGAAATCTTGCAAGCAGTGAAGCCCAGCTTTGCTGTAATCTCGCTCGGCTTTCAGGACTGTTTCGGCTTTCCCAAACTCCCCGTGCTGGCGCGCTTGGAAAGCGCCAAAGCCCGCGTCTACCGCACCGACTTGAACGGAGCCGTGACCTTCTATCTCGATGGCCATGCGGTCACCCCATACCTGCCGTCCACTCAGGAGTGAGTGTGCGAGTTGCAGCCGCGCCCGTTCGTCGTCGGCTCTATTCTGGTAGGCTTCGCGGCCGAACTAAGAGCTGTTAGCTCTTAGTCTCATCATCTGCTTCCTCAGCAGAACCCCCGGCTTGCGACTCCGCAATCAACTCGCGGGCCCTGTCGGCATCCTCTTCCCGCACTGTGATGATCATTCCCCCCATGCCGGGAAAGGCGTCCTGCAAAAGGCTCGCTGACGCCAAATCACTCTGAATCCCCGCGGAATCCAGAAGTCCCTTGACTACCATCGCCTCCGACTCCTGCTCGCTGTCGAAAACTTTCACCAGCTTCTCGTTGGGATTCGGACGGTTGGACTCGGAATCTCGCCGCTCCTGCGTAGCCGCATCAAACTGCTCTGCCATAGAATCTCCAATTGGGCACTGCTGTGATTCTAACTCTTCCGCGAAAGTTGTTTTATTACTTCATTTCCGCGGCTGATAATCGGGCGATCCCAACTGCCAGAAGAGAAAGGCCACTTCATCGGCCTGCTCTTCATCGCGCTGCGATTTGGTTGAGCCCAATCCGTGGCCCGCGTCGTAATCCACGCGCAGCAGAATCGGCTTCCCGCTGGAGGTCGAGGCCTGCAGCCGCGCCGCCATCTTGCAAGCCTGCCAGGGCGCGACTCGAGGATCATTCGCTCCCGTCGTCAGCAGCACTGCCGGATAGGCCGTGCCCACCTTCACGTGTTGATACGCATCCATACCGTAGAGCGCCTTGAAACCATCGGCCTCTTTCACGGTGCCAAACTCCGGAATATTCGCCGGACCGCTTTCCATCAATTCGGAGCGCATCGAATCCGAATCGCCCACCCGAATCAACGCCGCGCCAAACAGATCAGGACGCTGCGTAATCGCGCCTCCAATCGTAACTCCTCCCGCGCTCGTGCCTTCGCCGGCCAGATGCGCCGCCGATGTGTACTTATGCTCGATCAGATATTCCGCGCCAGCCAGCATGTCATCGATAGTGTGCTGCTTGGTCAACTTCTGGCCGCCGAGATGCCAATCCTCGCCATACTCTCCGCCGCCGCGTACGTGCGCCACAGCGAATACTCCTCCTTTTTCAAAGAATGCCAGCAGCGTCGGACGAAATGCGGGATCAATCGTGATCCCATACGCTCCGTAGCCATCGAGCCACGTGGGGTGCGATCCGTCCAACTTCATTCCCCGTGGATGCACGATGGAGAGCGGAACCATCGTCCCATCCGCGCTCTTGGCCTTAACCTCCTCCGATTCCACTCCCGAATAATCCACCGGAGATTTTTCCACTAATGCCGTGTCGGAAAACTTTCCCGACCCTGCATCCAGCGCATACCACAGCGGAGACTTCGTCCACGAAGTCAACTCCACCCACGCTCCAGGCTGCGTAGGATTCGTCACTAGTGATTGAATCGCTCCTTCAAATGGAAGCTTCACCTCGTCAATTTTTCCGCCTGCGTAAGCCACGCGCCGCAAGCGCCCAATCCCGCCGTCGAGATCCTGCACGTAGAGCGCATCGCTCGCGACGGAAATGTTTACGACCACAACTTCGCTCGCCGGGACCACAGTCGCCGCGTGCGCCAAGGCCGGATTCTCCAGGCTGGTGCTCAAAACTTTGAAGCGTGATGCTCCTTTGTGAGAAATCAGGAACAGGGAATCTCCATGCACATCGAAGCCGGTGACATCATCCGATTCATCGGCGACTTTCTTCCAAGCCGTCTTCGCACTCGGACCCAGCGTCATTCCGGTCACGTAAAGATCGAACTCGCGCTTTACTCCGTGAATCACCAACCCGATCAAATATTTCGGAGCCGCCGGTGAGAACGCGATCGCCGAAAAATCATCTTCCGTCACCTTCAAATTGTCCGACACTCCATATCCGAACACTGCTTCTTCCGTGTCCGGGTCCGTGCCCAAGACATGGTGATAGCAGCGCAACTTCTGATACCTTGCCGTGGGCGGCGCATCTGCCGACAGCTTCTGGGTGCGGGTGTAAAGGAAGGAGCCGTCGGGCAGCCAAGTCGGGCTGGCGGTTTGCGCGCGATCGATCACATCGCTCAGTGCTTTTCCCGTCGCACTTTCTACCAGGTGAATCACGCTCTCTTCCGATCCTCCCGGAGAAATTCCATACAACACGTACTTTCCATCCAAAGATGGCTGAAAATAATCGATGGAAAAGTGTTTGCCGTCGGGTGTGGTCAGCTTCTCGGGATCAACCAGCAGTCGCTCCGGCGTTCCGAGACTATCGCGCACGTAAAGCTTGCGATTATCGAAACCGGGCTCAGTCTTGAAATAAAAATAGCGCCCACCCCAAACCTGCAGCCCCGCCACCACAGTGCCGGCGTTATCCAGAGTTTTGATGCGCGCCAACAACTCATCCCGCCCCGGAATGCTGGCCAGCACCGAGCGCGTGTAATCGTTCTGCGCCTTCATCCACGCCACCACCTCTGCATCTTTCGTGTTCTCCAGCCACCGGTAAGGGTCGCTGACATTGGTGCCGAAGTATTCTTCCGTCACTTCCCGCACAGGAGTATTCGGCAATTTAGATTGACCAACAGCAGCGCCGGAGCAGATCGCAAGCAGGATGAAAGCGAGCAAGCTACGCATAAGAGAACTCCTCTCTTCGATAGACGTATCGGGTGTGAAAGCGGCAGCAATTGTACATCTTTATCGCGCGTGATTTCCGGCCTGTAGCGTACGGCCACCTCGCCAGATTGCCCGTTTCCCTAGGCACTTTCGGGCAGTTTGCTTTCTTCCCTAATTGGAGGACAATGCTGCAAACGGGGCGCATCGTAGCCCTGCGCCGCAACATCCAAAGCTTTTAGGCGCAACAAGTCTGGGGACAAGGGGCCGGCATGAATATTGGGGAACCACGAGATAACAATGAGAAAAATCTACCTTTCGCTCGGGGAAACAATGCTGGAGAGCAACTGGAGCGCGATGAAGAAGCCCGCAGAATCCGCCGCCTGCAGGTCATGATGAGCATGGTCTCGTCGGTGATCAGCCAGGACCCCAGCCTCACATTGGAAGAAGCCTCCGAACTCGCAGCCGGCGCCAAGCGCGCCGCCCTGGCCATGTTCCCCGACAAAGAACTGGCCTACGATATCCTCTACAAACCCCGCCTGCAGCGCTTGATGACTGAACGCTTCCGGTTGCAGTAACCTGCAGAGGGCTACTTCGATTTATTCCGGGAATCTTGAATTTGCTGGAATTCGCGCCAGGAAGCGGCGGTCAGGATACATTCGCTATTGTCGGAGGCCGGGTTCGTTCTTAGGAAATCCTCGGCCAGCGCGTTATTCACCCTTACATATTCAGACCAGTTTGCCTCGTACAGATCGTTCTTCAAAAACAAATCGTACGTCGAGATATTGAGCCCTGGGAGTATCTCCACGCCTAACACGGCAATCTTTGCAGCAGTGCATGCGGGGATCAACGCCAGTGCGCTTGCTCGACAAAAAACTATTTCTCCATCGGGTGTCTTGCGGATAGCGGCGGCCGAGACGCCCGGAACCTCTTCAAGATCGACACTCATTCTAGTGCTCAATCTATTTCTTATCGAGCCTATTCATCCACAACCGAATTCCGCAAAGTCCCCACACCCTCCACATTCACTTCCATCACGTCTCCGGCCGCTACCGGCCCCACTCCCTGCGGCGTCCCGGTGGCGATCAGATCCCCGGGGAAAAGCGTCATCACCTGTGCCGTGAACCGAATCACCTGATCCAGCGGAAAAATAAAATCGCGCGTGTTCCCTGCCTGCTTCACTTCGCCATTCACGCGCGTCTCCACGCTGACACCCGCCCATGGATCCAAACCATCGGCCACCACTGGCCCGACCGGACAGAACGTGTCAAAGCTTTTGCCTCGCGTCCACTGCCCGTCTTTCTTCTGCAGGTCGCGCGCGGTCACGTCGTTCAGGCAGGTATAGCCGAGAATATATGGACGCACATCCTCGTCGTCGCGCAACTGATAGCAGGTCTTCCCAATCACCACGCACAACTCGCCTTCGTAATCCACACGCTGCGAAATCTTAGGCCGCCGCACCATGCCCTCCGAGGCCAGCAAAGAGGAGTTGGGTTTAAGGAATAAGATCGGCTCGGCAGGAACCTCATTGCCCAACTCTTCCGCATGAGCCTTGTAGTTGCGCCCCACGCAAACAATCTTCGAAGGCCGCACCGGAGGCAGCAGGTCCGCCTCCTCTAAATCAATCGCGTCGATGCGGCGCGTCCGCAAACTCTCCACGTCACCATCGGATTCTTCAGGGGCCGAGAGCAGCATCCGCAAAATCGCATCGCGCCCCGCCACTGATTCCACCAGTCCATACTGCGCCTGACCATTGAATTGAAACCGGCAATATTTCATTTAAGTATCTAATCACGAGTATCAGAATTTAGGCGAGGATTTTGCCCAATGAGTGCCGCAATTGTTTCAAAAATGCCGGAGCATAGCGCCTCGCTGCGCTCGGCGGAACGGCCGAGGCGGCTGTTCCCACATGGCTTGTTTTTCGGCCTCGAAATCACGGCACACTCTCTTCAGTGTCCTCCGACCGTGAACTTTCATTCCCGCGCTCATCCACTGCCGATACCGAATAAAAATATTTCTTCCCCGCGGCCACCGCGGCATCGCGAAATGCCGGAGTCTTCACCAATTCCGCATTCAATCGAACCGGCGACTCACCAGCCTCGTGACGATAAACGTTGTAGCCGGCAAGGTCCGCGTCGGAAACCGCCGACCAGATCAAATCGACGAACGGCGCCTGACCCAACCCGGAAAACACTGCCTGCAATCCCGAAGGCACTGCTGGAGGAAATACATCGTGCGTGAATACTTTGACCTCGGGCGTGCTATCGCCATCGACGGAAGCCTTAGCCTTCCCAGGCTCTGCGATGGCAGTAAAAGTATCCAAATGGTAGTAGTAGGTTTTTTCCCATTCAAAATTCTGATCGGTGAGCGAAACATGTCCTCCCGAGCCCGCCTCGCGTTCCCCGACCAGAACATTTTGCTGGCTGCCCTCAGCGCGACGATAGATACGGTAACCGCGGTTCAGGGGATCGAGGGCGCGAACTGATAATGGAACATCCGTCCAGGTGAGCACGACGCCCTGCGCCGTGACCCGAGCGTTGAAATCGGAGGGCGGAGCCAGCGTTGGAGCCAGAGGAACGCGAACTTCATTCGACAACCCAGCCCCGCGCCCGTCGCGGTTCAACACTTCTATCGCGTAGGTCGCCGACCCAAAAGTATTCTGAAGCTCGAGTTCGCGGGACAGACCGTCTGTGAAGCTGGCCGTCAGCTTCTTTCCGGCCGCATCTTTCGTGTTGCCAAAATCCGCAGGCGGAAGCGCTTCTCCAACCGGCGCGCCGCATTCCTTCAGCGCCGCATCCAAACTCCGGCAAACCAAAGTCTTTCCCAAATAACGCACGCTCTGCCGAGCCGTAGTCCGCGACGGGAGGGTCCAGGTCAGGGTGACGCGATCGCCTTTGCGCGCCGCACGCAAATCCGTTGGAGGCTTCGGTAACTCCAGCATCGGCGGCACCGGCGGCCCAATCGAAGCGCACGCTGTAAGCGCAATCAACGCGCTCAACGTCAACAGTTGTTCCGGGAACTTGTTCATGGAGAAGAAACAGAGTACATCACTTGCTGCGAGATACCTTATAGAGAAGATCCCAATACCGGCGATTGCAACTACCGGTGGAAGAGCGGCGCGTAAATTTCCCATAATCAACTAAGGCTTTAGCCCCGGACGCGCTCTCATCCCGCCAATTCTTTCACCGACTCACGAAACACTTTTGTGTGCCGATCCACGTCATCCTTCTCTGTCTGCGGCGACATCAGCGCCATATTATGAAACGGCGTCAGCAGAATCCCGCGATTCATTGCGTACAAATGCATGAAGCGCTCCAGTTCAAAGTCCATCGCGTCGTGCGCCTCGCTTCCGTTCTTCGGAACCTGTGCGCTAAACAGATACTCGGCCCGGCATCCCAACCGCGAGACATGCCACGGCAAATCCGCCTCCGCGATAGCTCGCGCCACGCCTTCCGCCCAGCGCTCCGCCATCGGGATCATCCGGTCAAAAGCCTCTTGCGTGAGAACTTTCGTCAAAGTCGCGCGCATCGCGGCCAGCGACAATGCATTCCCCGCCAGAGTCCCGCCAATGCCGCCCACATCGCAGTCTTCCAACCGTTGCGTAGAGAGATTTTCCGTGCTCTGATTTTGCGAACCAGAAATACGCTCTGCCACCTCCTGCGAGAATCCGTAAGCCGCGCCCGGGATTCCACCTCCAATTGCTTTCCCGAAGACCAGCACGTCCGGCTGCAGATTCTCAGCGCGCGTGTATCCTCCAGGCCCGGAGCAGATCGTATGCGTTTCGTCGATGATCAGCAGCGTTCCATGCTGGCGCGTCAACTCCCGCAGGGCCGCATGAAACCCGGGCGTCGGGTGCACGATCCCCACATTCGTCATCGCTGGTTCAGCCAGCACGCAAGCCACGTCGCCCGGAGCCAGCGCTGCCTCCAACCCCGCGACATCGTTGAACTCCACAACTTTCGTAGTGATCGCCGGATCGACCGGCGGCCCAATATTTCCGCGCCGCGGCCCAGCGGTGCCATCCGCCCGCAGTGTAATAAAGGTTTCGTCGACCGTGCCGTGATAGCACCAGTTGAAAACCAGAATTTTCGGCCGGCCTGTAATTTGTCGGGCCAGACGGATCGAAAAACGGTTCGCGTCAGTCGCGGTCAAAGCGAATTGCCAGTAAGCCAGCCCAAAGCGCTTCTGCAACTCTTCCGCCACAAAAATCGCATCCTCACCGGGCAGCATCAGCGTAATTCCGCGCCGCGCCTGTTCCTCCAGGGCCTTCACCGTGGCAAACGGAGAGTGCCCCGTCATCGCCCCAGTATCACCGAGACAAAAATCGATGTAGCGATGTCCGTCCACATCAAAAAACTCCGCCCCATGCGCCTCGCGCACAAACGGAGGAAACGCTCCCGCCCACTTCACCATCCAGTTCATGGGAACGCCTGCCAATAGCGACTTGCGCGCCCGTTCAAACAGCGTCTTCGACTTCGGCCGCTGCTCCACAAACTTTTTCTGCTCGCGCTCCATCAGCGATGCAAGCCGTCCCCGGTCGATGGTTCTCATAAGTGCAGGAAGCATATCAGAGCGCGCGCCGGGCCTCGGTTCGTTGACGAACGTCGCGGCGTTGTAAACTCGGATCATGCCGCCTCATTTACACGACGCGCCGTCACGTAGCAGAGATTCCCGCAACGCTCCAGAACACTACCTCATCGCGCACAGCGACGGCGGAGCCCGCGGAAATCCGGGGCCGGCCGGCTATGGAGTCGTCATTCAGGATCAGTCGGGACGCAAAGTTGCTCAACTTAGCGAATATCTTGGTCACCAGACCAACAATTTCGCCGAATATCAAGGACTGATCGCTGCTCTCGAATATGCGATCGAGCGTGGCCCCAGGGCCTTGAAGCTGATCAGCGACTCTGAATTGCTGGTGCGGCAGATCAAAGGCATTTACAAAGTAAAAAATCCAAACCTCAAAGATCTTCACGGCCGCGCTCAGGAATTAATTGCGCAGCTGGATTGGTTTTCCATTGGTCACGCTCTCCGCGAGCACAACACCGAAGCCGATCGCCTGGCCAATCAGGCCATGGATAAGGGTATGGGACGAAGTGCGGATCGTGCGGGGCGGACACTACTACCGACCGATCCCGAGGCAGCCACAAAATTGGAACTTAACGGAAACGCATTTCTGCGATCGTCTCCAGCCAGCGATCTTGCGGGACAGGAATTCGAAGGCATTATCCGCAACGGTGTTGTGGAGTTGGCGAATGGCAAAATTCCCGAAGGCACTCGGGTCCAGGTACGCATCAAGAACCGTTAAAACGAAGGGCCCGAGGTCGTCTTCTGCGCATTTTCTGCCTGGCTCGGGGTTGGCGGGCGGGAGTGCCCGCCCCACACGTTTCATTCCGCGGCCGTAGTATGGTCGTGCACAATCTTCCAGCCGTCGTGAAACCTGCGAAATATCAAAGTGAACAATCCGTGTGGCGTCTTGCCGTCGGACATCGTCAGCATCCACTCTCCGCGCACAAAGGCCGCATCCGAGCCCAGTATCTCAATGCGCAAGGCGGAGAATTCCAGTTTCCCCATCTCGTGTCCGGCGGTGGCGTAAGTTGCACGATAACGGTCCATCGTGGCTTGCCAGCCGTGCTGTTCTTTCGCACCCGAGAAGAATGTAAGCTGCGGCGAATCCCAGTAGCCCTCCATGAAAGCTTCGAGATCATGGCGGTTCCACGCTTCCTGCTGTTTCCGCAGTACCTGCTCGATGGCAACTTGCGCGTTGACGCCGGTCCGTGCGCTGGACGCTGCAGCGGCGCGCGCATGCGCCTCTGCGCAGCGCAGCGAGATCGGCAAGAATGAAAATGAGGAAATCAGGAAGAAGCAGGAAATGAGAAGCTGGTTGCGCATGGCAAACCCTCCCGGGCGTTGCAGAATGCGCAACAGTTTCGCACGCGTCTACCGAAGCGCGAAAGAAATGTGCACGGAACTTTCTTGAACTACAGACGGTTCAGTTACGCCCGGCCTTTTTTGGCAGCGACGGCTTTAACGGAGACCGTTTTGCCGGCAATTTCCCATGGCCGCTTCGGCCGGTTCACCGGCGCTTTGTCGTTGTCTTGTACGCGATCGTAGTGATACGACTCGCTCACCGTACCCAGCGATTCGTTGTAGAGGCTAGGCAGTCCTAGGCCTTCCTTCAACTCCTCGGTGAACGATTGCAGCGCCTTCAGGTGGTCAGCGCTGGCGGGGATCTCTGTTTTCGACGTCTTCATGAATTGCTGGTAGCCGCGATTGACCAGTTTCGAGATTTCGCTGCCAACGAGGTATCCAGGAACTGCGAAAACCTTCACGGTATCCTCAGGCGTCTTCTGTATCGCAGCCGAGACATTATATTTTCTGAGGAAGACGCGTCCATTGGTCCCCGGCGCTTCGGTCACGTCGAAACCGTGCTCGCGCAACCAGGCCAGCGCATCTTCGTAAGTTCGTGCTTCAATCGCTTTAGGCATTTTCTAAAAGTCCAATCTGTCTCTTAGATGCAAGCCGCTCGCTTGAAGAGGCAGCTCAAATTACGCGTGGTAACTACGCTGCATCTCTTTGCAATTTCCAATCATCTAACGACACCATACTACATAGCGTGTTTCTATCCTGATTGCATATTACGATAGTCACAAGGAAATAGTTGGATGCTTGCGAGAGAATAGTTCGATCATGGTTCAAGTACCGGAGAGGTTAACGGCGACCATCCCAGGTAAAGCTGCGCCCGAGGCTGCGATTCCGCGCCCCGGCTATAGCCTGCTGGAACGCATCGGAGGCACTCCGTTACTTCGCTTTGATCGTCTCACATCGCATTTACCTGGCATCGCACTTTTGGGCAAGGCCGAATGGCACAATCCCGGCGGCTCTGTGAAAGATCGCGCCGCCGCCAACATCGTCGCCGACGGGCGGCGCAACGGCAAGTTCCCGTTCGGCAAGACTCTGCTCGATGCCACCAGCGGCAACACTGGGATCGCCTACGCAATGCTGGGCGCAGCGGAGGACTTTCCCGTAACGCTGTGCATGCCAGAAAATGTTTCGCTTGAGCGCAAGAAAATTCTGCGCGCCTACGGCGCGAACATTATTTATACCGACTCAGGTGAGGGCTCCGACGGCGCGATTCGCAAAGCGCGAGAACTCGCTGCCCAGCATTCTGACTTGTATTTCTACGCCGATCAGTACTCCAACAACGCCAACTGGCTGGCCCACTATCACGGCACAGCGAACGAAATCTGGCAACAAACCGAAGGACAGGTCACGCACTTCGTCGCAATGCTCGGCACCAGCGGAACCTTCACAGGAACCACGCGGCGACTCAAAGAATTAAATCCGACGATTCGTTCCATCTCTCTTCAGCCCGATTCCGCTTTCCACGGCATCGAAGGCGCCAAGCATATGACCAGCGCCATCGTCCCGAAAATTTACGATCCCACCCTCGCCGATGAGAATCTTGAGATCGGAACCGAAGAAGCCTATGCGACGGCCCGCCGCATGGCGCGGGAGTGCGGCTTGCTGTTGGGAGTTTCGGCCGCTGCAGGTATTGCCGGCAGCCTAAGAGTTGCTGAGCGCATGCGAAAAGGGCAACAAGCCGTAATCGTCACCATTCTCTGCGACTCCGGCGACAAGTATTTGAGCGAGCGATTCTGGAGCGAGGGATAGGCGCAGAGATCAGCGAAGGTATGCTGTCACGAGTGACATTCCGTTGGTTCTCTCTCTGCGCGATCGCCCTAGTGATTCCGGCGAGTGCATCCTCTGCGGTTGTCTCAGATCCGGTTCCGTTGGAGAGGGTCGCCTTTGAACTGATTGACAATCGCATCTTCGTCAACGTAATGATCAACGGTCATGGGCCGTTTCACATGATTCTGGACACCGGCGCCAGCCTGGCGGTCAGCCCCGAGGTCGCACAAAAAGCTGGACTGATCGTCGAGAGCACCAGAGAAGAGGGCGGAGTAGGAGAAAAAAGCGTCCAGGCACAAGAGACGCATGTCCGAGAATTCAGCCTTGGTTCTTTTCGTTTTTCGAACCTCGAGTGCGGCATAATCGCCACGGACGATTCTCCTTACGTCTTCGGCAGGGTTCCAGTGGATGGATTTCTCGGCTCGGAAGTGTTTGAGAAGTACGTTGTGCGTCACGACTACCAGCACAAAGAGCTTACAATCTACGATCCTAAGACCTACTTTTATTCCGGAACTGGGGCGTCCGTGCCCTTTGAGCGCCAAGGCAATATTCCGGTCATCCGCGCCACCTTCGATGGCATCGACGGGCGTTTCGGCGTAGACACCGGCGCGCGCTCAGCATTGATTCTTTATCGCCCTTTTGTCGCGGATCATCAGCTCGCCGAGAAATATCAGCCTAAGTTTCAGGGCGTGAGCGGATGGGGATTGGGCGGACCAGTCCGGTCTTACATGGTTCGCTCGCAGAGCTTGAAGATCGGGCCATTTGAGTTGCACGGACTAGTGGCGCGCCTATCGTTGAACAAATCCGGAGCTACGGTCAGCGCCAGCAAAGCCGGACTAATCGGTCCCGATGTGCTCAAACAGTTCACCTTTATCTGCGACTATGCGCGGCAGAGATTGGTCTTCGAAAAAAATTCCGACTTCGGTCTGCGCGATAGCTACGACCGAGCCGGAGTGTGGCTGGCCCAAAAAGGCGATGCCTTTGAGGTCTTCGACGTGATACCCGGTGGTCCGGCCGAGAATGCTGGGTTGAAGGTCGGAGACCGATTGCTGGCGATCGACGGCAAGGATACGGCGCAGATTACCTTGACCGAGTTGCGCGACCACTGGAAGACTGCCGAGGCCGGGACGATCGTGACGCTGCAAGTACAGAGTGCGTCGAACAAAAAACGCGAGGTTCACCTGGTACTTAGGGATTTGGTTTAAAGCACGATGATCTCTGCGCTTCGGGTCGCCGCTTAAGCTTCTAATCGCATGCTGAAAATTGCCGCCAAAGACTTTGAAGCGCTCCGCCTGCACGGTGAGGAAACTTATCCCCACGAGTGCTGCGGAGTGCTGCTCGGCCATCTTAATGACGACGGCGTCCGCATCGTGACCTCAACCGCGCGTTGCGGCAACACTCGCACCGATTCGCCGCAGAACCGATACAACATCGATCCCCGCGAATTAGTGCGCATCCAGCGCGAGGGACGCGAGCGCGGCGAAGAAATTGTCGGCTTCTACCACTCCCACCCCGATCATCCGGCTCGCTGGTCGCAGACTGATCTTGCCGAAGCTCACTGGATCGGCTGCTCTTATGTGATCACCAGCGTCGAAAAAGGCAAGGCCGCGATCACTAACTCGTTTGACCTTACCGGCTCGGACGAGGCCGACAAACGATTCGTCGACGAGAAGATTGAAGTGGCATGATCCTGGTCTTTCCTTGATCCCCTCTCGTGGCGACGACACTTGTTGAGCCGCAGGAGACAAGGAAACAATCTAGAACTGCAGCCCACGACGTTCGAAAACCGCTCGAATCCCTGCAGGGTTGGCATCGCCGATCGCTGCTGCGTTGGCCAGAAGATCATTGACAAATGACAGGTACGCTTTCTCTTTCTCAGGAGAGAACCCACGCCACGTATCGGCAATCAATCGATCTGCGCTCTCCTGCCCTAACAATTGACGGATTTGCCACAACGCTCCTCCCCATATCTCACTTCCGTCATTCTGAATGGACTCCCATTGTCCCAAATCGATCGCCGAAAATAAGCGCTGTTTCCGCAGATCCTGCGGAGGAAGAATGGCTTTCCCGGCAGATGAGGCCTTATCCCCAACTACGGGACGATTTGTGAAACTACAGGGAAAGTACGAAGCGACACCGGACTCGATTGCGGAGTAATCCCAAGACGCGGTTTCAATAGGAGTAAGCATGGCATGAGTGAACTGGCGCAGCACCATTGCCCGGTCACTCGCGAACGCACCCGCCGCCAGAATCGAGTGGGTGTCGGCGTCCCAGAAGGCAACTCCGGTGCTGCCTCCACTCTCGACCACAGTCCCCGGCGAGATTTTGACCGATATCGTCTCCGGAGGGACAGTAAACCCCAGATTGACAAGGTACTTCTTGAAGTCTTCCAGCGACGACTCAAGCGTCTGTTTCAACTCGGGGGTCAACCCACTGAAGCTGAACGAGGGCAGCGTCACCGACCCGGACTTGAGGCTCTCGATGGCTTGGGCATTCAGCTTGGTGGGCGAGTTTTCATTGAGCAGGTCTACTGCCCATTCCCGGATTGCAGGCGGCACCTTGGCGATATCAGGATTCTGCAGCAGGGTAAGCGCCAATTGAACGTAATCCCGCCGGATCGACTGGTCCTGCAACTGGCGCTGGATCAGCCAGCCCCCAACCCCGAGGACGAGCGGTACAGCGGCTAGCGAAAATACCTTGGAAAGTTTTTCGGCGGTGTCCAAGGCGTCAAGTGTCATGGATGGCTCCAGGTTCCGATTTATCGCCGATTCTACACTCATGCGAATGAGCGCCTTCAAGCACAGTGATTTTCTACTCGAAAACCCCCGTCCCGCGCCGCTTCCTCCGGATTTTCACAAGCACCGAAACGATGACCGAAAGGGTTGAGAGTCTTCCCGCCCCACCTACAACTGCGGAAACCCGCGTCTGGCGCGCCTTTTGCGCGCAATCATCCCAGCGGCTGCACCAATTCCGGTCACCCGCCTGTGGACGCCCTGCACTCGCCTGAAAATACGCCGTTTAGAAACGCACAATTTTCATTGACTCTGAAAATAGAAAGCGTAAAACCATAATCGTTCTTTGACATCTTCTAAAGTTTTTCCGGTTGGTGCGGCGTCCGGGACTCAAGCGCAGTCACCCTCTTCATGCAAATGAACAGGGAGGGCAAGCAAGGGTCTATAGCAAAGCGCTGGTCGAGGAGAACAAGAAGAAACGTCGAAGGCGAGACAGAGTTCCGAGGCGTTGGGTAGGTTTTTCCGGTTGGCGGTGAGCCCGGAGCCCAAGCGAAGATCGCACGGGGCACCCCGCAAGGGAAGCTTCGTAGCAGGTCAAGCGAGGGTCTAAACGCGAGCTACTGGCCGAGACGAATGGACCCAACAACCCCTCGGAACTCTTAATTTTTGGCCCTCCGCGGCCGGTGTCTGCCCGCCCTCAGAATGCTTTTTGCGCCAACCCCCCTGCCTGTGCGAGAATTTCGCCGACTCCTGGGAGGTCCACGAATGAAACGCGTTTTCATCCTTCTGCTCTGCCTGTTTGCTCTCGTCGCATTCAGCTTCGCCAAGCCGACGAAGAAATCTACGCCCCCGCCCGCTCCCGACAAAACCCACCTGCAGAAAATCTGGGACGGTTGGTCCACTCTCGATCCCGCCAATGTGGCCCAGTATTATGCCACCGGCCCGCACGTATTCTTCGATATCGCTCCGCTGAAATACAACAGTTGGGACGAATACGAGAAGGGCGTGAAGGGCGTCGTCTCGGGCTACAAGAGCGCCAAGTTCACCTTGAACGAGGATCTCGCCGTTCATCCTCAGGGGGACTTCGTCTGGGCTACAGCGACGCTCAAGAGCGAAATGACGACCAGCGCTGGCAAGGTCGAAATGGGCAACTTCCGCTGGACCGTTATCTTCGAAAACCAGGAAGGCAAGTGGAAGATCGTTCACGAGCACGTCTCTGAACCGCTGCAGTAAGGAGTGCTCGTCGAGAAGCCCGTTGAGACCGGTGATTACCTCCGTAATCGCCAGCAAAGCACCGCCCTTGCAGAAACAACTCCGACGCGCCAGGGTTAATATATTCTGAAAGCCCGGAGAGATTTTCCATGCGCGAGCGCATCATCATTCTTCTTTCATTTTTTCTAGTAGCCGGCATCACCTGGGGCCAGCAGTCGTCAAGTCCTCAGCAAAGCATGCCCAGCATGGATATGTCTGGGCACGACATGTCGAACATGAAGGGCATGTCGATGGGAGCGGACAGTACGAAAGAAAGCGACAGCGAAGCCGGCGCCCACGCCATGCATTCCATGGAAGGTCATATGGACATGGGCCCGCACATGAAGATGACGGCGCTCCGGCCAGCGAAGCCCGGAGATGCGGAGCGCGCGAAGCAGGTCGCAGAGGCGGCACGCAAGGCATCAGAAAAATATCTCGACTATCATGTCGCGCTGGCCGACGGCTTCAAGATCTTCCATCCTGAAATTCCGCAGAAGATGTATCACTTCACCAACTACTCCTATGGATGGGAGGCGGCGTTCGGCTTCAACCCTGAGCACCCGACCTCACTGCTCTATGAAAAGCACGGTGACGATTACAAGCTGATCGGCGTGATGTACACCGCGCCCAAGCGCCTGAGTGAAGACCAACTGGATGAGCGCATCCCGCTGAGCATTGCGCAATGGCATGAGCATGTAAATTTCTGCGCCGCGCCCGCGGGTAGAAAAAGTGAATATCTGATTCCGCATCCGCAGTTCGGTTTGCACGGATCGATTACCACCGAAGAAGCCTGCACCACCGCCGGCGGGGCCTTTCATCCCATCATCTTCAACTGGATGGTCCACCTGTACCCATTCGAAAAAGACCAGGCCAGCATCTGGTCCGTCGATCGGCAGCACGGCGACGCTGACTAAGGCGCGTCAGGATAGTCGGTGGAGCACCGACTTCAGCGCGCGATTTAATCTGTGATGCGCTTTATTAAAACGCCTTTGCAAAAAGTTCTGTAACTATTCGATCCGCCCACCGTTCTTTACGCATCCGTCCCCCTGCCCAATCGTTCTCCAAACAATTGAATAGATAGTGGCGCGAACAACACCAACACAAAACATATCCACTTTGTTGATGATTTCTGAGAGGAAAAAATTCTTCGTGGAATGTATCTCTTATCAAACTAAATTCCACCGCTTTTCTGCTACCCGAACCACACGAGGCTCGTCCATTGAACAAGCAGATTGAAAGGCAGCAAAAGATCGCGGGAAACTATGGAACTTTCCCGCAAGCGGCTCCGTAATAGTGAAGGTAAGCAGCCAGCGTAGTGGGAACTGGCCGGATTGATTCAAACAGAATTGTGGGGTTAGGGGATTCTCTCACCATCGGTTTGGCGGCCAGGTGAGAAAACCCCCGAGCACAGCGAAAGGTCTTGGCGACTTGTCGCCTGACTTTTCTACTGAACCCCTGCGGTTGCATTGTAGGCGATTCGCGGCGAAACACAACAGTTTTCTCGCGCCAGTCGCGAACCGGAGCCGCCCCAGCCGTTCTCCGACGCAATTCGGAGAAGAAAAAGGAGCATCATGAAATTCGCGACCGTTTCGAAGAGTCTGGTACTGGGGTTGGCATTGCTGTTGGCCTCGAGCGCCTTTGCCGCAACCAAAGGCAGTATGCAACTAAGCAGTTCCGCGGTGCTAAACGGAACTACGCTGAAGGCGGGTGAATACAAAGTTCAGTGGGAGGGCATCGGCCCGAACGTGGAAGTCAGTATCCTGAAAGGGAAGAACGTGGTGGCGAAAACGCAAGCCCGCGTCGTCGAGTTGCAGGTCGCATCCGCGAACGATGCGGCTCTCATGCATCAGGATGGAAGCGGTGCCAGCACCCTGACCGGCCTGCGTTTCGAAGGCAAGAAATTCGCCCTGGAGTTGGGCGGAGCCAGCGACACCATGCAGGCCAACGGCTCGAGCAAATAGCTTGCTTCGTAAACGCCCGAACAGAACTTAAGCGAACAGGGAGCACGCACATGCTCCCTGTTGCGCAACCTCAGTTGGGTGAAGCCAGCACATCGTCGTAATAGTTAATTAAGGCCCGGCGCGGCATCTCTTTCATGCCCTTCAGTGGGATCTTCTGTTCGAACGTGCTGTTTCCCGTCAGTCGGGCTCGTCCCAGAAAAAACGTATTGCCATTCGCCAGCTCCAGGTAAATCGGCACCAGCATGCGAAACTTTTCATCCACATTCGATTGCGTTACCTTCACATTCATAACTGCATCCCCATCTGCATCTTTATCGAATGTGGCGTTCATCTGATAGGAAGGTAGCGCGGTGCCGTAAACGTACTCATCGAAAAACCAGTCCAATTTCTGGTTTTTCTCGATGTCCATCTCGCGCGTCATGTGCTTTTCCACCATTGCTTTGAAATCCTCCGTACTGGCTGCTCTTCCGGTGTAGGTCTTGACGAAGTCCTGCATCATTTCTTTGAAATGCTGGTCGCCGGTCTGCCGATCCCACATCATCATGCGGATCATGTGCAGAACGTAACCGCCCTTGGGATATACGAGACGCTGATAGATTCCGCCGGTGCGAGAGTTGTTGGTGCGGTAGCCCATGGTGAGCGGGCCGACGTCGATGGCGCGGAATCCCTGCGCATTGCGCTCCAGCAATAATTCGCGTTCGTCGTTCCAGAAGTTAATAAATTCCTTCGGTCCTTTCTGTCCATAGGCATTCAGCAGAAACAGCGAAGCCGAAAAATCCGCGAAGCCTTCGCTCATCCACTGATCACGATAAGAGTTGAAGCCCACAGTCTGCCCCCACCATTGATGAGCAACCTCATGGGGCGCGACAACTTTCCAGTATCCGCGCGTGCCCCAGTCGAGTCCGAGTTGGTGCCGCACAGTCGAGTCATAAAATGCGCACGTGGGCAGCCACACCAACTCCGGCCAGGATTGCCCAAAGTTGCACGCACTCTGCTGCGTCATGGCCAGCCGCTTGAACGGAGTTGGGCCAAAATAAGATGTGTAGAGGCCGATCGCGATCTGCGCCTCAGCCAGAGGTTTCTTCATCATGCTGACCGTGCTTAAACTGCCCATAGTGCCGCCGCGAAACTTCGCCGCCCAATCAGGAGGATCTTCATTCGCATAGGCCGCCACCAGAAACTCCGGCGAGGTCAGTTTCACTTCCTCTTCTTTCATCTTGCCGAACTGAAAACCCGCCACGGCCTGCGGAACCTCGCTTTTCCAGACCGTAACATTCTGCGAGCCTTCATCGACACTGCTCACCAGGTCGCCGGTGGCCGCGATCTTCATGCCCTTCGGAATGCGAAAGGTCATGTCATAAGACTCATACTCGCCGAAGCGCGAGTTGGGATACCAATCCTCCCGCGCCACCGGGAAATAATTCCCTCCTCCCTCATTGATGATCGCTTCTTTCCCGCCGTAAATCGTGGTTATGGTGCACTTCTCGCCTGCTGCCAGCGCCTTCGGCAGGATCACAAAAAAGCCAGCGTCGTCTTTCTTGTCCTCCTGGATAAACGAAAGCGTCTGTCCCGCCGAGGTCACGCTCTGCACCCGCAGCGTCGGGAATAAATCGAAGGGGACGACTCGCACGCCGTTTGATCGCGCAACAAAAGTTGTTTCGGCCTTGCCGGTCATGTTGGCGCTCTTCTCGACCGTGGTATCGAGTCCTTGATGTTCAATTTCGATCTGATTGCCTGTCCTGCCCCGCGCATGCTCGCGAGACACGGGGAACGACGCCCACATACCGACCTTGTTGTCATCGTAAGTTGCAAAGCTGACCTGATCTCCGCCCCGGTGCGGATCGATCTCGAACAGCTCCTGCCCGCTATAGCGCTTGCCGTGGATGAAAGCCACGAACAAGCCCCCGGGTCCGGGGCGCAGCACATCCTCCAGCACGCGCGCGTCGAGATTGTGGCGGAGAAGGTGGTGAGTGGTGTTCTGAGTCTCTTTCAGCAAACCGGCGTCGCAACCGCCCGAGGCTGCGCCTCCAGCCTTCTTGATTTCGTCGTAGGTCGAGTCGGTGAAGCGCAGCACCATGTGCTGGAAGTTCTCGCTGAACTCACTTTCTTTCGTGAGCAGTTTAAGGCTCTTGCGTTCCGCATCATTGGGTGGGGAGAGGATGAGGTTTCCATCTCCCACGAAGACCGCGCCGGTAACTTTGCCCTGCACAGCATTGACGAAGCAAACCGTGCCCGAACGAAGATGAAAGGTAGCGTTATCGCGTACGAGTTCAAAATTGCTGACGCTCACCGCCTCGCTGCCCTGTGTGATGTTGCGCAACGCCTGATACGTAGGATCGGAGTTTGGACCGGCAGGCGCGGCGCTTTGCCCACCAAGCGACGGCGCGCTCAGAAGCATCAGGCCGGCGACGCCGACCACGAAAAAGGTTAGCAGTGAATCGGAAACCTTCCCGAGACATACGAATGCTGAGTGCAGGGAACGAATGAAAAACCGCATGCAGCCTCCCGGGGGGAAGGAAACCCGCTATTATGACGACTTCAGGGAAAAATGCAAGCGGACAGTGAGAAAGACTATGTGGGGACAGCCGCCTCGGCTGTCCCGCCGAGCGGAGCGAGGCATCTCAGTACTTCGGCACCTTGGGATCCACACGATCCGACCATGCATTAATTCCGCCGGCGAGGTTATGCACTTTTTTGAATCCCGCTTGCTGCAGGAACTCGACGGCCTTGGCGCTGCGTCCGCCCATCTTGCAGTGGACTACGATTTCGCGGCTCGAATCCAGTTCGCTCACGCGCTTCGGCAAGTCATTTAGCGGAATCAGATGTCCGCCGAGATTGCAGATCTGGTATTCGTGCGGCTCGCGCACATCGAGCAGAAGGAAATCTTCTTTCGCATCCCGCCGCCGCTTCAGTTCTTCCACTTGAATTTCCGGAACTCCAGTCGCCACAGCTTTTTCCTCCCCGCGAATGCCACAAAACTCGTTGTAGTCTATCAGCTTCGTCACTGTGGGATGCGTGCCGCACACCGGGCAATCGGGATTCTTCCGCAGCTTCAATTCGCGGAACTTCATGCCCAGCGCATCGATCAGCAGCAGCCGCCCGATGAGCGGCTCGCCCACTCCAAGAATCAACTTGATCACTTCGGTGGCCTGCATCACGCCGACGAGCCCCGGCAGAATGCCCAGCACCCCGCCCTCGGCGCATGATGGAACCAACCCCGGTGGCGGCGGCTCCGGATACAGGCAGCGATAGCACGGCCCATCTTCCGTGGCAAAAACGCTGGCCTGCCCCTCGAAGCGAAAGATCGATCCGTAAACATTCGGCTTGCCGGTGAGCACGCAGGCATCGTTCACCAGATAGCGAGTGGGAAAGTTATCCGTACCGTCGGCGATGATGTCGAAGTCGCGAAAAAGCTCGAGCGCGTTCTCGCTGCTCAGGCGCGTGTCGAATTTCTTTACATTCAAGAAAGGATTGATCCCAGTCAGTTTATCGGCTGCGGAATCCAGCTTCTTCCGTCCCACATCCGCGGTCGAGTGAATAATCTGCCGCTGCAGGTTCGTGTAATCCACCACATCGAAATCGACGAGGCCCAGCGTGCCCACACCCGCGGCGGCCAGATACAACGCCAGAGGCGATCCCAGACCGCCGGTCCCAATACAAAGCACGCGCGCCGCTTTCAGCTTCTGTTGCCCCTCCATGCCGACCTCGGGCATGATGAGATGGCGCGAGTAGCGCAGGATTTCGTCCTTGCTCAGCGTGACTGGAATTTCGGTAGTAGTTGTGGCCATAAACTCCTTTGAAATCTAACCTGGATCGCAAATGGAAGATGGGCGCAAGTGAGAAATCCCATCCCAAGCGCGCTAGCTCGTCATCTGTAGCAAAGAGGATTGTCATCCCGAGCGCGGCGAGGGACCTTGGTTTCCGCTTGTGCTAATAATTAATCTCCGTCCACAGACATAAACCAAGATCCCTCGCTTCGCTCGGGATGACGAGGGAAGAGCGCTTTTCCTGCGCCTCCGGCAATCGAAGGCACAATCGAAATGCTATCACCTTCCTGCACCGGGGTGGATTCCTTCTGCAGGTAGCGGATGTCTTCGTCGTTTAAATAGAGATTGACGAAAGAGCGCAGCTTGCCGTCGTCGGTGAAGAGATGGCGCCGCAGATCGGGATGCTGCGAAAGCAAGGCGGCCATCGCTTCGGCCACCGTGCTAGCCTTTACTTCTACCGTGGATTGTTTACCCGCATACTGCCGCAGAGGCGTAGGAATATGGATCTTGCTCATAGGTCTAAGCATAAAAGATGCGCCAGCAAAGGGGAAGATTCATCCGTGCGCGCCCGTGCAACCCGAGTTACGAGAGGCAACGGTGCTGTACCGTACAATGAGCAAGACTACAAGGGAGAACGGCCATGACCATTTACGATAGCGCTCGAGGCAGAATTATTGAAGGCGGCGGCGGCGGTGGTGGCGGCGGGCTGATACGTTTGATTGGTCTCGGCATTGCTGCATTCCTGCTGGTTATTCTTCTGTTCAGTTCGGTCACGCGCGTTGCCACCGGCCATGTGGGCGTGCTCACCCTCTTCGGCAAAGTCACGGGTGAAACGCTCGGCGAAGGCATGCACCTCATCAATCCGCTGAAGACGAACAATGAACTCTCCATTCAGACGCAGACTTTGAAAGAATCCGCCAGCGTGCCTTCGAGCGAGGGCTTGATGATGAGCCTCGATACCTCGCTCATCTACCATCTCAATCCCGATCACGCCGCCGATGTTTTTCAGAAGGATTGGCGCCGACTATGAAAACGTGGTGGTCGAACCGACCCTGCGCTCCGCGATCCGCGAGGCCACCGCTTCTCACACCGCGAACGCGCTCTATACCGGCGAACGCGAGATGGTAGGCAAACAGATTTACGACCAGGTGACGGCGCAGCTCAACCTGCGCGGCTTGAGCGTGGAAAACGTTCTGCTGCGCGACATCCAACTGCCAGCCACGCTGAAGGCCGCGATTGAAGCCAAACAGCAGGCCGAGCAAGAATCACTGGCGATGAACTTCCGTCTGCAGAAAGAAACGCAGGAGGCGCAGCGCAAGCGCATCGAAGCCGCCGGTGTCCGTGACTTCCAGCAGATCGTGGCGCAGGGCATCAGCGCGCAACTACTGGAGTGGAAGGGAATCGAAGCTACCGAGAATCTCGCCAAGAGCGCCAATACAAAAGTTGTCGTGATCGGCAATAATAAGAATGGATTGCCGCTGATTCTTGGACAGTAGTTGAAATCGCGGCCGCTTATATCAGAATAGAAAAATGTGGGGACAGCCGCCCTGGGCTGCCTGCCCTGAGCGAAGCCGAAGGGTCCGTCGCCCGCAGGGCGACTCGCTGCTACCATGAAATGGTGCTGCCGCTTCTCGACGTACGCAATCTGAACATCGAGTTTCCTTCCGGCCTCCGGTCGGGGCAGCCGCGACCGGCTGTCCCCACACAGGCCAATGATCCTGGACCTTCCGCACGAACTCTGATGGCGGTGCGCGACCTCAGCTTCTCCATCTCTTCAGGCGGCGTGCTGGGGTTGGTCGGCGAATCCGGCTCCGGCAAGTCGATTACTTCACTGGCCATCATGCGGCTCTTGCCACCACAAGCCCGCGTCTCTGGCGAAATCTTGTTTGCCGAGAACGCCTGCGCCGCGCAACCTGCTTTGCTTCCCGATGAATCCATGCGCCGGCTACGCGGATCGCGCATCGCCATGATCTTTCAGGAGCCGATGACTGCACTGAATCCCGTGATGCGCGTGGGCGATCAGATCGCCGAAGCAGTTCAAGCGCACAACGCGAGTTCGAAACCCGACGCTGCAAAGCACGCAGTTCAGGCGATGAACGACGTCGCCATTCCGCAGGCCGATCGCCGCGCCCGCGACTATCCTCACCAGCTTTCCGGAGGCATGCGGCAGCGCATGATGATCGCCATGGCGATCGTAAACCGGCCGCAACTGCTGATTGCCGACGAACCCACCACCGCGCTCGATGTCACTATTCAGGCGCAGATTCTCGAACTGCTGGCTCAGTTGCGAGCGAAGTTTGGACTGGCCATGCTCTTCATTTCGCACGATCTCGCCGTGGTCTCGCAAGTCGCCGACCAGGTGGCCGTGATGTATGCGGGCAATCTCGTGGAACTGGGTAGCGAAGCACCAAATCTTCCATGCCCCGGCGCATCCTTATACGCGGGGCTTGCTGCATGCGGTTCCTGACCTGAAGACCGATCGCGCGCGGCCTTTGCAAACTATCGAGGGCACGGTGCCGCCGCTGCATGCCATGCCCGCCGGATGCGCGTTCGAGCCCCGCTGCGGATTTCGCGTAGCCGAGTGCGCGCGCGTCTTGCCGCCGTTGGTCGAAGTCGCCGCAGGACATTGGGCGCGCTGCCCCGTCGTCAATCCCAGCGCCACTCCCGCTTCGGGATTAAACTAAAGCAGCGAATTGCAAGAATCTGGCGCGCTTCCCCTGCCGCTCAGTCTATAATCGGCATTTTGTCTGGTGCTCATTGCGCATACTGCTGCTTAGCGACATACACGCCAACCTCGAAGCCTTGGAGGCCTGCCTGGCAGCCGCTCCCTCATTCGATTATGTAGCCAACCTGGGAGACGTCGTCGGCTACGGAGCTTCGCCCAACGAAGTCGTCGATCGTTCGCGGGAGCTAGGAAAGACTTTCGTTCGCGGTAATCACGACAAGGCCGCGACAGGCTTGCTCGATCTCGACGACTTCAATCCCATGGCTGCCGCCGCCGCGGTGTGGACCAGAGATCATCTCACTCCCGAGCATCACGATTGGCTGAAAGCCTTGCCCCAGGGCCCGCTTCCATTGGAGGGCTTCCCCGAAGTAAAACTGGTTCACGGTTCGCCCGTCGATGAAGACGCCTACGTAGTCTCGCTAGGCGATGCGCTCGCGCCTCTGATCACGCTGGGCGTGCCACTAACATTCTTCGGCCACACTCACCTGCAGGGAGGATTCTTCGCCAACGGCTCCAGCGCCGATGGCTTCCGTCCCGAATACGCCACGGTCGGTAAAGCCGAGTCGGTCGCGTTGCAACTAAAAGATGCCACACGTTACATGATCAATCCCGGCTCCGTCGGCCAGCCCCGCGACGGAGACTGGCGCGCCGCCTTCGCCCTATTCGACACCGACGCCCAAGTGATTCACTTCCACCGCACCCCCTACAACCTGAAATCCGCGCAGGATCGAATCTTCGCCGCCAACTTGCCCTCGCGATTAGCCACGCGTCTAGCGGCTGGGCGGTGATCCGGAATAAAAAATTTACGGATCGATCCGGCTAATATCTTTGCATTCAATGAGTTGGAATGTTCGCGATCCGTCGAGATCCGGCTAAAGTATAGATAACGGGCGACTTACTTATAAAATCTCTCGAATCATTGACTTAGGGTCTTTCGTCTCAGGAGCAAGCCTTCGGGGCAGTTATCTTTACGCTATTTTATTGTCAAAGAACCATTGCGGATAGAGATAAGGTCGCAGCTTCCGCAAGCGAGGTCAAGAAAATTGTCTGGGCTTAAGACTTTTGAGAGTCCCCGCGACGGCCTACGCCGCACAGGTATAGGCCTACCGCCCGACAGTCTCGGATCTTATCCTTTGCAAAGGATGGAAAAGGATGGGCCACGAGTAAGGCCTTCATGCGCAAAAACATTGGTACACGACTTCTTCCCTCAGGATGCGGATGTCGGGATTGCGTTTACGGTAATTCCAGGTCAAGCGCGTAAATCTCATCGGTACTCAAGTCGCGAACGAACAGTGACGAACCATCGGGAGCGAGGCCGCTCCAGGCGCCGACCAGTGGAACGCTAAACCTGCGTAGATCCTTTAAGTCGGCGACGAGCTCCGAACGAGTTTGACCCACCGCAACGCGCCGGTAGGTAGGGCGATCGGTAGAAATGGTGTCAAAGTAAAGGTAGTTCCCTTCTTTCGACCAACTAGGATACCCGACCGCCTCGGCTTCATTGATCCAATCCGACCACTTCCCTGTCTTGAAGTCGAAGAGCATCAGCTTCTTCGAATCCCCGGGGAGCGCGGCGAGGTAGCGGCCATCGGCGGACCAGCGCGGACTGAATAGGCCCTCCGAGCCAGGTATGACGGAAAGCTGGCGGGTGCCGATGTCCACGGTCTGAATTGCCAATTTTTCGCTGCTCCCGACGAAACTGATGCGCCCAAAGGCTAGTCGTTTTCCGTCAGCCGACCACGCCGGATCAACCTGGTTACGCGCTTCCGCCAGCAGTTCCCGAGGCGTTCCACCTTGGGCGGAGACCAGGAAGATCTTCAGCGGTTTACCTAGCTCCGAGGCCACGAACGCGATTTGCGTGCCATCTGGGGACCAGCGGGGAAGATCCGCTGACATCGGGAGGAAGGTGAGTTGCAACGGGTCGCTGCCATCCACGCGGCTACGCCAGAGCGAATAGTCGGGATAGGACACATAAGTTACCCACTTGCCGTCCCGCGAAAAGTCCAGTTCCCCAGCCGAGATGCCGGAAAGAAACTGTACGAACTGATGGGATCGAGCGTCGTACCGCACCAGTTCGCCCCGGCCCTGCCGGCCAGCCACAAACAGTTTCTGGCCATCCGGACTCGGCGCCAGGGCGCCAAACGACAGCGGCCCCGTAGTCAGCTGGAAGGGCGTGGAAGATCGCCTCTGAAAAATGCTGGCAGATTCGCGGAGAGCCCAGAGATTGAACCCGGCCGGTGTGAAGTCGAGGAAGAAGTAGTAGCGCCCGTCGGGACTCCATATACCACAGCATTCGGACGGTACCGGATGCCAGTTCGGCAATAAGGGATGAAGCCCGCTACCGTCGGTGCGCATCTCCCATAGCGAGGTCGAGCTGCCGTCGATAGAAGTAATTGTGAGGCCAAGGCGAGCGCCATCGGGTGAAAAGCGAAGATCGGAGGGAATACCAGAGACGGTGATTAGCTTGCGTGCGTCGGTTCCATCCGCATTGGCCAAATACAGATCGGAGCCTTTCGCAAACGCCAGCTTGCGGCCGTCGGGCGACCAGGCCCCGGAGTGACCCACAACGTCGGCCAGACGGCGCGGAGCTCCAGATGGTAGAGGCAACGCCCAGAACGCGGCTTCCGTCTCCGTGCCATTGAGGCCAGCCACCAGGAGTTGGGTATGATCTGGCGAGATGTCGGCTAAGGCAACGCTCGTGATGGGATTTGGAATGGCCGAAGTCTGTCCGCCAGCGCTCGATGCCTGCATCAGCACCCCACTCGCTCCGCTTGTCTCCGTAATGTAGAGCCGCGAACCATCCGTCAGCACGTTTTGTTTCGGTATGCCGTCGTGTGTGATCTGGGTGGTCGCGAGGACCTTCGGTGGTGAAAGGGGGGAACGCAGCCACGCGACCGTCCCGCCAACGGCGATGATCGCAATTAACACCGCTGCAATCCAGATCCAGCGCGATGTGCTGACCACAGCTGGTGCGCTTGCAGCAGTCATCTTTCCGGAAGTCGTGTCCCGCTTCAGCCGTTTCAGGTCCGCGCGCAACTCCGCCGCGCTTTGATAGCGGACTTCGCGGTCTTTCTCCAGAGCTTTGTTGGTGATGCGTTCGAGTTCCGCAGGAAGGCCGGGATTGAGGCGCAGCGGGGACGGGGGCGTGTTATTGAGGATGGAGTTGAACAAAGCGGCGGTAGTGTCACCCCGAAAAGCCAGCGTGCCCGTGGCCATCTCGTAGAGAACCGCGCCCAACGAGAACAGGTCAGTACGCGCGTCAAGGTCCTTGCCGAGCGCCTGCTCCGGAGACATATAAGCCGCCGTTCCCAGAGCGCTGCCGGGGCTAGTCAGGTGCTCTTCGCTGAAGGTGGCGGTCGCTCCGGATTTTGAGCTGGTCACCGGGCTGATCTTCGCCAGCCCGAAATCGAGAATTTTTGCGTGACCCCGGTCGGTTACGAAGAGGTTCGCAGGCTTGATATCGCGATGAACAATGCCCTTGGCATGAGCGGCGTCAAGGGCGTCCGCGATCTCAATCGCGAGGTCTACGAGGCGCTCGGTCTCGAGCGGACGGCCCAATATCGTTTCCCGCAGAGTGCGGCCTTCCAGGTACTCCATCACAATGAACGGGCGCCCCTGGAACTCACCGATTTCGTGGATTGTGCAAATGTTGGGATGATTCAGCGCGGAAGCGGCGCGGGCTTCGCGGCGGAAGCGCTCCAGCGCCTGCGCATCCTGCGCAACATCGTCCGGCAGGAATTTCAGCGCCACGAAGCGCCCGAGGTGAGTGTCCTCCGCCTTGTAAACCACACCCATCCCGCCGCCGCCAAGCTTATCGACGATCCGGTAGTGCGAGATGGTCTGGCCGATCAAGGGGAGAGGCCTGCTCCGTCCGCGACCATCTTAGGGAGCAACCCGCGCCTCGTCAATGCAGTTTGAAAAGCAAGCGTCAGCGGCACGTTCACATGCTGGATGCACCGAAGGTAAGCGGGTAAAGGGTTCCCCGTGCACCTGTGAACCCCGCGGCAAGACTCTCTACAGAATGTATCTCGACAAGTCCTGATCTTTCACGATATCGGTTAACATCTTGCGCACGTAATCGGCGTCGATGGTTACCTGCTCGCCTTTTTTCTCCGGCGCGTCGAAGCTTAGCTCATCGAGCACTCGTTCCATGATGGTGTGCAGGCGGCGCGCGCCGATGTTTTCGGTGCTCTCATTTACGCGAAATGCAAAGTGTGCGATTTCCTGCAGCGCCTCTGGCGTAAAGCCCAGCTTTACTCCTTCGGTCTCGAGCAACGCTGTGTACTGCTTGACCAGAGAAGATTTCGGCTCCGTCAGAATGCGGACGAAGTCTTCCATGGTCAGCGACTGCAGTTCGACTCGAATTGGAAAGCGCCCCTGCAACTCAGGAATCAGATCGCTGGGCTTCGAAACGTGAAATGCGCCGGCGGCAATAAATAAAATGTGATCGGTGCGCACCATGCCGTAGCGGGTGTTCACGGTAGTGCCTTCGACGATGGGAAGAATGTCACGCTGCACGCCCTCTCGCGAAACATCCGGACCGTGCCCGCCCTCGCGACCCGCGATCTTATCGATCTCATCCAGAAACACGATGCCGGAATTCTCCACCCGATCGATGGCCATGCGCGTCACGTGATCCATGTCGATGAGCCGCTGCTCTTCTTCCTGAATGAGATATTCGAAGGCCTCGTTCACCTTCATCTTGCGCTTCTTGGTGCGCTGGCCGAAGATGTTAGGCAACATATCTTTGATGTTGATGTCCATCTCCTCCGCCCCCGAGTTGGTCATAATTTCAAAAGTGGGGAAGTTGCGTTCGCGGACGTCGATCTCTACCTGGCGCTCGTCGAGCTTTCCTTCACGCAATTGCTGGCGTAGTTTTTCGCGGGTGCGCGAGGAAGATTCGGCGAGGCTGGTGCTGCCGTCGATTACTACTCCGCCCGCGGTTGTGGTTTCTCCGGCGCGGGGCGCGGGAGACGGCGGGAGCAGAATATCGAGCAGACGTTCTTCGGCATTCAGTTCAGCCTTGTCGGAGACGTCTTCCAGCTTCTCTTCGCGGACGTTGTCGATTGCGATCTCGACCAGATCGCGCACCATCGACTCCACGTCGCGGCCTACGTAACCGACTTCCGTAAATTTGGAAGCCTCGACTTTTAAGAACGGAGAGTTGGCCAGCTTCGCGAGGCGGCGCGCGATTTCGGTTTTGCCTACGCCGGTGGGGCCGATCATCAGAATATTTTTCGGGATGATTTCTTCGGCTAACTCGGGAGTTAGTTTTTGCCGGCGGGTGCGGTTGCGCAGGGCGATGGCTACGGCGCGCTTCGCGTCCTTTTGACCGATTACGTGTTTATCGAGCTCGACTACGATCTCGCGAGGTGTGAGTTCGTCGAGGGCTAGCTGTTCTTCTTCGGCGCTGCTGGGTAAGTAAATGGCCATAAATTCGTCGTTGGTCGTTGGTCGTTGGTCGTTTGCCATTGGGGTTTGCCAACGACTAACGACGATCGACTAACGACGCATTAGAGTTCTTCAATCGTTACCGCATCATTGGTATAGATGCACATTTTGCCGGCAATCTTCATCGCCTCTTCGGCGATCTGGCGAGCGCTTAGTTGCGTGTGCGTGGCCAGCGCTTGGGCCGCAGCTTGGGCGTAGGGACCGCCGCTGCCTATGGCTGCGATGCCGGTATCGGGCTCGATCACGTCGCCTTGTCCGCTTAGCAGGAAGGTTTGCTCTTTGTCGCACACCAGCAACAGCGCTTCCAGGTGACGCAGAAATTTATCGGTGCGCCAGTCTTTTGCGAGTTCGACGGCGGCGCGTCCGAGATTGCCGTGATACTGCTCGAGCTTCGATTCGAAGCGGCTGAAGAGTGTGAAGGCGTCGGCCGTGGAGCCGGCGAATCCGGCCAGGATCTTGTCGTTATACAGACGGCGGATTTTTTTGGCGGTGTGTTTGATAACGGATTCGCCTAGCGTGACCTGGCCGTCTCCGGCGAGAACTACGCTGCCGTTGCGGCGAATGGATAAGACTGTGGTGGAGCGTATCAGACGATTCTTCGACATGAGCGCAATTCTTAATTATAGCAGCGTTGCCGCTCAGGCCGAAAAGCTGTCAAGGGCCTGGAGGTGCACGATTTTGTCTAAGTTGCTGCAAACCATCGCAAAATAGTCGTGCACTCTATGTCCCTTAGAGCACTTTCTAGGTGATATAATAGAGGTATAAGTTAAAGCTCTACGCAAAGGCGCGGCCTGTAGGCCGCGCCTTTTCTTTTTGGGGCGAGAGGAACGAGATGACTCAGTGCCGGGGTTTCAGGACATTTAAGGAACGCGGGGAGTGGGTGGAGTTGCAGTTTATGGCTCGGGCGGTGCGACTTGGGTTCAAGGTGTCGAAGCCGTGGGGAGATTCGTCGGCTTACGATGTTGGGGTTGAATCGGGTTCGCGGATTTTGCGGGTGCAGGTGAAATCTACGGATTTCCGAACCGGCACGGGCTATCTCTGCGGATTCAAGCCGGGTGAGAAGAGCAGGCGCTACACCACGAAGAGGCTCGATTTGTTCGCGGCATATGTAATCCCGGAAGACGTGTGGTATGTGATTCCGGCCAGTGTGGTGTTGAAAAAGAAAGGAGGGCTGATGCTTTGTCCGGTAGAGCGACTTGAGGATGTTCGCTGCCATTATGAATCGTATCGTGAAGCCTGGTCGCTGCTGCGGCCACGCGGGGAAACTTCGAATACCCGTGATGTGAAGAGGTCGCCGCAGTGAGAGCGTGCCTCATCGCGACAACCGTTCCCGTTTCGGGACGCGCGCCTGTTTCGGATACAAACAGCCAACAGCCGTTCGAAAGAACTTGTGATATAAACGCCTTTCCCCGGCACCGAGGTAATCTTGGCAGAAAAGAAATACACGCTTGAAATGGTAGGGGAGATGCTGCGCGAGGCCGGAACACTGATCATCGTATTCGCGCCTTTGTATCAATTGTTCGAGCCGTACACGCCGCGCTGGAGTATTGTCATTGCGATTGTGATTCTCGGTGCCGCCGCCTTTGTGGCTGGCATCAGAATAGAGAGGAGCAGACGGGTATGATCACACGACTATTGCAGTTATTCTTGGTCGCAGCGGCGCTGGCTGGTCTCGCCATCTACGGATTCATCTGCGACAAGCGAGAACATTCCTCCACTACTAAGCGCGAGCGAGAGAATGATGGGCAAGAGTCGCTACCATTTCCCTCCCCTGATTCTCCGGATCACGAGCATCGCGGCGCGGCGATGTCGCGGCTTTAGTGCAGGGTCCGAAAGGACTGTTTGCAGGTGCTTCGCTTCAACCATGCCCCAAAGGTCATATCTGCCGTCTCTTGATTGCCTTTACAAGGCGCATGATTTCAACTCTCAGCAACAGCTCATCGTCCTGGGTAACGAGTCGTGCGTGCATCGTATCCAGGCGAATCGGATGCAGTCTTTGGAAGGATTCTCGTACGCTCTCACGTCGGATGAAAAAGGGTGCAAAAACTTCGCGCCAGTTGTCGAGTCGACAGATCACCGCTTCATAATCCGTGAAATCCGCATAGTCGATTAACTCCCTTTCTTCTGCTCCCATCTGCTCCGCGGCCTGTTTCTTCTCCCGCCATTTGTCGAGGAGGCCGTTCGGCAACCGGTGCTTGGGCCAATTCGCCCCAAAAGATGAGCTCATACGTTCGTTGACGAATCTGCGCAACTGTCTTTCCAGTCGTTGCAAGCGATCATGCGCGGCATTGGTGCGCATCAGGCCTTGTTCTTCTTTATCCACCGCGTCCCGCTGTGAAGGCTTGAATCCCCCATCCACTGGTAGAGGCTCGTCGGGCAGGCCAGCGATATCTAGGGCTTGCTCGAAGGCCGGGATCGGAAAAGCTGTCATGGCCGGGTCGAAGCCCAAACTCGTATAGAAATCCGAACGCGCCGTTAAGTCCGTAAATATTTCCGGCCGCCAGGCAATTGGATCCCGCCAGTCCCCGAGACTTTGGCGCAGAGTCGCCGATAGCTGCTCATCAAATGCGGGTAGGCTGTGCAACGCATGACCTATGCTCTGCACGTGCGCCAAACCGGCGATCGAAGGCATCGCCGCGTACGAATCCAGCCAAGGTGTTCGCATGCTCGCCATTGCCTGTTTCAGGTTGTCTTCGAGTCCGGCGTGCTGCGCGAATATCTCCGAAAAGGAACTCTCCTTAAACTCTGCCAACATGCGCGCAGTTTCGGCGATGTCAGGCAGGCGAAACCGCTCTTCGAAATTTTCCTTCACCTCTCGTGCCAGATCCATCTCACGGCGCAAACGCAGATCCTGAGCGAGGATATCGGCCTGTTGCAGTTTCCATACCGGCCCTAAAGCGCTTTGGGCCAATATTGAACCTTTTTCAGCCGCTAGTATTGCCTCGACTGCCAGACGTGAAGCACGCGACGATGACTCCATCTCGCGCCGCCATTGATCGAGAATGTCGGCCTGTTGAAGTTCCCACGCCGAAGCTGCGGTAGTTCTCGCCAACTCTGAATCTTTCTCAATCGCGAGCACTCTTTCGGCAGCCGAGCGCGCCTCAGATTCGGCGGCCTCAATCGCTAACAGGTGGGCCTTGCTATCTAAAGTTTTCTGGATCTCGAAAAAATTCATCAACTTCTCGTCTAGCAATTTTCCTCCTAATCTCGACGTACAGATCGGCAACGCAAAATCTAGATGCCACCTAACTTACGACAGAGCAGTTGACCTGTGCAGTGCACTGAAGTGGACGTATTGGTTATTGTAGAGGTAATGGACTATCCAAAGTATTCGCCCGACCTGTTTGTCTAATGAAGAAAGATCCGGCTAGCAATCAGGATACAGAGCGGTGAGAAGGTCCATCAGCCGTTCATGAGAACTATCCCGCGCGAACTGCGCATCAATGCCGAGACGTGAGGTTGCGGTGCTGGCGCGCGAGATATTGTTGGTCGAGCGCTTGGCGAATGAGGGTTTTGATCACGGCTTGGCGGCTGATGTTCAACTCCTTCGCGGCCCGGTCCAGTTCTTCTAACATGCCGGGCGCGAGATCGACGTTCACGCGCTGGATTGGGGCGATCATCCGGCCATCGTTGGTGAAGAAGCGGGATACGTCTTTGCCCCGGTCGGCAAGGCGGGCGATGGTTTCTGCGGGCGCGGGCTTGCTGTGTTTACGTGTTTTGTTCATAGAGCTGTTGTTCCTGTCTGGTCGAGCGACAGAGGGTGACGAAGCGGTGCGGCGTGTCGATGCTGGCCAATGCTCACGCCAACACTGAGACAGCCCCTTGCGACTTGCGTGCAGGACGCACAGTTATCTCAACGTCCTGTCCGAGGGCGGTGAGAAACTCCATCAGGCGTTCGACTGAGAATGAGCCTGCGCGATTACGCATCAAGGCTGAGACGTGAGGTTGCTTGATGCCGAGTATCTTGCCGGTCTCCGCCTGTGTAATGCCGAGTTGCCGGATAAGACGATAGATCTGTAGCGCAAGCTGGGCTTTCAGCAGTTCCTGTTCTGGATGGGGCAAGCCGAGGTCGGCGAAAACGTTGCCGCTGCGTTTCTTGTTGCGCAACGGCTCTGACGCCTTTCTGAAGCCATTCGATTTTGTTGTTTTTCTGGTCACGTCAATTTTGCCTCATGCGATGCTGGCGTTCCGCCTCATTTAGACGCTGGCCAATAAGATCGATGTCTTTCCTGGTCGTCGCGATCCCCCGTTTGGATTTCTTTTGAAACGCGTGCAGAACATACACCGCTTCGGTATAGCGAACTGTGTAGACGGCTCGCCACGTGTCTCCGCGATGCTCGGCGACGATCTCCAATACCGATGCGCCGCCAAATCCGCTCAACGGTTTGGCCGATGGATCAATTTCTCCTTCTTGCGCGGCATATAAGGCATATCCTATGTCCCGCCGAACCGCAGGTGGAAATCCGCGCACATCTCTTCGGCTTGAGCCGATCCAGACGAGAGGGCGCGGGCGTGACTGCATTATACATAAATATGTCTATTGATATAAGACGTCAAGATGAATCGGGGGATTCCGCGTCCCGGCTCCCGAAATGGGAAGCGCCCCAGGGGCCTGGTGCGCTCAGGCCCCCACGGGCTGCGGTTTGCTTGCCAGCAACTGCCGCAGCACATACTGCAAGATCCCGCCGTTGGCGTAGTAGAGGACTTCCTGCGGCGTGTCGATGCGGACTAAGGCTTCGAACTCTACGGGCTTGTCTTTTCCGCCTCCGCCGCTGCTTGCTGCCGAGGTGGCGCGGACTTTTACTTTTTGTCCGGCGGAGTGATGCTGGATCAAGCTGCGGATGCCGGTGATTTCGAAGACTTCTTCTCCGGTCAGGTTTAGGGATTCGGCGGTTTGGCCGGGTTCGAATTGCAGGGGGAGGATCCCCATACCGACCAGATTCGAGCGGTGGATGCGCTCGTAGCTCTCGGCGATCACTGCACTCACTCCCAGCAGGCGCGGGCCTTTGGCGGCCCAGTCGCGGGAGGAGCCGGAGCCGTATTCTTTGCCGGCGAGAATAATCAGCGGCGTGGCTTCGGACTGATATTTCTGCGAGGCTTCGAAGATCGACATTTCCTGATTGGTGGGCAGGTGGCGGGTGAAGCCTCCTTCGACGTTGACCAGCTTGTTGCGCAGGCGGACGTTGGCGAAGGTGCCGCGGACCATGACTTCGTGATTGCCGCGGCGGGAGCCGTAGGAGTTGAAGTCGGCGGGCTTGACACCGTGCTCCTGCAGATACTTTCCGGCGGGGCCGTCTTTCTTGATGGAGCCGGCGGGAGAGATGTGGTCGGTGGTGACGCTGTCTCCCAGGACGGCGAGGACGCGGGCGGAGTGAATGTCGTCGACCGGCGAGGGCTGGAGCTTCATGTCGTCGAAATAAGGGGCGCGGCGGATGTAGGTGGAATCTTTTTCCCAGGCGTAGGTTTGGCCTTTGGGGACGTTGAGGCCGCGCCAGCGCTCGTCTCCGGCAAAAACTTCGGCATAACTTTTCGAAAACATTTCGGCGGTTACGGAATGCTCGACAGCCTCTTCTACTTCACGCTGCGTGGGCCAGATATCGGCGAGGTAGACGGGCTTGCCATCTTTGCCTTTGCCGATGGCGTCTTTGCGGAGATCGGTGTCGATGCGTCCGGCTAGGGCAAATGCTACTACCAGGGGCGGAGACATTAGATAGTTGGCGCGGACCTCAGAGTTGATGCGGCCTTCGAAGTTGCGATTGCCGGAGAGGACTGAGGCTACTACCAAATCTTTTTCGTCGATGGCTTGCGAAACTTCGGTGGGCAGCGGGCCGGAGTTGCCGATGCAGGTGGTGCATCCGTAGCCTACGATGTGGAATTTTAGTTTTTCCAGATACGGCGTGAGGCCGGCGTTTTCTAGGTAATCGCGGACTACTTTTGAGCCGGGAGCCAGCGAAGTCTTCACATAGGGCGGAACTGAGAGGCCTTTCTCTACTGCCTTTTTGGCTAACAATCCTGCCCCGATCATTACTGACGGATTTGAAGTGTTGGTGCAGGAGGTGATGGCGGCGATTACCACGCTGCCGTGCTGCAGCGAATTTTTCACGTTGGCTGGAACGTGTTCGTGGACGTTGGGATCTTCGACTCCGATGGCGGCGGGGCTGCCGCCTTCCTGCTCCCAGCTTGCGGAGGTCCCGGCCTTCGCAGTTTGAACCGAAGTTGCCGATGCGGTGGCCGAGGCGGCTTTCGGCTTGAGTAATGACGGCAGAGCTTTGTGAAAAGAATCGGCGGCTTGAGACAGGATCACGCGATCTTGCGGACGCTTGGGTCCGGCAAGGCTGGGCTCTACTGTCGTGAGATCGAGGCTTAGCAGTTCGGAGTATTCGGCCTCGGGAGTTTTTTCGTCGTGGAACATCCCCTGCTCGCGGCAGTAGGCTTCGACTAGAGCGATTTGCTCGGCGGAGCGTCCGGTGAGCTTTAAGTATTTCAGACTTTCTTTGTCGACGGGGAAGATGCCGCAAGTGGCGCCGTATTCGGGCGACATATTTGCGATGGTGGCGCGGTCGGCTAGCGGGAGATCGCGGAGTCCCGGTCCGAAGTACTCGACAAATTTTCCTACCACGCCGTGTTTGCGGAGCATTTCGGTGATGGTCAGGACTAGATCGGTGGCTGTGGCGCCTTCGCGCAGGCGTCCGGTGAGCTTCACGCCTACTACCAGCGGAATCAGCATCGAGACGGGCTGGCCTAGCATGGCCGCTTCGGCCTCAATGCCGCCCACGCCCCATCCCAGCACGCCCAAGCCGTTGACCATGGTTGTGTGACTGTCGGTGCCTACCAAGGTGTCGGGGTAGGCTGTGCGCTTGCCGGTGGACTCTTGGACGAAGACCACTCGGGCTAGATATTCGAGGTTGACTTGATGAACTATGCCGGTGTCGGGCGGGACTATAGCCAGGTTGTGGAATCCGGTTTGGCCCCAGCGGAGGAAAGAATAACGCTCTTTATTGCGCTGGAACTCGAGGAGTGCGTTTACGTCGAAGGCGCTGGTCGTGCCGAATTCGTCGACCTGGACCGAGTGGTCGATCACTAGCTCTACCGGTTGCAGAGGATTGATTAGCGCGGGGTCGCCACCTAGTTGTTGCATGGCGTCGCGCATGGCGGCGAGATCGACTACGCAGGGGACTCCAGTGAAATCCTGGAGGAGAACGCGGCTGGGGGTGAAGGCGATTTCTTTGTCGGGCTGGGAATTCTTCGTCGTTCCTTTGGTACCCCAGGCGGCTAGGGAGCGGATGTCTTCTTTCTTTACGTTGCGGCCGTCTTCGGTGCGGAGGAGATTTTCCAGCAGGATGCGTAGCGAATAGGGCAGGTGCTTCGTGGAGATGCCTTGCTGGTCGAGGGCGTCGAGGCGGTAGATTTCGTATTCTTTCTTGCCGACTTTTAAGGGTGAGCGGGAGTTGAAACTGTTTAAGGACATGATGGCCTTCCTGATGAATGCCGCGCGACACGCCTTCGGCGCGGGCTGGGTGAAGACTGGAACCTTCCAGTTTAGTCGTTTTGATGGGGATTGCGTAGGGGGATGTCACGGCGCGTGCCCGTGCCGATTCACTCTATCCTTATGAAACCCAAATCGCTCTGGGGTCATCTATGAAATTGACTGGGATTCAATGACGAGGCAGGCTATGCACAGTTTGAGACTTGGCCGAGGATTTTCAAGACTGGTATGGGGCAAGGCAAGTTTGGGTTGCGTGTTGTCACTGGCTCTGGTGTTCGCGACTTTGCCTCAGCGGCTTTGGGCTGAACAAGATCAGGGCGCGGCTCAAGGTGCCCCGCCGCAGGCTGCGACGGATCAAGGCGCTCCGGATCAGAGCGCTATCGATCAAGCTGCGACAAATCAAAGCGCGACAATTCAAAGTCCTCCGGCCGCAGGGCAGGCTGCGCCGGCTTACACGCAACAGACTCCGGAGCAGTTGCAGCAGCTGGTGGCGCCGATTGCCTTGTATCCGGATTCGCTGGTGGCGCAGATCCTGGCGGCGTCGACGTTTCCCGAGCAGGTGGTCGAGGCCGACCGATGGGTGCAAGCCCATCCTGATTTGAAGGGTACTGATTTGGGTAATGCAGTGGAGCAACAACCTTGGGACCCTAGCGTCAAGGCGCTGACTGGATTTCCTTCCGTGCTGGGAAATATGGACAAGAATCTTTCCTGGACGTCTTCTCTGGGCGACGCTTACTACAACCAGCAACAGGAAGTGATGGACGCGGTGCAGGTGATGCGTCGGAAGGCGCAGGACGCCGGCAATCTGAAGAGCACGCCGCAGCAGGCAGTTACGGAGAAAGATTCGGCGATTGACATTGAGCCGGTGGATCCCGAGGTTGTGTATGTTCCTGCGTACGATCCGTGGGTGGTTTACGGATATCCGGTGGTGGCTTGGCCGGGATGGTATCCGTATCCCGGAATCTGGTTTGGCGGACCGTATCTGTCGTTCGGAGTCGGCTTCGGAATCGGCTGGTACGGCGGCTTTGGGTGGGGATGGGGACATTGGGGGTTCGACTGGCATAACCATTACGCGGTTTATGACCACGGCAGGTATTACTCCCATAGCAGGACGTTTTACAACCGGAGTTTCGATCGTGGCGGAGGTCGGGGCGGAGAATCTTTCAACCGCGGCGGAGCGGGGCGCGGAGAATCTTTCAACCGCGGTGGGGGAGGGGCGAGACCTTTTGAGGGAAACCGGCAGGCGGCCCGTGGGTACGCCGCTCCCCACGGTGAGAGCGGCGTGCGGTCGGGCGCCTTCAGTGGCTACGGCCATGGCGGAGAGAGCAGGAGTTTTTCGTCGCGGGGAAGCGCCAGCTTCGGTGGTGGCGGGTTTCATGGCGGCGGAGGCGGCGGGGGGCATGGTGGTGGAGGCGGACGCCGATGATTGAAGGCTGGTTGGGTTCTTGATAGCTTGCGAGACTTGAGAAATGGAGATTAGGCACATGCGCCGAGCGAAGCTAAACTTCAAAACATTTCATGCGGCACACTTTCCTGAGCTAGCCGCGGTTGCGGTCCTGTTGACGGGGTGTTTTACGGTCTCCTCTTCAGCCCAGCAACCGGGGCAGAAGACTTTTTCATCCGCTGAGGACGCGAGCAAGGCTCTGGTTGCGGCCGCGCAGAGCAACGACGAAAAAGCGATGCTGGATATCCTAGGTGCGGACGGGAAACGAATCGTCTCCTCGGGAGACCCGACCGAAGACGCCGAGAGCCGCGCCAACTTCGTTAAGAGATATGAGGAGATGCACCGCTTGGTGAAGGAGGCAGACGGGACGACTGTCTTATACATTGGCGCGCATAATTGGCCTACGCCCATCCCACTGGTCAACAAGGGCAGCGTGTGGTATTTCGACACCGAGGCGGGCGAAAAGGAAATCTTATTCCGGCGCATTGGGCGGAACGAAATGTCGGCCATCCGGGTTTGCCAGGAGCTAGTGGCGGCGCAGAAGGAATACTATTCGGCGCAACACAACGAATACGCGGCCAAAATTTTCAGTGATGAAGGGCAGCACAATGGCTTGTATTGGAAAGTTGCGGAGGGTGAAGCCCAGAGCCCGATCGGCCCACTGGTGGCAGCGGCGGTTACCGAGGGTTATACCAAGGGCAGAGACGGCGCTCCCACTCCCTACCGCGGTTACTACTACCACGTCTTGACACGTCAGGGGAAGAATGTTCCGGGCGGCGCGAAGATTTATCTGGTGCACGGCAAGATGACTGGGGGATTCGCTTTCGTGGCCTATCCGGCGGAATACAGGTCGTCGGGCGTGATGACGTTTATCGTCGGCGAAGATGGAGCGGTGTATCAAAAGGATCTCGGCAAGAAAACCGAGGCCTTGGGCAAGGCCATGAAGGAATACAACCCTAATTCGACTTGGCAAAAGGCTGAAGAGCAGCCGGAGCAGATTAAATGATCGGCGATGCGTCGTGACCCGCAGGCTGAAGGAAATGTGGGGTCGGGAATCCGGTTAGTGGGCAGCAATCGAGACTTGATACGCCACCACTGCCATCATGAAGAGAAGGTATAGGCGGAGTGACCAGAGGACCAGGAGTTCGGGGCCTTTCAGGTGGCGGCGGGGGATGTGATGTTTTTTTGCTTTGACGAGTTGATCGGGTTCGAGGGTACTTAGCACGAGGTTTTGATCAACGGCGGAGACGTGGTGGTCGTCTTTTTTCACCATGAGTGGATTCCCCGGGCGGTGCTGGAAGTTCCACGGGGGCTGAAGCCCGCAATTTGCCCTGTTGCTAGACGCGGCGCTGAAGCGCCGCTGTTCCACGTTATTCCAATCCGCGGTTTAGTGTTCACGATTCATTTCCCTCCCAAAGCGGCGAAGAGGTTGGGGGCGATTATGCTGATGCCGAAGAGTATGCCGGCCGCAGTCAAAACGAAAACCACCCCCGTGGATAGAATGTTCGCCCAAAGCGGGCTGACCAGATTGCCCATGATTTCTTTGTCGTTGACCAGCATAAACAGGAATACGAGTGCTGGCGGCATGGCTAGTACCGCTACGACGTTAACGACTAAAACCACGTAGACCAGGGGCAGGCCTGGGATTAGGACGATGGCGGCTGCGGCGACTGCGCATAGGGTCAGCACGGCATAGAAGGATTTGCCTTCTCCCATGGGGAGGTTGAGGCTGTGGGGTTTGTGGGCGACTTCTCCGAAGGCGTAGGCGGAAGAGGTGGAGATGGTGATAGCGGCTACAATGCCGGCTTCGACCATGCCCAGGGCAAAGAGGGATGCGCCGAAGTGGCCGATGATGGGCTGGAGGGCCTGGGCGAATTCGGCGGCCTGAAAATTGTCGGCGGTCATCTGATGGGCGAAGAGCGGCGCAGTGGCGAGGATGGTGGCTACGGCGGCGGCAGTGGCGAGGGCGGCGCCGAGCACGGTGTCGACCCTGCCGAAGCGGATGTCTTTGGTCGTCATCCCCTTGTCGACGGTTGCGCTCTGCTGAAAGAAGAGCATCCATGGGGTGACGGTGGCGCCGATGTCGGCGAGCACGATTAACAGCGTGTCTTTATTGAAGCCGGGAAGCGGTTGCCAGGTGAAGAAGGCGTGACCCACGGAGTGCCAACTGGGGTGAGTCAGGAGAGCGACTGGAATGAAAATCAGGTTGAATGCGGCGGCGGCAAGCGTGATTCGCTCCCAAGTCCAATAGCGGTGACTTACAAGGGCGCCGTAGAGAACTACCAGCGCGAGCAGAACCGCAGCCCAAGGCGGCACGCCAAAAAAGCCGAGACCTGCGCGGATGGCGATGAACTCGGTGATCAGCGTGAGAAAGTTGCCGATGCCGAGGTCGATCATGGAGAACCATCCCCAGAAGGGACCGAAGCGGTCGAAGATGAGTTCGGCGTGGCCGCGATGGGTGGCGGCGCCGAGGCGGACGGTCATCTCCTGGACGACGATCGCCATGCAAAACGTGAGGGCGACGAAGGGAAGGAAGAATCCGATGCCGAACTTGGCGCCGGTGGCGGCGTAGGAGAGCATGCTGGGGCCGTCGTTCTCTCCCAACATGACCAGGACGCCGGGGCCGACCAGCAACCACAGCAGGCGCGCGCGGGAGGAAAAGCCGCGCCGGGCGCGGGCGGTGGAAACACGGACGCGATCATGGGCGCGGTCGACATCTTCGTGAGTGATTACTACTCTTCGTCGGCTTGGGTGATGACAGGCTTCATCGGTCTCGATTGGTTAACAGCCCCTTAGTCAAAGGGAACACAGAGAAAACACGAAGTTGTTCGGTCGCACCACTTGTCCCTGGCAGAAATTAGCGTAAGTATACACTATGATATAAACCATGGTTAACTAAAGGGCGCAGCTCGGGCGCTTGGTCTTAAAAGCGCCTATTCGAGCCGGTGGTCGCGCAGGCCTCTGCGGGGCCCCTTACGGCAAGCTCAGCGCAGGCTCTTACGATGCTTCGCGGATGAGGTCCGCAAGTTGCGGATCCCATCGGGTAGGCTCAGGATGACAGCGTTAACGTACGAACGCGGGTCGGCTGGGGAGACCCAGACTCGCTCGGCGGCGGCGCGGCCCAGGGAGACGTTGCCGGCGGCGGTGGAGAGAGAAAGGGTTTGATCGTAGTTGCGTTCGAGCAGGCGTAATTTTGCTCCGGGACGGATGCCGCGGGCTTCGAGGAACTCGAGCAGGCGGCGGTCGCGCTCATAGATGCCGCTGACGGCATAGGCTGGCTCCGGGTGCGGCATCGGAGAGCAGCAGCAGGCCGCGATGGCGGCGGCTGGCGGGGCTTTCCATCTCGCTCAGGTTGCCGTGGGGGCAGACGCCGGCTTTGCCCAGCTTGGCGAGGAGTTTGGCTTCGAAGTCGGGGGAGACGGCGTGCTCGAGGCGCTCGGCTTCATCGTGGACTTTCCACCACTCCATGCCGAAGAGTTCGGCGAGCATGCGTTCGATCAGGTGGTGGCGGAGGGTAAGTTTGCGAGCGATCTTGCGGCCGGCGGCGGTGAGGCGGACGTGTCCGTCGTCTTGGACGCGGACCAGGCCATCTTTTTTCAGGCGACGCAGGGCCATGGTGACGGCGGGGGCTGAGACTTTCAGCCAGTCGGCCAGGCGCGCGGAGATGACGGATTCGCCTTCGCTTTCGGCTTCGAGGATGGCTTTTAGATAGTCTTCTTTGGAGACGGTGATCATCTTCGGGGATTATACGACTGGGAATTAAGCATGGTTAATGAGTGGCTGAGAATCAGGAGCAATTGGCTCGCGCGTTAGGTCGGTTAAGCGGGAGATCCTTCGACTACGCCTGCAGAACGGCTACGCTCAGGATGACAAAGTCGTGTAAAGGACAAAGTGCATTACTACCTAGTGCTTGAGGTTTGACAGCTTCCTGCTCTCCCCTAACCTTTAGTTTCTCTGGCTATGAAAGTTCTGGTTCTTGGCAGCGGCGGACGCGAGCATGCGCTGGTGTGGAAGCTGCGGCAGTCTGCGCGGTTTCGAAGCTTTATTGTGCGCCGGGCAATGGCGGCATAGCGGACGAGGCGGAATGCCTGCCTGTGACTTGAAGAGCGTGGAGTCGATGGTGGCTCTGGGCGAACAGGTGCGGCCGGACCTGACCGTGGTGGGTCCGGAATTGCCGCTGACTTTGGGGGTGGTGGACGAATTTACGCGGCGCGGCTGGCCTGTGTTTGGTCCGACCAAGGCGGCGGCGCAACTGGAGTGCGAGCAAGAGCTTCGCCAAGGAATTTCTGCAGCGGCATCACATTCCCACCGCGCCTTATGCGATTTGCGATTCGGTGGAGGAGGTCCGCGCGGCGCTGGACGCACTTTCACTTGCCGGTGGTGGTGAAGGCGGATGGATTGGCGGCGGGCAAGGGCGTGGTGATCGCAGCGAGCAAAGAAGAGGCGGCTAGCGCGGCGGCCGAAATGTTCAGCGGGAAGATGGTGGGCGAAGCTGGGGTGCGCGTGGTGCTGGAAGAATGTTTGAAGGGCGAAGAACTTTCGTTTCTGGTGTTGAGCGATGGCGAGCGAGTTGCTCCGCTGGTAGCGGCGCAGGATCACAAGCGTGTCGGCGATGGCGACACTGGCCCGAATACGGGTGGGATGGGCGCTTATTCGAGCCGCCGAAATCGTTGACGACAGATGCGCGACTGGCTGGTGCATCACATTGCGCGTCCCGTGGTGGCGGGCATGAAGGCGGAGGGCGCGGAGTACAAGGGCGTGCTCTATTGCGGGCTGATGATGACGGCGCGCGGTCCGATGGTGCTGGAATTTAATTGCCGCTTTGGCGATCCGGAGACGCAGCCGATTCTGATGCGGCTGGAGAGTGATCTGGTGGATGCGCTGGAGGCTTCGATTGAGGGCCGGGTCAGCGAGGGCGATTTCAACTGGTCGCGGGATGCGTCGGTGTGCGTGGTGATGGCTTCGGGAGGATATCCGGGGACGTATGAGGTGGGGAAAAAGATTACGTGGGCTTGAAGAGGCTGCGGCGATTGAGGGCGTGAAGGTCTTTCACGCCGGGACTTCGAAGCGCGACGGGGAGTTTTTTACTGCGGGCGGGCGGGTGCTGGGGGTTTCGGCGCGGGCGGCGGAGTTGGAGACTGCGGTGGCGCGGGCGTATGAAGCTTGTGAGAAGATTCGGTTTGATGGCGCGCATTACCGGAAGGACATTGCGGGGCGGGCGTTGAAGAAGTAGATCGCCGGGCTTCAGATGGTGGTTGAAATTCCCGGCGGGGTCTACGGATCGCGCTAGAAGTGAAAGGGATCCTTCGACTGCGGTACGTGCTTCATTGCAGCGAAGCACATACCTTCGCTCAGGATGACAATTACTTTTGATAACATTCTTATAGGAGAGTCGATGAGTAAAGCTCTGGTTTCGATTGTGATGGGGAGCGATTCTGACCTTGAGATTATGCGCGAGGCTGGGAAGGCGCTGGAGGAATTTGGGATCGCTTATGAGATCGATGTTACTTCGGCGCACCGTTCGCCGGATCGCACCGCCGATTTCGCGCGCAAGGCAGCTGGGCGCGGGATTTGCGTGATCATCGCCGGGGCCGGTGGGGCGGCGCATCTGGCTGGGGTGATTGCGGCGCACACTACTCTTGCCGGTGATCGGCGTGCCGATTCCTTCAACTTCGCTGCAGGGGATGGATTCTCTGCTGGCGACCGTGCAGATGCCCGCGGGGATTCCGGTGGCGACGGTTGCGATCGGCAAGCCTGGGGCTACCAATGCGGGGATTCTTGCGGCGCAGATGATTGGTTTGCGGGATGCTGCTGATTGCTAAGAAACTTGACGCGCACAAAGAGAAGCTGGCGCGTGGCGTGGAGGAGAAGTCGAAGAAGTTGAAGGGTTCCGTCTAGGTCTGTTATGGCGGCTGCGCCTCGCTGCGCTCCGGCTGGACCCTTCGGCTTCGCTCAGGGCAGGCTCCCGAATGCGTCCGTCCCCACATGAGCACTTGCTAGACGGACGAACGTCCCCACACGGGCATTAAACAATTAGAGCTTTTCCTTTTAAGTATTCGCGGAAGGGCTGTCACCTAAGTCTTCGCGCTTCAGGGCGAATTCTACTGTGGCTTTCAGGAAGCCTAGTTTGTCGCCGGTGTCGTGGCGGCGGCCTTCGTAGACGTAGGCGTACATTTTTTCTTTTTGCAAGCAGAAGGCGCATGCCGTCGGTTAGTTGCAGTTCGCCTCCGGCGCCGGCTGGGAGTTCTGCGAGGCAATCGAAAATCGCCGGGCGTGAGAATGTAGCGGCCGATGATGGCGAGGTTTGACGGGGCTTCTTCGGGCTTGGGTTTCTCCACCATGTTTTTGATTTCGATAGAGGCGGTCGCCGAAGCGGCTGTCTTCGACAGGCTTTACGTCGAGCACGCCGTAGGAGGAAATCATTTTGCCTTCGATGATTTGCGTGGCCAGCACCGAGCACTGGGTTTGATCGAAGACATCGACCATTTGCTTTGAGGCAAGGGACTTCGGCGTCGATTACGTCATCGGCCAGGAGCACGGCGAAAGGTTCGTTGCCTACCAGCTCGCGCGCCATCAGTACTGCGTGGCCGAGCCCCAGCGCTTCTTTCTGGCGGACGTAGGCTACGTGAATCATGTCGGAGATGGAGCGCACGATCTTGAGCAGGTCGAGTTCTTGCCGCGTCTCTCGAGCATGGTTTCGAGTTCGTAGCTGACGTCGAAGTGGTCTTCGATGGATTGCTTGCCGCGGCCGGTGATGATGAGGATCTGGTTGCAGCCGGAGGCCATGGCTTCTTCCACGCCGTATTGAATGATGGGCTTGTCGACCAGCGGGAGCATCTCTTTGGGCTGGGCTTTGGTGGCGGGCAGGAAACGCGTGCCGAGGCCGGCGGCGGGGAAAACGGCTTTGCGGACTTTCATGGGCATGGGGCGGTCGTTGGTCGTTCGTCGTTAGTCGTTGGCGGTGCTGGTTCGGTTGCCGGCGATAATTGTATATGGTGGAGTTTGCGGCTGGCGACAGGGCGGTTGAAACCGCGGCTGTTCTTGGAAACCTAAACCGCCGCCGAATCGCCGCTGTGCTAGTAGTCTGCAGGGCGCTCACAAGATGCGTCTCGCTGCGCTCGAGTGGACAGCCGAGGCGGCTGTCCACCACATTCCACAACTAAACTGGACCGCTGGCGGAACGAACTTCTGATACGGTTTCTGCGCTGGCCAGTTGTTCCAGGATTGTTGTAGGGTGCGCAGGACTTCTTCCGCTGCCGTCGCTTTCAAAATAAATTTCAACATTCCGTCGGGGGTGAACTGCGCGCCGCGCTGTGGCGAGACGAAGCGCGCTAGTTGCTCCGGATCCGCAGTGGCGTTTTGTTGGAACTTCAGGGTTACGTTGTCCCGTTTGCGTTCGATGGCATTTACGCCGACTTGCATGCATAACAATTTTAGTGACGCGTAGTCGAGGAGGTTGCGGACTGCGGGCGGCGGCGGGCCGTAGCGGTCTTCTAATTCAGCGGCAACGTCGGTTAGTTGCGATTCGGTTTCTACTCTGGCTACGCGCTTGTACATTTGCAGGCGCTGATTTTCTTCCGGAACGTAGTTTGCGGGGATGCGAATGTTCAGGCCTAGATTGAGTTGGGTTTCGGCTTCGTCGGGAGCGGCTTCGCCCTTCATTTCGCGGACTGCGCGATCGAGCATTTGCGTATAAAGCTCGAAGCCTATGGCTTCGATGTGGCCGCTCTGTTCGCCTCCCAGCATGTTGCCTGCGCCGCGGAGTTCGAGGTCGAGAGCGGCGATTTTGAATCCTGCGCCCAGGTCGGAAAATTCTTTCAAGGCCGCGAGCCTTCGGCGGGCTATCGGCGTTAGCTCGATTTCTGGCGGGAGCATTAGATACGCGTAGGCGCGGCGGTTGGATCGGCCTACTCTGCCCCGCAACTGGTAGAGCTCCGAGAGACCTAAGCGATCGGCGCGGTTGATCAGGATCGTGTTGCACAGAGGGATGTCGAGACCGTTCTCGATGATCGTGGTTGAAACCAGAATGTCGGCTTCGTGATGCATGAATTTCAGCATCACTTTTTCCAGTTCGCCTTCTGACATCTGACCGTGGCCTACTATGATTCGCGTCTTCGGGACCAGCACTTGAATCTTGGCGGCGATCTCCCAAATCGTGTCTACGCGGTTGTGAACGAAATAAACTTGGCCGCCTCGTTCTAATTCCTGCTCGATGGCCGATTGAATCAGTTTTTCATCCCAGCTGGCTACTACCGTCTGGATCGCCATGCGATCTTTGGGCGGAGTTTCGATGACGCTCATATCGCGCAGACCGACGAGCGACATGTGCAGGGTGCGCGGGATGGGCGTGGCCGACATGGTGAGCACGTCCACTTGCTTGCGCATTTGCTTGATGCGCTCTTTGTGGCGGACGCCGAAGCGCTGCTCTTCGTCGACGATTAAAAGGCCGAGATCGGAAAACTTGATGTCTTTGGAGAGGATGCGGTGGGTGCCGATCAGCATATCGATTTTGCCGGCTTCGGTTTTTTGCAGGATTTCTTTTTGCTGCTTCGGCGAGCGGAAGCGGCTGATCATTTCGATGGTGACGGGAAATGGGGCGAAGCGCTGCTTGAAAGTTTCGAAGTGCTGGAAGGCCAGAACCGTGGTCGGCGCTAGAACGGCGACTTGTTTGTTGTCGCTGATGGCTTTGAAGGCGGCGCGCATGGCGACTTCGGTTTTGCCGTAGCCTACGTCGCCGCAAAGCAGGCGGTCCATGGGCTGGGAGGATTCCATGTCGCGCATTACATCTTTGATGGCAGTGGCCTGGTCTTCGGTTTCGTTGAACTCGAAGGCGTCTTCGAATTCGCGGAACCATTCGTTGCCGGGCGGAAAGGCGTGTCCTACAGCTGTTTTGCGCTCGGCGTAAAGTTTGAGAAGTTCGTCGGCCATATCTTTCATGGCCTTGCGCACGCGAGCTTTGGTCTTCGCCCAGGATTGGGTGCCGAGGTGACTCAGCACCGGCTTGGCGCCTTCGGAGGAGCGGTACTTCTGCACCAAATCTAGACGCGTGAGCGGAACGTAGAGTCGGGCGGCTTCGGCGAATTCGAGCAGCATGAACTCGGCGGGGCCGTCGCCGTGATTGATTTCTTTCAGGCCCTGATACTGGCCGATGCCGTGTTCGACGTGGACGACGTAATCTCCCACTTGCAGATCGCGGAAGTCGGAGAGAAAGGCGGAAACTTTGGATTTCGAACGTTGCGGTCGCGAAGCTACGGAATCGGATTCGTCGAAGAGATCGCGGGAGCCGAAGATGGCGAGATTGGCTTCGGGCAAGAGCACGCCATCCGGGATGTAGGCCGTGGCTAGGGTGGTGGTGAGGACTTCTCCGGCGAAGTAACTGGTTTCGTCGGCGTAGCTTTCGCCGCCTCGGGTGCGGCTTCCCAGGCGAAACGAAACGTTGTACTCGGTAAAAACGTCCGCGAGGCGTTCGACTTCGCCGGTGTTGGGCACGGCGAAGAGAACGCGTTTGCCGTCGGCGTTTAGCTTTTGGACTTCCTCCAGCATGGCGGGAATTGCGCCGTGGAAGCGTGGCGAGGGCTGGGTGAGGAATGAGATTTCTGAAGCGTCGTCTAAGCTGCGGGTGATGCCCAGGTGTTCGATATCGGCGCCCGGAAGTACGGCGGTTTTTTGCTTCCAGTCGTCCGGCGGCAGGTAAAGATCTTCGGGACGGACCAGATTGCCGACTCCGCTGCGTTCATGGGCTTCGGTGACGCGGGTCCAGAAGCGGTCGAATTCTTGTTCGAGTTGATCTGGTTCGTCCAGCAGAACGGCAGCGCGCGGAATCAAATCGAAGATGGTGCTTTCGGCGCCGGCTACGGGAGAATAAAACTCCCAGCCGGGGAAGACGTTGACGCCTCCGGCGCGGACCGCGGCTTCGATGATTTCTTCTGAGTCAGGGCGTCCAGAGCCCACGATACGCTTGCCACTTAGACGCGTGTGAATCGCGGCTAGTAGATGTTCGCTGACCGGGGTTTCGGTCAGTGGAAGTAAGAGAGCTTCGTCGACTGGATTCGAAGAGCGTTGCGATGCGGGATCAAACTTGCGAATGGATTCGGCTTCATCGCCGAAGAATTCGATGCGTAACGGGCGATCGGCTTCGGGGGAGTAGACGTCGAGGATGCCGCCGCGAACGGCATACTGGCCGGGCATTTCGACTACATCGGTCGAGGTGTAGCCGACGGTGTTGAGGTGGGCTAGCAAGCCTTCGAGATCGAAGGACTCGCCGCGGCGGACGGTGCGGGCCAGATCGACGTAGTAATCGCTGGAGCGCAGTCTGATGGCCGTGGCAGCTACGGGCGAGATCACGATTGAAGCTGCACCTGTCGCTATCTTCCACAGGGCGGTGGCGCGTTCTTCCTGAAGTTCGGGGTGCGGGGATAGATTCTGGAACGGGAGAACGTCGCGGGCCGGGAGTGAGATGACTGAGTCTGGGTCGCAGGCCGCGGTTAGCTCGCAGAAGCCGCGGAGCACGGGAAGGAAATCTTCGACTGCTCGGTTATCGTTGACTACGAAGATCAGCGGGCGGTCGGCTGCGTGCTGAAAGAGCACCAGCAGCAAGGCTTTCGCCGTGGGGGTGAGGCCGGAGACACGAATGCGCCCCGTGCCCTCCTTGAGGTGGGAGGCAACACGCGTGAAGGCGGGAAGCTGGGCCACGTCCGTGAAGAGTTCGCGGACGAAGGGAAGAAGCATGCAGGATTATTTTAGCAGGAGTGCGGGGCGTGGTTCTGAGAGCCTACTTAGTGTTGGCGTCCCACTTGTCCATGACCGCTTTTACTTCGGGGTCGGTGGCAAAGTCGCCAGCGTTGGCTTCCTCGATTGCGGTGTGAATCTCTTGAATCTGCCAATCGTTCATCGCAGTGTGCTTCTGCAGCTGTGAGGACATGCGGAGATTGTAGACGATCACGCGCGCTATGGCTCCAGCCAGGTTCGTAGTAGTCGCCGCCTCGCTGCGCTCGGCGGAACGGGCGAGGCGCCCGTTCCCACATGTTCCGTTCTCTACGTCCTTAGCAGGGGGCGGGTTAGGCAGGTGGGGCCGCCGCTGCCATTGATGCAGAGTTCGCTGCCGGGGAAAGTGCGGAGATCGAATCCGGCTTGGCGCAGTCGCTCGTTCGTGCTGCGATTTTCTTCCAGCGCTAAGAGGCGGTTATTTCCGAGGGACAGGACGTTGCAGGCTAGAGTGTCGCGTTCCGCGGGATCGATTTCGATGAAATAAAATCCGCGTTGCCGGAGTAGCTCTATGGCTTCTACCGCTAGCCAGGGCAGATCTACTAAAGCCGTGTGCTCGTCGAGCAGGCTGATTAGAGACATTAAGTGCAGGCAGGCAGCGGGACCTGAGCCGTGCGGTAGCGGAGCGGAGAGAACTTCTATATGTTTCGTGGCGAGGAGGGCGCGCATTTGCTGAATGCCGGCGGCGTTGGTGCGATAACCGTGGCCGACTAGCAGTGTGTGAGGATCGAGCCAGAGCATGTCTCCGGCTTCGGTGGTGGCGGGAGGGGTGATTGCGCCGAGCGTGGGGATGTCGATCGTCTCGCAGAACGAGGCTTGGTGAGCGCCTTCGGTTGCGCGGTTTGGTTTGCCGGGGCGCAACCCGATTACGCCGTGATCGGTGGGAAGAGAGGCATCGTGAGCGTAGACGGCGTCCAGCGAGAGTTCGCGCGCGGGAGGCAACTCTATGATTTCGGCGCCGACGGATTGCAACTCGCGGCACAACGCTTCGTGTTGGGACTGGGCTGTGGCAAAGTCGGGCGCGTGGTGAAAACCGAGGTTCTGCCATTGCGCAGCGCGTTCGGGTTGATCCCAGCCTGCCGCACGGGGCGAGCAGACGAGCACGCGTTCGAGTGCTCCGGTCATGGAATGTCCGTTGAAGCGGGTGCGGGCTAGGATCTCGGGCATCTGGTCTCCAGAAAGGTTTGTGAACCTGGGGCGTCTTTCAGGAATCTATATGGGGATTATGGCAAAAGCAATGTGGCAAGGCGCGGTGCTGGCTGAAAGCAATGCAACGGTTGAGGTGGAGGGGAATGAGTATTTTCCTCCGGATGCGATTCGAAAGGAATATTTCAAACCTAGTGGGGAGCATACAGTTTGTCCGTGGAAAGGGACTGCCAGCTATTACGATCTTGAAGTGAATGGGAAGAAGAATGCCGGGGCGGCCTGGTACTACCCTGAACCCAAGTCGGCGGCGAAGCAGATTAGGGGATACGTGGCTTTCTGGAAGGGCGTGACTGTGGAGGAATAGCTCTCGTGAAACCTACTGCTCTTCGCGCTGGGGAGTTGTCTTTTCGCTAGAACTCGACGTGGGCGCGAAAGGATGGGACTAGAACCGGGCCGCGGTCGCGGTTGTAGCCGGGGTTATTGAGGTGCTGCAGGCCGGGAGCTACGTAGATGCCGCGCCAGAGGTGGGCTGTGTAATACGTCTCGACAATAGTTTCTCGGCCGTAGTTGAGCTTGCCATCGCCGAGAAGGAAGCCCAGGCCGCCGTCAGCCAGGTAAGTCTGGTGATCTTTCTCGATTGCGTTGGAGATGAACGCGACGCCAGCGCGATCTTGTTTGCGACGCCACCAGACACCGTTAGCGCCCACACCCTCGGCAAGAGTTTGGTCGACTTCGGTGTAGGCGAAGGATTCGGTTTTGCCATTATCCCAGCCGAAGCGGGCGAATGCAGTGAGGTAACGCGTAAGATTCTGTTCCACATTTACACCGAAACCATATTTGCGAGTGATGTGCCAGGGATGGTTTGTAATCTCTGGAACGGGCGTGAGGCCTTCTTCAAAGTTAGCGATAGCATCGCGATAGATGCCCATGTTGGCGTAGTTGGTATAAGCCAGGAGACGAACCACGCCAGCCTTCTTAGGGATGAAGCCGCGACGCAACTCGTACTCCCAATTTTCGGCGTGCACTTGCCAGGGGCGCCATACCAGATCAATTCCGTTTGCAATCTTGGGCATTAAGGCTTCGGCGAAACGAAATCCCCAGTTGCGATCTTCGTAGTCGGCGGTGAGGCCGACAGTGTAGCCGCGAGTGTCGGCGGCGTAATCGTAGGCGCCGTTGTTGTCGGTGGTCCAGTTGATGAACTGAAAATGAGTATCGGAGCCGACGGAGTTGATATCGAAGAAATCCGGCATGCTGAACTTTCCGAAGCGGATTTCCAGGCGGCGGCGGGGTAATTCGTCGAAGAGCGAGAAGGCGCTGCGCTGATTTTCGACCTTATCTTTACTCAAGGCGAAGACTTTGTGAATCATGCCCCGTCCCAGGTAAGGAGCTTTACTCAACAGCGGATTGCGGACGATATCGAGATCGGTATTGCCGGCGACACCTAGGCCTAAACTGAGCGCCTGTCCGCCGGCTTCTTCAATGTCGACCAGGAGTTCGGTGGAGTTGTTGAAGCGCACTCCGGTGTAGAGGGTCAGCACGCGCGACGTGGCCTTTTGGTAATTCGGACTGAGGCTGTTCGGTCCGCTGTAGTCGGCGTGAAAGGGAGGATGAGTCTGGAAGATAAAATTCATCTGCCCGGAGAGCCAGAAGCGAGTGTCCTTGAAATGGGGGAGCATGGCTTCGGTGCTCTCCTCGGGGGGAGGGTCGCTCTCTGCGGACGCTTGCGGAGCGGCGCCGGCCGCAGTTGCAGAAGGAGTGTCGGGTTGCTGGGCGAGGACCGAGGAAGAGAAAGGCAGCGCGACGAGCGCCAACAGGGCAAGCGAGATGCGAGCCGACAGGGAAGTTGCAACTTTCGATTGCAAGCTGAAACTTCCAATATTGAAATTGAATTTCAATTTCATAATTCCAAGTTAGGGGGTGTGGGAACGTCAACTCAAGGCCTAACCTCACCCCGGGCTGTGATATTCGTCACTATTTCTGGTTAACGGAAGTATATAGCTTCTAGTTAACTATAGTTAAACTGATGAAATTTGCATATCAGGTGGACCGGCCGAGCCGAGGAAACACCCGACCGATCCTACCGAGCCTACGTGGGATCCGTTAAGGGAATGTTACAGAATGCAACCTCGTAAACTCACGAGTCTGCGATCCACTGCATGCGGAGCACACGGCTGCCGTTGCTGCCGGTGACCACGACCCAGTTCATGCGCAGAGGTTGCCGTTCCGCACGTAATTGCTGCTGTGGAGCGGAAAGCTTGAAATCGATTACGCGCGCGAGCTGCGTCGTCGCCATCGCCACTGGTGGGGCCATAAAAGTGATGCAAGCCATTGTCGTTGCCCTCCTTTCTATGAGTGTCAAGCCACTTGCTTTGATTTCGCACCGGGCGCGAACGCCGTAAAAGGTTCATAAAGATTCGCCTTACAGTCCCAGGGTCTGAGGCCGTGGATTTTTCCTCGGAACTTTCATAGCATACCCCGGTAGGGTAAGCGCGGCAAGAAAATAGTGCGGGCCGACCCGCTGAAAAACGCGGGACCCCAGGGATGACGCAAAACGGATAAGCCGGGATAAACTCTCAGGCTGCACCCTGTCGAAGAAAAGAAGGGGCACGTGAAAATCATGAAAGACAAAATTCCAGTGATTGCGAAAGAGAAACAGAAACTGCTGTTCCGTATTAAGCGCATTCGCGGCCAGTTCGCGGCGGTGGAGCGGGCGCTCGAGGCTGGGGACGAATGCGCGGACATACTGATGCTGTTGGCGGCAATTCGGGGCGGCGTGAATGGATTGATGGCGGAAATTCTGGAGGACCACATCCGCCTCCATATGATGAATCCGGATCAGGAGATGGAGTCGCCCGAAGAGCTGGGCGAAGACCTGATTGGGCTGGTTCGGGCTTATCTGAAATGATGCTGGCGCGATGCCCGGGAGCGAAATGGCAAAAGAACAAAAAGGACAGCCCGGAGCCCCCGAGACTGTCCCCTCAAACCCTCCCGGTTAGAAGGGCAACTTGATGACCCTACATTACCGCGGCGATGTTGCAAAATGATGGCAGAAGAATGAATATCTGATGAATTTGTCCGGGATTGCGCTGTTATAGTAATCGGTTGCGCGCGGGGATATAGGTTGAACTTCTCGCGCGGGAGCGCTGGATGCCTTCCACTATGTCTCGAAAAGTCGAGCAGTCACGCCGTTTGCGGCAACGTGCCGAGAGCATGATTCCAGGTGGGGTGAACTCGCCGGTGCGAGCCTTTGGTTCGGTCGGTGGCGAGCCGCCGTTTATTGTGCGTGGAAAAGGTTCGCACATCTGGGATGCGGACGAGAACGAATTCATCGACTATGTGGGCTCGTGGGGACCGCTGATTCTAGGCCATGCAGCGACTGATGTGCTGGATGCGATTGTGGGCGCGGCTTGCAACGGCACAAGTTTTGGCGCGTCGACACCGGCGGAGGCGGATCTCGCTGAACTGGTGCTGGCGGCGTTTCCGCCGATGCAGAAAGTTCGCTTCGTGAACTCTGGCACCGAAGCGACCATGTCTGCCATTCGGCTGGCGCGGGCTTACACCAAGCGAAAATATATCGTCAAGTTTGAGGGCTGTTATCACGGGCATTCCGACTCCCTGCTAGTAAAGGCGGGCTCGGGCGTGGCGACGCTGGGCATCCCAGGATCGGCGGGAGTGCCCGAGGAGTTCATCCAATTCACGCTGGCCTTGCCCTTCAATGACATTAAGGCGGTAGAGTACGCATTTCAAAAATACAAGCACCAGATTGCGTGCGTGATTGTGGAGCCGGTGGTGGGCAACATGGGATGCGTGCCCGCTGCGGATGATTTTCTGGTTGGACTGCGCATGATCACGGAGCGCGAGAACGCGGTTTTGATTTTCGATGAGGTGATGACGGGCTTTCGCGTAGCTTTTGGTGGAGCGCAGGAACTTTACAGCATTCGTCCCGACCTGACGACGCTGGGCAAGATCATCGGCGGAGGCTTGCCGGTTGGGGCTTACGGCGGGTCGAGCGAGATCATGGATCTGGTGTCGCCGTTGGGGCCGATGTATCAGGCGGGGACGCTCTCGGGGAATCCGCTGGCGATGGCTGCGGGCTGCGCGATGTTGAAGCATCTGCGCGATCAAAAGCAGGAGATTTATCCGCGGCTGGAGAAAATGAGTGGAGAGTTAGTGCAGGGCGTGGCGGCTGTTGCTAAAGATGCCGGCGTGCCGCTTTGTTACAACCGCGTGGGTTCGATGTTTACCTGGTTCTTCACCGATGGGCCGGTGACGGATTGGGAGTCGGCTTCGAAATCGAATACCGATGCGTTTGGAAAATTCTTTCGCAGCATGCTGGATAGCGGAGTTTATCTGCCTCCCTCGCAGTTTGAGGCGGCGTTTTTGGGCGCGACGCATACGGAGGAGGATGTGCAGCGGACTGTGGCGGCTGCGAAAGAGGCGTTTGTGGCTGTGAAGGGATAACGAACTGTGGAATAGAAACACCTTTTGAGGGCGATGGCGGTATCGACAGGCATGAGGTCCCCTTCGGCTTTGCTCAGGGCAGGCTTTCGCTTCGCTCAGGATGACAGAGTTGAGCGAACCGCGATAACCTCCTTGGCTGATTCAGCGATCATTTGTGAGATCGTGACGAACTCATATCCCTCAGATTTATAACGAGCGATCAAGTGATCTGTGGCGATCACGGTCTGCGAGCGATCGGCCCCAATTTGCCGGTGGCCGCCGTCGTGGAGAAGGACTACGTCGCCTCCGCGCATCTGTTTTTCGACCTTGCGCTCGATGACTTTGGCTGGGGGTGCGCTCCAGTCGTAGCCGGTTATGCTCCACATTACCGGTTCAAGTCCCAGCTCGCGAGCTATACGCAGAACCGCTGGGCGGCGTCCGCCGAAGGGCGGGCGAAAGAGATTGGAGTGCTCGCCGATTGCATCCTGAAGCGCCTTGCGGCAGTCGGCGAGTTGTCGCCTGATTTCTGCTTCGCTTTTGAAGGTCAGCAGGGGATGAGTGAAGGTGTGGTTTCCGACGATATGGCCAGCCGCAGCGATAGAGCGGGCGATCTCAGGGCGTTGTTGCACGTAGCGTCCTATGAGAAAAAAAGTGGCGTGTACTTTGTGGCGGGCTAGGACGCCGAGCAAGCGTTCCGTGTGCGGGTCGTTGGGGCCGTCGTCGTAGGTGAGAGCAATTTGGCGGGTGCCGGGTTTAAGGCTCGTGAATGTTCGGCCGCACCATTGTCCGGTTGGAGCCATTGACTGGTAACCCGCGGCCACTGCAACCGCGGTGGCTGCGGCGGAGATTAAATAGCCGAGCATGCGCGCATTGTAAATGCAAGTCAGAAGCCGGAATGCGGAATTAAAATCCTTATTTGCGCTGCAGAGATTAGCCTGATTCGAATTCTCGGTTTTCATCCCGCATTTTGGTTTTCGACTTGCTGCCTCTGTTAACTCTTCGCGCAATTGTCAGGTGGCGTGATCCGATATATTCTGCCAATTCCGAAACAACATGGCGAATCTTTTCGAGCTGCCGCGTTACATTGCTGTGGAAGGTCCGATACGGGTGGGCAAGAGCACGCTGGCCGGCATTCTTGCCGAGCGGCTGAAGGCGCAGCGTGTGATCGAGATGGAGTCGAATCCGTTTCTCGCGCCTTTTTATGAGGGCGAGCGGGGCGCGGCGTTTCAGGCACAGTTCACGTTTCTAGTGCAGCGCTTTGAGCAGTTGCAGGCGCTTGACTTGGGAGCGGGCTCACAGAAGATGGTGGTGGCCGATTTTATCTTTGAAAAAGATAAATTGTTTGCCTGCCTGAACCTTACCGACCAGGAACTTGATACCTACAACCGGTACTACAACTATTTCCGGGAACAGTTGCCTACGCCCGATCTTGTCATTTATTTGCAGGCCACGCCTGAGGTGTTGAAGAAGCGGCTGCGGAAGAAGAATGCGCCGGGCGAGCGCGCCGTGAGCGATGAGTATCTCGAAGAAGTGGTGAAGGCTTACGAACATTTCTTTTTTCACTACACTTCGTCGGATCTACTGATCGTGAATACTTCGGATATTGATTTTGTCGAGCGCAATGAGGATTTGCGAGAGTTGCTGCGCAAGGTTTCCGAGCCGATCAAGGGCACGCAGTATTTCTTGCCGCTGGGTGGACAGGAGGCGGTGGGGGTTTAGATCGGTACGAAGCTCGTACCGTCCGCCGAAGCGAACTGTTGGTCTAGTTCCACTACTCGACCCACGGCTTGCGGCATGGGCTGCATTCTTGTGCCGCCCTGCGGCTTGACCTCGATCTTAACGTGCCTCGGGTTTACTTCCTGAACCAATGCTGTCGCCGATTAATCCACCCTTCTAACGCAGCCAGAATGATTTAGCATCCTCTCTCATGTACGCTTCCGGCCCCGAGATTACTGCGGAGCAAGTTTTGCAGGCTTTTCATCGCGATGCTCCCTTCCTGTTTCTCGGCGCGGCGATCACTGCGGTGGGGCTGGTCGCGGCAGCATTTTCCGCGATCCGCCGCAAACTCGACGCAGTGCTGATTTACTTTGCCCTCTTTGCCGTTCTGTATGGGCTGCGCATGTGGATGCAGTCCAACCTGATGGGGCTCACCATGCAGGGCTCGTCTCTCTACGCAAGGCTTAATTCCGCGCTCGATTTTACGGTTGCAATCCCTGCATTCTTTTTCTTCAAAGCCGCAGGGCTCATGCGCCGCCAAGCCAAGATGGTGTGTTATTCACTGGGAATCGTGCTTGGCTCTTTGGCGCTTGCGTCGATCGCCTTCGGACCGCACCGAGTCTTTTACCAGATCGCTAACGTTTTGATCATCGCAGCTATGGTTTTTGTGATCGCGCGGTCCGCAGGGAGTAGCCCGGATGATCGGGATTTTGTGATCATCCGCTCCGGCGGGCTGATCTTCGTGGCTTTCGTTTTATGGGAGAACGTGAGGAGCGTGCTCGGGCTCCGGTTCCCGAACGTTGAACCGATTGGCTTTGCGGTGTTTCTGGCGGCACTCGGATATGTAGCCGCGCGTCAGACCCTGCAGCGGGAGAAGCAACTCAGCGAAATTCAAAGCGAACTTGAGGTCGCCAAGCGGATCCAGTTGTCGATTCTGCCTAACGCTTTCCCTAACTCAGCTAACTTTCAGGTGGCCGCCCGTTACGTACCAATGACCTCCGTAGCCGGAGATTTTTACGATTTCATCGTGGCCGACAACCGGCAGGCCGGACTACTTATCGCTGATGTCTCCGGCCACGGGGTTCCGGCCGCGCTCATTGCCTCGATGGTGAAAGTGGCGGGTACGTCGCAGCGGGCCAACGCCGGCGACCCTTCTCGATTGTTAGCCGGAATGAACGTCGTGCTTTGTGGCAACACTCAGAATCACTTTGTGACCGCTGCCTACGTTCATCTCGACTCGAGTTCAGGGATGCTCCAATATTCAGCGGCTGGGCATCCACCCATGCTTCTGCTGCGCCATGGAGAGGTTCTCGAAATCACCGAGAATGGTTTGATACTGGCTGCCTTCGATTTTGCGACCTACACGAACGCGACACACGCGCTGGAAGCGGGGGATCGACTCCTGCTCTACACTGACGGCCTCATCGAAGCCGCGAATGCCAACGGAGATTTCTTTGGGCAAGATGGAGTATCTGCCCTGCTGCGGCAAACAGGTGGGCTTGCGCCTTCCGCCGCCTCGGATCAGATCGTCTCCGCAGTACAGCAATGGTCGGCTTCGCAGGACGATGATCTGACCGTTCTCATCTGCGATTACATTCCGCGTGGATTAGAATCTCCCGGTACAAGGGGTGGATAGAGCTTATGAGACGACTTTCTTTCAGCGGGTTGCTGCTGTTCGGTCTGCTCGCACTAACAGGGTCAGCTCTCGCGCAAGCTGATACCCAAGCAAAGGCCAAATCCGCGCAATACTTTATTGTACTGTTGAATCGTCCCGCCAATGCGCCGCAGCTGAGCAAGGAAGCGGGCGAAAAGCTTCAGGAAGAGCACATGGCCAATATCCGCAAGATGGCGGCCGAACACAAGCTCGTGATAGCTGGGCCTTTCATGGACGACACGGCGCTTCGCGGCATCTTTGTGTTGCAGGCGGACTCAGCGGCGCAGGCGCAGGAGTGGGCCGAGAGCGATCCGGCGGTCAGAGCAGGCAGGCTATCGGTCGAGGTGCGCGGGCCGTGGCTCATCGACCCCGGCGCCATTCACAATCCAGCCGAGCCTCCCGGAATGGAGCAGTACACGCTGGTTCTGATGAAGAGAGGTGACAAGTGGAAGCCGGACGCGCCAGGGTTTATGGAAGTGATGAAGCAGCACCACGCTTTCATCAAGAAGATGACCGATCAGGGAAATCTGGCCATTGCGGGACCGTTTCCGTTGGACGATCAAGGCGAGCTGCGGGGTGTCACCAAATTCTGTGTGGGGGCAGAGCAGACTGCCAAGTTGACGCAAGATGATCCAATCGTCAAAGCGGGCCTGCTCAAAACTGAGATTCACCCATGGGCCACCGGCAAGGGGGTGCTGGCGTCGGGACAGCCGCTGCAATGAGTGCCTAACCGCGGGGGCTAAAGCCCGTGTATTTGGTGTCGCTTGCGGCACGGTTGAAGCCTTGCCCTTCCCAATCCGGCCCCCTCTTCCGCGCCGTCTTTCCGCTATCCGCCGGCCTTGAGTTCGTTGAGAACCTGCTTCGCGATTTCTTTGAGGGTTTCGAAGACGCCTACGCCTTGAAAGGCCACAGCTTCTACTACCGCTTCGTTCTTCTTGCGCAACTCTTTGTTCAGATCATCCGGCGAAAGGATGTTGGGCAGGTCGCGCTTGTTGAGTTGCAGGACGTAGGGAATCTTGTTGAAGTCGTAGCCGTGTTCTTTGAGGTTCGACATTAGGTTGTCGAGGGCTTCGACGTTGGCGTCCATGCGCTGCTCTTGCGAGTCGGCTACGAAGACGATGCCATCCACGCCGCGCAGGATCAGCTTGCGGCTGGCGTCGTAGAAAACCTGGCCGGGAACGGTGTAGAGATGGATTCGGGTTTTGAAGCCGCGAACCGAGCCGAGATCGAGCGGAAGAAAATCGAAGAAGAGGGTACGCTCGGTTTCGGTGGCGAGGGAGATCATCTTGCCCTTCTGCTGTTCCGCGGTCTTCTGGTAGATCATCTGCAGGTTCGTCGTCTTGCCGCCTAATCCGGCGCCGTAGTACACGATTTTGCAGTTGATTTCGCGGGCTGCGAAGTTGATGAAACTCAAGAACTTTCCTCAATGCGCGCGGCGGAATACGCGGCCGCGCAAGAATATCCCTGTTGGGGGCTTGGGGTTTTTATATCACACGGCGGCGTACTCCGGGCAGGTTACTCCGGTGACCCCTGCGCTAGCTTGAGACTCGAGAGCCTTTTGAGATTTCAAACACCTTTAACACAGAGGACACTGAGGCTCACAGGGTAGAGCAACATCTAACGTGCTGCTGGGGCTGGGTAGTAGCCGTCTTTGGCGTAGATTTTTAAGCCGGGCTTGTCTACCAGAACTTCTATGCTGCGATAAGCTGCGGCAGTTGGGGTTTTGGGGCGGGCCGGAGTGTAGCCCAGCGTGTACTGGTTGCGGGCCTCGCTCATGGCTCTGGAGTAGGCGTCCTCGATGGCGTTCAGCGTTAGTTCCGTGTAGGGTGCGCCTCCTCCGGTGGCGGAAACATATTTGGGTAGAATGTCGCTATAGCCTTCGTGAGGCAGGTGGATCTGCTCGATTTTGCGGTAAAGCGGGCAAGGCGCCATTTTCGACCGCGACGGCTTTCACTTGAATTTCGTTCGATAGCAGCACACGTTTTACGTCGTTGTAGCTGGCCTTGCTGCCGTACTCGCGGCCGTCGCTGATCACGAAAATGATTTTGCGGCGGGCGCGCTCGCGCTTGCTCAGGTCGATAGCAGCCTGCAGAATGGCATCGTTCAATACGTGCGCTTCTTTGGGCGGGGTTGCTACCGGCGCGGTAGGACTGTCGACCGGAACTCCGTTGATGATGGGCCCGCTTTGAGCCAGAGGCCCGCCCAGCACGGGGACGCCGTTCTCGTGGCCGCGTACGGTCTTCATCTGATTGAGCAGGGCGGAGAGCTTCTGCGTGGCTCCGCTGAAATCACTGACTTCGCTGACGGTGCTGCTATAGGTGTAGAGGGCGACTTCGTCATAGGGGGCGAAGGCTCCAACCAGCGCGGAGAAGGTTTGATTCACTTTCTGCACCGCGGCATCGGGCATGCCCAGGTCAAGCACGATTGCGACCGAGAGTGGGAGAGGGTCGGCGGTGAAAAAAGTTAATTTCTGCTTGGTGCCGTTTTCGAGGACGCTGAAGTCGGTAGAGAGGAGTCCATCGACCGGCCGGCCGTTGCGATCTTTTACTGTGACCGGCAGCTGCACAAAATTGGTATGGACTACGAGAGTGTACAACTGCTGCTGCGCGGCCTGAGTTTTAGCAGCTGTGCCCGGAGGCACAGTTTTGACTGGCGGCATGGGTGGGGGCGGAGAGGTTTCATCCGAAGCGGAACTCGACGGCCTAGAGCCGGAGGCACCGCCTGATTCGGCAGCGGGCTTGTTGATCGGCTGGTTGGTCCATGGATCGCGCTCTACGGGCTTCTTTTCTTCGGGTTTGGGAATCGGCGGAGGCTCAGGCGTGGCGGCCGACGGCTGCACGGAGGGCGCATCGGGAATATTATCGGGTGAAGTCTGAGTCTGGGTGTTCTGGGGCTGATTTGCAGACGATTGCGCCATGGCCTGCGCCGCATTCATCATGAGCCAGGTAGCGACGAGCGCGAATGCCAGGAGTGCGGGCAACGGCACGGCGCGGCGGAGCAAACTATACACCTGGTGAACGTACAAGCGCTTCCGGTTGCATGCTGCCGATTTGGTCACAAGCACCGTCCCACTTTGCCAGCCACTTCTAGTAAAAGTTAGCCTCTTTCACTTGGGATGCCAAATCCACCGCTTTCGTGCATCTAAGTTTAAGGACTAAACTGGCCTGCACTAGACTAACAAAATTTCCGAGGGAAGTTTCAGCATGCGCAAGGTCTACGCTTACCAAAGATTTTTCCGGCCGAGGTTCCCCGCTGTTCCTTTTTTTCTAGCGGCGCTCGGCTTTGCCGCCGCGATGTTTGGCGTTGAGATAGACGTTATTCCTTCTGCTATCGCTCAGAGCTCGAATTCCCCCCAGTCCGCCGATGCGGCGAAGGGCCAGCAAACGGGCGGGAAGGCTGCCGACGCCCAGAAATCTGACGCGCAGAATCCTGAGGATCAGAATCCGGCTGAGACGCTGAAGGTGAACGTCAATGTGGTGGGGCTTTTTTTTAACGTCAAGGACAAACACGGGGCGCTGATCCCGAACCAGACCAAGGACGACTTCGAGGTTTTCGAAGACGGCAAGCAGCAGACCATCAAGTACTTTACCGCCGAGTCGAATCTGCCGCTGACTCTCGGCATCCTGATTGATTCTTCGGGCAGCCAGATGAGAGTACTCGACATGGAGAAAGAAGTGGGCGCAGCGTTTCTGCGACAGATTCTTACCGACAAAGACGAAGCCTATGTGATGGATTTCAATATCGACGCGGAGCTGATCCAGGATTACACGCGGGATGTGCGGCGGCTGCAAGCGGCGTTGAATAAAGTGAAGATCAATTCAGGGGTAACCATGCCTACCTTGCCGGGAGCGGGTGGCGGGCCCGTGCCCACTGCGCCTGGCTCCCAGAAGGGCACGGTGCTTTACGATGCTGTTTATCTCTCCGCCCACGACATGCTGGCTAAAGAAGTAGGGCGCAAGGCGATGGTGCTGCTTACGGACGGCGAGGACGAAGGCAGCCAGCTTAAAATCAAGGACGCGGTCGAAGCCGCGCAGAAAGCGGATTCGATTGTTTACGTGCTGTTGTGCGCCGACCGTGGATTCTATGGATCTTTCGGAATGGGCTACTCCGGCGAAGGCGAGATGCGGAAGCTCACCGAGGCCACCGGCGGCCGCGTGATTAACGTAGGAAATAAGTTTGACAAACTAAAAGAGGCCTTCGACCAGATTGCTGCGGAGCTTCGCAGCCAGTACAACATTGGATACACACCTACAAATAACGTGCAGGATGGGAGCTACCGCAAGCTGGAGATCAAGAATAAACAGGGGTATAAGATTCAGACACGGGCGGGGTACTATGCCAGCAAGCGTGGGGAGGGGCAGTAGCGAGTGTCGAGCTTCGCTCGATGGACAGCCCCTTCGGCTCGGCTCAGGGCAGGCTAAGCGGCTGGCCCCGCATAATTTTATAGATTCTGAGATTTCAACTGCAAGATTTTTCATCCTTGACATCGACATCGGCCTACGACACACTGAGCCGTCTCTGCCCGAACTACCCCCGCCAAATTCTGGAGGTTTTTGTGTCCATCAAGACCCTGCGCTCTGTGTGCTTGCCGCTTTGCTCTTTCGTCATTCTCCTCGCTTTAATTGCCGTCGCGCACGGGCAGGAGATTCGGCAGGGAATCTATCGTGGGATGCCGGTGACTTATGTGGTCAAGAATGGCAAGGCGATCTTTCAGGGCGACATCGTTCTCGAAAAGGTGGATGCAATCGATACGCAGCGACCGCTGCCTTCTTATGGGGTCGATTATTCAAAATATCTTTGGCCAAAGGTCGGCAGCCAGTATCAGATTCCTTATGTTATTGCTTCGGGGAGCGGCGACCTTACCAATCTCAGTGCAGCGATCGCACTCTTCAATAATACTTTTTCCAATATCCAACTGGTGGCTTACACGAGTCAGACCGACTACGTGAATTTTTATTTCGATCCCAATAACTTCAGCGGGGAGTGCGAAGCTATCGTGGGCCGCGCGGGCGGCGAGCAAATGGTGGGAGGCTCCGGCTCGTGTACGGTTGCGACTATCGTTCATGAGTTGGGGCACACGGTGGGGCTGTGGCACGAACAGTCCCGGCCGGATCGCAACACCTTTATTTCGGTGAATTATGGAAATCTGATCAAGGGATCGATCTCAAACTTCAATCAGATTTACGACAATGCGCAGACCTTTGGAACTCTGTTCGACTACGCGTCGATCATGGAATATCCAGCATTTGCTTTCAGCCGCAATGGCGGACCGGCGATTGAATCGATTCCGGCAGGCATTCCGCTTTCTAACCAGAGTGGCTTTACTGCTACCGATATCGATGGCATAGAGAGGCTTTACGGAAATGCGCCGACGGCGATTACGATCACGAGCAATCCGCCGGGATTGCAAGTTGTCGTGGACGGGATAACGGTTACGACACCGCAGGTTTATACCGACTGGCAACTCTATTCCACCCACTCGCTGGAGGTGGTCGAGAATGTCCAGAGTGAGTCGGGTAACATCGTCAACAGCACCACGCCTACTACGTTTTATTACATCTACGGCCGCTGGAACGACTCCACTGAGTCCAGCCACAGCATCACCGTCTTACCCGGCAACGGGGAGCCGGCTACACCCGCTACTTCTCCTGCGGTGACCACTTACTCGGCCAACTTTATTCAACTGGTTCCCTACGCGGCCACGGTTTATCCAAGCGGAGCCGGCAGCGTCGCGCCGGCGCCGGCGCCGCAGCTTTACTCGGGATCATCGCTGCTCTTCTACACTGCGCGCCAGCAAGTGACCCTTACGGCGTCGCCGAATTCCGGACAGAATTTCTATGAATTCAACAACGCGCCTTTCTGGCTGCCTGGAGGGCTGGGGGCCAATCCCAAAACGTTTTACGTTCCGGACACTGGACTTACCGTCAACACTACAGCTGAGTTTTCTCCCGACGCTGTGTATACGGTGAACGTCGCGCCGAATCCATTCAGCTCGAATCTGTACATCTACGCCGACAGCGGTTTTTCCTACGCTCCCAAGAATTTTTCTGCCTTCTACGATTCGAGTTGGACCGCGGGCAGCGTGCATACCCTGACGGTGGATAACCCTGAATACCCTTACAGCTCGAATAGCCGCTATGCGTTCAGCAGTTGGAGTGATGGCACTATTACGACTACCGATAGCGTGACTCTGCCCGCGACGAGCATGACCTACACCGCAAATCTCACGCCGCAATTTTATGTGACGGACGATGTGAATGAGACGTGCGCGGGATCGATCAATGTGAGTCCGGGATCGCCTACGAACGACGGCTTCTATCCCTCTGGAGATGCGCTTACTTTTACTGAGACTCCCAACACCGGTTGGCTTTTCACGGGTTGGCAATACGACCTGAGCGGAAATTCCAGCTCTCAGGGGCTAACTGTGACCGACGAAGTTTTAGTTACCGCGGACTACAACACAGTGGCAACGCCGCTAACTTTGACCAGCTTGAGCCCGGCGGCGGTGGTTCCGGGCGGCCCGAATCTCACGCTGACTTTGAATGGCACGGGCTTCACTCCGAGTTCGGTGGTTTCGGTGAACGGAACATTCCCGGCGGTGAAGTTCATCAGCAGTACGCAGCTTGCCGTGAGCGTAACCGCTACGCAGGTCAAGACTCCGGGAGCGTTTCAGGTATGGGTGGATAGTTTTCCCAGCGGAGCGGGTTGCGCCGCTTTTGCAGCGCTGCCGTTTACGGTCGCTAATAGTCCCCTCGTAACGCCTTCCCCGGCGAGCATTGCTTTCAGCCCGCAGATTGTGGGCACTACGAGCGCCGCGAAGGCCGTGACTCTGAAGAACATGAGTGCATCAACGGTGACCCTGAATTCCATCGCGGCGACAGGAAATTTCGTAATCGCCAGCAATACTTGTGGATCGTCGTTGAGCCACGGAGCAACCTGCACAGTTAGTGTGACATTCGCGCCTGAGGTTGCCGGAGCCTTGAGCGGTACACTCGCGATCAGCGACAGCGCACCGGATTCTCCACAGACGGTAGCGCTGACCGGTACTGCGAACCTTCCGCTTTCTATCAGCCCAGCTTCTCTCGCCTTCGGAACCGAAGCGGTGGGCGGCACGACCGCGGCTAAAACAGCAACGTTGGTGAATAACGAATCGACAGCTCTCAGCTTTTCTTTCAGCGCCAGCGGCAATTATGCGATCAGCTCGACCGGCACAACCTGCGGATCGTCGCTGGCTGCAGGAGCGAAGTGCAATATCGCTGTGACTTTCTCTCCGACCAGCAGCGGCAGCGTGAGTGGTGCGGTCAGCATTACTGATGCTGCGGGATTCTCGCCCCAGCTTATTGGGCTTTCCGGCACGGGCTCCGGTGGAGGCACGCCGCCCTTAACTTTCTCTCCGGCCACGCTTAGCTTTTCTACTGAAGTGGCGGGGACTGCGAGTGCGGCGAAATTGCTTACGGTCAAGAACAACAGCGGGAGTTCCGTAACGTTGAGCAGCATTGCGGCCAGCGGAGATTTCTCGGCTGTGGGAACCGGAGCGAAGCCTTGTTCGAACGGCCTGAATCTGGCCGCCGGCGCGAGTTGCACGCTCGGGGTTACGTTTGCGCCGCCTCTCGGAGCTAGCGGCGCGATTAGCGGCGCGGTCGTGATTACGGACACCGCAGCGGTGACTCAACAGATTGTGGATACGAAGGGGACGGCGGTGCTGCCGCTGACGTTCACGCCTGCAACTTTGAGTTTTGCCGCGCTGACTGTGGCGACCACCAGCTCCGCGCAGACCGTTACTCTCACCAATAATTCCTCTGCGTCGTTGAGTCCGACGATCAGCGGGAATGGTGACTTCGGGGCTGTTCCGGGAGGTACAACACCTTGCGCCGCCTCCCTGGCGGCTCACGCGCAGTGCACGATTAGCGTGACGTTTACTCCCAGCGCGGTTGGGGTCCGCGCGGGGGCGATTACGGTGACGGATTCGGCAAACCCGGCGGTGCAGACGTTCAGCGTGAGCGGGATTGGGCAGTGAGCGGAGATGTGTAAGCGCTAGAATGTTGGGTGCCCCGTGTCGTCCCTATCGGGACTCTTTCCTTATTTTCCCGCTTTACCCGGCACTGCCGTGCCGGGCTTTCCCATGCTGCCTCTTCGAGGCTGGCATCGTCTAAAATGAAAGTGAAGTCGGGGCGAGGCGAATGTGCTGGCTGCGAAATATTTTGCGCGGGAAGAGTGGAGGACGAGCGATGGCGGCATTGGCGGCGGGGACGAAGGCGCCGGAATTCGAATTGAAAGCGATGGATGGCGGGCGATTCTCGCTTCGCGAAGAGTTGGGGCGCGGGCCGGTGGTGCTGGCATTTTTCAAAGTATCGTGTCCGACCTGCCAGTATGCGTTTCCGTTTCTGGAGCGGCTGGAGCGGGCTTACGGGCACAAAGGCGCGAGGATCATTGGGGTTTCGCAGAACGATCCTAAAAAGACCGCGGACTTCACCAAGGAATTCGGTGTGACATTTCCCGTTCTGCTGGACGACACCGATACGTATCCCGTCTCGAACGCATATGGCCTGACCAATGTGCCTTCGATTTTTTGGATTGCGCAGGACGGCGAGATTGAACTTTCGAGCGTCGGCTGGGTGAAGGCCGACTTCGTGGAAATCAGCCGCCGGATGGCTGAATTTGGAAAGATACAGCCGGCAGCGGTGTTTCAGGCTGGCGAAGAGGTGCGGGATTTCCGCGCTGGTTGAGGCTCGAAGAATTGATCCCGCGGTCGCGGGATATGGTTAACTCACCATCGCTGCGCCTGAAGGCGCTTTTGATCGTCCAGCTTGGCGGTATGCCTGAAGGCATACCCTGATACGAACCACGAAGTTCTGGTCGACTTCTTGATTCGTGCCCTTCCCGAGGGGTACGAGATTGCCTGTGGCGGAAAGACACTGCCGCGCAGGATTGAATGGTGCGAACTTCGATTGACTGCGTAGTGCCAGCCGCCTAAGATTACTTCTCGCATGATCGGCCAGACCATATCCCACTACAAGATCACGGCCAAGCTGGGCGGCGGGGGCATGGGCGTGGTGTACAAGGCCGAAGATACGCGCCTTCACCGCACGGTCGCATTGAAGTTCTTGGCGGACGATACTGCCAAAGATCCCGCTGCTCTCGAACGCTTTCGGCGCGAAGCACAGGCCGCTTCGGCGCTGAATCACCCGAATATTTGCACCATTTATGACGTGGGCGAAGAGGGCGGGTCGGCTTACATTGTCATGGAGTATATCGACGGGCAGACTCTGAAAGATCGCATCGAAGGCAAGGTGATGCGATTGAACGAGGTGCTCGAGGTCGCGGTACAAGTCGCCGACGCTCTGGATGCGGCGCACGGTCACGGCATTGTGCATCGCGACATCAAGCCGGCAAACATTTTCGTCACGCGCAGCGGCCAGGCGAAGGTGCTGGATTTCGGCCTGGCGAAATATGCCGCCGAAGCTCAGCCAGGGCATGGAGCGGATGTGACCAGCTCCATGCCGACAGCAGTAAATGCGCATGGGCTCACGAGTCCCGGCACGGCGATGGGAACGATCGCTTACATGTCGCCGGAGCAGGCCATGGGCGAAGTGCTGGACCGGCGCACCGACTTATTTTCACTGGGTATCGTGGTCTACGAAATGGCTACGGGGCGGCCGGCATTTTCCGGTCCCACGAGCGCGGCGGTCTTCGATGCGATTCTCAACCGGCCTCCGGTGCCGCCATTGCAGCTGAATCCGCGGCTGCCGGTAAGGCTGCAGGAGATTCTCGATAAAGCGCTGGAGAAAAACCTCAAGCTGCGTTACCAGACTGCTTCAGATTTTCGGGTCGACTTGCAGCGCTTGCAGCGCGAGGCGGACACCCAAGGCAGCACGAAGATTGCGGTACAACCCGATGCTGTTGAAGAAAAAACTGCATCTGCGCCAGCCGTGTTCAAGCGTTGGCTTGTTGCCGCTGTGGCTGCGGGAATGATTGTTGTTTTGCTGATCGCGGGCGCGTATGTGATGGGCAAACGCGAAGGCTTGGCTTCCAGCATCATCCCTCCTACTTATCATCAGCTCACCTTCCGCGGCGGCACCATCCGCATGGCGCGGTTCGCTCCCGATGGAAAAAACATTGTGTACAGCGCGGCGTGGGAGGGAAACCCGATCGAGCTGTTCATCACGAGGCCGGATAGTCCGGAATCGCGGCCGTTCGGATTGTCGAAGGCTGAGGTGCTATCGATGTCGCCGGAAGGCGAGATGGCGGTACTGCTCAACAGCCACAACGTCGATCCCTATGTGAACGAGGGTACGCTGGCGCGCGTGCCGTTGGGCGGCGGCGCGCCGCGTGAGGTGCTGGAGAATGTGCAGTGGGCGGACTGGTCGCCCGATGGCACCAACTTCGCCGTGGTGCGCGAGTTCGGGGGACTGAGCCGCCTCGAATATCCCATCGGCAAGGTTTTGTATCAGACCGGCGGCTGGTTAAGCCATCCGCGGGTTTCTCCCAAGGGCGACCGGGTAGCTTTTATCGAGCATCCCGTGCGGCGTGACGATGCGGGGTCGATCGCGGAGGTCGATCTTTCCGGCAACAAGAAAACTTTGTCGACGGGATGGGAGACGGCCTGGGGGCTGGGTTGGTCGCCGAACGGAAGTGAAATCTGGTTCTCCAGCACGCGGCTCGGCTACGGGCGATATCTCTCGGCGGTGAATTTGTCGGGCAAGGAGCGGTTGCTGGCGCGCGAGCCCGGCACTCTCACGCTGCAGGATGTGGCAAAGGATGGGCGCGTGCTGATCACGCGCGATGTGCCACGGGTGGGGATGGTCGGGGTGACTGCGGGCAGCAGCAAGGAGCGCGATCTTTCGTGGCTGGATTGGTCGGCGCCTAAAGATTTGTCGGTGGATGGGAAAAAGCTCTTATTTACTGAGTCCGGCGAAGCTGGTGGCGAGAATTATTCCTCCTATATTCGCAGTACGGATGGATCGCCGGCGGTGCGCCTTGGAGACGGGCTGAGCTTTGCCCTGTCTCCGGATGAGAGATGGGCGCTGTCGGGGCTTCCCAAACCGCCGGTTCAGTTCAATTTGCTTCCTACGGGCGCTGGAGAATCGAAAGAGTTGACTCACGACCAGATCAATCGCATGTGGGCACGATGGTTTCCCGATGGCAAACGCGTCTTATTCTCCGGCGATGAGCCGGGCAAAGGGGTTCGGCTTTACGTGCAGGATCTGGGTGGCGGCGCTCCCAAACCGATTACCGACGAAGGCGTGAACGGAAGCTTGATCGCGGTCTCGCCGGACGGTAAACAAATAGCGTTCGTTGGGGCGGACCAGAAACCGGCGCTGTTAATGGTCGATAGCGGAGAGATTCGTCCGATTGCTGCTCTCGGAGTTGGTGAGGCTCCGATCGCGTGGAGCAGCGATGGGCGATCTTTGTTTGTTTACCGGCTGGGCGAGGTTCCGGCCACGGTGAATAAACTGGAGCTGACTACTGGCCGCAAACAAGTGATCAAGCAGTTGGTGCCACCGGATGTATCGGGAGTTACCGATATCAGCTCCATTCTTATTACTCCCGACGGAAATAACTACGTGTACGAATACGGGCGCACGCTTTCCGACCTGTATCTCGTGAACGATCTCAAGTAGGCGGGAAGCGGCGCGCGAGCAGACTCCTTTGCCAGGATAGGCTAGTATGTTAGTAGTCTTGCTTGACTTAGCGGCGGCCTTGATATAAATCATCAGGCGAGATTGAAAGGAAGTTCAGATCATGAAAATCGCAAATAACATTACCGAGCTCATCGGGAATACCCCGCTGGTGCGGCTGAATAAAGTCACCGAGGGCTGCGTGGCCGAAGTGGTGGCGAAGTTGGAGAGCCAGAACCCGGTGTCGAGCGTGAAGGACCGCATCGGCGTGAGCATGATCACGGAGGCGGAGCGTGCCGGAAAAATTCAGCCGGGCAAGACCGTCCTGATCGAGCCGACGAGCGGCAATACCGGAATCGGCCTGGCGTTCGTAGCTGCGGTGAAAGGCTACAAACTCATTCTGACGATGCCGGAAACCATGAGCCTGGAGCGGCGCGTGCTCCTCTTGGCCTTCGGCGCGGAGATTGTGCTTACGCCGGGGCCGCGCGGAATGAAGGGAGCAATTCTTAAGGCGGAGGAGTTGCTGAAGAATACTCCCAACGGGTACATGCTGCAGCAGTTCGACAACGCGGCCAATCCGAAGATTCACTTCGAGACTACCGGGCCGGAAATCTGGAACGATACCGACGGGCGCGTCGATTTTCTGATCTCCGGTGTCGGCACTGGCGGAACGATCACTGGCGTCTCGCAATACATCAAGCCTAAGAAGCCGTCGTTCAAGGCGATTGCCATCGAGCCGGCGGAGAGCCCGGTACTCTCCGGCGGCAAGCCCGGCCCGCATAAAATTCAAGGCATCGGCGCCGGTTTTGTGCCCAGCATTCTGCGCCGCGACTTTATCGACGAAGTGATACAGGTCAGCAACGATGAGGCGATACGCATGGCGCGGCGGCTGCCGCTGGAAGAAGGAATTTTTGTGGGAATTTCTTCCGGAGCCGCAGTGACGGCCGCGATCCAAGTTGCCAAGCGGCAGGAGAATGCCGGTAAGCTGATCGTTGTAATTTTGCCGTCGTTTGGAGAACGCTATTTGAGCAGCATTCTGTTCGAAGAGCTTCGCGGTAAGGCGCAGCAGATTCCGACCGTCCCACTTCCGGAGTGAGTTGCGGCGGGAGTGAGCGCGGGTTTCTCCTCGGCATTTTTCGGACTGACGGCGCGGCTGCAGCCGCGCCCTTTCAAAGCGTGACGCCGGGAATGGAGTGGAAATCCCTGTGGAAATCTCGGTTTTGCCCGGCTAAATTTCCAAAACTGTCCCGGAACGGGCGGTGTATGATCAATTTCCACTAGCCAGCCACAGAGTCCGAAGTGCAGCCACATCACGGTCAGGGAGAAAACTTCAAGAGAGCATGAGAAGGAACCTGCAGCGCTTTTTATGGTTGGGCGGCGCAACACTCGCGATTCTGACTTATTCTTCCAGCCTTCTGAGTCAGGCGGCTCCCGACTCGAAGATATCCGCGCCAGTCATCAATGACTGGAGCAGCCGGCACCTAATTTACTCTCAGCCCGTGAGTGAGGAAGACGCGAGGTTGGTGCAGCGCGACCCGCGCTATTGGCAGCAAGTCTATCGCAACGAACCGCCGGGCATATCGCCGGCGGAAGACGGTTTTCGGGACGACAGGCCCTCGGAACTTCCCAGCCTGTGGCACTTTGAGAATCAGCAATTGAAAGGCGACTGGCAGGAAGACATGGGCAACGGGGCCAGCGTTACCGCCGGAAACTATCCCGCGAAGTATTCGCTTTCGGTCGGCACCGCCAAGTGTGCCAGCACCGGTACCCCTGATTTTGTGATTTACAACACGGGCCTGCTTGGAACGGCCACGCAAGCCAGCATTCTGGCTTACGACAATCTTTATTCGAGCTGTACAGGGACTGTGCCGTCGATTTACTGGGCTTACAACACCGTGGGGCAGATCCTGACTTCTCCGGTGTACTCGCTGGATGGGACGCAGGTGGCGTTCGTGCAAACCAATCCTGCGTTGCAAGGGAGCCTGGTTTTGATGAAGTGGGCGGCTTCTACGACGGAGACGATAGGAAATCCCGGGACCCTCACTACGGAAGACGACATGAGCTACCGAGCTTGTACGGCGCCCTGCGAGACTTCCGTGCTGCTGACCAATTCGTTGGGCACGCCCGCTGACGACCGTACTTCGTCTGTCTTCATCGATTACGACGATGACATCGCTTGGGTCGGGGATAGTCATGGTTGGTTACATAAATTTAAGGGGATATTCAAGGGTCTTCCTAGCGAGATAACAACTGGAGGATTTCCAGTTTACGTAAATCCGACGAACCCGCTTGCGCTGAGCGACCCGATTCACGATTACGTGACAGGAAACATCTTTGTTAGCGATGCGGGTGGATACTTGTACTCCGTCAACTCGTCGACGGGTGCCGTAACCAAGTCCGGTCAGCTGGATTTTGGGACTGGACTCGTGGATAGTCCGCTGCTCGATTCTATTGGCCGGTACATATACGTCTTTGCGTCGAGCGACGGTACGTCAAGCTGCACGGGCGGGACGACGGCTTGTGCTGCGGTTTACCAGCTCAGCACGAGCTTTGCAGCCGGTGCTACGGGAACGAAGATTGTGGTGGGCAACAGCGTCAAGTATGGCACGCTGCCCAATCCCAGCCCCATGTATGTCGGCAGTTTTGACAGCACTTATCTGAGCTCCAGCGGGGCCAGCCGCACTGGGAATATTTACGTTTGCGGCAATACCGGCGGAGCTCCAACGCTGTATCGAATTCCGATTGCGGCCGGGGTTCCCGGTAGCGCGACTTCAATGACTGCGCTTTCCACGAGCACCACGCCTTGCTCTCCTATCACCGATATCCGGAATCCGAATACCGGCGGGGGCGCGACGGAGTGGATGTTCGTCGGGGTCGGGGCAGGTGGAATCTCCTCCGGGTGCGCGTCCGGGGGATGCATCTACAACTTCAAGGACACACCCTGGAAGGCCTCGAATGCGTACGTGTTGGGTGATGAAATTCTGGATAGCCATTTGCAGATTCAGGTCGTGAGTAAAGTTGGAACCTCAGGCGCCACGACTCCAACGTGGAGCACCACCCCCGGAGGGTTGACAACCGATGGCGGGGTGCACTGGCTGGATCAGGGGCCGCTTACGACTACCACCCCGGCGGCCTGGGTGAAAACCCATGCGTATGTTAAGGGCAACATCATTCTTGACCCCAACAACAACATCCAGTTGGTGACGACCGCCGGCACTTCGGGGGGGACGATTCCTACGTTTAGGAAGAACGCCGGTGCTGTCACAGCCGATGGCCCGGTCCGATGGACGAACGTCGGGGCGATCGCGACGGCTGCGATGCCCGCGGCAGGCGGCACAAGCGGTGTAATCATCGATAATTATGTGCAAACTGTGGTGGGAGCATCGCAGGTATATTTCTCCACTCTTAGCAATCAAACTTGCACTACGTCGGGCGGCACGGGCGGGTGCGCGGTGCAGGCGTCGCAGTCGACGCTGAAGTGAGCGAGGCAAACATTATGGAAATCAAGGATCCGTCCAGCCAAGAGCAGCAGCCTGCGGCCATCGGGAAGAAACCTTACGAGAAGCCGCGCTTTCGTTACGAACATGTCTTTGTCACATCGGCGCTTTCGTGCGGCAAGATCAGCGCGCTCGACAAGAACTGCGGTACCCTCTCGGCCTCATGAAGCAGAGCGAAGGCATAGGGCCGGACGCCGCGAGTGCGGTAAAGTGCGAACTCGCCAGCGAGGTTTTGCGTTCTTTCGGCAAGCTGCGGTTTGCTGCGACCGGTTGGAGCATGCTCCCGTCGGTTTTCCCCGGGGAGACGCTGGTGGTAGAGCGAATCAGCGCTGGTGAACCTCAGGTTGGAGATGTTGTGCTCGTCGGGCGCGAGGGTAGGCTTTGTGCTCATCGCGTGGTCTCGATAGCTTGGGATTCGGAGAATCCACGCTGGATCACTCAGGGAGATGGCATGGCCGCGCCGGATCGTCCTGTGCTGGCGCATGAATTGTTGGGGCGGGTTGCTTATTTGATTCGCGCGGGGAAGTGCGTCCCAGTGCCAGCGGAGTTGAGCGTCGTTGAGAATCTGATCGCGAAGATTGTGCGGCGGTCGCTGCCTGCGGCACGCGCTCTGGTTTATCTGCACCGCGCGAGTCAATCGTCACAAGAACTGCTCTAGCCATGCCAAGTTTAGCCACACAAGTCGAGCGCTACACCGTGGTGATCACTATCGGCGGGATGTCCGTGCGTGTTAATACCAGCGATGCGAATTTTATCGCGACGCTTGAGAGGCGCTATGACGGATTTCTTGGCGCTGAAGACGCGGGGTGCGATGAGTATGAGTTTGATGTAGAGCTGACTCCGCCTGCGTTGGGCAGTACTCCGGCTGAGGTCAGGGTTACTTACCGGTCGGGGCGATGGTTGCTGACGCGCGGCGATTTCCGGGCGGAGTGGGAGCCGGCGGCGCGGCGGGGTTTGATTCAGCAGAGCGCGAATCCATATTCGATCGACGCGGTGCTGCGAATCGTGCACACGCTGGTGCTGGCGCGGCAGGGAGGGTTTCTCATGCACTCCGCCAGCGCCATTCGCAACGGAAAAGCTTTCTTATTTGCCGGAGTGTCGGGCGCGGGAAAGACTACGATCTCGTGGCTTGCGCCTGCGGATGCGACTTTGCTTACGGATGAAATTTCGTACGTTCGAAAACAAGGGGACGGATACGTAGCTTACGGCACGCCATTTACCGGGGAACTCGCAAAGCTGGGAGAGAATACTTCTGCGCCGCTGGGGGCGCTTTATCTGCTGGCCCAAGGGCCGGAGAATCGCATCGATGCGGTAGGAGCGGCTGAGGCAGGGCGCGAGTTGCTGGCGAATATGCTTTTTTTTGCCGAGGATCCGGAGATGGTCCATCAGGTATTTCAAGCCGCGTGCGATTTTGTCGACCTCGTTCCGGTGTACCGTTTAACCTTTGTGCCGGATGCGCGCGTGTGGGAGCTGATTGGTTGAGTAAATAGATATGACTAAACAAATTTACATCGCGCGCAGTCCTCGCATTGCGGCGCGCATGCTGGGCGAAGAGATGCTGGTGATGTCGGCGCGGGAGTCGACGCTGTTTACGCTAAACCCGACGGCCACCATTTTGTGGAAGGCCGCCGATGGCGCCACGCCGCTCGATGAGATCGTGGAGCGGAACATCTGCTCAGAGTTTGAAGTGAATCCGGAAGAAGCGATGCGCGATGCCGAAGCGCTCGCCGAAGATTTAGCCAAGCACGGCATTTTGCTGGTTTCGGAGCAACCGATTTTGCAGGCGGGTTCGCTGGTGCAGCAGGAATCTGTGCAGCAGCCATCCGAGACGGAGGTGGCGCAAAGATGAGCGTCTTGTTGCAGGAGATGAGCGAGCGGGCGCTGCGTTTGGGCGTTCCCTTGAGTGTGCAACTCGACATCACTTACCGCTGCAACGAGCAGTGCGTGCACTGCTATCTCGATCACGACGATCATGGCGAGATGACTACCGTCGAAATCAAGCGACTGCTGCGAGAGATGGCGGAAGCCGGAGTTTTCATCCTGACGCTGAGCGGCGGCGAGATTTTCATGCGCAAGGATTTTTTCGAGATTCTGGAGTGCGCGCGCGCGCTTACCTTCTGCGTCAAGCTCAAGACGAATGCTGTGCTGATCCGCGAGGCGCAAGCGGCGCGGTTGCGTGAACTGGGAGTGCAGTCGGTGCAGATCAGCATTTATTCGCACCGGCCCGAGGTGCATGACGCGATCACCAAGGTTCCGGGATCGCTGCGGCGGTCGATCAACGCCATTCGCTTTCTCAAATCGCAAGGCCTGCGAGTGATTCTCGCCAACGTTTTGATGTCCGATAACATGCAGGATCATCACGGAGTCCGGGCGCTGGCCGAAGAGCTTGGAGCCGACTACACGCTCGACCCGACGATTACTCCGATGATGGATGGCGATCGATCGATCTTGAAGTTGAATGCGGGAGAGTCGGCGCTGCGCGAGCTGTTTCGCGATGAATATTACGTGGGCAATGCCGAAGAATTTTGCGCGGTGCCGCCTCCCGTCGATGAGAACAGCATGGCCGCTATGCCTTGCAGCGCGGGCCACACGGCGTGCTACGTTTCTCCCTATGGCGAGTTTTATCCGTGCGCGCAGTTTCCTTTATCGTGCGGAAACGTGCGGCAGCAGAGCTTCCTCGACATCTGGCGCAACTCTCCGCAATTGAAGGAAGTGCGCGCGATCCGGCTGCGCGATCTCTCGAGTTGTTCGCAATGTGCGCATGGTTCGACGTGCACGCGTTGTCCAGGCTTGGCTTTTACGCAGGGGAATATGCGCGGGCCCTCTACCTTGGATTGCGAGAAATCGTACGCGAGGACTGGCATTCCTTCCAAGAATCTGCTGGCTAAGAAAGATAAGCGTTCTACTGAACGGCTGGTGCAAATTCAGATCGTGCCCAAGATTACGGGCAGCCGATTATCCGCGATCGGCAGCGCCCCATCCGCTGCTTAGTCTTGCTGCGGACCGCAAGAGAATTGCTGTATCCAGGAACTTCACCTGGACAATCTCCGTATACACTCCCGTTGTAGAGCTGCTAGGGCGGCTTTTTGTCTGCTGCGACTCGTTTGTCAGGAGAGACTATGCGTTCATGCCGAAGGTTTTGCTGGGTATTTCTCGTTTTTTGCTTGTTGGCACCCGGTGTTTTGGAGGCGCAAATGCCCGCCCCGGGGACGCAGCCGCAGACGGCAATGCCATCGGTCATTCAGGTTCCACCGGAGGCGCAGCCTTCGCCGAACTTCAATGCAGAAGCCGCTACCAATGCCTACCTGGCCGAGATTCCCTCCGATGCGCGAGCGCGCTCTGACGCTTATTTCGAAGGCGGCTATTGGATGATTCTTTGGGATTTCGTGTATGGAGCGATCGTCCTGCTTCTGCTACTGAATCTGGGGTGGTCGGCGGCTATGCGCGATCTCGCTGAGCGGGTCACGCGCTTCAAGCCGGTGCATACGCTAGTTTATTGGACGCAATATCTGCTGGTTACATCCATTTTGGGTTTTCCGCTTACAGTTTACGAAGATTACTTCCGGGAGCATAAATACGGGCTGGCGACGCAGACGTTCGGCCCGTGGATGAGCGATCAATTGAAGAACCTTGCGCTCAACCTAGTGATGGGAGCCATTCTTGCGATAGTGCTTTTCGGAATCGTGCGGCGACTGCAACGCACGTGGTGGATTTGGGGAGCCGTGGTCAGTTTGTGCTTCTTGATTCTTGTGGTGCTGATTGCGCCCGTATACCTGGTTCCGATCTTCAACAAAGTTACGCGGCTGGACGATCCAAAAGTGACTCAGCCCATCCTGAGACTGGCCCGCGCCAACGGAATTCCTGCGCGCGATGTTTTTGAGATCGATGCGTCGCGACAGACCACGCGCATGAGCGCCAATGTGAGCGGCTTTGGCAAGACGATGCGGATCACGCTCAACGACAACTTATTACGCCGGGGTTCGTCCGAGGAGATTCAGGCGGTCATGGGTCACGAGATGGGGCACTACGTTCTGCATCACATATACAAAGACATTCTCTTCTTTGGAGTGGTTATCTTGATCACATTCGCGCTGCTGCAGTGGTCTCTAAACTGGTGTTTGCAGCTCTGGGGAGAGAAGTGGCGAATCCGCGGGATTGGCGATACCGCCGTGCTGCCGCTCGTAGTCTTGTTGGGTTCTGTGTTTGCGTTCGTCGCCACTCCGATTCTGAATACGCAAACGCGCGTCAATGAAGGCGAGGCCGATATGTACGGGCTGAATGCGAGCCGGCAGCCGGATGGCTTCGCGCAGGCTGCGATTCATTTGGCCGAGTATCGAAAGATGAATCCTGGGCCGGTCGAAGAATTTATTTTCTTCGATCATCCCAGCGGCCGCAACCGGATCTATGCTGCGATGCGCTGGAAGGCGGAGAATCTGGCACTAGGGCAGTGGCAGGATGGCCGGGAAGCTGCGGCCGGGTCGCTTGATGACAAGCAGATGGCTGAGCACAAAACCGGTGCGAAATGAGAGACACATATAAATGACTAAGACCTTTGCGAGCGCCGCTGCGCGCCCGTACAAGACCGTTCGTAATGCGGAATGGCGTTGCGAATGCGAATAAAATTTGCAGAGCCATTGATTTTGCTTTCCGGGCAAGAAGGAGTCTGATGGGCTCGAAATACAGATTTGTTCTGGGCTTCGCGGCGATATTTCTATCCTGCATCGTTGTCTGTGGGCAGGACGATCCGTCGCTTGGTGATCTGGCGCGGCAGCAGCGGCAGCAGAAGGAACAGAAGACCGCATCCGGCAAGGATGCCAAGCCTAAGGTCATCACCAACGAAGAGGTGCCATCGCACCCGGCTACGGCGGTGGCTGGGGCAAAGGGCGGTCCAGTTTCAGCCGCGGCTTCTTCCGATGAGCCGAAGCTGCCGGCGGGACAGTGGAAGTCGCAGATCTTGGCGCAGAAGAACCTGATCGACACGCTGCAAAGACAGGTCGACGAACTGAGCGAATCCATCCGCTTTGCGCCAGCCAACTGCGTCTCTGGCTGCGTCGGATGGAACGAACGGCAGCGGGAAAAACAACAGCGAGTGGAACGGATGGAGCAGCAACTGGAAGAACAAAAAAGACGTTTGGAGGATATGCAGGATTCCGCGCGCAAGCAGGGCTACGGCAGCTCGGTGTACGACCCGTAGACGGCGCGCGACGCAGCAAAATCCCAAAAAAAATGCCGCCACTGCCCAAGGCCGTGGCGGCTTTGCTTTGTGCCGCGTGTGATTCCAACCCGAGAAGCGGGGATTATTTCGTCTTCTTGCTATCCGCGTAGGGGTTGGCGTATTTCAGGACGGTCGATAAATCGATGCCGCGAATAATGCCGGCTGAGTGGTAGAACAATCCCCAGGAATCGATCGTGGACATATCGGGGAAGATGCAGGCGTCGAGAACCTCGTCGGTAGTGTGCAGCTTCACCCAACCGCCGCCGGCGGCGTTGACTCCGCCGAACAGGTCCGTGCCGCCCAATTGCGTGCAGTAGTATGACGCCGGGCTGCCGCCGCCTCCGCCGCCATAGGCGACCTCTGCGTAATATGCCAGCGCTGCCAGCGTGGGCTTCGTGGTGAACAGAGTCTCGATGGAGACATGAATGCGCGAACCGTCGGAGGATGAGGTGTACTGGCAGAATTCGCGGCTGCCTTCGAGCGGGAGCCAGGACCCGATGGGGCCGTTGGTGTTATAGACCGGAATGCGGGACTCCAACTGGCCGCCCGTGCTGGTGCAATAAGCTTCTGGCGGAGCTACAGCGGGGGGAGTTGCAGTTTTCGCTTTGGTGGATTGGGCGAGGGCCGACGAAGCACAAAGGACTAGAGTTGCTACGATTGCCATCAAGTGTCGGGTTATACGCACAGTGTTTTATCTCCCTGGATTAGTAGAATGCAACGTTCTCAGTAATGCAGTAAAGACCCGAAAGTTTAACATGGGATTGCTCGGCTGGGGCAATTAATTTCGTCTCCCCCGGCCAAATGCCCGGCCCCGCAAGCGTTTCCGTGAGTTGCGGCTTGTCAATCCGGATGGCGCACCCGGGGCTCATCCGAAGGGATCGAAAATTATTGGTGAAGTTCTGGGATTTCATCTTCCATACGAGTGGGTGCCCGTGCGAAATTAGAGCGTGCCCTTAGTTATACGTCCATCACGAATTCATTCGGCCGGTGTGTTCACGAACGCTTCCATTCGCAAAGGCGCCCGGGTGGTGGAATATGTAGGACCTCGCATCAGCCCGGAGGAGGCGGACCGGTTGTATGAAGGCGTGCCGCGAACTTATCTCTACGGTATGGAAGACGGTAAGAGTGTGATCGACGGAGAAGGGATCGGCGCTTACCTGAACCACTCCTGCGACCCCAATTGCGAGATCGATGAAGTTAAGAATCGAGTGTGGATTTTTGCGATCCGCGATATTGCCGCCGGGGAGGAGTTGCTCTGGGATTACAACCTCTACGATGATGAGGATCCCGCGCCCTGTCACTGCGGCTCGCCGAAATGCCGCGGGACGATGTATTCGCGGGAGTGGATGGCCAAGCTGCGGCGGCGGGTTAAAGCCCGCGAAGAACGGGCGACGAAGAAGAAACTTCAGCGTGAAGTCGGGACATAGAGGGAATTTCACCTCTGGCTAAAGTCTATTTCCAACATCAAAGGCCCGCCTGGACCGCGCTCGCCTTTAAAAGGACTCACAGGCCCTCTCCGACGCTCACGGTGGTAGAGCCTTCCCGAAGCGCTTCGAATCACGGTTTCTCTGTCGCCTGAAGATCCTTGCAGTAGGGCGGTTCGGGATCCGGGTCCGTTTTTCGATTGCCTTTGAAGCAAGCCTCCTCGATCCAGGATTCCGTGTAGCGACTCTTCACGCTGGACGGAATCCTGTCTTTGTTTAGTTCGGTGAAGGCAAAGTCGATGGTGCCGTCGGAATAAACTCTGGCCAGAAGGTATCCGTAGACGTAAGTCTTGGATTTGGTGAGATCGGCAGCGGGCGGCAGCGGATAGCGCTGCGCTCCCGCAGTGCCAACGATCCAGCCTGGCAGTACGCCCTCTTTGCGCCAGCGACTGGTGTTGAAAATATCTTGCATGTAGTAGTGAGAGTGGCTGGCGAGCACGTAAACTTTCTTGCCCTTGTTTTGAAGGGCGAGAAGGCGTCGGTAGATCTTTTCTCCACTCTCGGTTCCGTCTTTTGATTCGTTCATGCTGTGATCGCAGGTGATGCTCCAGGGCAAGGCCTTGTGCATGCCTACGACCACGGTCGTGATGTTCTTGTCATCCTCGTCTTTCTTGACCACGCTTTCGAACCAATCGAGCTGAGCCTTTTCGAATTGTTCCGTAGAGGCGTTGTCCAGATAGATGAAATCCAGTCCCGATTTGATCCAGTGGTAATAGGTTGTGGGTTCCAAACGTGCGCAGTCGTCGGACTTTTGGATGCATTCTTTCAGGGTGGTTGATTGGTCGAGGGCTTTGAGGTTCGCGCTCTTCTGCGCTCCGGCGGATTGAGGGCTAGGTGGGGAGTTGTGAGCGTCCTGCAACTCGGGCTTGTTGAGGAATCGGGCGAAGGTTTTCGCGAAGTCGCAGCGATTTTTAGGAGGGATGGTTTCGTGATTCCCTATACCAAGATAAAACGGCATGGGAACGTTCTCAAAAGGCGCGATCTGGTTGGCGGCGAAATCGTCCCAGGCCTTATTTTCGTAGTCAATGATGGTGAGGTGTGTGTTTCTGGAAGCCTGAACCATGTCCTGATCGAAATCGTAGATCGCACGCAGATCGCCGAGGTGCCAGTAGAAGGCAGCGCCATCCTGGCTGGCTCCGGCGGCAATTGCAGGCATGACGACATCGCCGCAATTGCGCGAATCGCCGGAGACGACGAAGCGCCAGGATTCTCCGGGCCGGTCGTCGAAGCGCTGGCCGGGTGTGCGGGATACGGCGGAGCCGACGCTTGTGGTTTTGCTCTTGCAAAGGCAATCGCAACTCACGGCTAGAGCGAGAAGCCAGAGCGCCAAGTTGCAGGCGGCAACTTTCAGCAGAGTTCGGGTCACGTTGTTCCTCCCAAAAGTGGGGTGAATGATGTTTCCCGGGGGCAGAATCTACAGCATCAGACGCGTTCGGCGAATGCCTCCACCGGGCAAGCGGCCTGAGATTGGATTGGGACCTTAGCCTGGTGCTGCCCGGTGATCACCGGTTGGCAGGCATTGTGGCGTTTCTGGTGGGGGGATTCAAGAAAAAAAAGACGGAGTATGCGATTGTGAACTCTGGTCCGCCATTTCAGAGATGAGCCGCTTTCCGCTTTTCTCCCAGGGCTAAGCCCCTTCGGGAGGCTAAGGGCAAGTTGTGGGTGCTGCATTCTTACGCCGCTCTGCGGCCAAGCTGAGGCCACATTCCCGCCCAGTGGCCGCCGCGATTACACGCCTGCGCCTACTGGCTCGCGCATGGTGAGTCTCTCGTCCGCTTCATCACGCATCGCCACATGGGTCTTGGCGACGAGCATGTAGATGGACGGTACCACGAACAACGTGAAGACCGTTCCGATGATCATGCCGCTGACCAGCATGATGCCGATGCTGTTTCGAGCTCCGGCGCCCGGGCCTCTGGCCAAGACCAGCGGAAAGTGGCCGAAGACCGTGGCGGCCGTCGTCATCAGGATCGGGCGCAGTCGGGTATTGGCTGCGCCAATGATCGCCTGCCAGCTTGCTCAGCCCGGTTTCCTGCAAGTGGTTGGCGAACTCCACGATCAGAATTCCGTTCTTTGCGATCAGGCCGACCAGCGTAATCAGACCCACCTCGCTATAGATGTTGAGCGTGGTGAAGCCCGAGGAACGAGAACACCAGCGCGCCGGAGATGGCCAACGGCACCGAACCGGCCAGAATGATGAACGGATCGCGGAAGCTCTCGAACTGCGCCGCCAGCACCAGGTAGATCAGGATCGCCGAGAGCAAGAATGTGCCAAGAAACTTGCTGCCTTCCACGCGCAACTGGCGCGATTCACCCGCGTAGTCCACCGTGAATCCCTGCGGCAGGATTGCTTGGCCTGATCTTCCAGGAACGTCAGAGCCTTGTCGAGCGGCACATTCGGCGGAATGACGCCCTGAATCCGCACGGCATTCAGCTGCTGGAATTTATTCAGCGATCGCGGCTCGGTCGTGGTCTTCAGAGTGGCAAAGGTCGAGAGCGGCACCAGCTTGTCGGCCGAACCTTTCACATAGATCTGCGAAAGCTGATCCGGAGTCAGGCGTTCCGCGCGCTTGCACCTGCGGGATCACTTTGTAACTGCGTCCCTGAATGCTGAAACGGTTGACGTAGTTTCCGCCCAGCATGGTGGAAAGATCCTGGCCGGCCTGGCTCAGATCCACGCCTTGCGAGCGCAGCTTGTCGCGATCGAAGACGACTTCGGTCTGCGGCTGGTCGAACTTCACGTCGGTGTCGGCATAGATGAACATGCCGCTGGCCATGGCCTTCTGCACGATCTGCTCGGCGAGTTGACTGACTTGCTCGGGCTCAGCCGCCGAAGCGATCACGAAGTCGACGGGAAGTTGCCGCCGCCCGGCAGCGGCGGCGGCGTCAGAGGAATCACGCGAATGCCGGCAATCTTCGATAGCTTGCCCGAGGATTCGACCAGCAGTTGTTGCGCGGTCTTTTTGCGCTGGCTCCATGGCTTGGTGACCATGCCGCCGAAACCGCCGCTCGGGATTCGTGATCTGAAAGATGCTGTCGCTCTCGGGAAACGAGTGGTAGACGTCGTATACCTGATTGGTAAACAGGTTGGTCTGGTCGAGGGTCGAGTTGGCCGAGGACTGAATCACGCCAAACACCACTCCCTGATCTTCCGCCGGCGCCAGTTCATGCTGCGAGAACATGTAGAACGGAACCATCAGCGCGGCGACGATCACCCACAAGGTCAGCACAACCGGGCGATAGTGTAGCGTTCCGGTCAGCAGGCGGGTGTAGATACCGCGAATACTTTCAAAGCGGCGGTTGACTATGCCGGCGAAGCCATGGTCGGCGTCGCCCGCCCGCAGCAACTTCGAACCCATCATCGGCGACAGCGTCAGCGCGACGACGCCGGAAACGATGACCGCGCCAGCCAGGGTAAAGGCGAATTCGCGGAAGAGCGCCCGTCAGTCCGCCCTGAATACCGATCGGCGCATAGACAGCCGCCAGGGTGATCGTCATCGCGATGATCGGGCCGACCAGCTCGCGGGCTGCGTCCTTCGCCGCCTGGAAGGGCGACTTGCCCATCTGCGAGGTGGCGTTCGACGTTTTCCACCATCACAATGGCGTCGTCGACGACCAACCCTACGGAGAGCACGATCGCCAGCAGCGTAAGAAGGTTGATGGTGAAGCCCGCGATCAGCATCAGGAAGACGGCGCCGATCAGCGAGACCGGAATCGCTACGATCGGAATCAGCACCGAGCGGAATGATCCCAGGAACAGGAAGATAACTACGACGACGATCAGGAGGGTTTCCACCAGCGTGTGCAGCACTTCGTTGATCGCGTCCTGAATGTAGGCGGTGGAATCGTAGGGAATGCCTACCTTCATGCCCGCGGGCAGTTGTGACTGGATGGCGGGAATCTCCTTACGGACCTGTTTGATGACTTCCAGCGAATTCGCAGTGGGAAGAACCCAGATTCCCATGAAGGTCGCAGTTTGGCCGTTGAAGCGGACATCCTGATCGTAGTTTTCGGCGCCCAGTTGGATGTCGGCGATCTCTCCGAGGCGAACCACGACGCCATTCGACTGCTTGACGACCATCTGCTTGAAGTCATCGGACGTACGCAGGTCGGTGTTGGCGATCAGGTTCACGGAAACCATGGAACCTTTAGTACTGCCGAGCGCCGACAGATAATTGTTCTTGGACAAGAACGTCGTGCACGTCGGAGGGCGAAACCCCATGGGCCGCCATCTGGTCGGGCTTGAGCCAGATACGCATGGCAAAAGTACGATTTCCGAGGATGTCGGCGCGTTGTACGCCGCTGACGGCGCTCAGCTTGGGTTGCACTACGCGGGTGAGGTAGTCGGTGATCTGGTTTTGGTCGAGATCCTTGGCCGCGAATCCGATGTACATCGCGGCGAACTGAGTGTCCGCCGTTTGCAGATCGATTACCGGCACCTGAGACTCCGGCGGCAGGTCGTTCTTAACCTGGTTGACTTTGGCCTGAATCTGGGTGAGGGCCGCGTTGGTGTCGTAGTTCAGCTTCAGGTGAACGATAATCGTGCTCAGTCCTTGAGCGCTGTTCGACTCCATGTAGTCGATGCCGTCGGCGCTGGCGATCACACGCTCCAACGGCGTGGTGATGAAACCGCGGACGAGGTCGGCGTTGGCGCCGACATACACTGTGGTGACTTGAACGACGGAAATATCGCTGCGCGGATATTGCCGGACACTTAGCGACCTAACGGCATTGAGACCTGCGATGAGAATGACGAGGTTCACCACCATCGCCAACACCGGACGCCTAACGAATAAATCAGTGAACTTCATGCATTGCTCCTTGCTCGGCCGGATGGCCGAGCTGGATCTCCCCGTTATTCTTTTCCGAACGTCGTTCTCTAGCTCTCTTCCGGATTGCGGGTTAGGCTCTCGGCGGCTTTACCGTGTTGTTGACCTCAACCGGCGCGGCGTTGCGGAGCCGGAAAAAGCCAGCGCTGACAATTTCGTCACCCGGATTAAGTCCGGAGGTGATCGCAACCAGATCGCCACGCGATGCCTTCTATTTTGACCAATCTGCTGGCGGACCCCGCGATAGGTGTTGCCTCTTCTCGTCTTTAATGTCGGTCACAACAAAGACGGAATCGCCATAAGGAGCGTAGTTAATAGCGGATGCCGGCAGAGGAATGACGTCACGCGCTTGGCCCAGCGGCAACTCAACTTGCACGTACATGCCGGGGCGCAGCTTCCCGCCAGGATTTGCCAGCGTCGCCTGCACCTGTATGTTGCGGGTTTGTTCGTTGATCACCGAATCCAGCGCCGTAATTTTGCCGCTGAAACCCACGCCGGGAAGGTCCTGGTTGGTGACGTGCACGCTGTGCCCGATTGTCATCTTCGGCGTATCCTGCTGCGGCACACCGAAGTTCACATAGATCGGATTGACGGACTGGAGGGAAACAATCGCCTGTCCGGCCGCCAGATATTGGCCGAGGCTGATTTGGCGAAGTCCCAGAATTCCCGTGAATGGGGCACGGATGGTCTTGCGGGCAATGGAAGACTTGACCTCGTTAACCTGAGCTTCGGTGGCCTTCTGCTGGGAGGCGGAATTGTCGTAGTCCGACTTGGAAATGACGCCCGCTTTGGCCAGTTCTGCGGCGCGGCCATATTGAATGCGAGCCAAGTCGCGCTGGGCTTCTATGTTGGCAAGTTGCGCCCGTTTCCTGGCGAATATCGAGCTCGACCAGGATGTCTCCCTCGTGAACGGCCTGGCCGGATTCGAAATGAATCTTATCGACTGTCCCGGGAAGGTCGGCGCTAACCGTAACGCCCTGGATGGCTTCCGCGGTTCCGATCACGGACAAAGTCGAAGGCCAGGTTTCCTGCTTCGCGATCACGGTAGTTACGGACGTGGGCGGCATCTGGAAGCTGGCGCCGGCCGCGATTGCAGATTCGACCTGCCGGTATTTCACGAAACCGAGCCCACCGATAAGGGCAGCCATCAGCAACAACACGATGAACATTCTCTTCGCCATACATTCTCCGCACAGAAGTAGCAAAACCGAGGACTCTCAGGGGCTAAAACGAGCGTCCCCCAAGGATATTGTAAACATTTTGATCAAGCGACCGGACGAAAGGATTCAGGTGCGTACGCCAGTTTGTTTGGTGCCGCGCCATGAAAAAACTTGCGCCGATCCGAACATGGGGCTCTTTTGCCAGCCGAAGCTCATTTTTCTAAGTCTAAGCAGTTGGGATTAACGTTTGCGGCATTTTCGCGCTCGCTCATAGGTTAGACGAAGGAAGAACTGAGAAATCGACTGCGGTTTCAAAAAAAATAAGGCGGGGCATCCGCCAGCATAATTGATTCGGCAATGCTAGATTATGCGTTATGCCATCGGTGCTGAAGCAGTCCACCCGCAGCTTTGCGAGCGATAACAACGCCGGGGTGCATCCTGAGATTCTCGAAGCCATTGGCCGCGCCAACCACGGCCATGTAGTGGCTTACGGCGACGACGCTTACACGCGCTCGGCGGTGAAGAAATTTGAAGAGCATTTTGGGCCGGATATCGCGGTCTTCTTCACCTTCAATGGCACCGGGGCGAATGTGCTCTCTCTGCAGGCTTTGACCCGCCCTTTTCATTCCATTTTGTGCAGCAGCTTTGCCCACATTAACAGTGATGAATGCGGCGCGCCGGAGAAGCATACCGGCTGCAAGCTGATTGCACTGCCGCAGCAGGATGGAAAGATTACGGTTGAATCCGTTCGCCATGCCTATCACGGAGTCGGGGACGAGCATCATTCGCAACCGCGGGTAATCTCGATTACACAATCCACCGAGATGGGGACTGTCTATCAGCCAGAAGAAATTCGAGGGCTGGCGCGATTTGCGCATGAGCACGATATGTTTCTCCACGTTGATGGCGCGCGCATCGCCAACGCCGCTGCATCGCTGGGGCAGACTCTTCGCCAGGCCACACGCGACCTTGGCGTGGACGTGCTTTCTTTTGGCGGCACCAAGAACGGAATTCTGGGCGGCGAAGCGGTGGTTTTCTTTCGATCCGAACTCGGTATCGACTTTCTTTACTTACGCAAGCAGGGAATGCAACTGGCCTCGAAGATGCGCTTCATCGCCGCGCAATTCGAAGCTCTCCTCACGGACGATCTCTGGCGGCGCAGCGCCGAACATGCCAACCGAATGGCTCGCCTGCTGGAAAAAGAAGTGAGCCGCATCCCAGGTGTGAAGGTAGTGTGGAAGGTTGAGGCCAATGGTGTCTTCGCCCAGATTCCGCGCCATGCCATCGAAAAAATCAAGCAGCATTACTTCTTCTATATGTGGATGGAAGAAGAGTGTGTTGTGCGCTGGATGTGTTCGTTTGATACTACCGAAGAGGATGTTCGCGACTTTGCCAAGGTTGTGGCTGAGGCCGTGCGGGAGTGACCGAAGTGGCTCGAAAATACGCTTAAGGGTTGCTTTTTGCCCCGCCTTTTACTAAATTGGCGGTTCCCCCGCTGCGTGACGCTTGAGACGCCGCTAGTTCGAGACGTTTTGGCTCGATACGTTTGGTTCGACACGCTTTCGCTTGATCCTAGGGTCCAGGAGTATTCATGAACCGGATGTGGTTCGGCGTAATCGCCCTTATCGTCTGCGCGACCACCTTGTTCAGCCTCGGTTGCGGCTACAATCAACATTTGGTATCGATTCAAGTGATGCCCAACCCTGTTGTCTTTGAGGGCGTTGGAGCCCAAGTGCAGTTCACGGCGCTCGGCACCTATATTCATCCGCCGCAGACCAAAGACATTACAAAGGAAGTGCAATGGCGGATCGATATCAGTTACCTGGCGACAATTAATTCGGAGGGCGTGGCGGTCGCGACCAGCACCTGCGGCGCGGGGAACGTTATCGCGAGCGTTTACAGTGACCCCAGCAATCCGAGTAACGGCACTGTAGCCGTGGGCACGGCGGCCATTTCTGGTGTTGACCAGGGTACTGCTAAGTGCATGCAATAAGTCTGCGCGCCGACTTGATTAATCTTTTTCTCCCAACAATTCGCCCAGAGTAGGCTTGTGCTTGTCCGGCCGCTTCTTTTTGTGAGGGACCACTTTCGCTGCCGGAGGCATGCCCAGACGCTCCCGCGCAAGCTCCTTCACCGCCTGCACCGCTCGAAAGCGTTTTGCTTTTTTCTTGCCGGCCATTTCTCAGTACCCGACTTTTCATGTTGCCATAGCTTTGTTCGCGGTAAAACTGTAATAATTGTTCCTGAACGGTCGAATTCGACCGAGGTGAACGACGGAGCCCATGGAAGAAAGAGATTTTTTCGACGAGCGCATGGAAAAGAAGCCGGCGACTTTAAACTGCCCGCATTGCCACACGCCGGCTGAGTACGAGGTGACCTGGGTAGTGCGTACCAAGAAGCGCCAGCTTCCCGGCGGACGCGCAGACGATCGCGACCGGGCCCGCTTTGCCAAGGCCCGCTCCTATATGCTGCGCAAAGACGACCTGATGGCCTGCAAGAACATGCGCTGCCGCAAGAGATTTGAAATCTCTGGCGTGCAGTCGGTGGTCTTCACCGAGTAAGCCCTGCCTCGGTTTATCTTCATTTCCTCACCCAGCATTTCTTCATCCAGCCCGAGTTGTCCAAATGCTAAGTGCTAATTGCTGACTGCTCATTTATACTGACAAGTTTCCCTGTAGCTCCCGTAAGCGACAGGGGCAAGGAGCGATGTTTTGAAAATCCTGGTTTGCATGAAACAGGTGCCGCAGAAGGATGCGCCGCTGAAATTGAACGAAAGCTCGCGCATGGATTCGCGAGGACGTTTCCTATGAAGTGAACGAGCCGGACGCCTATGCGCTCGAAGAGGCGCTGCGACAGAAGGAAAAGCACGCCGGAGAAGTCGTGGTGATCACGTCGGGTCCGCCGCGCGCGCAGCAGGTTTTGCGCGAGGCTTTGGCCAAAGGCGCGGATCGCGCCATCCATTTGGAAGACAACGCCTTTGTCGGCCTCGATGCTTTTAACACAGCTCGAGCTTTTGCTGCTGCAATCAAGGATGAAAAATTTGATCTGATTTTTACCGGCTTGCAGTCGGACGATTATGGTTATGCGCAAACCGGTGTAATGCTGGCGGAATTGCTGGGCTGGCCGCACGCGACCATCATCATGCAGATCGAGAAAGACGGAAGGCGGCATTAGGGTGAAGCGCGAACTTGAGGCCGGATATTTTCAGTTCGTCGATATGCCGCTGCCCGCGGTATTGACGATTCAGTCCGGCATCAACAAGTTGCGCTATGCCACTTTGATCGGCATCAAGCAGGCCAAGAATAAGCCTCTGCGAAAGGTCGACGATGGCGCGAGGTGCAATCGGCCATGGGCGATAATCTGCAGAAAATCGAGCGCCTCTACATGCCGCAAAAAACCAAGAAGACCGAACACATTGAGGGCTCGCCGGCGAAGATCGCGAAAAAACTGGTGGACAAACTGCGCAACGAGTTGCGCGTGTTGTAAATGCGTAGGAGTCACAGCTGACGGAGAGTACGTTTCATTCACGCGAGGCAGGAGCTAGAAGCTGAATTTATGTCCGATACAATTTTAGTAGTTGTCGAACAACGCGAAGGAAACTCAACCGCGTCTCCTGGGAGACCATTACCGCCGGCCAAGCCATCGCGGCTGCCACCGGTTGGGCTCTTGAAGCCGCAGTGGTCGGCAAAGGGGCTTCCACAATTTGCAGCGAAGATCGCCGGCAAGAAAGTGGCGAAGGTCTACGCAGTCGAGTCTGCCGAAGCTAGAACCCTACACCCCGGACGCCTTCGCCGCAGCCCTTAAACAGTTCATGACAGCGAAGCAGCCCAAGCTTGTGCTGATGCCGCACACTTACCAGGTGCGCGACTTCGTCCCGAAACTGGCAACGGCGATGGGGCGAACCGTGATCAGCGACTGCATTGGCTTCAGGCATGAAAACGGCAAGCTAGTTTTTACTCGGCAGATGTTTCAGGGAAAATTCGCCGCCGATGTGACCTTCGCGAGCGACGCGCCCTGGTTTGCGACCTTTCAGAACGGAGCTTTTCGCGGAGATAAAGCCGAAGCCGGAGCGACCGCCGCGCCGGTGGAAATAGTGAACGTCGAAATTGCCGACAGCGTGATTCGCAATAAACCGCAGGAAGTTTTCAAGGAGGCTAAGCAGGCGGTGGATCTCACGCAGGCCGAAATTATTGTCTCGGTAGGGCGCGGCATCAAAGAGCAAAAAAACATTGAACTGGCAAAGCAGTTGGCGGAAGCACTCGGTGGCGACCTCGCGGCCTCACGTCCGATCTGCGATAACGGCTGGCTTCCCATGGACCGGCAGATTGGGTCCTCGGGACAGACTGTCGCTCCGAAACTTTACCTTGCCCTCGGCATCAGTGGCGCGATTCAGCACATCGTGGGTATGAAAGGCTCGCGCACCATTGTTGCGGTTAACAAAGATTCTGAGGCCCCGATCTTCGAGATTGCAGATTTCGCGATTGTGGGAAATCTCTTCGATATCGTTCCGCCGCTGATTGAAGAAGTCAGGAAGGCGAAGGCTGGGGGGTAACGGGCCTCTATTTCTCACTGATTTCCGCGGACCTCAGTCGGACTCTCCGTGTTAATCAGCTCTAATCCCTGGCTAAGCTTTTCTTATGCTGATTTTTCGCAAACCGATTGAAGGCGTAGAGCGCCCGCAGATGCCCGCCGACGTGGTTATCGTCGGCGGCGGTCCAGCCGGCATGGCCTGCGCATTGCGTCTGTCGCAGCTGATCGATCAGCATAATGCGGCGCATCCCGGATCGCAGCTCAGCAAAGAAAACATTTACGTGCTCGAAAAAGCGCGGGAGATCGGGCAGCATTGCCTCTCCGGAGCGCTGCTTGACCCGCGCTCCATGCGCGAGTTGCTTCCCGGCTTTGAGAAGGAAGCTCCGCTTGACGCCGAAGTCCGCAAAGAAGCGGTTTACTTTCTCACCGAAAAGAGCAAGTTCAAGCTGCCGGTTACGCCGCCGCCGCTGCGCGATCACGGCAACTACGTCATCTCTCTGAACCGCTTCGTAAAATGGCTGGGAAGCAAGGTAGAAGCAACCGGCATTACCATCTTCACGGGATTTGCCGGCTCGGAATTGCTATTCGACGGAGATCGGGTGACTGGCGTTCGCACCGACGACAAGGGTGTGGACAAAGAGGGGCATCAGAAGTCGAACTTTGAGCCTGGGTACGACTTGAATGCCAAAGTTCTGATTCTTGCCGAAGGCCCGCGGGGTTCATTAACGAAACAGCTCGTAGCGAAATTCAATCTGGCGAAGAACACGAACCCGCAGACCTACGGCGTAGGAGTGAAAGAGCTGTGGGAGGTTCCCTCTGGCCAGCTCGCGCCGGGTGAAGTGATTTACACCATGGGCTGGCCGCTTACCACGAAAGAATACGGCGGAGCCTGGATTTACGGGGGCAAAGATAACGTTGTTTCTCTCGGCTTTGTCACCGGTCTCGATTATCCTGACCCGCGGCTCGATCCACAGCGCGTGCTGCAAGAGTTCAAGAAACATCCTCTGGTCGCGAAGCTTTTGGATGGCGGCATGCTGGGTAAAGCCGAGTCGGCCCGAACACTGGCCGAGTATCTGGCACCGGCCGATCCCGATCTCAAGCTCTATCGACGCGTCGGCGGAGGAGCCTGCTCCCTCCGCTCCTGCCGCAGCCGTCGCGCGATTTCTCGCCGCCACGCCCGGTGCCGATACGAGCGCACCAGGGCCTAACTTCCGAGCACGTCTGGAGCCGGCCCGAGTGCTGGCCGCCCCCAACACCAAACCAGCCCAGTCGGGCT
>CAWAFZ010000007.1:0-76948 GCA_963781635.1 uncultured Acidobacteriaceae bacterium
GCCATGTTCCTGTTTTCTCGTCGCCTTGGTTCGGTTGGTGGTTTGCTGCACCTCCCAGCATTGGAGTCTAGCAGCAGTAGGGAAGGTGCAAAAATGGGAGGCGTCTGGTTTCTCCCGTGCTGTCTGCGGCGAACATCGATTGTCGTTTGAGCCCTTTCACCTAGCCGTGTAACGATTGGCAAGAAAGTGCACTATTAGTTTGTAGGGGCGACACTACCGATGATCACGGGCCCATTTTTCTGATCGGCTGAAGAGCATCTTTTCGATCCACGATCTGCAATGCCAGAGCTAGGTGGCAACTTCTTCCGCCAGGAGGCTCCCGGGAATGCGGGTGTTGGCGCAAAAGCAAAATGTGCCGCTGCAGCAGAGGCCGCTGCAAGTCGCAGGTCTGCGTGCGAACTCAGCAGTCGTAGCCCAACCGCCGCCTGCGGGAGCGTACCGGCAATCCACCCAGGAGGCGGAACGCGCATCTCGCGCGGGTGCCGACGCTGACGCACATAATCCCGGGCGAGGAAATCTTGCGCGAACCACGAGCGATTTCAGCCGGATCCCCGTGCATACTAGTCCGCGGCCGATTCTACAAACCAAACTGGTGGTTAACTCTCCTGGCGATATCTATGAGCAGGAGGCCGAGCGGGTCGCGGAACAGGTCGTGCGTACGCCGGAACTTCGGGTTCAACGAGCTTGCACCTGCGGCGGAAGTTGCGACGGTTGTCGGAAGAAGAAGCAGGTGCGGACCTTGCAGATGAAAAGCGATGCCGCCAGCTCCGGCCACATCGGGGCGCCAGCCAGTGTCAACGAAGTCTTGCGTTCTCCCGGCCAGCCGTTGGACTCGGCAACCCGTGCCTTCATGGAACCAAGATTCGGCAGTGATTTCAGCCAAGTGCGCGTGCACAGCGACCAACACGCTTCACAGTCTGCCTCTGAGATTCATGCCCGTGCGTACACAGTCGGCCAAAACATCGTCTTCGCCGACAATCATTTTTCTCCTGCATCTGCGGAGGGGCAGCGGCTGCTCGCGCACGAATTGACCCATGTCGTGCAGCAAAATCACCGGGAAAGTGCAATTCAGCGAGACCCGGACGCTGACAACAACGAAGCTTGGGGCAAATTAGGCACCACCGATCGCCAAGAGGCCCCGAAACTCCTGCAGGAGACCGACGACTTAGGGGCCAAGCTCGTCGACGAGCAACTGCTCCATCGCAACTCGCTCAGAGCGGAGTGGCTCGAAAAGGTTTTCACCCTGAAGGCGAAAATCATGGAGGTGGACACCGAGGACAAACTCATTGACGTGGAGAACGAGTTTGCCGCACTAAAACAGACAATCGATGAGACGGTTGCCAAGGCAAGCAACCAGTGGAGTTCAGTGGAAAGGCGATACCTGGACGAAGATCACTACTTGCGGTCTCAGAAATCCACTGACTACGATGAGGCCGCAAAGTACATTGAGGACTACTACAAGGGTACGAAGCGCGCGGTCGGCACGTTCGTTACGGAAGACGACTATTCCACCCTGAAGTTCATCCTCGACAACGATACACATATCTGGCTGGGTGCTCTGCGAGGAGCGCGCATCAGGGTAGCTGACCTTAGGAAAATGCTGGACATGGTGGCGGAGTTGCGACGCGGCGACGAAGATGCAGACAAAATCGTTCCCGGCTGGAATGCTCGCGTGAACGATGAGATTGATCATCTTTATCAACTTGCGACCAATGCCCAGGCTGCTTCGGAGGCCCAAAAAATCGACTCACGGAAGCAGGGGCTATTAGCAGACGAGCATAACTTTGTAGAACTGGCCCAGGAACTAACGTCCGTCCGAAGCGACACCCTGGCGGTTGAGCCAGTGAGAAAATCTGTTCTCGGAAAGGCGTACGATTTCGTGGCGGGGGGAGTGGAGGCGATTACCGGTCCTCTAGTCGAGGCTGCGAATGAAGCCGTCGATCTGCTCAAGATCGCAGGGCATTTCGCCAGCTTTGAAAGATACGAGCCACACTTAACCAGTGATATGGCGAAGGCTGCGGAACAGGGCGCCACAACCGGCGACCTCCTCTTAGGCATGGTCACGGGCTTGATTGAGACACCTTGGCGCTTCCTGAAGGCTTGTGAAGACGGCGACTGGGAGGCGATCGGGAAAGAGACCGTGAACCTCATCATGCTGGCAAAAACCCTCAAGGAAGCGCCGGAAAATCTGAAAAAAATTAAAAATGCCGCAAAAAGAATACCTGAGTTGCTGGAGAAGACCCGGCAGAGCCTCAGGGTCCTGCGGGCTAGAAAAATTGCTTTCGCCCTGAAACAAGAAAGCCGACTGCTCCCCAGTCCTCGGCAACTTGGCGCTCCTGTCGCCACGGACACGACCGCTCCTCGCCCGGTGCCGGCAGAACCGATAAAGCTTGCGGCGCCGAATCGTCCTGCGGTGACGGCCCACGCGGATTCTAGTGGTGTTACTATCCACGAAGCGAAGCCCCCGGCAGTGTTGGAGCGAGTACGCTCCAACACGCCCCCAAAACCCGATGTCTCACCGAAAACGGCTATTCCTCCAAAGATTGGCCGCCGAATCAAGGTTGAACCGCCCCCCCCGCGAGCTGCCGCCGAAAAGCAAATCGCGAAGCCAAGCTCAGAGCAGCTCAAGAAGAGCTCTAACACTCAGGATTACACAGCGCAACCGAAGGATGCTCCTTTCGCCCAACAAAGAGCGGAGCACATGGGCGACGCAGAAGACTCTCCAGAGGTTAGGGCAGTGCATGAAAGATCCACGCCAAAAGGAAAGAGCGAGAGTCCCTCCACTGCGACAGGCAACTTTGGACACAACGACCTCCCGCGTTACTTAGAGCATTTTCGGCGAACCGATCCCGTGAAAGCGGCGCAGCTGCAAAAAATCCTCGACTGGCCCAAAGGTGTTCCGGTGAACAAATTAAAATTCCGGATGTTGGATGGCCGGATGGGCATTCCAGATGGCATTGATATAACAGAAGGTGAAGTAATTGAACTAAAGCCCAATACCGCGTCGCGTTGGGCGCAACGGGGGCCCTATCAGGCGGCGGAGTACGCCCGAGTCCTCAATGAAATGAAATATGGCGGGAGGACAGATTGGAAGCCACGACTATTGGAATACGACGCAAGGGCTCTGGGGAGACAATTAAGGGATTGGGGCGTACTGCCTGACGATCAGTAGTCGCTACGCCGAGTCTTCTCGGTGGTCGCGCCCTTGCCATTCCCCCTAACCTCCTTCATAATAAGTGTTTGTCCAGACCTCGCCGGACTCTTCCGGAACAAGGATATACATCTGTGTTAATGATTCGACTGTCGCGCATGGGTGCGCGTAAACAACCGCATTACCGCATTGTCGTGATTGAGAAGGCGCGGGCGCGCAACGGCCGCCCGGTGGAAGTTGTAGGGACGTACAATCCCCGCACGAACCCCGCCAGCGTGGACTTCAAACGCGAACGCGTGGATTATTGGGTGTCGAAGGGCGCGCAGATGTCGGAACGCGTGGGCAAGCTTTACTCCAAGCCTCGCCGGCTGCTCCGCAGTTCCCGCGGCATAAGCCGAACGCATGACTGAAACCACGGCAAACGTCGACGTACTCATCGAACAGATTGCGAAGTGGATCGTCGATGCCCCCGATGAGGTTTACTTGGATCATCTGGATGACGACGTGATCGAACTGGAAGTGGCCGAGGAGCGACGTCGGTAAAATCATCGGCCGCCAGGGGCGCAATGTTCGCGCTCTGCGCACGCTTTTGAACGCCGCTGGAGTGCGGGCGCGACGCCGCTACACTCTGGAAGTCATCGACTAGCGCGCAGAGGCACATTCGGCGCTTTGCTGGAATTTTGTAAGGTGTTTCGTATCAGGGCATGCCTTCAGGCATGCCGCAAATGCCGGTTGTGAGATCGCCTTTAGACGCTGCGCTTCGGGCAGGGAACCGGACCATTCGCCATCCTGAAACAAACGCTGAGTTCATTACCCTGGCCCGCGTGGTGAAAACCCAGGGCCGCCGCGGCGAAGTTGCGAGTGAGACTTTCAGCAACCTGCCAGATCGATTCTCTATTGGCATGAAGTTGCTGGCGCTGCCTCGGGAAGGCGAGGAGCGGCGCGAACTGGAAGTGGAAGATCTCTGGCCGCACAAGGGATTGCTGGTCCTGAAGTTTGCGGGAGTGGATTCGATCTCCGAGGCGGAAGCGCTCATCGGATGCGAACTGCAAGTTCCTCGCAGCCAGCGTTCGGCATTAGAGGCTGGTTGGAATTACGTCAGCGACCTGGTAGGTTGTGCCGTTCTTGACCAAGGCCGCGAAATCGGGCTCGTCGAAGAAGTCCAGTTTGGAGCGGGTGAAGCGCCGTTATTGATTGTGCGCGATGCGCAGGCAAGGTTGTTTGAAGTCCCTTTCGCTGAGGCGTATCTCGCTGACCCGTTTGATGAGAGCGTGGATGTAAAGCAAAAGCGGGTGCGCATGAATTTGCCCGAGGGCCTGCTCGAAGTAAACGCTCCGCTGACAGTTGAAGAAAAACGCGAGCAGGCGCAAGGAGCGAGAAGAAGCGTTAAACACAGAGGACACAGAGGATCACTGGGTAAACCTCTGTGAAACCCTGTGTCCTCTGTGTTTAAAGGTCTTGTGCCCGCGATGAAGGCCGACATAGTCACGATCTTTCCGGACTTCTTTCGCGGACCGCTGGATTACGGCATCACCCGCCGGGCTCAGGAGATGGGGCTGGCGAAAATTGAAGTCCACGATCTGCGGGAGTTTACGCACGATCGTCACCGCACCGTGGACGATCGCCCTTTCGGTGGCGGCGAAGGCATGGTGTTGAAGCCGGAACCGCTGTTTGAGTGTTTGGAGTCAATCGGTGTAGCGCCGCGCGATGAGCGGGTTGCGAGGCGAGTGAAAGAATCGGTGATCCTGCTCTCGGCGCAGGGCGAGAGATTTACGCAGAAGGTCGCAGGAGATTTGGCGGCGCTCGACCGTATCGTTTTGATCTGTGGCCGTTACGAAGGAGTCGATGAGCGCGTGGCGGATTTTCTCGCTGATCGCGAGCTCTCCATCGGCGACTACGTTCTGAGCGGCGGCGAAATGGCCGCTGCGGTGATTGTGAAGCGGTGATGCGTTTGCTTCCCGGAGCGGTGGGTAACGAAGCGTCGACGCGGCAGGAGTCATTTACCGTTGAGGCGAAATTGCGAAAGCTTGGATGGTGCGGACTCGACCTGCGGTTCGAATGGATTGCTGGATTATCCGCACTACACGCGGCCAGCCGAGTTTCGTGGAATCGCGGTGCCCGAAGCTTTGATGTCGGGCAACCACGAAGAAATCCGCCGCTGGCGGAGGCAGCGCGCATTGGAAAAACGTTGCGCAACCGTCCGGATTTGTTGGAAGGCGCAGCGTTGGGCGAAGAAGATAAAGAGATTCTTGCCGCGATTAAGAAGATGGGATCTGGATGAATCGATCTCTGCGAGTCAGTGACAAGATCGTTCGACTGCGACGACATCGGGACTCGGAGAGAGGCTTCGTTTGTGATTGGGCTGATTTGCGTAGCGATTGCAGCTGCTGGATTGGTTTTTGCTGCCGTAGGCGCGAAAGTCGTGGCCGGGTATAGCTTTCCAAGCCATCCTGACTTCCTGTTTTCTCACAAGTGAGAACAATTACTGCGGCTGCTTTCGCCTGATGGCTGCATGGCGGTTGAACGGGAAGAGGACAATCGGAGAGATCAGGCTATATGCGGCGATCTGCTATGAGGAGATTGAAGATTAACGCTACCTAATAGCCGAGCGAGATCAATTCTGCGCCCGAGAGCCTGGAAGTTTATCGAAGAATCAAGTTTTGAGAATTCAGAAGGGCGAATCACATGTCGAACTTAATCATCGAAAAATTGCTGGCCAAAACCAAACGCACTGACATCCCCGCATTTCGCCCGGGCGACACCGTCCGCGTCCACGTCAAGATCAAAGAAGGCGACAAAGAGCGCCTGCAGGCCTTCGAAGGCGTGGTGATCAAGCGGGACAACGGCCCGCAGGCCAGCTTCACCGTGCGCAAGATCAGCTTCGGCCAGGGGGTCGAGCGCATTTTCCCCATCCACTCCAAGGTGATCGACAAGGTCGATCTGGTGCGCTCCTCCAAAGTGCGCCGCGCCAAGCTGTATTACCTGCGCGGCCTCAGCGGTAAAGCCGCTCGCCTGCGTGACGTAGAAAAGGCGTAGCCTCTATGGACACACCGAGCGAGTTCTTATCCGCAAGGCTTTTGACCGCAAAGATCGCTAATGAAGTCCGCCAAGAACGCTAAGAAGAGCGACCTAGCAGCCGGCTTTGCGGCCTTTGCGGCCTCTCTTTGCGAACTTTGCGGTTAAGAGCTTTTGATTCCAAGCTCCGGTTTTGGCTAGATGCCGTGCGAACTTGCTTTCGAGATTTATCCCGCCGCGACCAGCGGTTCGCTGACCACTTCCACCTGCGCGAACTCCTCAACTCTTCGAGTCCGCAGCTTGCTGAGCACGTAATGAGCAGGGGCCCGTCGCCCTGGCGGATCTCCTGAAACTCCACGCCCATGCCGAGGCTTTCGACGACGATACTTCACGCGCGCTTTCAGCGCGACGCTCACGTCGAAGACATTCAGCATCAGCCGGAAGTCGGTGCCGGGGCTAACGGGCCGCGGCCGTGATAAGCGCGCCAAACTCGGAGATCTGCTCGCACTTCACCTTCGACCCGAGAGTGCCCGCCGTCGATGACCTCCGCCTGCCCTTCGACATAAAATCGCGGGCGCCGCCGCCGGTTCTGGCATCCGGCCGGATCGACCCGTGCGCGCTGCGGCTCCGCGGCCCATCCAGGATGACCGGGTGGTATTGCTCTTCCATCTGGCGCAGTTCTTCCTCCCAGGGCGTCTTGCCTTCCTCGACACACTCCACGGTAAACTGCCCGCGCAGCGGAGAAGTCCGGATCAGCCGTCCAGATCACTTGGCAGAGCGACTTATTCCGCCCGCGCTCGACCATAGACGTCGCCGCACCTTACATCGCGCGAGCTGAGCAGCCGCGCGCCGCGCGGATGAATATCATACGTGCACGCCATCTCGGAGCCTCCCCGACCGCCGTTCTTGCATGTGCAGATCGAGGCGGACCGGGAGTCGCAAGATGAATCAGTTTCTCCACGCCGAGGAGCATCTTCGGTGCGGTCTTGCAACTGCGTAGGAACAGTTCTCGTCACCCACTGATCCTTGGCGAAACCATCTTGACGTGAACTTAGCAGTACATGTCCGACCGGACAATGTACTTCGTAATCGAAGTAATGGTTACTGATTGGCGTTACCGAGGTGGTGGGCGAGTCCTGTCAGCAGAGGCGGAGAAGTTAACCGGGTTGGTGATCGAGCGCAGTGGTCGGTTTTGCCTCGTTTGCACAGAAATCTCTGCGCGATTCAGCCATGTACGAAGATGGTGGACACATCATCTTCTTCTGATGACCGAGTCTCGCGAAAGTTCCTCCGAGTTCGAGCGCTCTCCGGTTCGGCGGCGAAATTGCGGCTGCTGAAAAGACTGCGCTGCACGCTGCGTTATGAAAAGAAAGCGTGGGCAGTCTGGCGCGTGCATGGTGGCGGGGTGGACGAAGTAGGGCGCGGGTCGCTGTTCGGCCCGGTGGTGGCGGCGGCCGTGATTCTGGATCGCGGCTATCGCGTTCGAGGCCTGCGCGATTCGAAGCTGCTGTTGCCGGGACGCCGCGAACTGCTGGCGCCGCGCATTCGTGAGCATGCTGTGGCATGGGCGGTCGCAGCGGTGGATGTGGCGCGCATCGACCAGATCAACATCTATCAGGCGTCGCGTGCTGGCAATGCTTGAGGCGGTGATGCGACTGCGCCCGCGGCGGATCATTTGCTCGTCGACGCAGTGAGACTGGATTGCGAACTGCCGCAGCAGGCGATCATTCATGGCGATGCGGTTTCTGCGTCGATTGCGGCGGCTTCGATTCTGGCGAAAGTCGAGCGCGACCGGATGATGCGCGAGTGGGACGCGGTCTTTCCCGAGTACGGCCTGGCCGCGCACAAAGGCTACAGCACTCCGCAACATCTGGCGGCCTTGCGCGAGCATGGGCCGACGCCACTGCACCGGCAGTCTTTCGCCCCGGTTTGGGGCGCGCCGGCTGAACAGGTGGTTTTTGAGTTCGACTGAACTTTCCAGTTCAGCGGCCTACCCCTCCCCACCGGTGCGGTATAAGAATCATAGGCCTGGCGAGAAATCGCGCAGTGATCCATTGGAATCATCAAGTTGCAAGTAAAATCCTGTTTACAAATGAGTTAGGTGCGGGCATCAGCACGGTGCCCTCCACATTCGTGGCGAGGAATTCCGCCTCTTCCCGGCGCGGAGAACCTCCAGTTTTATGATTGGCCAACGGGGCTGTGGAGGGCAAGGTTAGATGTCACAGTGCACTTCGTGCGGTCATACCTTTTCGAGGGCAAGACTCAAGTCATCCAGTGACAACGAGCGGAGCAGGTTGCGGCGCATGCCTCTTTCCACTTCGGCCAACCGGTCGGAGGCCGCGGTGATCCAGTCGAAGTCGGCAGACTCAGCCAGCTTGGCAAGCTGACTCTGAATGTCGGTGTTGTGAACCAGTCCCGGCGCTCCCGAGCCCAGAAACATGAGATCGCGGAGCAGCGAATACAAAGTGCGGAGGAGTTGCTCCGTCTTCTCGCGGCCTTCGGCTCCGGCGCGATAGGACTCCGTGATCTTGAAAAGCTGCGTGTGCTCGCCGTCAGACAGAGCCGAGCCTAGTATTGCTAGTGCGTCGGCGCGGGCGGCGATGTACGCCTCTACGTCGAAGCTGCGCGCTCGGCCTAAAGCTCCTTCGCTTAATCGGGCCACGAGAGCGCGCTGTTGCGGCTTCCACTCCGGACGCTGTTTTGCGAGGTAGGTTTCAACCTCCACCACCGGCAGAGGAGCGAGAGGGAAGACCATAGATCGTGAGCGAATTGTGGGAAGCAGTTCGCCGGGATTTTCCGAGAGCAGAAAAATCGTGGCGAACTCCGGCGGCTCTTCGAGAACCTTTAGCAGCGAATTCGCCGCTTCTTTCAAGAAGGCGGAGTCGGTGAAGATATAAACGCGCTCGCGCGCTTCCGAAGGACGGTAGTAGATAGTCTCGATCACGCGCCGCACCTGATCCACTTTGATCATCATCTGCGGAGGGTCGGGGGGAATGATCAGCACATCGGGATGAGTCTGCACAAACAGGCGCGTGTCTTTCTTATCAGTCTCGCGCAATCCTTCGCGCGCCTCGACCGCTTCAGCAAAGCGCGCATCGAGATCGGCAGCCTGCGCGATGCGACGGCAGTTCGAGCATTGGCCGCAGAAATCCGGCAGCCCGTCGGTCACAGTCGGAGTCTGGCAATTCAAAGCCTGCGCCAGCATGAGCGCCAGTGTGTATTTGCCCGAGCCGCGCAGTCCGGAAAGAATCACCGCATGCGGAAAGCGCTCGCGCGCCAGCATATCGCGCAGGCGACGAACGATTTCGGCGTTGCCGTGAAAATCAGAGAAGGGCATTCCTTTTATTTCCCGATCATAGGGCCTTGGGACTTAATGCGAGCGAATGGCCAGAGAAGAAGCCCTATTACTGTATACAAGAGAACGTTCGTCATGATCGAGACCGACCATATGAGCGCAACCATCGCCATTGACGGCGGCGGTTGGCCCTCCAGCACAGTCAGGCCGAGAGAGCCAGGCCAGAAAACCACGATGAATAGAGAGTACCCCGAGACCAAGTAGACCACGAGGTAGGCAAACGGCGCGACCAGGGCGGCTATGATCCACCCTCTGAGCCATCTCTTCAATTTCATAAACGCCCTTGCTGCGATGCGTCCGCCGAAGGCCCTTGACACGTAACATCGTTAAATCTTCAACTTCTTTCCCACAATTTCTATGACCCTCCGGTGCGTTTGCACCGGCGTACCGCTGGCATCCACAGCCACAACGCGCTGCGATTCTCTTGCTGCGATCCTCAGGTAGCCTTCCCGCACGCGCGCAAAGAATGCGCGCGTCTCCTGCTCGAAGCGATTTTCGTCGCCATGATGTTTGGCCGCGCTTTTATCTGAGCTGTGACTCGCAGCGCGCGAAGCATGACGGTTTCTCCGCCGTGCCCGCCCGATGCTCATTGCCGGATCCGAATCGAGCAGTATGGTTAGATCAGGCTGCAGGTTTCCGCAGAGTACGCGATGCAATTCCAGCACGGCCGCGCTGCCGAGTTTGCGGCCGCTGCCCTGGTAGGCCTCGGTGGAGTCGGTGAAGCGGTCGCACAGAACGATTGATCCGTGATCGAGCGCCGGCTGAATCACCTCGGAAATGTGCTGCGCACGCGACGCGAACATTAACGCCATCTCCGCGAGCGGCGAAAGCCCCGCAGTGGCAGAGTCGAGTAGAACTCTTCTAATTTTCTCGCCGGTAGATGTTCCTCCCGGCTCGCGCGTTTCAACGACCTTATGTCCGGCGGCGCGCAGCGCGGCGGCCAGCTTGCGCAGTTGCGTGCTCTTACCGGTTCCGTCGAGTCCTTCGAAGGTAATGAATTTTCCGCGCCGTGACATCGTGGCATGATAGCAGCGCAGGTGCGTCCCTGTACCTATGTTCCCGCTGCCTGCTATAGTCTTAAATTCTGCAGCACATTGAATCGATTTAGCAAAGCAATTGAGCGACCCAGGGGGCATTGAATGAAACTCTCAAGAGTCTTGGGAGTCGTGTGTATTGTCTGCATTTCTCTCTCCGGCTGGTCCGCCACGGCGCCAACCGTAACCATTTTCGTCGACGCGAGCTCGGCACCCCGCAAGATCTTCCACGCCAAGCTGAAAATTCCCGCCAACGCCGGAGAACTCACGCTCTATTATCCGAAGTGGATTCCCGGTGAGCACGCTCCCGACGGCCCGCTCATCGATCTTGCCGGACTGAAATTCTTTGCCGGCGGCAAAACGCTCAAGTGGCGCCGCGATCTGCTCGACGCCTTCACGCTGCACGTCGAAGTCCCGGCCGGAGAGAGTGAAGTGAACGCCGAACTCGATTTCCTTTCTCCTGCGACCTTCGAAGCCGGATTCTCAGCCGGTTCTTCCGCGACCGATAAAATGGCCGTGATCAGTTGGAATCAGGTTCTGCTCTATCCACAGGGTTGGAAATCCGACGAAATCACCTACGATGCCACGCTGAAACTTCCTGCTAATTGGAAATATGGCACTCCTTTGCCCATCGCATCAACCGCCGTGGAAAATGGTCAGACCCAAATCAAATTTCAGCCGGTCTCTCTGACCACATTGGTCGACTCTCCCGTGATCACCGGCGAATTCCTCAAGGTCGTGAAGCTCGCCGACAATCCCCTGGTCGAGATGGATATCGCCGCCGACAGCGCTGCGGCACTTGAGCCTCCGTTCGAAGTTTGGGATCACTACAAGAATCTGGTCGACCAAGCCTACAAACTTTTCGGCGCGCATCACTACCGCGATTACCACTTCCTTTACAGCTTGAGCGATCACGTGGCGCACTTTGGACTGGAGCATCACGAATCCGACGACAGCCGCGTCAATGAGCGCGGCCTAGTCGATGAGAGCGAGCGCAAGACGGAAGCCACCCTGCTCCCACACGAATACGTACATTCGTGGAACGGAAAATATCGCCGCCCCGCTGATCTCGCCACTCCCGACTACCAGCAGCCCATGCAGGACGATCTGCTCTGGGTCTACGAAGGCCTCACCAATTATCTCGGCACCGTGCTCGCCGCTCGCAGCGGACTGCTCAATGCGCAAGATTCGCGGGATGATTTGGCCTTAACCGCCGCCACACTCGACCATACTCCCGGTCGCGCCTGGCGGAATTTGCAGGACACGGCTGACGATGCCGCCGAACTTTATTTCTCTCCGCGGGCCTGGGAATCATGGCGCCGCGGCACCGATTTTTACGATGAAGACACGCTCAACTGGCTGTGGGCGGACGTCATCATTCGTCAGCAGAGTAAAGGCAAGAAGACACTGGATGATTTCTGCAAGCTCTTTCACGGCGCTCCCAGCGGGCCGCCCATGGTGAAGACTTATACCTTCGACGATGTCGTAAATGGCTTGAACCAGGTCGTCACTTACGATTGGCGCGGCTTCTGGACCGAGCGTCTTACCAATCACGGCCCGGGTGCTCCCCTCGGAGGTATTGAAGGCAGCGGATGGAAACTGGTCTACGACGAAACTCCCTCCGAAATGAATTGTGGCGGCGAGTGCACCTCGCATTTCGTTGACGCCAAGTATTCCATCGGCCTCAACCTGCGCGAAGACGGCGCAATTGTAGACACGATTGAAGGTCTGCCGGCAGCCGCGGCCGGCGTGGGTCCGGGAATGAAGCTGATAGGAGTTAACGGCCGCCACTACTCGTCGGAGGTGCTGCGCGACGCCCTCAAAGCTAGCAAGACCAGTACGGAGCCTCTCGAACTTTTGGTCGAAAACACCTACTACTACAAAACTTTCAAACTCGATTACCACGGTGGCGAACGCTACCCGCATCTGGTGCGGGATGAAGCGAAGCCGGATTTGCTGACCGAGATCTATACGGCGAAATAGCGGAGAGTATTGCGGAGAGTATTAAGGTAGGCAGTTCAAGACCAAGAGTCCTTCGTCTCGGATGCATTCGCTCGTCTGTCGAGGAGATGCTATTCATGAGCTTGCCCCGGCCCATGTTATTTTTCGCGAGCGCTTTAGGTTGCTTAGCGCTCGTTTTTCCCTTTCCATTTTTTGCTCAAGAGCAAGCTAAACCGTCCATTCTCGGCTTCACTCCTGCGAGCGGAGCACGCGAGTCCGAGATTGAAAATAAATTCAAAGCGATACCCTCCCCCGACGGAGAGCGCCGCCAGCATCACATCTTCACCGCCGAACCACATGTCGCGGGCTCCGCCCGCAACAATGAACTGGCTCGCTACATCGCCGACCAGTGGCGGCATGAAGGACTCGAAGATGTAATCATCCGCCGCTATGACGTCTACGGTTCCAACCCGAAGTCGACTTTTCTGGAGATGGTCGCGCCAGTGCGTTATCGCGCTGGTCTGCGCGAGCTGCCCGTCGCCGGCGATCCTGACTTGAAGAATAAGGCGATCAGTTCAGCGTGGAGCGGCATGTCGGCGTCCGGCGAAGTGACGGCGCCGCTTGTATATGCGCATAGCGGCAATCCCGAGGACTACGATCTCCTGCGCCAGCAGGGCATCGATGTCAAAGGCAAAGTAGTTCTAGTCCGCTACTCCAACCCGTACAGCTATCGCGGATTCAAGGCGCTCACCGCGCAGCGCGAAGGCGCGGCCGCCATTCTTATCTACAGCGATCCCGCCGAAGATGGATTCAAAAAAGGCAAGGTAGTTCCCAATGGCCCGTGGGGGCCTGAGTATCACATCCAACGCGGCGCGATCACCTACGATTTCATGGTGCCGGGCGATCCGCTCACGCCCGGGTGGGCTTCGATCCCTGGAGCAAAACGTATTCCGGTCGAAGACGCGGTTTCGATTCCGAAGATCATGGCGCTGCCGCTCTCCTGGCACGACGCCAAACCGCTGCTCGCGCAAATGGATGGTCCGGTCGCTCCTGAAGCGTGGCAAGGCGGTTTGCCGATCAAGTATCACCTCGGGGGCCAGCGTGTGAAAGTGCACGTGAAAATCGAGATGGATAACTCCACTCAACCCTACTACGTGGTCGAAGGCCGCATTCGCGGCGCGCAGTTGCCCGATGAATGGATCGTCCTCGGCAATCACCGAGACGCCTGGGTTTTCGGCGGCGTCGACCCCAGCAGCGGCACTGCATCGATGATGGAACTTACTCGCGCGCTGGGGCAGTTGGCGAAGAATGGAATGCGTCCGCGGCGCACGTTAGTAGTTTGCAGTTGGGACGGAGAAGAAGTTGGCCTGACCGGCTCGACGGAGTGGGGAGAGCAGTTCGTCGACGAACTGCGCAGCAAAGCGGTGGCTTACATTAATGTCGATGAAGCCACCTCGGGCGCTGACTTTCACGGCCAGGCCGTGGCATCGCTTGCGCCGATGCTGCTAGAAACCGCGCACACGTTGCAGGATCCCTCCGGCAAGACTCTTTATCAAGCATGGAAAGAATCAACGGCCCGCGAGCGGCGCGAGGCCAAAGAGTCCGAAGAAGTAACGGATTTCAATCTGGCCGATACGCGCATCGGCAGCGGCAGCGACCACACCGTCTTCCTTAACTTTGTGGGTATGCCTGTTCTTGGACTCGGATTCGAAGGTCCTTATGGCGTATACCACTCTGCCTACGACGATTTTTTCTGGATGAACCACTTCGGCGACCCCGGCTACCGTTATCACACGCTCATGTCGCAATTGTGGGGTGTGTTGGCGCTGCGGCTGGCAAATGCAGATCTGCTGCCGTTCGACTTCGCCAGTTACGCCAGCAACATTCGCCAGTTCGTGAATGAATTGGCAAAGAATAACAAAACGCTGTGGGAACAGACGTCCCCGGCGACACAGCACTTACCCCTGGATCTGAAGCCGATATTAGATGCGATCGACGACTTCGAAGCGGCCGGCAAACGTCTCGACGAATCGGCGGCCCGAGCTTTGGCTGCGGGCCCGATCGATCCGAAGCTAGCCGCGACAATCAATCATGGCGCGATGCAGGTCGAGCGCAACTGGCTCAACCCCGACGGGATTCCCGGACGCCCCTGGTTTAAGCACATTCTCTACGGCGCGCGCTATACGTACGCCCATATGGAGCTGCCAGGGCTAACTGAAGCCGTTGAGAAACAAGATTGGCCGACCGCCAAGCAGCAGGCCGAAATTTTGCGCCAGGCTCTGATGAACAACACAAAGCTGGTCGACGAACTGAACGCCAAACTGAAGAGCGACGCCGGCCCGCAGTAACGTCCTCGATAACGGCGGAGGCTATCTGCCCCCGTGATGATGCAAGTGGTGCATGACAGCGCAACTGAGATGGCCCAGGACAAACCAAAACACGGCCCAGAGAACTGCCTTGAGTGTTGGATTCATCGGGCAAGACTACTTCTGGAGCCGATAGATGTCGAGCCAAAATAAGGGTCTAGGCCGCGGGAACATCGATCGATCCACGGGCCCCTATAAGACAAAAGGAAAGACAAAGTCGTTCCCCGGACAAACGCCGTAGGTAATCCAATGCGTAGTGTCGGAGGTAACTTGGCACACTGTTAAAGCTCCTTTTTCCAGTGACTTACGTGGATTACTTCGGTGGTTCTACGGCCTTTAGATAGATTGCCCGGCCCCGGCTCCAAGCCTATAATCGAATCACTCTGGTTGAAGAATTCTCCGTCAGGTTCCGGGTATGAGTCGGCTGGGGTGAAGAACGCCTTGGCTACAAAAAGGTGGATGAGAACCCGGTAATGCGAAAGCGCCTGCAAATCGCCCTGATGGCCAGCACCGTAGCCGCGACCTCTTTCTTCTCTGCTACACCCCAGCTTTGCGCTGAGAACGGCGAAGGATCCTCCCAAAAGATCACAACCAGCGATGAACACGGGCGCAAGGTCTACGTGAACGATTCCGTGACGTCAGCTGCGGCTCACACCGAAGAGCCGCAAACTCCCCGACGCTCGCTGATGTACTGGAGTTCCAAGGAAAACCGCTGGAAGCCCGTGCCTCCGCCGAATGCCGCGAGCATGCGAGCGGCGCGGTCGGCGGCAGCCGAGGTGAGCCAGTATCTGGGGCATGAGTCGAGTCAATCAGCGGCGGCGAAAATTGCGGCGGCAAACTTTGGCTCCGCTGTAGCGACAACCGGAGACATTGATAGTGCAATCGAGCAGGCGGCGGCGCGGCATAACGTGGATCCAAACCTGGTGCGCGCGGTAGTGAAAGTGGAATCGAACTTCAATCCCAATGCGGTGTCGCGAAAAGGGGCTATGGGCCTAATGCAGCTCATGCCTTCGACGGCGCGGCAGTTGAAGGTGAACAATCCGTTTGACCCCGAGCAAAATGTGGATGCCGGGGTGCGGCATCTCAAGCAACTGCTGGAGAATTACGGGGGCGACATCAAACTGACACTGGCCGCGTACAACGCGGGCGCAGGCGCGGTGGCGCGCAGTTCTGGGGTTCCGCATTATGTGGAGACGCAGAACTACGTCCGGCGCATTACCAACCTATATTACGGCGGCTTGGATTTTAATGCGGGGGCTTCGCGCGATCCGGTGCGCGTCCAGAGGGATGCGCGGGGCGTACTCTACATCAGCAACACCGAGTAGGTTTGCGGCATCTGTTTAACTGGTATTTTCTTAATAGCTAGCTCTCAGGGACCCAGGTGATCGGTTCGACGACCGATTCGGAAACGCAACAACAGAAGCGCGGTCGATTTCTTAGCGAGTTATTTTGAAGAGTTCATTGTGCCGGCGGAGTCTGTGGGGAGGGTTGCTGGTGCTCGCCGTTTGCGCTCCGGCGATGCACGCTCGTGCGCGCCACTCCGAGGCTTGGGCGCGAGAGCATTTTTCGAGCGCGGAGCGCATGCGCGAGGCGCTGAACGGACGGCCTCCCGCCGACCGGACCCGTCGCGACTACCAGCGCGTTCTCAACGCCTATCGCTACGTTTATCTGGGAGCACCGGCTTCCAGCAAAGCCGATCCCAGTGTTGTGGCGGTGGCCGAGACTCTGGTCGAGATGGGGCGCCACTTCGACGACGACAAGATCCTCCATGCAGCCATCGAGCAATATAAGTTTCTGCGGCGCGAATATCCCGGCAGCAAGTACCGTTTCGACGGACTGTTTACCATCGGCGAAATCTATAAGGATGATCTTGGCGATCCTGCTGCGGCGCGCGCTACCTTTCAGGATTTTCTGCGGCACTATCCGCACAATCGCCTGGCAGACGGCGCACGCGACGCCATTCTCGAGTTGGACCAGCAACTGGCTGCGGACCAACCTCGGATGACGTCCGGTGGCGACAAAAAACACGAAAGCAAGATCCAAGACAAACACGAAGAGAGCAGCTCCAAAAAGGTAGTAACCGCGGACTTGGATAACTATTCTCCAGCGGAAGCGGTTCAGCAATCCCCTGCAACCCATTCGGGAAGATTGCCGCGCGTTACTGGGATCCGGCACTGGTCTACGCCGGACTACACGCGCGTGGCTATTGACGTGGAGAGCGACGTGAAGTTTTCGTCGCAGCGCATCGACAGTCCGGCGCGAATCTTCTTCGACCTGCGTGATACCAAACTGGCGTCCACCTTGGTCGGCAAGAGCTTTGATGTGGACGACGGTTTTCTGAAAAAAGTTCGCGTGGCACAATTCGCGCCCGGGCGCACGCGGGTGGTGCTCGAGGTCGATACGCTCTCCGATTATGACGCCTTCTTGCTGCCCAATCCGTATCGTTTGATCATCGATATTCACGGCAAGAGTGGCCGCACGCGGCAAGTGAAGGACGCGGCGAATACGCCCTTGGCTTCGGATGCGGGCGCTAAGGCGCCCAACGCCTCGGATGCAGATGACTCTCAGGATTCGACAGGAGCGACGCCTGATGCTTTGGCTCAGGTGGCTGCGGCGCGAAGCGAGAAGGTTCCAGTTGTCAGCATGGACGTTGGCGATGATGCAAAGATTCCGGCGCCTGGGATAGCCCCAGGGGCAAAGCCGCACAGCGCGGTGGTCAAGAAAGTGGTGGAAGCCGACGACGGCGATCAGAGCATAGGTGTTTCGTCTCGGGACAAAGCCTCGGGCAATGGCCGAAGTAAAGTCGTGAATTCGCACGGCAAATCGGTGCGCGCGCTGGCTTCTGGAAAGCCGCAAGATGATGATGATTCGGATCTCGATATACGGGAGGCCCGGCCTACGGCGAGCGGTAACCGTTCCCTGATTCGGGCTCTGGGTTTGAAGATTGGCAAGATCGTGATTGATCCTGGACACGGAGGCCACGATACTGGAACCATTGGTCCCGATGGGCTGGAAGAAAAAAATCTGGTCCTCGATGTAGGCCGGCGTTTAGGGAAACTGCTTGAAACACGGCTGGGCGCGGAGGTGGTTTACACGCGCAAGGACGATACTTTTATTCCGCTTGAGACTCGCACCGCAGTGGCGAACCAGGCGCGGGCTGATTTGTTCGTATCGATTCACGCGAATTCGAGCCACGATCCTTCGGCTCGAGGAGTGGAAACCTACTATTTGAATTTCACTTCTTCCCCGGATGCGCTTGAGGTTGCGGCGCGCGAGAACGCGGTTTCAGAGAAGTCGATTTACGAACTGCAGGATCTGGTGAAGAAAATCGCGCTCAAAGAAAAGATTGAAGAGTCGCGGGAGTTCGCCGGAGACGTGCAGCAATCGTTGCACAGCGGGTTGGCGATGAAGAGCCCGGGGATACGCGATCGGGGAGTGAAAAAGGCTCCCTTCATCGTGCTCATCGGGGCGAACATGCCCTCGATTCTGGCCGAGATTTCGTTTGTCAGCAATCCCGGTGACGAACATCGCCTCGCCACCGGAGAATATCGGCAGCGCATCGCCGAGTCGCTCTACCGCGGCATCGCCAAGTATGCCAATGGCCTTAGCGGCGTGAAAGTCGCCAGCAAGATGGACAAGACGGCGGGGCAATAGCTTTATTCTCTCCAAAAGCGACCGTTAAATCCCTCCTTGAAACTTTTTGTCCTGCCCTGTGGTCTAATTACAAAAGGGTATTCTGTGCCCTGCGGTTGGTCCATGTGCATTTTCAAGTCTAGCCTCTTATTCATTTCCGTCATTCTTCTTGGCAGCTTAGCCTACGCCGCCCCTGCCGCGGATTCGCCCGCCCCGCCAATTCTTCCGAAGCAGTTTGCCGCATGGCAGATTCAGGGTGCCGCTCAAGTTAGCAAGGATGCCGCCGTCGCTGACCCGACCAATGCGGCCGTGCTGAAGGAATACGGTTTCACCGACGTCGAGTCTGCGACTTACAAGAGCGACGATGGGCGTACGCTGAAAGTCCGCGCGGCGCGATTTAACGACGCCAGCGGCGCTTTCGGCGCTTACAGTCTCTACTTGCAGCCTGAGATGGCGCGCGAGACGATTGGGGATCAGGGCGCCTCGCTCGGTCCGCGGGTGCTGTTCTATCGCGGCCACATCGTGGTGGATGCGGCTTTTAGTCAGTTGTCCGTAATGTCGGCGGCTGGTTTGCGTGAGCTTGCCGGAGTGCTGCCGCGTCCCGGCGGAAATGTCGGCAACCTGCCGCCAATCCTTGCCTTCATGCCGCATCACGGCTATCAGTCGAACACCGAAAAATATGCGGAGGGTCCGCTGGCTGCGGCTGCGATCAGTTCTCCTCTGCCCGCCGATTTGATCGATTTCAGCGCCAGCCCCGAAGTGGTGCTGGGGCAATATTCGACTCCGGGCGGGGAAGCTACGTTAATGCTGATCGAGTATCCGACTCCAGCTTTGGCAGCGGAGCATCTGCGGCGAATCGATGCCGCCCATCATGCCCCTCCGCCTCAGCCCGGCGTGGCAACTGTGGAAGATGTTGGACCATTTTTCGATAAGCGTACGGGACCCATCGTGGCCATTGCGGCCGGTCCGCTCCATGAGAGTGATGCCCAGACTCTTCTCGGCGCGGTGAACTGGGACGCCAGCGTTACCTGGAACGAGAACACTTACTTCGATAAGAAAAACAACGTAGCTAATCTGCTGGTTAACATCATTATCTTATGCATCATCGTGGGCGCGTTGTCGCTTGCGGCGGGTGTGGCTTTCGGCGGCGCGCGCGTGTTGCTGCGACGGTTCTTCCCCGGCCCGATTTTCGGTCGGGCCGATCAAACCGACTTCATTTCTCTGGATATCGGAGAGGCTGGAGAGCCGCTATCGAGCCCCTCCTCAGGCCCCGCCGGCCCTTCGAACCCTTCTTAAGTGCATTAGAAGTATTGACTTAAAGGTTTTCTGGGGGCGTTTCGTCTCAAATTGGAACAATTTCATCCACTGTTGATTGGTTTCGGAAGTTGTTGAAAACAAAATACTTTATTCTCCAGAAAGTGCTTGACACTCTGCTTTTTCGGCTCATAAGATTTTGTCCAGAAAGTTTTGACGGAATCTAAGCCTCCGTTGGAACTATTCTCCCTTGAAAAGAAGAGGCCGCCCTGTTGCCGGGTGGCCTTTTCGTTTACTGGTACTGGTTGTGAATTTCAACATTGATAAAGTTGGACCGACTAAGCGGTCAGCGGGGAACTGAAAGCAGAAACAAACGTATCAGTTATCAGAAGTTGTTTACCAGAGATTGTTCGAAGGCGTTTTGGAGCAGGTCTCTTCATGACGCCTGAGGGAGGCAAGCGATGTTCTGCGATGGATGCGGTGCGGCGGTGCAAGCGGGCCAGGCTTTTTGCAGCCGGTGCGGGAAGCAGGTTGTCGGGCCGGTAGCAGCTACTACGCAGCGTCCCGGGCGAGTGCAAAGCCACGTTCACCTGCTGGGCATTCTTTGGCTGGCTATCTCCGCGTTCAATACCATCGGCGGGGTGGTTCTGTATATCATTGCGAACACGTTGATGGCTCATTTGCATGATATGGGCGCACCGGAAGCGCCCACTAGTTTCTTGCGCCCTCTATTAAACGTGATTGCGATTCTCATCTTAGCCAAAGCGCTGTGTGGATTCTTCGCGGGATGGGGTTTGCTCCATCGCGAACCCTGGGCTCGCGTCGCAGCGCTCGTCTTAGGATTCATCTCTCTTTTCAATATTCCCTTCGGGACGGCCGTCGGTGTGTATACGCTGTGGGTCCTGTTGCCGGCGCAGTCGCAATTGGAATACGAAGGCATGGCAGCGCCCCGGGCTGCCTGATCCAGAAGCACAATTTTCTGATGCCGGGGCTTCCTCGTGCCGTTAGAGTCCCGTTCGGCGATTTAAAAAGACGATTTGGTAAACTGAAAGAGCCAACCTGAAGGCCGACGTAGCTCAGTTGGTAGAGCAGCCGATTCGTAATCGGCAGGTCAGCGGTTCAAGTCCGCTCGTCGGCTCCATTCTAACCTCTTGACGAGAGCTAGTTTACAGATTTGGGCATTGCGTCCGAGGTCGGATTTACTTGTTTATCCTGCCACAAGAACATTGTGCGACCCGTGGCCATGTGGAACGGGCCACACGCGGCGATGCATGTCATCTCGCACTTTCGACGGCCGGAAGAATGATTGAATCAATCCAGCTTTCGGAGTCGCCACTTTCAATATCTTTGAAGAGCCACCAGCGCTCGATATGTTCTGCCGTCTCTCCCGGATTCAGTTTTCGAAGTGCGCCGAGAGTCTCGAGTTCGAGCGAGTGCGTGTCCGTATACACTTCGAAATTACGGCCGAAGTCGGGGTATCGTGCATTCTTCTCAACTCTAGCTTTCTTGATGAACAAATGTCTCCGTCGGAAGTAGGCGCCCCACCCGGACGAATTAAAGATTCCGCCCATCTGCTCCTTGAATGGACCTGCACAATTGCTTGTTTGGTGAAGCTGCATATACTTCGTACCGATCTTCCATCGTGGATCGGCCAAATCTGTGTAAGACCACAGAGCAAGGAGTCCTTCGGGTAATAATCTGTCCGATGACATCGGCGCGCGCGGCGGAAGAGGGAGAATGACCTCCCCGCCACCAGCCATTACTGACAGTGCCCACGGAGCCATCTCGGTGGGTTCCCGCCCAATGTTGCGGATGCGGTGTGTGACCGTGACCCGTGCTCCTGTGTCTGCCAGTTTGATCTCGATCTCCTTTTGCAACCCGGTGCCCGGAGGCGTGGATTCGGGAGGAGCGGTAAACACAAAAGCATCCTGCTGTCTCCCCACCGCAACCGGAAGATTGTCGGGATAGTACGTGCGCGGGGTCTCCGGTGAGACCCAGTGACGATGGCCGCCATAAACTCGGAACGTCTGATCCCCACGTTTTCCGGAATGCTCAGGAATCTCGTGGAGCTCGTTCTCCTCTCCCAGAAACCCAAAGAAAAGAATACGGGGGCCGACTTCCGTCAGAACCAGCAATTGCACCGTGTCGTTGTAGATTTTGAATGCCTTCTTCCATAGATGGTGTTCTACTTCTTCGGTTATTACTGTGCTAATTCCAGTAAGTTCCTGCACGTCCTTGGACCTCCAGGTTCAATCCATTAAGAAAGCTTTGCAAGAGTTGCTTGGATAAAGGTTCAAGGCGCTTGCACAGAAATTGTTTTTCCGGTGTATTCAATGGTTTTGTCAGGTCTGGCTACGAGGGCCAGTCCCGCGCCGTGCTCGTTGGACACCCAGACAATATTCATCTGAATGCTTGCCGGCATTCCGGGATATTGTCCTTCTCGGTCTCCAATCGTGAGAGTCCCGTTTGCCTGGGACCAATGCAGAGGGATGAGAGAGTGAACTCCTTTCTCATAGTCGTAGCTATCGCCTGCGTCCTGATATAGCGCGAAGGCGCCGTCCGCTCCCGGATAGATCCGCAGTTCGATTGGTCCGGCTGGCTTTTCGTCGGCATATTCAATTTCCGGACCAAGAGGAAGAATTGAACCAGCACGCACGAATAGTGGAATACGATCCAGATGGGCGTCCGCTTCGACCTCACGATCACCCTCGTGCGCCACTCCCGTCCAAAAATCGTACCAAGCAGGAGAATCGGGCAGATACAGGGTCCTCTGACTGGCGTCTGCTTGAAGCACCGGACCAACGAGAATGGAGGGTCCAAACATGAACTCGTCGCCCATGTCACGGACTCTTGGATCTGTGCGCCAATCCATAACGAGTGGGCGCTGGATACTGTAGTCTTCACTCGTGACCCTCCAGGCCAGCGAGTAGATGTATGGCATTAGGCGGTACCGGAGCTTGTCGAACTTGATCAGGATGGGTTCGACTTTGTCGAATGACCAAATCTCGTTTTCCGGTCTGTGCCCGTGGGTGCGGAAGATCGGGCAGAATACTCCGTACTCGAACCAGCGCGCGTAGAGCTCCTGGAATTTCGGATCGTCAAGAGGTTTATCGTGAGGTGGCCAGTAACCACCAATGTCGGTTGTCCAGTAGGGATATCCTGAAAGGGCAAAATTCAGCCCGGCTGCGACTTGGTGCCTTAAGCCCCAATACGACCCATAGACATCTCCCGACCACACTGTTGCCCCGACTCTCTGCTGACCGAGGAACGCTGATCTTGTCAACAGAAATACGCGTTTGCGATCTGTAGTTGCCTTCCAGTGCTGCTGGATTCCTGTGGTGTGCATGAACGGAAATACATTCGTGTACTCTGCGCCGTTGCCGATAGCAATCTGCTTATTCTGGAGAATTGCATCTCCCATGTGGGGCCAATATTCTTCGGGCTCTGCGCTATCGAGCCAAAATGCATCCCAGCCCTGCGCGAACAGCTTGGTGACCAAGTTATTCCAATAGAAGTCGCGCGCTTTCGGGTTTGTAGCATCGTAGACATGAGCATCGGGCACGAGAAAATGCTGCGCTTCAAGTCCCTTGTAGTTCTCTGCCTTCGTATCAAACAGACCCCAGACGGAGAGCATCGTGTGAACGTGCTCATCATGCAGGCGACTCAATTCGTCCGGGACATCAGTGAAGTTCGAATTGAAGGTCGGGTCTCCTTCTGTCTTCCACCAATACCAGTCCTGGACGATGGCATCGAGCGGGATGTGCTCTTTGCGGTAGTGATCTGCAATCCCCAAAACCTCATTCTGAGAGACGTATCGGTCCTTTGACTGGAAGAATCCGTAGGCCCACTTGGGAAGCAGGGGCGTATGCCCCGTAAGGCTTCGGTATTCATGGACGATCTGGTCCGGCTCGGGACCGTAAATGAAGTAGTAGTCAATGGAATGGCCAGCTAGTGAGTCGATGTTCAATTCAAGCGGAAAGCGGTTGTCGACATTCGTCAGCGACGCGCTGTTCCACATCAACCCATAGCCTTTGCTCGATAAAAGCAAGGGAATGGCGACGTCGGTGTTATCCTGCGCGAGCTTTACCGTCGCTCCGCGGTAGTTGAACATTCCGCTTTGGTGTTGACCCAGCCCGTAGAAGCCTTCATCAAAATTCGGCGAAAACCTGTCTTCCAGGTGATAGGTCTTTTCGCCATTCAAGTCGACGGGGTCATACGTGCGAGGAATTGAAGTCCGCTCTCGCAACAGGGTATCGTTTCCGCTGCTAATGAACTGTATGCTTCCCCATTTAAGAGAAAGTTCCACCTTAAGAGTGTCGGTGGTAAGGAGCACCGTATCGGCTTGCCGCGACACGCCGAACTTTGCGCCCGCGCACGACTCTTTGACGTCGAGCATCCATGGCGGGTTCCCTCTAGCGCTGATGGACGGTTCGAGTGTCGCGACGATGTGAATTACATCGGGACGGCACACGGAAATGTGAAGATTCTCGCTACCTATCGTCGCGTTGATGCCGTCGGCAGATTGCGTATACGTGACGGGTGGCAGCGGCGGAACTTCCCACAGCTGTGCCTTTGCCGGAGTCGTCCAGAAGAAAGAGCTCAGGAACAGAATGGAGATACTGATAGTGCAGCGTTGGACGGAACCAGGTGCCGCGGCATCGTACAACTGGATTCCTTCAATCCTGACAGTATCGCCAACTACGGCCGCCCATCTTTGAAACAGTGATGACAGCCGACGAAAAACCCTTTTCCTGACCATCGCTACCCTCTCTGGAATTCCTCTTGTTTCGGATTGGACTTGGACCACACTACTTTGGAACTAGCATTGGTGCGAAATTAGCTAAGCACATTGTCGTTCCACGTTCGACTTAATCGACTGCAACCGCCTCGCCTCGGCCATCTATATCGGGAATTTCGAAATTCACGAGTTCCCTTCTGACTCCACGTGTGTTGTAAGCGCCGTAAGCTAAGCCAATCACCATCCATGCAATTCCCAAAACTTTGGCGCGCCAACTCAGGCTCAGCCATAACAGCATTACTTCAGAATTGCTGGGTCCTCGGCGAGAATTGACTGGCAATGCTGCTAAGTTGTAAAGGCGTCGCCCTGGCGAGCATCTGTCCACGATTATGACACTGCCAGGTGTCACATTTCTTGCTAGAGCGACTGAACAACCTATAATTCCGGCCTGCGATCTTATACTGACGTGGCTCGTCCGGTGAGATTCAACAAACGCCGAGATCCCATTCGGCTCTCATACCGCGCAGCACATGACGGCTGAAGGTCTTTTTGGCTCCCAAGGATTTAGGCGAGGAATTAGCCGCAGCGGGAATTACACTAAGCGATGTGCTGCTTTCGCCTCAAAGGCAGGAGGGTTCATGTCTGTTGGCGATTTGCCACACTGTGTCGAGCACCGTGCCATCCACCCACTTCACGATGGCCACGGGGTGGTCGCTACGCCTCGGCCGCGCGGGCTTGCCGCCGCAGATGCGTTCGACCTCGGCCTTAATGTCTCGAATCGGTCGAAGTGGCAAGCACAAGCCTTTGACCGCGTCGATTAAGTCTTGCCGCCGAGGGTTGATTGCGATGCCGCGCTCGGTGACAACGACGTCGATCAGCTCACCCGGGCCCGTAAGCGTTGTGACTTCGTCGATGATTACCGGAATTCGATCACGGAATGAAGGAACAGCCAGGATCGCGCAGCCGGCGGCGAGGCAGTTCTGCCAACCGCCGATGCCGTGCAGCAGTCTGCCATCGGAATGTGTAACGACATTTCCGTTGAAGTTGACATCGACTTCGGTTGCGCCCAGCACGACCGCGTCCAGCATTGAGGCGAAGTTGCCCTTGCCGTGATAGTTGTAGGAAGTGAACGGCGAAGTTGCCAAGTGCCGCGGATTGCCCGCAATCGACTTCACCGCATCGAGATCAAACGTCTGGCCGTCGAGAATGTATTCTGTCAGGCCTTCTTGCAGAAGTTCGACCAGATACTTCGTCGAGCCGCCGCGCACGAATCTGGCCTTGACACCGTCTTCCTTCATCATGCGCTTCAGATAGTCGACGAACGCCAGCGCGATTCCGCCCGAACCCGCCTGAAAGGAAAATCCTTCGCGCATGATGCCGGCCGCGCGCAGGAATTTCGCAACATACTCCGCGATGAGCAGGCGATCTGGTGAGCGCGTGATCTGAGTAGTTCCAGAAATGATCTTGGCTGGATCGCCGATCGAATCTACCTGCACCACGTAATCGACATTGTTTCCCTGAATCTGCCAAGGGACGCAAGGGAACGGAACCAGATTATCGGTTACTACGATGACGCGATCGGCGTAGATAGAATCTGCCAGTGCAAATCCCAGAGAGCCACACGCCGACTTGCCATGAGAACCATCGGCATTGCCGAAAGCATCAGCCGTGGGCGCGGCGACCACGGCGATGTCGATGTGTACTTCTCCATCCTGAATCGCCTGCCAGCGGCCTCCATGCGAGCGAAGCACGCCCACGCCACGCATCTTCCCTTGCGTGCAGTAATCGCCTAACGGACCGTTCATGCTGCCTTCGATGTGATGGATGGTGCCGTTCTCCATCAGGTCGATAGCACCAGCCTGCGAAGGAAAAGACGCACTGGGAAACCACGTTAGATCCTTAACGCCAAGGCGTGCCGCCGCGCGCAGAGCCATCAGCGCGACCGTGTCGCCATCGCGCAGGTGATGATGGTTGGAGACGACCATCCCATCGCGAAGTCCACAGAGTTTTAAAGCAGTTTCGAGGTCGGGAACTCGCTTGTCACCATTCTCCGGATAATCAGCTGCGGTGCGGATTGGTGGCGCAGCTTTGTGGCCTCCAGGTTTGTACTTTGAAACGCCTAGGTAAGGAACCTGTGATCGTCCGTTCACCGTGGCGGGAACGAGGCGACCGGCGGCGTTCTCTTCCAACGCGAGCTTTTCTTCCACTTCTTGCATCGGCATAACTCAATTCACTCTTCTCGGGGCACAATTCCCATGGCCTTGGCGCGGCTTACTAACTTCAAGGCGCGTTGCACCACCGGCGCATCGATCATCTTCGATCCCAGGCTGACGACTCCAATGCCTTTTTGTTGCGCATCATCGAATGCGGCGACGATCTTTAGCGCCTTTTCGATTTCCGCAGGCGTCGGCGCGAAGGCCTCGTGGATCACTGGCACCTGCAGCGGATGCACGCAGCCCATGCCTTCAAATCCCATGGCGCGCGCGTTCGTGCCCCACTGTTTAAGGCCTTCCATATCGCCCCTGTCACCGAAAGCGGAGTCGATGGCCTGAACACCGGCAGCGCGAGCGGCATTGACCAGGCGTTGGCGAGCGTAAAGAGACTCCGTCCCTGTTGCGGTCTTCACTACGCCAAGATCGGCGGTGTAATCCTCCAGACCAATTGTCAGCGCCACAATGTTTTCGCTGGCCGTTGCGATCGCATAGGCGTTCTCGATTCCCAGCGCGGACTCGAGAATCGGCATCAGCCAAATCGGACGATCTATGCTGTATCTGCTCTTCACGCGCTCGATCTGATCGACGACTTGCAACACCTGCTCCGGACGCTCGGCTTTCGGAATCAGCACGAGATCTGGCAACTCAGGGACGATTTCTTCTAAGTCAGCAAGTCCGAGAGGCAACTGATTGATTCGTACCATACGCTCGCTTGCGCCAAAGTCGACGGCACGCAGAGCATTGCGCACCAGCACTCGCGCGGCATCTTTTTCGTGAGGATGTACGGAGTCTTCGAGATCGAGGATGATCGCGTCGGGATTGCGCAACGCGGCATTGATGAAGTACTTGGGCTCGTTGCCCGGAAGATAAAGTCGCGAGCGGCGCAGGCGATCGCGGGCTGAAACAGGCGGGACTGCGAGCTTCGCTGGAAGCGCGCGTAGACCTTCGCCAAGTCCGGCGCGTTTTACAGCAGCTTCGATCCGAGCGGAGATCACAAAGGGCAGCGCGCCTTCGTCGTGAATGCCAACGTATGCGTGCTCTACGTGCAACTGTTCCAGAACCTGCCGGGCTTGCACGAGGATTGATTCGCCATAGTAGGGCTCGACTCTCGACTGCAGCGCGATCTCAATGCCGTCGTGATCTCGCGGCTCGATTCGCACGTGTGTGTCGGAGCGGATGTCGGCACCCCAATGACCGGCTTCTGCCGCATGCCGCGCAACCGGTGCTGCGAGCGAAGTTGTCATGTTGAGTTACCTCGATGCTGCCGCCAACTCGGGATCAGGCACTTTAGCCAGGCTCGCCAAGACCGCATCCGTCATCTGTGTGGTGCTGGCTGCGCCTTGGCGGATGACGTCGCGTCCGCCGGGAATGCGCAGCATGTCATACGTGCGGACTTTGCCCTCCCGCACTACGTTTGCTATGGCATCACGAATCAGCTTTGCCTTTTCTATTTCGCCCACATGCTCGAGTAGCATCACAGCGGAAAGAAACATCGCGATCGGATTCATGATCGGCGGGTCAAGTTCGGCATACTTCGGCGCCGACCCATGCGTTGGTTCGAAAACGGCCACTTCGTCGCCGATATTGCCGGATGCGGCGAATCCTAAGCCGCCGACCAGGCCGGCGAATGCGTCAGAGATCACATCGCCGAAAAGGTTGGATGCGACGATCACACCGTAGTCCTCGGGATTCTTCGTCAACCACATCGTTTGCGCGTCGATGTTGGTGGACGACAACCGAATTCCCGGATATTCTTTCGCGACCGCCTTGGCCTCTTCTTCCATCATTCCCGAAGTCTCGCGAAGGACATTCGGCTTCTCACAAATCGTCACCGACTTATAGCCGAATCGCGTCGCCCAATCAAAAGCTGCTTGTGCAATTTTGCGAGCGGCTTTTCGAGTGATGATCCGTACCGAGATAGCGAGATCATGGCCTGGTGTGCTGGCGAACGGTTTGAACTTTGGATGGGTCGCAAGTGCGCAACGGACTTGTTCGGGAGGATTTGTCCATTCCACTCCCGTGTATAAGCCCTCCGTGTTCTGGCGGAAGATCACGACATGGACGAATGGCTCTTCGAAGCCGCGGTTGACGTTTTTGCGAATGAAATTCAGTGGATTGCCAGGAAACGAAATGCAAGGACGGATACAAGTGTCTAAATTGAACCGTTGGCGCATGCTGACGATTGGACTGAAATACGAATAGCCTTTGCCGCGCAATTCCGGTTTGAGCTCGGCTTCCGCTTCTTTCTTCGGTTTCGACGTGATCGCACCGAAAAGCCCGAGTTTGTGCTTGGCCAGCAACTCGACTGTGCGTTCCGGCAAAGCATTGCCTTCGTTCCGCCAGCACTCCCAGCCGATATCGGCATGAACGTATTCTGCATCGAATTCGACTGCCAGCAACAGTCGTAGAGCTTCTGGCAGAACTTGATTGCCAATGCCATCTCCGGGCATGGTCACAACTGTGTATTTCGCCATACGATGTCTCCTCTTAGACTCTACTCAACACTTCGCTTGCGGCTTCTTTCTGTGACGCCAATCGTTTTGCAACCAGGTTCTCGACGCCTCCGGCAATGACCAGCGCTTGCGGCACACTTCCCAGAGTCGGGAATGTGAAGTTTTCTCCACGCCAGTGAATCGTGCTCGACCTGAAGTCGATTTCGATTTCGTCGCCAGGAATAATTGTCTTCTCGCCCGCAGACATGTTAGCGACCAATTGTTCGTGCAACCTGGCAACGAATTGCGGAACTTCGATGCACAGGAAGCCGTTGTTGTAGGCGTTGCGCAAATATGTCTGCGAAAAACTCGCAGCGATCACAAGAGGAATATCTTTCGCCTTGAGGCATGTGACCGCCTGTTCGCGGCTGGAACCTGTGCCAAAATTAAAGCAGCCTACGATCACATCGCCGGCATGGCTGCGCGCGGCGAACTGTGGGTCGTAGTTTTGCATCACGACTTTCGCCATCATCGCGGGCGTGATGTCGTCGCGATACGTATAGTCTTTGCCGTAAATCGCGTCGGTATTCAGATTGTCCTGCGGGAGGAATACTAGTCGTCCTGCAATGCGTCCAGGAAATCCAGGCAAGATGCTGGCTTGGTCTGCGGTGGCTGCGACAGTGGCAAATTCCTCGTACTCGCGGACCGGCTCAGTTGCCCACGCTCCATTGACTCCGCAGATATAACCCGCAACGGCTGACGCGGCTACCACTGCGGGGCTCGCGAGATAACATTGCGCGTCGCGCGATCCCATGCGCCCTTTAAAATTGCGATTCGTAGCGGAGATTCCAACTTCGCCTTTTTCCAGGAGCCCCGTGCCAAGACCGATGCACGGCCCACAACTCGGCGGCAGAGGAATCGCTCCGGCACTCAGCAATGTCCCCCAGATTCCCTGCTGCTCCGCCTCTTCCTGTATCCACCGACTGGCGGCTCCTACATAAAACTTCACCGTCGGCGCGACGCGCTTGCCCTTCAGTACTTTCGAGGCCTCGGTCAGATCTTCCAAACGAGAGTTCACGCAGGAGACGAGATAGGCTTTCTGGATCGCGACTCTTCTGCTTTGTATCTCCGCGAGCGAGTGCATCACCTGCACGGTGTCCGGCCCTGAAACATGAGGCGAGAGCCGACTGAGATCGAGTTCGATGCGTGCCGAATAGGCGGCATCCGGATCGGCCCGCGGCGGACGCTTAGCCCAGTTGTCGATCTCGGCTTCGCTGAAGCGTTCGACTCCTAGCTTCTTCTGGCGTCTATGAAGCGCGCGCAAATAATTGATCGTGGTCGCGTCCACCGGGAACCAACCCGCCAGCGCTCCCCATTCCGTGCTCATGTTGGAAATGGTGAAACGGGCATCCATGGAGAGATTCGAGATGCCCGGACCGGTGAACTCGATCGCGGCGTTCAGAACTTCGTCGTGGTTGTAGAGGCCGCAGAGCGTAATAATGACGTCCTTGCCAGTCACTCCCTCAGGCAATTTTCCTTTGAGCACCACTTGCACAGACCGAGGAACCTGCCACCAAAACTCGCCGGTTGCCCAAACTGCAGCCGCGTCCGTGCGCACGATGGGCGTTCCCACGGCTCCCAACGCGCCGTACATATTCGAATGCGAATCGGAAGCAACCACGAACGATCCCGGCACAACATAGCCACGTTCCACCATGAGCTGATGGCCGATGCCGCTTCCGGCCGGATAGAAATCGATTCCGTGCTCTCTGGCAAAGTTTTCGATGGCTCGATATTTTTTCTGATTTGCTTCGTCCTGATTTTGAATGTCGTGGTCGAGCGCGAAAACAAGCTGAGCCTGCGTGCAGATCCTCCGCGCGCCGATCCCTTTGAACTTGCTCATCACCGCCGACGTATTGTCGTGTGTCATCACATGTCGCGGGCGGATCGACACAAAATCTCCTGCTCGCAGCGGGCGGTTCGGCCCTTCCGCGAGATGAGCTTGCGCAATTTTCTCAACGATGGTTTGTCTCATGATTAGCTCACCAATGCAGGTTCCTGTTCTTCAATTGTCGCGCCGGCCTCGATTTTCGAAATGCGCGCTTTTTTCTTTCGAACGTTGGACTTGAGTAAAGCCATCAATTGGCTGACCGACTCCAACGCCTCCAAACGCCAGACCGCATCCTTTACCTTTCGCTGCGCGGGCTTCGACAGAACGCCTTCCGCAAGCGCAGAGAATTTTTCCTCCACTTCCTCATCAGTGAGAGGATTGCGCGGGTCACCTTTGGGGAAGTCGAGATGCTTGGTAAAGGATCGTCCATCCACGCTGGTGATGCTGACGATTGCGCGTTGAAGTGCAGGGAAAACTTTTTCGATCTCCGGATCTGCGACAACCTCAATCTTTTTCAGTTGTGCCCGCACCTGCTCATCCATGATCTTTTCCATCGTGAACTGCGCAGGAGTGACTTGGCGGTCCACCAGCGCCACTGCGATCACATAAGGCAGTGAGTGGTCAGCTGTTTCCTTGGTGTGCGGATCGTATTTGCTCGGATCGGAGAGAATGTCCGCCGCCCGCGCCAGTGAACGAATCTGAATTTTATCGACTTGCTCAGGCTTAAGATCATTCGCCTTCACCAGGTCGAGCACGGCGGAAATCGGCGTGTGCGTGAGTGCTTCGGTGGGAAATCCTTTCATGCCGCACTGCGTGATGCGCCATGAGCTGCCCAGTCCTTCGGTGAGAATGCCGAGTCTCCATTCCGGGCCAAAGCAGTGAACAAGGCCCTCCTTTCCGTCCATCACATGCTCCGGACCGGAATAACCCTTCTCTGCAAGCAGCGCTGCGAGCACGCCGCTCTGTGTGGCTAGCGGGTCCACAGTATTTTTCATCATTGTGAGCTTGCCCGCCGTGACGGCTCCCAGCGTGCAGTGTCGGCTTGCGGAAATACCAATGGCATGCTGAATCTGCTCCCAAGTGAGGTGCAACGCACGCCCGGCTACGATTGGGGATACGAACGCCGTCAATGTGGCATGATGCCAGCCGCGCTCGCGAATGCCGGGAAAGGCGGCTTCACAGAAGCGCATCTCGAATTCGTGTCCCAGTACGAGGCCGACGATCAACTCCTTTCCGTCGCTTTTTGCACGTTCACAACACGCGAGCGCCGCCGGAAAAATGTCCGAGGGATGCGAAGGGTCCTGCTTCCAGTAGATGTCGTTGTAGTCCATGCAGCGGACCATCAGCGCATTTGCCAGCGATGCCGAAACCGGATCAACTCTGCTTCCGGTTCCAATGACCGTCGCCTGGCCGTGGCCTGCAATCTCATCCAGCACGGCCAGAGCAATCTTCACGTCGGGCTGCTGGTATCCGCCAAGAGCGCAGCCCATGGAGTCGAGCAGAAAGCGCTTCGCCTGATGGACCGCTTCCTGCGAAAGATCTTCAAATTGCAAACTAGCAGCCCAGCGCGACATGGTTGCGGTGATGGTTTCTTTGCTTTCGAGGGTTGTCGGTGCAGCAGTCACAATTTCTCCTCTATTTTGTCCGTATATTGTTGGGATTCTTGAAGGGCAGGAACGCCATGAAATCGGCGTGATGCACGATGAAGGCTTCCGTTGTTCGCTTCACCAGATCGCCTTCAGCCGCGTGAGCGGCGATGATGTGGCAGACGGAATCCGGCACGCCGCATTCCAGCGCCAACGCAACTCCGGTAAATGGATGACGCAAAGCCTCTCCCCGCTCGCTCAGCCGTGCTTTGCCATCCGGCCCCAATTCGTACTCGAGCAATTTGCCCACGTCCGCGAGGATCGCGCCCGCGATGACCGCGTCGATATCCACGGGGAGCGCGTGTCCCATGAGTTCCTGCATCGCGCAGGCGCTCGCCCAGGCGATGTGCACCACGCAGCGCTTGTGCTCCATAAACGTAATGGGGCAGTTGGGAACCAGAAGCGTGAACGGAATTTCATTGAGATCCTCGGGCGTCAGCGTGCTGCGCTGCAGTGCCAGAGACCAGGTCTGAGCTACCTGGACACGCAGCTGCGGGTCCTTGATCCAATCGATTTCTGGCCAAAGTTGCTTGACCGCTTCGCCCACGCTTGTGCCTTCGGTCATGGCTGTTACCACCACAAGTCCGAGAAGTCCTGCTCTCCTGTTCGCTCGTCTTCCAGTCTGCGAAGGACGGCTTCGAGCAAGCTTTCCTTTTCCTTCAGGGTTGCCCTGAGAGTGTCCCGCCGGGTATGTGAAATCCTGTTCTGCAAGGCGCGGTCGCGCTCTTCGAGGATTTCAATCAATGCGTCGCTCTCTTCCACGGTGAGTTTCACATCCATGGTTTCCTCCCTCGGCGGACTGCTCATCATTTCCTCAACGCCCAAGGAACGTCTGCCGCGACGACCAACGTCTTTTCTTTCATTGTCACTGTTGCGAGGAGAACGGAAAGGACTGAGAGCACAGCGGGATGTGACCATTTACCAACCGGTGGTTTCAGCGGCTGGTGTGGAGTGCTCCACACTACAAAACTCCCACTTTTAGGCGACTACTTGGAAGAAAAATACCTCCATTAGTGGCAATGGCTTAGCAGCGAACGCGCGGATCTTTTCTAACTCAGCAAAAGGCCGGGAGGGCAGCTAACCCGGCAGTTTTTCGAAATATTTCTTCAAGAATTCACTGTCACCATCGATGTGAGCCAGGTCACAGTCTTTTGGGCGATGGCCGGAGTAAAATCCCGCTCTGTTAAGCCTGCTACCAAGGCTGACCTAGAGGGAGACCTGTCTGTCGGATCAACTCTTCCAAGCGATGCGCCAAAGCATTATTGACGGCGTGCCTGATGCGGCCACGGAATTAGCGCAGCGGGCGCTAGTCAATGGCATCGATCCGCTGGAAGCTGTGAATCAGGGATTTGCCCCGGGGATCACGTTTGCCGGCGATCAGTTCGGTTGCGGCCAAATGTTTCTGCCCGATTTGCTTGCGTCGGCCGAGGCCATGAAAGCTGCCTTCAATATTCTTGAACCGGAGATGCTGAAACGCGGTTCGCAGCGGGCGGTTCTGGGGAAGGTCGTGTTGGGCACTGCCCGAGGCGACATTCACGACATTGGCAAGAATCTGGTCGCCACGATCTTTTCTGCCAGTGGATTCGAGATTTTTGATCTGGGCACGAGCGTGACTCCCGAGCAATTTGTGGCCAAGGCGAAAGAAGTTGATGCCGACATTGTCGGCATCTCGGCATTGCTGACAACCACCATGGCGGGGCAGAAAGCTGTGATCGAAGCCCTGGATCGAAATGGTTTGCGGCCGCGAGTCAAGGCGATCGTTGGCGGAGCCGCAGTTACCCAGAAGTGGGCCGCGGAAATCGGCGCCGACGGCTACTCCCGTAATGCCATCGACGCCCTCGACTTGGCTAAGAATCTTATGAACAAAGTGGCGACCCGAGAAACGTCGCAGACATGAGACCCAGAATTCAACTGCTCACTCCCGAACTGGTTGGTCGCATTCTCTGCGAGGCGTTCGAACTGCTCATGAGCCCCGGAGTTCGCGTGGGCTCGGCACCCGTGGTCGATCTGCTTCGTTCGGCGGGGGCTGCAGTCAATGACGGCGTTGCTCATATTTCTGAGCCACTGGTTCGAAAGTGTCTGGCATCGGCTCCACGAGATTTCTACTTGTACAACCGCCAGGGAGAAAAGGCGGTTCATTACGGCGGCGATGATGTGCACTTCGATCCTGGCTCCTGCTGCGTGCAGATGCTCGATCCCGACACGCTGGAAGCACGGCCATCCGAGACTCGGGATTTAGTTCGCCTAATCCAGGTGACGGAAACCTTGCCGCAGTTCGCCGCGCAGTCGACAGCCGTCGTGTGCAGCGATGCGCCCAGCGCGATCGGCGATCTCTACCGACTATTTGTAGTTCTGCAACATTCTCACAAGCCGGTGGTGACGGGTTCGTTTTCGGCGGCTGGACTGCAAGGCATGATCGATTTGCTAGCTGCCGATAGCGGCGGTCGAGACCATTTGCGCGAGAAACCGCGAGCGGTCTTTGATGTCTGTCCTTCCCCGCCGTTGAACTGGTCAGAGTTCGGGTCGCAGAACCTACTCGACCTGGCCCGCGCCGGCGTGCCCGCAGAAATCGTCTCGATGCCCTTGGCGGGCGGGACGGCCCCTGTAACGCTGGCAGGTTCCGTGACTCAGCACGCCGCCGAAGTGCTGGCCGGCATCACGGTGCATCAACTTGCTGGGCCGGGTTCGCCCGTAGTGTGGGGCGGAGCTCCTGCCATTTTCGATATGCGCACCGGAGGCGCGCCCATGGGCGCGGTGGAAACCGCCATGCTCAACATGGCGTGCGCAGAAGTCGGCAAGCAACTGGGCCTGCCAACCCACGGTTATCTGGTCGCGACCGACTCGAAGTTCGTGGACGCCCAAGCCGGCGCGGAGAGCGCCCGCTCGGCGATGCTGGGCGCGCTCACGGGTATCAACATGATTTCGGGAGCCGGTATGCTCGAATCCCTTGCCTGCCACAGCGTCGAAAAGCTGGTTATCGATGCGGAATCGATTGCCTCGGCATATCGTTTGGTGCGCGGTATTGAAGTGCGGGGAGAGACATTGGCTACGGCTATGTTCGCGCAAACCGGGCTCGGAGGAGAATTTCTGAAGCTGAAGGAAACCCGCGCGCTCTTTCGGCAGGAGCAGCACCTTCCTGCGGCCGTTATTGATCGCAGCGCGCGAGGGTCGGAACCAGCGAGCGACAGTTTGGAGCGGGCCCGCGCCCGAGTCGACGAACTAGTGAGCAGGTATCAGAAACCATCTCTTCCCGACGATGTGCTGCGTAAGTTTCAGTCAATCGTGGAGCGCGAGGCGGACAGAGCAGGCGTGCACTCTGCCCTTTCCGGATAGATTCTCAACGGAGCCGGTCAGAAGTTGGCTCGAGGACCATCGCTGCTGATTCCGCGAAGCCCGTTTCTGGATAGTTTCCGACTTGGCGGCCAATTCGCCCTGGTCAGTGAGTGAAATCGCGAAGTGGTTATTGAAAAAGTCAGTCGCATCGGATCAGTACAGGCTTATATTCAGTACATGCGGAGCAATACGGCTTAACAAGAAATCGCGGTCGTTATTTGGACGGGGTGTACGCCAGCTCAGTCTCTGCCAAAGCAACGACTTCCTCGGTGATTTTGAACCCTCGCTTCCGGGCCTCCTGCACGAATGCGCTGCCGGGCACGGCCAACTCCAGCGGAACGGAGCCAACCGCAATGTCTCCCCTTGCGATCATCGCCGCCACGATTGACATGTGCCATCCGGTGGTGCGCTGCATGGCAGTGAAGCCCGTCTTTTCGTCGTAGTGATCGATCAGTTCTACGGTCGCTTCAGCGCGTTGTCCGTTCTTCTTGCCTACCGCGACTACGCGAATGATGCAGACGTCTTTCAAGTGATCCACTCTTACTTGCGGCTCGAACAGGGCGTGAAAAACCTTACGCGGAATTACCGGGTTGCCATCAATCTGAATCGGCCTGGGGTCGAAGAGTCCAAGGTCGGAGAATGCCTTCAGTTGGGCAAAGGTGCCGGGATAGCGCAGCACCTTCAATTGATAAGTCTGCACTCTTCCTCGAAAGGTCCAAGGTGCGGTGGAGGCGCCGCCTGCGATGAGAAATGCCTCCAAGCGGCCGATCGCAGGAATATCGATCACCTCGAACTCAGTGAAACAGGGAGCATGAAACAGCTCACCGTTTCGCAGGATGGTCATTCCGCCGTAGTATTCGTTGGTCAGTCCTTCAATGCTGAAGGTCAAAGCGTAATTCCACGGGGGCTGCGGATTTTGCGGCAGCCCTCCGTCATACAGGTAGACGTGCTCCGCCTCGCCGACCAAACCCATGGCATAGACTGCCAGGTTGTTTCCCATGCCCGGCCCCATACCACAGTCCGGGACCACCGAAACTCCCGCGCGCGATGCCTCGCGGTCGAGTGCATGTTGTTGCCGCACGATGTCGGTATTGCCACCGAGGTCGCAGAACGAGACTCCACAATCGATGGCGGCCCGGGTCAGGGCAAGGTTGTAAAAATAAGGGACCGCGCTGAGCGCCACGTGGTGGCCCTGGAGCGCTCGACGGACGGCGGCATCGTCGCGCACATCCAGCGCAATTCCGCCTGTAATCTTCCTGTTAAGCAGTGCATTTACCTGATCCGCAGCATCTCGGGCCAGTTCGCCATCGCAATCTGCAAGCGTGATCTGCGAAGGCTCGCCAAAAAGCCCGAGATCGTATGCTGCCGCGACGCCTTGCCGTCCAGCTCCCAGAACTATGTATGAGTAGGCCATAAGCTCCCCGATTTCTTTTTACTGGCTAAAGCATGTTTATTCTCGGATCGCAGCGGCTTCTTTGCCGTGATGCGTGTCACGTCAGCCAGGGCATGAGAACGGAGGTGCTGCCGCAAGCCGGTACTCTGCGGTCGAGGGCAATGAGTGCGATCGAGATGTTTCGCGAACTATCCGGGGACACCCTTCAGCAAGGCCTTCGCCCTGCGATATTCCACCGCTTATCGTCCCCGATTCGCCGTTTATGGTGCCACCTGTGCCGAACTGGTCGAAGTACACGAATGCAATGCGCCGTCCGTTTTTGTCGAATAGAAACACGGAGGGCGATCCAAGGTTTTGCCCGAAGCTTTTGCCCGCGACACCGCCCCAAAACCGCTCCAGCAAATCTCCAGCCCCGCCATCTCGCTGGGCGAAATCTCCAAAACAAGGAGATGAGTTCTAGGCTTGACCGATTCGGTTGCCATCTCTCCACGCAAACGCTGCCCTTCCGAGGGCACTGTCTCGATACGGGCAGATTCACCAGTAGTCACTCGAGAATAGGTTCCCTAGAAACATAGATTTGCCGCTAACAAGCTTTGGCGACGTGAATGCAATTTCATGAGCCTGGACAAAGCACGATGAAAAACCTGGGAAAATTAGCTAAGCCGTATCGAGTGGAAGATGGCAAGCATTTCCGTCTCCGGGATTTCGATCCCGCGGATACGGGCAAAATGCGGTCAAAAGAACATGCCACGGCGGAACTGCGACGAGGTGTTGACCTGTTGCGCGATTGGCAGGACAAGCTCTATGCACAGAACCAGTGGGCCGTCCTTTTGATCTTTCAGGCCATGGACGCAGCCGGCAAGGACGGCAGCATCAAGCACGTCATGTCCGGTGTGAATCCCGCAGGTTGCGAAGTTTACTCCTTCAAGGCGCCATCCGGAATAGAGTCGAACCACGATTACTTGTGGCGGACCATCCTGCGCCTGCCTGAGCGCGGCCGCATCGGGATCTTTAACCGCTCGTATTACGAAGAGGTGCTGGTCGTAAGGGTGCATGAGGATCTGTTGAAGCAGCAGAAGGTCCCGCGACCGCTGATCCACAACGATATCTGGAAAGAGCGCTCTGAGGACATTTGCACGTTTGAGCGCTATCTCAGTCACAACGGAATCGTGATCCGCAAATTCTTCTTACATCTCTCCGAGGCCGAGCAGGGCAGGCGGTTTCTGGCCCGTCTAAACGAGCCGGAGAAACACTGGAAATTTTCCGCTTCCGACATCCACGAACGTCAATATTGGAACGACTACATGGCGGCCTACGAGGAGATGATCCGGCACACTGCCACTCCATGGGCCCCCTGGTACGTGGTTCCGGCAGACCACAAATGGTTTACGCGCATTGTCGTTGCGGCGGCAATTGTTGACGCGCTGGAAGGCTTGAACCTGTCCTATCCGAAGGTGGATGCGCAGAAACGTAAGCAGCTTGAAGAAGCCAGCGGGTTCTTGGACAAGGGGAAGCCCTAGATATGCTCGGACAGTTTTCTCAATTGTTGCCACCGCCCGAGGCAGTGAAAATCCTGATCGTGCTTGTGTTGTCTTTTCTCATTGGGCTGGAACGAGAAGAGCATAAGGCAGACGGCGACTATTCCTTCGGGGGCGTGCGGACATTTCCGCTGATAGGGCTCGTAGGATACGCGGTAGCTCTGCTGTCAAAGGACCAACTGCTGCTGCTCTCTATCAGTTTTGCCGTAGTAGGTGCATTTCTGTTGATGTCATACCGGCATAAGCTGTCTGCAAGTCAGGCACTTGCTGAGCCACCCGGGGTTACGACTGAAATCTCTGGCTTGACCACCTATGTGCTCGGTGCGCTGGTCTCCAATGGCTATTACTGGATTGCGGGAACCATCGCCGTCCTCAGCCTGTTCTTGCTGGAGCTCAAGGGAGCGCTGGAGGGATTATCAAAGCGACTCGCGCCACACGAGATCCTGACGTTTACGAAGTTCCTGCTTCTTGCGGCCGTGATCCTGCCGACCGTGCCCAATAAGCAATTCACCCAGTTCGGGATTAATCCGTTCAAGACGTGGTTGTTGGTTGTAGCCGTGAGCGGGATTTCCTATGGAAGCTACGTGCTGCTCGCTGTGAACAGGAAGAGCGAGGGAGTGCTTCTGTCGGCAGTACTGGGAGGCGCTTATTCCTCTACAGCGACCACGGTTGCATTGGCGAAGAAAGCTTGCCATCAAGGGGCTCCGCACCTTTTCGCGGGTGGGATTCTCGTCGCCTCGGGATTAATGTATTTCCGGCTGATACTCCTTCTGATGCTCTTTAATGGCAGACTTCTCCACATGCTGGCGGTGCCGCTTCTCGTACTTGGGTGTGTAGCTGGCATTACAGGATGGCTCTGGGCGCAGCTTCAGAAACAGACACCGGCGGAAACCAAGGGGGAGTTGCAGCCGAGAAATCCACTGGAATTGCGGTCCGCGTTTGTGTTTGCAGTACTTTTTCTTGCCGTTCTGGTTATCTCTCACCTCGTACTCACCCATTTCGGCAACACGGGAATGTATGGTCTTGCCAGCCTTATCGGACTTATCGATGTGGATGCTTTCATCCTGGGGATGACGCAGTCTGCCGGGGCCCTCACGCCAGGTTATTTGGCAGCAAGTGCCATCCTGATTGCGGTCGCCAGCAACAATGTGGCCAAGGGCTTCTATGCTTACGCGTTCGCTGATCGGAAAACTGGGTTGCAGAGCTTGGGCTTGTTAACCGGCTTGGCTGCAGCAAGTCTCATCCCATTGCTGCTGTTACGCTGATCCGCAGGGTGGGCGCTGAATCCCTTCGCGTCTGTGAGGCTAAGACCAAGTGTCGACCACAGATCCAGACTCCACCAATGCCACCAAGGGCGGCCCGCCGGCTCGGCTTGCGCTACTACGACAACTATCTGGTGGATAACGACAGCTGTGTGATCGTCGGAGTGCAGGCCACAGCGGCGCGCATGAGCCAGGAAATGGTGGCCGCGCAAAATATGCTGACCCGTTTTGCCGAGTGGCAAGGACGAGCGCCCGAATCTGTGGCGGCCGACACGACTTATGGAAACGGGGAGTTCTTACAGTGGCTGGCCGATCGCAACATTACCCCGTATATGCGAACCCGCGACAGCATCCACAGAAAGAGAAGTCCATTCTTCGGTCCCGAGCGTTTCACTTACGAGTCCGAACACAATCGCTATATCTTCCCGCTGGCCAGTCGCTCAACTACGGGGGGCGAGTTTATCGGAATCGTGCCTTCAACTACATTGGAACCCGCAAACGTTGTGGTGCGTGTGCGCCACACGGCATAAAGTACAATTCCTATCCTGAGGCTTCCTGAAAGAGGTGGTGGTGTTTTCGCTCAACGAACAACCGGAAGCCGAACGGGATCTTTACGGCCACGACCGCATGACAAACAACGCCAGACTGAAATACTGTGACGCTCTTCCAGCAGGCGAGCGGGTCTCGACGGCGTAGTTCCTCAGTGGCTGGGTCAGAAGATCGCGGACGGTCATCTCGTGCGAGACATAAGGGTCGTACATCACGAAACCGGACGCTGGTAAACGGGATCGTCCCACGAGAGCTTGCCCGCATCCACCAGCATCGCCAAGGCGGCGGTGGTAAACACTTTAGTATTCGACCCGATGCCGAACATGGTGTGTTCGTCGACCGCTGTGGGATCGCCGATCTTTCTCACGCCGTAACCTTGGTCCACGACAATCTTTCCATCTTTCACAATGGCCAGCGCCAAGCCGGGCACTGAGAAAGTTTTCATTGTGGCGGCAACGTAGGTGGAAAGATCGGATGGAGGCGCCGTGGGCGAGACTTGTGCGTGAACCGAGGCCGTAAACGCAAGACCGCAGAGTACACATAAGACGGCGAGCCTGGCACGGCGACGATGCTGGTTCGAAAATGGCATGGAGGGCCTCGATTGGCGTAAAGTGCAGTGCAAAGGAATGACGCCGAGATTAAAACACAGACGGCGGAAAACACCGAGAAGATTGCGTTGGGCTTGTCGTCCCAATTTACGCGCTTCGCGCCTTTCGTCTATTCAAGAAACAGTGTTCAGCGATCAGATTTTTCTGCTTCGTTTGATCTTCAGGTATAATCCGCCCACTCTTGGCGCGACGGGTCTCACTTCTGGTTGACCTTGAATAAGCACAGGAAAATAAAAAAACGGAAGCGGACGCTGGCTCTCGCGTTGGCTTCTGGTGCGGGGGCTATTTCGATGATGCGAATCCATCAACAGGCGAGCACCAGGCAGCACCAGCGGTGGCGATTTGGCATTCGAACTATGCGGCGAGCAAGGCTCGCGATCTGTGTGTTTTGCTTGGCGGCCTCGTTCGTCCCTTTAGCGACCGCGCAATCCACCAGCTCGCTGAATGGCAGCATTTCTGACCAATCTGGCGCAAGTATTCACGACGCGAAGATCACTTTGACTGACGCAGCAAAAGGGTTGCAACGCTCTACTACTACCAACAAAGCAGGCCTCTACCAGTTCCTCGATGTCCCGCCAGGCGACTACCGCATGGAGGCAACCGCCAGCGGCTTCGCAACCTACTTGGTGGAGAAGGTCACGCTCGTTGTCAAAACGCCTTCGACTATCGACATTCGGCTGCAGCTTGAAGGTGTGAAGATGTCGGTTGAAGTCGAGGCCCTGGCGCCGCTGATCAATCGCACCGACGCGTCCCTGGGCAATACTCTGGAAAACGATCAAATTTCGGAATTGCCCATTGCCGATCGGAACGTGGTTCAGTTGCTGAGCCTGCAGCCGGGTGTGTCCTATATGGGACTTCAGAGCCAGTCGCTGCAAGACACGGACACGCGCAGCGGCGCGGTCAACGGCCTGCGCAGCGACCAATCCAACGTCACGCTCGACGGCATCGGGGTCAACGACCAGAACAATGGATATGCTTTTACCAGCGTCCTGAATGTGCCGCCGGACTCAGTCGAGGAGTTCCGGGTCACTACCGCCAACGCCAATGCCGACTCTGGTTATTCCAGCGGCGCTCAAGTCGCGCTGGCGACCAAGAGCGGCACCAACAGCTTTCACGGTTCGGCCTACGAGTACAACCGCAATACCATATTCAGCGCCAATGACCCGTTCTTGAAAGAATCCCAAATAAGCAACGGCGAGTCCAACACGGCGCCGAAGCTTTTGCGCAACGTATTCGGCGCCACATTCGGAGGGCCGATTAAGAAGAATCGGCTCTTCTTTTTCGCGAACTATGAAGGGCGGCGCGACGCCCAGGGCACCAGCGTCCTGCGTGACGTTCCCAGCGCAACTCTGCGTGCGGGCGATCTTGTGTATTTGTGTCAACGAAATACGGACGGCAGCCTGGACACGGCCGATTGTCCCGGCGGCACCGTGAATGGTGTAAGCGGCGTTCAAGCGGGGTACTATGCGCTCGGGCCTGCCCAAATTAAAGCGATTGACCCGCTCAATATCGGCGCGAGTTCGGCGCTCGAGCGCGTCCTTAATCAGTACCCAGGAGCCAACGAGAACGCCGGCGATGGTTTGAACATCTTAGGTTATCGCTTTGCCTCCAACGCCGACTCCAGCTATAACACCTACATCACCCGCCTCGATTACCACATCACGAGCAGCGGCTCGGAGACTCTGTTTTTGCGCGGAGAGACGCAGAATTTCAAAGAGCCGGGATTCCAACAGTTCCCCGGCCAGACTGCTTCTACCACCCTGCTGGATGACAGCAAGGGCATCACCGTCGGACTTACCTCGCTCATCTCTCCTAAGTTGATCAACGACTTTCACTGGGGCTACATCCGCCAGGGAGTGAAGCACGGCGGTACTTCTGTGTATCCGGCAGTTGAGTTGAGTGGGCTCGACAACCTTATTCCTTTCACTCGCTCCATTACTCAGTTTGTGCCCAGCAACCAGTTCACCGACAGTTTGAACTGGACTCACAAGAATCACACCTTTGAGTTCGGCGGCGATTTTTTTCTGATTCGCAACAACAGCAGCAGCTATGCCGACTCCTTCTCCGACGTTCAGACCAACCCGGTTTATCTCAACACGGGAGGAATCGCTAACACCCCTAGTCCGCTTGATCCGTTGAACAACGGCTATCCGGCTGTGGATAGCAACTTCGGTCCGAACTACGACCAAGCGGCTGCGATCCTGTTCGGAATTTTCGCCGAGGGTGACGGCAAATATAACTTCAACCTTAACGGCGGTGCACTGCCCCAGGGCACCGCAATCAACCGCCGTTACGCGGTCAACGACTACGAGCTCTATGGGCAGGATACCTGGCGGATGACGCAGCGTTTGACCGTCACGTATGGCCTACGCTGGGTATTAGAAGCCCCGCCTTACGAAACGAACGGATATCAGGTCGCGCCTTGCGTGCAGGCAGCTGGCGGAGGTTGCACGAATCAGAATGTCGCCGACTGGTTCAATCACACAGCCCAGCTAGCCTCGCAGGGCATGTCGGCTAATAGTGCGGGGGAGATTTCATTTGTACTTGGCGGACCCAGGAATCACGGTCGCGGCCTGTGGAACTGGGACCACAAGGATTTTTCACCCCGTATAGCCGTGGCTTGGGCGCCAGACACTGGCGACGGCTGGGTCTCAAAGATTGTGGGAAAGAAAGACCAGTTCTCGATTCGCGGTGGCTACAGCATCACCTACGACCACTTCGGCATTCCAATCGTGAACAGCTTTGACCAGAACGGCTCTTTTGGCCTCTCCACCGATCTGGGAAATCCCGCTGGAGTGGTGACCGCGCTGATGCGCCGCGTTTCACCTGCCTCGTTCCGGGATCGTCCGGCCAGTCATGCCTGCCTTCGCCGTGTGCAAACCTCAACAACCCTGGTTGTTTATTAGGCCCTACGCCATCCGGAGCTTTTCCCGGTTACGCCCAGTAATTCGGCCTTCGCCATCAATTGGGGGCTCGACCAGACTTTAAAGACACCTTACGCGCACGTTTTTAATTTCTCGCTCTCGCGCCAAATCACCACACGATCGTCTTTGCAGATCGCCTATGTGGGTAGCATCGGCCGGCGTCTGCCCATGCAAGTCGATCTGGCGATGCCTGCCAATCTTAACGGACCCCGCATCCAAGACGACGTATTTTCAATCCGCCACGATCCTCTCGAAGGCCGCAGCCGCGGGCACCAATGTCAATCAGATCCAGCCTGTACCATTTTTCGAGAATCTTTTTCCTGCCTGGGCAGGCGCCGCCGTTCAGGGTGCTCTAGGTATGAACAACCAGGCCCATCCACTCCTAACGGCGACAATTGCGCCCCGAACAGTGGCAAGTTGCCAGCAAATCCAACCGCCACACAAAACGTCTACGAGCTCTGGAATTGTTTCCCGCACAACGAAACTTTTTCTCTGTTCCTGATGGATTTGCCTGCGTCCATTACCGGACTGAGCCCCGCGCTCCCGAACAGTAAGAATGGTCCCTACAGCTTCTACCATGACCAATTCGCTTCGCTGTTCGCCTGGCGCAACATCGGCACTTCCGACTACAACGCGCTGCAGGTGACCTACAACGCCCGCTGGGGAGCAAACCTGCAGGGACAATTTAATTACACGTTTTCAAAATCGCTCGACGAAGCGTCTGCAGGCGAGCGCGTTGGCCCGTATGAGGGAACGGGGGGCACCGGCGACGACTTGAACGGAGGCGGAATCGTGATCAACTCCTGGGATCCGCTGTCTCTGCGCGGGCTCTCCGATTTCAACGCCTTCCACCAAATCAATGCCAACCTGGTTTATCGTCTCCCCTTCGGCAAAGGCCAGACGTTCGGAAGTGGGGCGGGCCCGCTGCTTAACGCCGCGATTGGCGGATGGCACGTCTCCGGCATATTCCGCTGGACCAGCGGCTTCCCCATCACCGTCGACAATGGTTCCACCTGGGCCACCAACTGGAACATCGAAGGCGATGCCGAACCGAACGGGCCAGCTCCGGTGGCATCCAACCCCAAGAACGCCATCGTCAATGGTGTGGGCATCGGCCCGGATATCTTCAAAGATCCGGCGGCGGCAGAAGCGGCTTTCCGCCCGGAGTGGCCAGGCGAATCAGGCGTCCGCAACAACGTCATTGGCGACGGCATGTTCGACATCGATACCGGAGTGAGCAAGGACTTCTCTCTTGGTGAGCAGAGGCGTCTGGAGTTCAGTTGGCAAGCGTTCAACGCAACCAACTCGGTACGCTACGACGTGCGCGGGCCGGTGGGCAACTCGGCCCAACCCTCGCTCTCCTACGATCCGACCCAGTTCGGCAAGTATCTTTCGACGCTGACCACGCCCCGCTTCATGCAGTTCGCCTTGCGTTACGTATTCTGAGCCTGGTGCGTGAAACTCTTCCCCGGGACTCGACGCAAACTCACACCCGGACTGGCTGTTGTTGGTTCTAAGTTGATGTGGCTGAATAAAAGCTGCTCCTGGAAAACGGACTCTGAGCTATGCTATCCAGAAGTCGGCTAATGAGATGGTCCGCCGCCTGGATCATCCTGAGGTGGGATGATCAGGATGGCGACATAGATATAGGACAATGTGCTCGCTGCTTGTGCTCTGCGGTGCTCGTTCTGCGTTCTAGTCGACACACGGGGGCCGGATCTGGCTGACGCCTGGTACGCAGTGATGAAATGTGTAAGACCGGTTGAGGTGCGCACCGAACTAAGAGTCTCTACCTGGCAGGAAATAGCAAAGGTTTCGCCACCAAAGCTTCGAACTTTCTTGGCAGCGAAATACGGAATCAGTGGCTGACGGCGTCACGACTTCACAGCGAACTGCCTTGGGCACAGCGGATGGCGGCGGCGAAGAGGCAAAGCAGTATGAAGGAAAATGAATAAGGCCAGTACGATGCGGCTTACTCCAACCGCAGAGTGCGTCTCAGATAGGATAGTGGGGTTGAACTGCGGTTGAAAGTGTCTTGAATGTGGCGCTAAGTGCGGCGACCACGAGCGCGTCGAAAGCGCGGGTCTCCGTGTAGGGATTGGTAACGGTTGCCAAACCAGTCCACAGTTCTCCAAGCCCGTTCTGGATAGTTCGCGCAATTCCGACTACACCGAAGTCGCGGGCGCCACATCCAATTACTATGACGAGTCGAAAAATCCGAGAACTTCTCTAGCCGCAGTGTTCAATCGAACGTTTCGCGCGTTGGGCATTGGGCATGAAACTGTTCTGATTTGTTCATCAGAAATTTACATTTGCTTCACCTTTCTATAACCATCTGCGGGTAGAGTCGTTCGTTCGCGCCTGTAAGGCAAGCCTGATGTTTGGCCTTTGCGCGGCGAATGCACCACTGCACTCTACCGGAGACGTTCTGCCGCCCCAACTTTGAACTCTAACCAGCACTAAGCTCCTCGAAAGGAAACTGGTGATGGGATCCGCAGCACAATTCTGTAAGAGCTCACTCAGTCTCGTGCTCCTGCCCATCTGCTGGTCTCTGTATAACGGTAGGAACTCAAGCTGACTCGCACACAGGCTTGTAAACGATGGATTCGCCTTCCGAACGGATCGATGAAAACTCGCCCCAAAACGAAAACGCTCTCTCTACTTACGGCAACACCGAGGCAGGTCACAACAGTCGGGTGCCTCGCTGCGTGGTTCATATTAGCGAGCGTACTCCCCTCATTAGCCCAGAACGTGGTCCTAAGCGGCGTGATCGAAGGTCGTGTCACCGATCAGGCGGGAGCAGTAGTACCGGGAGTTTCCGTAGTTGTGCGAAATCTCGCCACTGGACTGGAACAGTCCATCGTTACGAATTACGCCGGACTCTACCAGGTTCTGGCGCTCATGCCCGGAACCTATTCGGTCACGGCAACCGGCAATGGTTTTCGTCCGATCGAGGCTCTAGCGAGAGTATTGGTAGGAAACAACACGTTGCAGGATCTAACGCTGGCGGTCGGAGGCAGCGGCGAGACAGTAAAGGTTAGCGGCACCATGCCACTTCTGCGGCCCGCGGAATCCTCTGCCAGCACCGTGCTCGACCACTCTTTCATCGATGAACTCCCGCTCAACGGGCGACGCTACACCGATTTCGCGAAACTGACGCCCAATACCAGCTACGACGGCGATACGGGCCTTGTGAGCATTGCCGGGCAGCAGGGTGGCGAAGATTCGGGGTACGCCAACGGAAATGGCTCGAATGCGTTTACCGTCGACGGAACCAACGCCACCAACAACTACTTTGCCGACATCATCGGCCGTTACCGCATTCCTTATTTATATGGTGAGGACGCGATCGAGGAGTTTCAAGTCTCGGTGAGCCCGTACTCCGCCGTGTATGGCGGGGGGGCAGGCTTCGTTAACGCAGTAACTCGGTCGGGAAGCAATACCTTCCACGGCAGCGCTTTCTATTACGACCGCAACTCTGCGACCGCTGCGAACGACGCGCTCGACGAAGCCGCGGGTTTTCCAAAACCGGAGGATAATCTGCAGCAGTTCGGCGCCGGGTTGGGTGGGCCTATTGTGCCCAACCGACTGTGGTTCTTTTTAGATTACGAGCAGCAGCTGCGGAGCGATCCGATTTCCGTAATCAACCAGGCGCTGGTGAGTAGACGGTCCGGCTTCTTGTCTTCTAACTTTGGCATCCCGGATGGGACGAAACTCCCGGCTCCAAATGGACCTTTGCCTGTGCCCGGTACCGACACCGCGCCGGATGCAAACAATTCGGTTTACCTGCAACAGGTGTCCAATGTCATCCAGGCATTGAACTCCAATCTGGGCAGCAAGACCCGGAAGCGCAACGATCTCGTGTTTACTCCGCGCCTCGATTACCAGGCAAGTTCCCGGGATAGCCTGTTTCTAACCTTGAACTTCAACCGCTTCAACTCACCCGGCGGCGTGATCACCGACCCAACAGTGGGCAACTACGGGTTGCAAACGCTGGCCAATGCTTACGTACACACTTTTCAAAGCAGCCTGGGATGGACGCACACGTTCTCTTCGAAACTGTTGAATGAGTTCCACGCGGGCATCTCGCAAGATAACGAAACCTCGACACCCACCGGTTTAGCTCCAAACACACCGACTGTGATTCTGGATAGTCCCGCTTTTACCTTGGGAAACGCTGCGTTTTCTATCGGGAGAGTTTTTGAAAAGCAGTTCTCTATCGCTGACCGCGTTGACTTCGTTATGGGCAAGCACACGCTGCAGTTCGGTTTCGATTGGAGCCGCTCCTCGGATGCGGACACCGATGATGGCGGCGCCGACCCAAACGAGGCTGTCGATTTCGGCTCGCCGCTCGGCCTCTACGAATTTCCGAGTCTCGAAGCCTTTGCTTTGGGACAGTACATTAATTTCAGCCAGGCGGCGGGGAATCCAAGATTTTCCTTTTCGGTGCCTTACTACGGGTTCTATGTGCAGGATACATTCCGCGCCTTACCGCAGTTGACGCTTGAGATGGGCTTGCGCCAGGACTTCCAGGTTTATCCGCAGCCCAGGGAAAATCCGGCCTTCCCCCTCACGGGGCAGTACCCCAACCAATTCCAGCGTGTGGCTCCGCGTTTTGGATATGCCTGGCAGGCAATGCCGAAGACCGTGGTGCGGGGAGGTTTTGGGCAGTTTTATACCAACATGAATGGTCTGAATTATCGCAACTCGGTGATTTCGAACGGGCTGGCTTCCCAGCAGGCGGAGGTGAATGCCCAATACGATGGGGGCTCTCCGAACCAACAAGCGCCAACGTTCCCGAATACCCTTCCGTCGAATTCGCCGCTGTTCCAAGCCGCTCCAGACATTTCCCTGATTTCGCCGCAATTCCGGGCACCCTACATTTTGCAGGCAAGTTTGCAGATTGAGCGCGAGATTGCAGAGAACACGAGCCTGAGCATCGGCACTATGTGGAATCACGGAGTTCACCTCCTCTCCGGCAGTGCCTATGATCTGAATCTGAATCCCCTGCGAGGAACGACGACGTACATAGTTTGTCCAAACGGTTCAACTTCACTGCCCTGCGGTGGGCGGACGATCACGCTGCCGAACATGGATAGTGGGCTGCTAACGGAAGGCCGCATCAACCCTAATCTCGGCGAAATTAACGAGCTGATTAGTCCCGGCCAAAATCACTACAACTCTTTCTTTGTGCAGCTGCAACGGGGCATGCGGGGCGGACTCTCCGTGCAGGCTTCTTACACGTTCGCCAAGAGCGTCATGCTCGACGGAATGGACTTCAATAACCAGTTCGACTTCAGCAATACGCATGCACCATCCCTGCTCGACCAGAGGCAACGTGTCACCCTGGCCGCCGTCTTCGCTCCGCGGCTGGAAAGCCTGATCGGTCCCGGCACCGTGCACACTCTGCTCTCAGGATGGAAGCTCAGCAGCGTCACCGAGTTCTCTTCCGGACGTCCCTATGCCGGACTGCTAAGCCCGGCGTGCACTACCGCCAGCAACTCGGGAAGCTTGTCGAGCCTGAGTTGCCAGTCGTTCGGCAATGACAACCTGAACGACTCCGCCTTCAACCAGGACACCGCCAACACTGCAGGCGGCATCAATGGCGCCGGCCCCACGCCGGGAATTGGCTTGAATTCTTTTTATGGTCCATGGCTGGAAAGGATCGATGTTGGCTTAGGTCGCACCTTCGAAATCGGCGAAGGCAAGGAGTTGGAATTTCAGGCGCAGGCATTCAATCTGTTCAATCATCCCAACTATTACGTTCAGAACGGAAACGGGATCAACCAGTTGCAATACGACTCGTTCGGCAGGACTTGCGGGGACGGCAAGTCAACAAACCAGACCTGCTACCTGGTGCCGAATGCAGGCCCGGGCAATTTCGGCGCTCTGCAGGAAATCAGTCCCAACGGCCTTCCCAGGGTGCTGCAGTTTTCTGTGAGATTCACTTTCTAGGCGGTGGGTCATGAGAATTCTTATTATCGAAGACACCGAAACTGAGGCAACTCTAGGCGACGCAGGCTAGAAGTCGGCTTCGAGGACCCGACGGCCGTTTCTGGATAATTTCCGGATAGCCGGCAAGACGCCGAGTAAAATGTCAGTGATGTAGAGTCGTCATCTGCCGGGCACAAATGAAAGGAGTGCGATTCTTGGCTCGCATGTCGAAGACCCGTCGCAATACTTCCCTCTTCCCGCTGGACGACGCCCTGTTCGCGGTCAAGCCTGGCAAGTCGGTTCCACATGAATTCGTGCTCGATGCGATTGCTACCTTGTCGCCCAAGACGCGCTCCATGTTCGGCTGTCTCGCAATCTACGTTCAGGACAAGATTGTCCTCATCCTCCGAGACAAAGTTGATCAGACGGCTGACAACGGCGTGTGGCTAGCGACCACCGAAGACCAGCATCAGAGTCTGCGGCGTGAGTTCCCCAACATGCGATCCATCCAAGTATTGGGGAAGAAGGTGACGGGCTGGCAGGTTCTTCCAGCCGATGCCCAGGATTTCGAGGAAGCAGCGCTGCACGCCTGCGATCTTGTCCTGGCAGGGGATCCTAGAATCGGGAAAGTACCAAGAAAACGACGATTGTCAAAACCGGCAACCGAGAAGGCAACGAAATCCTCGAAGCAGGCGAAGGCGCCCAAGAAACCAGCAAGAGCTCATAAGATGCTGTGACGAGCGGCGTCCGGACCTCGCTATCGTTTTGCTATCCAACCTGCCGAGTGCTCTACCTTGTGATTACCGGAAAACCTTACTTTACCGATTAGGTAAGAGTTAGCGACAACACAGCCAGAATCGTCGCGTCTTGGCCTGCCTGCTGCACAGGCTATAATTGCGCCCACGCATGTCTCTGACCCCTGGCACGAAACTCAGTCCGTACGAAATCCAATCGCCGCTCGGCGCAGGTGGCATGGGCGAGGTCTATCGTGCTCGCAACACGCGATTGGAACGCACGGTTACGATCAAAGTATTGAACGCTCAACTGGTGGCTAGCGCTGAACTGCGCGCCCGCTTCGAACGGGAAGCTAAGATCGTCTCCCAGTTGCAACATCCCAATATCTGCGTGCTCCACGGACGCCGGAGAAATCCACTGTGCGTCCGCCAGGCTGCGATTTAGCCAGAGTCAGTGCGGCAGCATGGCGGGAAGGGGCCGGGCAGCGGCGGGCACATCCTTCGCATAGTCTTTGCCTAGCAACACCGCAACAGTGTCCTCGATCTGTGCCCGTCGATCCCACATTGCTGAATGAGAAAGACGGTGGTATCTGAGATGTGCAGGTCACGGCAAAGATGAGGGCCTCCCAGGCGTTCGTTGATCTAGCATGAGGGAATTTTTCCCGTATAACGGGTCGCGTGCAGAACGGCCTATAGCGAAATTCTCCTGGTTGTCAGATCATGGTCGGGTGACAATTTGCGCTGGCGATTCCGATGGCCACGCTACAGCTTCGCACGCTAGGTTCGCGCCATGTCCCAGTCTCCAAACCCAGCCGCGCCGCAGCAGGTGGCGCCTCTGCTTGCGTTGGCCACTAAGTTTCTCAGGGCCGGGCGACCAGCCGATGCGATCGCGCCGTTGCGCGATGCAGCGCTGCTGGAGCCGTCCAATCCAGTCATCCAGCACGATCTCGGCCTCGCCTGCCTCGAGGTCGGCCGCGTGCCGGATGCCATCGCGGCATTGCAGCGGGCCGTCGCCAGCAACCCGCGCTACGCCGATGCATATTTCCGCCTGGGAATCGCCTTGGAGAAGCTGGGCAACATCGGCGGGGCAATCGCTGCGTACGACCGCGCCACTAAGCTGCTCCCATCCCTGACCGAGGCGTGGTTCCGCGCCGGCGCCCTGGTCTACACACTGGGCCATCGCGAGGAGGCGATCGGCTGTTTCCGCCGTGCGGCGGCGACCGGAGGTAAGACCAGCTTCGGCCGCCTTGGCAAGGCGCGGGCGCTGCTGATCGAGGATCGCAATCAGGAAGCCGAACAGGTATTGCGAGAGACGCTGGTGGCCGATCCGAGGAACGCCATGGCGTATGATTTGCTGGGCAATCTGCTCTCTGAGTTCGGCCGTTTCGACGAGGCCCGTGCATGCTTCGAACGCGCGATCGCCATCGCGCCGCTGCTGGCGGGAAGCTACTACGATCTGGTCCGGTGCCGCCCGATCACGAGGGGTGACGATGGTCTGCTTCAAGAGATGCAATCCGCCCTGGCCACGCCGGGACTGGAAGCGGGGCAACGCCTGCGTGTTCACCTCGCGATTGGCAAGGCGGCGGAGGATCTTGGCGACTACGCTTTGGCCATGCAGCATTTCGACGCCGCAGACGCCGTGCGCCGCGGCGCTGCGTCGTTCGACTCGGCCGCGTTCTCCATCTTGATCGACCGACTGATTGCTCGCTGCACGCCCGAATTGATCGCGCGGGCGTCCGAACTCGGCAGCTCGGATGCGACGCCGGTGCTGATCATCGGCATGCCGCGGTCGGGCACAACTCTCGTCGAGCAGATCGTCTCCATGCATCCCGAGGTCGGGGCCGGCGGCGAGTTGAATTTCTGGAACCAGCGCGGGGCGGAGTGGCACCGCACTTGTTCGGCCGCACAAGGTTCGGCCGGGAACGAGACGGAGTTCTTGACCAAGGCGGCGGCAGACTATCTCGGCGTGCTGCGCGCGATTGCGCCGAAGGCGGCGCGAGTGACCGACAAGATGCCGTTCAACTTCCTCTGGGCCGGGATGATCCACATGGCGTTCCCGCGTGCGATCATCATCCATTGCCGCCGCGATGCAGTCGACACGGCGCTATCGATCCATCAAACTCATTTCCATCCAGTGCTTGCATTTCCGACCGGAGGCGCCGAACTGGTCGCGTATTTCCGCGACTACCAGCGGCTCATCGAGCATTGGCGGAACGTGCTTCCGGCGGATCGCTTCATCGAGGTCGATTACGAGGACCTGACCCGCGCACCCGAACCAGTTATCCGGCGGATCATCGCGGCCTGCGGACTGGCGTGGCACGACGACTGTCTGCGCCCCGAATCGAATCCGCGGGCTGTGAAGACTCCCAGCAAGTGGCAGACTCGTCAGCCGATCTATCGCACTTCCGTCGCGCGCTGGCGACGCTACGAACCCTGGCTGGGGCCCCTGCGCGCGCTCGTCGACGTTTACTAGAGTCTGAGTCTGAACCGGACACGGGTATCGCCCGATCATGATTGGGCAGAACCATCCACCTCATCGGAAAACACGGCGCGCGGAAGGTGAGTGCTATCGCGATTTTGCGACAGTTGCGGTAAGCGGCCTTTTATTCGGTCAACGCCAGCGATGCGCGAAGGACCTTGCGCGAGTACAATGCCTGCGTATTTGGAGGCTGACTATGAGCTGGGCGCGACTCGCTGCGATTATTGTTGGCGCCGGAATCGTCTCATCGCTCACTGACTGGTTCTTCGCAGGCGATTGGGTTCACCGACGCTACACCTACCCGGAAATCTGGCGTCAGGGTGAAGAAAGTAAAGCGATTGCTCTAACCAGTCCGCTGCCATTTGTGACATGCGGAGTATTTGCTTTTGTCGCCGCCCGGCTGGGTCTTCATTCTGTATCGAGCGCGCTCAAATTGGCGGTTGCGGTGTGGGTGATCGGCCCCTTGCCGCTGATCCTAACTAACGCCGCGTTTATGAAACTGCACCGGGTTTTCGTGGCGTCCTACGCGGTCGGCTGGCTAATCAAGCTCACGATCGTTGCGGTGGCAGTTGGCTACTTCCTCCGTTGACGCTTCGGGCAATGAGGGATATGAGGATATTTCGCCAACTAATGGCGATGTAGTCTGTCCATGACTTGTTGCACAGGGGGCGGCCCAGCCGTACTCTAACACGACACAGGATGCCCCACCCGCGGCAGTTTCATGGGTGGGCTGCTGCGAACTCTTCCTGGCAAGTTCATCGGTCACAGCGAAATCGTCGCGTTCCTGTTACATCGTTTCCATGCCGACAAACCTGCGCCGCTACTACGGCTCTGGATACTCCCACTTTATTACTACAAGTCCGCAAAATTCCTGATCCCCTCGGCATCGCGGCCCACCCGTGAAACCGCCACGGGTGGGGCATCCAGTTCACGGTAGCTCGGACGGAATGCGTCGGCCGGCATCCCCCGTCCGCATTTCAAACCATTGTCCACAAGTTGACAGTCCGCCTGTCCGAAAGAGCCGCAAGAGTCAGCGCCTGACTCTCCCGTTTTGGGAAATTTCCCCTCCGGTTTTCGTAACTTCCTGCATTTTTCTGTTGTGCCCGCCGCAATCAGGAGTAATGTGTTGCCGCACAGCCAATTCCTCGTTTCTTTTCTTTCATTTTTGCCCTCTTAACCTGCCCTCGGACAACGCACGTTGCAAAGCGTGCCCCAACCACAAAGGAGGTGCACCATGCTGATTGTCTGCACGCAAGATGAAACAATCCAACGCTGGGCGCAAGAGCGCGAATCGGGGTCCGACCAATGGGAGCCGGTAATTGTGCTTCCCAAAGGCACTCAGCGCAATGCGAACACGGAATTCGCCGCGGCCATCAAAACCCTTCGCGCCAACGATCCGCTCTGTTTCTCGGCGCACGGAAACGACGCCGAGATTGGCGACGATGGAGGCCGGAAGAGAGGTTGGGGATGGAACTGCGCCGACATCGCCGAATTGTTGAGATTGTACGCGCCGGAGAACTATCAGGGCCCCATCCTATGCAGCGTCTGCTGCGAGACCGTCGCGAATTTCTCGGCCGGCCTTGCGGTCGCACTGATTAATGCCCGAGCATGCAACGGCGTCTGGATTTACGGTTACAACAAGTCCGTCCCCACCGACGCTCGCTTCCCTAACCCCACAAAACTCTCCGATAGACCAGACCTGCAGGGGACGCAGGTGTTGTACGGCGCGGAGATTCTCGCCAAGGGAGCGTAGGAAACCGGCCAAACAAGAGAACGTTACTTAGTCAGACAAATTCTGAATGCAAAAAGAGAGGAGAACATATGGGCCAGCTCAAGAAACTGCTAGAAGGAGAAACTGGGGAACAAGTAGAAAAACTACAGCTACTGGTCAATGCGGCACAAACCCAGCTCTCGGAATACCGCATGCAACTGCGGGAAATGTTCCTCAACCCTGCCGCGGAGGAGAGGATTGCGATCATCGGCAAGCGCGCCATCCGCTACTACGAGCAGTATCAGGCCAACGTGCATGAAGGGGTCGACCAGGGCATCAATGAGATCATCGACAACTTCTTCACCGGCACCAAAGAAAGCGTGAAAGATGGATTCAAGTCTCTCATCAAGATCGCGTTGAGCACAATTCTGGGCAACGTGGCGGTGGGCCAGACCCATCTTGCCGAGTACTTCGTCATCCCGGAGAACAACGCCTTTGTGCGGGTCGATGTCATGGCCTGGCGCTACGAATTCAGCAGCGTCGCCGTAATTGGCAAGGTGCAGAACGCGTTTTGCTATGTCTTCTGCAAGTCGATCATCGACCACACCCAGATCACCATTGATGAATTGATCTACCTGGTGTCAGAAATGGCCGGGCCCAACGCCACCCTGGAAAGCGTGAAAAAACTGATCAATGAGTTGCGGGACCTGTGGGACGATAACGAGAAAAAGACAGCGGAAGAGGTTTACAACAACTACTTCGTGCTGGAGAAGAAGGCCCGCGAGGCGCATAGAACGCAGCGGCGCGTGGCGGCACGCGCAGCGCAGTCACGCAATGCGCGCAATATCGTGGTCATGGACCCGGAGACCAAGAAAGTTGTTTCGCAGGCTGCCACGGGTACCTTCGGCCCCAGTCAGCCTGGCGGAGCCGGCAGCGTTTCCGATTCGATCACCCTCGATGACGCCACCTCGAAGGAGCTGATCCAGCCGGACTCCCTGTATACCGTGACGTTTACTTTAGAGGGAAGCGGCGAACAATCCAAGGACATGTACTTCGCCGAAGTGGTGGGCGATTCCGACCTGCTGTTCTATGGCAAAAAGCCCAGCCTCGTCCAGCAGCGAACGGCTGCTTAACACGGCTGCTATCGTTCGGAAATCCATTCAGGCGCAGGCCGTTGCGGCCTGCGCCGTCCCCGTTCGTAGCGAAGGCGGGTGGCTCAGTTCTGGTCAATGAGACCCGGGAAGCGGAGCTTCACATCCGCAAAATCTCCTGAGCCCATCGGCATCACGGCGCACCGTGAAACCGCCACGGGTGGGGCATCCAGCATAACGGTGATTTGGCGACAGTTGAGGTGAGAGGCTATTTACTTCCGAGCGCCAAGCCGCCTAACGTTTCGGACTGCACCGTAATCACGTCCGGGCCAGTGATCTGGCCGGCGACGATAGGCTTGACGGGGACGGTCTCGTAGGCATATCCGGTCAGAGTGCCGCTCACATCGTCGAATTGCCGATGGTGCCCAAGCGTGACGCTGAGCCTGGCCCAGCCGTAGTGAACTTCGCCGTCAACGACGAACTTCAAGCCCAAATATCGATCGCTGACGCCGTTACCTTTGCCGGCCCACTGGCCCAGGTCGGAATTCTGGCTGCCGTCATCTTTTCCGAAAAGTTCCACTGCCATGAACGGGAAACGAACGGAGAAATTGCCTTTTGGTCCGATTCGGGCGCCGGCGGGCAAAGCGGAGGCAGCAGAAAGAAAATAGCCGCTGTGACTGAAGCGTTTGCCGGCGACCACATTGTTAGCGTCGTGGTATCCGGATGCATAGAGCCCTACCACTAAGCCCGAGCTGCCCCTGTAAAACTCCGTGCGCAGTAGAAAATCCTTGATGCCGTCGTGGTTGAGATCAATGTATAGGGGAAAACCTGAGTGCGTCACCTGATACGTCTCCGTGTAAACAACTTTCGCCTCGGAGGCCCCGGCCAGCGCCAGCACACTCACTCCGGCTGCGCTTGCCACCTGCGCATAGGTATTGAGTTGCCGATTAAGGGAATCGGAAATTTTTAATTTCTTACGGGACCGGCGAGCGCTGGACATCAGTTTTCCTCCGAAGGCGCTTCATTATCCCATCTGCGAGAAGAAGATCAGCTCTTGTAACCGAAATTTCACACAGTCTTCATACAGCCGTCACAAGTCGTCTGTTAGGTTCGCGACTACGATCGCTGATCGTAGTTCACCCCAATGCGCCGCCACCCCGTCCCGCTTGCGTCATGAAACAACCTCAAGGAGGAAAACGCTATATGTCTCGAAATAAGGTTCGAAATAATTCTCGAAAATGGTCTCGACCCAACCGTCTGCGACCGCTCACGGGGCTGCTGGCAGCGGGGATGTGCGTTCCGGGGCTCGCCGCTGCTCAGTCTGAGCTGTACTACCCAACCTATGTCGCCGGCCCGCAGCTGAACGGCTCGTGGGTGGTCAGCAGTGGCCAAGTCATCAATCCGGCCGGCAAGCAAGTCAACCTCGGCATCCAAGTTCGTGCCAAGGCCATCGCGCTGAACCCCAACACCAAAACTCACACCGCCGCCGTGCTTACCCTGGGTACGTATGTGGGCAATGGCAACGGAGCCGTCGAGGTGTTCGACACCAACACCGGTGTTGTGCTGCAGAACTATGCTGCGTTTGGGACCGATTCGAGCGGCAGTTATGGCGGAATAACCTATTCGGCGGATGGCCAGTACCTGGTGTTCAGCCAGGACAGCAGCAATGTGACCATTGCCAAGGTCAACGCACAGGGATTGCTCTCGGACGACGCCCAGATCAGCGTGCCGCCGTTGCAGCCGGTCGATTCCTTTATCGCGTGTTTTCCGAACAGCCCTCCGGGCGCTTATGCCGTACCCTGCGGCACGTTCTATACTCCGTATACTTCTTATCCCGGCGGCGTCGCGCTCTCACACGATGGCACGAGCGCATATGCTCTGCTGAACCAGAACGATACGCTGACTCAGCTTGACCTGGTTACGAACCAGCAGGGTACGCAAATCCGGGTCGGCAACGCTCCGCACAGCATCGTGATCAACAACGCCGGCACCACCGCCTACGTCAGCAACGAGGGTGGCCGAGCCGCTACGGCGGCGGATTTCCAGATCTGGTCCGCCGGCACTGAAATCGTCGCTGACCCGGTCGTTGGCTCCGCCATCACCGGCACTGTTTCTGTGGTTGATCTTTCTACGATGACGGTCACAGCTACTATCTCGACCGGCGGTCTGCACCCGACCGGGATGGCGTTCTACCGAGGGAGCCTGTTGGTCGCCAATACTTATAGCGACACCATCTCGGTTATCAACACGGCCACCAACGTTGTGGAGCGGACGATCAACCTCGGCCTGCCCATCGGAGTGCCTGGCCAAGGCTCCGCCTATGGCGCCGCGCCGAACTCGATCGCCGTTGATGCCAAGAACGGCATTGCCTACGTCGCGCTTTATAACGCCAACGCGGTCGCGGTGGTTAACCTGGCGCTAGGCGTGCAGAAGCCCGTCGAGGGTATGATTCCAGTCGCGTATGCGCCCAGTTCCGTGGTGCTGGACGAAGCCACGAACGTACTTCTCGTGGCCAACGACAAGGGCATCGGCACGCGTAATTCGTTCGAGTGCGACTACGGCGTGTGCGATTACAACACCCACCAGGACAATGGCACCGTCAGCATCGTGCCCGTGCCAAATAGCGCGACCTTGGCGACGATGACGGCCGATGTTTACGAGTACAACCACTGGAATCGGACGCAAAACATCGAGTCTGCCTCCGGTGGCAACCCGCATGCCAAACCGGTCGCAATCCCGGAGAGGATCGGCTCTCCATCGCTGATCAAGCACGTGTTCCTGATCGTCCGCGAAAACCGCACCTATGATCAGGTGTTGGGCGACGTGGCCGCTGGCAATGGCGACCCCTCGTTGGCAGTGTTCGGCGACGGCTCCGCAGCCGGAGGCACTCCGGTCACGCCGAACGTGCACGCGCTAGTGACGCGATTCCCTCTCCTGGATAACTTCTACGACCCGAGCCGGCAGTCGGCTGACGGTCACCAGTGGATCACAGAGGGCATGGCGCCCTACGCCGACGACATTCAGTCGCCTGACTGGGTTCGCAGCTATCCCGGCGGGAACGCCGGCGATGCACTCGCCTATCTGAAAAAGGGCTTCTTGTTCTCGGAAGCTTCGGCCGCCGGTCTGCCGGTGAAGCTCTACGGAGAATACGTTGAGAACGACACGTTCCTGCAGCCGGGCGGGTCGACCAGCGAGCCGAGCTGGAGCCAGTTTTACGCCGACTCGCAGTGCTTCGAGGGAGGGCCTGATTGCGGACCTCCTGGGACACTGGGCGAGAAGACGCTCTACTATCAGAACACGGTCCAGGCAGAGTCCTCTATCCCAGCCGTGTATCAGCACCTCATCAAGAACTTCCCGCAGTTCGATCTGGAATTCCCGACCAGTTCCGCGTCGATCTGTGGGTGCAGGATTTTAACAATGACGTTGCGAACAATACGGTGCCCGCGTTGAGCATCCTGTGGATCATGTGCGACCACACGGGCGGGCCGCCGGTCCCAATCGCTGAAGAGGCCGATAACGATTTGGCCGTTGGGCGCATTATCGACTACATCAGCCACAGCAACATCTGGTCCACCTCGGCGATCTTCATCGAGGAAGACGACGCGCAGAACGGCGTCGACCACATCGACGGTCACCGCAGCCCAGGCTATATCGTCAGCCCGTACGCCGTGCAGTACGGACCGACCGACAACACTTATTACACGCAGGTCAACATGACTCGGACGATCGAGCAAATCCTCGGTCTGCCGCCCATGAACCAGTTCGACCTCACGGCGACGCCGATGAGGACGGATTTCACCAACAACCCGCCCCTGGAGAACTTCCAGCCCTGGACGCACGTTGCGAACCAGGTCCCGCTGGACGAGGGCGTTACAGCCAGCGCGGACGACAAAACGAGCAGCCCTAAAGTCAAAGCTCTGAGGGCAGCTTGGCTCCAGAAGAAGGCGCAGATCTTCGCCGGCAAACTGACCAAGCCCGACTCCGAAGACCCGGACACTGTCAACCATCTGAACTGGTACATGTCCACTGGGTTTACGCGGCCCTATCCGGGCGAAAAGACGGTTCGCCCTGCGAGCGAATTCAACAAACCGGCACCCGCCACCACTGACTCGGACGACTAAAAACACGTTCTGACTGCAACGGCCCTCTCTCCGATAACCGGAGAGAGGGTTTCTTGTTCACGCCTCAAACCCAGAGTCCCCGCCATCCCCACCAAACCTGAACCCGCCCAACGACCGGGCGTGAACAACTACCCCGAGTTCGTCGCTCGACAACGCAAAGAACACATCGGCTGTCGATTTTCCTTAATCAGAGAAGAAATAAGAAGTGAAGAAATAAATAATTCGCCGCCGCTCCACGAAGTGGGATCCGTGCGCCTGCGCAACTGGAAATCCCCGGGGTCAGATTGTTGAGAGACAGGTTCAAGTAATTACTGTTCCGTTAAACACAAGAATCTCCCCGGCTTAAAGACCCCGAGTTTGTTGGAGAGTTGCGCAGACGAGTGTAGAAGAGGAATTCGCTCGTTACGTTATAACGCAAGGATAGAGCGACGTTCCGGGATATTGTGTTTCGATCACTCCCGTTCTCTCTTCTCGATCGCCGCACGGAGGAATATGGTCTGTCCCACCGCCAGTCGACCGATGCGAGTGACCGCGCCGTAGATGCCGGCATTGTTTTGGTTCGCACGAACCACCGCCTTCAGTACTTCAGGTGCTGGACTTGCCGAGTCGGGATCAAGGTTCACCATCGAGCAGCGGACGTCGCGCATCGTGACGGTGATGGCGGGGGCGTCGTCCTCATCGCCGAACGAGAGCACGCCGCCCAACCACTCGTCTTCCTGAAAGGGAGTCGGCCGCAGCAAACGAATCACAACATTCGGGCGAAATCGCCGCACGTCGGGGCTTTTTCCGGCGAGTCGTCCGATCTCGCGCACCGTGTCGGAGGCGATCACGGAGATGCTCGCGTCATCGAAGATGCCATGCTTCAACTGCATCATCTCCACCGGAGCCCCGTACCGGCGTCCGACCTCTTTTGCCAAGGCCTCTCCGAGGACTGGCATCTCATCGCCATCTGGCGTGAGAATACGCGTAGGAAGGTCTGAGGCAGCGCCGTCTTCGCGAGCGTCATCTTCACGACGCTGCGGAGTAAACAAGACCAGTTCGGGCAGTTTGCTTGCGGTGAGCCACGGAAACCCGCTGCGGTCATCCAACCGGCGGAATGCCATGCGCCTGTCACCCTCGAGGCCGTGCCAGCCAAGGTTGGCACCCTCGAGCGATTCGCCGCGCATGGACTTCACGGGGTAGCGGAAGATTGCCTCCACTTGTCCGATTGCTGTGAGCATGCTAGATACGACTCTGCCAAAAGCGTATCACTGCAACCTCCGAGCGCGCTTTCGTAACAAAAATCGAATATAACTTAGATTCTCGGGAACCTATCTACATGGTATGCAATGACACTACAAGAAGTCAGGCTACCTTCGCGCCCACGAACTTGATACAGCTGTCAGGCGGAGTCAGCAATCATTGTTCCTTGTGAATGGGCAAAGCCGCATAGCGACTTTTCTCACTTCGGCGTCACAGTTTTCGAGTGGAAATAGTTCTAAAGCGAGCAAACGGAATAGGAGACTCCAATGATAGCGGCCGTGGATATTGGCGGTACGAAGACCGCGGTGGGAATAGTCGATAACGATGGCAAAGTACTAGCGCGCTTGGAATGCCCGACCGGCGCCGAAGGCAGTTATGCGGATGCGCTACAACGCGTCACACACATGCTCCGAGCAGTAGCTAAGACTGCGGAGACGCAAATCTCTGGAATTGGAATCGGGTCCACGGGACCGGTTTATCCGCTGACGGGTGAGTTTGGCGACGTAAATTTCTTTCCTCACTGGAAAAGAGAAAATCCGGTTGCAGATCTCAGTCGAAGATTCCACGTCAGAGTGGCGATAGAGAACGATGGGGATGCTGCTGCCCTTGGCGAAGCTGGCTGGGGAGCGGGCCAGGACAAGAAGAAATTGATCTATGTGACCGTTGGTACTGGAATTGGAACCGGACTACTCTTCGATGGGCAGCTTTATCGCGGCGTGGACCAATCTCACCCCGAGATCGGCCACCATGTCATTGATCCTTCCGGTCCGCCTTGCGCGTGCGGCTTTCGAGGATGCTGGGAGTCTCTGGCAGCTGGGCCGGCCATGGTGGCGTGGCTGAAGAAAAATGCGCCAGCGGAATATCCCCATCGTGCCGGTATAACGGCCAAGAAAATATGCGAACTTGCCCGGCAGGGCGACGATTGGGCGACTCGCGCCGTCGATAACGAAAGCCGCTATCTCGGTCTCGGCATCGCTAATCTGGTCACGCTGTTTGTGCCTGAGATCATCGTGCTGGGGGGTAGTGTGATGAAGAGCGCCACGCTGTTTCTCGAGGAAATTCGGAAGACCGTCGTCGCCAGCTGCAAGTTGGTCCCTTTCGAAAAAACAGAATTGGCATTGGCGTCGCTGGGAGAAGATTCAAATCTGATCGGCGCCGCCCGAGTCTGGTACCACCGCTTCGGCTGGGAAGGCGGCACGCATGCGATCTGATTTCTCCGTAATCGAGGGCGCAAATCTTCGCGACATTCTCGATCAACCGACCTCCTGGCTTCAACTCAAGACCTGGTCGAATAGTTGCCCCACAGCTCGTTTTGCTTCAAGTATGGAATAACGATGGTCCATTGCTCCGGCCAGATCAGTGTTGGCAAATGCGATGCGCCCGTGTGGCGCACGGCGAAGGATTTCTCGAGGAGCCGGCTGACCGTCGCGCCCGAAGAAGAATCCGGGTTGCGGACTCAGATAGGCGTGTCCCCAGCGATTCAAGATGATTCCGGCGATGTCCCGCCGCGCATCGAAACCTACTCTCGAAAACATCTCGCTGAACTGTTCGCGGACTTGGCGTTCATAATCTCGGAAAGATGTCCCCAGCATCTCTCCGCGACCGCGATTCCCTTGCTCTTCGGTCGGAGCTCCGGGATACGAGTACAGAACTTTCAAGCTCAATACGATCGGGGAGTCTGGACCGATGGTTGGGTCTTCGACCCCAGTCAATGCCAGCTTTCGAACTTCCATGTAGTTTCCCAACCCTCCAAACCAGCGGCAACCGCTCATTCCCAGCTTGTAGAGAAAGCGCCAGTTTCTCACCGCAACATTAACCATCATGCAAGGCGAGCGGTAAAACTGCGCATAGGCCGTGCTGTGCGACTCCCGCAGATCCTTGACGATGTGCTTCGTAGTCCAACATCCGCCCGCCATCACGGCCGAGCGAGCCTTAACTCGGTACAGTTTGCCTTTCTTTGAGTAAATGATCGTGACCGAGTTGGCTTTGCTTGCTTCCCCGTCGTGCTCGATATGGACGACTGTGGACGACAGGCGAATTCGGGCCGAGGTTCCAGAAACATCCAGAGCGGCAAAGTTGACGCGGTTGCGGCAAACTCCTTCGACACTGGATATACCGTCGATTGCGCTCGGAATCAGACTCTTCAACATCAGTCTCGCGATGGTCGCATTACCGCCTGGAAACATCTGATCGGAGCCATCATCCACTTCCGGCAACGGATGCAGCATTTCAAACGCATAATCTGAATATGCAGATAAAGCGTCAGGCCCTAAGCCCGAGCCTCCGCCTTCCACGGGCGAGAGAAATCTGCGCACCGTTTCGCGGCTAAGGCCGAAACGCTCCATGTAGTGCTGCTCGAGTGTGATCGAATCGAGGTACCGGGAAATCGCGTCCCCTTCCACTTTGGGATGTTCGAACTTCGTTCCCCCCACCGATTCGCTTTTCAGCCAGCCCAGCCATTCGAGTCGAGTTGCATTCGAAACGGGAGCGCCCTGCAGGTCTTTACCAAGCGGATCCATCAACCACATTCCAGGTTTCTGATTGAATCCTGCTCCAAACCAAAACCCGTAATGTCCCTTCTGCAGACCCACGGCTTCATATGGGGTACGTGAAAGCGGGAACTCTGGCTCTACCCCCGCCCACTTTTGATATGTCAGCCGTGGCGTTTGTAACCCGATTGACTCATAAAACTGTGCAAGGAAGCTGTGCGGGTATTGAATCTGATAGATGGCAGAGCCTTGGTGGGCGATCAGTCGCTTGCCTTCGATCAAAAACTCATTTTGCTTCGCCTCGCCGCCGAAAATCGGATGATTTTCGAGGATAAGACATTTCATCCCCGGACCGGCCTGCCGCTGGAAAAACAGGGCGGCAGCAAGTCCGCTGATTCCGCCGCCGATGATTACGCAGTCATAGATCTCCGCGGTATCGACGATGCCCGTAGGAAGTGGATTGTAGAGGCGGTCACGGATCGCATGACCTGCTTGCAAAACATCCCAGGTGTTGCCATTCGCGTTGCTGTATTCGCCGACGCCGCCATACCCAGTGAATTCGTCACCTTGCGCTAGCAGCTCCGTGGGGCTCATGCCTGCGAGCAATGCGGATCCTGAAGCCAGTAAAGCGGAGCCGAGGAAGTCCCGTCGCGTGATGCGCGTTTCCATGCCCAGAGCGGTGTCCCCGGCAAAACAAGATCTCGGATGACGTGTGCGTGAAATTTTGCCGTCCTCGCTATTTGCTCCCGAGTGTACACTGAGCGGAAGGCTCGCGATAATTCGCAGTTGGTACTCGGCTTCTACGTAAACGGATACCGTAGGTTCGTAACTGTCATTTCCGCAAAACAACTCCCCATCCTTTATTCTTCTATAGAGGGGCTGGCCTTCCTGGCACCTTAGGTCCAGAATTTGGTCAGCCCAAAAAGAAAGGCTTCCGGAGGTGACAAGTGGTTCGACGCGCGCTGCTCATCATGGTAACGGTAATGATTAGTAGTGTTTTTATCTTTTCGCAGAATGCCAAGATTGGGGCGAAGGCAAGTCCCGCTCCTAATAAGGATACTGTCGCTCGCGGCCAATACATCGTGGACGGAGTCGCCATGTGCGGTCAGTGTCACACGCCGCGCGATGCTCAGGGAGTGCCCGAGCGCAGCCATTGGCTGGAAGGCGCCTCGTTGTGGTTGACATCGGCGCAACCGGTGGCAGATTGGCCGCTGCAGGCTCCGCGGCTTGCGGGTTCGCCCCCGGGAACGGACGCCGACATCGTGAAACTATTGACCACGGGAATCTGGAGCACAGGAACTTATTTGCGTCCGCCTATGCCGCAGTTTCGCATGAGCGTTCAGGATGCAGAGGCGGTTGTGGCTTATCTGAAATCTTTGACCCCGATGCCGAAGTGAAATGCGAAGCGGAAACTATGGGAGATGAAGACTGAACCCGATGGGATTGAATCGGTGCGCTCCCTGCTTAAGCTGCATCTCATGGGGGTGACGCTTGCTGGCTTTAAAATTGCGGTAAGACACGCGTGCCGCGACCTGGCGAAGAACGAGACGGTGCAAGCTGCGGCCGCGCTCTCCTACTATTCAATTCTTTCCATATTTCCGGCCCTGATTTTGCTCTCAGCCGTGATGGCAAATATTCCGCTCTCCAACTTCTTCGCCGATCTCCTGGTGGCGATGAGCCGGGTGCTGCCGCCAGGCATTATGCCCATGGTCAACTCGGTGCTGAGCGACAATACCCATCTCGGGGCATGGCTTTCGCTAGGCACGCTGGGCACACTTTGGGTGGTGTCTTCCACCTTCGACGAAATGATCGAAGCGTTGGATGCGGCTTACGATGCCGTCGAGGCACGCTCATTCTTGAGGACTCGGCTGCTGGCGCTGGGCTTGGCAACCATCACCGCCTTCTTCATAATGTGCGCCATCGCGGTTCTGGTGATTGGCCCGAGGGTGGGCGCATGGATTGCCGCCAGAATGTCGCTATCCACAGTTTTCTTCTTTTTGTGGCCTATCCTGCACCGAAGCATCGCCATCGCTTTCGCCGTATTTGGCGCTGCGATCGTTTATTTTCTCGCGCCGAACGTGAAGCACCGATTCCTGGCGAACCTGCCGGGTGCCATCTTCTCTGTACTGGGTTGGATGGGGCTGTCATTCCTGCTCGGCCTCTATTTCCGTTACTTCGCGAACTATAACAAAATCTACGGAACTCTCGGCGGAGTCATGGCTCTGATGACCTGGCTGTATTGGGCGTTCTTTATTTTTTTGGCGGGAGGAGAACTCAACGCCGAACTGGCTAAGACGAATTGCTCCGAAGAGTCGCGATCCGGCGGAGGCCACTCCGGGAATACGAGTCGCGACCGCGTTGCATAAAAACGTCGTTGCATAAAGATGATCGAGAATCGCAACCCAGCCTTCATCAGAACTTAGTGTGATATTTTCCATCGACCGAGACGCCGCCGGTTTCGTCGCGAGTTACGCTCATTGACCAATGTCGATTGAGTTGGTAGTCGCCTTGTACGACTTCGGTTCCAGGCTGCGAGAGATCGGTGGAAAAGCTGAACAGGAAATTCTTGGTCACGCGCTGCTGAATTGCCACCCGCGCCGAAGCGTTCTGATTATTACCGCCGAGCAGCGGATCGATCTGCAGGCTGGAAAGTCCAGCGAGATGTTGCACGCCGCCCGCAACCTGGCCGGCAACCTGCGAAGCGATCATCGAATCGGTGCTCTGGCTGTTGGCGGCGGCTTCCTGCGTGGTCTGGCCGTTGGCGATCAGATTGATGATGTCCGCGGTCGCCAGGGGTGGATCCGAAGTGTAGGTCGTGTCTAGTTTGTCGAAGGGTCCCTTCAGCCTGAGGGTCAAGTTGTACTGCTCAACAGATGTTGTAGCCGAGACGTTCAGCACTGGATTGGTCTGATTAGGATCGTCAAAGGTGATTAATCCGCGCTGCAATTGGTAGCGAACATTGCGGTAGAACAGTTCGCCCGACGTGAGATCGGTGCGGCCGATGACCACCGGATTCGCAGCCGTGCCCGTCACCTGCACGTTTACCTGTCCTGTCACGCTGATTTGAGAACTGTTGGCGCTGAGGGCGCCTTTCGACTGCACATTGATCGCCAGTCTGATGTTGTCGGCCTGGCCCGGTTCAGCAGGTACGGTGCTGCCGCCGAACTGATCGCTGAATTTCGTTAGATCAAAGTCTGGTGTGAACGACAGGCTGTCGAGCAGCACGCGCCCGCTTAGGGTAGACGCATCCTTGGTTCCGCTGAAAATCAAGTTCGTATCCAGAACATTTCTTAGCCCCTCGGGATAGAGCAACCGCACCGACTGGCTTTGCAGCGTGACGTTGAACTGCAGGGGCTGGTAGGAAATCGAACCTCCCACAGACATTTCGCCGCCGCCCACTTCGCCTTGCAGGCTGGAGATTTGAACAGCCTGAGTGCCGATGTTGAGAGTCCCATTCAGTTTCTGAACGCCGAGAGGAGCGGCGGGGGTGGAGAGCGCGATATCCTGCAAATGCACCTGCCCTTGCACCACGGAATTCTTCGCAGTTCCCGAGGCGTGAACATTCAGTGCGAGAGTTCCAGAGCTCTGCAAGTCGGGATCGAAGATGCGGAGAATACGAACATCGACGGAGCCCTCAGCGGTTAGACTTGGCGTACCGGCCTCATCGAATGGAATGCTGCCCTGCAGGCGCAGAGACGTATCGGTGCCGCGGATCTCTGCCGGTTGCAGCGTAACTACAGAATTAGCGTAATCGGCTCGAATGGGGCTCACAGCGCCGATCTGGAGCGATTGATAACTGGCCTGCAAGGTAGGGATCGTGAGATGGGCTTCGAGGCGAGACTTGTTTTTGAGTGGGCCTTTCAGGGTCGCATGCAATTCTGTTTCGCCTCGGAAACCCTTGGGCAGCTGAGGCGCGTACATCGCGAGCAGCGGATCGAGCTCGACCTTGCCTGTGTCGATGGCCGCTTCGGCGTAGTAGTCACCGGTTAGCTCCACGCTTCCGTGAGCATGGACTGACGCCTGCGCGACGTTTGAATCGAGCGCAAATTCTGCCTTGCGGCTCGCAACCTTGAGGTCAGCTTTCATCTGTGAAGTCGACTTATCCCGAAGCTGCAGCTCAGGAACTTCGAGCGTCGCGGTCAGTTGCGGGTCACCAAGGGTGCCTTGACCGCTGGCCGAGATTCGCAGGTTGCCGGCCACACCAAGATGTTTTTCCTTGACCGTCTGCAACTTCTGCAACGCCACAGATGGAGCACTCAATCGCACCGAGTACGACCGTGTGGCCGGCGTGTATGAGATCGTGCCGTTGGCTGCGCCGGCGGGCAAAATGACATCCAAGGTCGAATTTATCGAGTTTTTATCGGCGTGGAATGCGGCTGCGAGATGCTGAATGACCTCGCCGTAGGCACGAGCATTATCGATTTTCGCAGTTGCGCTTCCGGCTGGGTTAAGTTGCGACCCGCCCAGCGAAACCTCCGCCGACAAGTCGCCCGTGACCGGATAGTGCTGGTTGGCGAGGCGCTGTAAGTCAGCCAGAGACAAGCGTTCGGCCGATAGACGGATGCTCAAAGGACTTGCGGGACGATAACTCCAGTTTCGCAATCCTACGCTGCCGCTGAGCGAAGCTCTGCCCTGATGAGCGTTTACGAGCGTGGCCTTATCCAATTGCAACTGCGAAGGGCTGGCTTGCAGGTTGAAGGTCGCGCTGCTCCATTGGCTGCCTTGCACCTGCAGATTTTGCGCGCTGGCCTGCGCTGTCAGCAAGGGCTTTTGGAGAGAGCCTTGCACCAGCGCTTTGGCCGATGCCGAACCTGATATCTCGATCGAATTTGAACGAGTGCCGCTGAATGCCGAGACCAACCCTGCGAGTTGATGGAGGTCGCTGCAGTTGGCTTGAATCTGCAGGTTGGAGTGATTGCTGATCTCTCCCTGCGCTGTCAACGTTGCGGAAGGAATGCGAACCTCAGTTTGCTTAACCTCGATTACATTTCGCGGCCCGTCATACGATAGCGTGAATGGCTCCGTCTACGGGAATGATGCTGGAGTTCGCAAAGTGATCACTCGCGCCAGAACCGCCGGCTCTGAGAATCAAGTCGGTGCGGGCGAGCATATTACTTACATTGCTGGTCCACGAAGCTTCGGCTGTGCCGTCGACGGTGCTGCGGAAATTCATTCCTTGCAGTTTTGCACTCGGTATATTGCGTTGCACCTGCTGCAAAGAGATTCTCTGAAAAGCGGCTTGAACGCGCGCCACAGGCTTTGTATCGAACTGCTGGATGTCTGCGCTCGAGACGATCCTTCCGCCCATGGTTTCGAAAGCAATGTTATTTGCCTGCAACCTGCCATCCCGCAACTGATAGCTTCCCTCGAGCTTTCGAATTTCGACGCGGCCCTGCCGGATGCGGGCTACTAAGTTGTCGCTTGCCACTTTGCCGATCACCGAGAGGCTACGCAGCAGCGATTGCTGGCTGGCGTTTGCGTAATGGATTTCTCCCGACAACGCAACTTCGCCCGCTGGCGTTACAGGTTGGCGACAAGTGCGGCGAAGTCCTGGGTGTGCAAGCGAATATCGTAAGAGCCTTCGACGGTCGGGATTCGCATAATCGTTGATATCCGCGTGCAAAGACAGAACGATGACGCTCCTACGTTTAACTGCGCCGATTCCAGCGCAAAGCGGGTGGGAGTCGCGTTGAACTTGGCTTTCAGGCTGTGGCCGCAGCGGCGAGTAACCGGCGTAGTGAAGGTGGCCGTTGTCGTAGGAAATCGAGTTCCGGCGTAGCGCGTGGCCAATGAGTTCGAAACGTATATCGGTCCCGAAGATCGTACAAGTCTCGGCATCGAGAGGAATGGTTTTGTCGTTGTAATTGACTTCGCCGTTAGTAAGCAGCACATGTCCGAGCGGCAAGATCGAAAACACTGGTGTGGCTGCTGATGTGGCTGGGCGGAGCTTGCGGAAGATTGCTCTGGCCCTTGCGAGTCGACTCTGACGTGCGCCACCGGATGCTCGATCAGCAGTTCGCTCAGAGTAAACTTGCGGTGCAAAACGGATTGAATCTTAAATCCAACGGTGAGTTTGTCGACGTGGAGCAGAGGCGGTTGAGTGGAAGGCTCGCTTCCGCGAATGTGATGTTGTAAAGATGCGCGGTCAGAGTCGACAGAGTTAAAGTCGAGACTCGCCAATTTCCGCGTGGCCGCCCGTAGCCTCGATCGGCCTGCTCCACAATGTTGCGGATGGCGAGCCGCTGAAAGCTTGCGCTTGAAGATAAAAATATCCACCGATTGCGACAGCGATCTAATCAAAAGTCCGAGTAACGGCCAGCGTCCAGACCAATTCTTTCGCCGTTCATGACTACTCCTAAAAAGCCTGCCCGAGAGTGATGTAAGTACTGAGTGGGTTGATCCCGGCACTGGATTCAGATTGCGTCCGAGATCGAAGCGGATCGGGCCGATCGGAGTCGCGTAGCGCAGTCCGATTCCAACCGTGTTGCTGTAGTTGTTGACGAAGTTATTCAAGTTGATCGCGCTGTATACGTTGCCTCCATCGTAGAAGACCACGCCGCCCAGCGCTCTTCATGATCCCAAGTGGAAAACGCGGTTCGGAATTCAAAATGAAAAGTTGCCGTCCGCCGACGGGAACAGTGACATTCACGCATCCGGATCTGATCCTGTCAGAACATTGCAAAAGGGAACCAGGCGTTGCGGTCCGGCTTCGTCGATGGGAAATCCGCGCAGCGAGGTGCCGCCGCCAGAGAAAGAACAGTTGGCTGGTGGGAACAAAGCTGCCGGAGAATGGCTTCGCCAGGCCCAGCCGAATGCTGTTGGCAAACACCAGCGAGTGAAACGGTTTGTAAAACGCGTATTGGCCGAAGAGCTTGGCGAAATTTGCGCTGGAGCCAAGCGCCGTCGGCGTGATGCCCAGCGTTGATGGTGGCGAAAATACCGCGGTGCGCGTCCAGAGGCTTGTCGCGCGTGTCGCGAATCAGCGTGCCCGAGAGCGTCGACAGGTGAACGTTGCGGTCCTGCGGCAGCACCAGTTCCGGAACCAGCAAATGCGAGAGCATGGTCTTGTTGAAGTCGTAGCGAAGCTGGAGGCGAGTGTTCTTCTTTCGGCTGACGAACGCGTTCCACCTGGAACGAAGCATCGCCCAGGCTGGCTGCGAACAGCGGATTCTCCGTTGTTCGCTCCACAGAAAAACTGCGACAGCGAACTCCACTGCGAACCGAGAAAGTGGGGCTGGGCATAGGTGGTCAGCGCGCGCTGGTCGAGGCGGGAGAGCAAGAATGGATGCGCTCGCGGTTTCCGCCAAGCCTCGCATGTTGCGGCGGGTCGAATTCGATGGAACCGCGCGGGCTGGCGAAAGTCGATTGGCTGGGCGCGATCTGATTGTTGCCTAAGCCAATCGTCGGCAGCTCCCGGCACAGCCACGGTGCCGGTGGGAATGTTTCCGCCGCGATGTGAGACTTCAAATCCGAATCCGTAAGTAATTTCATTGCGCTTGGCTTCGTGCACTTTGACCAGCGCGACTTCATCGGTCTGGTCGGTGATCGGTCTTCTCGGGCCAACGCTCGACCAGTCAAAAATGTTCAAATCGTACAGCCGGCTTTCCGCCTCCAGCAGATCACCTCTTCGCATGGGCGACTCGGAGTGAACTTGGCGGTTTTCTTGATCAGCGAGAGCCGCGTGTGTTGTTTCTCCCAGATAAACGACCTCGCCCACTCGCACCATCTGATGTTCGGTGATGAGCATAGATAACATTGACGCGGTGAGGATCGTCGCGTGGCGGTTCACTTTGCGTTCTTACTTCGGCATTGAGATATCCGCGATTCAGATAGGTGGCGGAAATGCGATTGCGGTCGTCCGACAGTTGCTCGCGGAGAGAAGGGCGCGCCGGCTTTCAGCTCGAAGCCTTCGGGGCGGTGAGTTGATTCTCGGGAATGTTGTTATTTCCGCTGACCTGAATGTTATCGACCAGCGTCTGCGTGCCTTCCTCGATGTCAAAGGCGACGTCGATTTTGGGTTCGTGATCGGTGACCTGTCGGTGACTTTGACTTCTTCATAGCCTCGATCGCGATAGAGAGCCTGGATATTATCCACGCTTTTTCAGCAGTTTCTGGCTGATGCTGCCATGCGTCCAGATGTGCGAGTGTTTTTACGATTTGCTCCAGCAGTATTTTCTCCGGACGATCTGCGAATTTCCGTGGAACGAGATGCGATCCACTTTGTGCTTCTTGTCCGCGATCGATCTTGTAAACCAGCGAAATCTGATCTGGTTGCTGCTGGAAATCGGTGGTCACCTTGACGTCGTAGAAGCCTTTTTTCTGAAAGTAGTCGATCAGATTGTGCTGGCCTTCCTCGACGAGATCGCGATCGATGGTGCCTTCGGAGTAGACGGGGATGAGTTTTTTCGACTCTCGGCGGGATTTGAACGGTATGGCGGAAAGGCGGGCACCGCTTGTGCGAATGAGAACCCGCGGACCCAAGGTGACGTCGAACGCGACATCTACACGGTTCGTATCTGCGTGATAGACCGGGGCGGCTTCGTGAACCTTGCTAGCCAGCCGGTGCTGTTGGGTAAGAGACCGCTTGAGCAATTTGGTTGCGGCTTCGATGCGCTCTGCGCTGTATGGTTTCCCGGATTTAAGCAGACCGCCGGTAAAGCGCGCGCGAAGTGACCGCATTTTGTGAAGCAGCCAGCTCTGTTCAGTACCGTCCGCGCCCTGTACCGAGATGTTGCCAATGCGAGCCTGTTTTCCCATGATTACCGAGAAATTAATATTCACTAACTGTTTGGAATCGTCGATCTGTAATTCAGGATCGACTTGGGCTTGAAAGTATCCGTTGTGCCTGAGAAAGTTCAGCAGAGCAATTTTTGCGACGGGAATGCGAGCCTGGTCATAGGGATCTTCTTCTTGCAGGTTCGCGGTTTGCAGCAGACGGGCGTAGGAAAAGGATTTGTCAGCACCTTGAAAATTGACCATGCCCAGGTAATAGGCGGGCTCGAGAATGAAATTTAGCCGCAAACCGGAAATATCTGGAACCACGTTCACCGTAACTTTCTCAAAGTTTCCTTGCTTTTGCAGAGCCGATATGCTGGCTTCGACCTTCGCCTGAGAATAGGGTTCTCCTACTTGTTGAGTCACTGAGTTACGAAAGCTTTCGATGTCGCGATGAGGATTGGCAATCAGGTCGATGACGCTCACGGTTTGACCGTCAAAAGTCGCTTGCGGTCCAGTCCCGAAAACCTGGGCGGCGCCGGCAAGAGGAGTTAACGAAATTCCGGCGAAGAATAGGAAAATCAACCCTGAGAAACGCATAATGAACAGACCGATTCGCAAGCGAAGGTATGTGATGCTTTTCAAAGGAGATGAGTTGGTGAAACCGAAAATCATCCACCGATCAAACCGCATGACCATGATTAGTAATTTTGATTGGACTCAGTGTGTGTGGCGACCTACAGTTACTTTGGAGACGGAGACATACTTCCAAGCGGCGTGCTATCCATGGAGAAAGTTTTTCGTTTCCACGAATGTTAGAATGCGCGCTCTGGGGGATAACCAATTCTGCGACGGACGAAAACAAGCATATTCGATCCCATTCGGTCCGATAAAATAAAATGGAACCTGAGAGCCTGGAACTGGAAGAGAATCATAGCGACGTTCAGGAGTCGAATCTGACCGGTCACGCCCGCGAGATCACGCACGTCCTCACGCTGGAAGAAATCGGCAACCTTGCCGCCTCGAGAGGGCCAGCCCGCCGAAACCCTGATGAACGTGGTCGCCTTGATTGCCAAGCGATTCGACACCGAGGTTTGTTCGGCCTACCTGCTGGAGCCGGACCGAGCCAATCTTGTGCTGGCGGCGACCGTCGGCCTGCGGCGGGAGTGCATCGGCAACCTGCGAATGGCCATCCACGAGGGCCTGGCGGGCCTGGTGGCGGAGCAGGTGCGGCCCGTGGCCGTGGAGCAAGCCCAGAGTCACCCGCGCTTCAAGTACTTTCCGGAAGCTGGCGAGGATGCTTACCAGTCGTTTCTCGGGGTTCCACTCATCGACCGCGGCGTTCTGCAGGGAGTTCTGGTCGTTCAAACCGAAGAGCCGCGTGTTTTCCGCGAAGATGAGATTCAAATGCTGGCCGAGGCCGCGGCGCAGGTGGCGCCGGTGGTGAGCGAAGCGCGCGACGCTGGATCGCTTTATCGCTCCTGCGCAGGAGCGGCTTTGGGCGCTGGCTCGCAATCTCTGGTGGAGTTGGGATCACGATGCCATCAGCCTGTTCCGCGATCTCGACCCGGTACGCTGGCGGCGAGCTGAATCAGAATCCGGTTTCGCTGCTGGCGGAGTTTCCGCTGGCGAAGCTCGAAAGCCGCGCCGCTGAACTGGTGCTGCACAGCCGCATCAACTATGCCTATCGCCGCCTGCAGGAATACTTGCAAGCTGACCGCACCTGGGGAGCGCGGCATGCCGGGGTCTTGCGGCCTTGTCCGGTGGCTTATTTTTCGGCGGAGTTCGGGTTGCACGAATCGCTTCCGGTTTATTCCGGCGGCCTCGGCGTGCTTGCCGGAGACCATATCAAGAGCGCTTCCGATCTTGGCGATTCCGCTGGTCGGCATCGGTTTGTTTTACGGGCAGGGATATTTTCGCCAGCGATTGGATCGTCACGGTTGGCAGCAGGAAGAGTATCTGGAGACGGACATCAACCAATTGCCGATGGAGCTCGCGATCGGCAAGAACGGCCGGCCCGTGGTGGTTCAAATCGAGACCCGCAGCGGATCGATTCATGCCAAAGTCTGGCGGGTGAAGGTGGGACGCTGCGACTTGTTCCTGCTCGATTCCGATGTGGAAGGCAATACTCCGGACGACCGCGGAGCTGACTTCGCGCCTCTACGGCGGAGATGCGCGGACTCGCATCCGGCAGGAGTTGTTGCTGGGCGTCGGAGGTTTCCGCGCGCTCAAAGCGATGGGCATCACGCCGGGCGTTCTTCACCTGAACGAAGGGCACAGCGGATTTGCGGTGCTGGAAGCGATTCGCACGCGCATGCAGGAAGAGGGCATCGCGTTCGACGCCGCAGTGCCGCGCGTGTCGCGGGAAGTGGTGTTCACCACGCACACTCCCGTGCCTGCCGGTCACGATCGCTTCGATGCGGATCTGATCGAAGAGCATCTTGGGCCGCTGCGCGAAGCTGCTGGGCCTCTCACCGGAAAGCCTGATGGGCTTGGGACGCGAGGATCCAAGCAACCAGCACGAGATGTTCTGCATGACGGTGCTGGGCCTGAGGCTCTCGCGCCGTGCCAACGCGGTTTCCGCGCTGCACGGCGAAGTGTCCCGGGCGATGTGGACCGGGCTTTGTCCGGGCAAGCCGGAAGACGAAGTTCCCATCGGACACATCACCAATGGAGTGCATGTTCCATCATGGCTCGCGCCGCAAATGTTTCGTCTTTACGACCGCCATCTGGGGACGAATTGGCACCAGCACAGCAGCGAAGCGCGCATCTGGGAAGGCATTGAGAACGTGGATGACGGCGAGCTCTGGGAAACGCACCTGAGCCTGAAATCGCAGCTGCTCGAGTTTGTGCGCCGCCGCGCGGTGGAACAAGCCGAGCGCCGCGGCGAATCGCGCGAAGTTTTGCAGAGACTGGGCAAGGTACTCGGTCCCGATGCGCTGACCATTGGATTTGCCCGCCGTTTTGCGACCTACAAGCGAGCCAACCTGATTCTGACCGACATCGAGAGCCTGGCTTCGATGGTGAACGATCCCAAACGCCCAGTGCAGTTCGTCTTTGCCGGGCAAAGCGCATCCCCATGATGAAGCCGGCAAGACGGGTTCTGCAGCAGATTGCCGAATTGATGCGCAATTCGCGCTTCGCAGACAAGTTCGTTTTTGTCGAAGACTACGACATCAACGTCGGGCGGCATTTCGTGCAGGGCGTCGATGTCTGGCTGAACAATCCGCGGCGTCCGCTGGAGGCATCGGGCACGAGCGGTCAGAAAGTGGTCTTGAATGGCGGACTGAATCTTTCGGTGCTCGATGGCTGGTGGGCTGAAGCCTACGACGGCATGAATGGATTCGCCATCGGGACGGGCAGAACCCACTCCGACATGAACGTTCATGACACGCGCGATGGAGAAGATTTGCATCGCACTCTTCGCGAAGAAGTGATTCCGCTGTTCTATCAGCGCGATCGAGACGGCTTGCCGCGCGGCTGGATCAAGCGCATGAAGCGTACCATCCGCACCCTCGGCTGGCGCTTCAATGCTGATCGCATGGTGATGGATTACACGCTGAAATGCTACGTTCCCGCAGCCGGGGGCACTTCCAGTGACATGCGCTCTGCATGGTGAGCGTGTACGGTGCCACATAGCCCCGTGCAAGTCAATCGCCAAGAAATTGACAAATTCGTGACATTTGCGTGACATGAAGGGTCTGTTGACCATCCTAGTATCCCTCCTATAAGGAGGAGAAATCCGTATTGCGATCCGGATTTCCCCCCCTGTGACTTACGAAGGAGGAATCCATGTCCCGTTACTTCAGTCGCGCTTCTGCTCTCGCTTCTTTTCTCGGACTTGTGCTGGTGCTCTTTCCGAGCATGGCCGGTGCTCAATACAAACTTACAAATCAGGTTTCGAACCAGGCCGGCGGGGCGAACCACACCGATCCTCTGCTGGTAAACGCGTGGGGGCTGGCTTACGGCCCGACGGGACCCTTTTGGATTAGCGATAACGGTTCGGGCTGGTCGACGCTTTACACCGGCACCGGCGTGAAGCAAGGCCTGCAGGTTTTGATCCCTGCAGCCGGCAATGGTCCCGGCTCGCCGACAGGCATCGTCTTCAACGGATCACCCGATGCGAGTGAGTTCCAGGTGGAAGGAAAGGAATCGC
>CAWAFZ010000008.1:0-733769 GCA_963781635.1 uncultured Acidobacteriaceae bacterium
ACCAGATTGGTGTAAAAATATCCTTTAAGGATGTGGGCGTAGCCGCCTTGTCTTGATAAAGCGGTGAATGGTGGGCCGCGTGACGCCGACAATCTTGGCGATGGACGCCTTTGAGACCTGCTTTTGCAGGAGAAGGCGGATCTCTTCCTCTTTCCCATCCAGCCGCGACTTTCCCAGCACACCCTTCGGGCGGCCAAGCAGTCGGCCCTTGGCGCGGGCGGATGCCAATCCTTCGCGTGTGCGCTCGGAGATCAAGTCTCTCTCGACCTCGGCGAACAGGCCGAACAAGGCAACCATAACCTTGGTCTGCAAGTCCTGCTTTCCCTCGAAGTGGATGCTTTCCTTGATGGCGGTGAAGCGGATTTTACGCTTCACCAGTTCATCGACGATGTGAATCACCTGTCCCAGGCTACGCCCGAGACGCGATAGCTCGCTCACAATCAGCCGGTCTCCGGGCGCTAAGCGCTCCAACATGCCGTCGATACCGCGCTGATGCGGTTTTTTGCGCGAAGAGATCTGTACCTCGACAAACTCATTGATCGGGAATTTCTTCCGGCGTGCGTATTCTAGGATGGCCAGTTTCTGGTTTGCCAGATCCTGAGTACCGGTAGAAACGCGCAAATAGGCCGTCGTCGCCATGCGATTACGCGAAAAGGTCAAAGAGAGTTTTACTTTACACATTCGTAACGCTATATCCAGACCATTTCATCGACGAATGCGTAACAGAATGACGAGCGTTTTCACTTTACACGCGAACTGCATGTGACGTCCGCTTCTTTCTCACGAGGAAAACTGGTCCGTGAAGCATCTCTGACCCAGGCGGATATGAACGAGGTAGCCAAGTGCCGCCGCGATCACAATCGTTTGGGATTTGCCTATCAGATTGGCTTCGCGCGACTGTTCAACCGCTTCCCTGCGCAGCAACCGTTGGAAATAAACGAGGAGTTGCTGAGCTTCGTGGCCGTGCAGATGAATATCGACTCGGAGCGGATCTCAGACTACGCGTTGTGGCAGCATACGGTTTCGGAGCATCAGGCTCGTATCCAGCAATATCTCGGGCTGCGGCCCTTTGACCTGGATGAGAGCAACGCCCTGGAGCGCTTCGCTTTCGAGGAGTCCTGTCGTCTGGAGCAGACCGCGCTGCTGCTTGCGCGTGCCCAGGAATTTCTCAAAGAACGGCGGGTGATCTTTCCCGCTGAGTCCTCGTTACTGCGTCTTGTCGGAGAGCAAAAGAAGCTGGCGCACGAGAGCATCGTGACGCGAATTGCGGATTCTTTTTCATCGGAAATGGCCAAGACCATTAACAGGTTGCTGGATATTGAGCCCGGAGAGACGGTTTCGGCGCTCCAGAAAATCAAGGCCAATCCAGCGAAATCCTCTGCTCCGGCCATGAACGCGCTTATGCATAAGATGGCCGCAATAGAAGCCACCGGCATTCTGGGAATCGATCTCTCATGGCTGAACGCCAATTATCAGCGAGCCATGTTCCACTACGTCCGCAAATGCACGGCGGATCGGCTGCGTGAAGTTACCGGACCCAGGCGGTTAGCAACGTTGACTTGCTTTCTGCGGCAGAGTTACCGCGACACGATTGATCAGGCAGTCGACATGTTCGACAAAATCATTATCAGGATGCAGGCCGACACCGCGCGGGAACTCGATGAACAGATGTGCCAACAGCGCAAGACGATCAAGGTGGCACTCTCTTCGCTGCGGGCTCTGGGAGAGATCATTCTCGACGATGACATTGACGACGTAGCATTGCGGCCAAAGCTGTTCGCGGCCGTTCCCCGCGACAAACTCCAAGAACAGGTAGCGGGTCTTCATGATTGGGTGTCGGGCAAGAGAAGCGATGCCTTCCACGGCATCGTACGCCGCTTTAGCTACTTCCGGCAGTTTTCCCCGACCATGCTAAGCGCTCTTGAATTCTTCCCGGATGCCGGGCAAACGTCCTCGCCATGCATGGAGGCAATCCAGATGCTGAGGAAAATGAACATCGAGCAGCCTGGCCACAAGAAGGTGATGCTTCCAGACGGTGCGCCTGTTGATTTTATCCCGAAGCGCCTGGTCCCGATCGTCATGGACGGCGGCCTGCCCAGTCGAGCTGCGTGGGAATGCGCATTGATGCTCAAGCTCCAGGAGGAGCTGAAATCCGGCAACATATCGGTCGGCAACAGCAAGCGTTTTGGCAGGTTTGACGACTATTTCCTTCCGCAGGAACAATGGGCGTTGCGACGGGAGACTTTCTTTCAACGCTCCGGGTTGCCGTCCGATCCCAACGAGGTGGCGGGCTATCTGAAAGCGCGGCTGAACCGGGCCTACGACCTCTTTCTCCAGACCGCACCGGGCAACAGCTATGCCAGTGTGGACGAGGACGGATGGTGCCTTTCGGTCGATACCCCTGAGAAGCCCGGCAGGGAAGCGGACGAAAAACTGGACCGTCTGAAAAGCTGGCTCGGTCGTCATATGCGCACGACGCGTCTGACGGACATGCTAATCGAGGTCGACAACGATATACGGTTCACTGACCATTTTCTGCCGCCGGCGCAGAAGGGCAAAAGGGATCGCAAAGAGATCTGCACCATTCTCGCCGCTGTGCTTGGCCATGGTTGCAACCTCGGGCTGGGAACAATGGCCGATCTGATTCAGGGCATCTCGTACAAACAGCTCAGGCGCGTGAGCGACTGGCAGATGACCCAGGAGGCGCAGCGCGCAGCTCTCGCTGCGGTCGTGCACGCAATCTCACGCCTGGATACAACGATCTACTGGGGCGAAGGCCGGACATCGGCGAGTGACGGGCAGCGCTTCGCCCTGCCGCGCAGGGTATTACAGCAAACCTACAGCACATGCTTCAGCGACTTCGCTCTCGAATTCTATACTTTCCTCGCGGATAATTACGCTCCCTTCCACAGCATGCCCATCGAATGCACCGACCGCGATGCGGCTTTCGTGCTTGACGGCCTTCTCTACAACGAAAGCGACCTGGAGATCGAGGAACATTATACGGATACGCATGGCTACACCGAACTGAACTTCGCCGCATTCGCCATGTTGGGCAGGCGGTTCTGCCCACGCATCAAGGATGTAAAGCACCAGCACATCTACCGCATCGACGCCACGATGGATTGCGGGCAGCTTGCTCACATTGTGGGCCGGGCTGACCGCACTATCGATCCACAGACGGTTGTCGACCAATGGGACAGGATGGGGCAATTCTATGCGTCACTGGAAAGCGGACACACGACTGCGTCGGTAGCCTTGCAGCGCCTGGTCTCTTGCACCGCCAAGAATCACTTCTACCGCGCCAACCGCGACCTGGGCCGCATCTTCAAGACCGAATTCCTACTTAGCTACCTGTCCGAGCCCAGGCTCCGCGCACGCATTCGACGCGGACTTCTCAAGGTCGAGCAGCTTCATGCACTGGCGAGGGATATCTATTACGGGCGGCGGGGACGGATCAACGCCCACGAATTGCATGAGCAGATGAACTCCTGTAGCTGCCTGACGTTACTGCTGGCCTGTGTCGTCTATTGGCAGGCCAAGGAAATCTCCCGCGTTCTGAAAATGGGCATTCCGGAAGGCGAAGATATCGACATCAGTCTCCTGGAGCATGTCAGCCCCATCGAATGGGAAAACGTCATACTTTACGGCCAGTATGTTCTCAACCCGGACAACATTCGCCAAAACCGACCCTTAAAAGGGATCTCCACCGAAACTTCCTATGCCTACTACCATAGAAACTCCACCGTCCACCGCTGCGCTGTCCGCGCAGGAAGCCGCCATCGCGGGCAGGAAATATATAAAGAAGAAAGCAGTCCGAAGAAGATTTACGTCCCTTCGTACCTTCTTCTCAATTCTCTTGTTTACGCTCGTGTTTGCACAAGTGCGGGCGATGGCCGCTGATCTGGCAGGTAACGTCCAGGGCGCGGGTCTTCCCATTGCCGGCTCAACGGTGACGCTGTATGCAGCAGCCACCGGCGCCCCCACACAGTTGGCTCAAGGCAAAACCGACGACAATGGCGCATTCGACCTGAATGTCGACCAAACGCCGGCAGACAGCGTGCTTTACTTGGTCGCCAAAGGCGGCACCCCGAAGGCCGCGGCGAATAAAGGCCCCAACGATGCCATCGGGTTGATGGCGGTGCTCGGCGGTTCATTACCCAACAAGGTGACGGTCAACGAGTTCACCACCATCGCATCCGTGTGGACCTCGGCGCAGTTCCTCAAGGGCGACGTGTTGAGCGGAACCACGTTGGGTTTGCGCATTGCGGCCGGCAACGTGCCCAACTTTGTGAATCTTCAAACGGGCGGCTACGGCGACACGATTCAAGACGCCATCAACAGCACTCAGACGCCCACAATGGCGAACTTTGCCACGCTGGCCAACTTGTTGGCCGGCTGCATCACCCAGGTGACGCCGGATGCGTGCAGCCGTTTCTTCGCGGCGGCAACGGATCCGTACGGCAATGTGCCGACGGATACGCTGTTGGCTGCCGTGTCCATCGCCCGCTATCCGTGGCATCAGCCCGAAAAAATCTTCGCGTTGTTGAACGATTTCTATCCGGTCCCACACGGCAGGAACTTGCGGCCAACGCCCTTCATGCCTTATCTGACCTGGGCGCCGAGCGCCTGGGTGCTGCCGCTGAAATTCACGGGCGGCGGATTGTGTGCCCCCGGCAAAATGATGGTGGACAGCCAAGGGAACGTTTGGGCGGGCGACAATTTCATCGTCGGTGCCCAAAACCAAGATGCGTTGTGGGCCGGCAACCTTTCCAAGTTCGCGCCGAATGGCAAGGCAATGTCGCCCCAGACCTCGGGGTTTACCGGCGGCGGGGTTGAAGGCATCGGTTTTGGCCTCGCCATTGACGCGCAGGACAACTGCTGGGCGACCACCTACGGCAGCCGGGCGATTGTGAAGTTCGACAAGACCGGTAAACCTCTCTCCCCGCCGGACGGCTATACCTTTGGTGGCAGGCTGGGCAAGATGCAGGGCATCATTGTCGCGCCCAACGGTGATGTCTGGGCACTCGACATCGAGAACTCCCAAGTCGTCTACCTGCCCAAGGGAAATCCGAGCAGGGTGCAATTCTTCTTTGTAAACCATACCAGCGATCCGCTGAATAATCCCGGCCATTTGCTCGCCCCCTTCAGTCTCGCGATTGACCAGCAAAACCGCATCTGGGTCGCAAATGGCGGTGGCGATTGGGTAACCCGGTTCTCGGCCGACGATCCGACCAAGGTGGAGAAGTTCAAGACCGGTTATAGCGTCAGCGGGATGGCCGTGGACAGCCAGGGCAACGTCTGGGTTGCCAACCGTCTCGGGAACTCGGTGCGCGGTGCCCTGGTCCTGGCGCACATGCTTTGGGACGCGAAGGTCGGGGGCAATGCCGATCCTGCGTTGACGAGTGCCATGGCCACGCAGACCCCGGGCTATTGGGAAGGGGGGAGCGTCGCCGTTTTGCGTCCTGACGGAAGCCAGGCGCCTTGCTCTCCCATCAGCGGCAATGGTTTGGCCGGCCCGTGGGCCGTGGTTGTCGATGGCAACGACAATATTTGGGTCAGCAATTTCGCCAGCGATAAATACGGGATTGTGCAGTTGTGCGGGGCTAATCCTGCCGCATGGCCGCCGGGCAAGAAGATGGGAGACGCGATTTCGCCTCCCGGCGGTTATGTGGGTGGCGGCTTGCAGATGCAGGTGGATCTCGCCATTGATCCGGCCGGGAATATCTGGGTGAGCAACAACTGGCAGAACCTCGAATCAGTCCTCGATCGGAATGCCGAATCCCTGTCCACCCTCGGCGCTGGCCAGGGCGTGGTGGTCTTCTATGGACTGGCCAAGCCGGTGCGCACGCCGCTGATCGGCCCGGTGCAGCAGCCGTAAGCGTAAGGCGGACCGGAGTCGGGCTTATTGGGTCCTATCGCAGCTCGCCTTGTGTAGCCCCTAGAGAGGAACTCGTGAAACGCGCACTCCGCTTTATCCAACCCTTAAAGGGGTGACGGCACGAAAGGGGAAATAAAGCCCGCTAAGGGCGCTGCTCTCCTCGTGAACGATGGCATTGAGCCACGCTGTCAGACAAACCGAATGCCCGGAAAAAAGAAGGTAAGTCGGCCCGGGATTTGCGGTGAAACGAGCTGGGATCAACATCCTGGAGTGCGTTTTGTCTTTGTGCGATCACCTACGGAAAACGTTAGCGTGCTTTATTTTCCCTTTCGTGCACGGAGACCTCGTTGCGAAACTCAAGACTTTCGGGCATTTTTCTTGACCCAATCCTTTCAAATGGGTTACGAGCTGCAAAAGATATGCCCGAAAAGCACTCTAAAGACCGCCTGTCTCGGCTATGCCCGCGTCCCTCCGGCCCTAACGGTTGACAAAAGAGGGCCGGCTCTACCAGTATGATCGTTCAAAAGCTCGTAGAAGGAAGGCGTGGCCGTGGATGAGCGAAATCGGGATGAGGTGCTTGCTGCCTACACAGCTTACCTCACCGCCTTCCGCGCAAACGATGTCAGCGCGATTGACCGGCTCGTTCAATATCCGCTGGCCTATATCGGGGACGGCAAGACCACCCTGGTCGATACATTTCCCATTAAACCGGCTGATTTGATGGCCGCCAAGCAGTGGCACGACACGAAGGACTCCTCGTATGAGGTGGTATTCGCTTCTGCCGACAAGGCGCATGTGATCTTGCGCCAAGCGACACGCATTCGGGCAGACGGCTCGGCAATAGAGACAGTCTCAGCCTTCTATGCCCTCACCCGCACACCATCAGGGTGGAAATTCTTTGCATTGTCGGACATCACCATACCCGCATGATTTGTGGCCGTGCACAGGCTCGGCCATTCTCCTCAACCATGTGGTGCTGCGAAATCCTTTGAATTTAGAGGCCGCCAGATTTCCATAAAGCGCGTTCTGGGGCACACGAAAGGAAAGGGCTCGCCGCGTTGTCGCAGCGAACCCATCACCTTGGACGGTCATCGCCTTCAGGCTGCACCGTGATCCGGATTCTGCCCTTTCGAGCGTTCGGAACGTCCAGCCATCCCTCGATCTTCACCTGGTCACGCGGCGCCGGAAAAAGCGATCGCACGCGCGGCTGACGGGACTTGTTGAGGCCTTTCTCGTCCATGGGCCTCTGATAGCGCCGCGCCGGCCGGCCCGCCTGCATAGATGTCAGGGCCGGGTTTCTTCGGGCGGGCCAGGAGATATTCGGCGTACGCAGTCATTTTAAGCTTCGGCCAAGAAATCGCCGCGCGTCATCGCTTCGCGCCGCTTCTCGGGGTGACGGCACGAAAGGGAAAATAAAGCCCGCTAAGGGCGCTGCTCTCCTCGTGAACGATGGCATTGAGCCACGCTGTCAGACAAACCGAATGCCCGGAAAAAAGAAGGTAAGTCGGCCCGGGATTTGCGGTGAAACGAGCTGGGATCAACATCCTGGAGTGCGTTTTGTCTTTGTGCGATCACCTACGGAAAACCTTAGCGTGCTTTATTTTCCCATATTCCGAGTTCTGGAATATTCCGAGTATCCATTGCGAACTGGCTCCGTGCTTGGGTTTCATTGGGGAAGAACTCGAAATATTAAGGCGAGGCGAGAAGGGCCCACTGTGCATCGTCGGCCTTGCTCAGCGCACCTGTCGAATACACTGCCTGAATTCGCACCAGCGGCCGTTTCTTGAGTGCAACCTCGGCCGCGGGCAAGACGCTCGTCTTCGCGACGCTCCAATTTTAACGGAGGGGCAATACACTTCTACAACGGAGGCCAAGTCGGCTGGCAGGAATATTCCGAGTTAAGCAACTCCGCGCTCCTGGTTTTATCAGCGTCGGCCATCGGCAGGGGGCCGACAACTCGGAATATCGGAAGTATTCCGTTAACGGAATACTTCACCTTTCGTGCACGGAGGCCTTAAAGGATATTTTTACAGCAATCTGGTTGGGACCCTGTACTCCAGAGCACTCATTCCTGTGATCTTTGTCAGAATAGCTGAGAGAAGATGCGTATTGCCACTGTCATAGTTGAAGGTGGCGCCCGGAGCACTCCGCATGGGTCGATCGAGAATGAACTTCACCCAGTCCGAGCTGCGCCTCATTTCGTAAAATGATCCATAGGCAGCTTCTTCCAGGCCGAGTTCGGTCCAGTCGAACCCCGAGGTCATGTCCAAAAGATTCTGAACGGTGATCGCTTTCTTCCTAGTATCGAGGTTGGCCACATGCTGACCGCCAAAGAATTCGAGCACTGGATGGTTTAGACTGTCGAGCAAGCCCTCTTTATCCGCGATCCCCGTTAAAGTACTGATGACCGCTTTGGTGCAGGAATTGATCGAGTGAGGAAGCCCCACAGCGTACGGTGCATAGTAAGCTTCAACGACAATCTTCCCGTGGCGCGCGAGCAGCAAGCTGTCGAAACTGAGAATCCCCCAATCAACTAGCTCAGCCAGCTCCTTTGAATCCATTCCCTCCTCTTCAGGGGTGGACAGCTGCCATTCCTGCGTTGGCCAGATTGGCTGTGATGTGTCCTGAGTTGAGCTAGCTGCTTTGCAAATTGCGGCTGTAATCGCGAACGCGCCCAGTGCAGCAATCCTCACGCGCTTGCTCCAGTTGCCGGAGCTTGTCGTTCCAGAGCGCCGCGCCAAGATGAACATTGAGTCAATCTCCCCTACTTTGTGTGTGCCGGAACCGGAACTCTCATTGGCAACCGAGCAGACGCAATAGGCAGCGCATTCATCACTATTTGAACTTAAACTCTTCAATTCCCGGGTCCTTCCACCGTAGACGGACAACGGATTGAATTTATCCGACAAGTACACAGTTTTCAGGCTTTCATCCGACGAGTGACAAAATTAAGTCTCAATTAATGACGTAATTCTGTCCTAATGCTCTTCCGCCATCCGATTTTCGGTTTCCAGGGGTAAAGCGCGTCAAACCGATTCGAATTGAAAAACTCCCGGTAACCGCCGATCAGAAATCTGTGTACTCGCCGGCCCGGTTCGCGATTTCGCTGTCCTTAGACTGAACCGATCCCCCGGAATCTTCGTGGATGTGTCGCGCCTGTCATCGCGGATCGTTTTTGTACCGGGATCGGAGGAACATATATTCCCCGTTCCGTGGCGGCAGCCATATCCAGGCCTTGTGCTCGAAGCCGCGCGACTACTTTTATCGCCCGCAGGAACGGGCTACAACAGCCCGAAGTGCAGCAAATCAAAGCGGAGATCGCAACCCTTTAACGCCGAGCGTTCGAGTCTCAGCACTGTTCAGCCGATCTTGGCGCTCATCACGCAGCTTCCAGGGCCAAGGCCTTTTGGTGCACCGGACACTGCTCAGGGGGACACGCCTCGCCATCGCAGAGCCGACAGATGTGATCCGCGTCCTCTGGAGCCCTGACCATCGAGTTGAGGAGCACTTCGAGGATCTCGTCGAGGCTCTGCCGTTGCGCCGGTGTAAGCCGATCGACAACATCGCCGAGCAGCACGCATCTCTCATGCACGTCAGCGCGCGCGCGTTCGCGGCCGAGCTCGGTCAGCCGGAGAGCCACCACACGCTTATCGGCACCGGGCTCGCTGACGACCAAGTCCGCCGCTTCCAACTTGTCGACGAGGCGAACCGTCGCCGTGTGGGACAAACCGAGCGCCCGGCTGAGCGTGCCGTTAGAGCATCCCTCGGAAAACCCGATCACGTTCAGGGCCGCGGCGGCCGAACTGGTCTCGTTCGGATGCCGCCGGCCGTGCCGCTCCAGGCGACCGACGATCTCCATCGCGAGCGCCCCCAACAGATTAGCGGTTCTCAACTTCGCCATTCTTTCCGGTTTCTTCTCGCAAGATGCGATTGACAAACACAAAATAGCCTTAAAATTATGTGCGTGCAACACACACATTACAAGGTCATGGTGGTCAGCGAAATCATTGAAAGGCGCATAGGGCGCGTAGGCGGCGGAGTCTTGCGTTGGAGTCTGGTTTTGTTTTTCGTCGGTTTTGGCCTCTACAAATTCACGCCTCAGGAAGCGGCGGGCGTCGCGCCGCTGATGGCGCACAGCCCCGTGCTCTTTTGGGTGATCCCCCTCCTCGGCGTTCGGGGCGGATCGGATCTTATCGGCGTCATCGAGATTCTCATGGGCGCATCGATCGCGCTTCGGCACGTCAATCCGCTCTGGTCGGCCTACGGCAGCCTAGCGACGTCCGGCGCCCTGCTCATCACCATGAGCTTCCTGTTCACAACGCCAGGCCTTGAGCCTCAGTCGATCGACGCCGGATTCCTGGCCAAGGACCTGGCCCTTTTTGGCGCCGCCTTGTGGACCTCGGCGGAAGCCTTCTCTGCAGCCCGAAAGCGCCCAGTCGGTCCGGAGGTCACAGACGCCGCACCCGAAGCCGGACGCTGACGGATCGACCCAACGAAAGGAGCTGAAGGTGTCGAAGTCCAAGGTCATGAGCGGCGGTTGTCAATGCGGCGCGGTGCGATATCGCTTCGAGGGCGGAGAACCGGGACGTGCAGAGCTGTGCCACTGCCGGATGTGCCAGAAGGCCGGCGGCAATTGGGGCCTCGCCCTGGTCAGGCTGGATGCGGATAAGCTGGTATGGACGAAGGGGCGACCCCGCGAGTTCCGTTCCTCTCCGATCGTTGGCCGAGGCTTCTGCGAACGCTGCGGCACGCCGCTTTACATGCGGGAGGATGGCGATCCGCACTACGACATCACCATAGGCTCGCTCGATGACCCCAACGCTGCGCCGCCCGGCGCGGCGGTCGGCGTGGAGAGCAAACTCCATTGGTTCGACACCTTGGCGGCGTTGCCCAGTCGGCGGACGGACGAGGACCGGGCCCCGAAGGACCTGGCGAAATTGACGTCCCTCCAGCATCCCGATTACGACACGCTTTGGGGGCCTAGCGTTGAGACTGCGACCGATTCCTCACCCTGGCGACCAGCCGGCGAACCGGACTTCGATCGCATCGTCGAGATGAATGTGCGCCTCAACGCAGAAGACCCCAGCGAAACCATGCCATTCGACGGGGCGATGATGAAGCGGACCCTGACCGAGTTGATGGTCAACCCCGTTCGCGGGGCCGCCGCCGTGTTGGAGTCGAACGGCCGGCGCTGCGGATATGCGCTGCTGATCTCCTTTTGGTCCAACGAGTTCGGCGGCGAAACCTGCGCCATCGACGAGCTTTATGTGGAACCGGAATTCCGAGGTCGTGGCTTCGCCACGCAACTCATACAAATCCTCGCAAGCGGCGACAGCCCGATCTGGCCAAGGCGGACCGTCATGATCAGCCTTGAGGCGTACCGCACGAATCCACGGGCGAAGCTCCTCTATGAAAGGCTCGGATTCAAGGTGAGCCCCAACCACTTTCTGACCTTAAGTCTCGCTGGCCGAGGGCAATCCCCTGGGAGGCGTGTCGGCTGAGCTGATCGCGCAGTCGACCTTCCCGACCTTCTCGAGGCGGGATGAGCGTATCAAGACAACTGTCGTCGCAGGTGGCGGCGGCGCTGTTAGCCAAGTTGCCTGCCGAGTTAACCAGCCGGCAGGCGCAGATCGTTGACACTCCCAAGCGGCAGTGCCCTGGCTTTGCTGTGATGCGCAAGCTGGTTTTTGGTTTTCGATCAATCCTGCGTGGGGGCAAGGTGACCACCCTCCGTTGTTGGATGGAAGAGGCGCGGAAGAGAGCCATCCATTCACTCGTGCGCTTCGTACGGACTTTGAAACAGGACCTAAGCGCAGTGGAATTGGCGGTGAGCGAACCGTGGAGCAACGGTCCGGTCAAGGGCCAACTTAATCGACTCAAAATGCCAAAAGGTGTGGCAACTGGAACGGGTCAACGCGCTTCCCGGGCTGGCAAAGACGCAATATGCATCAATCCGTCGCGCCAATTGTGCAACTCGTTGCGGTTCAGACCGTTGCGAGACCAGCCAATTGCGCCAGAGTCATGTCGCTCGTCATTTGTCACAGTTGAGGCTTCCCAGCGGCGTCGCGTTGGAAGTTGTTTTCCCGCCAATAAAAGAAATCATCGTCAGACATTTCTACGGCACCTTGGGCGAAGGCGCGGGTTTTCTCCACGTTCGTCAGCCCTTTGACACCTTGAAGATTTGTATGAGCGAAATTCAGCTCGTCTCCGCGGAATGACCCCCCAAAATCAGCATCAACAAGGCTTGAGCCCTCGAAGCTTGCCCCAGCGAGCTGAGCCTGATTGAAGCACACTCGGACCAGAGTTGAGTTGTCGAGGCGCACGCCCTCAAGGTGGCAGTCGGACATGTCGCAATCGGTGAAGTTGACCCCCTGAGCCGAGATGCCGCGTAGATCCGCTCCAGCAAACGTCGTCCCTTCAAAGCTCGCGTAGTCCAGCCGCGCCCCTTGCAGATTGCTCCGGCCAAGCTTCCCTCTTATCCAACGCACGTGACTCAAGTCTGCCTCGGAAAGATTACCATCCCAAAGATCGAGGCTCTCAATTCCCCAATAGCTGAGATCACTCTTTGGTAGGTTTTTGCGATTAGAATAAATAATGGACACTAGCTGAGAGAGTGCCGAAGTCCTCATCGTGCTTTCCTGGATCAAGGCCTTCACGACCGCTCCCGACCGTTCCTCGCGCATTTGAAATTCCGTTGATCGCAGTCGCCGTGGTGCTGTTGTGATCAGCCGCCCGGCCAAACAGCACCGTGCGCACCGCTTCCTTATCGCCGTCCAAGACAGCGCACTCCATGGCATGGGACAGCCCGTCGGCAGACGCCCACGTGACTTGGGACTCGGGTTCGTTTCGAATAATCGCGATAAACTCGCTCGCCAAGGCCGGAGCTTGTCTCGCCACCCAGTACAAATTCAAGCTCGAGATGAACGCTATCCGGCTCGTGACAGGGGCATTCGGATCGGCGACTTTTCCTAGTGTTTCTCGGACAAAGCGATCTTCATCAAGCGTTTTTTCGGCGTTCCATTTTCTCCTTTGATCCACCGAAAGTTGGTAGGTAACCCGCAAACTGCCATAACTAATGACCAGAGCAGCGATACCGGCCAAGCCCGACAGCCCGGCGAGAACCTTGGACAGGTTAAACCACCATCCCCACCACTTCAGTTCGCTGACTTCGGCCAAAAGCTTTTTCTGTACCAGCAATAGGTTCTCTGTCTCGATCTGAGTCTTTTTAATCTCCTCAGCGGATTTCTCCGCGCCTTGATGTGGGGGCGCAGCTTGCTCGCTGCCCGTCGTAGGCGCTAGAAACCGCTTAATCCGCAACAACAATCTTATCATTCTGCAAGTCCAATGCTAAGTCTCAAGTGTAGGACAGCTCCGTCTCAATATGTTAACGTGGACTCCGCCCCAGAATATCTTTATCTTTGACCAGATTCCCTGCTTGGCTTCCATGAAAGTTTGAAGACGATCGAAAGCTAATCGTGGCAATGGGATTGGTCTTTCTCTGGTTCTCTTACTTCCTGAATGGAATTCAGGCGATCGCCATCTTGGTCTGCTTGGGCGGCGTCTTGAGCCCGGAAATGCCAAACGGCGCCAACTTTAAGATCGGTTTCATCGATCAGGAAGGCGCAACGGAGGCTAACGCAGTCCGAGCGGGCGCTTATGCGGAGGCCGCGAAGATTCAAAGCGAGAACGGCGACGTCATCAATTTGGATTTTAAGCTGACAACTCCGCAAAATTTAAAGCAGACCATTGAATCCATGACCTCCGACCAAGCGGTCGCCCTCAGCGCGGCGTTTTCGATTTCTATCCTGACGACGCAATTCAACACTGTTCCGCTGGTCATGTACGGTGACCGTGGACCCAATCCGTCACGGTACACGGCCGTGGTCGGAGTCAAGGATGAAGAGTGCGGCAAGCAGTTGATGACGGCGATTGCAGAGATGATCAAATCCCCGAAACGCGTAGAAATCCTCGGTGAGGAGGAGAGCGATCCTGCGATGAAGAAGAGGCTCGCAGGCGCAAAGTCGCAAGCCGAAACTTACCCGGATATCCGAATTATCGGTCTGGATTATTGCGGCTTTCTTCCAGACCCGATTCGCGTTTACAACGTGATCGAGAACATCTGGATTAGGAGTAGACCTTTTGAGGGGTGGCTAAGTCTCTTTAACCTGCCGCAGCTCAACTGGAGTGCTATCCCGTGGCAGCCGCGCGAAATCGTTTACGGATCCGTCGCCGCCTCAGGTGTAGATGCGGCTTTCCTCCAACTGCGAGAGGGTCGGATTCAAGCTCTCTCCGTCTACGATTTCTATGAATGGGGCCGCCAATGTCTTAGAATTCTCTATAACCAAATTGCAAAAGGGGAAAAGCCTGCGACGAACGTGATCGAAGTGAACCCGGTTCTGGTAACCAACAGGAATGTTGAGGAGATCAAGGACAAATGGAAGTTACCGTGAAGCTTCCTCAACCACAAATGATGTTCGACGACCAACAAGCTTATATGAACATCTTGTTCTCACAGGTGTGGCCACGAGATAAGCGAGTGACAGTGGGTGTTCTTTGTCACAATTCCGGCGCCATTGCCTTCTGGAGATCCGTCGGCTTCACAGACTACAGCTTTCTTTGGAAATTTTACCGAACTCAAGGCCGCAACAAGACGGTTAGAAGACTCGGGACAGTAGTGAGTAGCGGGCGGACGTAATACCCAACCCCTGATAAGCTCGGCGCCGCTCATTCAGCAAAACTCGACTATTTGCGAGATTTGGCCCTCAAGGGCAAAGAGTCTCAGGCGGAAGGCGAGTTGCGTTCGCTCTTGGCCTCGGAAGCATGGCGCATATCATCGGGCGCACATCGATCACGGGGCTTGATCCTTCTCGCCAGCCTTACCATTAGCCGTCGTGCCGACCTCGAAGAAGCGGACCGACTGCTCGCTGCGGCGAAGGCTGAAGACCCGAGGGGAAGGTTCGTGGCCCTCGAAGCCCACCTCCGCCAGGAACGTGAGGGTGCGGCGGCGGCTCTCGGTGCTTTACCGGAACCTACCGACATCCAAGAGTGGAACACGCGAATCGCGCTTCTATTCTGCATTATTCTCCAGGCTCTAACGTTCGCCCCGGCTCGCAGAAGGACAGATTGAAGACTGTGCGCGCTGGCTCGACGATCAGCAAAGACACTTTGACCGGGCGGATCGAGCGCAGCTTTGGCGTTCTCTTCGGGCGATCGTGGCTGCGGAGCTGAGAGATGATGAAAAGGTTGAACAACTACTGGCCTGCGAAAGTGAAGAGGATCTGCGGAGTAGGTTGCGAGCGGCAACTGATCTGACTCTTCGGGTCTGTTCGCTGATCCTCAACACCGTGGCCCTGCAGCGGAAGTGCCAGGAGTTGTTCAATGTCACCGATATGGACGGCGTTCCAAACCGGAGGCTACGTCCTGAAATGCTAGAGACGCTTCGCATCGTCCGGATTTGCCTTGCCGGACCATCCTTTCACGGCCCAAAGCATTGGAAAAACACCCCCATTCTCCAAAACGTGAAAACAAGGAACACCCCCGCGGGAGCACTCAGCACCGTTGCCCGAATGTCACCTTGCAAATATCATGACAACGATAAATGTTTTGAGGCTCGCCAGCGCAGCGCCGGCCACGCTTAACAGCCGCAATCTACGATACGACCAGGAGCAACTTATGCGGCTAAACGTTCCACCTGACCTTGAAGCCTTAATCAACAAACGGCTTTCCAGCGGCGGCTATACGAACGCGGAAGACGTACTCCGTCGCGCGCTCGAGGCTCAGGATGCCGAGGAAAGCTGGACTGACGAAGAACGCCAGGCCTTGTCGGCCCATATCGAAGAACGTTTCTTCCAAGCTGAGCGCGGCGAGCTCACCAACAGCGCGCAGGCGCGTCGCGACATCGATGCCATGAAAGAGAAATGGCATGGAATGCCCAACTCTTAGCGGCATTTGGCCTGACCGGAAACTACTATTACGTGGTGCTCCTGGCGCTCGGTTTGGCAGCTGCGGCGTTTCTGTTCGGAGTTCTGCAGTCTTATGCGCGGTTCAACGCCCGAAACGGATGGGGTGTTTTGGAACTTGGGGGTCGAATTGTCGGCTCCGCTCTGGTGGTGCTGGGAGGGTTTTACTTGGTGCCTAACCCTCTGCCTTTCGCGGTCACTATCTTCGTTCATGGAGAAGGGGGGAATCTATGACCTTTTGCCAAAAGATTCCGGGGAGGTGGTAATGGAATTGGGTGGCAAGGTTCAGCGCCAGCAAATCGGGCCAAACGGAACGGCAGATTTTAAGGATATCGCGCCGAGTCATCGAGGTGAAGCCGCACAACTGTGGTTTGAGCCGGACCAGTTTGAATCGGTTCACCCAGAACAAAAGTATTTGCTCAAGGGCACGACATTCAAATGGAGGTGAGAAGAAAAGCGGGCAAACTCTCGGGCCGAGTACAGGACGAAAACGGCAATCCGCTGGCAGGTGCGAAGATTAAAGTGGAGGGCCTTTCAACAACCACCGATCCAATGGGCCACTTTGAATTCACGATTCCGGGAGATCGTTTGGGTGCTCAACAACCTCGGGGTGGTTCAATTGGAGCAGCACCGGTTAGAGGAGGCGCAGAGTTCCTACGAGGAGGCGCTGGGAACCTACCGGAAGCTGGTCGAGAAGAACCCGGAAGCCTATCTGCCCAACTTAGCGCTGGCGCTCAACAACCTCGGGTCGGTTCAAATGCAGCAGCACCGGTTAGAGGAGGCGCAGAGTTCCTACGAGGAGGCGCTGGAAATCGAACGTAAGCTGGTCGAAAAGAACCCGGAAGCCTATCTGCCCAACTTAGCGCTGGCGCTCAACAACCTCGGGGCGGTTCAAAGGGACCAGCACCGGTTAGAGGAAGCGCAGAGTTCCTACGAGGAGGCGCTGGGAACCTACCGGAAGCTGGTCGAGAAGAACCCGGAAGCCTATCTGCCCGACTTAGCGCTGGCGCTCAACAACCTCGGGGCGGTTCAAAGGGACCAGCACCGGTTAGAGGAGGCGCAGAGTTCCTACGAGGAGGCGCTGGGAACCTACCGGAAGCTGGTCGAAAAGAACCCGGAAGCCTATCTGCCCAACTCAGCGCTGGCGCTCAACAACCTCGGGGCGGTTCAAAGGGATCAGCACCGGTTAGAGGAAGCGCAGAAGTCGTACGAGGAGGCGCTGGAAATCGAACGTAAGCTAGCCGAAAAGAACCCGGAAGCCTATCTGCCCGACTTAGCGCAGACGCTCAACAACCTCGGGGCGGTTCAAAGTGACCAGCACCGGTTAGAGGAGGCGCAGAGTTCCTACGAGCAGGTGTTGGAGGCTTACCGGCAGGCCCTGGCCATCTCCAAACGTTTGGCCGAGCAGGAGCCTTCCAACGCGGACCGGCAACATGCCCTAGCGGAACACTATGTTATGGTTGGCGCTGCCCTAGGCGCGCAAGGCAAGCTTGCCGAATCGCTGGAGGCTTACCGGCAGGACTTGGCCATCATAAAACGTTTGGCCGAACAGGACCCTTCCAACGCTAATCGGCAACGCGAGTTCATGGCGGCGAAGTTGCTGGGCCGGGCGAAGGTGGTGATCACTGAGATCATACCCGGATCGCCGGCGGAGAAGCTCGGACTCAGGGAGGGTGACGTCATGCTTTCCTACGACGGCCGCAAGATTCTGGATTTCCATGTTTTGCCGTACATGACGGCTTCGACCGGTGGGCCGGCACGCGAACTATGCGTGCGACGCGCCGGGCAGGAACTGACGTTTAGCGCCCCGTCGGGCCGTCTCGGTATTTCGGCAACTAACGTCGAACCGGCAGAACCGTAATGGGGCTGACGGAATACTGAAAAACAGAAGGATACATATTTTCTGCAAGCCCGCACTTAGTACACAGTTTTTCTGCAAGGTTTTGAACAGGCAAATATGTGCCCGCGCAAGAATGGAGCACTTCTCAATTCATTTAACAGACTGTGGAACAGCAGATTACGTAGATTGAGACCGTCTGCCCGTCAGGACACACATTTTCTTCAATGCACAATCAATGACGTAATTCGGATCCACCACGTTGTCGGTGAAGTTCTTGGCGCGGATGCGATCGATATTCCATTGCCAAGCTGCCGCGACTGGGTCGAACACGAGCAGCCCCTCTTCGCCCAGGGCGGTGAAGAACTGGATCCCAAAGAAGGGGTTTCCGCCGGTCTTCTCGTACACTAGTTGCACCTAAGGGTAGCGCGCGCTCCGGCACGCAATGCAGAGCATCGGCGACGAGGCAGACGACATCGTCGAGCCCTAGAGGCGCCAGCACGATTTCCCGAACCCAACACTGGCCTACATGGCGCCGGAACAAACAGGCCGGATGAACCGGTCGATCGATTCTCAGAGTGATCTTTACTCTCTGGGTATCACCTTCTACGAGATGTTGACAGGCGCGCTGCCGTTCAAAGCGGCGGCTTGGCCTGCACAGCTACTAAGCAGGGTGCGAAAACAGCGGATATCTCGAACCTCTGGCGAACGAATCATTGGACGTTCGAAGTTTCGAGCGCAGAGCCTCAATTCGGAAAAATCACAAGTTGTTACGTTTCAATGGGTTGAGAATCAGAAAAGAGCTGGCACGGCTTATGCCTCTCCAGGTTGGAGAATCCAAACGCTCATAGCCAACATAGGCCAAAGCGCGAGTTCTCAACAAATCAACACTCCATCCGAAAAAAATGAGCACCAAAGTAGATCCTGCCGCTCACAAAGCCGATGATGAAATGGATGTGGGACGCGTACACCACTGATCCGAAGCAGCGCAGGGAGATCTATGCGTCTCCGCTACAGGCGACGACCGACCAGCTCAAGGACCTGCCGCCCGCAATGGTGCAGACGGCCGGCAATGATGTGCTGCGCGACGAGGGGGAAGCGTATTCCCGAAGGCTCGATGAAGCCGGCGTGGACGTGACTGCCGTTCGCTACGAAGGCCTCATCCACGACTACGGACTCCTGAATGCGCTGAGCCAAGTGCCGGCAGTTCGCGACGCTCTTCATCAGGCGGCCGAGATGCTCAGGAAGCACCTCAAGTAGCCGCCAATCCCAACCTCATTCATCAAATGTTAAATCACGACGTAAAAGTTAGTTTCAAGTCAGCGGCTGCCGCTTTGGCTGCGTTCAGCCTTACTGCAGCGTCGGCGCTGGCGGCCCCAGTCAAGAATATCGTCCTGGTGCACGGCGCCTGGGTCGACGGCTCGGGTTGGAGGCCCGTCTACGAAATCTTGGTCAAGGATGGTTACAACGTGACCATGGTACAGGAGCCGGAAACTTCGTTCGAGGCGGACGTCACCGCAGCGAAGCGGATCCTCGACCTCCAGCCGGGCCCATGCATCCTTGTTGGCCACAGCTACGGCGGGTCCATCATCACGGAGGCAGGCGTCGACCCGCATGTCGTCGGCCTGGTCTACGTCGCCGCGCACGCACCCGATGTTGGGGAGGACGAGGGCGCCCTGGGAAAGAAAACGCCCAGTGTCCTCGCCAAGACGGAGGGGGCCATCAAGAAGACCGACGATGGCCTCACCTATCTCAACCCCGCGGACTTCCTCAAACTCTTCGCCCCCGACCTGCCGCACGACCAAGCCGAATTTGAGTCGCGCTCCCAGGTCTTCGCCGCGGCTGAGGTTTTCAACACGCCGTTGACCACGGCTGCGTGGACAACGAAACCCAGTTGGGGAGTCGTCGCGCTGGCCGATCAGATCATCAATCCCGATCTTGAGAAGTGGTACTACGCACGGGCGCACAGCCACACGGTGGAAATCCCCGGTGCGAGTCATTCCGTCTATGAATCGCATCCCAAGCAAGTGGCGGCAGTAATCGAGCAGGCCGCGGAGAATGCTCAAAAATACATGAAAGTATCTGCAATGGGAGATCCTTTCCTATGAGCGGATCATATACTACCAAAGTCTCAGAAGAAAGCCGAAGATCTGGTCGCAGCTGCAGACAAAATCTGTCCCTAGTCAAACGCCATTCGGGGCAACGTCGACGTCGGCTTCACTATCTCGGTTTGTGAACGGAAAAGTTAAAATTCAACCTACTAATAATATGTCCGATAAACATGCGATTAGAAATGGCAAGCTTTCCCGGGTAAGGCAGATATTTGGGGAAGGAAAGGTCATCCCCGCGGAACGGACGGTGGAGTTACTCGAAACCGTTATTCAGCCCGGCGACAGGATTATTCACGAAGGAGATAATCAGAAGCAGGGCGATTTTCTGGCCGGTCAACTGGCGCGCATGAATCCCAAAAAGGTAAATGGCCTCAAGCTATGTGTCTCCAGCGTCGGGCTTCCCGAGCACCTGGATCTTTTTGAAAACGGCCTGGCAACCGAGTTGGACTTTGCCTATGCCGCGCCGCAAGCCGCTCGCCTGGCCCGGATGGTAATGGATGGCTCGATCAAAATCGGCGACGTCCACACCTATGTGGAACTTTACTCGCGGTATTTTGCCGAGCTAAGACCCGACGTTGTCTGCCTGGTGGCCAACGAAGCCGACAAGGAAGGCAATCTTTATACCGGTCCCAATACGGAAGAAACGCCTCCTCTGGTGGAGTCGGCTGCCTTTGGCGGCGCCATCGTCATCGTCCAGGTCAATAAGCTCGTTGATAAGGTCCGTCGTGTTGACATTCCTGCCGAGTGGGTCGACTTCGTCGTGGAAAGTCCCAAACCTTTTCACCTCGAGCCGCTCTTCACGCGAGATCCGGCTCTTATCAATGACCTGCGCATTCTCATGGCCATGGTGGCCATGAAGGCAATTTACGCCAAGTACCACCCGAAGGTTTTGAATCACGGAATTGGCTTTAACACCGCTGCGATTGAGTTGCTGTTGCCGACGTACGGTGCGGAACTTGGATTGAAGGGCAAGGCTTGCACGCACTGGGCGTTGAATCCGCATCCAACCATGATTCCTGCCATCGAGTCGGGTTTTGTAGAGGCGATATCCTGCTTCGGGGGAGAGGTCGGCATGGAGAACTACGTCGCCTCGCGACCGGACGTCTTTGCGCTGGGCCGCGACGGCAGCCTGCGCTCGAATCGCTTCTTCGCTCAAATGGTCGGACACCACGCCGACATGTTCATCGGCGCTACGTTGCAAATCGATTCCCAGGCGCACAGTTCCACATTCACCGCGGATCGACTCGTCGGTTATGGCGGCGCCCCAAATCTCGGCTCGGAAAATCGCTCACGCCGGCATCGTTCGGAAGCGTTTCTCAAAGCGGGAGGCGAGGCGCATGCCGGCGAGCCGATGCCGCAGGGACGCAAGCTTGTCGTCCAGATCGTGGAGACATTTCAGGCCGCCGGTAAGCCGACCTTCGTCGAACGTCTCGATGCCTGGGACGCCATGGAAAAGGCCGGGTTTTCCACCCCGCCCGTCATGATTTATGGCGATGACGTCAGTCACATAGTCACGGAGGAAGGCGTCGCGAATCTGCTTCTCTGTCGAAGTCCGGAAGAGCGGGAGCAGGCTGTCCGGGGAGTCGCGGGCTTCACGCCGGTTGGACTCAAGCGCAACCGCAGGATGGTGGAAAACCTTCGTGATCGCGGAGCTATCCAACGCGCGGAAGATATTGGTATTCAGAAGAGTGACGTATCCCGGGACCGGCTTGCTGCACGAAGTGTTCACGATCTTGTCCGTTGGTCGGACGGGCGCTATCAGCCGCCGAGCCGGTTTCGTAATTGGTAACTCAACCCGGGAATTATTATGGAAAACCTGACATTCGAATTTGAAGGCGGCGCGAAACCCCTCGAAGCGGGCAGTTCCTACGTTGTGGTGGGCATTGTCGCTTCCAGTAATCTCGAGGTGCTGGCGGAACGCAAAGATCTTGGGGGGAAGTGCCGCTTTGAGATCGCGACCACGGCGGCCCATTTCTCCGAGACGTGGAAGGCGGTTTTGCTCGATTTTATGGATCGAAACAAACCACGGGATGTTCTTTTTTCCATCAACGACTTCTCCGCGATCCCGCCGGTTGTGAGCCTTCGCCTGGATCAAGCCCTGGAACAACTTACCCATTAATAATCACGATGAATCCCACTCCGCACATCAGCTACCTCGAGGCAACGGCACGCCGGCGCATCGCCGGTCTGCTCGACCCCGCTTCCTTTCACGAGTTTATTCCCCCGACGTTGAAACGCGTCAGCCCCCATCTTGCATTGTTCGACGCCCCGGTTGCATTCGATGATGGGGCGGTTATCGGAGAGGGACGGCTTGACGGCAAGGAGGCCTACATCTTTGCGCAGGAGGGGAAATTTCGAGGCGGCTCCCTCGGCGAGGTTCACGCCGCAAAAATCACGGGTCTGCTCCGCCGCGCCGCACAACGCAAACCGGCGGCTGTACTTGGATTGTTCGACTCCGGCGGCGTCCGGCTCGAAGAGGCCAATGCCGGGGAGATTGGCGCGACGGAGATCATTCGCGGCATCTTCGACGCCCAGAAGGCAGGAGTCCCGGTCATCGGGCTCCTAGCCGGGAGCACCGGATGCTTCGGGGGCGCCAGCATCATGAGTTGTTGTTGCGATACGGTGATCGCTTCTGAGGAAGGTCGATTGAGCGTCTCAGGACCCGAGGTCATCGAGACGGTCATGGGCGTGGAAGCCTTCGATTCACGCGATCGCGCCCTTGTCTGGCGGACCACCGGGGGCAAGAACCGGTTCCTTTTCGGAACCGTGGCCGAACTCGTGGATGATCACATCCCGGCTTTTCGCAACGCTGTCATTCGCGTCATGACGGTCAAAAAGCCACTCCGCCCAGCGGATTTGAAACAGGAGCTTGAGCGCCTGAAAAAAAGAATCGAGGCATACGGTGAGTGTTCCGATGCCACACAGATCTGGCGGAAGATGGGACTTGTCGCTGAAAAGGTATCCGAGATGTCGCCGCAGGAACTGACAGCGGAGAAAACGCACCTGGTAAAACTATGAACTTGCAAGACCTACTCACTCAACTCTTCCCGGTGGGGTGCAAAATCGTTGCGACCGATTGGCTTGTGACCGGCGAAGCCATGGTGTCCGGAAAGCCGATCTCCATTCTGGGGACGACCAACCACACTTTTATTGGTGTGAGGGAAGTCGTCGTCCTGTCCGAGAAGTTTCTCGATATCGCCGAGCGGTATCCCGGCAGGCCGATCCTGATGCTGGTCGATAACAACGGTCAACGCATGGCGCTCAACGAAGAGCTGCTCGCGCTTCCCGAGTATATTGCTCACCTGCTCAAGGCCGAGCAGGTCGCCCGCCTGTCGGGCTGCAAACTGATCGCCATTGTTTACGGCAATACGGTTGCCGGTGGTTTCATCGGCTTCGGCATGGGGGCGGATCGCGTTGTCTCCGTGCCCGGAGGTGAGACTTCCGTGATGAAGCTGGAAGCCATTTCGCGCGTGACCAAGATGCCGATGGAAAAGCTCCAGGCCCTCGCGGCCAGGGTGCCCGTCTTTGCTCCGGGCTGCGAAAATTTCTACAAGATGGGAGGCCTCTATGAAATGTGGACGGATCAATTTCCTGAGCGGTTGCAGCGCCTCCTCAGCGATGACGATTCCCAAGACCTGAGAGCCCAACTTGGCCGTGAACGGGGCGGTCGCACGGCCGCACAATCCATCATCGACGATGTCCTCCGGGCCTGATCTCTTTCGCCGGCATCGCTTCGTCTGGATTGCCGATCCTGCCGATCTTTTCGATTGCGTCGTGGGCGAAACGCCGCAGGACGATGCGGCCATCCTGCGGAATTGGCTCGGCAAGGGCCACCCACTGATTGTCCGCCGTCCCTGCGTGAGCGAAGACAGGAACACTCTCAGCGTCGGACTCGCCTTGCCGCCGGATCCGGTTAAGCGCCGACTGGCTTTCCGTCTTCCGGTTTCGTACGTCGGCAAGGTCGTCGAGCCGCCTCTATGGACGGACTGCGCGGCGGCCACTTCTCCGAAAATCGCCACAATTGTGAAATCGATCCTATCAGCGACTGAGGCTTCGGAACTGCCTTTGCAAACATTCGGAAGTTACGCCTGGCAATATCACACCGGATTATCGTACGTCACCCCCAATTCGGATATCGATCTGCTCGTTCCGATGAAGCGCCGGGAGAATTGGCGAAGGTTTCGGCTATCGATGACCGAGTCCCAAAAGACTCATCATCGAGTCGACTTGGAGATCGTTTTGAACGGCGATGCCTCCTTCAACTGGCGAGAGTTCGGAGCGCCGGGAACGCGATTGCTTTTCAAGGGAAATCATTCCGTCTGGATGGGTGACAAGAGCGACGTGGAGACTTTTTTCCATGAATAGCCTTTGCCTGCCACTTGTTAGGCTGACCCCGGCGTCCATTGCCCGGTGTGCGGCAAATGCCCTGACCGAAGAACTGGCGACCTATCCAAAACCCGGGCTCGTGAGTTTTGTCGACCGAGGCGGCCATCCCGACATGGATGCGGAATGTTTTTTGGCCTCGATTGAGGCAATCAAACCTTATTTTGGCGAGATGGCAAAAGCCGGAGCTACCGGATGCAGGCTGCTGGATCTTCAGCGAATTGGCGTCGCCGCGGAAGAAAGCATGCTGGATGCGACGGGAGGAAAAAATACCCATCGCGGCGCCATTTACTGCCTCGGATTACTAGCGGCAGCGGCCGGCAAACAAATGGCCGGCGGCGATCTTCTTGGTCTTCCCTTGGGACGCATCGTGGCGGAATCGTGGGGTGAAGAAATTCTTCTCCCGGATGCTTTACTACAAACCAGCCGCGGTCTGGCCATGTGCCATCGCTACAAAATCAACGGCGTTCGCGGCGAGGCCAAGAAGGGATTCCCCTCGATTTTTAGCGCTGGATTACCCGCGTTTCAAACGGCTCTTTCGTCAACCGACCTCGGGATATCCTGCATTAATTGTCCTTCTAATAAAAGCGGGCATCGGAAGATCCTGGGCGATTGTTGCTCTGAACTGTCTTCTCTTGGGTGTCGGTTGTTGGGCGAGTTGTTTCGTCCTGCGCCGGTCGTTCGGCTTCGAGAGTACAACTGCTGAAGCAATCGTCTTACTGACCTTACTCTCATTCGTGATGGTGAAGCACGTTACTCATCCCCTCAGCGACATCTGCTTTTTCGGAGCGTCAATGCCGTGCCTGCTATTACTTCTTCATGCTGAAGCGGGAAAACAACGCACCAGACTCTTATGGCTGGCTTTGGCCCTACCCTTGATGGCTTTCTGCATTGAGGTGCGCACCATCGGCATCGCCTTGATTCCAGCTTTCATGTGGGCGGCAGCTGGCGCTATTTCTTGGGCTAGTATGCTGCCGCAATGGATGCGGCGGCACAAACTTCCAGCGCTTGTTCTCTTTCTCGCCTTACTGGCGATGGCAGGCTGGGGAAGCAGAATTTTGCTGCACTCCGGCTATGCCCAGCAGAATGTTGTGACCCTTCGTGGAAGAGGCTTGCTGGGAAATGTTTTCTGGGATCTGACGGCTCACGCAAAAGAATGGGGCGAATTGGGCGTTAACGCGCCGCTCTCAAAGTTGCCGCCACTCCTCGAAGTGCCGGTCGAGATTGTTGGACTGGTCGCCTTGTTGTTGTGGGCAATCGGACTCTGGGAAAAGCTCCACAGATTTACTGCGTTGGATTGCTACGTTCTCACCTTCGCCTGCATTGTGCTCGCGTGGCCGTGGTCCGATGCCAGGTTCTGGTTGCCGCTCTTGCCAGTAGTGATCGGGTATGTTCTGATGGGGGCGAAACGAATCGTGCCAACTCGCCGGCTGCGGCCGGCGATCACGGTCTACTGCTCGCTGTTTTGTTTGCTGGGCCTGGTTGCTCTCGGCTTTAGCACGCGTTTAACTTTTGCCGGTGATAATTTTCCCGATCTGTATGGAGACGGAACTCTCCGCGCCACTTATCGCCTGGTGTTTCTCGGGGAGTCGCCGCAGCGGCCGGAGGACGTGAGTCAGGATGCGGTCTATTTGCTGCATCGCTACGAATGGCATTTGATACGAAAGTAAGTCAAGGTTCGTTTGCCCGAACTTGTCTCCGGTGCTATTGAAAGAATAGATTTTGTTCCCAGTCGTTGGAGCGTGAGCTTAGGATGAAGGTTCCATTTCGAACTGTAGCGGCCGCGCTGGGATTAACTGCTCTTCTCGGTGTGCTGTTCGAATCGATGCGGCGTCCAGGCCTGTTTGCTAACACTACGTACTTGGGTGGGCTTCTGGCGCTCGAGATTGTGTTGGCCTGCCTGTGGCGTTTTGAGGCCGTATTCTTTCCCGTAACAATGTTGTGCTTTCTCTCGGCGGACACGGCCAATCCGCTGGCGGGAGAGAGCTTCACTCTGCGCTGGCTATTTCTGGCGGTAGGGGCATTAGCTGGTTCTGTCATCTGGATTAAGAGCAACCGGGCTCGCCATTTCGAATTATTCCATCTGGTTGCGCTCTTTTGTGTGCTCTCCGCATTTGCTTCGGCCAGCTCTTCCAGCGCACCCGTGACCGCCTCTCTGAAAGTCGCCAGCCTCTTTCTGCTTTTTCTCTATGCTTCAACAGGCGGAAGAGTTGCCCTCCTGGGCCGCGAGCGATCATTCATCCACCTCCTCGTTCGCGCTTGCGAGCTTCTGGTTTTTGGTGTGTCGATTTTGTATTTTGCCGGTGACAACGTCTTCGGAAATCCCAACAATCTAGGTGCCATGATCGGCGTCGTCGCTACGCCTATCTTGCTCTGGGCGGCTTTGGTAGCAGAAAGCCGCGCCGAACGCCAGCGCCGTTGCATCGCACTGGCACTTTGCGGCATTTTGCTTTACGTAACTGTTTGCCGGGCTGCCATCGTCGCTGATGTCGTGGTTGCAGTCGGTATCACCATCGCCTTGCGCCGTCCCCGTCTATTGGTGCGGGCCGCCTTTGTCGCAGCTCTTTTTCTAGAGGTCATGGCCGTGGCCAACCCGGCTCACATGACTGAGTTTATGGATTCGCTCAGCGGGCGGTTTATCTTCAAAATCCAGGGAGAACGAGCTCATCAAGGAGTTTTTGGTTCGCGCCAGACGCCTTGGGATCAAACCCTCGCTGCGGTGAAGAAACATCCATTCTTTGGAACTGGGTTCGGAACCAGCGATTTAGGCACCGACCTGCCGGATTTTCAGCGCTCGATGGTCTACACCAAAGAAGTCTCGAACCGCGAGCACGGCAGCAGCTATCTAGCTCTCGCAGAGTACATGGGGCTGTTGGGCATCCTGCCTTTCCTGGCGCTGTTCGTTTTATTGATCCGTGCGGCGGCTCGCGCCTACGCTTGGATGCGCGCGACTGGCAGCCCTCATCATTATTCCGTCCCCTTGGCTATGATTATCACTGCAGGACTGATTCACGCGAGCTTCGAAGACTGGCTCTTCGCAGCCGGTTCCTATCTCTGTGTTTTCTTTTGGGTGTCGGCTTTTCTGCTGATCGATCTTGCCCCAGCGTTTCAGGCAGAGCCGAGGCTTCCGGCTTCCCAACCCTTCGCAGCGTATACTCCGGCACGGAGTTTTCGGCAGCCAACGATCTAGCTAAACTTCTAAGCTATCTTAAAGATGGAATACTTGCCGCAAGGCCCTCGTTCTAACCTCTACAAGCCTGGCAAGGAGTGGACTTTTGTTTGCCTGGTTTTATTTTTGATTGCTGGCGCCGAATTTGTTGTAAGAGGTCCGGTCCGGGCGGTGCAATCCGCGACCGGCTTCAATGACTTCCTTGCGCCTTACATACAGGCCAATGCCTGGACCCGTGGTCTCGATCCATACAGCCCATGGACACTCCTCAGACTATGGCCAGCTGGAGCGGCTCAGTTTGTTTTTCTGCCTACAGAAGTTGAGGACGGCTCTCTGATTGCCAAGCGAGGCATCCCCACGGCATACCCGATCACGGCCCTGGTGTTGATTGCGCCTCTTAGTCGCTTGCCTTGGCGGGTCGCATATGGGCTCTGGTTAACCATCAATCTCGCCTTGTTTGTTGCGATGCTGTACGCGCTGATCGCGCTGACTGGCGTCTCGTATCGCTCGTGGGAAGGAGTTTTGCTGATTGCATCGACATTGGCACTTGCGCCCTTTCACACCGGAATCGTGACCGCCAATGTCGCGCTAGTGGTGATCGAACTAGGAGTGATCGCTGTTTGGACAGCGCGCCGTCGCTACGATCTACTGACCGCAACTTTGCTGGCAATATCTATCGGACTAAAGCCACAGATAGGACTGTGCTTCTTTCTCTATTATCTTTTGCGCCGCCGCTGGAACGTGGTTGGCATTACCTTCGCCTTGCTTGCATTAGTCGCCGGGTTGGGTTTACTGCGAATGCAACTCAGTCATACTCTATGGCTAAGTAGCTATATCAATAATAACCGGGTGCTACTCCAGCGCGGCATACTCGCCAACTTCACCCCAATCAATCCCCTGCGTTTTGGTCTGACTAATCTTCAAGTAGTTCTGTATCCTGTCGCGGGGCTTGGCCTTGCTAATATTCTGGCGGCCTCGCTAGGTCTCATCCTTCTGACTCTGTGGGCGGTTGGAATGCACAGGATGCGCCACCATGACAATTCAGAACTTCTGGGAATAAGTGCAATCGTCGTGATCAGCCTCCTGCCCATCTATCATCGTTTCTACGATGCGGCCCTGCTGGTCTTGCCTCTTGGCTGGCTATTCGTTTCGTTTCGAATGTCGCGAATGCTAGCCGTTCTTTCGATACTTCTAATGCTTCCATTCCTGGTTCCTGGCGGCACAATTCTGCAAACGCTGCAAACTAGCGGGAGTATCTCCGACACAATAGCCAACCGCTGGTGGTGGCAGATGTTTGTGATGCCCCATGAAGTATGGACGCTCTTGTTACTCGCAATTCTTTTGCTCTACGAAATGATTTGCGGAATGACAGGCCTTAAGAAAAAAAGCGCGATGTGAACGCGCTCTTTCGGTTTGCAAAACAGTATGACGGCGCGGCCGTTTGCGACCGCGCCATCATGTCTGTCCTAAGCGGCTTTACGAGTGCGGGCGGCTTTCTGGGCCGACTGGCTGGGCGCATGCTTCCCGCGCTTGGCCGCTACGCTCTTTGCCTGGCGCGATAGAGCGCTTCTACTAGCCGAATTCCGAGATTCCCGCTTCAGCGCTCCTTCCATCGCTCGTGACCGTTTCCCCGAGGTTCGGTGCGCACGCTCGCCTGCTTTCTCGTCCTGAGCGGCTTTTCTCCGCAGTGAAGAGGAACCCTTGGGTGGCGCTAGCTTTACGCCAGCGCGCCGCGCCTTCGATAAACCAATGGCAACGGCCTGCTTGGGCGACCGCGCCCCGTGTTTGCCCTCGCGAACATGGTGGATCTCTTCACGAACGAACTCCCCGGCTTGTGTGGAAGGCGACTTACCCTCGCGTGCGTCTTCGCGGGCTCGCTGCAGCGTTTCTCTCGGGCATGAAAGCTCTCCTTCACGTTCCTTCGGACAACAATTCGCATAATAAGGATGTACGCAAAAAGTGCATATCCGTGATTTACCCGATCGCCGTGAAGGGTTTGCCGGGGCGCGACAATCGAGAAGTATCAAAAATGAAAAATCAGATCGCTCGCCACAGTAAGCTGGTTATGCCGTCGTCCGTTGTCGTAAGCCCTCGTATCCCAGGCGCGCTCGAAACGCAACTCCGGTCGCAGCTGGATCGTACTGCCGATCCAATGGCACCACATGATCGTGTTCTCAGAGTACCGGCTCGCGTAACCAGTACGCTGACCTTTTTTGTCGTCGAGAAAATCGCTGCGAAACGACAAGAAATCGTGAACAGACAGTTCCTTCTGAAGAAAATTCACCGCCGCATATTCTGGAGCAGTGCAACGCTGTTCTCCGGGCAAGCAGGATGCCATTTGCTCCTTTTTCAGGCTTGACCGTGCCTCCCACGGCGGGCACATCGAGCTCATACATGTACCACGCTTCCGTCGCCATATGAACGGTCTTCGAGAACTTGTGATACCAGGTGGCATCATATTGCTGCAGGTTGTTGTAGGCATATTCGCCGCTGTTGATGCCGTTGGCGCACGCATAGAAATTGTCGTTGACTGAAGCCGTCGTGTAACTCAGGCAGCTCGTGGCTGAAGGCTTGGCGTCCGGCGTCCACAAAGCAACATCGTGGCCGCCCGTGACCCCGAGTTGGATTATCCACCGATCATTCAGTTTGATGGTTGCGATCAAACCGGTATCCGTAAAGGGATCGATCGCATACAGTAACGAGTGGCTGAAGATGTAATTGTTCGGGGCCAACTGCGCCTCGATGCCAGGGACGGAGATAAATCGACCGATCCTCACATTCATTCCTTGCCCTACATTCGGAATGTAAATATCCACATATTCCAGAGTAGGGTCGACACCATACTGACGGTGATCGTTAACCCACGGCCCACTCAGATAGCCTTTCGCGGTTGTGAAACGATAGTCAGTGCCGTAGAGAGCGGTGAGGTGATAACCCCAGTCGATATGGTTGCGCTGCACGGAATCCGGCAATCGCTCCACATAGAGAACCAGTTGATTCATCTCAAAACGATTGGAGTAAACATCGTTCGCCTCGGGCGCATTGCTGGCTGACGAAGTGCTGAAGTTGATTGTCGGATCGATCCATCCATAAAGCTTCGTACGACTTCTAGCCTGATTGATTGCTGTCATCAGCGGATAGCTGTTCGTATCGGGTTCTCCGATAACCGGCGAGCCACCATACGACCAATCCGCATTAGGAAACGGCGGCGAATCCAGCGGCGAGGGAAGCCCCCGCCGCACGGGCGCCGCAGAAGAATCTGTCATTCCCGACCAATCGTGGCGGTAGAACTCCGCCCAACGCCGAAAGAAACTTTTCTTTTCCGAGGTGGCCGGTGGAGGTGGGGAATCGGTCTGCTCAATCGCCTGCTGGGCCTGAGAAACAGCACCGTTTAGAAAGAAGGTCCAGATGAACAAGACAAGCCAATAAGCCCAGCGACGAGAGAGGAGGCGTACACCCATAGGAAGGTCAGTGACGTAAGTCTACTAAACTCTCAGCCGCGTTCCGGCTATTGTCACATCGACCACAAGGAGGACTCCCGCCACTCTGTTTGATTACGGCAAACAGCTGGAAGACTGCCAGTTCTGCAGCGCCCGGCGGCAAGTGATCCTTCCTGCGTTATCCGTGCGATTTGTAAGCTGCGACCCCTTGCCATTTCCTACTTGACTTTCGCGTGAAATCGTAAGTAAATGGTTAAAGTCGTAATAAAACGAAAGCAAGCACAACGTTCGCGGCTAAGCCCTGGAAAAAAGATTTAGCGAGGACTCGACGACTTTGAATGCGCTGGCTGAACTTCTTGATCTTTCGAGCGAACAGAAAATGGAGCGTGGCCTCTTGCATACTCCGGCGGAGATTGCGCAACAACCTGCCACCTGGCAAGCGACATTCGCTTCTTTTGAAAGACACCATGCCGCTCTCGTGGAGTTTCTGAGCCGCGCCGGTTTCGGAGATTCAGCAAGGCCAAAGCCAACCGTGTTTCTCATAGGCGCCGGAAGTTCCGACTACGTCGGCAGAAGTTTGGCACACCTGCTTCGACGGCGCTGGAAATGTGAGGTTGTGGCCATTCCAAGCACCAGTCTGCTGACTCACGAGGAGGAGTGGCTGGTCCCGGGTGAGCGCTATCTCTGGATTTCCTTCTCGCGCTCGGGCGACAGCCCCGAGAGCGTGTCCGTTTTGGAAAAAGCTCTGGTCCATCATCCAGAGATCTATCACATTGTGGTCTCATGTAACTCCGAGGCGCGAATGATCCGCAGCGCCGCTGGTAAGAAACAGGCGTTCCCGATTGTCCTTGCGGACGCAGTGAACGATCGCGGTCTGGCGATGACGAGTTCGTTCTCTAACATGGTTGTGTTGGGACAGTGTCTAGCTCATTTGGAAGATCTCGCTCAGTACGAACCCATACTCCACGGCCTGGTGAAAGCGGGGGAGTCGTTTCTTCCGCAGGCTGCTGACGCGGCTGCGACTCTTGCCGGGGAACCCTTTGCCAGAGTCTGTTTTCTGGGTTCGGGAGCGCTCCAGGGCGTTGCTGCTGAATCGGCGCTGAAGGTTCTGGAACTGACTGCCGGCCGAATTCTGACTATGGCAGAGTCATTTCTGGGCCTGCGCCACGGTCCAATGGCGGCGCTGAATGACACCACACTGCTCATTGCTTTTCTTGCGAGCGACGATAGTGTGGCCCGCTATGAGAAAGATTTGCTGCGGGAACTCATGACCAAACAACTCGTCCGGACGCAAGTTGTAGTCGGAGGACACTCTGAATTGTCTTTGGACGGGCTGGCACAGCGCTATCTTTCGCCGCTTACACCCACCCCAGTGCCAGATGATTGTCGTCCGCCGCTGGACGTTCTGTTTGGTCAGTTGCTCGGCCTATTTTTTTCCTTGCGCTGCAACCTCACTCCAGACCGACCCAGCCCCAATGGGGCGATTAACCGGGTGGTTCAGAATGTGAAAATCTACGCTTAGGACCTTCGGATTATTTACTAACCCGACTTCGATTGTCGGAATGCCACGAGCGCAGACCTTATTCGTCGTCTTAGCTAAGTACTTCCAACAATCCGGCTATATGCAGAGGCACTTACAAGATTATCGCTCGCTACTATCGCCAAATCCTTGCAGCCAATATAGATATTCTGTCGTTCCTTTTAACCGTGAGGCGGCTAGATACTTTGCAAAGCGATGATGGATAAATAATTCAGGAACGGCGGCATGTTGTTATGCGGCTGACTGCCTCCATTGATTTACTGGCCGCGCTTTTTCATTGAGAATCGCCCCGAACTTCGCTACACGGTACAGAGTTAAGCGTGGCCTCGGCATAGTCAGTGACCCTCGCGTGACTCTCAACAAAGATGATGGGTTTGCCAAGTCCAGATTTCGGTCGATCCTTTTCGGCTTGGCGGCGCGAAGGGTGAACCGTTGGCTGAGTAAAATCCGCCGATGAAACAGTGGACCGCGTTCTCGAGATAACGCCCACCCGCCAGGTGCTAAAGGGGGTTCGTTGACTCGCGAATCCAGCCTCCGTAAGATGAATCCGCGACAATTTCAACTATTTCCCGAATGCTCGGCCAGACCATCTCGCACTATCGCATCGTCGAAAAACTCGGCGGCGGCGGGCATGGGTGTGGTCTATAAGGCCGAAGACACGACTCTAGGACGCTTCGTCGCTCTGAAATTCCTTCCCGACAACGTGGCTCAGGATCCGCAGACGTTGGAGCGCTTCCGACGAGAGGCACGGGCCGCTTCGGCACTGAACCATCCCAACATCTGCACCATTCACGAAATTGGCGAGCAGGACGGTAAGCGTTTCATTGCCATGGAGTTTCTGGATGGCCAGACTCTGAAGCACGTAATCGGCGCTCGGCCGCTGGAACTCGACGCCCTGCTCTCGATCGCCATCGAGATCGCCGACGCCCTCGACGCGGCTCACACTGAGGGCATCGTGCACCGCGACATCAAGCCCGCCAACATCTTTGTAACCAAGCGCGGGCACGCCAAGGTTCTCGATTTCGGCCTGGCCAAAGTCGACATCGCCGGAGGCGCCACTCAGCCAGAATGAAGCGACGCGAACCGAGATGGCGGTCGAAATCCACCTCACCAGCCCCGGTTCCACGCTCGGTACCGTGGCCTACATGTCCCCGGAGCAGGCGCGCGGCAAAGAGATTGGATTCCCGCACCGATCTTTTTTCCTTTGGCGTCGTCTTCTATGAGATGGCTACCGGCAGCTACCTTTCCGTGGCGAAAGCTCTGCAGTCATCTTCCACGAAATTCTGGATCGTGATCCCGCGCCCGCGGTGCGGTTGAACCCCGCGCTGCCCGCCGAAGCTGGAAGCGCATCATCGACAAAGCGCTAGAGAAGGATCGCGAACTACGTTACCAGCACGCCGCCGATATCCGCGCTGACCTGAAACGACTCAAGCGGCAGACTGAGTCAAGCCGCAACCGGCCACGCCAGATTCGGCGCGCTAGTCTCAATCTCGCATCGAGTGCCCCCAGCCGACAACAGACGCTCTCGTCGGCCAGCGGGGCAACGTCTGTGCCGCTCGCGAGACGGCTCCCTACAGGCGGCGCACAGCAGCAGTTCTGCTGTGGTCGCTGCCGCAAAGCAACACAAATTCGGCCTGGTCGGAGGAGCCATCGTCGCGCTCGTGCTGCTGGCCGCCGCGGGCTATGGCGTCTACTCGATGGTGCATCGCGCCGCGCCCACTCCCTTTCAGAATTTCACCATCGCGCAAGTCACGAACTCAAACAAAGCGGTGGTCACGGCGATATCGGCCGACGGCAAATACTTGCTCACTGTGATCGACGACAAGGGCCTGAACAGTCTATGGCTGCGCAATGTGGCTACTTCCAGTGACACGCAGATCGTCCCACCTGCTGCCACCATTCCGAACGTGGCGTTCTCTCCGGACGGCAACTATGTTTATTTCCGCAAAGCCGAAAATGCCATCAACAGCGATTTCAGCATCTACCGCACTCCCGTATTTAGGGGGCACAGCGCAAGCCGTAGTGCGCGATGTCGACAGCTCCTTTACTTTTTCTCCAGATGGCGCGCGCTTGGCTTATTTCCGTGCCAACGATCCCGAGACCGGCAAGTTCCGGCTACTCAGCGCGAAGTTGGATGGCGGCGACGAAAAAGTGCTCTTTGACAAGATATTGGATTATCTTCCGCGGTGGCTGGCTTGGTCTCCCGACGGCAAGACGATCGCGTACCCCGACATCGCGCAGGCAGCCTTCGGGGCAGTCAGCTTGTTCGACGTGCAGACCGGCAAAATAAAAACCCTGAGCTTCGCCGATAAAGATGTCACAGCGATGCAGTGGCCTACAGGCAGCGATGGCCTGTTTGTTACTTACAGGCAAAAAGGTCCCGAGCTAGCCCGCATTCAGATCGGTTTCATATCCTTTTCCGACGGCCAGCTGCGCCCGATCTCGCACGACACCAACACCTACGCCACGTTGTCGCTTTCCGCCGATGGCAAGACTCTAGCTACCGTGCAGGAAAAACCAGCGAGCAATCTTTTTCTTGTGCCAGGTTTAGGCAGCACATCTCCCAGCGCAACTCCGCTCTTGATCGATGGGGAAAAGACAGCCCATTTTAATTGGAGCGCCGACGGGGCTCTGCTGACCTCCGATTTCACGCGACTGGTGCGGACCGACGCGAATGGAAAGAATCCGACGGTGCTGGCCACCGACCCAGCCGCCGCTATTCTAGCGATCTCCTCCTGCGGCACAAACTATATCGTTTTCCCCTGGGCCTTTCATGGCGGCAGCAATCGTACCGGCATCTGGCGTTTGAACGCTGATGGCTCCCATCCCACCCAGTTAACTGATGGGGGTGATGACGGCTGGTCGTCTTCTTCTGCCTGCTCCGGCGATCACAATTGGGTTTTCTTCTTTCGCGACGTAACCGACATCTGGCGCGTCGCGCTCGATGGATCCAGCAAACCCGAGATTGTGCCAGCCAGCGCTGTTCCCCACGCCTTCCAGGCGGGCCGTGGAATGGGTATATCGCCGGACGGAAAAATCCTGGCCTATCTACTTGAATTCGTAAATGTGGAGTCCGGCCTCGGCACTCCGAAAATTGCCTTGCTCGATATCACAAAGCCGAACTCGCCTCGCCTCATCGCCGTGAATCCGCACATCGCCGCCGGCCCCCGCTTCACTCCCGACGGCAAAGCAGTGGCCTATCCCGTTCGCGAGAACGGCGTCGATAACATCTGGGTTGAGCCCCTCGATGGCTCTCCAGGTCATCCCATCACCAAATTCGATTCTGAACAGATTCAATCTTTTCACTGGTCTCCCGACGGAAAAGATCTGGGTATCCTGCGCGGACACACCGATTCTGATGTCGTCCTGCTCCAAGAATCCAAGCCTTAGCCTCTAAAACTTCGTCATCCCCAAGGTCGGTGATTCCGATCCCTTAACTCTTGTCATTCCCGCCTTAAATTTGTCATTCCAAGCGAAGCGAGGAACCCGCTTTCCGCCAGCGGCGAGACGCTAGAGGAATCGAAAAGACTGTCCCCTTTGCGAAAGCGGCTGGTATGATGTCCTCCGACTAAAAGAGGTAGACAAACGATTTCATCTCAATTCCGGACAATCATCTTTGTCCGCACCACCGGGGGACGCATTGACTGACTCGATCCAAAACGAATTGAATCGTCGCGAATTCATCCACAGCGCGCTTGCCGGAGCCGCTGCAGCCACGCTGCCCATCTCAGCTTTTTCAGCAGAGACTTCAGCGAACTCAGACAAGCAATCGGTGCTAAACCAAATTCCCAAGATGCACGACGAGAACGTGAAGCGCCTGCAGGACTGGATCGCGTTGCCTTCGATTGCTGCCGAGAACCGAAATTATCCTCAGGGTCCCGACTACATGGCGCAACTAGCCCGCGATGCGGGATTCGCCAACGTCGAAATCATTCCCACGTCGGGCAAGCCCGGAGTCTTCGGCACTCTCGATGCCGGCGCGCCCACTACCGTCGGCATCTATTTCATGTACGACGTGAAGCAATTCGATCCCTCGGAGTGGTCGTCGCCGCCGCTCGAAGGAAAGATCGTCGAAAAAGAAGGACTGGGAAGAATCTGCGTCGGTCGCGGTGCGGTAAACCAGAAAGGCCCAGAGACAGCTTTCCTCGGCGCTCTTCATGCTTTCAAGGCAGCCGGAAAAACTCTACCTGTAAATCTGGTGCTGGTGTGCGAAGGCGAAGAAGAGATTGGCTCCCCGCACTTTCCGGAGATCGTCCGCAATCCCAAAGTTACTGCCGCGTTGAAAAAATGCATGGGCGTCTTCATCCCCGAAGCTGGCCAGGATCTGGACGGAGGCATGCAGATATCGCTGGGCGCGAAGGGCGTAGTCGAACTCGAGCTGGTTTCCAGCGGAGAAAAGTGGGGCCGCGGCCCCAAGCACGACGTGCACTCCAGTCTCGAGGCGCAAGTCGACAGTCCCTCATGGCACTTGGTGCAAGCGCTCAATACGCTGATCGAAGCCGACGGCCACACGCCTGCCGTTGCCGGCTTCTTCGACAAGGCCAAGCCGTTAACTCCGGCACAAATGAAGATGATCCAGGAGGTTGCCGCTCGCCGCAGCGAAACCACGGTGAAACAGCAACTCGGCGTCGAGCATTGGGTGCACGACTCCAACTGGCTTGACTCACTGGTGCTGCTCGAGTCCAAGCCCACTATCAACATCGAAGGTCTCGTCGGCGGATACACTGGCCCCGGCGGCAAAACCGTTCTGCCCCACCGCGCGGTGGCAAAAATCGATATGCGCCTCGTCCCCGACATGACCGCCGCAGGCACGCTGCAGTTGCTGAAAGATCATCTCGTGAAAAAAGGCTTTGGCGATATCGAAGTCAACATGAGTGGAGGCTACGATCCCACCCAGACCTCGCAGGATTCCAAGCTGATCCAGGCACAGATCGCAACATACCGCAAAATGGGTCTGGACCCCATACTGTGGCCGCGTTCGGCGGGCTCATGGCCGGGATACATCTTCACTTCCGAACCTCTGAGTCTTCCCGCCGGCCATTTTGGGTTAGGCCACGGCACCGGCGCGCACGCTCCCAACGAGTACTATCTGATCGACTCCACCAATCCAAAAGTGACGGGCATTGACGGAGCCGTAGGCTCCTTCGTTGAGTATCTGTACGCATTAGCTTAGAACATGTTCAGCCGCGAAGCGGCGCAAGAATGCAGCCCATGGCGCAAGCCATGGGTGGAAAACAGGAAATGAGTCAGCCCTGAAAGGGCGAAAGAAAAGTTTCCACCCGCAACACTTTCAGCCGCCGAGGTTTCCATGCAGAGACGCACCTTCATGAGTCTTACGGCCGGCGCCGCGACAAGCCTGGCTCTCAAACCCTTGGCCCTTGCCGACCAGCAAGAACGCAAAACTCCGGTGCCATATCCCGATCCCGCGGTCGAGATTATCGATCCGCGCTTTGCCAAATACGTCGTCATCAGCGCTGCGGTTGAGCGCTTGCATACCGGAGCGCGTTGGGCGGAGGGCCCGGTCTGGATCGCCGATGGCCGCTATCTCCTTTTCAGCGATATTCCCAACAACCGCATGCTGCGCTGGCTCGAAGACACCGGAGAGGTTAGCGTCTTCCGCAGCCCCTCGAATTACAGTAACGGCAATTATCGCGACCAGCAAGGCCGTCTGCTAACCTGCGAACACGACTCCCGCCGCGTAACCCGAACCGAATACGACGGCTCGATCACCGTTCTCATCGACAGTTTTCAAAACAAAAAGCTCAACGCCCCGAATGACCTCGTCGTGCACTCCGACGGAGCCATCTGGTTCACCGATCCCGGCTACGGCATTATGTCGAACTACGAAGGCCACAAAGCTCCCTTCGAACTTCCTACCAACGTGTACCGCCTCGACCCCAAAACCCGCGAGGCAACAGTAGTTGCCAACGACATGGATAAGCCGAACGGCCTGTGTTTTTCACCTGATGAGAAGAAACTCTACATCGTAGATTCAGGACGTCCAAAGCATCACGGTGATCCAGTTCCGATTCGCGTGTATGACGTGCAAGATGGAGTGCGCCTGAAGAATGGCCGCCTCTTCGTGAATATGTCACCCGGCACGTCCGACGGCATTCGCTGCGACGTGGATGGCAACGTCTGGTCCGCCGCCGGGTGGGCTGGCGCCGACTACAACGGAGTGCACGTCTTCGCTCCCGACGGCACTCTAATCGGTAAGATTCATCTTCCGGAAGTGTGCGCTAACCTGTGTTTCGGCGGTGCCAAGCGCAACCGCCTGTTCATGACCGCAAGCCAGTCTCTCTACGCAATCTACGTTGACGCCCAAGGCGCCCAAGGTCCCTGAGATCCGCGCCTCCAAGACTAGAAAACAACTACTCAATAACGTTGGTGGGTGGAGGCGGACGCAGTTGTTGGAATAATAACTGCTTGATGATTTGCGACTTCGATGAGTCACGCACTACGAAATTGCTCGGAAATCAGCTGCGATCACTACCGCTCTCCCTAATGTGAATATAGGGTATGCTATCAGCCAGCACGCCGTGTTCTTCCCGCCCAGTTTCACCGATTGCAGGGAGTGTAAGAGCCCAAAACGGAAGTTCGCAATATGAACGCTGCTCGGAAGATGGATAAGAAAAGTCGCAGTCTACCCAAAGCACCGACTGGCATTCAGGGACTTGATGAAATAACCCAAGGCGGTTTCCCGCGCGGGCGTCCTACGCTCATCTGCGGCAGTGCTGGCGCGGGCAAGACTCTGCTAGCAATGGAGTTTCTAGTCCGTGGGGCGGCAGAATACAACGAACCCGGCGTATTCATGGCATTTGAGGAGACGGCCCCCGAGCTAACACAAAACGTTCGCTCGCTTGGTTTTGACCTGGATGAACTGGCGAAAGAGAAAAAACTGGTCATCGATTTCGTTCGCATCGAGCGCAGTGAGATTGACGAAACCGGTGATTATGATCTCGAAGGCCTATTCATAAGGCTGGGTGCCGCCATCGATGCCATCGGGGCGAAGCGCGTGGTCCTCGATACCATCGAAAATTTATTTGCCGGGTTGCAGAATGAGGGCATCCTGCGAGCCGAGTTGCGGCGCCTGTTCCGATGGCTGAAAGACCGGGGCGTGAGCGCCGTAATCACCGCCGAACGGGGCGATGGCGCATTAACCCGTCACGGGTTGGAAGAATATGTTTCCGACTGTGTGATCCTGCTCGACCACAGGGTGACAGACCAGGTGTCCACACGCCGTTTGCGTATCGTCAAATACCGGGGAACTGCTCACGGTACCAACGAATATCCCTTCCTGATCGATGAAGACGGCTTCAGTGTTCTGCCGGTTACATCGCTGGGACTGCAGCACCAGGCGAGAGAGGAGCGAATTTCGAGTGGTATTCCCCGGTTAGACGCGATGCTGGGCGGCAAAGGATTTTATCGTGGCACTACAATTCTGGTTTCAGGCACAGCCGGGACAGGCAAGACCAGTCTGGCCGCGAGCTTCGTCGATGCCGCATGCCGGCGCGGCGAGCGCTGCCTTTACTTCTCATTCGAGGAATCTCCGGGCCAGCTTATTCGCAATATGCGATCGATTGGCTTGAACCTGGAACAGTGGTCTAAGAAAAAACTGCTTCAGTTTCATTCCAGTCGCGCTACGTTCTATGGACTGGAGATGCACCTGGCAATTATTCACAAAATCGTCCGGGAGTTCCAACCGAAGGTGGTGGTGCTCGACCCTGTTGGCAGCCTTATTGACGCGGGGAACAAGCGTGACGCGCATATCATGATGATTCGCCTCATCGACTTCCTGAAGCAAAAGCAAGCTACGGCTTTTCTCACCAGCCTCACGTCCGGTGGGGAGGCGTTGGAGAAAACTGATGTTGAGATTTCGTCCATCGTCGACAGTTGGCTTTTCATGCGAGATATCGAGGTTAACGGTGAGCGCAACCGCGCCTTGTACGTGCTCAAGTCTCGTGGAATGGCGCATTCCAACCAGTTGCGCGAGTTCCTCTTGACCCCCAAGGGAATAGATTTACTAGACGTGTACGTAGGGCGGGACGGGGTGCTTACGGGATCGTCTCGTCTGTCACAGGAAGCTCGGGAGAAGGCCACTGCTCTGGCTCCCAAAGGAGGCCGAGCGCCGCGATCGTGAAGTGTCGCGAGAAGAGCTGATTGCCGATCGCCCGGCCATGTCCCGCAAGCTGATATGGTTAAGGCGGGGCGTGCACAAAGGCGGAGGGGAGCCCAATGAAAAAGTCAGAAAAGGACAAGGACTCGGACAAGGACAAGGACAAAGAGACCAAACCTCTCAGCCTGCAAGAGATTGAAGAAAGAAATGAGACCCCTGCGAACGACGTTTGGGAGCTTCGCTTATACGTTGCGGGGCAGACGCCACGTTCAGTGGCTGCTTTCGCCAATCTCAAGAGAATATGTGAGGATCATCTAGCGGGGCGGTACAATATTGAAGTCGTGGACCTGGTGAAACACCCGCAGCTGGCGGCCGGTGATCAAATCCTGGCAATCCCCACACTAGTGCGGAAGTTACCGCAACCGTTGCGCAAGATCGTGGGCGATCTACGCGACACGGAGCGCGCTTTGGTCGGTTTGCAGATACGCCCGGCTGCCACGGGGAATAGAGTTCCAAAGTAGAGTATTCTTCTCGGTGAAGACATATGAACAACGAGCTACCTGGAATTGACCAGCACAGGCAACTGATGGAAGAGGCTGAGGAGACTCTGCGCGCCATCCAGTACGGAGCTGTGGACGCGTTCGTCATCGAGGAACCGGAAGGCCATCGAGTTTATACGCTGGAGGGTTCCGATCTTCCTTACAGCACCCTGGTTGAGAAAATGCAGCAGGGCGCGGCTATGCTGGACGTTCGCGGGTGTATCATCTACTGCAATCTCAGCCTGGTGCAACTGCTGTGTATGCCGCGAGAGACCATCATTGGCCGCCTCTTGCTGGATTTCCTTGCTCCAGAGGACCGGCCCACTTACCACAAGTTGCTGCTTGAGAATGAAAGCGCATCGAGGGAAGGAGAGATGCGTCTGCAACTCGCCGACGGAAGTCAAATCTGCGCGAATTTCTCTTTCTCACTATTGTCACGAGCCAAATCGGCGACCGGAGTTTTGATTACCGACCTGACATCACAGAAGCAGCAAATGGAGTTTGCCGCGCGTCTCCAGAATATGCAGGATGAAGAGCGCAGACGACTGGCGCGCGAACTGCATGACAGCGTCGGCCAGATTCTTGCCGCTCTGGGCATGAACATCAGCGTGGTTCTGGCTCAGTCTCATAAGCTTGATTCAGCCGGGGACAGAGCGGTTGCCGAGAATGCTCACCTGGTGGAACAGGTCTCGCGAGAGATTCGTACTATTTCGCATCTGCTGCATCCGCCGCTCCTTGATATCGCCGGCCTTGCCTCTGCGCTTCGCTGGTATGTGGATGGCTTCTCCGAACGCAGCAAGATTAATGTGGATCTGGAAATCCCAAGCGATTTTGGCCGGCTACCCGATGAACTGGAGATCGCTATCTTTCGGATCGTCCAGGAATGTCTGACCAATATTCACCGTCATTCCGGCAGCGCCACGGCCAGAATCCGTCTCCAGCAGGAAGGTGACCGCCTCAGCGTTGAGGTTCAAGATAGCGGAAAAGGTATATCCCTGAAGAAACAACACGAACTGATCGAATCGGGCCGCGGCGGTGTAGGTTTGCTGGAATGAGAGAGCGGCTGAGGCGGCTTGGTGGTTCTCTGGAGGTAAGATCGAACGAATCTGGAACCGTCGTCAGCGCGACTCTCAAAGTGGCATAAAGGCTTTTACCGAGCAACCATTCTGCCCGGGTTGCCTACCGATCTGAGGTCCTTCAAGAAAAGTCGATATTCGACGAAATCCCTACCTTTGGTGCCAAATAGTAGTAAGCGCCACTCAACGTATCAGCTCAAAGGTGCATCACACATGTGTGATATCGAGCGCCCAGCGATCGCCCGGGGCCCGCATCCTCGTGGTGGATGACAACGAGGTGATGCGTCGCGCACTGAGAAACCTTCTGGAGACTCAGGACGATTGGAAAGTGTGCGATGAGGCATCCGACGGATGGGAAGCCGTTGCGAAATTCGATAAAGAAAAGTTTGATGTCATCGTGCTCGATTGTCAAATGCCGGGCATGAACGGACTGGATGCCGCCAAAGAGATCACATCGCGTTTGCCGAGTACACCCATTCTGATGGTGACCCTGCACTACTCGCCGCAGCTTGCCGAGGAAGCGCGAAGGATCGGCATTCGCGGAATCTGTCCCAAGGCTGATATCGAGTGCGTGGTGGAAGGCGTCACGACAATTCTCGATAACAAGTCATACTTCAAGAATTGAGTCCTTAAACAATCCTTCGTCTTCGGGAAACGGGGTTCGGCTTCGTTAAAGAGGCCGTCTTCTGAGGTCGACCTTCGATCCCATGATGAGGAATTCGAGAGCGAATGGCGCATAGACACCAACCGCTAGTTTAGAATCTTGAACTGTCCCTGAAAAGCGGGGAACGAATTGCCGTAAATCGTGACCGTATAGGTGCCGGCGGCATATTTACCCGCCTGCAAATTAAACAAGTAGTCATGCGCGCTAAAGTCCAGCACAAAGGCGTCGGTTTTCGAAAAAACAGTTTTCTGAGTCGGATTTCCGTGCGCGTCGGCGGTCATCACCACCGCGATGCTCGCCTCCGCGTCGGTGATGGGCTTCCCGGTTGCTACGGAGGACAATCGAATGGCAAACGGTATGGTCTGCCCGTGAGAATAGTTCTTCGGAAGTATGGGATAAAGAATCTGGAACTTGGCCAAACCTTGAGGATTATTGGCGCCGAGACTGACCGCCACAAATTCCGAGAAACCGGTGGTTTTTCCCCTTACCGTTGGATCAGAAAATCCGCTGAATATGTTGGTCCAGTTATTTTGGCCGATCGGTGTGGTGAGGTAGCCGGGATTGATAATGCCTTGCAACGTGGTGAAGCTGGTCTGCACTGCGATCGTGGGCTGCGCTTCGCTCGGACAGGTGATGGGGCTGCCATTTTGCGAACACGTCACCTCATCGTCCACACAGTTGCCGCCCGCTCCTGAGTAGACGACGCACGTCGCGTTAGCAAATTGAGTGCCGGCCACGCGTAACTGGAATTGGGCCTGCGTCAGCTCGACGGAAGTCACGGTCATATCTATATTCGAGAAATTCGAGCCGGCGGGGTATTGCACTTGGTAGGTGTTGGTTCCGAAGTTAAAAACATTCGGCTTGGTTGGGCTTAGCGGTTGCTTGATTTGTTGCGAGGTGGGAGGAGCGGCGGCGATCGCGATGTCGATCGGGGCCGAACCGACCGTTACTGTGCCTGTGATCGTATTGCTCGCGGTAGCGATTACGGAAACATTATTGGCATTGAGGTTGGTGACATACGCGGAAGATCCATCTGAACTGAGCGCGACATGCACTGGGTTGCTGAAGCGTGCCACGGTGGCTATCACGCTGCTGGTCGCGGTATCGATCACCGAGACGGTATTGGACGCGCTATTCACTACATAGGCCAGGCTGCTGTCTGGAGTGAAGGCGGCGCCGAATGGACTTATCCCAACCGGGATCGTCGCAGTGACGGTATTCGTGGCCACGGAAATCACTGAGACGGTATTGCTCCCAGCATTCTCAACATACGCCAAGCTGCTGTTAGGAGCGACCGCTACCCAGCGAGGACCGGAACCTACCGGAATGGTTTGAACTACGGCAGAACTACTCACCGCAATCACGGAAACCGAGTTGGATGCGGAGTTAGTCACGTAGGCGAAGCTCCCATTCGAAGTGAGTGCCATCGCCACTCCGACCGGACTTTGCTGCACCGGCACGGTAGCCACGACGGTTTGAGACGCTGTATTGATTACCGAAACGCTGTTTGACGATCCATTCACGACATAGGCCTCAGTTGCGTCCGGAGTGAAGGCCACGCCAAAGGGCGACGATTGAACTGGAATCGTGGCCGCGACGGTGTTGCTCGCTGTGTTGATCACGGACACGTTGTTGCCGTGATTGTTGCTGACATAAACCTGCGTCTGGTCGGGAGAGACTGCGACTCCCCAGGGGCCGGAGCCGACCGTTATGGTGTTTGCCACCGTCGACGTAGGAAGGTTAATTACCGAGACGGTATTGCTGTTGATGTTGGCCACATAGGCAAAGGGACCGTTCTGGGTAATGGCGAGTGTCTGCGACGGGGAAGTTGATGCGGAGAACATGTTGTCGCCAGTGTAAACGGCGGTGATCGAGTAGATCCCCACCGCCAGGCTGCTGGGGTTGTAATTAAACGTCCCGACACCGCTGCTCAGCGTAGCTGTCCCCACTTGGGTTGAACCGTTGAAGTATGTGACGGTTCCGGTGGGCGTGCCGCTGCCCGAGACCGGCGCGACCATTGCCCTCATCACTATAGGCCCGGCCGAGCCCACGGTGACGCTCGTAGGCGCAAGAGTCAGGCTGGTAGTGGTGGGGTTGGTCCCGGCGCTGGTTACCGTGATGCTGAAGCTGCCCGTGGCTGTATTGCCCTTCAAGTCCACGACTTGGGCCGTGAAGTTGTATATCCCTGCTGTGGTCGGCGTACCTGTGATCGCGCCGGTCGAGGTGTTGAGCGTCAAGCCCGGAGGCAGCGCGCCGCTGGTGATCGAGAATGTATAGGGAGCGACTCCGCCGCTGGCAGTTAGTGCGGAGGCGTACGCAATGCCCACTTGTGCCGTGCCCGTGGGACAGCTCAGCGTGATTACTGGTGGCAGGCTGAACACAATGCCACCCAGCCGGTTGCCGCCAAAGCTCGTCATCCCGTATAAGTTCCCATTGCTGGCTTGTATCAGTCCGCCCTCAGGGTAAGCCCCGTTAGTGAGGTCGAAGCCATACAGCGTGGTGAGCTGGCCTGTCGGCATGATTTCGAAGACGGTTCCGAATGCGTTGGGCCCGCCTGCTTCGGTTGTTCCATAGAAGTTCCCATTGGCTTGCACCAGCCCCCCGACAGGATCAGCACCATCCGCGCAGCCTGGCTAGAGAGCAAAACTTATACAGCGTGGTCAGCTGGCCCGCCAGCGTGATTTCAAAGACCGTGCCCACGCCGCTGGCCCCGCCTCCGATGGTTGTGCCGTAGAGGTTTCCATCCGCGGCTTGTATCAGCCCCGAATAGGGGGACGCGCCGTCCGTGCACCCGGTCTGGGAGCAAAAGCTGTAGAGCCGTGGTCAGTTGGCCTGCTGGCGTGATCTCAAAGATGGTGCCCGCACTGTTGGCTCCGCCCTCCACCGAGGTACCGTAGAGGTTCCCATTGGAGGCTTGCACCAAGCCTGCGTGCGGGTGAATACCGTCTGTGCAGCCGGGTTGCGAGCAGAAGCTGTACAGGGTCGTGAACTGTCCTGCTGGAGTGATTTCGAAGACCGTGCCTCCGTTGTTGACTCCACCTACCTCCGTTGTGCCGTAGAGGTTCCCGCTGCTGGCTTGCACCAGCGGGGTCTGACTGTAGTTGCCATCAGCGCAACCCGGCTGGGAGCAAAAACTGTAAAGCGTGGTCAGCTGGCCCTCTGGGGTGATCTCGAAGACGGTGCCCCCGCCGCCATTGGCTCCGCCATCTGACGTCGTGCCGTAGAAGTTCCCATTGTTGGCTTGCACCAATCCGCCCAGGGGCTCAACGCCATCCGTGCAGTTGGTTTGGGAGCAGAATGTATAAAGTGTTGTTAGCGTCCCCCCCGGGGTGACCCGGAACACGGTGCCTTGGTCGGAAGGCCCGCCATTTTCTGTAGTTCCGTAGAGGTTCCCGTCTGTGCCTTGAATAAAAGAAGCAAAGTAAGGGAAAGCGCCATTTGCTCCGTCGAAATTTAGACAGATTTGTGAGGGGCTCTGTACCGGAGGCTCTGCACGGCCGCGCGGGGAGCCGGCGTTATGCTGGCCGTGGTTGGCTGGAGCGGGGCCAGAAGCTCTGCGTATGGCGCCGGGAGCTATAGGTAGCGCTGGCCCCATTCGGTTACCTTCGGCACCGGTCGCAGTCTGCGGATCGACTCCGCGGAACCCGCGGCTCACTTCCGTCTTACGAGAGCTGCGCTGCTTTTCCTTAGTTGGGTTTAGCCCCAGCGGCAGGCTGAAAATTGTGCCGTTATACTCGCTGCCTCCGAAAGAGGTCGCCCCGTATAGTATTCCGTTGCTGCCTTCGACCAGCCCACCATAAGGGAAAGCGCCGTCAGTCTTGACGAAACTGTGCACGGTAGTAAGCTGGCCCGCGAGCGTCATTCCGAACACAGTTCCGAAGCTGAAAACTCCATTCGGCCCAGTCCCACCAGCGGTCGTTCCGTAGAGGTTTCCGTCACTGGCCAACAGCAGTCCGGCGGATGGGTTAAGACCGTCTGTGCAACCGGATAAGGAGCAGAAGTTGTGCAGCGTCGTCAGCTGGCCCGTCGGCGTAATTTCATAGACGGTTCCGAATCCGCCGATCCCGCCAGCTTCAGTAGTTCCATAAAAGTTCCCATTGGCTTGCACTAGCCCCGCGTCAGGAACAGCACCATCCGTGCAGCCTGGCTGAGAGCAAAACTTGTAAAGCGTGGTCAGTTGGCCCGCGGGCGTGATTTCAAAGACCGTGCCCCCGCCGCCGGCCCCACCCCCGAAGGTTGTACCGTAGAGGTTTCCGTTCGCGCCTTGAATCAGCCCCGCATAGGGCACCTCACCGTCCGCGCAGCCTGGTTGCGAGCAAAAGCTGTAAAGCGTGGTTAGCTGACCCGCTGGCGTGATTTCGAAGATCGTGCCTAGGCCGCTGGCCCCGCCCAGTTCCGTCGTTCCATAGAAATTTCCTCCAACTTGCACGAGTCCAGCGATCGGATAAGCGCCATCCGTCGGGCCTCCCGCAAAGCTGTGCAGCGTGGTGAGTTGACCAGTGGGCGTGATTTCGAAGATCGTGCCTTGGCCGAAGAGCCCGCCCCAGTAGGTTGTCCCGTAGCCATTCGCTCCGGAAATCAGCAGCCCTGAGAAAGGCTCCGCCCCGTCCGTGCAGTTGACCTGAGAGCAAAAGTTATACAGCGTCGTCAACGTCCCGCTGGCGGTGCCTTGGATTACTGTGCCCTGGTCGTAGGTCCCTCCTCCGGAAGTTATTCCGTAACCGTTCCCGCCACTGATGGTAATCGGATATCCATATAAGGGACTAGCGCCATCGGTGCTGCCCGCGAAATCCGCTAAGGTGGTGAAAGATTGCGCTTGGGCCGATCCAGCCGCGAAGGCTGCGAGTACAAACATGATCGCTGAAGCCAGCGCAGCGGTTGCCGTTCGCCCGCATATTTCGCGAATCCAATTCCGACCTTGCTTCGCGTTGCTCATAAGCCTCCTCGACTAAGTCCGGCGACTATGTTTTCCCAGGTAGACTTACTTCATTCTGAAATAGTCCGGACATGGGGTGCCAAAGCGATTTCGACGTTCGGTTTTCAGGACCTAAGGTTCTCGCACCTTCTTCTGGCAATTCGCGGTTCCGCATGATTCACCAACGTCCGTGCGCAGAGTCTAGAAAGTCGGGTAACCTTCTGCGGCTACTAACCTACAGATCCCTTGAGCACCTAGTTTAGAATCTTGAACTGTCCCTGAAAAGCGGGGAACGAATTCCCATAAATCGTGACCGTATAGGTGCCGGCGGCATAGTTGCCCGCTTGCAAATTAAACAAGTAGTCATGCGCGCCAAAGTCCAGCACAAAGGCGTCGGTTTTCGAAAAGACAGTTTTCTGAGTCGGATTGCCGTGCGCGTCGGCAGTCATCACCACCGCGATGCTCGCCTCCGCGTCGGTGATGGGCTTCCCGGTTGCCACGGAGGATAATCGAATGGCAAACGGTATGGTCTGCCCGTGAGAATAATTCTTCGGAAGTATGGGATAGAGAATCTGGAACCTGGCCAAACCTTGAGGATTATTGGCGCCGAGACTTACCGCCACAAATTCCGAGAAGCCGGTGGTTTTTCCCCTCACCGTTGGATCAGAAAATCCGCTGAAGATGTTGGTCCAATCGTTTTCGCCGATCGGTGTGGTGAGATAGCCGGGATTGATAATGCCTTGCAACGTGGTGAAGCTGGTCTGCACGGCGATCGTGGGCTGCGCTTCGCTCGGACAGGTGATGGGGCTGCCATTTTGCGAACACGTCACCTGATCGTCCACGCAGTTGCCACCCGCACCTGAGTAGACGACGCACGTAGCGTTGGCAAATTGAGTGCCGGCCACGCGTAACTGGAATTGGGCGGGGGTAAGCTCGACGGAAGTCACGGTCATATCTATATTCGAGAAATTCGAGCCGGCGGGGTATTGCACCTGGTAGGTGTTGGTTCCGAAGTTAAAAACATTCGGCTTGGTCGGGCTTAAAGGCTGAGTTATCTGTTGCGAGGTAGGAGGCGCGGCGGCGATTGCCACTTCAATCGGGGCCGAACCGACCGTTACTGTGCCCGTGATGGTGTTGCTCGCAGTAGCAATTACCGAAACATTATTGGCATTCAGGTTGGTGACGTATGCACTGGATCCATCCGTACTCAAGGCTACGTGCACGGGGTTGCTGAAGCCTGCAACGGTGGCTATCAGGCTGCTGGTTGCGGTGTCGATCACCGAGACGGTATTGGAAGCGCTATTCACCACATAAGCGAGGCTGCTGTCTGGGGTGAAAGCAGCGCCGAATGGACTTATGCCAACGGGAATTGTTGCCGTCACGGTATTCGTCGCGACGGAAATCACTGAGACAGTATTGCTCCCTGCATTCTCAACATAAGCCAAGCTGCTGTTAGGAGCGACCGCTACCCAGCGAGGACCGGAACCTACCGGAATGGTTTGAACTACCGTAGAACTACTCACCGCAATCACGGAAACGGAGTTTGATGCTGAGTTGGTCACGTAGGCGAAGGTCCCATTCGAAGTGAGCGCCATCGCCACTCCGACCGGACTTTGCTGCACTGGCACGGTGGCCACGACAGTTTGAGAAGCCGTGTTGATTACTGAAACGCTGTTAGACGATCCGTTCACTACGTAGGCCTCAGTTCCATCTGGAGTGAAGGCCACGCCAAAGGGGGACAGTTGAACCGGGATAGTTGCTGCGACAGTGTTGCTTGCTGTCTCGATCACCGACACATTGTTGCCGTGATTATTGCTTACGTAAACCTGCGTTTGATCGGGAGAGACCGCAACGCCCCAGGGCCCGGAACCAACTGTTATCGTGTTTGCCACCGTCGACGTAGGAACGTTAATTACTGAGACGGTGTTGCTATTGATGTTGGCCACATAGGCAAATGGGCCCGGAGTGGAGGTCACGGCTCCGCACGTCTTCGGCGGAAACACGGTCAAAGAAGACTTGCCCGCTGCCCCAGTGTCGAAGGGCGAACCGGAAACCACCGTCAATCCGCCACCGCTGCCGATTGTGAAAGCGGTCACAGTGTTATGGTTGCTGTAGCCGTCGTTGGATACGTACAGCAGAGTTCCTGCCTGGTTAGTCCCCATGAGGGTGGGTGTATCCGTGCCCGGATTTGCAAAGGGCGACCCGGCAACCTCGGTCAGAGCGCCGCCTGCCGCCACGCTGAGCGAAGTGATGGTATTGCTGCCCTGGTTACTTACAAACAGGAAGTTATCATTTGGGCTGAGCACGCCAACATTGGAATTTGCGCCGGTGGTGAAGGTAAATGGGGAACCGCTAATCGCGTTCAAGGCGCCGCCGGTGATCGTCTCCACGGCTATGCTGGGGAAACCTTCGGAAAATTGGCTGGCAAAAAGCAAATTCGACGCGCAGTTGATTTCCACGTACCCGGTGCCACTCGCCGAGCCTCCGGTCGAGAAGGGCGAACCCGGCACCGCCGTGAGAGCGCCGGTTGGGCCGATCGTGAACATCGCCACTTCCAAGCCGTCGAATAGTGCCACGGCCAGATACTTTCCGTCCCGAGTTACGTTAACGCCATCGGGAGAAGTCGGAGATGTAAATGGCGATCCTGGCACTACAGTCAGCGCTCCATTCGAAGCGATGTTGAAGGCCCAGATGTCTGCGCTAATGGAGTCGCCGGCAAACAGGAATTTGCCGTCGGGAGTTACGGCCAGAGAGATACCGTCCGGATTCGATTCCCCTGTAGAGCCATAAGCGAAGGGCGATCCGGGAACAGGAGTTAAAGCGCCTGTGCCCGTGCTGATAGAAAAAACAGCAATGTCGTTACTAACGGAGTCAGAAGCAAACAAGAAGTTGCCCACAACGCTCGCCGCAATGGCGTTCGAGGCATAATATCCACCACCGGAGCCGGTTCCCCCCGTCAGGAATGGCGATCCCGTCACTGCGGTCAATGTTCCGCCCGCGCCCACGGAGAATGCCGAGACGGAGTTTGCACCCGCGACGCTATTGTTGACGTAGACAAAAGTGGCCTGCGCGTACAATTGCGTGCTGCTTGGCAAGAATGCCAGGACCCCAGCCGCGAAAAACCCGATTACTCGGAAGAAATTTTTCATTGTCCGCCCCTCTACCGAAGACTTTTTTTCTTTTTTACCGAAAACGGCTCCATCTATGGAGCGAACATCTACATCGAACTTTGTATGAGGACGAAATAACTTGCAAACGGAGGGGCACCGCACACTTTGGCTCGGGAGTATGAGTGCCAGGTAAAGAAATGTCAAGATGAAAGAGTTTGCACTCTGTGCGCAAACATTGATGATGGTTCTAGAGTGCCGCCGCCTTGTTGGCGATCACATTGAATCCCTTTTCTTTGGCGTCCTTTTGGAGTTGCTCCAAGCGAGCGCGGGAGGCTGCCGACTTTCCAGATTTCATTTCAATTTCTTCCAGCACCAGGCGCGCCTCAAGTTGATCGCCGAGGTAGCTCGACCTCGTGGCCTTGGCCAACGCTTCCTTGAGGATAGTTTTGGCAGCGACTAATTTTTGCGAGGCTGCGTCGGCACGCGCGCTGGCCAAAGCGAATGTCAAGTGCACACTCAGGTTCTGGCTTTTGGCCGCAATCGGAGTAGCTTTCGACACTTCCTTCAAAGCATCATCATTCTTGCCCTCTGTCACGAGAGCGTCAACAAGTACAGCTGCGGCGGTGACTTGGTCGTCACGTTTGTGTGCCTTCTCAAAATCATCGCGTGCTTCACGGGCGGGTTTTTCCGCCGCAGCGGGGTGACCCTCCTCAATGTCTAGTGCCGCGATTAAAACGCTGGTGCCGGTGATTGTGTCTTTTTCACCCAACTCTTTGCGGAGCGAAAGAGCCTCTTCCAAATCGTTGCGCGCCGCCGTGAAATCGGCGGATTTTAGTTCCACGCTTCCCAGCCCCGCGAGGGCATAAGCGGACATACTCTTATCGCCGGCGGTGCGGGCGAGTGCAAGTGCATCAGAATAATTCTTGCGCGCACTCGCGAGATCGCCTAAGTGTTGCAATATGTCACCCAGGTCGATGAGTTTGTCGCTGGAGGCGGTTGATAGTCCACCGGCAAGATCGAGGGCCACCGCCTGCTCGAGCGTTTTCTTCGCACCAACGGAATCGCCTTGTGCATCGAGCACCGTGCCTATGCCTGTGAGTGACGCTGTAATCCCGTTTTGATCGTTGAGGTCACTGAAAAGCGTGCGTGCTTGATCGTAGGTCTTCTTGGCTTCCGCCAGGTCGCCTTCATCCTTCATAACGCCAGCGATGTTAATGAGCGTCTGTGCGTAGTTGTTTTGGTCGCTGACTTCTCGGAAGATGGACCCGGCCTCTTCGTACATTTTGCGGGCGTGTTCCGCATCGCCTTGCTGACTGAAAACGAATGCCATGTTGTTAAGCGCGGAAGATTCAGCCCTGCGATTGCCCACCTCGCGCGCGATGTTAAGTTCATCGTTGAATTTCGAAAGCGCAGCGGAATAGTCGCCGCGATCGACACAGACTTGCCCAGTTACCTCGAGTGTGCTGGCAAAGCCGTAGCGATCGCCGACCGCCTGGTAAATCTGGCCCGCCTCTTCGACCGCAGTTATGGAGGCAGTAGGATTGCCGAGGTTTTCGAGCGCGACCCCCTGCAGGTAAAGAGCGCGAGCTAAGACCAGTCTCGCGTTCTGGGGTCTGGCTTTCTGAGCGGCCACAACGGCGGAAGCCTGAGCTTGCTTGAAGTCTCCGAGCGCTCGCGCGGCTTCGGCGGCAGCAAGGTCAATGCGGGCGTCGTCACCCGCCGGTGGTGCCAAGCGATGCAGTAAATCTACAGTTGCCAGGGCTTCTTTGCCTTTTCCTCCGCGAGCCTGTGCCCGGGCAAGAAGCAGGCCGTATTCCAGGTTGTCAGGGAAAAATCCGAAGAGAGTGCGGTAGTTGTCAGCCGCGTTGTCCCACTCCTTCGAAGTTTCGCGATAGCGGGCTTCCGTCAGCAAACGCTCCTCGCGAGAGAGGGATTTCGAAAGCTCGTATGCGCTCTTGGCCGAGAGACGCGCCTTCTCATCATATCCAAGAAGAGTCCAGGCATCGGCCAATGCAGAATGAGCCAGGGCGTGATTCGGGTCTGCGGCTACGGCTTGTTGAAGAAGGTCACGAGCAGCGATTGCGTCGCGAACTCGAAGGTTAGCGAGTCCTTCTGAGTAGAGCTTTGAGGCTTCGGGAGTAGCCGGCAAGGCCGCGCGAACGGCCGCCTGGTCGCCCGGATTCACCTGTCCGACTCCGCATTTTTCACGCAACTGAGCTCCGGCGCGGCTGACCAGATCAAACAGATTTGCTTCTTCGCCGGTTTCTTTCACCGAGAGCAGAGTTTCTCCGGCGGCCACGTCGAGCAAATGAAGGTCGACGCGCAGTTGGCCGCCGCTTAAGGCCACGTAGGAGCCGAGCACAACCAGATCCGCGCCCAGGGTTTTTCCTACCCGAACCAAGTTCTGAGCCGCGAGACTGTCGGAATCCGGCAGCGAGAGATCGACTTTCATCTGCGCAACTTCGTCGCCGGTAATGGTGCGTAATTTCTCGCCTGCCGCAAGTTCCGTAGTTAACATCTCAGGCAGAGCAGTGGAAAGCCATGCCGCTTCGGGGTGTGAAGTGGAATTCTTAAAGTTCAGCACAGCCACCGTGCGGCGCCGGCTGGGCATGGTAATTCCAATTTCCCGCGGAGCGGTGCGGTGAAGATATAAGTATGCGAGGGATCCGAGCGCGATCAGGACGATCACACATGCAAGAACCGCCGCTGGTATCACCCAATTTCGGGAAGGGGTTTTAACTGGAGCAGTAGCCGGAAGAGGAGGAGGCACAGCCGGTACTGCGGCGGTGTGAGCCTGGGAAACCGGTATGGTCAGGCGGTCGAGATCTACGCGCAATTCCTTGGCAGATTGATAACGCCGTTCTGGATCTTTGTCGAGGCATTTGAGGATCAGCATCTCCATCCCCGGCGCGATCTTGGGATTCAGAGTGCTGGGAGGTTCCGGCGGTTTGTTGAGGATGGCATCGATCAAGAGAGGGACTTGGGTGGAGGCGAAGGGGCGACGTCCGGTCGACAATTCGTATAGCACGACACCTGCCGACCAGATATCAGAGCAGGGACCGGTTACGTCTCCGCGCAATTGCTCGGGAGACATATAAGGAAGCGTGCCAGTGACTTGTTTGGTTTCCGAAATGCTCGCCGTGATTCCCAAGTCGTTTTCTTGCCGGACAAACTGGGCGAGGCCGAAATCGAGAATCTTCAGACGATTGTCCTGCGTTAAACGCAGGTTTGCTGGCTTGAGATCGCGGTGAATGACTCCATGTTCGTGCGCGCTGGCTAAGCCGTCCGCCAGTTGAAACCCCAGACGGAGGATTTCTTTTTGCGGTAGAAAACCCGCTCCGAGCTTGGCATCGACGGCAACGCCGCCAACGTATTCCATCACCAGAAAATCTAGGCCGTCCTGGCTGCCGAACTCATAAACTGTTCCGATATTCGGATGATTCAACTTGGCGAGAGTCAGTGCCTCACGCCGGAAGCGCTTTCTGGCAGCTTCGTCGGCAAGCATGCCGGGTGAAAGCACTTTGATGGCAACGTCACGTTCGAGTTGTTCGTCGGAGGCCCGGAACACCAGACCCATTCCGCCGGCTCCGATTTGTTCGACCACGCGGTAGTGTCCCAGCACTTGACCGATCAATGGAGTCTGCGGCGTCATCAGGCCACGAATCTTAAACGCTGGAAAAATCGTGGTCAATGCCAACACGGAAATGCGCTTGATTGTAGGTCGAAAAATTCAGAGTGATGGGATACCGAACCGCCGTCGGAAGAATCGATAATTTTTTTTGAAACGCTTTGCGAGCGAGCTTCACTACTGAATCAGACGAGAACGGCAGGTTGGTTTACCGGAGAAGATGATTGACGTAGCGCTTAGGAGTTGTAACACAGGGCTCGTTCGCCGGAAATTCTTCTCTCGTTCACACTGCTACTTTTCTCAGCCAAGTAAGCAATTGCAGTTGGGGCCTTCCTAAATCTAGTGCCGAGGAGTGTACGCGCATGCCAGTTACACCAACCTATCCAGGCGTCTACATCGAAGAAATTCCTAGTGGAGTACGGACCATCGTTGGCGTCGCCACCAACATCGCTGCCTTCGTTGGGCGGGCGCTCTGCGGCCCTGTGAACGAGCCGACAATCATCAATAGCTTCGCGGACTTTGACCGGCAGTTTGGCGGGCTGGCGATGGACTATCCCATGAGCTATGCGGTGAATGACTTCTATCAAAATGGAGGAAGTCAGGCCATCATCGTGCGCTTGTTCAGCCCCACGGCACCAGGAAAGACGGGAGTTGCCCAGATCACCGTCGATACCCTAAATCTAGTTGCTGCAAATCAGGGGATATCGGGCAGTACTCCGAGCCCGGGGACGTGGGGTAATAACCTGACCGCGGTGGTCGACGTGAGCGGAATCACTCCGGATGTTGCCGGGCGGTACGGACTGCAGCCTGCCGATCTCTTCAATCTTACAGTGACTGAAGTGATTAATGGGCAGACCGTAAGCCAGGAGCGGTTCCTGAATCTCACGGTAAAGCCCGATGCCGGTCTTAGCGGCGCGGCGCGAGCACAGAGAGTAGATCGTGTTCTGTCGCAGTCGTCGGGGCTGGTCGCGGTGGCGGTTGACGCCAAGGGAAATCCGATATTGCCGGCCGCTCCTCCGAAGCCGACCGTCATTGGTGCAGCCGCTGGAGCGGCAGCGCCGGCAGCGGCCGCCGGAGCAGGAGGCGCAGCGGCACCAGTTGCGGGGGGAGCGGTACCAGCGGGCGGAGCAGCAGCGGGTGCAGGAGCAGCAGCTGGCGCGGCCGGTGGTGGAGTTGCAGGCGGAGCGCCGCCGGCGGCAGCGGCCGGCGCAGGCGGAGCGGCAGCGGCTCCCGGGGCTCCCGCGGCTCCGGCAGGTCCTCCACAGGGCTCGGGTGGTGATGATGGGCAGGGTCTGCAAGATTCTGACTACCTGGCCACGCAGGTCCCACCGATACCGAAGAGCGGAATCTTCGCGCTGGAGACGGCCGACCTATTTAATCTGTTATGCATTCCACCGGACGCGCGCGGTGGTGACACATCGCCGTATGTCTATTCGGGAGCCATGGCGTATTGCCAAAAACGGCGTGCCATGTTGATTGTGGATTCGCCCGCCGCGTGGAGCGCGAACGCCGCTAATGCAGCGAATACCGCTCAAAATAAGTTCAGCAATCCGGGCCCCCTGGACCTTAGCCTCAAGGGCGATGGAGCTCGCAACGCTGCACTTTATTTCCCGCGGGTCCAAGAATCGGACCCCTTAAGTCAGGGACAAATCGATACGTTTGCGCCCTGCGGAATCATCGCCGGTGTAATGGCGAGGACAGACGTGTCACGAGGCGTGTGGAAAGCTCCGGCAGGAATTGATGCCACCCTGAACGGAATCGCGGCCCTGGAGGTGAATCTCACCAACGATGAAAATGGCCAACTGAATCCTTTAGGCATCAATTGCCTGCGCACCTTCCCCGTGTACGGCAGTGTGGTGTGGGGAGCGCGCACGCTACGCGGTGCGGATCAATTGGCCGACGACTACAAGTATGTTCCAGTTCGCCGGTTGGCGCTGTTCCTCGAGGAAAGTTTGTACCGCGGGACGCAATGGGTGGTCTTCGAGCCCAACGACGAACCTCTCTGGTCGCAAATCCGACTGAATGTCGGTTCGTTTATGCACAATCTGTTCGTGCAGGGAGCTTTTCAAGGGCAAACTCCCGCTGACGCCTATTTCGTGAATTGCGACAAGAACACGACCACGCAGAACGACATCAATCTGGGCATCGTCAACATTGTTGTGGGATTTGCTCCATTGAAGCCGGCGGAATTTGTGATTCTGCAGATTCAACAAATTGCGGGAAATATCCTGACATAAGTCCGAGGGAGGACGTCCATGGCTGAGTTTAGCGTCAATGCAACTCGTTTTGACCCCTACAAGAACTTCAAGTTCCGGGTGAAATGGGACGGCAAGTATGTGGCGGGCATCAGCAAGGTTAGCGGTCTGAAGAAGACCACGGAAGTGGTGAAGCATCGCGAAGGCGGCGACCCCAGCAGCAGCCGCAAATCCCCGGGGCGCACCGAGTTCGATGCCATCACCATGGAACGAGGCGTCACCCACGACACCGAGTTCGAAAAATGGGCGAATAAGGTTTGGGACTACGGCGCAGGATTAGGCAAGGAGGTTTCCTTGAAGGATTTTCGCAAGGATTTGCTGATCGAAGTCTATAACGAGGCCGGTCAGCTGGCGCTGACTTACAAAGTCTATCGTTCGTGGGTTTCGGAATACCAGGCCATGCCCGACTTGGATGCCAATGCGAACGCAGTGGCTATTCAACACATCAAGTTAGAGAACGAGGGGTGGGAGCGCGACACTTCGGTGCCGGAGCCAACGGAGCCGACTTTCACAGTGCCGGCTAACTAAGGGGCCACTATGCCGCGACCATTTCCTGAGGCGCTGCTCTCTGCGTGGGAGCAGGGTCGGGCCGAACCTTCACCCATCGGTCGGTCGCTGGCCTTGCTCGGCGCTACGGCTTCCGATCCAGCATCTGTCCCGCTCGCCGATTTGAGCATCGGCCAGCGGGACGCTTTACTGCTGCAGCTTCATGAAGAAGTCTTTGGGGATTTTTTCTGGGCGCTTGCTCCTTGTGAGGGATGCCAGGAACGCGTGGAGTTTTCCTTCCGCGGATCGGAGTTGCGAAGTTCGGAGCCTGTCCAATGCAGTGACAAGCAGCGCGTTTCCTGGGAGCGATACGAGGTTGAATTCAGAATGCCTACCAGCCGCGACCTGCTGATGGTGAGCGAGCGGAAGGACACCGCGGAGCAGCGCGCGCAACTGCTCGAACGAATCGTGCTTTCGGCAGAGCAAGGCGGAGAGGCAATCGCGGCGGAAGATCTGCCGGAAGAAGTGGTTTCAGCGATGGAGGAGACAATGCAGAGCGCAGATGCGCGAGCAGAAGTGAATCTGCGATTGCGCTGCCAGTCCTGCGGACACGAATGGAGCGCATTGTTTGATGTCGGCAGTTTTCTCTGGAAAAAAGTCGATGCCTGGGCGCTTCGGCTACTGCAAGAAGTGCATGCGCTGGCCAGAGCCTACGGCTGGAGTGAGAGAGACATCATCTGCATGACTCCCTGGCGACGTCATGCCTACTTGGAGATGCTCGGCACATGAGCGGATACGTCACTCGGTTGCTGCGACGCAGCTTCGATTCATCGGTAGCGGCAGTTGAACCGCGTTTAAATACGCTTTTCTCGCCTCCGGAAAAGATCTCGTCCCGGCCGGCGCCGACCCTTGAGGACCAGCCTGCCGAATCATTGCCAGCACACACCAGCCCGGAAGATTTCGAAACTAATGCGAACACGGCCGCGGTGGTTGTCACGGATCGCTCCACGCAAACCCCTCTCGCTGCCGGAGAGCCCGCCCCGTTGCATTCGCCTCACAGCGCCGCGTTAGCGTCTCGCCCTTCAACAAAGACCAACCACCTGGAAAAGAATAACGATGCAGCAAATTCTCATAGCGGGCCAGCGCCATCGCACGGGATTAGCGAAATGCCAGAAGCAGTGGACCCGGTGCAGACTCCCGCGTCAAAGGGCGGTCGCGAGAGCAAAGCCTTACCTCTAGTAACACGAAGACAGCACGAAAAAAGAATCGTTGCGCGGTCAACTCCACCCGTTCGCCCTGAAGCCGAAGTCGCTACGTTCGACCACGAAGGGGAGAGTTTCGCCGATCGCGAAGGGCTTCCTTCGCGAATCGATCAAGGATTTCCACCTTCTTCTTTGCCGCTTTCCCCTAAACAGATCTCGGGATCGTCCATGCTTTCCGAGCGAGTGCACGCCGCAGATGCAGCACGGCCTACGCAGGGTGACGCGAGGGACAGTTTGCGGGGGAAACGGGAAGCGACTCCATCCAAAACTAAAACGCACAACTTCGTTCCGGCAACTCCGGTGCGCGGGTTGGAAGAGAGCGAAGTCGCCCGCGCGGACAACTTTGTCTTTGAGCCCGCGGCATCGCCGGAAAGGCGCTCCGCGGAATTTAATTTCGAGCCCCCTCCATTTTTTCCATTTCCAGCTCAGTCTCGTGAACGCGAAAGACGAGAGCTTAAGCTGAGCCGGTCAGCCGAGCCCACTATCGAGGTCACGATCGGGCGCATCGAGGTAAAAGGTGCAGCTTCGCCGCAGCCGCAACGCGGCTCGTCGCAACTTTCAAAAGGACCGAATCTTGAGGAATATCTCCGGCGCCGGTCGGGAAGGAGCCGCGAATGAGCAATGCACTCGCGATTGCAGCGGTGACGGCCACTCTGCGCAACTTACTCCAGACAGGTTTAGCCGCCGATCCCGACTTGAATGACATCACTGTAACCATGCAGCCGCTGGATCGGGCGCGCACGAACGGAACGAATGCAAATCAACTGAATGTGTTCCTTTATCACGTACTGCCCAGCGGCGCCTGGCGCAACATGGACATGCCCGGCCGAGTGCGATCGGGAGAAACGGGGAATTTTCCCCTCGGACTGAACCTGTACTACCTGCTGACTGCGTTTGGCAAAGAGAACGACAATGCCCGTCCTTTCAGTCACCAAATTATGGGACGCGCGCTGAGCATCCTGAGCGATCATCCCTTGCTCGGGGCCCAGGAAATCCAAAACGCGTTGCCCAACAATGATCTTTGGAACCAGGTGGAGCGCGTTCGCTTTACTCTGCAGCCTTTTTCGGTAGAAGAGATTGCCAAGCTCTGGACCGGATTTCAAACCCAGTACCGGCTCTCTATGGCCTATGAGGCAGCGGTGGTGCTGATCGAGAGCACTCGTCCCGTCGTGACTCCACTGCCGGTGTTAACGCGAGGACCGCAAGACAGCGGGATCGTAGCGCAAGCCAATCTGCTGCCGCCGTTTCCAACGTTGTCGCAAATTCAGCTGCCGAAGGGGCAGGTCACTGCAAAGTTGGGTGATTCGATAGTTTTGCTCGGAAACAATTTGAGCGGCAATAACGTTAAGGCACAGTTCACGCCGGCAAGGCTGTCTGCGCCTCAACCCGTCTCGGCTGCCGCCGGCGCAACTGACAATCAGATCGCCGTACCGATTCCAAACGACCCAGCTAACTGGCCGGCAGGTGTTTACAGCGTACAAATCAGCGTTACCCAAAATCAGGACACCTTCACCACCAATGCTGTGCCTCTGGCGATCGCTCCTCAAGTGACGAGCAAGCTTCCAATGACGGTAAAAAGGCCAGCGAAGATTAAAGTAACGTGCTCGCCAACCGTGCAGCCTTCGCAGCAAGTCTTCCTTCTTTTGGGGACACAGGAACTAGCGGCCGATGCACATGCTGCCGCGACCAGCCAGCTTACTTTCGCCTCCGATACAGCTGCAGCGGGCACCTACTTAATTCGGTTACGAGTTGACGGAGTGGACTCCCAGTTGGTCGATCACAGCAAGACGCCGCCGGTTTTCGATGCCAGCCAACAGGTAACCATCACATGACAAATGCGAATTTGTGGCTGGAGGCAAATTCGCGCTACCTATCTGCAGCGATCGGATGGTTGCGCCTGTTGTTGGAGCAACGAACTGAAGCGATTGCCGCTAAGGGCCGCACGCCAGCCCATGACCGTGACGTTGCTTCGAAGGGGCAAGCCATCGATTCGGCCTGGCAAGAATTAAAGCGCATCGAGTCTGAGATGTCGTCCCCTCCAGCCCTGGCTTTGTTGAGCGAAAGATTGGAGCTATCGAGCTTCGAGGCCAAGATCTTGCTTCTGTGCGCTGCGGCGGAGTTTGATCCCAGCATCGGCGCACTATATGCTCGCTCTCAGGAAGATCACGGCGGGGCCTACGCAACTTTTGCCTTGGGACTATCCATCTTTGATGATCCGGCATGGGACGCGCTGTCTCCGCAGCGTCCGCTGCGTTACTGGAAGTTGATCGAGATCCATCAGCCCGGGTCGCAACCGCTTACCACCAGCCCGCTCCGTACCGATGAGCGAATCGTCAATTTCATAAAGGGGTTGAACTATCTTGACGATCGGCTCACTCCCTATCTCGTGCCGGTGGAACTGCAGTCGGAGGGCGGCGAACAATCGAAGTCGCAGCAAGAAATGGCCGCTCGCATTGTCGAGTATTGGCGGCAGAGCCCGGCTGCTTCACTTCCCCTAATTCAATTAGTGGGCATCGACGGGGCCAGCAAGCAAATTGTCTCGGTGCAAGCGGCTGTGGCAATTGGCCGACGGCTTTACCGGCTCTCGGCCGACGCTCTCCCGCAACAATCGGGCGATCTGGAAATGTTGGTGCGGTTGTGGCAACGCGAAAGCGCGCTATTGCCAGTTGCCCTGTACGTCGATGCCCACGACGCCGAGACCTCGCCTTCCAGCGCATCGGCCATAGGGCTGCGCCGGTTCTTGGCTCGCTCGGACGGCGTCGTTATGGTTGCACTTCGAGAGGCTTGGGCGTCGGTGGGCAGGGAATCGCACACCATCGAGGTGGCCAAACCCACAGCGGGGGAGCAGCAAGAGGAATGGGTCAGAGCGATTGGAAGCGACGACGGGAACGCTGCATTGCTCGCCGGTCAGTTCGATCTGAATTTTCCGGATATTCGCCAGATCGCTCTCAGCGTTAGTTCCAACGATGGACCTGGAGTTTCAATGCTGGACCGTTTGTGGGATGCCTGCCGGATTCGTGTTCGCCCCATGCTCGATTCGCTCGCCCACCGCTTGGAACTGAAAGCCACTTGGGACGACATTGTTTTGCCGGCGCAAGAACTGAATCTGTTGCAGCAGATTGCGGGACAGGTAAAACAGCGGACGAAGGTCTATGCGGAGTGGGGTTTCGCCGAGAAAATGAATCGTGGCTTGGGAATCACCGCTTTGTTTGCCGGGGAAAGCGGCACGGGAAAAACTCTGGCCGCGGAGGTTCTGGCGAACGATCTACGCCTCAATCTCTACCGTATCGATCTTTCTGCGGTAGTCAGCAAGTACATTGGCGAGACCGAAAAAAATCTGCGCCGTCTGTTTGACGCAGCAGAAGACGGTGGGACCATCTTGTTCTTCGACGAAGCTGATGCGCTGTTCGGCAAGCGCAGCGAGGTCAAAGACAGTCACGACCGTTACGCCAACATTGAGGTGAACTATCTGCTGCAGCGCATGGAGGCCTACCGTGGACTGGCCATACTTGCCACCAATATGCGCAGCGCGCTCGACATCGCTTTTACGCGGCGGCTTCGTTTTATTGTGACCTTTCCTTTTCCGACGGCCGCAGATCGTAGGCGAATGTGGCAAAGGGCATTTCCCGCGAAGGTGCCGCTTGGCGATCTCGACTATGCGCGCTTGGCGCAAGTGAACTTAACCGGCGGCTCCATCCACAACGTGGCCATCAACGCGTCCTTTCAGGCAGCCCAGAGCGATCAGCCTGTCGGCATGAGCGCCCTGCTTGCATCCATTCGCAGCGAGTTGATCAAGATGGATCGTCCCATCAACGAAGCCGAGTTTCGCTGGCACGAACCCAGAGGAGTTGTGGCATGAACATCCGCTTGCACATTGAGCGATTGGTGGTGGATGGTTTCGGCTTGCAGCGCGCGGACGGAAAAGCGGTGAAATTTGCCGTGCAAAATGAACTCCTGCGGTTGCTCAGCGGCGACGGACTGCGGCATGAACTGCAACAGGGCGGAGCGCTTCCCCAAGTACGAGCAGGGGTGCTGCAAGTAGGATCGACACCTTCCCCCCGACAACTTGGAACCCAGATCGCCCGTTCAGTGTATAGGGGAATCGGAAGAGCGAAATGAGCGAACGCGCCATCGCGCAAGCCGCGAAAGCACCGGCAACCGGATTGTCGCAGGTGCCAACCCGAGCCTTGCAGCGGAAGTGTGGCTGTGGTCAGCACACCATGGGTGGGGAGTGTGAGGGGTGCAAGAAGAAGCACTCGATTTTGCAACGACGGCCGGATGCGACGGGCTCACAACCAGGGATTCCGCCCGTCGTGCACGAAGTGCTGCGGTCGGCCGGGCAGCCCTTGGACTACAAAACCCGAGGCTTCATGGAGTCGCGCTTCGGCCGCGACTTCAGCCGGGTGCGTGTGCATACCGACGCCAAGGCTGCGCAATCGGCAAGAGCAGTCGATGCACAGGCTTACACAGTCGGCCGAGACGTAGTGTTTGAAACCGGCCAATATGCCCCGCGGACGAGGGCAGGGAGCGCACTTCTTGCCCACGAACTGACGCACGTGATTCAGCAATCCCGAGCGTTCTCCTCCCAAGATCAGCTTACTGTAGCCCCGGCAAACGATCCTCGGGAACGCGAAGCCGATGCGGCGGCGAACCTGGCGAATCGGAATGTTGAGGGCGAGGTTCTTGATCACCGGAATGACATTTCCGCAGCGCCGCGAGCCGTTTTGCAAAGACAGGGCAAGCCTGGCACCAGTTTCTATCAGGAAACAGTTGGAAGCACGACCTCTCCCACGCCCGGTGTTACCGAGGGCGCGGTAGAAAGGACGGAAATCGGCGACCAGGGGCAGTCCATCCACCACGCTTTCACTACCGCGATCAGATTCGACGAAAATGCCTGCAAGGTCACAATTCCAGTCAAGGTTGCCTATGTCGAACCGACGGCAGGGGATCTCTCACAGTACATCGAGAAGGGGGAGAAGCCGGTTGCTCTTCCCAAACAAAAAGGACTTGAGGTTTTCAAAAGTTACATTTCCCAGGTGAACGAGAAGTTGAACGGCTGGTTCGGAGTGCGCCTGCAGAACTGTGATGGGGCTAAATGTGCGAGCCAGCTGATTCCCATACAAGTCGAAGTCAGAGAGGACGAAAATCATCCGGACTATACCGTGACGGCCGTCGACGCAAAGGGACGGTCCTATGTCGACCAGCGCCAGTCTGAGAACGATGTTGGACATGTAGTGCTGATTGGCAAGGGAGGGCTTGACCAGCCTTACACGATGGCTCATGAAGGAGCTCACATGGCCCTCGGGGCGGGCGATGAATATAAAGAGGGCCCACACACCGAACGTGTTCACGAGGATGACTTCTCCCTGCTCACCGATCAGCAGAGCTACCGGGGTTGGTCGCAGTTGCACGAACGCCACTTCGCGTTCGTGCCCGCGTTCTTGAAATCATTCGTGAAATCCAAGGCTGGCAAGCCCTGTGACGCCACTCTGCAAGAATTGCGAAAGCCCAGCTCCATCGATATTCGGATCACCCTTTCGGAAGACTACACGAGCTACGGTGGGGGTGGGCTCTACGTCGGAGGGGGAGTGAGTTTAGGGTATTCGCCCGGACTGCGTGGCACTCGGCTCGATGTCGGTCCACATTTCGCGACCATCATCCCGAGCGGGAACCAGAGAACCGCCTATCTACTTGGAGTGCGAGTGGGCGCGGAGAAGCGCTTCACGCCCTCTTCCGGCGGCTTCCGCATTGGTGGTTTTGCGGAAGGAGGGGGCGCAAGTTTCGGGCCGGCAGGCTCCCCACCGAAGATTGGACCCTACGCCGAAGTGGGCGGCACTGTGGGATATGGGCTCCCCCCCTCGTCCGGTACTATTTTGTCCATTTTCGCCGAAGCCGCCGCAGGAACGACTCTTGATCCGCACGACCCGGACAATCAGAAATGGTTCAGGGCAGGGATTGGCGCGGGGATCGAGTTTTAGGAAAACCAGATTGTGGGCAGGACAAAGTAAGTTGCCGCGGCGAAAGACGCGACAGTATTAGCCTCCCGCGTCGCTCAGTGTCTTCCAGCGCAAGGTGTGGCGGCTGCCAGCATACGATGGAAGAGCCCTGCAATGAGCACAAGAAGAATCACTTCACTCTGCTGCAGGAGCATTTGCAATTTGTAAACCGGTTTCAGGTTTAAGTTGCAGGCAAGAAACGCAAAGGCGGGTCAGATCACTATGGGTATAGCCAGCAGGAGAATGTGAATAGACAGCAAACAACGCGAGCACCTGCAGCCAAGCAGCGGGGAAACTTCCCGGCGGGAATCTTGCAGCGCAAGTGTGCCTGCGGCCAGCACAGCATGGGCGAGCAGTGCGACGAGTGCAAGAAAAAGCACTCGACTTTGCAGCGAAGCTCTGTTGGGACGGCGGCGCCGTCCATCGCTCCACCTGTTGTGCACGAGGCGTTGCGGACTCCCGGCCAACCGCTCGACGCCGGCACGCGTAACTTCATGGAATCACGGTTCGGCCACGACTTCAGCCAAGTTAGCGTGCACACCGATACCGGAGCTGCTGAGTCCGCGCGCGCGGTGGATGCCGAGGCCTACACGGTCGGGCAGGACATCGTTTTTGGGGCGGGACGATTTCAGCCATGGGCTTCCGCTGGTCAAAATCTCCTTGCACACGAGCTAACCCATGTTGTGCAGCAAAATTCCGGGCCCACTTCCTCGGGATTCCAGATTGATCCCGACCCGCAGCTCGAGGCTCAGGCCGCCGCCGCAGCTGACGGCTTGGCGGCCAGGCCTTCCTCGTTGCGAGGCGGGGCAGCGGTTGGTCCTTCACTGCAACGACAGCCAGTTTCAGGGCGAAAATCCTCCGGACCGCCAAAGCCGTTTATCACCGATATTCTGGTTGATCAAAATTCGACACAACGAGTGACGGCGAACTTCAGCGATGGCACATCGGTAGGCGATGAGTGCTCTACGGGGAAGGGGCACTGTTGTTTCGATAAAACTTCGGGCACGGCCGAAGGCGGAGCCTGCTCGGCTTCCCGCTCTACGCAGACCAACAACAACTGCACTCCGGTTGGAACTTTCACGGTTACGGCGCAACTGCCCGTCACTCCGGGCGGGGTGAAGTTGTGGACACAATTCCACGACGCCAAACAAGTCGCGCTGCATAGATACAGTCCCGTCGATGGAACCCCGTTGTCCCATGGCTGCGTTCGCTTGCATGAGCCGATGGCGCAGACCATCTTCGACCATGCGCGAGTGGGAGTCACAAAGGTGAAGGTTCAAGGCCTGGCGAGGCCGGAGTGCGATAGTGCGAAGTTGCAAGCAGAGTGGGAAGGAGACTATGCAGATGCTGGGAAGACGCCGCCCGACGGTTCGACTCCAAATCCAGCAACGCAAAAGCCCTGGACCAAGCAGGAACTCGCGCTCGAACGCCACATCATCTCCGAAGCCCGCACCGATTTGCGCTCCGCTTTGGGAGTGGATGAGTCGGGATTGAATACTGAGCTTGCATCGTGGACCGCTTCCCAGAGTGCCGGTGGATCGATCGGGGCCAGAATCCCGCGCTGTGTTCCCACACTGACCAAAGAAGAGAAACAATCGCCAGCGGCGCAGGGAGCCGGCGTTGTAGGCGCGGGAGCGTCTACTACCGCCGCTGCGTTCAGTGCGGCTCTTGCCCGAGCGGGCACGCCGGCAGCGGCGGAAAGGACTGTAAAGCAGTTTGGCGAGAAACTCTGGCAAGCCTCCACGGTGGTGGCGCGAGGGGGCGGAGCGGGCACGGACGACCGGCAGCTTTATTGGACCCGGCTGATGCTTACGGAACGACTGCGCCAGTGGGACCCACTATGGCCCAACACAACTGCCGATTCCACGCGACGGTTGCATGCCCGCCTTCTGGACTTGCTGGAGCAGACTTCCCGCGGGATGACCACGGCGATGTTTCCCAGCGACCCGAAGATAAAGCGGATTCTCATCAGCGGTTTCGATCCCTTTGGATTTCCGAATCAAGGAGACATTCGGCAGAGCAATCTTTCGGGCGCGGCCGCGCTCGCGTTGGATGGAGAAACGCTGACTGCGGGCGCTGTCTCGGCGAGGGTTGAGGCGGTGGTGTATCCAGTTCGATACGGCGACTTTGACGCAGCGATCGTAGAGAAATTCCTGCGGCCGCAATTGTCGAGTTCCACTCCACCAGACCTTGTCATGAGCATCAGCCAGGGCGACAAGCAATTCGAACTCGAAGAGTGGGCCGGACGTAGACGGTCGGCGGCTGGCTTTAAGGATGACCTTGGGGTTCTTGGAGGAGGCACGCCTACCGCGCCGCTGGAACCAGCTGATCTTCCTGCTGGGCCGGAGTTTCTGCGCACCAGCGTGCCTGCCGCCACGCTTGGATCCATGCGGAGCGCCCTGGGCCGAAAGTCGGCGATCCGCGAGGAGACTGAGGTTCAGGATCTTCCCAGCGGAGCAAAGAAAGTTCGCACGTTGCCCAAGGGTCCAGTGTCATTGGCGAGCAAATCCGTGGAAGGCTCGGGCGGCGGCTTCTTATCCAACGAGATCTTTTACCGGAACAGCCTTTTGCGCACGCAAAGCGGTTCCAATGTGCCGATGATCCACTTGCATACGCCGATGTTGGCGCCGGGAGCGAGTGACGCTGAACGAAACAAGCTCATCGGCACAATACGAAATGTTCTAAACGCGGCGCTTCCCCATTTGTGAGGAGCCGAACGACAAGGTCACTTTTGAAGGTTATGAGTGAAATCGCAAACGCTCGAGAGGTGGGGACTCAGTTATGAGCAGCTTTCCGGGTTCTCCACAACTACTGAAGGGCGGCATTGTGCTGCTTGACCCGGATACGGGGCAACCGGTGCAAGTGATCGTCCTGCAGTACAACCCAGATACGCTGACCCGCTCGTTGCAAGCGCAGGGAATCGGACCGGAGCCAGGAGACCGCCTCGAGGCTTTGCGCTTGAAAGCGCCGCCGATCGAAACCATCAAGCTGGACGCCGAGATCGATGCCACCGATCAGATGGAGAAAGCAGACCCCACCACGGCACAGCTGGGAATTTATCCCCAGCTCGCGGTGCTTGAGACCATTGTTTATCCGACCAGCCAGCAACTCCAGGCTAACGACAGCCAGTCGCAGATGGGAACGCTCGAGATTGCTCCCATGGAGGCGCCGCTTGCTTTGTTCGTCTGGAGCCAGATACGCGTCCTTCCGGTTCGCATCACCGATTTCAGCATTACGGAAGAAGCCTTCGACCCAAACCTGAATCCGATTCGCGCCAAGGTGAGCCTGGGAATGCGAGTGCTCACCGTCAATGATTTGGGCTTTGCTCACAAAGGCGGAAATCTGTTCATGACTTATCTGCAGCAGAAAGAACAACTGGTCTCCAGAAATCCGAGAGGAACTTTGGGCACGCTGGGCTTGAAAGGAATTCCATGAGCACCATTCCGACTCCATCCGTAACCGCGACGCAGTTTCCCGCGACTAGCCGTTACAACGGCATCGCGACGGCGACGCTCGAAACCGCCGACGGCAAGACGATCATTTATCTGGAACGGCGTTTTGTTCCGGCCGCTGACAACTTTGCTTTATTGCAGTTGCACACCGTGACTCAAGCCGAAAGGTTGGACAACATTGCAGCCCAGTACTTGGGTGACCCCACCGCGTTCTGGCGCATATGCGACGCCAACAATGCCATGCGGCCCGACGATCTGACCGAAAGGCTGGGTAGGCAGTTGCGCATCACTCTACCCCAAGGGATACCGTTGCCGACCAATGCTTAGAGGATTCTACTTAACGTTGTTCATGGGCCCGACGGTGGCGTTGCCCGCCCCTCAGCCGGTGATGGACGCGCTGCTCAGCGCCCAAGTCACCACTGCGGCAGGCTCAGCCAGCGGTTTCCAGTTGACGTTTGCCTTGAGCAAGAAGTCGATATTGAACACGATCATGTTGCCGGCAGGAGCATTCGATCCCGGCATCCGCGTGATTCTCGTGGCCACGGTCAATAGCTTACCGACCGTTTTGATAGACGGCATAATCACGCAGCACACAGTGACGCCAAGCAACGATCCTGGTCAATCCACTCTCAGCGTGACCGGTGAGGATCTGACTGTTCTTATGAACCTTGACGACAAGAAAGCGGAGTACCCGGGATTGCCGGTTGAGGGAATCATCGGTGTCATCCTGCTCAATTATGAGATTTACGGGATCATCCCGCTTCTGATACCGCCGATTGAAATCGACATCGAAGGTCCGCTGGACAAATGGTACTCACAGACCGGCACCGACCTTAACTACATCAACACCTTGGCGAGTGAATGCGGATACGTTTTCTATATCGATCCCGGGCCTGTGCCCGGAGCGAATGTAGCTTATTTCGGTCCCGAAATTCGTGTCGGGATCCCGCAATCGGCGCTCAACATAAATATGGATGCGGAAACGAACATCGAATCGCTCAGTTTTACCTTCGATGGCATGGCCAGGGAACAGCCGGTCATCACGGTCTTCGATCCCATCACAGGGAGCATCCCCATTTCCATTCCGATTCCAGACGTAAGCCTATTGCGTCCTCCCCTGGCACTCAGGCCGGCTGCTGCGCTACGCACGGTTGATTTCGACGAAGTTGCAAATCTAGATCCCATTCAAGCTGCGCTGGTGGGCTTGGCCAAAGCGGCAAAGCCGGACGCGATTACCGGCTCCGGGCAACTGGACGTCTTGCGTTACGGCAGTCCCCTAAAGGCGCGACAGTTAGTAGGTGTTCGAGGGGCTGGCCCGGCTTACGACGGGTTGTACTACGTGTCCAGCGTAACCCACAACATCAAGCGCGGCGAGTACAAGCAGAGCTTCAATTTAGGGCGCGAAGGGCTGATTTCGCTCACGCCCGTGGTGGTGCCATGACAAGCTTTAAGAAGAAATACTTCGGGAAGTATCGCGGCACCGTCTTCAATAACAACGACCTTGAACTCAAGGGACGCATTCAGGCTCTGGTGCCCGATGTTCTCGGATCTGTGCCCTCGACATGGGCCACGCCGTGCGTTCCCATCACCGGCCTGGCCGGAGTGCAGAGTGGCATGTTTGTGGTTCCTGCCCAGGGGGCGAACGTATGGATCGAATTTGAACATGGAAATCACGACTATCCCATCTGGAGCGGGTGCTTTTGGGGATCGAGCGATGAAATTCCCTTGGTGGCGCAGGCGAGTTCGCCGGCGACGCCTCACATCGTGATGCAAACCGTGGGACAGAACATTGTATGGATCGGTGGCGATCCGGTAAGTGGGATCACTCTTTGTTGCGGACCGGTGGCCAACGTTGCCAGTCCCCGAATCACGATCTCGCCCACGGGAATTGTAATGACTGACGGCAAGAATGGCAGCATTTCCATCGCTGCGGGAACGGTCACGGTGAATACGGGAGCGCTCGTTGTTAAGTAGGCATAGTCAAGTAATTCGGTGAGGTCAGAGACGGAAGAATCGATATGCCCGGTTACCTGGTTCATTTGAATGCACAAGTGAAATGCTCGCACACCGGCCTGGCGACGCCCGTGTCTACTGTTCCCAATGTGCTGGTCGTAGGGCAGCCGGTGGTCACGCAACCTGTTCCTTATGTAATCGCGGGTTGCACGCTGCCTCCTCCGCCCGCCGCGAATGGGCCATGTGTGTCAGGTCAGTGGCTGAAGGGAGCGCAGCGCGTTTTCTCTTACGGCGTGCCGCTGGTGCTGCAGGATGCGACATCGACTTGCGCTCCGTCCGGTACGCCAATGTTGATTGTCAGCACTCAGACTCGAGTTTTTGGGATGTAAGCATGAACATCAACTTTCCATTCCAATTCGACAAGACCGGAGCTACGGCGACCGCGACCACGCCGAAGCATATCCAGGACATGATTGAAGAACTTCTCTTCACCAGTCCAGGCGAGCGAGTGAACCTGCCTGATTTTGGCAGCGGCCTGATGCAGTTGGTATTTGCTCCCAACTCTCCCGAGTTAGCCGCGGCCCTGCAGTTCACTCTGCAAGCTTCTCTGCAACGATGGCTGGGCGACTTGATTCTGGTTCAGACGTTGCAGGTGACTTGCGAAGATTCAACTTTAACCATTGATCTGCAGTACGTGCTGCAAAAGACGAATCAGAGTGCGACGGTACAGTTCACGCGGACGGTATAGAGATGACGACCCAGGCTATGGAAACATGCCTCGACCTTACACGGCGCGCTGATGCGCGCAGCCGCGGCAAGAACGGCATCGATTACGTAGATGTGGGCGAAGAGAAACCCACGCTGACTGTCTATTTCCTGCGCCGGGCGCCACAAGGATTGGAAAGGGGAAATGTTCTCATTGAAGCAGGAGCACAGGCCAGAAAAGTTAGTGTGAGCGAGGTACGCGTCTGTTCTACCGATGATCCGGAGCAGGATGATTCGATGCTGCTCTTACTCGACAAACGAGGAGATCACGGCATCTACACATTGCGAATAGTTGAGACGGACAAAGAGGGCAATCCCACTAACACCCCGATGGCCGGTTTTGATCCGCGTTTTTCCAAACTGAACTTTCGCTTCGACGCGACGGCCGTCAGCGATATCGATTGCAAGAAGCAGCAGGTGTGCGTTGCGCCGCAAGTGCCCGGTCCCGACATTAACTATTTGGCGAAGGATTATTCGAGCTTCCTGCAACTTATTTACGACCGGCTGGCCGTCATCATGCCGCAATGGCAGGAGCAGCACGAGCCCGATGAAGGAGTTGCCCTGGTGGAAATTCTAGCCTACGCGGCCGATTATCTCAGCTACTACCAGGATGCGGTTGCGACCGAGGCATATTTGAGTACGGCGCGCCAGAGGATTTCAGTGCGCCGTCATGTGCGGCTTCTGGATTATGCGATGCACGAGGGCTGCAACTCCAGGGCCTGGCTCACGTTGAGCACCAGTCAGAAAGTTACACTGGACCCCGCCAACTTTAGTTTTCTCGCGTTGTATGAAGGTACAGTCGCGTCTGGGAATCTACTCTCGCAAGTCAGCCAGACGGCCGCACTCGGCTCGTACATTGTATTCGAGCCGACGACTACCGAGCCGATTGATTTATACCCAGCGCATAATGCTATTCATTTTTACACGTGGGGCAATCAGCAAAGCTGTCTGCCGGTGGGGACCACATCTGCCTCCCTGCTGGACGGCTGGGAGCCGGCGCCTGCACACGCACAACCCCCTGCAGAGAAAGCGAAAGGACGTGGCAAGAAGGCTTCAGCTTCAACCACAGCTCCCGCTGCGGCTGATCCGGCTAAGGCAACAGTCTCACAGACACGAACTCTCCATCTCAAGCCCGGCGACGTTTTACTGTTGAAGGAAATCGTTGGCCCGGAAACGGGATCAGCCGATGATGCCGATCCCACTCACCAACAGTTTGTCCGACTGACGAGTGTTACCGCGTCCACTGATTCTCTCTACGATCCTCCCATACCCGTCGTCGAAGTCGAGTGGCAACCGGGAGACGCTCTCGCCTTTCCACTCTGCCTTTCCACCATCGGCCCAGTCTCTTCGGGATGCCAACTTCTCACCAATGTGAGCATCGCCTGTGGCAACGTGATCATGGTTGATCAGGGTTCATGGATCAGCGGCGAAAACTTGGGCACCGCCCCCCTGGCCACTTCGCCAGCAAAATGCGCTCGCCTGAATCACCCGGCCGACGTTCAGATCGCGGCGGGTCCATTCCAGCCGACACTCGAAAATGCGAACGTTACTTTCCGGCAGCCACCGAATGCCGCACTCAGCGCAAGCGATTCCTTAAATCAGGATCCCCGCTTAGCTCTGCCGCAGATTGAACTGAAGAGCATCCTTCCACTTCCAGATGGATCAGGGCCGTTGTTCAGTCCGGCGGAATATCTCAATCCACAACGGCTGGCGGCGAGGATTGCAAATCCTGCAGACGATGCTTCACGTTGGCTGGTAGAACGGCTCTCACGGCAAACCATCTCGTTGCTGCAAGGGTTCGATCCAAGCCAGCCCATGAATTCGAAGCTGGCGCAAGCGCTCGCGCAAGAGATGCAGCCGTTGATCCGTGATTGGACTCCCCAACCGGATCTGCTCAACAGCCAGGCCGACGGTTGCCACTATGTGGTGGAAGTCGATGATTTCTGCGTCGCGCATCTTCGCTTTGGAGATGGCCAATTAGGGCGCGCCGTTGAAGCCGGCGAGACATTCTTTGCGGATTATCGCATCGGCAATGGGCCCGCCGGAAACATTGGGGCCGGGACCATTCAGCAGTTCGTTTTTGTGAGCGAGACGGTGGTGGGCTTGAACATATCGGTTTCGAATCCTTTGGCATCGCAAGGCGGTACCGCGCCCGAGTCAATTGACGAAGTGAAGCTGTTTGCACCCGGGACTTTTCTCACCACACTGGAGCGAGCCATCACGGCCGACGACTATGCCACCATCGCCGAACGCAATCCTAAGGTCCAACGGGCTGCAGCAACGCTGCTTTGGACTGGAACCGGCTACGAGGCGCACGTGGCTATCGACCCACTGGGAACCGAAGCGGTCGATGAAAATTTATTGCAGGAAATTCAAGAATATTTGTATCGATTTCGCCGCATTGGTCACGATCTAAGTGTGGTCCCGGCGCAATATGTGCCGCTTGATCTTGCCATGACGATCAACGTTCTTCCCGATTATATTTCCGGGCACGTGCGCTCCGCGCTGCTGGCTGCTTTTAGCGATAAGGTGCTGGCGGATGGAAGCCTGGGCTTTTTCCACCCGGACAATTTGAGTTTCGGAGACAACATTTACCTGAGTCAGTTGGTCGCGGTTGCGCAAAGCGTGACCGGTGTCGCAAGTGTCACCGTGACGCGCCTGCAACGGCTCTATGCGGGATCCAATCATGAACTTGAGCAGGGATTGCTAGCCATTGGTCCACTCGAAGTAGCGCAATTAGATAGCGATCCCGAGGCCCCCGAACGAGGCAAACTCGTCCTCACCCTACGAGGTGGCCTATGAAGCGGGCCTGCGGCTGCTGTCAGGGCGTTTCCGTATTAACTCCCCTGGACCTCACGAACCGGCCCGGCCTGAATGCGCTCGCCTATCGCGTCGGCACCTATGCTTCGTTCTTCGAAACGATGAAGGCGAGGCTGTCGAGTCCCGATTTCTCTGTAGGCGGAGTCTTCCCGTTAGTGGGGTTGACCACGCGTGATTCGAGCGACCCGGCGATCGCGTTACTGGACGCGTGGGCCGTTGTGGCCGACGTCCTTACTTTTTATCAGGAGCGCATCGCCAACGAGGGCTTCCTCCGCACCGCCATCGAACAACAGTCGGTGATCAATCTGGCTGGACTGGTGGGTTATGCCTTGCGGCCAGGCGTCTCAGCCAGTGTTTTTCTTGCATATACACTTGATCCGGGCGCGCAAACTACCATCCCTGCAGGCAGTCGCGTGCAGACGATGCCTGCGCAAGGCGGTCTGCCTCAATCCTTCGAGACCTCTGAAGAGCTGGATGCACAAGGGACGTGGAATAACCTCGCGCCTCGCGTGAATCGGCCGCAGGTGATTACTTCGGACAGTTCTCAAGTCTACGTTGCAGGCGTAAGCGCAAATCTCCAACCCAATGATCCAGTCTTAATTGTTGCCAGCCCGCCGCAACTGCGCCGGGTGGCCTCTGTCGAAATGGATGGAGCACAGAACCGAACGTTGGTTTTGCTGGTTCCCTTGGACTCATCTTCCAAGACAAAAGCCAAATTGGTCACCGTGCCCGGAGCCGCATTGGATTCCTTCGGTAGCGCGGTCGCGCTGGCGGAATCGCTATCCGCGCCCCCAGCCAGCCATCCCGCAGATTCCATCCAGTTGCTACGCACTGTGGCCAAGACCTTTCAACCGGACACTGATACCACTCCGGCATTGTTGAGAACGTTCAATCCTCAGCTTCGCGATCTCTACGCCGGACTGCGCGAAGCCCCTGTTACTCCGCCGCTGACGGGCGAATTTCATGCGCTGCGCGTGCAAGCGGCGCCTTTTGGCAATAACGCCCCGTTGCGTCCTATCACGAACGCTCAAGGCACGGTTGTCGGGACGGAAGAGTGGCCGCTGGTCGGCAGTATGTCGATCCGAATCACTCTGTCGAACCGCTCGGAAGGAGAAATCGAAGGCGAGGGCGGAAGACTTGGCCGTCTTCTCGACTTGTCCAAAGGGGAAGGCCCTTCGGCCCTGGTACAAATAACCGCCGCCAACGTGACCAGCCGGGGCATGGTTCCGGTGAAAGCTAAGAAAGACCTCAAAACAACAATCGGCACTTGGGACCTTGAAGTGACTACAGGCCAATCGCTGGACGTGACCTTTAAAGTTTCCCGTGCGGCTGTCCAGCACTCTTACAAGATTGAGTTAACTAGCGACGGCAAGTCGATGAATGTAACGGTCGACGAGGTTAATCCGCCGATCGAGGTGCCGCTGGGTGAAACTGCTATTACCCAATCGCTCGGCCGCCGAACTCTAGTTTCGTCGGCTAACGGCATTCTCATCGATGATGAGATCGCAGTTGCGCCAGATGAGGCTGCCACTAAGACGCTCAACCTGGATACGGTCTACGACAAGATAGTTCCTGGAAGCTGGGTGGCGATTGAACGATTGGGAAATCCGACTCCGCTCGTCACCACTGTGTTGCAAACCAACAGAGTTTCGTTGACGAATTATGGAATGACAGCCCGCGTTACGCAGTTGACGCTGAACGATGCATGGCTCGATCCGAAAGCCGATTTGATGCTCGACGTAGCCCGGAATACCACGGTCTCTGCTCAGAGCGCACAACTCGATCTGGCTCAGGAGCCGATGACTGACAACGTGGCAGGTCAGCAGATCGAACTCGGAGACTTATATGGAGGCTTGAAGTCAGGGCGATGGCTGATTGTTCAGGGCGAGCGGGCCGATATCGACGGCGTCACTGGCGCGGAACTGGTGATGCTCGACAACGTGCAACAAGGAGTGCAGCAGGTTCCTGCCACCGATACCGTACCCGCTCACGACCTGCCGGGAGATACCACGCATTCCTTCCTGCAGCTATCGAACCCCTTAAGCTATCAGTATAAGCGCGAGACCACCACGGTCAGCGCAAATGTGGTGCAGGCAACGCACGGCCAGAGCCGGAGCGAGATTCTGGGGAGCGGCGACGGCGCGCAGGAGCTGCAACAATTCAGCCTGCATTCAGGACCGGTGACTTATGTCTCCGCTTCTAATTCTTCGGGAGCGCAAAGCACGCTCTCTGTGCAGGTGAACGGGGTGCCGTGGCAGGAGGTCGACACTCTGGCTACGGCTGGCCCGAACGACCGTGTGTATGTTTCGCAGGCCGCCGCCACGGGAAAGCGCACCCTCACTTTTGGCACCGGCAAGAATGGAATGCGCCTGCCCACCGGAGCTTCGAACGTAGTTGCGAACTACCGCTCGGGAATCGGCAGCAGCGGAAACGCTAGCGCGAGTCAGGTGAGTTTGCTGGCCAGCCGGCCTTTGGGAGTGAAGGCCGTGATCAATCCGATTCCGGCCAGCGGTGGTTCCGATGGCGACACCACCGATCAGGCGCGCCAAAATGCTCCGATCACAGTGGCTTCGTTGGATCGCTTGGTTTCGGTCTCCGACTATGGAGATTTTGCTCGCTCCTTCGCGGGAATCGGGAAAGCGAGTTCGCAATCTCTCTCCGATGGTCATCGCCAGCTTGTATTCGTGACAGTTGCCGGCACTGAGGACACGACCATCGACGAGAACTCCGATCTTTACGTGAACCTTGTGCAGGCGTTTCAGGATCTCGGCGATCCCCAGCTTCCCATCGAAGTGGAAAACTGTGAATTCATGTTGCTGGTCATCAGCGCTCAAGTGAACGTTTTGCCCGGCTACGACTTCGATCAGGTAGCGCCTCAGATCAGAACGACTCTGCTCGACACATTCAGTTTTGATAATCAGGATCTGGCGCAATCGATCGCGCTCAGCCAGGTGGTTTCCGCGATCCAGAATGTGAGCGGAGTTCAGTATGTGACGGTTCAAGTGTTCGATAGTATCAGCCAGAGCGATACCGCATCCGCCGCGGCTCTGCAGGCGAAGCTTAACGAACTTGCCACCGCCCAGGCTCCTAAATCAAATATCGTCGTCCCCTCGGCGCATCTGGATCCTTCTACCGGTCTGATCCAGCCCGCGGGGTTGGCATTTCTCAGTGCAAATCTTCCGGACACACTCATTCTGACGGAGGCCACGCTATGAGTCAGGCTGCGATAAATGTGGACCGTCTTTATAACCTGCTCCCCGTGGTTTACCGCCAGCGAGATCTGGAACGCGGCCGGCCGCTGCAAATGTTGCTGCGCGTGATTGCCGAGCAGGTGAATATGGTCGAGAACGATATCGCCCACCTTTACGAAAACTGGTTCATTGAGACCTGTGACGATTGGGTGGTCTCTTATATCGGAGACCTAATCGGATATCACCCCGTGCGCTCAGCGGGAGAGGAATCGGACGGAATCTCGGGAGCTGTTGAAAACATTCTCACGCCACGGAGTGAGGTCGCTAACACTGTCGACTACCGCAGGCGCAAAGGAACGCTCGCTCTGCTGAACGAACTCGCGCTCGCTGTCGCCGGATGGCCTGCGCTCGCGGTTGAGTTCAATCGCTACCTAGGCATCAGCCAAGGCCTCGAACACCTACGGGAGGAACGTGGACACACGTTGGATCTGCGTGATGTAGTTGGTCTCGATCTGCTGGGCAGTGCGTTCGACCGCGCCAGTCATGTTGTTGACGTTCGCAGTCCCAACTCGCCCGATTCTCCGGGTAGATACAATCTGGCTTCCCTCGCGCTCTTTGTGTGGCGGCTGCGCGTCTACCACGTGACCCATAGTCTGGCCTATTGCACCGAGGAGGAGGGAGACCGCTGTTACACCTTCAGCATTCTGGGCAACGACGTGGCGCTTTACACCAACACAGAGGCGGCCACCGGAACTCCACAAGAATTGAGTTTCCCAATTCCCATCGCTAGAAGGACATTCGCAGAGAAGGAGAACGGAGAGAACCGTGCATCCGCGAAATATTACGGAGACAGCAAGAGCCTAGCTATATGGGTTTCGCGCTGGGCCGACGTCGATCCCAGCGTTCCTATACCCCGAACAAAAATGATCCCCGCGGATTTGTCGGATTGGAAATATCGGCCTAAGCCAGGTTTTGTAGCGGTCGATCCTGAACTTGGCCGGATCGCTTTTCCTCCCACGCAACTGCCCGAAGGAGATGTTTGGACTTCATATTGTTACGCCTTCAGTTCGGAGATTGGAGGCGGCGAATACGAACGCCCAATTGTCGTTTCCCCGGGACATCCGGTTATTTACTACGTGGGCGCGGGCAAAGACTTTTCGAAGATTCGCGACGCCTACGAAAAATGGCGGCAAGAGAAGCCGGCGCTCGCGATCATCGAAGTTGGCGATAGCGCTGTCTATGAAGAAGAACTTCATATCGAGCTGGAGAAAAATCAAAATTTGGAGATTCGGGCTGGCGATGGCTGCCGTCCGGTCATTTATGTAGCCGATTGGCGCGCCAGTCGGCCCGACGCGATCAGCATCGTGGGCGCATCGGGAAGCTCCTTCACGCTCGACGGCATTTTGGTGACGGGACGCGGTATCGAGGTCAAGGGGCCGCTGGATGAGTTCATTCTTCGCCATTGCACCCTGGTTCCGGGATGGGCGTTGCATCCTGATTGTAAGCCGCGGCGCGCGAACGAACCCAGTCTCGTTGTCGCCGGCAGATACACGCGGATTCGAATCGAGCACAGCATTCTCGGGCCGATTCAGATTGCAGTCGACGACGATGATGTCGACCCTTCGCCCGTGGAAATTACGGACAGCATTGTTGACGCTACGCGCTTAGAGGCCACGGCTATCGGCGCGCCTGATCGCGAGATTGCGTGGGCGTCGCTGATCCTCCAGCGCTCGACCGTGTTGGGGGAAATTCACGCGCACTCCATGACGCTGGCGGAGAACAGCATCTTCCTTAGCCAGCTTCGAGTGGCGCGGCGGCAGGCCGGATGCCTGCGCTTCTGCTATTTGCCGCCAGGATCGCGCACTCCCCGCCGATTTCATTGCCAGCCTGACGCTGTGGAGCAGGCGCTAAAAGAACAGTCCCAGAACGAACATCTGCCGCCAGAAGAGCTGGGCGCACTATTTCGCGCGGAACGCCTTCGAGTCGAGCCCGCGTTCCTGAGCACGCACTACGGACACCCAGACTACTTCCGGCTCTCCGACGGCTGCGCGACGGAGATCAAAAGCGGCGCCGATGATCGTTCCGAGATGGGCGTTTTTCACGATCTTTACCAGCCGCAGCGAGAAGCGAACTTGCGTGCGCGACTTGCGGAATTTACCCCCGCAGGCATCGATGCTGGAATTTTGTTTGCCAACTAGGCTGGATAAGATTCGCCAGCCTGTGAACTGAAGAAGGAGCCACGAATGAAAGGCGATTTCACCCGCGACAGTTTCGATCCGGCAAAAGATTTTACCCGCGTGATGATGCAGCAAGGACGTCCGCAACTGGATGCCGACTGGAACGAACAGGTGGCCATCTTCTGGGAATCCTGGCGAAGTTTTGTCTCCGACGTATTGGGCCACCATGCCGGCCCGGAGCGCAATTGCGGTTTCGGCATTCTTGCGGCTGGGGATTTTCCGCTTCCGCCTGAAGTCATGAGCCTGCAGGAGCAGGAGCGTCTGCAAAAAAAGTTACGAAGCGCGGGAGACTTTTTGATTGGCGGAGGCCACTACTACGTGGATGGCCTGCGCTGTGCGAACTCGGAGCATGTCACGTTCAACAGCCAACCCTGGTCGCCCTCTGCTCCTGAACTCGGGGATGCCCGTTGTCCCCACCTCATTTACCTCGATGTATGGGAGCGCCATATCAGCGACGTTGAAGACGACAGCATCCGCGAAGTTGCGCTGCTGGGGTCGAGCACCTGCTCGCGCGCCAAGTTGGTGTGGCAAGTGCGCAGCCATGAGCTTCATGCGGAAGGCAAACAGGAACCAAAGAAAATAGATGCCGCCTGGGTCGAGGAAGAGTGGGAAAATCTTTCCCGCTTATGGCAAGGGCATCGAGGACACGTGCGGGCGCGGGCGGGACGAGCGTCGGAAAACCCTTCGATCGAGCCGACCTTAGTCGCACCGTCCGCAGGATATCGTGGAGTGTCCAACCAGCTCTATCGCGTGGAAATTCACCGCGGCGGCGCGGTTGGCGGCGGAAATGTTCCCACCTTCAAGTTCTCGCGCGAGAATGGCTCGATAATTTTTCCGGTCTCGGGCGTTGCCGGCGCGGTGGTAAGTGTCGCGAATTTCGGCCGCAACGCAACTCCAAGTGTGGCCGTTGGCGACTACGTGGAGTTGGTGGATGACGACTACGTTCTGCAGAATCGGGCTGAACCTCTATTGCAGATCGAAAAAATAGATATCGGCAAAAGACAGGTGACGTTGAAAGCTGCGCCCGCCTCCACGGTTGGACAGAATCCAGACAAGCATCCTCTACTCCGTCGCTGGGACCAAAAACCGGGCGATCCGAACAAAGGTGGCCTTGAACTGGTGGAAGGCGCGGCTGTGATTAAAGAGGACGAGGGCAAATTCTGGTTGACCCTGGAGAACGGAATACAGATCCAGTTTCGAAAATCCGATGAGCCTGCCCACTACCGGACCGGCGACTATTGGCTGATCCCGGCCCGCGTGGCGACCGGCAATGTCGTTTGGCCCATGCGCGGCGGGAATCCTGAAGCTATCGGCCCGCACGGAGTGCAACATCATTATGCTCCCTTGGCTATTGTTCAGTTTAAGAAGGACGTACTGGAAACGCTCAACGATCTGCGGCGCCAGTTTCAGTTGCAAACGCACCACTAGCCGCGAGTTGGGAACAATTTATTGGAGAGAACATGGCATCGAGAATGGCTTTGGCTTGGCTCGCTTTGGCAATGTTGCTCGCCGTAGCTATGGCGCCAAAGTCCGCACGGGCTCAGGAGGTGACTGCGACGGCTGGCGATCCGGTTAGCCAGAGTGAAGGAGAGAAGCAGCAGCCCGACACTTCTGATCAAACTTCCGATGCCAAGACCGCGGCTACACAGACGGCGGAACCATCCTCGAAAACAACCGGACCCGAGCCGCCCGCCACAGCTGCGGCTGACGGTCAAGATCAGAAGGCCAATGCGGGTGGACAGGCTCGTCAGAAAAAGAATGCGAAGAGGCCGGTCAGAACTGCCGTTGGTAAGAGCCCGATCCAGAACATTGCGGATGAGACTTTAGAAAATCTCGATTCCGCCATTGACCTCACACAGAAATCGGAAAGCCTCGCCAACGCCTCACCGGATAAGAGATTGCAAGACTGCATCGCTCGCAGAGATGAGTTGCGACAGAAGGCAAGTGTGGCGAAGGACGATGCCGCGTGGAGTGACGTAGCTTCGGGGTCTGCCGCAACTCTGGCCGACATGCTGAAACTAATGAAGGCGAATCTCGGCAATGCAAGCCAGGCGGGAGGCGGTCAGTCAACCGTGAGCCACGCCGTGCCGCCTCAGGCAGAGGGCCGAGATTCGCTGCTGAGGTCCCCCAGTTTGCCTCTTTACGTCGCCGGCTTGTCGTTGGCAGTTTCGGTGGTCGCTCTGGGCGGAGGATGGCTCCTCGCTCGTCGCGAGATCAACAAGGTGTTAACCGAAGCTGGGCTTCTATAGCCAGGGAATTAGAGATAAGAGAACCCATAGTCAGGAGGCGCGCTCCTATGGCATTTAAGAAAAGTGAAAAGCGAGCAAATGCTCTTCACCCGCAGTGCGTCACGATCATCGTCGATGACAGCGGCAGCATGGCGGAGGAGGGTAAGTGTCGGCAGGCGACCGAAGCGATCCAGGACATGGTTACGACTATGCAATCGCTGAACCTGGGATCGCATTCATACCGCTATCTATTGAACATCTGCAAATTCGGCGATGCGGTGACCGAGTTGGCGGTGGCCAAGAGCCCAGCCGAGGTCGATGTGGACAAACTGGTATTCGAGGGCGGTTCCGGTGGAACGGAGATGCTACCGGCCCTGCTATGGGCGGAATCGGCCCTGAAAAAATCGCTGGAGCGCTGCCGCAGCATTCCCAATTTCCAGGAGGAGCTAGCGCCCAATCCGATTTGCGTTTTTATGAGTGATGGTGAGTGCACCGGTGACGATCCCGCGCCGGCCGCCAAGGCTTTGCGTGCGATCGCGATTAAGAACGGCGAGGTAGATGTGCTTGCTGTCGGCGTCGGCATGCTCGACGAACATTTCGAAGTGATGAAATCCGTTGCGTCGAACCCCGAATACGCCGTCCGCATAGGTTCGGAAGGCGTTGCAGACTTCCTTGGAGAAGTCGCCGGGACCGCCCTCGAAGGCGGGAACGTAGCAGACCTGGCCGCTAAGGCCAAGGTTCACGAGAGAAGATAAGCGGTGGCCGCCGGATCTTGCATTAGAGAAATGACGTGCATTAGAAATATGGATCGTGAAATTCTTTGAGTTTGCCGAGGATGACACTTACAGCTAAAAGTCGTCGCGCTTCAGGTGCTTGCGAGAGGCAGTTCGTGATCGGTCCTCCGCAGGATAACGATGATGCGTTGCAGCTTTTTTCCTTGCTGCTCGACAGGGCCGACACCGAAGTCAGAGCAGGGAAGCGCTTCGGAATCCCTTTCGCGGCGTTCCTGAAACTCGGCAATTGCAATCGGCTCTCGTCCGATGATCTCGCTAAGTTCTGCAGATCGTCTTCGTCGAGCAACTTCGACGGCTTCGATAAAAATTGGCCGGTTGTATTTCGAAACCTCAACAGCGTCTCTGGGTCTGTGGTCAGCGGTCAGAATCAAAGTGCAATATTCCCAGACCTGTTGGAGTTTGCGCTCGATTCGGCCCCGGCTTTCAATCTGCAAGGGCCGCAGGTCTGCCGGCTCTTGGCAGCGGTGGGCCAGACTCTGGAAGCCAGGAAAAGCCAGTTTAGACAACGAAATCGGAGTATGGCAGATCGCCACCGAAGTGCCGCGCATAAACGCATCGCGCCGACTCCTGCTGCTATAGCACCAGAATCCGCGCCAGTCCCACGAGTTGCGGAACAACCTAGCACGATCGTCGTGACTCAGCAGTTTCCCTGGCAAATCGATTTTCGCGCGAGGGACGAGCAAGCGGCGTGCTTTAACTTGGAAGGAATCACTTTATGGCACGCAAGCTACATCGGTCCGCGCTCAGCAGAAAAAATGGAAAATCAGGACGCGACTTTCGCGCTGACTGCCCCGGAAATGTCCTCGCCTCCTTATTTAGTGTTTGCCCTGGCTGACGGGGTGACAACTTCTTTGGGTTCGCGTGTCGCGGCCGCGTCGATCGTTCGGCGATTCTGCAAGCTGCTTTTGCAGCAGATGAACAAAGCCGAGCGGCTCACGGGCAGTGACCTTATTCATGCCGCACAAAAAACTCAAGTCAAATTGGAGGAATTGGCCAGGACGCTTTTGCAGGACGTAGATTCGCATGGCTTTGAGGCTATGCTGGGTTCCGAGCTCACGCGGAAAGTGGCCACCCGCGTGTTGCAGAACACTCTGGAGCCCAGAGTGGCGGCCATGCCCGCAGCTTTGAATGCTACGTTGATCGGCGGCGTGGCCCAACCCAACGGGAGTCCGGGTAATTTTCAAGTTGACTTGCTCCGCATCGGAGATGGCTCCGTCGAACACATCAACGCTCAAGGCGAAATTACCTCAGTGCTCGACACGGATCCTGAGGCGATGAAGATTTCAGAAGCCCTCGGTCCCGGCCCCCAGTCGCGCGCGCTCTTCGATCAGGCCAGCACTCCCCTCCGCATCACCACTGTAACCTTGGGACCTGGCGAATCTCTTCTTGTTTCTAGTGATGGTCTTCAGCGCGGCCACACGCTGCAGATTTCCACAAAGTTGTCAGAATTGCTGGGGGAGGAGTTTTGGAAAAAAGCGCGCGCGGAAGAGGCGGATGCGGCTCTGCGAATACTCCACCGCGCCTGCGCTTCGGCCGACGAGCTCTTCTCGCAAGACGCAACGCACAGTCTGTTTGCCGACAACGTCTCACTGATTCTGATCCGTTCGGAAGGAGGACCTCATGAGCAAAATGCAAGTGCGTCAGGAAGCGCGGGCTCTGCAGGGATCCAATATCCGGTGCAATGATCGCACGCTGCACATCTCCGGCGGATCCTCACGGGCCGAATTCGAAAGTGGCAGTGAGGGCCTGGTTCACGTGGCTACAGACGAGAGTACAGGCGAAAAATTCCGTATCAAATGTTTTTGGGAGCCCGATGAACGGCGCAAACGAAGGTCGGAAAAACTTGTGCAACTGAAACTGGCCACGCTTGAAAAACCAAAAGCCGATGCGCTCGGGGGCGCACCGTTTGGAATGCTGCCGGCGTTAGGCACGTACACTCCCTTCGCCGTTGTCATGAAGAATGTGCGCGGCTGGAACTGGCGCAATCTGAAGGAGCGAGCGGAAAGGGAGTCGCGAAGCTCGCAATATCCGCCGAGTTGGTGGCCTCCCGCCACGATACGCGCAACCTGGGCATACGGTCTGGCAACCGCCGTGATGATGATGGAACGGCAGGGATTCATCCACGCCGATCTTTCTCCCGGAAATGTGGTGGTCAACGATGGCTTTCACCGAACTCCGGAGTTAGAAGCTCCCACGCCGGCTGACTTTCGAGACGAAGAGGCCGGAGACATGGCTCTGGTCGATTTCGATCGCTATGTCCATCTGCCCGGTGATTTGCCGGAACCGGGGCAAGGTTCGTCTGGCTACGCGGCTCCAGAGATCTGGCAGAAGCAGGTTCCGTCGATTGGCAGCGACCGTTTGGCCCTCACGATATTGATCGAGGAGTTTCTGGTTGCGGGTGATCTCGACATCAGTCGAGGCGAATCTTTTGATTGGTCGTACAACCAGGAAACTCAGCATTTCGAATGGGCATCATCCGGCGAGAGCCCGACACAGGGCGACCACTGGGATGTGCATCCTTTGGTCGACCGGAAGTATCCGGCCGTAGCGAAACTGGTACGCGATGCTCTCGGTGCCTCAAGCCCCGCCGACCGTCCCGCCCCTGAGGCTTGGCGGCGCGCTTTGCTGGAAATTGTGGGAGTGCCCGCGGGTGAGGGTGTGGCACAGCGCCATGGATTGCTCATTGAAGCCGATCCCATCAAGTCGAGCGATCTGCGGGTCGCGTTCGCCGCATCGAAGGACTTTCTCGACCTGTCGACCACCGGCTTCGGCATCCGCGCGAGTTTGCAGCGAGAAGCCAACGGTTCCATCTTCGTGGTGGTTAACAAAGAGGCGACGCTCAACGTTAAATTGCCGGACAACAAAAAATGGACCCAATACTCCGCTGGTCAGCGAATTAAAGTTGGATTCGGGATGATTTTGTTCGACAAGAACGGGAAGAGCAACGCTCGTATCGTTCGTCCCAAATGAGCCGTTGCAAGTTTTCTGTCCGGCCGTTTTGGGACAGAATGCGCCAATTACATTAGCTGGATAAAAATGCTGCTGGTCTTGAATTCAGGCGGCCACTGAGAAAACTTTATGGCGATATGTGCGAACTGCGGCGAAGATAACCCTCCAGGCAGAATCTTTTGCAAGAAGTGCGGCCACAAGATCCAGCAAAGTGGACCACCGGACCCCACTGACCCTGATGTCCTCCAGGAAAGAATCAAAGAGCTGGAAGCTAAACTTCTTTCACGACAGCACGAAATCAACAAGCTGAACGATGATCTGACGTCGGTAACCAACGAGAAGAATGCGTTCGAGAAGAATCATCCCCAGCTGGCCATCATCCTGCATCAACTGGAAGAAAAAGACCGCGCGCTGCAAGAGGCTATCAGAGAGGTCGAAAGACTTCGCAAACTCCTGCCGCTCTCAGTGCCGCCGCCGGTACCTTCGAAAGCGCACCTCGTGTTGCAATCTCATCCGATTCCAGATCCGGCCCTATGCATAAACTTCGAAGATCAGCAGCCGTCGCTCGACTTGCTGACCACCGGCTTTCGTATCCGGGCAAACTTGGAACGTCGCTCCGACGGTTGTGTCGGTCTGGTGATCCATCCCGGAGCAACAATCAACGTCAAGATGCCCGGTGACATTCGTTGGCGCCGGTTGGACAACAGCACACCAATGGACACTCAACCCGGGATGATTCTATTTGATCCCAAGGGAGCCGCGAATGCCCGACTCGAAAGCAGCAATTGAGCGCCAGATTTGTTCATCGAGCCTTTGTTCATCGAGCCAGGGTGCGATGTGCGTTGCGAAAAATCGGCGGGCAAGGGAGTGGTGTTAACCGATGCCGATCCGCCCCGAGGATTTCGATGCTTCCCCGGCGCCGCGAGCCGCGCCCATAGCTCCTGCCCCTCCCGATACACGTGTGCCCGATGAGCGGCGCTGGTTTCAAGAGCTTTCTCAGCGGCAACTCACCTGGCTAGTACTCGCAGTATCGACCATTGCGCTGGCACTCTTTGCCGGGGAGAAGCCCTTGGGCCGGTTGCTCCACAACTTCGTTCACCCTACGCCACCCGCTATTGTTGTGCCGGAAGAAACGCCACGCGCGAAAGATGTTCCTCCGCCGCCCGTGCCACCACCGCCGGAGGTGACTCCTGAGCATGAGCAGCCGACTGATATGACATCGTCGGCAGAGCACCCGCTTGAGATTCACCCGCCGACTGAGAACACCAAACCGCCGCAGAGAAGAGTAAAGAAGTACTCCGCCGAAAATACGCCTCAGCCCGATGATCAGGCCGAGAAAGCGCAGCAAGAACTGGAACGGCAACAGGCTGAACTGGCAGCTCAACAAAAGCAAATATCCGAAGCCCAAGCAGCGCTTGAGGAGCAGAGAGAGTCCGCAGTGGTGAATCCACTCCCACCTTCCAATGAGCCGCTGGGGCTGAACGATGTGGAGATATACGTCAAACTGATGTCGCCCATGAGCACGCAGACTTCCAGTGTGGGAGACGGGATTTCGGCTCAAGTTCTTACCGCTCCTTACACGGGCGCAATTATCCAAGGCCGCATCGCCTCTCTAAAGACGGATAAGAATGGCAAGAAGGCTGAGATGACTTTTCAATTCGAGACCATGACATTCCGCAATGCGACGTACCGCATTCAAGCGGACCTAAAAGAGTTCAGCAACTCTCACGGCACCGGTAATGCGGATGAGCAAGGCCAAGTGATAGGAAAGACTTCCAAAAAGAAAAATGTGAAACTTGCCGGGTCCGGCAAGGGTGGGGTTTTCGGGGCGGCAATGCGTGGCGCTAAAGATGCCACCTTGGGCACGAGCGGCGCCAAAGAAGTACTTGTCATAATCAAACTTACTGCCAACGCTGCAGAAATGGCTTTAGCTCCCGGCTCTTTGTTCACCTTGCGAGTTTCCGATAGCATCCCTCGCTAGAACTAGTGAAGCGGTGTAAAGAGAAGGCTGGCCACGAATTCCGCAAGCAATTTCGGAGGAATCGTCGGTAGTGGCTTAAATCTGGGAAGGCACCGGAGGTGCGAGGCTTGAATACTTGAGTTTAGAAGGCTGACTGGTTGTTCCCGAACCCAAGCGATGTGACGATTTTGTCAGCTCCAGCAGCCATTGAAACGAGGAAGGCGTTAGCTCGTCTTCCGAGTAGCGCCAACGCCAATTCCCGCCGGCACGGCCAGGTACATTCATCCGGGTTTCCGCTCCGAGATTAAGCAAGTCCTGCAGTGGGGCTATCGAAAGTGCTGCCATCGACGACCACGCCAAACGTATCAATTCCGGAGCCGCATCACCGGCCTCGCCCGGAGCGCGCTTGAGATATCCCCAAAAATTCTGGCGCTGGTATTCCGGCAATTCTTTGTACCATTCTCGCGTAGGAGCGTTGTCATGAGTGCCGGTATACGCGACCGTGTTGTGAACAAAATTGTGAGGCAGGTAAGGATTGTCGGAATGCCCGTCGAACGCGAACTGCAAAACCCGTGTTCCTGCCAACTGAAATTGATCACGAAGCGCAGATACGTCGGGGGTGATGATGCCGAGATCTTCCGCGATAAACGGGAGGCGGCCAAACTCCTGCTCAACAACCTGGAAATAATCCGCACCGGGCCCCGGTACCCATTCTCCAGACTGCGCCGTAGGCGCCCCCGCCGGAACATGCCACGCGGCTGCAAAGCCGCGAAAGTGGTCGAGGCGAATGGCATCAACATGAGCCAACAGAGCGCGCAGCCGGTCAATTGCCCATCGGTAGCTGGTTGCGCGCAGCGCATCCCAGTTGTAGACAGGATTTCCCCATAGCTGCCCTTGCGCGCTGAAATAATCGGGGGGAACACCGGCGACAAATCGCGGCAGGCGATGCTCATCGAGCAGGAATAATTCCGGGTTAGCCCAGACATCGCTCGAATCCGGAGAAACAAAGAATGGCAAGTCTCCGATCAAATGCACGCCCTTCGAGTGCGCGTGCTGCTTAAGTTGGTCACTCTGGCGGAATAATAGAAACTGCGCAAAGCGTACTTGATCGATTTGAGTGGCCAATTCCCGGCGCGCCCTGCCAAGGGCTTCTTCCTTGCGTCGAACTAGCTCGGTGGGCCACTCGAGATAGTAGGCTCCGTGATGTTTTTCTTTCAGCGCGCGGAAAAGCGCATAGTCTCCCAGCCAATGTTCCTGTTCGGCGCAGAACTCGTCGTATGCTGGCCGCAGATCGCTGCGTTTGCCGGCTTTAAAATTTGTCCACGCTGTTTCCAGGAGCCGCTCCTTGAAAGGAATGACGGTATCGTAGTCAACCACATCCGCGGCAAAATTAGAGTCACAATCCGCCGCCTTGAGCAACCCATCTGCAATGAGACAAGCCGGGCTGATCAGCATCGCGTTCCCTGCGAATGAAGACATCGACTGATAGGGAGAATTTCCGTAACCGGTCGGACCCAGCGGTAGCGCCTGCCACCAACTCTGGCCCGCCTGATGGAGGTGGTCGACCCAGGAGAACGCCGACGAGCCAAAATCGCCGATGCCGTATGGTGAGGGCAGGGAAGTGACGTGCAGCAATAAGCCAGAAGCGTGGTAATCGGGCGGAAAAGGAGGAGCAGTCGTGGACCCGTCGCCATCGCTCATTACCGCACTCCAGAATCTAGCGCTCTGTTCACCATTTCGTGCGCTTCGCTAACGATGGCCTTCAAATGTGACTCGCTCTTGAAACTCTCAGCGTAAATTTTGTAAATGTTCTCGGTGCCGGATGGACGGGCCGCGAACCATCCGTTTTCTGATACCACTTTCAGCCCGCCGACCGGGGCCTGATTGCCAGGGGCTCGAGTCAGCTTCGCGGTGATCGTTTCGCCCGCCAGATGCGAATCTTTGACGGCATCGGGCGAAAGAGCCAAGAGCTTCGCTTTTTGCTCGGGGCTGGCAGGCGCGTCAATGCGCGTGTAATAAGGGGTGCCGAATTCTGCTGTCAGATCGCGATAATGCTCACCGGGATCTTTTCCCGTGCACGCCATGATCTCGGCCGCAAGCAGATCCATGATGGGCCCATCTTTGTCGGTGGTCCAAACGCTGCCGTCCAGGCGAAGGAAACTCGCCCCTGCGCTCTCTTCTCCGCCGAAACAGCATGAGCCATCAATGAGCCCCGGCACAAACCACTTGAAGCCCACGGGCACCTCGAGCAACTTACGACCGAGCTTTCGAACGACTCGGTCAATCATGCTGCTGCTCACCAACGTTTTTCCGACAGCGATTTTTTGGCGCCACTGCGGCCGATGCTTCAGGAGGTATTGGATCGCCACGGCTAGATAGTGGTTGGGATTCATGAGCCCGGCAGAGGGAGTCACAATTCCGTGCCGATCGGAGTCGGGATCGTTGGCGAAGGCTACCTGATATTGATCTTTTAGCCCCACGAGCCTGGCCATGGCGTAGGGACTGGAGCAATCCATGCGAATCTTTCCGTCGTGATCCACCGTCATGAAGGAAAAGGTTGGATCGATGATGGGATTGACCACTTTGACCTCGAGCCCATAAATCGAATTAATTGGCTCCCAGTAATGGCGGGCGGCTCCGCCGAGAGGGTCGACACCGAGTTTGAGATGTGCGCCGCGGATGGCATCGATGTCCACGACATTCTTGAGATCGCGAACATAGGGTAGAACGAAATCTTCCTGGTGCGTGTTCGCGGCTAGAATGGCCCTTTCGAACGAAATGCGCTTGACGCTTGAATTCTGAGTGCGCAGTAAATCATTCGCCCGGTCCTGCACCCAGCGCGTCACATCGGTATCTGCGGGGCCGCCGTTTGGCGGGTTGTACTTGAAGCCTCCATCCTCTGGAGGATTGTGCGAAGGCGTGACAACGATGCCGTCGGCGAGATGCTCTTTGCGGTTTCGGTTGTAGACCAGGATGGCTCGGGAGATGACGGGGGTCGGAGTTACCGCGTCATTCTCCTGAATGATGGTCTCGACTCCGTTCGCCGCAAGCACTTCTAGAGCAGTGCGCTGCGCTGGTGCGGAGACCGCGTGCGTGTCTTTGCCCATGTAAAGTGGGCCGTCGATTCCTTGCGTTTTGCGGTAGTCACAGATCGCCTGCGTGATTGCCAGGATGTGGGCTTCCGTAAAAGAGCCGTGAAGCGGGGAGCCACGATGTCCGCTGGTGCCGAAGGCAACCAGTTGGCTGGGATCACTGAGGTCGGGCCGGCGCTCTAAGTAATCTTTCTCCAGCCGCGCTACATCAATCAGCATCTCTTTGGGCGCTGGCTTTCCGGCTAACGGTGACACAGTTGGTTCGCCGGCTAAGGATGATCTAGGGGTTATCTCTACAGTATTGGACATGGTGCCGCCTTCCAGATTTCCGAAGCATATTCGGCGATTGTGCGGTCGCTCGAGAATTTTCCTGAGCTGGCCACGTTCAGGATAGCCTTGCGTGCCCATTCATGAGAATTTGCGTATAGGTCGCCAAGACGATCCTGAGCCTGACAATAAGAAGTCAGGTCGGCCAGATGCATGTAGTGGTCTCCAGACAGAAGTAGCGTATCGCGCAACGGGGAGAATATGCCAGGCTCATCGTGGCTGAAATGGTCGGAAAAAATCAGATCGAGAGCGGCGCGCGTTTCGGGCTCGTGCTCGTAATGCCAGTTCGGGTTGTACCAGGCACGGCTGTTTTCGACTTGTTCCACTGTGAGTCCAAACAGGAAGAAATTTTCCTCCCCGGCTTCTTCCGCCATTTCGATGGTCGCGCCGTCGCGCGTGCCAACCGTCAAGGCTCCATTCATCATGAACTTCATGTTGCTGGTTCCGCTGGCTTCATACCCGGCAGTTGAGATCTGATTCGAGACATCGCTGGCCGGAATCAGCCGCTCTGCAAGCGTCACGTTGTACTCTGGGAGAAACATTACTTTGATGCGCCCATGAACCGCCGGGTCGCCATCAATCGTTGCGGCGAGGTTGTTGATAAATTTTATGATGAGCTTGGCCAAGCGGTAGGCTGGTGCCGCTTTACCGGCGAAGAAAAATGTGCGCGGCACCATCTTCATATCGGGGTTTTCCCGCAGCCGGTTATAAACGACGATGATCCGCAGCGCATTCAACAGTTGACGCTTGTACTCGTGGATGCGCTTAATCTGACAGTCGAAGACCGTATCTGGGTCGACAATATGCCCCGATGTCGATTTGAGCCAGTCTGCAAAACGCGCTTTGGTTTCGCGTTTCGCGGCGAGGAACGCTTCGCGAAAACTGGAATCCTCGGCCAGTGGCTTGAGATTCGTGAGCTGACTAAGATCCGTAATCCACTTGTCACCGATACCCTGCGTGATCGCGCTCGATAACTCGGAGTTCGCCTCCAGAATCCACCGTCGCGGCGTTACTCCGTTGGTCTTGTTGTTGAAACGATCGGGGAACATCTCGGCGAGGTCTTTGACGGTTGTAGTCCGCAAAAGCTTCGAGTGAATCGCAGCCACACCATTGGTGCTGTGCGAGCCCACAATGGCTAGATTGGCCATGCGAATTTTAGGCGGACTTCCTTCTTCCACCAGACTGATGCGTTCGACGCGACCCTCATCTCCTGGAAAGCGGGCGCGGACATCGTCAAGCAGCCGGCGGTTTACCTCGTAAATAATTTCCAACTGCCTTGGCAGAAGCGCTTCGAACCACGCGACCGGCCACTTTTCCAGGGCTTCGGGCAAGAGAGTGTGATTTGTGTAGCCGAGGGTTCTTGTCGTTAGATCCCATGCATGGTCCCAAGTTAGGTTCGCATCATCGAGCAGAATGCGCATCAATTCGGAGACAGCCATCGAAGGATGCGTGTCGTTGAGCTGAATTGCGGCCTTCTCAGGCAGCTTGTTCCAATCCGTGTTGTGGCGCAAGAACCGGCGCACAAGGTCGGCAAGCGAACACGCAACCAGGAAATACTCCTGCAGAAATCGCAGTTCCTGGCCGGCAGTTGTAGAATCGTCGGGATACAAGACCCGAGTAAGCGATTCCGCTTGAAGAGTCTCACCTAGCGCACCGACAAAGTCGCCCGTGCCGAATTGCTCAAAATCAAAGTAGTCCGGAGCGGCTGCAGCCCAGAGGCGAAGAGTGTTAATCGTCTTGCCTCCGTAGCCAACCACCGGACGATCAAAAGGTATTCCGAACAGGCTCGAGGGACGATTCGGAATGACCTCATAATGTCCGCCACGCAGCTTGAACGTAGCATTGAGCTTGATTTCCACTTTCTCGTGGGCACGGCAGATCTCCCATGGATCGCCATCGCGCAGCCAGTTATCCGGATCTTCACGCTGCCATCCATTCACGAACGACTGCCGAAACATCCCGTACTCGTACCGGAGGCCGTAACCGGTCGCCGGCAACTGCATCGTTGCCATCGAGTCAAGTAAGCAAGCCGCGAGCCGGCCCAGGCCGCCATTTCCGAGGCCCGCATCCGGTTCCTGCTCAATCAAGTCCAACCAATCGATTCCTTTTTCTTTCACCGCTTGCTTCACCAGAGGATCGAGCAGAAGGTTGGTCACATTGTTGGCCAGGTTGCGGCCAATGAGAAATTCCATGGAAAGGTAATAGATACGCTTGGCATTCTGTTGCTCATAGGTACTCTTCGTCAGCACCCAGCGTGAAGCCAGAACGTCGCGCACCGAAGACGAAAATGCCTCAAAGCGCTCCCGGGCACTCGCCGCTCTCGGATCGATAGCTCGGTCAAAGACCAAATGCCTCTCATACAGTGCGTCCTCCGATCCGACCAACGGGATGGGGTCGGGCATGTACTGTTTAAGAACATCAGGAGTGTTAAAGGTTTTCGACGCCATCGAAACTACTTTCGCGGGGTCGGGGCGAACTGCACTTCGTGTACTCATTCAGAAATCCTCGTCGTCATTCCTCGTAATCAATCCTCGTAGTCTGAGTTAAACACTTAAATGTTAAGAGCCGGTAAAACAGTGTGGCCGACTCTGAGGGAAACGTCATAGCTCACGACTGTCAGGGTTCCCGGTGACGGCGGTCTGATGGGTTTTGACGTCCATTATCGTCGCGACTTGATACTTCGATGTTGATTGGCAAGAATGCCGAAGATACCACTCGAACAGATGAAGATCACCGACACTCTTAACATCATTTGCTCCTCGCGTTGACGTGAGTTTTGTCTGGCTGCGGTTACGTATACTGCTGGGCTTCGTACTGCGCTCAGCGTCGGTAAGTATAGGATGCAACCTCAATACCAAAGTTGCGCTCGACGCAAATTTCCCTCTGTGAGGCGGCTTTTGCTGCTTGGCTTTGTGCTTGCAAGGTTCTGCGAGGTAGTAGACCTTAGCGCGAGACAGGAGCATAACTATGAGGGTCATTGAGTGAATGCCTGGCGAAGCGAATGCGGGCATGATCTCGTCAGTCATCACGTGATCAGCCCCGTTGGTGGCGGTGCATGGCGGGATTCCAATGCGGCGGAAAGTGCCGTGGAAACTGGCTGACGGAATGGGAGTGGGCCAACTGCCTAGCCGGGAACTCTGCATGGTCAAGCGTGCGAGTGCGTAGCGGTGTGACAGGATTAAGATAAGTTGGTGTTCGCGCTGCCCATGACATCTTGATTTATGTCCACAATCCTTGCAGCGGATCTTAACCGTCGATTCGGAGTTCCAGGTCTCGCCACGGTGGGCGAAGGCAACGGTGCCCTGCCGCGAGTGCACAATTACCAGCTCCAAGGCCGAGGGCGAAATGTGCTTGCATGGCGCCCAAGTGACATCCTGGGAACCTGCAGATTACGAGGAAGTGGTCTTTCTGAGCACGAAGTCGCGCTGGCAGGAAGGGCAGGCGATCCGCGGCGGAATCCCGATCTGTTTTCCCTGGTTCCGCGGAAAAGTAAATGATCCCAACGCTCCAGCGCACGGGTTCGTGCGCACAAAGACGTGGCAGATTGTTGAAAAGGACGCCGGACTCGCCGCGAGCATGTACACCGAAAGCGACGATCAGACGCGGCGCTGGTGGGCCGGCGACTTTCGCCTGTCGCATCGTGTCGTGTTTGGTTCTGAGCTGACTCTGGAGCTTGCTTGCACGAACACCGGGACAACGCCTCTTTGCTTCGAGGAAGCTTTGCACACTTACAATCGAGTTGCGGATGTCGGTAGCGTGCGCGTGCAGGGATTGAATTCCGTGCGCTTTCTGGATAATACGAAACCCAACTTGGAAGAGACGCAACACAATGACCTGACCATCGCCGCCCCGACCGACAGTGCCTATCTGAACACGACGAGCGATGTTGACCTTTTGGACGGACAAATGGGCCGTCGCATTTGCCTACGAAAAACCGATTCGATCAGCACAGTGGTTTGGAATCCGTGGCGTGACGGAGCCGTGGCCCTGCACGACCTGGGCGACGATGAATGGAGGAACTTTCTCTGTGTCGAGGCGTGTAACATTCTGGGCGCCGCAATCGATCTCGCGCCGGGGCAAGAGCACAAAATGTCCGCCGTTCTGAGCGTGGCGAAGCTTTAGGCTAAGTCAGCTGCCGGGAGGCAAATCTTCGTGGGCAGGCAAGTCATCGAACGTAAGAGCGACCTGTTGAGCGGTCGCCGGGCAGCACGGCAATGATATGGCCAATAGCAGCAAAGCGAAAAATCGCACTTTCACAATGGCCTCCGTGTACAGTCCTTAATTCTTACCTCGAATCAGAACGACAACTGATCTTGGGGCCACAACGTATCTTGTCGTCTCGAGGGCAACACCGTTCTCGGCGAAATCTTCGGGGCTTGGTAAGGCCGTGTCCACTATTCGCAGCCACTCTTTCGCCGTACCTTCTTGAACATGGAACTCTAGTTTCTCCCAGTAAGCGTTGATCATCACGTAGAGATCATCGTCGTCTTGTGAAGCACCGTGCAGGCAGAATGTGAGACTGCGGGAGTCGTGCGACAAGTCGGCCATTGGACCGGTTCCATACCAGGCCACATCTTCCCTCCAGAACCGGCTGCGGCTCAGAGTGGGATGGCTCTTTCGAAAGGCGATCATGCTTTTGAAAAAACGGAATATGTCTTGGTTTGCCCCAAGCTGGCTCCAATCCAGCCATCCGGTCGGATTGTCCTGATTGTAAGGATTATTGTTGCCGAACTGCGTGTTGAGGAATTCATCTCCGGCACGAAACATCGGAGTTCCATTCGATAGCATCAGCAAACAACAGAAGTTTTTCACCTGCCGGCGCCGCAGGGCCATTACTTCAACAGGCGCGCCCTCGTCGCCTTCGTGGCCACAGTTCCAACTGTAGTTGTCGTCGGTTCCATCCTGATTATTGTGGCCATTCGCCGAGTTGTGCTTCTGGTTGTAGGTGACGAGATCGTATAGCGTGAAGCCATCGTGCGAATTCACATAGTTCACGCTCTGATAGGCGTGATAGGCGTCGGCGCGGCTGTCGGGGAAAAAATCGTCGCTGCCATAGATGCGCCGCATCAGGTCGGGAACCATTCCGGCGTCGCCTTTCACAAATCGGCGAATGTCATCTCGAAAGCGTCCATTCCATTGCAGCCAGGTTATGCCCGGGAAGCCGCGGCCGAGTTGATAGGCGCCGGTATCCCACGGCTCTGCGATCAGCCGTAACTTCCCCAACTCCGGATCGCCCGCAATTTCACTGAAGATGGGAGCGTCGACCCAGTTCAGCGATCCATCGGTATTGCGGCTGAATACTGATGCCAGATCGAAGCGGAATCCGTCGATGTGCATCTCTCGTTTCCAGTACCGCAAACTATCCATCACCATCTTCCGCACGTGCGCCTGGCCGAAATTCAAAGTGTTGCCGGTGCCGGAATAATTGGCGTAAGGGTTCGCCGGGTCGCCCGTCATCATGTAGTAACCGGCAACATCAAATCCCTTGTAGCTGTAGATCGGCCCCTTGTGATCGCCTTCGGAAGTGTGGTTATAAACAACGTCAAGCACAACCGCGATGTCCGCCGCGTGAAACGCCTTCACCATGTTCTTAAATTCAAGATGCTGTTCATCATCATCGCGGGTACTGGCGTATTGAGCGTGAGGCGCGAAGAAGTTCAAGGGCATGTAGCCCCAATAATCTCCCTCCTGCGGATCGCGCTGGAAAACCGGCATCAGCTCAACGACGGTAATCCCGAGATCCTTCAAGTACGGGATTTTTTCCACCAAGCCTGCGTAGGTGCCCGCGCGTGACGGATCGATGCCCGAATTTGCGCTCTTGGTGAAGCCTTTCACATGAAGTTCGTAAATCACTGCGTCTGATTCGTGATGTGGCGACCGGTGGCTGTCCCAATCGAACGAATGACGGTGAGCCGTGAGCACTCCCAGAGGCGCGTGGCCGGCATTCGATCCTTCATGCATGGCCAATTGGCGATCAAAAGCGTGAGGAAAAAAGACGGCACGCGCGTAGGGATCGAGCAGAACCTTCTGCGGGTCGAAGCTATGAATGTAGGGAACAACTTGTCCCGACACCGAATATCCGTAGTAACTGCAACCCCTGATCTCGCTGGATGGGATGCGGCAATGCCAAACCCGTCCTGACTTGTTACGGAGAAAGTCGAAACGACACTCCAGCAGCGGGTTGACCAGATCGCTGGAAGAGTAAAACAAGAGCGTGACACTCTCTGCTGGCTCGGCATGCACTGCGAAGTTGAACGCCTGTTCCTGCTCAATCCAAGTGACGCCGAGGGGCAAAGGAGTGCCTTCACTCTGCTCCCACGTAGCACGCTTCGCTCGTGGCGCGACCGAGGCGCGAGTTTTGCGTTCTGCGTCAGGGCCAGTAAGCGGTGCTCGGATGGGTTCATTCACTTCAGCTCTTTCAGAATAGCCTTGCGATATATTAGTCACCGACAACACGAGCCACCGCACGGTGCAAGGGCCTCGCAACTCTCGCCCATTCCCCAGAGAACTCTTGCACGTGCCCTTCCAGCCTCAACGAGACCGGCATCATCTCGGGCCCGAAGCTTCAGAATCCGCGTTGGTTCCGGAGCCCGGCCCAGTGACGGCGGTTTGTCATCTGCCAATTTTGCCCCAGAGAACCTATCTATCACAAAGAGAATATCTACCGCGGGCGGTGGGGCCGACCGCCCAGTGACAGCATAGGCGAATATATGCCGCACAACGAGGTGTAAGCAGGGGATTTTGCAATGATGAGGCCAAGCCTGGAGCTTTAATTGGCCTGAGGCTAAATAGCGAACTCTACGCCACAAGTTAGAAGTGGAGCGAATCATCCGATCGCAGGCGATATTGGCGGAACAAAAACGGACCTGGGGAATCTAACGCTTAGGGTAAATTTTACTAGGCCGCCCCCGGCAACGTCGCGGTGATCGAGCACCTTAGAAAAGGAGCATGAACATGGCTACTCAAGTTCAATTGACAAAAAAGCGTGTCAAATCCTCGGCATGGAAGGCGCTGACATCCCACTACAAAACCGTTTCTAAGACGCATCTGCGCGAACTCTTTGCCGACGATCCCAAACGTGGCCAGCGCCTGGCGTTGGAAGCGGTAGGGCTGTATCTGGACTACTCCAAGAACCGAGTCACCGATGAAACTCTCAATTTGCTTCTTCAGCTCGCGGAAGGGTCCGGTCTGCGAGCGCGTATCGATGCGATGTTCAGCGGCGAGAAGATCAACATTACGGAGAACCGGGCAGTCTTGCATGTAGCCCTGCGTGCTCCGAAAGGTGCGTCCATTTTAGTTGACGGGAAGAATGTTGTGCCCGAAGTCCACGCTGTGCTCGATAAAATGGCCGCGTTCTCCGAACGCGTGCGCAGTGGCGCATGGCAAGGCCATACGGGGAAACGTATACGCAATGTTGTGAACATCGGTATCGGCGGCTCCGATCTCGGGCCAGTCATGGCTTATGAAGCGCTTCGGCATTACAGTGAGCGCTCCATGAACTTCCGTTTTGTTTCGAACATCGATGGCACCGATTTCGCGGAAGCGGTCAGGGATCTCGATCCCGCGGAAACCCTCTTTATAGTCTCTTCCAAGACTTTCACGACCCTCGAAACAATGACCAACGCCCACACCGCGCGTGAATGGTTACTGGCGGGATTGGGAGGGGATGAGAGTTCGGTCGCCAAGCACTTTGTGGCGGTTTCCACGAACGCAGCCGAGGTGGCGAAGTTCGGTATCGATACCGCCAACATGTTCGAATTCTGGGACTGGGTAGGCGGTCGCTACTCGATGGATTCAGCCATCGGACTGTCGACCATCGTCGCCATCGGTCCCGACAATTTTCGCGCTATGCTCGATGGCTTCCACCAGATGGATGAGCATTTTCGTTCTGCCCCGTTCGAGGCCAACCTGCCTGTGCTGATGGGCCTGCTTGGCATTTGGTACAACGATTTCTTCGGGGCGCAAACTGTGGCCGTTCTCCCCTACGAGCAGTACCTCAAGCGCTTTCCGGCGTATCTCCAGCAGTTGACGATGGAGAGCAATGGAAAGCATGTCACGCTCGACGGAAGGCCGGTGGCACGCGATACCGGCCCCATCTACTGGGGCGAGCCGGGAACCAACGGCCAGCACTCTTTTTATCAGCTGATCCATCAGGGCACGCGCCTGATTCCGTGCGACTTCATCGCATTTGCCAAGCCCCTGAATGAACTTGGCCGCCATCACGACATGTTGCTGGCCAATGTTTTCGCGCAGAGCGAAGCCCTCGCCTTTGGCAAGACCCCCGAGCAAGTGAAGGCTGAGGGTACTCCGGATTGGCTGGTGCCTCATCGAGTGTTTGAAGGCAACCGGCCATCCAACACAATTCTGGCCGAGCGTCTCACGCCCGAAGTTCTTGGCAAGCTGGTTGCTCTTTACGAACATGCTGTCTTCACGCAGGGCGTGCTGTGGAACATTGATTCTTTCGATCAGTGGGGAGTGGAGCTTGGCAAAGTCCTGGCGCAGCGCATTATCCCGGAGCTCGAAAACAATCCCGAGCCCGCGCTCAATCACGATAGCTCAACCAACAATTTGATTCGTCGCTATCGCAACTTGAAGGAGTCGCAATCATAGAAAAGAGAAGTCCTGAAAACCCAAGGATCGGGCCATCGGCCCAGTTCAGGGTCAACCCTTCTCGGAGAAGTCATTAAGTTGGCGCACCAGGTTCGCAACCTTCTTTTCAAAAGTCGATGCGGTCTGTGCCGCCGCGCTCGGCTGCCAGGGCGTGCTCCACCGATTCAACGCAGATTTCGAGGACAAAGTGACGGAGCATGATTTAAGAATCCCAAACACGTGGATTGCAACCGCTGTGGGCGGGCGTCGCATGGGCTATACAGGGCGGCGGTCCGGATTAGGGGATTGCATCTCGGCCACCATCTCGACATCGTTGATGAGCAAGGCTAGAAAAGTTTGCGATCCGGGAGCACGTGTTTGGGCATCGCCGCACTTACGGTATACATGGGCTCGTTCACCACTTGGCTCAAGCGTAAATTCATGGCCACGCTGCACAGGAGGTAGGCATGAATGTCGGAGAATCCCCATCGCGCCATTAGGAAATCGATCATGCGTGAAGTTGCCGTGCTGCCCGCAGCAATTGGGTCCGGCGCGGATTCCACCACGATCCACGCTTCGGTCTCTTGGTCCTGGGTTCCTCGCGACTCAACCATCGGTCCGGCGAGCGGCCTTTTCTTATGTAATTCGAAGCGTAGCATTACGTCAGCCGGACATTCGATTCCGTTGATACACACTTCGCCGTCGCCCTGCGCAGCGTGTGCATCGCCCGCTGAAAATAATGCGCCAGTGTTAAACACTGGCAGATAAAGTGTGGCGCCAGCACAAAGCTCGCGCACGTCCATGTTTCCGCCGAAAACTCCTGGAGGGCGCGTTGGAAACTCGCCGTCTTCCGCCGGATCAACTCCCATTACGCCGCAGAACGGACGCAGCGGAACTACCGCCGGCGCGAGCGAGCGGCTGACGTCACCGTCGAGTTGCCAGTGAAACAAATAAGGCTCGCGAAAACGATCTTTGAGAAATCCCATCCCGCTGATCACGCTTGACCAACCCCAGCCCTTGTGCGCGACTTCAAGCACGTCCACCTGCAGAACATCGCCGGGTTCGGCGCCGTCTACGAAGATTGGACCAGTGAGCGCATGAATGCGCCCTCGATCAATCTTGAGAAACTCAGCCAGCGTTATTCCTGGCCGCACCTGCGCGCCACTCGAATCGAGGCATTCGAGATGTACCGTATCCCCCGGGGCGACCGTCAACCGCGGCGCCAGTGCGCGGTTCCAGCGGGAATGCGTGGGCTCAGCCGAGAGAGAGTGTTTTGCGACGCTACACCGCAGTTCGAGTCTCCTTGCGAAATGCCTTCTGAATCAGGGTGTAACGGGCCGCTCCGATCAAGCCGGTGTCGTCGTTCGCGACGATCTTAATCGGCATGTCCTTGAGGATAACTTCCATCCGCCCTTTGTCCAGAAAAGATTCCAGAAACACCGGATCCTTCATCTTGGGCACGATCTTTGCTGCAATGCTGCCGCCGAGAAAGATCCCTCCCGTGGACATAAAATTCAACGCGCAGTTCCCAGTCTCCGCGCCGAACACACGAACAAAAATGGACAAGGCCTGGTCGCAGATCGCGGCTTTGCCCTCCAGTCCAATTTGCGAGATCAGCGCTGGCGGATCGGGTGCGCCGCTTAATTGCTCTTGCAGCCATTCCGGTTCTTCGGCCTTGTGCGAATCCCGCAAAAAGTCGTAGATGTTCTTAATTCCCGGCCCGGAGAGAATTCGCTCGCAGCTGATGCGGCCGTATTTTTTCTGCAAGTATGCCAACAATTCCATCTGCAGATCGTTTCGGGGCGCGAAGTCGGCGTGTCCGCCTTCGCAGGCGAACGGATGATGCCGAAAGCCGTCCCAGTAAAGCCCGGCCATGCCAAGGCCAGTTTTCGCCGAGATCACGGCGCGGTTGCCTTCGGCGTGTTCCGCGCCTTCGCTTAAAGTGATGAAGTCTTTCGAGTCCAACCCATCGATGCCATAAGCGTAAGCCTCCAAATCGTTGAGCAGTCCAACCGAATTGAGTCTGAGTTGCTTGGCCACTTCCTGCGAATCGATCACCCATGGCAGATTGGAAATCTTGCTGCGCCCCGCTCGCACAGGCCCGGCCACACCCAGGCAGGCACTATGGACGGGAATGCCTTCAGTTCTTATGAAGTCCTCGAGAACGCCAGCTAACCCGTCGTGCTGCTGGCTCATGTAGACCTTTTCCACCACACATTGCAGCCGGTTGCCTTCGGTTTCGAAAGCGGCTAGCCGAATGCGCGTTGCGCCGATTTCGCCAGCAAGAATCATTGTTTATCAAGAATCACGGTTCGACTCTCCTCCACTGGCGCCCGCCAAGCTGCAGCAGTTGGTCAGCTTCCACCGGACCCCAACTTCCCGATGTGTAATTCGGAAACTTACGCGGCGGCAGCGCCCGCCACACGTCCAATACTGGATCGACCACTCTCCAGCCCGCTTCGACCATGTCGGCGCGCTGGAATAGAGTTGCGTCTCCAATCATGCAGTCATAAAGCAGAACCTCGTAGCCGGTATAGGCATCCGCTCCGAAATACTTGGAGTATTCAAAGCTCATGTCCACCGATCCCACCCGCAGCAAAGGCCCGGGAATCTTCGCTCCAAAGCTCAGAGAAATTCCTTCCACCGGCTGAATCTGAATGACCAGAGTGTTGGTATGCAACTTGCGAAAGGGCGCGTCGCGAAACAGTTCGAAGGGCAGGCGTTTGAACTGAATGGCGATCTCGGTGTGGCGCAGAGCCAGGCGCTTTCCGGTTCTCAGATAGAAGGGAACTCCCGCCCAGCGCCAATTGTCGATGTTTAGCTTCAGGGCCACGAAGGTCTCGGTGCGCGACTCCGCGGAGACTCCCGGCTCCGCGCGGTACCCGGCTACTCTTTCCGCACCGAGCACTCCCGGGCCATATTGTCCGCGCACGCAACTCTGCAAAACGTCGTCCGATTTTAAGGGCTGAACCGAATGCAAAACTTTAGCCTGTTCATTGCGCACGGCGTCTGCCTGAAAGGAGACCGGCGATTCCATCGCGGTTAAGCTCAGCAGCTGCATTACGTGGTTAGGAACCATGTCGCGCAGCGTTCCCGCTGTATCGAAGTAGCCGCCGCGCCGCTCCACTCCTACGGTTTCAGCATTGGTGATCTGCACATGGTCAATATAGCGCCGGTTCCAGATGGGCTCGAAAATAGCGTTGTCAAAGCGGAAGACCATGATGTTCTGCACCGTCTCTTTACCCAGGTAGTGATCGATGCGATAGATCTGATCTTCCCGCAACACACCCTTGATATCGCGGTTCAGCTCTCGAGCCGAATCCAGATCGTGCCCAAAGGGTTTTTCGATGACTACCCGGCGCCAGCGTCCATCCCCCTGGCGCGAAAGTCCGGAGGCACCCAATTGCTGCACGATCTGCGAAAAAAACTTGGGCGCGGTCGCCAGATAAAAAAGGTAATTGCCTTCCGTATGCAACTCGCTGTCTATGGTGGCGAGCCTTTCCCGGAGTTTCGTAAACGTATCTGCATCCGCAAAGTCGCCGCGCTCGTAGAACAGGTGCTTCCGGAACCACTCCAGGGCAGTTGCGGAATCTGTTCCGGCAGGAAGGAAACTAGTAGCCTGGCTGCGAAAGTCTTCCGGGCTCAAGTCGTCGACCGAAACGCCGATCACAGCGAAGTTCTCCGACAACAGCTTTGCCTTCCCCAAATTGAAGAGCGCGGGCGCCAGCTTGCGCTTGGTTAAGTCTCCTGCCGCACCGAAGAGCACAAACACGCAAGCGCCAGCGGCTCTCTCGGCGTGCCCCAGGTCATTTTCTAGGTTGGGTTCGGTGGTTGCACCCATCTCGGCACCTTATGGTCTGGTCGCCCATAGTAAACGACCGCTGCTCGCCTTTCTAGCGAATACTAGAGAAGATGCCAACGCCGCGATAACCTTCCACTGCCCTCAAATAAACTTGACCCGTTGTAACGAGCAACTGAGATCCAGCGCGCTCGCCATCGTTGCCACCGATCACCCTTATCCGCATGAGCGGCCAGCAAGACCTGTTCATCAAGCGCTGCGCAATATGTTAGATTGAAACCAAGGCGGGCGCGTAGCTCAGTTGGTAGAGCAATGCCCTTTTAAGGCATGGGTCGAAGGTTCGAATCCTTCCGCGCTCACCAGGTCTTTCAATCACTTAGCCGTCGCTGGCGCAACGGGCCGATGTAAGCTAATGTAAATTAAGAAAAACGGCCTGTGGAAACTCCTCACTGAACAGTCTCCGTCCTCCGAATTTCCGCTTCCAATTGAGCCATCCCAGCCGTGACGTTCGGCTCGCGCACCTTGATGTAACTCTTGCGCGTGGTTGTGACGTTTGCGTGACGGAGAATCCTCTGGATCGTCAGATCAGGCACCCCGAGTTCGTTGAGGTTGCTCGCCAAGCCGCGCCGAAACGCGTGCCAGCCGTGCCACGCAACGATGTGGGAGCGGCGGCGATACTCGTGCGGCTCGCTGTCCTTCGCGGGACACGTGGCCTTGAGTTTGCCGCACTCCTCGCAGGCGTTGAGTATCGGGTCGATCCGGTCGCAGAAGACATTGTGAAGCTCAAGCGGAGTGCCGACTCCAGTTGCAAACATCACTCCAGAGGTCGGCATCACTCCAGAGGCCGGATCGGCCAGGCTCGCGCGATAGCCGTCCAAGAGATCGCGCACGGATCGAATTAAAGGCACGGTGTTCTTGCGCGCCTCCGTTTTCGTTTCACCGCGCTTGCCGTTGACTACGCTGGAAAGGACTGCGATTTCTCCGGCTTCCGGGTCGTAGGCTTCCCAGCAAAGCCCTTGAATCTCGGAGCGCGACAGGCCCGCATAGCCCGCGAGTGCGATGATGACCCGCGTGCTCTCGTGCTGGATCAGGCTCAGCATTTGCCGGATTTCCGCCAAGCTATAAGCGTAGGTCGGCTCAGACGGCAAACCGTTCGGGAGCGTGATCTCGCGGCAAGGGTTGGCTCCCATGCGATAGCCAAGGCCGATCCCTCTTTTGAAGATCGCGGAGAGCATGGAGCGCAGCTTGTGCAGCGTCGCTTTTCGCATCGCGGGATTGTGCCGGCTGATCTCGTTGAGCGTTGCCTCCGCTTGCGCAGTGGTGAAATCGCGCAGCAGATATCCGCCAACGTAAGGTTTGAGAAGATGCTTCCAATAATATCTGTACACGGTGACCGTGGATGAAGCCCGATGAGCTTCAAGAAACGGCAACCAAGCGGCATCCACGAACTGCTCGATGGTGCTGCACATCTGAGGCGTGCTGCGACTGCTGTTGACGGATTTCATAAACTCCCGCTGCAACTCCTCAACGTACTTCGGAGGGCGCTTCAGCCGCTTATGCTCTTCCAGAACCGCAGCGAGTTTGTGTGTGAGGTTCTGAATCCTATGGCGCTCGCCGTTCTCGATCCGCCAGTCCGCGTAGCGCAAGCACCAGTAATCGCCGATGCGCTCGACTGAGCCTTTCCGTTCTCGATTTCGCGTTTTCATTTTCGCCCTCCCTTCTTTGCCGATGCTTGGCGCGCCTTGCCCGCCTTGCGAGCGCGCTCGATCCGTTGTTGTTTCGTGAGTGCTGCGGCTGATTTCTTACCGCCCTTCGAGCCAAGCTTCGCGAGGTACTTGCTTATTTCTTCTTTACCCATGAAGTGTGTTCCTCCCGTCTGAGCCGCATAGCATAGCGGCTTAGATGACTAATATCAGCTAAGCGGCTGAGATAGTCAACGAGAAAAGATAGCGCAGCGTTTTCTGCCAGACATTATTTCCCCTCCAGATTGGGGGGCAGCAGCACGATCTCATGATCGCGGATGCAGGAGGAGTTCTGCTTCGAGTTCCCCTCCGACTCCTACTATGCGGGTTTAGCCCCAAGATTCGAAAGTGATCGGCCTCGCCTTAACTTACATTCAGCTTACAGTGGCCTGATTCCGCGCTTTGCTTTCAGCTAGTTGTCGGAGAACCATGCTTGCTGCAGGCGTGTATCGCTCCTTCCTTTCACCGGCAACCGGGCGCCGTCACGATGGCCTCCGCCCTCTCGCTCGCCGTTCAAGCCACTGTGTCAGATCGGGTGAGCCCCACTGAAAGCGAACGTACCGGCCGAATTTCATGTGGGGAATGGGATCAACGGCGCGACTCCGCGTCCCTTCCATGATCCAGCTCTTTGGCAGCTTCAGCCTAGTGGCCAATTCTTGGGCATCAATAATGTCGATCGACTCGGTCACTGCCGGCGCCACACCCGGTTTCCTCGGCTTCCCGATTTGTGCACTCACTTTCATTCCCTCATCAATTACTGAATCGCGAGCCACTGTCGTTGGGCAGGGACACAGCCGGACATGTTTGTTACTTGTCACTTTCGAAGGACCGAGAGTCCTTGTCCCCCACCGCGAGACGGTGCCTTTGCGGGACGAGCCTTAACCCGTCCCGCCCTTGGGTTTGCTGTGATGCCTGACCCTCCGCCCCGGCTAGGGCGGAATTTCTTGCAACCTTCTGCCGTAAGCTCTTTCGCATCACACCCTTCCCGCATGCCTCCCTTGATTGGTTGATTAGCTGATTTGGTGATTGCCTGATTAAGAGATTGAAGGATTGAAAGATCAAGGCCACGTTCTCTTCAAAATCTCCTTCACGGTGGAATAAACTTCCGCGGGCGAGTGCTCTCGGCCGTCGTGCTTCCTTGTCGTGTCTCCGATCCTCACGCGGAAAATCTTATCCTTGAAGACTCGCGCGGACATCGTCTCCCTTTTTCGGGGCGTGGTCCCGTTCGCTAGGGTCCATGCCCGGTAGTATTCCGAGCCGCGTCCAGCTTTGGGTTCGTCACCGCCGCCAAGATTCAGAAATCCAAATACCGGCTGGCAGTCAGGCAGTGTTCGAAACTCAAGACGTGCAATCAACCGTTTGAAGCGTGGGTCGCGATACACCTTCGTACCAACGCAGCGGGCCTCATAGATCCCCGGCTTGTACCTTGGGAACGGAGCGTCTTCGCATATCGGCTCCAATGCTTCTTCAGGATCGAGAGGCGGGACCAAGGCCAGTTGACTTTTCTTGTTCAATCGGCACTCCCCTTTCCGTCCAACCCCAATTCAAACCTTGTCCGGGAAAGGCCCGTAAGTGACATCTCTGGGACCAGAGGCCGACTTTCGAAATCGGCATCTGTAAGTTGTTGATTCGAGGGAGCCGTGTCCGCGCGTTTGCCGCTTTCTTGCAGCGTTGCCAACAGCGCGGCTCTTCTGTGCGCCTTCCTGCATCTGTCGCCACAAAACTCTGCGGTGGACTGCTTGCCCAGCAGTGGGTCACCACAACGAAGGCAACATCTCTGCCCGCCGAGTCGCCGGTACAAATGCGGGTGGAATCGCGCCAGGAAAATCATCGTTCGCGTTCCGTCCCCGAAACGGACCGACTGGGACTGGTGACGGCAAGCGTCGTCGCAGAATCTTTGGCCGGATGCGCTCAAGTACTCCCCGCACCAGCGGCAGCGATAGGATCCGAAGAAAATACACTCGACGCATAAGAGCGAGCAAAACCACTCGCGCGCCTGCGGCACAGACAATGCCATAGCAACGCCTTTTGGCCTCGCCCATCTTTTTGATCTCTTCATCCGAGACAAATCGAAGACCAATACGTCCCCGATAGGTTGCGCCCGTTGGGTCGTTGGCAACCTCGACCAAAAACTCATCAGCGCCGAAACCGTAATCGTAAGCGGTCAGAGCGTGGCCGGCCTCGTGGCTCATGGAGCGTTCGTTCGTTCCGCGATCTCCTTCGGTATGTCCGGCATTCGTTGATTGTATTTTAGGGTGATTCCCCACCCAGATTCCCCAAATTTCGCCATTTCATCATTTGACTGTCCGCCGACACACCAATCAGGCCCGGCTGGAGACTCCCAAGTGCCTCAGTGTCTCTGATGCGGTCGAGATTGGTCCCCGGGGATCGCGAGATAGGGAGCATTGTTCCTCGATTCGAGTCCAAGACTTGGACTCGGGCGGGTTGCGGCGGCAAAACCGGCGGCCACAGTTTTCCGACTGCCTCTGCTATCTCGGGGGAGGAAGTGTGGTCGTCACTTCCCGAACACAAGCCGATGCCGCGATAATGCTTTGTGGGAGGTTGTCTGCGTGACAGCGACGTCGACACATGGAGTCGTGGGAGAGCAACGGCGACCGTCAGTCCGGTTAGATTGCAGGCAGACCTCGCTCCTGAGGAAGCTCAGTGCTGAGGTTGGATGTTCGCGAAGTGATGTCTTGAGACGATCCCTCGATCACTACGCGGCTTCCAGATCGCCGAAGCCTACGAATCAAAGACCGGAAATGAAGGTGGCGACTGCTGGCCCGCCTCCGGCAACGATCGTGAGTAGAGAGCGCCCGATTGTAGTTCCTGTCGCGTCTCCTGAGTCTTGTCCGACAACAGTCGTCAAGGACGCCATCATCGCGCAGTCCACGAGAGCGAGCGTCTTCGTGCCCGCTGAGCGTTGACGAACTGGAAGGTCAGTATCGTGCCTTCGGCGCCCAAATTTGGAAAGAGCGGAAACTGCTATTCCTGCGCACAGTTGCTGCCGCAAAGATCGCACAGGAGAACAATGAGAACCCAAGAGACGCCGAGTTTCACACGGGACTCTTGAAACTGGGGCAACAGTTCGGCATGTTCAACTGACGCCAGTCAAGCACTATCCGTCAGACCCCACCCCGGACACCGACATGCCTGGACCCGGCAAACCGCAACATCGGACTTTCGCAAATGAGGATTAAATTCGGTCCAGATTGAAGTCTTCTTTGTTTCGTGTCAATCGGTTACCGCCTGTCAGTGGCCTTCGCACCGATCCTGAAACGGTGATTCCAAGGCTATTTTCTGCCAAGAAACCTCTCTTCCTCAAGAAGGCTTTTTCTCCGCACTTTTATCCGATCACTCTGCGGGTAAACCGTCTCTGAGCCCTGTCGGACGATGCGTGATAAGGACGCTAGCGAACATCCGCTTTTCTTAAATCGTCTCGCGGCTTTCACTGGCGACTCTTTGCCGATCTGGCGGGAGAACAGGCCGGTTTATACTACGGAAAAGACTTGGGCTTCACTCATGGTTTTTGAGGTCGTTCCCGATTACAGACCGAACAAGCAACCGATTCACAAAGTATTTTCCGTTGCTCCTTGATGCCCTCCGGTCGACTCACCCTACGCCGATGCGCCCGACCGAAGCGCGAGCCTGGATAAGATCGAGGACCGACGTCCCAGCGGACGATCTGACGCGGCTTATCGAGTTCATAAGCAGAGTGCGGAATCTTGATGCACAATCTAGGCATATTCTTGAGCGCTGATGGGGAATCTCGTGTGACCAGTCTCATAGCCTCTAGTCGGCTTCATCTGAGCGGCTTAGAATTGATTCCGGTTCCGAACAAGAGGAAAGACGGGGTCGCTCTCAGCCGAAAACGTGAAGACGGAAAGCGTTCTACTGGCACGAAGCTGCGGAAGCCACTACAATTTCCTGGAACGAACAATGGAACGCGAGGACACCTCCAGACCTAAACTGTTGCAACAGACTCACGTTGATCAGGAATCTGAGCGGAAATTGGAAGGCCGCATCAGCCCCTATTTCGACCGTATCAACGATAACGTATCACGAGCGAGCCGCTTGCTTCAGTTCCACGACGCGTTGAAAGACCGCGAGTGTGGAGAGGACATTCTGCGAGCAGCGGTCGTTTTCCTCCACGCCTATCTTGAGGATTTTCTGCGGACCCTCGCAGGAGAGTTACTTCCCACTGGAGATGGAAGCAGCCTAAAAGATATACCACTCGCAGGTTCTGGAAGTTTCGGAAGAAACGAAAAGTTCGTCCTAGGTCAACTCGCGCAGCACAAGGGTAAGACAGTTGACGAACTCCTTCGGCAGTCGGTGTCTGACTACCTAAGCCGCGAGACCTTCAACAGCACCGCAGAGATTGCCGCGTTGCTCACGAAGCTCAACTTCAAAGTCGAAGATCACAATCAAAACTTCGGTGCAATCGACGAGATGATTAAGCGACGGCACCAAATCGTGCATCGCGCCGATAAACTCAATGATTCGGGGACACAGGTGCTCCAAGAACTCGAACGCGATCAAGTAACCCGGTGGCTTTTGGCGACACACACATTCCTTGCTAGCCTTATTACCCCGTATATGCGTAACCTACCGAAACTGATGACCCCAAAGGGATAAACCCGGCACCCTATCGACCTTAACTTACAGTTTGTTTACAGCGCCTCGATTCTGAAGGCGTGCTTTCAGAAATTTGCGGGAGAGCCATGCCCGGCGAAGGCATTGCTGCTTCGTAAGCGTTAGAGGAAACACATGGTTGACAGATCAAATCCGCAGCCGGCGTGACTGCGCCACTTGGATCCAAAAATTCTCAGCCCGCCGGGGCTACTACCGGTTTGCCCGTGATCCGCCCTTTAGGAAGCCCCCACATCTCAAAAAATGAGATGTGGGGATTGCCCAAATCACCGTCGGTCATGGCTGCCGTTCGACGCTGGAGCCGTTCTGTATGGGGGCGGCGCGGTAGGTGTGAATCTCGCCGCTGCTGGTTACGCCCAGGCCGCTGATTTCTCCGTTGTTGTTGATGGCGCAAGCGGTGATCAGATACAGCGGGGGATTGGCCTGAACCAGCGTGTTTAGATCGGTCAGGACGCCGTTGTTCCAGACGACGGCCCGCGAGTCGCCGTTGGCATCGATGACGGACAATCCGGCGATTACGCCCAGATCGTTGATGCTAATGGCGGCGCTGCCAATGTCGCCCGGATATGTACCCAGGTCCTGCATGCCCGTGGCCTTGGTCCACAGGAAGCCGTGAGACGTGGTGTCACCGGCGAGATCGGAGACACCCACCGCCTGGCCGCTGTTATTGATAAAAAGGGCCTCGTTTCCGGTTAATCCGCCGAGTGAGCCCATATCAACGAGCTTTCGATGTTCCCAAAGCAATGCATGCACGGGCTGGAGGTTGTTCAGAAAAATTGGATTGAACGCGACGCAGGTCCCGGATGTACCGACGATCTGGCCGTAATTATTGATGCCGAACGCGATGCCATCCCGATCGCCCTTTTGGATGGGAAGCCGGATGGCTCTTCCATTCTCCCACATGACTGGAAGGAAATGGAGTTTTTGCGGAGCCGCGCACATTGAGTCCTCGGTTGCGCTCTCGGCCTGGCCCACCACGGTTCCCCAGCGGTTCACCCAGTTGGCGACACCGTTGTTGCCGCCGAGGGCGGGGAGAGGCGTCATGACGTCGTTCTGCCAGACGAACGGCTGGCAGATCAGATGCGTACCGAAACCGCAGAAGTCTTCTTTATTGGGATCGGAGGTCGAGGATTCGGCTTCTCCGACCACCGACTCGCTGTTATTGATGCCGAAGGCGATGCTGTTCGACCCCCCGAGTGTCCCGAGGTCCATCATTTGTCCTTTAGACCAGAGGACGGAGTGCTGATCGTTATTCGAGAGATTGGACGATCCGGCGATCACGTTGCTGCTGTTGATCGCGAAGGGCTGGCTGAAGTTGCCGCCAGACAGGGTGCCGAGATCGGTGAGACGGTAGCGGGTGACTGCTGGGGCGGTATGTTGCTCGGTGTCCTGCGCGGCAGCGGTCAGCGGGACCACCAGCACCGCGAGTAACCACGCCGAAAGGGACAGCAGAGATTGAGATTTCATGTGGCCTCCTAAGTTTGTCCGCGTTGGATGCGGCTGATTCTTGAGCTCATTTCGCTCTTGTCTAAGTAGGCGCAATTTGTCACGCGGAACTATCATCCGGAGATCCCTTTTCTTTGAAGTGCTGGCTTGGCGGGGTATGATTCCCCGTGTGGGGAGCTATGGGGGGCTATGGGGAACTCAGAGCAACCAGTGCGCAAAGAGACGCAGGCTGCGGATAATGCGCAAGTGAGCCGGTTGCTCCGAGCCTGGGGTAACGGAGACCGAGCCGCACTGGACCGGCTGACCCCCATCGTCTATGAGGAACTCCGGCGCCTCGCGAGGCGCTACATGCGAGGCGAGCGTCCCGGTCACAGCCTGCAAACGACGGCTTTGGTGAATGAGGCCTATATGCGCCTGGTGGATTACAAGGGCATGCAGTGGCAGAACCGGGCCCACTTTTTCGCTGTGTCCGCTCAGCTGATGCGCCGAATTCTGGTGGAACATGCGCGGCGTCATAACCGGAAGCGAGGGGGCGGCGTGCAGCATGTTTCGCTGGACGAGACGGCCATCGTGGGTGGCGACCGGGCGCCGGACCTGGTGGCGCTCGATGACGCCATGGATGCGCTGGCGCGGCTTGATGCCCGCAAAGCGCAGGTCGTCGAGATGCGCTTCTTTGGAGGCCTCAGCGTAGAGGAGACAGCCGAAGTGCTCAAGGTATCGTCCGTCACGGTGATGAGGGACTGGAGCACGGCCAAAGCTTGGCTCTACCTGGAACTGACCGGCGGGAAGAACGATGGACCGCGATCGATGGAAACAAGTCGATAGCATTCTGCAAGCCGTGCTGGAGCATCCGCCACGGAAGCGCGATGCCTTTCTGCGGCGCGCCTGCGGCGGTGATACGAAACTGGAGCAAGAAGTTCGTTCCTTGTTGGTTGCGCAGCAAGAAGCCGGAGCTTTTCTAGAGAGTCCGGCTATCGAGATGGCCGCGCGAGCCCTGGCCATGGGAGAGGACCAGGAGACACACGACAGCTCCAGTTCCGTGATCGGCCAGACTGTCTCCCATTACCGCATCGTCGAAAAACTCGGCGGCGGAGGGATGGGTGTCGTCTACAAGGCGGAAGACACAGAACTTCGCCGCTTCGTTGCCCTGAAATTCCTGCCCGAAGGCCTAGCGCAAGATCCGCAAGCACTAGAACGCTTTCGCCGCGAGGCGCGGGCCGCTTCTGCTTTGAACCATCCCAACATCTGCACGATTCACGAGATAGGCAAGCACGAAGGCCATTCGTTCATCGTCATGGAGTTTCTGGATGGCATGACGCTGAAACATAAGATCGCGGGTCGTCCATTAGAAACTGAGCTGATTCTTTCTCTGGCCATCGAGATTGCCGATGCGATGGATGCCGCTCATGCCGCAGGCATCGTACACCGCGACATAAAACCAGCCAATATCTTTCTCACAAAACGTGGGCATGCCAAGATCCTCGATTTTGGACTGGCCAAAGTCACACCCACCCCCACCGATCTCGGAAAAGCGGGCGCGCAATCGACTGTGACGCTGGAAGAGCACCTGACCAGTCCCGGCACGGCGGTGGGAACCGTTGCCTACATGTCGCCGGAGCAATCGCTCGGCAGAGACTTGGATCTTCGCACTGACCTGTTTTCTTTTGGCGTTGTTCTTTACGAGATGGCGACGGGAACCCTCCCGTTTCAGGGCGAAACGTCGGCAGCCGTCTTCGATGCAATTCTGAACAAGACCCAGGTATCTCCCGCACGCATCAATCCCGAAATTCCCCCGAAACTCGAAGACATTGTCAATCGCGCTTTGGAGAAAGACCGCGACCTCCGCTATCAGAGCGCTGCCGAACTGCGTTCGGAGATGAAGCGCTTGAAGCGGGACACAGACTCCGGCCGTTCCCGTGCCGCGGGTCCCGACAGCACTTCCGCCTCAGCGAAGCCTTCGCCATCCGCCCCGTCATCAAGTGCAGCGATCCTGTTGGGTCGAGCAAGAAAACACAAAGGAATGCTCGCGCTCGCATTCTTGGGAGTTTTCCTGTTCACTGCGGCTCTCGCGACTTATTTGTATGTGCGAGCTACGCGGGCTGCGCTAACGAGTGAACAGCAATGGGAACAACTGACGTTCTTTACTGATGCGGCGGTATACCCGGAGCTGTCACCGGACCAGCGATTATTGACGTTCATCAGGGGGAAGGGCACGTTCCTGACGCCGGGTGACGTGTACGTGAAGATGCTGCCGTCAGGGGAGCCGGTCCAACTGACGCACGACAAGTTGGCGAAATTGAGTCCCACATTTTCGCCGGACGGGACGCGGGTCGTGTATGGGACGGCGGACCCATGGGATACGTGGGAAGTGCCAGTACTGGGAGGAGAACCGCGCCTCATTCTGCGCAACGCGTCGTCACTCACTTGGATTGAAGGCGGGAAGCGGCTTCTGTTTTCGGAGATCAAGAACGGGTTGCATATGGGAGTCGTGACCACGGATGAGGGGCGAGGACATAGCCGGGATGTATATCTGCCGGTCGGGGACCGAAGCATGGCACACCACTCTTATCTGTCGCCGGACGGGAGGTGGGTGCTGGTAGCGAGTCAGATGGACGAAACGGCGGCCCGCGTGCAGTGCCGCGTTGTGCCATTTGATGGCAGCACCAGGGAGCAGTTGGTTGGGCCTGCAGGCGCGACGTGTACGACAGGAGCCTGGTCGCCGGATGGGAACTGGATTTACATGAGCACGAACCAGGGCGGGCGGTTTCACATCTGGAGACAACGTTTTCCTGGAGCAGAGCCGGAGCAAGTGACATCCGGGCCAACGGAAGAGGAAGGGATCGCGATGGCGCGGGATGGCAGGTCTTTTCTAACTTCGGTGGGGACAACATATTGGACGACCTGGATTCACGATGCCAAGGGGGAGCACCAAATGTCGTCCGAGGGAGACGCGTTCTCGACGACATTCTCGAGGGACGGAACGAAGTTGTTTTACTTGAAGCGGGCTGGGCAGAACGACGTAGCTGAATTATGGAGCACGGAGCTGACGACTGGGAAGAGCGACCGGGTCGTACCTGGATATGGGATAGACGCAACTTTCATGGACTACTACGCGAGCTACGCTGTGACAGAGAACGGGAATCGCGTGGCCTTTGTGAAGAGGGACGAAAAGGGAATTTCGCATTTGTGGATTGCATCAACCGATCACCGGACTTCGCCTCAGCAACTAGCGTCTGTGGAGAACGAGGACTCACCGATGTTTCTGCCGAATGGTGATCTGGTCTACCGGGCGAGCGAGGGTGGAAAGAATTACATTTACACCCGGCAACCAGACGGATCGGGCAGGAAGAAGTTGCTCGAGGAAGCGATTTTGGATCTGACCGCGGTGTCGCCGGACGGGCGATGGATCGTGGTCCTTCAGAAGGACGACGCGGATAAGGATCACCCCTATCGAACGCTGGCCTATCCGAAAGAAGGGGGGAAACCGGTAATAATGTGCGCATTGTGTTACAGGGGCTGGAGCGTGGATGGGAAATACTTGGCCTTGCAATTCGAACCGTTACCTGCTTCCCTGGAAACTTACTTGTTGCCTGTGAATGGCGAAAACGGGCTGCCGGAGTTGCCGCCCGAAGGACTGATCGGTGCTGAAGATTTGAAGAAATCGAATCGAGTTGTGGTACTGCCAAGAGGAGTGGATTCGGTGTTTGGGCCGGAGAAATACTCGTACACGATAACAAACATTCGCAGAAATATTTACCGGATCCCGATTTCGTGAAACTGGTTGGCGGCGATTAGCGCTTGCCCCTGCTCTGCAGTCAGCCAGTTGCCAAGGCGAACGCCTAACTTCTTCACGCCTCTAACGCGACGAATACCCGCTGCCAGGTCGGCACTCAGCAGACCGCAATCGGCTGCCTCATACGCAAGACGGCGTACGGCACCTAGTCGTAGATTGACCGTGCCAGGTGCGAGTTGACAAGGTTCGAGATGAGATCGGTAGCGCAGAACGACAATTCTATTGAATGCCAAGCGCGGTTCCGAACAATACCAATCAACGAATTCATCGATCGCGTGACGATATCCTCGCTGCGCATCTTGAGAAGTGAGGCTGTTCAAGACTGCGGTTTTGGCGTGTTCGAGATCAAGCAGGCGCAAGACGGACCTGGTGCTGCCGCATCTTCTTCTAAAAGTTGGTCTGTGCTTCATGATCGGTGGCCTCCATGCCATCGATCAATGATTAGAGTGGTTTCCTAGCGGGTAAGATCAGGTTGGCCCGTCATCCGGCCAATGGGGCGTCCGTCGGACCGGATCGCGGAACATGAAGCGGTCTCCTTCAACGTCCGTCATTGCCCCCACTCCCACGGGCAGACGTCTCCGCTGGAATGACGGGCAAGACAATCTGGGAGGGATGCTTTGCGTCCAGGTAGATTGTGTTGTCGGCGACCTGCGAGCGGCGGTTGTTGTTGAGCGGTTCTCCCGTGTTTGGGTTGATATCGAAGCGGGGGAAGTTGCTGCTTGAAATGTCGAGACGGATGCGGTGGCCCCGCTTGAATACCAACGAGGTCGGGTACATTTCGATTGTGAACTCGTCGGGCTGGCCAGCTGTCAGGAGTTCGGCCTTGCCGAAACCGTTGCGGTAGCGAGCGCGCACGATGCTGTCGGCGATATTGAGATCCACTCCAGACGGAAAGTCGGCGTTGGGAGGATAGACGTCAACGAGCTTGGCGGTGAAATCGGTATCGAGAGCGTCTGAAGACGCCCAAAGTTTTACGATGAGGCGTCCCGTGACCTCGATGTCGTTCGCGAGCGGAGGCGTCCGGAATACCAAGACATCGTTTCGAGCGGAAAGTGGCTTCGTGTCAGAGCAGAGCCAGAAATCGAGGCGACAGCGCTGGTCGGCCGCTCCCTGGAACATGAGCGTTCCTTGCGAGGAAACATTGCCTCCGATCGTTGGCACGGGATTACGCGGGTCGAACTGATAAGTGATTGGGTGATCTTCTTCTGCTGGCTTGTCAGGCGAAAGAACGCCGTTTGCATGCAGATAGTATGGTGTGGGCGCGGTGCGAGCCAGCGGCCATTCCTGTTCGTTGCGCCAATACCCTCCCACGAAGATGCGGCCTTCCGGTGTTTTGTGGGCGTCGCCTCCGCCCATCACGTAGATGCGCACGGGAGGCTCGCGATCCACTCCGTTGTCAATGCCCTTCAGCCAATGATCAAACCACCTGAGGTGAAACGTTGTGAGATCGAGCGCCGCGTCGTCGGTAAATTGCGCCTCCCCGGCGTAACTCAGGTTTTCACTGCTGTGGATCCACGGGCCGATGATCAGGCGCTGGAGACTCTTCTTGGTCCGGCGGAGTTCGACGAAGTTTATATTCGCAACCTGCGTTCCCCAGGAGTCATACCAGCCCGTTGTGTGGTATTCGGGGACATCTTTATATTCGGCGAGATGGTCCACGACACTCGCGCCGGAGTTCCTCCAGAAGTCGTCGTAGTCGCCGTGGCTCATGGCTTCGATCAGCCAGGATTCGTAATCGGGTGCGAACTTGAGCGGAGTCGTGCCGGGGCGCAAAGGGAGAGAGCGAACGTACTCGCGGACTTGATTGCCCATGTCGACAAGAGCTTTCGCGGCGGCTGGATCGGTTGCAGCGCGCTTCGCAGCTGGAAGCGCATCCGGAGTTCCGGTCGCATTGCCAAGAGTGAAGACCCAGTTGAAGAAGCGCAGTTCGAAGGCTCCATTATGGCGAACGCCGTAGCGTCCGTAGTCCGACATTGCGTTGCGGGGAACCATGGCCTTGATGTAGGGGGCGTTGGCAATGGCGAGCGCGTGTTGCGTCGCTCCGGCGTAGGACGAGCCAATCGTGCCGATGCCACCATCGCACCAGGGCCGTGAGCCAATCCATTGCGCAGTGTCGAATCCGTCGTTCGGGTCGTCGTAATGCGGACGCCAGTGTCCCTCTGATTTGTACCGGCCACGCACGTCCTGCAGAACGACGACGTATCCGTGGGGAACGAAGGAGTTCGCACTCTGAGCGGAGTTTTCTTTGTTGTAGGGCGTGCGCATCAAAATTACGGGAAACTTGCCGTCAACCAGTTGACCGTTTTGGGTGGGGCGGTAGATGTCAGCGGCGAGTTTGACTCCGTCGCGCATGGCGACCATTACGTCTTTCGATTCAGCGATGCCGTAGCGTACATCGGTCTGAGCACGGAGTGGAATGCCTACGGCGAGCACAGCCAGCACGCCCACAATGAAGGAAAACTCGGCGACGAACCTGTTTCTAAGGTTTCGCATCACCCGAGTCTATACCGGAGAAACGTGCTCGACGAGTTCGCTGAAGGGGGCTCTGGTGCGCGGGCACCGCCTACTCGTCCGCCGGCCCCGCCGTAGAACAGAAGCCGTCACGGCGGCCGATTCAACGCAACGGTCGTGATTCTGAGCGGATGGTCGGCCAACCTTACCTTGGGATTACTTCCCACTTGCCCGTGAATCGTTGGAAGCATTTCGTGGATGCCTGGGTACAGGTACACTTGCAAAATGATGAAAAAGCTCCGATTCCTGGTGTCTCTTCACACCCGCGAGAACGATTTCCAAGTGGCACAAGCCCAGACCGCGGAAGAGACCGCGCACAAATTGGGGAGCGATGTGGAGATAGTGTTTGCCGATAACGACGCCGTGAATCAGAGCACGCAACTGCTAAAGGCAATCCAAAGCCGAGTTGAGTCCCGACCCGATGCGATTGTGGTAGAACCGTTTGGAGGCACTGCTCTTCCGCAGGTAGCCCGGGCCGCCAGTGCTGCAGGAATCGGTTGGGCGGTCCTGAACCGGAGGCCGGATTACTTGTCGGATCTCCGCAAGGCAGCAACCGCACCTATGTTTGCTGTTAGTTCCAATCACTTCGAGATTGGCCGCATTCAAGGAAGACAATTCGCAGCGTTGCTGCCCCGAGGCGGTTCTGTTTTGTACATTGAAGGACCTTCACAGAGTTCCTCGGCCCAAGAACGCGAGTCCGGGATGCTGGAGACGAAACCGTCGAATATTGAAGTGAAGATGCTGAAGGCACACTGGACAGAGGAAAGTGCCTGCCGGACCGTGCGTTCCTGGCTGAAAATGGCCACCTCACAAAGCGCGTCAATTAGCCTGGTCGGCGCGCAGGACGACTCGATGGCCCTGGGAGCTCGTAAAGCTTTTCAGGAGATTACCAACCAAGCCGAGCGGTCGCGATGGCTGAGTCTACCGTTTACCGGATGTGATGGTCAGCCGGCGACGGGCCAAGCCTGGGTACGCGAAAAATGGCTCACGGCGACGATCCACATTCCACCGCTTACGGGACAGGCGATGGAGATTCTCGCAAAAGCCAATCAAGACGGAACCCAACCACCGGAACATGCCTTTACCACGTCCTTCTCGATTCCTCCCTTCGAATCATTGGTTCCACGTAACCCATAAGCATCTCCGCCGTGGAACCCAGGGAGAAAGCAGCGAAGGGCATTAAGCGAGCAGTCGCGATCTAAACCCCACAATTTTACGCGTACAACTCCATAGTCTCTGGATCGTCGACAACCCTTGCTTTACCGGTTAGGTAAGAGTCGCCCGCGACTCGCCAGGTGCCTCGATGCCGTACGGGGCGGCCACGTCGCGACCCATCGCGCGTAAGCTTGAGCGGAGCGCAGACACAGAACCGTAGAGCGCTAGACTTATAAAATGCACGTGATCAGCCTCATTCCAGCAACTCAGGGAGTATTCCGATGAAGTATTACTCGGTGGCACAAATCGAGATAACTGAGCAGAGTTGGATCCCGGCATACGTCAAGAACGTAACCAGGCTCGTTGAACAGCGCGGCGGCCGGTATCTGGCTCGCACATCCAGAATTGAAAAACTCGAAGGCGAACGAAAGGCCTCCGATCTTCTTGATCATCGAATGGCCGTCCAAAGATGTCGCAAAGGCCTTCTACGAATGTGAGGAGTACCGGCCCTACCGGGAGAGTCGTATAAATAGAAGGAGCGAGAAACGAGTTCCTGCTTGTGGCCGGCGAGGACATGACGGGGACGGCACAGATCGCTGATTAGCTCCAGGAAGAAGCCCACCGCAGCAGTTCACACATCGTTTCCACGATCCACGATAAATGCATGAATTGTCGGGGACCCTTCCTTTACCGATTAGGTAAGAGTTGCCCGTCATCCAGGGCCAACCGTCGAGAGCATCGAGAAATGGCCCATCGCCGACGCGGCTAGAAGGGGCAGCCACCTGTCATTGATAGCCTTGACTGGAAGGGCCCGCACAGGTGTAATTAGTTCCGCGTTCCCAAGAAACGCGAACTGGTCACAGTGCCGACACGCAGGAGGCCACAATGACAGCTTATTCCCCGGCACTTTTCTGTTCCGCAGCACTCCTGCTTCTCGTTGGATGTCCCATAACAACCTCAGCTACTCCCATAGCAAGCGCCGATCCCTCCAAAGCGCAAATCACCATTCTTTATGATGCTTTCGGCAAAGACTCTGCCATGCAGAAGGACTGGGGTTATGCTGCGCTGGTGGAATACGGCGGGAAGAGAATCCTGTTCGACAGCGGCAACAACCCGGAGATCCTTGCCCAGAACGCAAAGGCAAAAAGCATCGACCTGTCGAGCCTGGATTTCGTTGTCATGTCGCACCGCCACGGCGATCACATGGGAGGACTGGCGTACCTGTTGAAGGCGAACCCCAAAGTGAAGATCTACGCGCCGAAGGAGGGGTTTGGCGTCTATGGCGCCGACTTGCCGAGCAGCTTTTTTCGCAAGGACCTTTCTCTACCGTCGGAACAGCGTTACTACGGCGGTGCGCCCCCCGACGTCATGCGGTTTGGATCAGCCTGGCCCGGCGCAAATTTCCAGCTCGTGGATAAAACGGTCGAGATCGCTTCCGACATCTATCTGATCTCTTTGGTCTCCGATAAACCGGGCACACTGGAACTGCACGAGCTGTCGCTGGCTATCAAAGCGCCCAACGGCATGGTGCTGGTGGTTGGGTGTTCACATCCGGGCATTGACAAGATCGTCGAAGCGGCCAGCACGATCAACCCGCGCATCTATTTGATCGCGGGCGGCTTTCACCTCGTAGTTGCGAGCGACGCGGACATCCAGAAGATCGTCACGGCGCTGCACGACACGTTTAATGTGCAGCATGTCGCACCCGGCCACTGCACCGGCGAGCCAGCTTTCACGGCGCTGAAGAAGGCATTTGGTGATCGTTATCTCTTCGCCGGGCTGGGTACCACCTTAGCGCTGAGTACCTCCCCGAATTAAGAGTTGATTTTGGTAAAACGACGGTTACTTGGCGGATTGTGGGCCAACCTTCCCTTACCGGATTAGGTGAGAGTTGCCCGGGCGCAATGGCTGAGAGACGCGCCTACCGGAAATTATCGACCAGCATGAGGACGCTGCCAGATTCGTCAGACTGCGGGTAAAGAATCGTCCGGCCATCGGGGGAAACCGCGATATGGTTATCCACGGGACGCTGAATTGTGAGGATTTTCCTGGTTTGGCCGGTGGCAAGGTCGTAGAAACCGATATCACTGTGGCCCATTTTGTCGGGAGTTCTGAAGAAGTAAATTCCCTCCTTCACCGCCGCCCATTGGCCTTCACTATGCACGGAGTCGAGAACCTTGGTTTCTTGGGTGCCATCGGCCTGGGCTCTCCACACACTCACTGCCTCCGGCCATCCCTTCATGTAATAGAGGAATTTGCCGTCGAGTGACTCTTGCGGGCTGTCGCCGGAGTTCCGCGTGATCTGAGCCGACTCCCCACCGCTGGCGGGCATCCTCCAGATTTCCTCCCGGCCGCTGCGGGTTGAGCTGAAGTAAATCCACTCTCCATCGTGCGACCAATAAGGCCATTTGTCTTCCGCGGGATTTGTCGTCATGCGCCGGGGAGCGCCTCCGTTCACACCGACAACATAGATGTCCTCTTTCATTCCTTTCTGTGCAACCGTAAAAGCGATGTTCTGGCTGTCCGGAGACCAACTCGGGCCGTAGATCGCCGCCCCGCCAAACGATGTTAGCTGCAGGGTCTTCGATCCGTCGCTATCGCAGATCCAGATTTCCTGCATCCCTGATCGTTCCGACATAAAGGCGATCCGCCGACCGTCTGGCGAAAAGGCGGGATAGTACTCGTACTGCGTGGAGGAAATGAAACGGATGGGCTGGCTTGGTTCTTTGCCGGGACCCTTCAAGTCGACGCGCCAGATATGAAGATTAAACTTAAAGACTGCAAACGCCAGACGGTTTCCAAGCCGCGAAATCGTCGGCTCCGCGCCAGCGCTTCCAAGCTCGAGCCTCCTGGGAACAGCGCCCTTGGATACCGCAGTCCGCCAGAGCCCATAGTTGATTCCAGTTCTGGAACCAAATACAAACTCACTGCCATTGGGCAACCAAGCCGCGCCGATGTTTGTCATCCCGGGCGACTGGATCTGTTCCTCTTTGCCCAGCGGCTTGTAGCCTTCTCCAAGGTGCAGTAACCACATAGTGGCATTGAAGTAGTCCGGTGAAAGGCGCGAGAAGACCAAAGTCCGGCCGTCTGGGGAGACGGCTGGCGCCACATCGCCGACTTCGCTGTTGGGCGGGCTGGTTAGCTCGGTCTGCTCTCCCGTTTCCGTGGAGAACAAATGCAAACCCCAAACGCGCTCACCGCTTCTGGGCGTCGAGCAGACAATTCCCTTCGAATCCGGGGTCCAGGACAAGTACGGGCCCCAGGGCAAAGCCTGCTGCATTGATCCCTTGATCTCGCTTAAAATTCGCTCCGGTCCTCCTCGCTGGGGTACGATCACGAGATCGGTCTTGTCGTGTGACAGCTCCCGCAAGAAAGCAACGAAGCCTCCATCCGGCGACCAGGCAGGGCTGTAGTTAATCGCTGCATCGCTGGTCAAGCGAAAAGGCGGCTCCACACCGATCTGTTTGACGTAGATATCGGACTTACCCTGCTTTTCCCCATCCCAGGAAAACGCGACTTGCGTGCCATCCGGCGAAAGCGTCGGCCACAACTCACTGCCGGCGTAGCTGGTGAGTGGAACTGCCACCAACGGTGCCTCCGGCATTTCCTTCTTCGATCGAACCAGCCACACTCCGACCGTTGCAATAACCAGTGTTGCCGCCACACTGAGGGCCCAGGTGATGCGACGACGAGGCTTTGTCTTTGCCGCAGCAGCGGCTCCCAGCACTCCGGAATCGGACTCCTCTTTCAGTTCCTCGAGCACGATCTTGACGTCGTCCATGTGCTGGAAGCGCTGATTGACCTCCTTGCGCAGACAACGGGAGATCAGCTTCTCCACTTCTCTGGGAAGGCCATCGACCAGTTGACTTGCCGGCCGCGGATTGTCTTTCAGAATGGCCGCCAGGGTCGAGGCTTTGGTGTCAGCGTGGAATGCTTGTTTTCCAGTGACCATCTCGTACAACACCGATCCAAAGCTGAAGATGTCCGAGCGGGCGTCGACTTTCTTGCCCTCCGCCTGCTCGGGAGACATGTAGGCAACGGTACCGACGATCTTGCCCTCTTCGGTCGTGGGCAGCAGGGTACGCGTGGCTTCGTCGTCGCTCGCAGGAATGGGTTCCGTCAGCTTCGCCAGGCCGAAGTCGAGAACTTTCACGAGCCCGTGCTCGTTCACCATGATGTTGCCGGGCTTGAGATCCCGATGGACGATGCCGGCGGCGTGCGCCCGAGCGAGCGCATCGGCAATCTGGACGGCGCACTTCAGGGCTTCATTCAGCCGCATCCCTTTCGGAGGAACCAGGCGCTCGAGCGTCTTGCCGGAGACGAACTCCATCGAAATGAAATCAATACCCTCGGCTTGGCCGATGTCGTAAATGGTGATGATGTTGGGGTGGTTCAGCGAGGAGGCCGACTTCGCTTCCTGCACGAAACGCTGCTTACGTTCGGGGTCGGCGACCTTCTCCGCGGGTAGAACCTTGATGGCGACCTGACGACCGAGGCTGCTCTGGAGGGCACGGTATACCTCACCCATCCCTCCAGACCCTAGAGGCGACTGGATTTCGTAGGGCCCGAGTTTTGTGCCAGAGGGGAGGGCCATGCTGCACGCAATTATAGCCTGCGCAGCACGTACGATTCTGGGCGTGTGGTCGGCTACTCTTACCTTACCGGATTACGGAAGGGTTGCCCGTGACTCGCCCAGTGGAAATAATCCAAGAGTTCTGCAAGTGTTTCCGGCTCACAAGTTCGTTCACAGAAACGATTTCGGGATAGAATGGCACCGTCCAGCCCATCTCACCTGAAGTGGGGGGAGCAATATGCTTGCGCAAAACTGTGACAGTAAGCCAGCGTCAGGAGCACTTCGACGCATTGACCGTTTGATGCTTGGATTGGTCGGGATTGGAGTGATATTTGCTTCACTAGGCCTTGGCGAAGCCGTGTATCGATTAGCATTCTTGGATTTTGATGGAGCAACTGATCGTCTTCCAATCGAGATGTTGTTCGGACTAGCGTTCGCCTGGTTGACTACGAAACTGGCGAGAAGAATTTGCCAATACCGAATCGAAACCTCCGCAAGAATCAAGGTGATTCGGGATCGCAACTACAAGATTCGTCACGCCGCAGAAGCAATCATGCCCTTGTCATATCCTAACAATCAGCAAGTGATCCGGGTGATTCGGGAAGAAGTGGATCGAATTGAGGGGGCGTTGACCGGCATACCTGAGTAAGTGCTTGCGGTCGCCGCTGGCTTGATCACGACAGTGGTGTACGAAAGGAGCGTGCCCAGCTCACGCTTGCAGTATGGATGTGCTGTCGGTAAGAGGCAGGCCGGCGCTCTGGGGGAGGCAAGTGCGTGCGGCTTTGCTTTTCCTTGGCAAGGCGGAGTAGATACGGAGGCCTGTCATCAACTCATGCGAGGATAGCGCCCGAAATATCGATCAAGCAAGCTCTGGGCCAGCGCACGCTGTCAAATTCGTTCAGCGCGAATCGCTGGGATGGAGAACTACAATAGCTGGTCAATGGTTGCAACTCGTTTCCTTAGGGTTGACATTCTTGTTCGCTTCGCCGCTCCTTGCCAGTGGTCCCACGGGTACGATCACCGGCACAATCACCGACCAGTCCGGCGCGGTGGTGCCAAAGTCGCGGGTGATTGTACGCAACGAGGAGACTAACGTCACCCGCGATGCGGAGACCAATGAAGACGGCGACTACACCGTCGCGCTTCTGCCCCCGGGCCGCTATCGGGTCACTGCTGAGAGCGCAGGCTTCCGCCGGAGCGTCTTCCACGGCGTCAGCGTGGATGTGGATCAGACGGTGCGCCTCGATTTCGCACTTTGGGTTGGCGGAGTCGCCGAGGAAATGTACGTCAGCGGTACTCCTCCCATCGTGCAAACCGACACCTCCGCCCTCGGGCAGGTGGTGAATAATCGCTTGGTTCAGGACCTGCCCCTCAACCAGCGAAACTTCCTGTCCTTTGCTCTGCTGGTGCCAGGGAGTCAACTGCCGGCAGAAGGCTCACAAAACTCGACGCAAGGCGGCGCCATTAGCGTCAATGGCGCCCGCGAGCAGTCCAACAACTTCCTGCTCGACGGGGTTGATAACAATGACCCCTACATCAACCAGTATGTCGCTCTGCCTTCCATTGACGCCATCGAGGAATTCAAGGTCCAGTCCAGCGATTACTCGGCCGAGTTCGGCCACGGCGGCGGCGCCCAGATCAACGTCATTTTGAAGAGCGGCACCAACCAGTTCCATGGCACCCTCTTCGAGTTCTTCCGCAACCGCTGGATGGACGCGAAGAATTACTTCGATTTTCCCGACTGTACCGCCAACTCCGTGCCGGGCACGTGCGCCTCCATCCCGCGCTTCGATCGCAACCAGTTTGGCGGAACCCTGGGGGGTCCCGCGCGCAAGGACAAAACATTCTTCTTTCTGTCTTATGAGGGACTACGTCTGCGGCAGGCGACTACGCGGGAAGCTACCGTGCCGTCATCGGGACAATGGCACGCGGCAGCAGGCTTGGCGGACGAACTGTTTGGGTGTCCCCTCAACCCGTCATGCCAGATCGGCCAGAATGTGTTCAATCTCTACCCGGCAGCCAACGTCGGCACAAATTTGGCGGACTCGAATATCTTCCTTTCTGCTCCGGTAATCCGCAACTCGGAGAATTTGGTCTCGGTCAAGGTGGACGAGCACGCCAGCCCCGTCGACACTGCGTCACTCCATTACTCGGTCTTGAAAGAAAACCTCTTCAGTCCCTTCGATCCGGTCAACGCCTTCACTTCACTGCCCGGTTACGGCAGTTTCACCCTGAACCACGGGCAGAACGCCGGACTCGATTGGACCCGCGTGTTTCGCTCGAGTGTGGTCAACGAATTCCGCCTTGGCTTCATTCGCATGGGGTCCAACGTACTGCAGCAGAATCATGGCGACGACATCAGCGCACAGTTGGGCTTTCCTGACGTCCTGACCAACCGGGTCGACCTGGGAGCTCCCAACATCAACCTGATCAGCTTCGACGGTATTGGCGAGCCCGTCAACTACCCGCAAGACCGCACTGGCACCACCCTTCAGCTTTCGGATAATGTGGCGTGGACGGTTGGCCGCAACCAGTTCAAGATCGGCGCTGATGTCCGCCACGTTCGCATCGACGACTACCTCGACTTCCTAGCGCGGGGCGACTGGTTCTTCCTGGGAGAGACCGCAACCGGTATCCTGGGCGCTTTCGGCAATCCAACTCCATGCACTGGGGCTCCCCCGGATGACCCTTTGACGTGTTCTCTGGCGCAGTTGCTGGGCGGCATCCCGGACTACGCTCTCGCGGTGAGCGGCAACAGCTACAACAGCCTCCGCAGCCATGGCGTCAGTACTTACGTTCAGGACGACATTCACGTGATTCCGCGCTTCTTGTTCAACGTTGGCTTGCGCTATGAATTCAACAGCCCGCCGGTCGAGGCACTGAATCGCTTCAGCGTTCCCGACCTCGTTCCCTCCGCCACCCCGGAGTTCACCATGGCGGGGACGAATGGAATTCCTCGGGCTACATACAACCCCACCTACAGGAATGTCGGCCCGCGGATTGGAATCGCGTGGCGGCCATTGAAGTCAGAGCGCTGGGTGGTCCGCTCCGCCTACGGCATTTTCTACGACGTCGCCATTTCTAATATCAACATTCTTCCCCGCATCAATCCGCCGTTCTACGACCTCGCTGCGTATTTCCAAACTTCCAGTTGCCTCGGTGGGTTGTGCACGGTTCAGGACATCCTCAGCGAGACCGGCCAGCAGTCGGGCGTGGTCCAGGGCAACATGATCTCTCCGAACTTCCGCGACGGATACATGCAGCAATGGAACACCGACTTGCAGTATGAAGTGGGACCCAATTGGATGATCGACCTGGCTTACGTTGGTTCCAAGGGCACCCACTTGGCGAACGTGATTGATCAGAACCAGTCGAACCCATTGACCGGCCCGCCCTACCCACAGTTTTCCTCCGTCCTGTTTGTGGAATCGAACGCCAGCAGTTCCTATCACTCCATGCAGTTCCGCTCGGAGAGACGTGTAAGCCACGGGTTGGCCTTCCTGGCTTCGTACACGTTCTCCAAATCCATTGACGACATTTCCTCAATCTTCGGGGGAAGCGTCGGCTCCGGGTTACCGCAGAACTCGCAGAATCTTAGCGGCGACCGCGGGCTTTCCGACTTCAATACGGCCCAGCGCTTGTCCCTGAGCTTTGTCTACGATTTGCCGTTCCGCCGCATGTGGGTCCAGGGTCCGGGCTGGAGCCGGAAACTACTGGAGGGCTGGCAGGCGGCAGGAATCCTCACTGCGCAGACGGGATCTCCCTTTACCGTGGTCTTGGCAGGCTCACCTGCGGCCTCCGCCGCGGCTTTCGGCAACCCCGAGCGGCCCGACCTCGTGGGAGACCCCAACAAAGCCGGACCCGTGACAGCGAACCCGACTTGCCAGGCCCCGGCTCAGGTGAGGACACAACAGAATTGGTATAACCAGTGCGCATTCGCCCAACCTGCGGCCGAAACTTTTGGTCCCGCGTTTGGCACCGAGGGGCGCAACATTCTCACGGGCCCGGGCTATACCAATCTGGATTTCTCCTTGGCCAAGAGCATCCCGCTTCGCGCCGAAAGCCATCGCCTGCAGCTTCGCGGTGAGTTCTTCAATCTACTGAACCATCCTAACTTCGACATCCCGAATCATACGTTTGACCTGGCCACCTGTGGGGCCAGCAACGGCCTCCTCTGCCCAGCGGGAAATTATGGCGCCACTCTCTCCGAAAATTCCTATGGCAATAAACCGCCGCGGCAGATTCAGTTGAGTGCCAAATACATCTTCTGATCCTCGTCATAATTTTCGCCCACTAGTCTAGCTGCCAAGTTCTTATGAGTTTGTCGCTGGACTTCAGGGTTTAGTTCAACTTCCGAGTAGTCGGCAAACCTTACCTTACCGGATTACGTCAGAGTAGCCCGTCACACGCCCGTAATCGGCGGAGAGCGCCAATGGAGCTTCATACTTCCCCACAACGGGAATTCGGGGAGTCTGCGAGATTCACTTTCCGATTATGGCGTTTATCAGAAGTTGCTGCTCCCCTTTTATCGGTAGCAGTGAAATCGATCCAGCGCGGCGAGCTCGATCCGCTGTGCCTGTGACGAAGCGAAGATCGCAAACAATGGAAGTGAGCAGGACGTGTCGATGGCCCGTTATACTCGCCAGGCGAAAGGCTATCCTGATAAACGTGAAACTAAGCCCGCGGCTAGGAGTGCTAGGCAAAATGAGCAATGGGGCAGCCGGATCAAAAAGTTTGTCAGCGTCGCAAGTAATCAGCAGCTTTATCGAACTGCGCCAACGAGCGCGGTCGGTCGGACCGAAGCGCGTGGCCGTAGTAGTGGCGGACGACGAGGTTGCATTGACGGCAGCGGAAGACGCGCTGAATCTCGGCATTGCTCGCATCATGTTGATCGGCAACGAGCGCAAAATCCGGGACAAGGCGGAACAGTTAAGGCTTAACGCATTACTCGCGGAGGCGAAGTTTGTTGATGCCAAGGATGCTGCTGGGATAGCAGTGCAGATGGCACGCGATGGAAATGTGGATGTTGTGCTTAAGGGACATCTTCGAACCGACGAATTGTTGAGCGCCGTTCTGGACAAGGAAAATGGCCTACGCACTGGACGTTTGCTCAGCGACGTGCTTCTTTACGAAGACACTTTGTCGGGCCGGCGCAGACTGGTTGGCGTGACCGACGGTGGGCTGAATGTTTTGCCGGATCTTGAAAAGAAGAAACAAATTCTGCAGAATGCGGTCGAAGTCATGCGAAGTATTGGACTGGAGTACCCGAAGATGGCGATCATGAGCGCGACTGAAGCGGTTTCGAACTCCGTTCCGTCCACCATCGATGCCCAGGCTCTGGTTGATATGTGTGCTACCGGGGAGTTCGGAAACGTGGAGGTATTCGGTCCGGTAGCGCTCGATTGCGCGCTGTTGAGATCCGCGGCGGATGCCAAGGGAATTAGGCATGAGGCTGCCGGGTATGCGGATTGCATGGTGGTACCAAATATCGAGGCGGGAAATCTACTGGGGAAGGCCGTGAAGTATCTCGGCCGGTCGCCCTGCGCGCACGTAGTGGTGGGAGCAAAGGTTCCGATTCTGATTCCGTCACGTGTGGAAAGCGCAGATGACAAAGTAAATGCAATCGCGCTCGGGGTGATCTATGCCGCACGGTAGCGGGCGTATCCTGGCGATAAATCCAGGTTCCACGTCCACGAAGTTTGGGGTTTACACGAAGGATGGCGCCGAGTTCGTGCGTACAGCCCGTCATGCGGATGAAGACTTGGCGCAGTTTCGCGGGCGTTCGGTGCTGGATCAGTTGGACTATCGGGCTGGCGAGATCAAGAGCGAATTGCAAGAAGCAGGGTATGGCGGTGGCGAGTTTGCCACGGTTGTCGGGCGAGGAGGGCTGCTGCCGCCGGTCACGAGCGGCACGTACCTCGTTGATGACCTTATGCTCGAAGAACTTCGACTTGCGCGCAGGGGAGAGCACGCGTCGAACCTGGGGGCTGTGCTGGCGCACCTGTTCGCAAAGGCGGCTGGAGTGAATGCGTACGTTGTCGACCCGGTGAGTGTGGACGAGTGGCAGGACTGCGCGCGAATCTCCGGGTCCGCCCTGGTGGTCCGGTCGTGCCTGTGTCATGCGCTGAATACGAAGGCTGTGGCGAAACGCTTTGCGCGGGAACAACATCGCGAGTACAGAGCGATGCGGCTCATCGTGGTGCACATGGGCAGCGGGATTTCTGTTTCGGCGCACCAAGACGGACAAATGATCGACAACAATACCGGCGAAGATGGTCCCTTCGGCGTCGATCGGTCTGGGTCGCTCCCGGTACAACAACTGATCAAGATCTGCTTCAGCGGCACCTATACGCAGAAGCAGCTCGACCAGTTGGTGTTTGGGGGCGGCGGGCTCTCATCTTACCTGGGGACAAAAGATTTGGTCGAGGTGGAACGTCGCATTGATGCGGCCGAGGCGCGAGCCGCCGCGGTTTTTGGAGCAATGGTTTATCAGATAGCGAAAGAAGCCGGAGCCATGGCGGCAGTTCTGCGGGGAAAGGTGGATACCGTGATTTTCACTGGCGGAATGGCACATTCGAGAAGACTCGTGTCGCTACTGAGCCAATATCTGGAATGGATTGCGCCCATCAAAGTCTACCCAGGCGAGGATGAACTGCAGTCGCTCTCTGACGGGGTGTTCCGTGTGCTCAGTGGCGAAGAGCAGCCGAAGACATTGCCACCAGACTCGCTGGCATCGGATGTCCTAGCGATCTGAACGAATTATTCGCCCCGACGACGTGAGTTACAGGCACCCGCTTAATCACCCCCGGTTTGTAGGCAACGCGGAAGTTATCCACAAACGGGCTTCGCGGAGATCAGCAGCGATGTCCCCGAAGCCGACTTCTGGACAACGTCGGAGTCCGCGCTAAACGTAACTTCCGGTTTGCCCGTCACTCGGGCGGAATCGACCGGTTTCTTGTCGATTCCTTTTTGCCAACGGCCTAGAATGATTGGTTGAGCTGAGGAGGAAGGAGCATTTCTCCAATGGCCAGCCGAGCCTCAGGCCAGGATTCCCTCGTCAGCACCGAGCTGAGCCACTACCGCATCGCCGAGAAGATCGGCGCCGGCGGCATGGGAGAAGTCTATCGCGCCCGCGACGAGCGCCTCGCCCGTGATGTTGCGATCAAAGTCCTGCCGCCCGGTACGCTAACCGACGCATCCGCTCGCAAGCATTTCCACAAAGAAGCTCTGATTCTCTCGCAACTCAACCATCCCAACATCGCCACCATTTACGACTTCGACACGCAGCAGGGCTTGGATTTCCTGGTGATGGAGTATATCCCCGGAATCACACTCAGCGAAAAGGTGGCTGCCGGACCCCTGCCGGAGAAGGAAGTCCTGCGCCTGGGCGTGCAACTCGCGGAAGGCTTGGCCGCAGCCCACGAACACGGGATAGTTCACCGTGACCTCAAGCCCGGCAACTTACGGGTTACGAACGACGGCCGGCTGAAGATTCTGGACTTCGGGCTGGCGAAGCTGTGGCGTCCGGTCACGGACAGTGCCCCGACAGAGAGTTTCAGCGAGGCACAAACCATGGCCGGGACCCTGCCCTACATGGCCCCGGAGCAGCTCCGCGCGGATGTTGTCGACACGCGTACCGACATTTACGGCGCCGGAGCGGTCCTCTACGAGATGGCGACGGCTCAGCGCCCCTTTCCGGAGAACCAGCCCACTCGCCTGATCGACGCGATTCTCCACAAGTCGCCGGAGCCGCTGAGTTCGCGTGGATCAACCGCTTCCGCATCGCTAGAATCGATTATTTTCAAGGCGCTTGAAAAAGAACCGGCACGCCGCTACCAATCCGCACGCGAGCTATTGGTCGCACTGGAATCTACGGGCGTTGCCTCCGGACCTGCGTTCCGCTCGAAGTGGTCACCGGCAGGAGTGATCGCACTCATTCTGCTATTGATCGTTGGGATAGCAATAGGACTCAATCTTGGGAAACTACGCGACCGACTGGTAAGCCGATCGAATCTAGGGGGCTCGACGATGCCGGTCCGCCGATCTGTCGCTGTGCTTGGCTTCAAGAACACCTCGGCCCGTGCGGAGGCAGCCTGGCTTTCCACCGGACTCTCGGAAATGCTGACCACGGAACTGGGGACGGGCGAACACATTCGCACCGTGGCCGAAGAAAATGTCGCCCGAGCAAAAATGGATCTAGCCCTTTCGGACGCCGACAGCCTGGCAAAAGACACGCTGACGCGAGTCCGCAACAATTTGGGCACGGACTTCGTGGTCCTCGGCTCCTTCGTGGACCTCGGCAAAGAAGCGGGAGGACAAGTTCGCGTAGACATGCGTCTCCAGGACGCGCGTACGGGTGAGACCATCGGCATCATTTCCGAAACAGGAAAAGAAAGTGAATTATTCGACCTTGTCTCGCGCGCGGGCCGCGACCTGCGAAGTAAGCTCGGCATCGGGAACATCTCGGAGGCAGAAGCCGGCAGCGTCCGCGCGGCGATTTCGACGAATCCGGAAGCATCGCGGCTGTATGCCGAGGGACTCGAAAAACTCCGCGTCTTTGACGCCCTGGCCGCGTGCGACCTCCTAGAAAAGGCTGTTGCAGCCGATCCTAACTATGCCCTCGCCCATTCGGCGCTGTCTACAGCCTGGTCGTCGCTTGGCTATGACGCCAAAGCCGCGGACGAAGCCAAGAAAGCATTCGATTTGTCGGGAAGCTTGCCGCGTGAGGATCATCTCTCGATCGAAGGGCGCTACCACGAGGCCACCAAGAACTGGCCAAAAGCTGTTGAGGTCTATCGCACCTTGTGGACCTTCGCTCCGGACAATCTCGATTACGGCTTGCGACTCGCCCAAGTACAGACTTCTAGCAGTTTGACAAAGGACGCTTTAGCAACTGTCGATGCACTCCGCAACTTGCCCCAGCCCGCTTCTGAAGATCCGCGTATTGATCTCGCCGAAGCCGCCGCCGCCTACGGCCAGTCCGATTTCAAGCGTGAACTTGCAGCGGCGGTGCGTGCGACCGAGAAGGGTCAAAGGCTCGGTGCGCGCCTGCTCGTGGCGCACGCCGAGCTGGAGAAGGGTCGTGCTTTCGACAGCCTTGGCGACGTCCAGCAGTTCCAAGCTGCCGCCGAAACAGCACGACGGATTTACGCGGAAGCAGGTGATCGCAGCGGCGAAGCCAACGCCTTGCACAATCTGGGGTCGGGGCTCTATGACCACGGCGATCACGCCGCCGCGCAAAAGCTCCAGGAAGAAAGTCTCGAGACCTGCCGCAAGATCGGCAATAAGCGTTGCATGGCCGATGCGCTGAATAGCATCGGCATCGGCCTGGATGATCAAGCGGACTTCACGGGCGCCCTGAAGGCTTATGAACAAGCGATTGCCATCCACCGGGAAACTGGCTACCGGATCGGTGAAGCCGTGGGGTTGAACAACATAGCCATCCTGCTCTACGAGCAGGGCAAATTGGCCGCTGCGAAGAAAGAGTATGAACAATCCTTGGCCATCACCCGCGAGATCGGCGAAAAACGCGGAATCGCCCGCGCGCTCACGAATTTGGCGATCGTGCTTCAGGAGCAGGGCCAGCTTGCGGAATCGCGCAAAGTGCATGAACAATCCCTAGCTATTCGCACGGAGATTGGTGACAAAGTTGGCACTGCTATCGCGCTGAATAACCTTGCGGCAGTGCTCTTCGACCAAGGAGATCTCGCCGCCACGCAGAAAGCGATCGACGAGCAATTGTCCATCTTTCAGCAGGCTGGGAACCAGCGTGGACTGGCGTATGCCATGTTCATTCAGGGTGAGGTCCTTAAAGAACAGGGGAATCTCGACGAGGCGCGCCAGACTCACGAAAAAGTACTCGCGATGCGTAAGAAACTGGGAGACAAGACCACGACCGAGGACAGCCTTTTGGCCCTAGCTCAGCTCTCGATCGAAGAGGGGCGCGCAGCGGATGCCCAACAACCAGCCAGTCAGGTACTGGAGCAGGCCCAAGCGGAAAAGGAACGCAGCACTGAACTAAAGGCGAGGACCACACTCGCACGTTCGCTACTCGCGCAGGGGAAGCCGGACGAAGCGGGGAAAGAGATTCACACCGCGGAGGCTGCAGCGGCAACAACGGAAAGCCGGCTGTTGGCCATCGATTTCACTACAACCGCGGCCCGCATTCACGCCGCCAATGGCAGGGTGGCGGAAGCGTCCAGCAGCCTTGGCAAGGCGCTCGCGGAAGCCGCTAGGCTCGACTGCGGTCGGTGCCAGCTCGAAGCGCGTTTGGCCCTCGCCGAGATCGAAAGGAAACAGGGTAAGAACGCGGCGGCCCGCGAACGCCTTGCGGCTCTCGAGAACGACGCCACCGCGAAGGGCTTTCTACTCATTGCCCGCGAGGCCAAAGCGGCAGCCAGCAAGTAAAGCCAATGCGACTCGAAGAACGCCTCAGCCCGATATCCATAAGGTGAAAGGTTCCGAGCGACCGTTGAACGGGCACGAAGCCAAAAGGCGACCCCCGGAAGGCGGCAGAATTGATAGACAAACGGAGAGCGGAGCGATAGCTGTGATAACTGCTGTATCGTCGGCAAACCGGAAACTATCCCGAAATGAGCTTCTGGGAGGTCACGAGAAACCTCGTTGCACGGAGGCCTGGAGAAGGGGCTCTAGCGTTCACTTCTTTGCTAGTGTCAGTCTCAAATGATGCAGCTTAGAAGGCAAGAGGCGTGTCGCCGATCAGGCGCTCCCGCGTAAGACGCAGCAAGTCTTGGATTGTGTTGGGAGTGCTATGTCTGAGGGCGCCGTCGAAAGCCGGCTTGATCCAGGGCCACTCTTTTCCGCACGTGGCTGGTAGGATCAGTATAATAGCGCCTCGCGAGGAAACCCGTTTCGGGCGTATGCGGTTCTCCAAGAAGACAGCCGTATGGCCTGCGCTGAAGCGTCTGGCCCTGGGTCTGGGACTGATCGTTCTATTTTCCTCGATACTTCTGCTCACTGATTTAGGCCATCGCAATGCGGCTTCTGCGACGGTCGGCGGCAACGCCGGTTTACACGGCAGGACTGTAAAAGCCGCGATCGTCTACTTCGCCCGCGACATCGGAACCGACAAGTGCATCCAGGGCCTGATCGACGGCTTGAAAGCGAGCGGGTTCGAGGAAGGCAAGAACCTGGAAATTCGCCGCGCCGATGCGCAAGGCGAAATGATCAACATCCCCGCCATGCTGCAGAACTACGACAGCTCCGACGTCGACCTCATTATGACCATCACCACCCCGTGCCTCACCGGGGCCTGCAACAGGGTGAAGCACAAGCCGGTGGTCTTTACCTGCGTGACCGATCCCATTGCGGCCGGCGCAGGTAAAACCCATACCGACCATCTGCCTTTCGTTACCGGCGTCGGAAGTTTTCCGCCGATTGACCGCACTCTGGACTTGATGCAGAAACTGGTTCCGGGATTGCGCGCTGTAGGCACAATGTACAACCCGGCCGAAGCCAATTCGGTGAAGGAGCTCACTGCGGCCCGCGAGATATTTCAGAAGCGCGGCGTGAGGCTGGAAGAGATCGCCCTCGCCGGCTCCAATGAAGTCTTGCAGGCAGTGCAGATCCTTGCCTGGCGCGATATTCAGGCGGTATGGCTGCCGGGCGACAACACCGCGATTCAAGGCTATGAAGGAGCGGTGAAAGGCGCCAAAGATGCGCGCCTGCCGCTGATCACCGACGAATGTTCCGAGTTGCCGCGCGGCGGCCTGGCGTGCCTCGGCATCAGTTTGCACTCCGCGGCGACGGCCTCGGGAAAGCTGGCGGGGCGTGTGCTGCTGGGAGCGGAACCGAAAGATCTGCCGCTGGAGGAAGTGGCGGTAGAGGAGATGGCCATCAGCCGCGGCAATGCGGCGCGGCTGGGTCTCACGATTCCTCCGGAGTTCTCGCAGAAAGTTCGTCCGTAGCGTTCTAGACCAACCGGCCATGGAAATCGTCACACAACAACTCGGGGATGCACTCGAAGTTAAAGTAACGGGACGCCTCGACAACTATTGGACCGAGCACCTGCGCGGCAACCTCGAAGAGATCATTCGCGGAGGCGCGCATGGCGTTCGTCTCAATGCATCGGAGATTACCTTCCTCAGTTCGGCCGGCGTCGGTCTGCTGGTGAAGCTTCACACTCAGCTAAAGGGTATCGGCGGAAGTTTTCTGGTCACTAGCCCTTCGCCGCGAGTCAAGCAGGTGTTGGATCTCTGCCAGCTTTCGCCCATCCTGATTGCGCAGACGGCGACGCCCGCCCCGGCTGCGGTGCACAAGAGTGAAGACCGCCGTTTTTCATCGCTCGCCGGATCGTTCGAAGTCATCGAGTGTGCTTCGGCGAAGCCGCTGATCTGCGAGCGAATCGGCGATCCGGGTTTGCTGAAGGGCTGCCGCTTCGGTCCGGGGGATAGCCGGATGGTCGCGTATCCCGAAACCACATTCGGCTTCGGCCTGGGAGCTTTCGGCAACGGCTTCGAGGATGCGCGCACGCGCTTTGGCGAATTCCTCGCGGTCGGCGGCTCGGCTGCCTATCTTCCGACGGATGGAACCAATGTGCCCGATTTCATGGTGTCCAGCGGCGAGCTGGTGCCGGAGATGAACGTACTTTATGGGCTGCGATGGGAGGGAGGATTCACCCACTTGATGCGCTTTGAAACCTCCAACGCCGAAGGCCCCATCGCACTGGCGGAATTGGTGCGCACCGCCTTGGAGATTTCCGGCGCCCCGGCAATCGGAATGGTGATGGTGGTCGAGTCGGCTGGATTGGTGGGAGCGGCACTTCGCCGTTCTCCCGCGGCGAGCCGCAGGAGTCAGCGACGCATCCGTTCCAATATCCCGAGGTTCGCTCCTGGCTGTCGTTCTCCACGAACGACTGTACTCGCGATCGCTGGCCCTGATCTCAGGCGTAGCGGCGAGTTCAGAGTGTTCGCCGCTGGCTTCACTGCTCCGGCCGCTGGGAGCGGGAGCGTGGCCTGCAGGGACATTTTCATGCAGCCGCATTTTCCTATCGTCCGCTGCAAAAGGGAGTATCGATCTGAAAAGCACGGTCACAACATTGTTCGAGACAGAGACACTGCAGGGCGTACTTCACCTTTTAACTGACGATCGCGTGGCGGCGGGGCCGCAGCAGAGCGAATTCGTCCGCGGCGCGTGCTGGATCGGTGCGGCATCTGAGGTCCGATGAAAATTGCACAGACTCAGACCAAGATGAATGCGCTGAGAGAAAACGGCATGAGCCTTCTGATTGGCACATTCACCATAGGGTTCATCCTCTCACTGCTGGCGCTGGGAGTATTCATCAGCTTCCGGATTTTCGCCTTCCCCGATATCACGGCCGATGGATCGGTCACTCTCGGCGCATCCGTCGCCGCGACTTTGATGGTGCACGGAAGTAGCCCGCATTCTGGCGTCGCTGGCCGCCTTCGTGGCCGGAATGCTCGCGGGAGCCTGTACCGGGACGCTCTATACCCGCTTCAAGATTAACTCCCTGCTTTCGGGAATCCTGGTGATGACAGCGCTCTATTCCATCAACCTGCACATCATGGGCAGGAGCAATGTTCCGCTGCTGTCGGTGAACACGCTGGCGACGCAGTCGGAGCAGATTGCGGTGAAGCTGATGCGAGGCGCTACCACGTTCGACCTCGCCGGGTGGGAAGTCAGCGTGCGCGATGCCTCAGTGCTTGCGGCCGTCGCTCTCGCAGTAGCGCTGACGGGCGCGTTGCTGTACTTGTTTCTCCGCACCAACCTCGGCATGGCCATGCGAGCGACCGGCGACAACGTGCAGATGATCCGCGCGCTGGGGGTCAACGACGCCAACATGATCGTATTCGGAGTGGCGATTTCGAACGGCTTCGTCGCGCTCTCCGGAGCTTTACTGGCGCAATACCAGGGGTTCGCCGACGTGGGTATGGGAATCGGGATGGTGGTGTGGGGGCTGGCCAGCGTCATCATCGGGGAAGCGCTGGTGGGGACGAACCAGTTGGGCATGACGATTATCGGCGCAGTGATGGGTTCCGTGCTTTTCCGCTTGCTGGTCGCCGTGGCGTTGCGTTGGGGCCTCAGTCCGAACGACCTGAAGCTGATCACGGCAGTGTTCGTTTTCTGCGCGCTGATCGTGCCGCAATTCCTGCGCAGGAAGCGCCTGCGGAGCGCCCATGCTTGAGCTCCAGGGCGTCTCAAAGACATTCAATGCGGATACTCCGAATGAGGTCCGCTCCCTGCGCGGCAGTCAATCTCGAACTGGCGGCAGGCTCCTGGGTAATCATCATCGGAACCAACGGCTCGGGGAAATCGACTCTGCTGAATGCCGTCGCCGGAACGTTTCTGGTGGACGAGGGAAGCATCCGGCTGGCAGGGCGCGACGTAACGCGATGGCCCGAGCATGCGCGCGCCGAATTGATCGGGCGCGTGTTTCAGAATCCGTTCAGTGGCACTTCGCCCAGCCTGACCATCGAGGAGAATCTGAGTCTTGCTGCCCTGCCGCGGCCGTAGCCGAGGCCTTGGCTGGGGACTAAAACAATCGCTGGTGGGCAGAATGCGCGACGAGGTCAGCCGCCTGAACATGGGGCTTGAAAACCGGCTGGAGAACGCCATCGGCAGTCTCTCGGGAGGACAGCGCCAAGCACTCACGCTTCTCATGGCCACATGGCTGCGTCCAGAACTGCTGCTCTTGGACGAGCACACCGCAGCCCTCGATCCCAAGAGCGCGGACCTGGTCATCGCCCTCACCGAACAGGTGATGGCGCGCGATCAACTCACCACTTTGATGGTGACGCACTCGATGCATCAGGCGGCAAGTCTGGGAGACCGCCTGATCATGATGCACCGCGGACAGATCATCCACGACTTTCAAGGCGCCGAGAAACGGCGGCTGCGGCCCGACGACTTGCTGGCCCGCTTCGAAGAAGTGCGCCGCGCCGAACAACTTGACGAAAGCGCCGCCGAGATGCTGGCCGAACAGTACATTTGAGTACAGACCGGCGCTTCTTCTGGGCGGGCGCAAGCTAAGCCAGACCGAAATCCAGAACCGTCACCCGGCCCTCTTTGGTAACAGAAATGTTCTCCGGGTCCAAGTCTCCTCGCGCCTATGTTTAGACCTGAGAAACTCCCCTGTGCTTACGAACAGGGCAGTCCCCGGTTGGTTCGGCAAACAGGAAACTATCCAGAAACGGTCTTGTGGGAGATCAACTGATCAACTTGTCCTGGGATCATTTCCTCGAAGCTGACTTCTGGCCCGCGTCGTTGAAAGTTTGTTCCGGGGCATAACTTCCGGTTTACCCGTCACTCGTCCGCAATCGGCGGCAAACGCTATAGACTTTCTCCGGAAATTTGGGCAACACGAAGACATGGAGTGGTGTATATTGCCCGGAACCAAAGGCACGCGTGTCAGTTTCGCTCGAACAAATGAAACGAGCAGACCACAAAGCAAACAAAGCGGCATCAGGAACGCAGCGCATCAAGGTGGCTGTCGTCCAAGCAGCTCCCGTTGTTTTCAATCGTAAGCGAACCCTGGAGAAGGTGCACGCACTTGCCCGCGAGGCAGCCCGTCAGGGTGCCCAGTTGGTGCTCTTCCCCGAGGCGTTTATCTCCGCCTATCCGCGGGGACTCGACTTTGGCGCGGTGGTTGGTTCGCGCTCGGACAAAGGCCGCGAAGACTTCCGCAGATATTGGGAGAGCAGCGTAGACGTGCCTGGCCCAGCAGTTGAGGAACTTGGCCGCACCGCGCGAAGCAACGGCATGTACCTTGTCATCGGCGTCGTCGAACGGGACGGCGGCACTCTCTACTGCTCCGTCTTGTTCTTTGCTCCAAACGGCAGCTTTCTGGGCAAGCACCGGAAGATCATGCCAACTGGATCTGAACGTCTGGTATGGGGGTTCGGCGACGGGTCCACGATTCCGGTGTTCGACACTCCCTTAGGGAAGGTAGGTGCAGTGATCTGCTGGGAAAACTATCTACCTTTGATGAGAGCGGCGATGTACGCGAAGGGAGTGGAGATTTACTGCGCGCCCACCGCCGACAGCCGAGACTCCTGGTCCGCATCGATGCGACACATCGCCGTGGAGGGACGATGCTTTGTGCTTTCCTGCAACCAGTTCAACCGGCGGCGTGATTTTCCGGGCGATTACGATTCGGTCTATGGCACCGATCCCGAAGCGGTGGTTACGCGTGGTGGCAGCTGCATCGTTGATCCGTTTGGGAATTTTCTCGCCGGGCCAAACATGGAAGACGAGGTGATTCTGACCGCTGAGATTGATCGCGGACAAATCATCCGCGGCAAGTACGATCTCGATGTGGTGGGCCATTACGCGCGACCGGACATCTTCCAACTGCACGTGGATGAGCGGCCCAAGCGTCCTGTAACTACGCACTCCGGCGATATGACCGGCGGAGAAGAACCGGTGGTTCGAACCAGCCGTCGCGCCGTTCCAAGGGAGGACAAATGACCTTGGCGATTGCGATCTGGCCGCAGCCACTTGACCCGCTGCACTCGTCGGTGCTCTCCGCACTGGTGGCTGCACTGCCTCTGATCCTCATACTCGTTTTGATGGGAGGACTTCGGAAGAGCGGCCTGTTCGCCTCGGCGTGTGGTCTGGCCGCGGCTGGACTGCTCGCGATGTTCATCTGGCAGATGCCATTCACACTTCTGCTGTGGAGTTATGCCTATGGGTTCGTCTATGCGCTCTGGCCGGTTTTGTGGATTGTCTTCGGTGGTCTCTGGCTCTACAACCTCACGCAAGACACAGGCAAATTTGAGTTGCTTCGCCGCTGGATGGAAGAGAATGCCTCGGGAGACGCGTGCATTCAGGCAATACTGGTGGCTTTCTGCCTCGGAGCGCTCCTGGAAGGCAGCGCGGGCTTCGGAGCTCCGGTCGCAGTAACCGCCTGTCTGCTAGTCGGTCTCGGCTTTGAACCGCGCCGAGCGGTCATCGTGGCGCTGATTGCCAACACGGTGCCTGTAGCTTTCGGCGGGTTGGGTATTCCCATCGTTGCGCTTGCTGGAGTCACGGGACTCGACTTGTCACGGCTCTCTGCCATGGTGGGGAGACAGGTTCCCTTTCTCTCCTTCATCCTTCCCGCTTACCTCGTGTTGGTGGTCGCAGGGGGCAAGGGACTGAGACGAACTTGGCCGGCAGCACTGGTCGGCGGCGGCACCTTCGCCCTCGCTCAATTCACGGTTTCGAACCTGTGGGGGCCGTATGCAGCGGACGTGGTCGCCGCGTCGACCGCGATCGCCGCCTTGGCAGTTTTTCTTCGCTTCTGGTCGCCAATTCAAGAAACGTCGGGCAATGCGTCGCCGGTCTCGCGTGCCGATTCGAGGCCTGCCAAACTCTCTTCTACGCAGGCTTTCGCGGCTTGGCTGCCATGGGCCATGCTGTCTGCGGTGATGATTTTGTGGTCCTGTCTCAAGCTCTTGCCGAAGGGCCAGATCGCAATTCCAATTCCCAACCTGCACAACGGCATTCTCATTACGCTCTACCAAAAACCCTATTCGGCTATTTACACCTTTCAGCCCCTTGGGGCGGGGACTGCGGTCCTTGTCGCGAGCGTTCTCACGGCACTGTGCTTTGGAGTACGTGCCCAGGTCTTCCTGAGGTCAGGATGGAAAACGGTACATCAGTTGAGGCTTCCCGGCCTAACCGTCATGGTGATCGTCGGCCTCGCTTATCTCTACAACTACTCGGGTATGGCGTACACGCTGGGAGCAGCTGTGGCTCGGGTTGGCCCAGCATTTCCCTTGGTGAGCAGCTATCTGGGATGGGTTGCTTGTTTCCTCAGCGGTAGCGATACCGCCAGTAACGTCCTGTTCGGCAATCTGCAAGTGGCGGCGGCTCACCAGCTCCATCTCAGCGCGGTGCTGCTGGCGGCTACCAATTCTTCGGGAGCAGTCGCCGGAAAAATGATCTCACCTCAAAACATTGCGATCGGGGTCACGACCGTCGGTCTGATCGGCCAGGAGGGCAAAATCCTGCGTGCCACCTTCTGGCATAGCATTCTGCTTGCGGCAATGATCGGGCTCTTGGCTCTTGCTCAAGCCTACTTGATACCTGGTATGGTCCCCTAACACTGTTGCCCAGCTGCTGTACATTTGGCTGGCGCACGCGCACTTTCAGGGATATTTGTTGGGTCAATACAGGCTCTGGGCGTATTGTCGGCAACTCTTCCCTTGGGATTACTTCAGGCTTGCTCGTCATCCAGGAGGAATCAATGCTAAACGACAACAGCGCTGTCGACCGGCCAACCTAGATAACAGGCTAACGAACGCCGCCTGTTGCGAGAATCTGTCTTAGCTCTTCGGCCCAATGAACGACCACGCGCAGACTGCTTCCATGCGCGCCGCGCCGCAACATAATGAACCGTCCGTCGCGCGTTACGTCGTAGTTCGGAATGGAGATCGCCTGCCCGAAGTCGTATTCGTCCGCGAACAAGGCTGCGGGTTTCCCAAACGTGGGTTCGGCTCCAGTCAAGTCGACAGCCACGGCCATCATGAGTTGACTGCCGCGATAATAGATCTCTCGACTTGTACTGCTCCACCGCGCCTGTAGCCCACCGCCTTCCGAGACCTGCCACTGGCGATCTAGGGCGGGATACCGCCGAACGTAGATCTCCGGTTGACCTGACACGTTCGATTGATAGAGCATCCAGTGCTTGTCCGGCGACAGTTGCGGGCCTCCCTCGTACGCCGGCGTTGCCAGAAGGGGCTTGGGCTCGAACTTGCCGCTGATCGACATTAGGAAAATGTCTCCTGACGTTTCCGGTTGAATCCGAACATCAAGAATGGTGTCGCGATCGGTCCCCGGCGACGACGGATAGTCGTTGATCAGCCCTGCCGGCACGGGCCCCGCCCTGCCGCTGCCGTCAGCGGCCGTCCAGAAAGGCACATTGAAACGCCGGACCACGAGGCCTTCGCCATCGGCCGTCCAACTGGGGAAACTTGTCCCCAGCGCCGCTGCCGTGAGATTGGCATGGGTTCCGCGTAACAGGTCGAGCGTTTCAATGAAGCTCCCTTCGCTCTCCACCAGAAGCCGGCGTCCATCCGGTGAAACCCGTGGGGTCCCATAGCGATCCGGCGGCAGGCTGAGGGCCAGTTCCGACCCGTCACGGCCAACGGACACCACACGCTTGGAATCGAAGTCCGCAGGTACGTAAACCAAATCCCCGGTGGATGACAACTGGAATCCCAGACTGCCAGCGCGCACCGTGCAGACTACGCCAGCTGGTATCACCGGCACCGCTGTTCCGCTCGTGGTCGCACTATTCTCGTCGAAAGGCACGGCCCATACCGCGCCGTCGCGTCCAAACAGCAGATGCCCTTCGGGCGACCACACCGCAGTGACTGCGTGCTCAATCACGACCCACCTTTTCTGGCCGTCGATGGACACTGCTTCGATTCGTTCCGTACCTGCGTCCGTCGTTAAGCTTGAGAACAACACGAACCGCCCTCCCGGCAACACCGCCGGATCGCTGTGCAGTACTTCGCGCCGGGTGGCATCGAGCACCGTTAACTGGCGGGGTGTGCCGCCCTTGTCCGGCACAATCCATAACGCGCCCCCGCGGGAATAGACGATCTTCGATGCCAGCCAGGCCACACGGCTGGCCAGATCGGCGCTCCGCGCCACAACCGCGCGCTGCTGATCGGCTAGCGACATTCGGACAATCAATCCGCTGCCCAGCGCAAATGCGACGCTCTTGCTGTCGGGAGAGAAATAGGCGGCGTTCACGTTCGCGGTGTCGCTGATTTCGGCAGCTTCGGGGCGGTCGAGCCGCCGAATGTATAGTCGCCGCACACCATCTCTCACGCCGATCAGCGCAACGCTCTGTCCGTCCGGCGAGACCGCGAATCCACCCTGCAATCCGGAGATGGGTTCGACATTTGGCGGATAGACAATATCGAGATGCATCACCGCGCCCGAGGCCGCGTCGGGGCCAGAACGATGCGAAAGGGTCCATGCCGCTACAGCGATGGCAACGGCAGCTATTGCCCATGGCAGGGCGCGCCAGAGCGAGGTCGGCGGGGCTATAGACGCGACTTCCGGCGTCGCATGCGTTGCATCGTCCAACATGGCGTCATCCAGCGCGAGCCGCGCTTCGCCAATGTCGCGCAGACGCCGTTTCTCATCCTTCACCAGGCAGCGTTGCAAAAGCTCGCGGACGCTCCGAGGCAAGCTCTTCGGAAGCATGCTCCAATCCGGCTCGGCGCGCACTACGGCTGCCATGATGTCCGTCGCAGTTTCGCCCACAAACATTTGGCGGCCCGTTAGCATTTCGAATAGCACTACGCCGAACGACCAGATGTCCGCCCGCCGGTCTACCGCCTTGCCTTTCGCCTGCTCAGGCGACATGTAGGCTGCCGTCCCGAGAATGATCCCAGCCTTCGTAGCCTCCAAACTCATGGTAGGAGAATTGGAAATATTCTTCGGCGCTGCGTCGCCCTGCAGCGCCTTGGCCAGCCCGAAGTCGAGCACCTTGACCTTGCCCTCATGAGTGACTTTGATGTTGGCAGGCTTCAGGTCGCGGTGAATGATGCCGCGCTCGTGCGCGTATTCGAGCGCCTCTGCAATTTGCTTCGCGATGGGCAACGCTTCTTCCAGCGGGATCGCGCCTTCCCTGATCCGGTCGGCGAGCGTCGGCCCTTCAACCAGTTCCATCACTAGCGCACGTACGCCGCCGCTGTCTTCGAGGCCGTAGATGGAAGCGATGTTGGTGTGGTTGAGGGATGCGAGAACTTGCGCCTCACGCTGGAAGCGCGCCATAAGCTGCGTGTCCCGAGCAAATTCCTGCAGAATCACTTTTAGCGCAACATCTCGTCCCAGTTTCGAATCCGCAGCGCGATATACCTCGCCCATTCCGCCGGTACCGAGCGGCGACTGGACTTCGAAGGGACCGAGTTTCGAGCCGGCCGTTAGAGGCATGCGTGCGCGTAATTATAGCCTGTGCAGCACGTTGCACGCGGATGCGATGATTCCGGGAGGATCGTCGGCAACCCTTCCCTTACAAGATCAGGGAAGAGTTGCCGTCAATCGGCGGCTCACTTGCACACTCTCCAGAAACCGTTACCGACAAGCACACGTGAAGGTGAGTTCACGCCTTCGAGCAGCGATTGTTGGGCGGGCTCAAGCCACTGCTGGGGGCGGGTGCGGTTTCGAGTCGTAATCGCCGGGGACATTTATATTTCGATGATACAAATCAGTCGGCCGTGCCACCACCGTCCACTACCAGCGCTGCTCCCGTCATGAAGGAAGAATCATCAGAGGCGAGAAACAGCGCTGCCTTGGCAATTTCCTCCGCGGTGCCGATACGTCCCAGCGGACGGTTGGCGCATCCCGCGACATAGTCCTCCCACCTCAGACCCCGCATGCGCGCATCTTCGGGAAGCATGGGTGTATCCACGTCTCCGGGGCAGATGCAATTCACGCGAATGCCCTGTCGGCCATGATCAATCGCCATCGCTTTAGTCAGCAGAACCACGCCGCCCTTGGAAGCACAATAGGCTACTGCTGCATCGCCGCCAACAAGGCCCCACCCGGAACTGTTATTGATGATGACTCCGCTGCCTTGCTGGATCATCCCCGGCAACGCGGACTTCGACATCAGAAAAGTGCCTTTCAAATTGATGTCCATCTGGAGGTCCCATTCCTCTTCGCTGCAATCGAGCGTGGTGTGGGGACAGAACACACCTGCGTTATTGAACAGAATGTCCAGGCGACCGAAGGCACGGAGAGTTTCATCGACTGCGCGACGACATTCGTCTATTTTGCGAACGTCGGTGCGAATGAAAATGGCTTTCCTGCCAGTCTCCAATATCTGCCCAGTCACCGCATGGCCGCGCTTTTCGTTGCGACCGGTGCTGGCGACGCTGGCGCCCTCTTTGGCGAAGAGGAAGGCTGTGGCTTCGCCGATGCCAGAGGTCGCGCCGGTGATCAAAGCAACTTTGTTTTCTAAGCGCACGGTTAACGACCTGTGTTGGTTCAGCCTGAAATGGAAAGAGGGCGCTCTCCGTTAGTGAGTGTTGCACAGCATGGTTGCGTCCACGCAGAGCCCGCTTCCGTTTCGCCCGGCCAGATGATTGTAGCTCCACCATGTCCATCCGTCTCAACTTCCGAATAGCTCGTCAACCGCCCAGAATCCAGCATTACAGGAATCGCTCTCGTGTGGCTGCACTTGCCATCCGAAAAGCGGCACAATCAACTCTTACTCGCAATTTGACGATTTGACGCACACTCCGATTGACGCAGGCTGTGCAAGCACGTCGAAAGACACAAGCACGCCCAAAGACTTGTCTATGGAAGGCCACTACAATAAGCTTCAGTGACTTCCCCAGGGGGCGGCCGCTCGTGCTTCACCAAGAACCGGTTTCCAGAGCAGATTCCGTTACCGAAACTTGAAATGAGGAAAGTCGAATGAAGATACCTGCGCTCTTTGACCTAGCCGGCAGGGTGGCTGTGGTGACTGGTGGTAACGGTGGGATTGGTCGCGGCATTGCGCTCGGTCTGGCCGAAGTTGGTGCTTCCGTCGCAATCTTTGGACGAAATGACGAGAAGAACCAGCATGTGCTCTCGGAACTGAAGGCAATCGGCGTTCCGTCGATCGCGGTGAAGATCGATCTAACCCATCGTGCCGCATTGGAGCCAGCGCTTAGCAGGGTCACGAGCGAGCTTGGCGGCATCAGCATCCTGGTCAATAACGCCGGTAACGTATCGCTGAGCGGCGGTATTTTGCACGAGAAGCCTGAGGATTGGGACAATGTAATCGAGACCCAACTCAATGCGGTTTTCCTTCTCTCGAAGCTTGCCGCCCAGGCGATGGTGAGTCGTCGAAAAGGAAAGATTATCAATATTGGCAGTATGTACTCCTTCTTCGGATCTGGGCTGATCCCCTCGTACAGCGCAGCGAAAGGCGCAATCATCCAGTTGACCAAGTCCATGGCGATTGAACTTGCACCGTACAACATTCAAGTCAACGCGATTGCACCAGGATGGATTGAGACCGACATGACCGCCCCTGTAAAAACAATGCCGCTCAACGACGAAATTCTTTCGCGCACTCCAGCCGGTCGATGGGGACAGTCCGAGGAAATTGCTGGAACTGCTGTATACCTAGCTTCACGAGCCTCGGATTTTGTGACGGGTACTACGATTCGTGTCGATGGCGGTTATTCGATTCGATGATTCCAACCAAATTTGCGCCTGGCGATGATGGCTCGGCGGCAATCTTCAGCCCCGCCTTGCGCAGGCCGTCGAGGATGCGCTCAACGAATTCGGAGTCGAACCATTTTCCGTATTCCTGGCGTGCTGCGGCGAAGTCCGGACGAAGAGTCAGCAAGTCTTGCAGGGCTTTCCGTGCCTCTTCCTGGCGGCCCAGTTGGCCGAGCGCGGCGGCGCGCATCGCGTGGGTGTGGAAGTAGCCGCAAGTTGGCACGAGCGAAGGCCTCTGCCACTTCCTCGTACTTGCCCAGCCGGTAGGCGTTAAAACATTTGGTGAAATAGACCAAACCTGGAAAGTCGGGATTCAGTTGCATGGCGGATTCAACCATCTCGCAGCCGCGATCCCAATCGCCCGCTTGGGCAACGAACTGGCCGAGATAGGCCCTTGCTCCGGCGTCCAGCGGCCTGCGCAAATGCTAGCGAAAGTCCAGATCTTTTCCGGGCTGACGGAGAGCGAATTGAGTTTTCTGGCGCAACGTGCAGTGCCGAGCAGCTATTCGGCGGGGGAGGGCGTGTTTCGGCGAAGGTGAGCCTTGCACTGGACTCCATGTCGTCGAGTCCGGCCATGTACGAATCTTTAAGAGTTCGGCCAATGGACGCGAACAAATACTCAGCATTGATGGTCCAGGCAGTTCCAGCGCCGAACTCCCCGTCTTCGATGGTGGGAGCTATCCCGCGTCCGTGACGGCTATCGATGAGGCCAAACTACTGTTTGTCAGTAAGCAGGATTTTCAGGCGTTGTGTTTGGCCCATCCGATCAATCAGGGCTCGTTGTTCGCTTCCGTAGCAGATCTGCGTCTAGGGGCACGGAAGTCAATATCTCTACAATCCTCTCGGCCGCATGTCCGTCCCCATAGGGATTCGTCATTCCTTCGAGAGAAGATTTGAATCGGCTGCATCTGGCCTCCTCTATTTTCTCCAGGATGGACTGCTTATCGGCTTCGGCATCGAGCACGTTCCTGGCGCGCTCCCTGCCATATTGCCGGAAGCCAACATTCACCGTCGGCGATGCGAGCGAAGCAGTCTCCATGATGCCGCTGCTTGAGTTGCCGACCATGAGGTCCACACATGCCAGCAGACTCCAGTAAACCACCGTATTGAGGTTGATAAATATGCGTCCATCAGCCCGGGCATCCAGGAATCTGCGGGTTTGCTCTATCAGGTATCGACTCCCGGCATCCGCGTTGGGATAACAAAAGAGAATTTGCTCACTTCTCTCGCTCAGTGCTGCAAATAAAGCAGAAGCTTCATACGTAGTGTCTTGCGAGATGGTTACAGGGTGGTAAGCGACGACTATGGAGGGTTTAGAGAGATCAAGCTTGAGGTCCATTTCGAGCTCATTCCGTGTGCGCAATTTGCTGCGCCTTAGATGATCGAGCGATGGAGCACCTGCGCGGTGCACTCGCCAAGGCTCCTCTCCCATGGAAATGATGCGTGCTCGGGCTTTTTCAGGTTGAGGTGAAGTGAACATGGCTCATTTTCGTAACAGCATTCCGGACGGCATCGTCAATCGCGCCCTCACTGATTTCTCCACCCTCAATGTGCGCAATCGGTATGCGCAGAGCTAGCGCGGCACTTGCCGGCGCAAGTATCTCGTAACGGTCAGCGATCAAAAGCAGAATGCTCGGCCGCATGCCTCCGAGCAGATCCGCGAGGGAAAGCACCCCTAGGCCGATACTCTTTGCCATGCCGATATCGGTATCCGAGCTGAGGAGTGTTTCTACAGAAGCAGCAATCGCAATGCCGTCTTCCTGAATCTCCCGTGCAGTCAATCCAAACTCCGGAGACAGATGCGAACCCATGACAATCAGTTTGAGGTCAACTTTTGGATGGGCTGCCAGTTCGCGCAGGGGCCAATACAGATGGCTTGTAGTCTGTCCGTGACGTCGTTATCACAGCAATGGTCCGCTTCTGATTCATCTCCAGAGCTCTACTTGTGGTTTATTTCCCAGGAGCTGCTGCAGAACAGGCCCAGGTCGATACTGTGGCACCGCTATGCAGATGCTCTCCAACAGAAGCCGCAAATCTCTCTGTCGAAAGCTTTTCGACGAAGAAGCGCGAGCAGAGAGCCTGAAGCCGTGCGATCTCGCGAGGATCAAAATTATTTGTGGCTTCCATGACATGACGCGCGATTTGGAAATCGAGATCGGCGCTGTCGCCTTCATCGCTCTCGCGCTGCTGCTGCCCAGCGTTGACCGCGACTCCAATTTGAATCTTCGGCCCAGGCGTCGCCGCCTGCAATTCGCCGGAGAGTTTGCCGAGCAATTCCAAACATCCGCGAAGTTCACGGCAAGCGCCGAGCGCACTGCCCCAATTCTTGTCTTTCTTCGCCTTCTCAGAAATCTCTCTGATCTCCCCGATCAATCCTTGCACGCGCGTGAGCAAAGACACAGCCTGCAACGCTTCTCCCGCTTCGTAAGGCGCGGCCCTCACGATGCTCTTCGCCATGTGTCTCTTGTGCCGTTGCATCGCACAGACACTCGCCTTTGTTTGTGCCGCGATCCGCGAAAGTGGAACTCGGCGCAAGATCGCGTCTTCGATGCTTCGATGGCCGTTTTTTCGGGGTGCTTACAAATTCCGCACGTCTGGGGCATGTGTTGATTCCGGGAGAGTTGAGACGAAAAAGGCTCTCCGAGAGTGAGGGTATCAGACAGCGGAACGTCTGCGAAATGAATTGCTGGCAGCACTGGTGCGGTTTGGTTTGCCTCAGACAGCGAGCCAAGACGGATGTGTTTGTCTGACAAACGCTTCTAACGAGGCAAGCAGATGTGATGGCGCTTTCAGGTCTTGGCCCACTCTCAACATGGCGAGAACGGCATTGGTAAACGATTGTTTCTCCCATAGTGCCTCATGATCCGCGAATACTGAGTTCAAACGGCTCAGGCTTCGGGGATTGTTCGCCGACAATGAACGAAGGCTCTTTGCAAAGTTTGTTCTTGCCTCATCTGAGACAGTCTCATGGCTGAGTTCGACAATCGCCACTATTACGTCGAGCATCCAGTCTTGACGTTGTGGAGAAAAGTAGATTTGAGGGGCCCGGACGAAGAGCCTCTCTTCGAGCGCCATTCTCAACATAGAATCGGACCGCGAGTTTCTCGCCGCCTCTTCGGCGTCCCTAAGCACCAACTTGGCCTTCTGCACCAATAGGCGATCAAATAGGCCGCGCGCATACCATAAGAGAACGGCTGCACGTGCTTGAGGCCAAGGTGTGCATTTTTCAGCGATGTCTTCTGCAAAGACCTGAAACGCGGGATCGGAGATACGAGAGATCATCGGGTTGAGGAGACTACAACTCAAGTAACCTGCAGTGTCCGGTGGAAAGTTCTTAAGCACTATTTCGTGGGTGACAACATCTAGAAAAAGTTGAGATGCGACAGCGGGCCGCTCCAAAAGTAGCTGAAGCCTTGTCATCCTGGCCTTAAACGTGAAGAGTAGATCGGCCCCCCCGGCAGATTGCGCCTTGACGTTTGCCTTTTGAACCAAAGCCAAAGCGCGCTTGTACCGCTGCTCTAGCTCGAAAATGACGGAGATATGGATATAGGACTTGACTAAGGCCTTATCGCTGTTGCGCCAATCATCGATGTACTGGGCCTCCACGGGATCAGAGACAGCAGAAATATCCCTAAAGTCCGTGACGGGTTGGCGGCGAAGAACTAGCGTCAATCCTTCTTGACCGGATTAGAACTATCAGAGTTAGGATCGCCCAGCGAAAGGGCCAGCGATTTCGTTGCTTACGTTCGAGTTGTCTCATACGACTCAGTGTCGTGGATACTTGGTCACTCTTAGCAGCTTCGGAGTCCTGTGCTCTCGACATCAACTCGGCTGATAGCAATTGCCACCGGAGATGGGGGTCGCCCAACTTGGCATGGAACAGCTCTCCGTTGAGAACCATAAATAAGACCTCAAGGTCGGAGAAGCTTGTGAACTCAAGAAGCCGTGGCACTGACATTACAAAATACGCCGCGGCCTGTTTGTTGGCTTCGCCAAGAATCAAGGATAGGATTGCAGCGTGGAAATCAATAAACTCAAGTTTGCGCGACCCACCCGGTCTTAGTTGCCTATGAGCGGCGGCAATCAGTATCTGGTTGGTTGGTACACCAGTGGGAAGATTGTCTTTAGCTATTTCCTTGAGAAGCTGAGGAATCAAGCAATGCTCAAGGTCTACTTCATCTAGAACTACGGATTTCATGTAGCGCCAGTCCGCCAAAGTAAATGTCACCTTTGGTTCAACAGCGGCAACTGCCTGAGCCATTCCCCAATCGAAGCGACCCGGAAGGAGTGCTAATCGCGATAGTATTAATCGTTGTTCGGATGTTCTTAGCAGCCGAAAGAACAGTTGGTTCGAAAGGTATTCAAGAAAGATCTTTGCCGAGGTGAGCGATGGAAGAGTTCCCAAGAGAATCTTCACGTCTTCTGGTGTTGGTTTAGGTGGCAATGCTTGGCAGATCGCCTTGAGCATCAGTGGATGTCCGTCAAATCGCATCACCAACGCCGCAAGGTCTAGGAGCGCATCCCGAGGGTCGATCTTCTGAAGCAAAATAAATTTCATCGCCTCAGGCGGATTCAGCCCTGGAAAAGGAATTTGTTTTGCTGCTATGGCCTCTGTAGTGGCAACCTTGCCCTCACTAAGCAAAAGCAACTTTGAGCGTTTCCAGCCACTGATAGCGGTCTTAACCGCTGCAAACAGGGTCGGGTCTGAACAGCGATGGGAATCATCGAGAACGAGCAATATCCCGTCCATCGGAACTTTTGCTAGCCTGTTTAGAAATGATTGACGATCTATTGTTCCTGCTTCAACGTCTTCGGCTAGCTGCCAAACCGATGCGATATTGCCGACTGTTGCTGCGAGGTCCCGCAAGAGTCGCTTGCCGTCATCTGGTTCACCCGAAAATGTGAACCAGAGATAACGTTGTGCATAGCCCGACAATTCAATGTAACGAGAAACAAACTGCGATTTACCGATCTTTGACGGGCCATACAAGAGGACGAACTCCTCGGATGCCATGATCTTTGCGAACTGTTTAGTAAACTCAGTCCGCTCGACATAATCTGGCACGATCTCTGGCTTCTTCCTCAAAGCAGGTTTGTCGGTTAGTCCTAGCCACGAAAGTAAGAGGTTTCTGTCAATTAGCGTTGGAGAGGTTCTTGAAGACTCCTCTGCAATGTTGAGAAGGAGTCTGTCGAGCGCGTTCCTCGCATCTGATACTGCTACGTCTGCCACCTGCATGATTCTCGTAATTGCGGCATCCTGCAAAAGGGATGTTCCCGAAGCGCGGGACTGGAACCTAATAACGCGAAGAAATTCGTCTAACGTCGCCACGACGGACGGTATCACGCCTGAAATGGTGGCCTCTATCTCTTCTCTGGACAGGCTAGTTTCTTTTGCGATTTGTTGAATCTTCGTGATCCAATCGCTTGAGTTCTTGTTATGAAGCCCGGCCAGTAGTTCGGAGGCCGAACACTTCAACAAGTCTTGGATAAGTCGAATTGCAGGTTTGTATGCGGCGAATGAGTGCGCTATCTCACTCGTCGCTAGTATCGCGAAGACGCTTTGTTTTTCTGCTGAACCGCCCTGTTTGAGTTGCTGCACATCTCTCGCAAGGTCTCCTTCAACTACCAGAATTAACTCGATACTTCGCCCTTCATCGTGCGAAGTGGCTTGGAAGTTGTTGAACAGCCCAGAGAACCTTGAAAAGACTCCCTCCTGTTCGAGCGAAGCAATGGTCCAACTTCCGGCACCTTCTTCCCTGGATTTGATTTGTACATACTGTTCCAGCCACGAATCCTCTTTGCGGACGATCAAATCCAAGTCTTCGACGCCTTCAATGCGGGCATAAGCCAACTCCTCAGACTCCCCCAATGATCCGACCAACATGTAGGCAATCCAAGAATCTTGAAAGCTGTACCCCTTGCGAGCACTTCGGCCTCCGCGATTTCTTGGTGACAGCGTGAACGGTTGAACAAGGGAAGTCGGGAGTTTCGCGGGAAGGGGCGAGGCGGTCGAGCCAGCAACAACCGTAGCGGACTGATGCTTTGCGGCTTTTGAGTCAGCGGAATCTAATAGTGACTCGTGCAAAACGATGGCCCCGTCGTTGAGACCAAGTGTAAATCAAAATGCTGAATCGGATTCCCTTTCTCCCGTTGATCGAAAGAGCCAAGCGGCTGCCTTTCGTGATGTAAATTAAGCTGTAAACTAAGCGCCGACTGAGAGGCTTCTGCCCCGTTCGAGATGGGGTTGGCTGCTCGTAAGTGATTGAATCCGCGCGGCAGGACTCGAAACTGTTCCCCTTTTAAGGCATGGGTCGAAGGTTCGAATCCTTCCGCGCTCACCAGATTTTTCAATGACTTGCCATCTCTGGCGCGAACAAGCTGCTGTTTATTAGTGGATGATTAAGAAAATCGGCCGCTTTGGTTGCGCTCTGATCATTTTTCAACAGTTACCCGTACTGTTACGGCTCGCTTCTTTAGGCCGGAATAGTCTCCGATTTGCCGATACAGGAGCAATCGCGATCATCTGCTAGCGCATCGATTTCCTCGAAGCCGACTTATGGCCAGCGTCGTTGAGAGGCCGTTCCACAACTTCCGATTTCCATGCGGGCGCATGCGTGCCCAAATCAAGAAGTCGTAACCCACACCGAATTATCGACCATAGGGAACTATGGCGTGACTTGAGAGGCGGTTGGTTATCCTTTCAATTCGCGAGCAGGGCGGATGGTTGCGCCTGCGCTCCAACCGGCAGATTGATCATCTTCGCAATCTTCGGCCAGCGGTGGCTCGCTCGCAGGCGTTTCGAGACTACATAGCGGAGGTAGATCATCATGGAGCAGTCACGCTCCTCGATCGCCTTCTCGGCCCAATCGGCTCCCTCGTCTATCTCGCCGCAGAGAAGGTGGAAAAGAGCGTGAGCACGGGCATCGCCAATTACCTCGCCGGAACCAAGCGCCTTCGCAAGAGATGATTCGACTTCTTCCTCATTGCGCCGCGTGAGTCCGGCGAGCACGCCAATGGTGTCGGGAGACCAAGGCCCAATCGCATAGGCGCGCCGTGCGATCTTCAACGCCTCCGGCAGGTCACCTTTGTCGGCGTAGATCATCGCCATTGACACCAGAGCCACGACCTGGTTCGGGTCTAGCTCCACGACCTTCTTCAACTGCTCAAGGGCTTCCTCGTCCCGGCCCGCTCCCAGTAGATAGGCATGCAGATTCATCCGTGTCCATACTTCGAGCGGGTCTTCTTCAATCGCGCGCTGGGCCAGTGCGATGGCCTGCTCCACATTCCCCCGCCAAAACTCAAACCATCCATAGAGAGGACGGATGAGCCCAAAACCGGCGTCTTTGGCCATTGGATAATCAAAGTGCTTCTCGGCCACAATCCAATCCATGTCATACATTGCCGCGACGTAACCCAAAACCGCATGTGCCTCGGGAAGCGATGGATCAATCTCCAGGGCGCGCTTGATCTCGGCGCGCGTCGACGCTGTGCATTCATGTGCAGAGTGCCGTCCGAAATGCGCCAGGCAATGCCAATAAAACGCCAGCCCGACATGAGGCATGGCGAAGGCGGGATCAAGCTTGCTCGCCTGTTCATGGAATTGCCGCGCCAGTTCGAGCGACTCCGGCGTAACCTTGGCCTGATGATACTTGCCTTTCAGATAAGCCTCATAGGCTGCGACCTTCGGCGTATATCGTTGTGGAGAAGCCTCGCGTGAAAGCCTGACCCGCAAAGCCTTGGCGATCGCCGCTGAGATCTCATCCTGCACGGCAAAGATGTCGCTCAGTTCCCGGTCATATCGCTCCGACCAGACATGCGATCCGTCGGCTGCGTTGATCAGCTGTGCCGTCACGCGAATGCGGCTTCCCGCGCGCCGCACGCTGCCTTCGAGAACCGTACTGACGCCGAGTGCTTCGGCGATCCCGCGGATATCTTGCTCTTTGCCGCGGAAGGCGAATGCCGAGGTGCGCGCAATCACCTTCAGGCCCGAAATCTGCGCCAGCAGGTTGATGATTTCTTCGGCAAGACCGTCGCTGAAGTAGTCCTGCTCCTTGTCCTCGCTCATGTTGGCGAAAGGCAACACGGCGATGGACGGAGCGGCCGTAGCAGTGCTGCTCGAAACCGTTTTCTGATCTTCTTTACGATCTCCCGGAATCTCCAGCCCCGCCTTGCGCAGGTCGCCGAGCATCTGTTCCACCATCTCCGGCTGCCACCAGATGCTGAGATCCTCCTGCGCCCGCGCCGCAAAGTCAGGACGGGCGGCCAGCAAGTTACGCAGCGCACTGCGTGCCTGATCCATCTTTCCGAGCTGGCTGTTCACGACCGTGAGCGCTACTTGCGCTGTCCACAGGCCGGGCATGTTGATCTTGAGCGCATGCTGCAGCGCCCGCTCGCCGTCGTGTTGGCGGTAGGCATTGATGACCAGCGGCAGCCAGTACCATCCGGGATGATTGGGATTGAGTTGCGTTGCACGTTCAGCCAGCCCGCAACCGCGTTCCCAGTCGCCGGAATAGGCGAAGTGCAGCCCAAGAAAGGCCGTGGTGTACCCCTGCATGCGGTTGAGCGCCAAGGCACGCTCCGCCGCGGCGCGAAACTCGCCCAGTTCCCCGCGAAAGAAATGAGCTGACGCCAACGCGGCGTGCGCCAACTGACTGGAAGGCGCCAAATTCACGGCTCGTCGCGCCGCCGTCAACGAGCGGTCCATCGATTCAGGCTGTGCGTGGTATCCATGCGTGTATTCAGCGCGATAGAGCCACGAGAGCATCGCCCAGCAATCAGCGTGATCTGGAGCTTTCTTCACGGCGCTTTCCAACGCTGTAATTCCCGCGAGATGCTCGTCCTCGCTGACGTGCTGATGAAATCCGAAGCTGCGCAGCAGCGCCTCGTAGGGTGTGAGCGATTTCGGATCCCGATGGCGCAGCGCTTCGGTCATGCTGTGGGCCAGAACGCCCTGCGCGTCCCCAATCGTGGCCACGATTCGCGGCACCACATCGTCGATCACATCCAGCGTTTCTTCCGGCGTGAACGGACGGTCGTAAGCTTCCGCCCAAAGACTGGAGCCGGCGTTGGCGTCAATAAGTTGTACCGCGATGCGAACTTTGGCTCCCGCCTGCCGGATGCTGCCTTCCATGACATAGCGTGCGCCCAGTTCTTTGCCGATCGCGCGCACGTCGCCCGCTTCGCTGGAATATTTCGCGGTCGAGCCTCGCGCGATCACGCGCAAGTAGGAGAAGCGGGACAGGCCAGTGATGATTTCTTCGGATAATCCGTCGGCCAGGGCTTTGACCTCGGCGATCGAGCCAGCATACTTGAACGGCAGTACCGCAACCCAGAAACCTTCGTCGGCGCGTGTCGCGCCGGAATCGGGAACAGTTCCGCTACGCAAGGTAGAAGAGATTGGCTGAGTTGAACTCTTCTGGCCCGCGGTCGCCCCGGCTTCCGGAATCTCCAGCCCCGCCTTGCACAAGCCTTCCAGGAAACGCTCGCCGTACTCGGGATTCCAGACTTTAGCGACCTGCTTCCGCATCGCTGCCGGAAGTTCGGGGCGGAACTTCACCAGCTCTGCGGCTGCCATTGCGCCGCCTTCCACATCGCCAAGCTGACCGTACGCCGCCGCGAGAAACATGGGCGCCAGCGGATTGCCCCGCAGCTTGGCTTTGAGCGCGAAACAGAGTGCGCCACGGTAGTCGCGATGGGAAAATGCGTGGTAAAAATCCGCGAACCAGTACCACCCCGGATGATTGGGGTTGAGCTGTTTGGCTCGCTCCACCAGTTGCATGCCACGCTCCGCGCTGCCGGCGTAGATCAGCAACTCACCCAGATAGGCAACCGAGTTACCATCCATCGGATTCAGAACTACTGCGCGCTCGACGGCATCACGAAACGAATCGTAATCTTTCTGGCACCAGAGCGCCTGGCCCAGACTGAAGTAGGCCAGATGATTGGAAGCGCCCAGCGCGACCGCCCGCCGTGCGGCGGAGCTTGCGATCTCCAACGCATTGGCCTGTAGCTCGTACCCATGAACATGGTCCTGGCCGCAAAGGAACGAGAGCATCGCCCAGGCATCCGAATAGGCGGGAGCCTTGCGCACCGCTTCTTCCAGTCCGGACCGCGCGGCAGCTAGTTCCTCGGGCGTGGCGCTGTAGGTGTAAGCGAAGCTCCGCAGCACCGCCTCGTAAGGACTCAACTGCCCCGGAGGCCGGCTGCGCAACCCCTCGCTCATGCTTCGTGGCAGAACGCCGTTCATGTCGGCAACGGTCGAAACAATTCGCGGAACCAAGTCGTCCTGCAACTCAAAAATTGTTTCCGGACTGAACGCCCGCTCATAGTTCTCCGCCCAAAGATGCGCACCGGAAATCGAATCGACCAGATGCACGGCTAGGCGCAGCTTGCTTCCCGCTTGACGAAGTGTCCCCTCCATCACATACCGCGCGTTTAGTTCTTTGCCGGCGGTGCGGACATCCACCGACTGGCCCGCGTAGCGCGACGAGGAACTGCGGGCAATGACGCGCAGATAGGAGAACTTCGAGAGCCCTGTAATGGTGTCGTCGCTCAGCCCATCCGCCAAAGCCGCCAGATCTGCGTTGCTTCCGCCGTGCTTAAACGGCAACACGGCGACCCAGAAACCTTCATCGACACGAGCGGCACCCGAATCGGATGGTGCGGCCACCCTCGGCGCCGCAGTGGAAACAGGCGTCGGACGTGACGCGGTTCGCGCCAGATCGCGGAATTCATTGCTCACGTCGCGCGCGGTCTGCAGGCGGTGACGAGGATCCTTCTCCAGACAGCGCCGCACGATGCGTGCCAAATCGCTGGGCAGATCGGGACGCACGTCGGTGACCGACGGTGGAGTGTCGCGCAAAATCGAAGAGACCAGCTCGGCCGACGATGTTCCTTCGAACGGACGGCGTCCGGTCGCCATCTCGTGGAGCAGGACTCCGAGAGAAAAGATATCGGTGCGATGGTCGAGCGGGCGGCCCGATGTTTGTTCCGGAGACATGTAGGCGGGCGTCCCCATTACCACGCCCACTTCCGTGCGGCTGGCCGAGGTCATGGTGGCGTCTCCGAGGTTGGAGCCACGAATATCTTTGGCAAGGCCGAAGTCGAGCACCTTGACCCGGCCTTCATTTGAAACCATGACATTGGCAGGCTTCAGGTCGCGATGCACGATGCCTTTCTCATGTGCCGCCGCCAGCGCGTCCCCCAAAGCACTGGCGATCTCCACGATCTGTTCGAGGGGAAGCCCGCCTGCGCAGATGAGGCGGTCAAGCGGCCGACCTTCGACGAGCTGCATGGTCAGGAAGTGGACGCCGTCGGATTCCTCGACCGAGTAGATGGTGACGATATTTGGATGGTCGAGTTGGGCAAGTGCCTTCGCCTCACGACGAAAGCGCGCGAGCCGCTCGGGATCCTGCGCCATTTCGGCGGGCAGAACTTTGAGCGCTACGTCGCGGCCGAGCTTCGCGTCGGTGGCGCGATACACCTCGCCCATTCCACCCGCGCCAAGCGGCGACTGGATTTGATAGGGGCCGAGTTTGCTACCAGCAGTGAGCGCCATCCGTGCGCGCAATTATAGCCTGTGCAGCACGCAGTCGCGGGAACGCTTCTGATGGACAAAGGAAACATCGGACTTCCGGGACGGGACGCGACGTGACGCGATGGCCCGAGGTGGTTGGCAAACAGGAAGTGATTCAGAAACGGGCTTGGAGGAGAATAAATGGCGATGTCCCCGAAGCCGACATGTGGACCGTGTCGCGAGGATTCTTTCCAGTTAGGTAACTTTCGGTTTGCCCGTCACTCGCCCATGATCTACTCAATTTCCGACAAACTAACTTCTGGCCTGGAACAATTTCCGGCAAGTGGGTCACAAGCGCAGAACACTGTTCGCACCGAGTCGCAGAGCGCAAAGAGGGTCGGCACCAAGCACGGGTGCCTATGTGTGGAAAGTCAGTGTCTGTGTTTAACAGGAATGGCCGTGGTAGGAAGCTATTCAGCGGGCCGACGCCCAATTCGCGCCATGCGAGGAACTAGAATCAGAGCAAGTGCGTACAGGAAGATCGACACGGCTGTAGATCCCGGATGTCCATGTTGCACGTCTTCGAACAACAACTTTGCTGTGACTAAAGCCAGCGTCCCGTAGGCAATCCATACGAGTTCAGTCCTCTGCCAACGGGTACCGCTAAAGGCAAGCGTGAGCGCGACCAAGCAGGTGATCAATGTTCGGATGACTGCAACGTGGGATGCGCCCGGAGTCATGCCATTCTCCGCCAGCCACACCAGCACAGAAACCAGAAACGTGATCGCTGCGGCCACCGCCAGAATGGCCGAAAGCGCTTGCAGAAGGCGCTGGTTCCAGCGCTCCGTGCGCAAGTGGCCTGCGATCGCGTAGCACGGAATGGCCGAAGCGGCGACGATCCAGACGATCCATCCCGGCGCGGCTGGAAACGTTCCCGCGAGCGCACGCCCCGCATATTCCAGCAGGCCGGATGCATAGGCCGCAGCCGCCAAATACATCAGGCCGTGGAATTCCAGCGTCAGGCGAGATGCCCGGGCGCCTAAGATAGTGGCGACGATTGCGGCTACGCTCAAGCACAACGCCAATAGCACCGGCGGAAGACAGAGAGAGCTGCCTGCGAGGAAAAGAGCCCCGCTCCAAGTGGCATACACGTGGTAGTTACGTTCTTCGTGGTAGCGGTCGAAATAAGCATAGGCTGCGCTGTAACACGCTGCCGAGAACAGCAAGCAGAGCGCCCCTAACACTGGCGCGCCGGCACTTTCCCCCCAACGCAGGATACTAAAGGCAGCCAGCAGGAACGTAATGACGGCCTGCCCGGTCTCGAAGACTCCAATTTTCTGACGAAGGCGCACGGTCCGGAAAACGATGCTCCCTCCATAAATCAGAAACCCCATGCACCCGAGTGCCATCAACTCTGGCGTCGCTAGGCTCTTGTACCCCGAGGGGATACCCTCCGGGCGGGAGTAAACGTAGAAGAGAATAGATATGCCAAGATCCACCGCGGCGCCTATCAGCGGCCGGAGCCTGAGCCAGTGGTTGCGGCCAGCCGCCGCCTCACTTGCCAATGCCATGAACAGAAGCACCGAGATGAAAGGCACGAGATCGAGCGTCGCGATCAGCAACGCGAGGGCAGTGAAGACCGCGGCGACATTGGCCACCCAAATGATCGATACCAGATTGCGCTTCCAGGCCAGAGCGTACGCGGTGGCCACGAACACGCCGAGGACGGCGGCGGTTGCCGAGGTGGGCAAGACCTCGAATCGCAGAGTCAGTTCCCAGAGCATGGGAGCGATGATCAAGGCCGCCGTGGTGGCGTAAACACTGCTCACAAAGCGCGTCTCAGCCGGAACTCGCGCTGCCCATACCAGCCACATCTCCGCATAGGCGAGCGCCAGAACTACGACCGCCAACTTTGGTAACGTACCGGATTCGGCTACAGCCCGGAGGAGATAGCCGCCGGCGATTCCGAGCATGGCTTTGCCTACCACCGGAAACACTCCACCAGCTTGTGCAAGTGTGAATGCAGCCGCGGTTGGCTGGAGTGCGGCCGGAGCGGCAGGTATGGTGGCAATACATGCCGCTTTCTCGGATCGATGTTCGAGGTCGGAGACTCGGCTCTCCAGCTTCTCCAAACGAGCGATGAGCCGTGCTAAAGCGTCGAGATCGTCCATAATCTCCACTCGCTTTGAGGCTGGCAACAAGAACTAGTGCAACGTCGCGCTCCGAAATATCGTCCTAAGACTTGCGCTTTGGAAATCAGTGCGCGGGTGCGGCGTCCGGGGACATGCCTGAATCCTTCTCAGGCCACGGAGGCAGAAGCTTCGCCAGCACCCACAAAATAAGCAATGGCAAAATAGTCAGCGCAATGGCCACAAGCAGTCCTTCGCGCGTGGCCAAACCCATCTTGTAAGTCGTATACCCCAGAAAACTCTTGGAAAACAACTGGCCTCCGATCACGATGTTCCAGCGCATGGCAAAGATTCCGACCAGCGTCAGGCATCCCGCCAGGGCATAAATGCGCTTGCGGGCCAATCCGCTGAGCCTTAACACCTGAGTCAAGGCCAGAAGCGCAATGGGAGTGACCGTGCCAAGAATGATCTGGACCACGATATGGGACATGTACAGCTTGGTGTGGACCATGAAATCCAAGCTGCGGAAGCTCTCATCCGCCTCGTAGATGCGGTGAATCAGATCGAGCATTTCCAAGCTGAAATCGATGATGAAGGTGTAGAACAGGTAGCGCGCCACCGTGTCCACGCAGCGCATATCGATCGTCTCTTTGCGAGCCCACGTCAGCAGCATGTAAAGCAGCATGACGGTGGCGATCCCCGACACCATGGCAGAGAAGATGAACACCACCGGCATTAGTGGCGACGACCACCACGGGTTGGCCTTCACCGAGCCAAAGATGAAGCCGACGTATCCGTGCAGCAGGAAAGCCGAAGGAATGCCGATAAGCGTAATCAGCCAGCCCAGTCGGTCATCAATCTCAAGTGCGTGCTTGCTGATGTTGTTCGAACCCAGGGTCATCAGGCGGTAGAGCAAGCGTCTCCATCCGGTGGTGGATTGCGAGAGCACCACGATGTCGCGCCGGTAATCGAGCCAGATTTCCAGCAACAGAACAACCATCAAGTACCACAAATACACAAACCCGAACATGGCCATCGCGGAGGTCCGGTGCGGCGTCAGATACATCTCGTACGAGCGCTCCGGATGTCCAAGGTGCAGTTGCAACGGCAGCGGCGCTACCAGCAGGAAAGCCAAGGCCGTCAGCAACGCCAGACGGTAAGTGGGCTTTACCGCCTCCACCCGGAAAACCCGCTCCAGCGAAGCCAGAATGAATGCGCCGGCCACCAGGCCTGTGAGAAACGGATACAGCACGATGAGCACGCTCCACTGGAGTTCCACTTCGTTCGGATACATGAAGCCTTCAACGCCAGGCATAACGGTCAACAGTCTCCTTATCGCACGGAACCATCCAGGTCGTTGTAAAACACCTTGGCATGGGTCGCCATGTAGGGTTTCAAGACCTGAACGTCATGGGTCTTCAGGAACTCGTGAATCGGGTCGTTGGGATTCTTCAAGTCCGCCAACTGGCGCGCGCTGGTTGGGCATGCCTCGCAACAAGCGGTGGTCAGGCCCTTCGTAATCCGGTGGTAACAGAGTGTGCACTTCTCGGCAGTTGCAGTTTTCGGATTGATGAAGCGGCAACCGTAAGGGCAGGCCTGAACGCAATAGCGGCAGCCGAGGCAATACTCCTTGTCCACCAGAACCACCCCATCCGGGCTTATGAACGTCGCACCCACCGGGCAAACCTGAGTGCAGGGTGAATCCGCACAATGATTGCAGAGCTTAGGCACGAAGAAGTTTTTCCCTCCCTCTGCCTTGGCCTGAGGAAATCCCTTCTTGCCGCCGTCGGGCGAGTCCACATGGGGATTTTCAATGTCGTAGTCCGACACGTGGTAGCGTTCCACCCAGGTGCGGAAGTATTCGTCCGGCACGTCGTTCTCGGCCTGGCACGCCCGCACACAGTTCCCACATCCGATGCAATTGGGGAGGTCGATCAGCATGCCCCACCAGTGCTCGGACATTTTGTAATTGGGGGCTGCGTCCGGTGCCCCGGCAAGAACGTACTTCCAGGCGATCGCGGCCGCCGGTAATAGAAGGAGCATGTGGCGTCGGGTGATGCTCATTTCCCCCCTCCGTCAATCACCGGACTATGCGGCTGGTGGCAGCTATCGCACGGCACCCCGGAGGAGTGGTCGACGGACGCGACTTGCGGAAATCCCTTAGGCTTGGCGATGTTCGCTTCGTGACAGCGGACGCACAGTACCGCCGTGTCGAGTTTGGCGGGTGTTACCGACCCTGGATCATCGACATGTTTCGCCAGCGGTCCGTGGCACGCCTCGCAGTTGACGTGCACATGTTTACCGCTCTTCTTTTTCTCCAAGACATCGGCATGACAGTCTTCGCAAGCCTGATGACCGGCGAAGTTCACTGGACGGGCAGCCATCTCGGCCATGGCATTTCCGCGGTAGTGTCCATACTGTCCGAAACTCTTCGGCACAAGAAGCACACGTATCCCCAAGAACGCCAAGCCGATGACGACGAAAACAACAGCGACACGAAAAAGATGTCCCGCATCTTTGAACCCGTTCATAAAATATGCTTTATTGAGTACCCCAGTTCGTCGCCAGATGCTGTGCGCCGGATCACGCGAAAACCGTGTCTAAATCACGTGCAGATGTGACCTCACGGCGTATCCCGGCTAGGATTCTCGATTCCGGCAAAACTGCGCCCACCGGCGAGAGAGTTTGGAAGTTGCCTTATACAATATTGCGACTCGGGGCAAGAGAGTCACTTCCGGTTGGTCGCTAGTCGGGCAGAGGGGCAGCTTTGCTTCCATGCCTGGAGCCCGCCTCGAGGCTAGCTCAGGATTCAAATGCAGCGCGCATTTGGTCCCTGACGTTACGGCCCAAGCGCCCGCACCGTTTACCGCTTCTATTTCTTGCCGAGCACCGTTTCGACATCGTTCAAGTCCTCGCCAACTACCGTTTCTTACCGTTCAACGGCAGGGGTGGCACCTGAGGGTGGTCACAGCCCGGAAGCCGACTTCTGGTCAACCGAAACATCCACCAACGCTAGCGAGGAAGGAAACATAGCGAGTCTCTTGGCGCACATCGTCGGAGCGTTTGCTTCGAACGTCACAGCCAGAGTGTTCCAAACCTCGTCCGGCCGCTTCGCCCTCCACGTTGCGTGAGCCTTAGTTTTCCTACATACGCCCGAAGAAAGTAAAAAGTCGACCGCAGCTATAACCATTTGCAAAGCTAAGCAGCGAAGATGTTTCGGTTCAGATACTCGTTGCGAAACTTGCCCTGGGGATCGTAGCTCCTGATCAGTTCAACGAATTCGGGCATCTTCTTGTAAATGCTCCTCAGTTCTATCGGCGAAGTCGTGAATAGCTTTCCCCAGTGTGGGCGCGCATTGAATGGAGCGAGTTCCTTCTCGATGACCGGCAATAGTTTGCTGACGGCCGGCCAGTCTGGTTTCCAGGTAAAGTGGATGGTCACACAGTCTTGCTGGTAGCAAGGACTCATCCATAAATGGTCCGCGGCAATAGTGCGAATTTCCGTAATCAGCAGAGACGGGCTCACCTGGTCGTGTAGCCTCTCTACTGCCAGAGATCGCTTCCACCGCATGCCACCGAGGCACGAAGTATTCCGATTGCAATTCCTTGCCGGCGCTGGGCGTGAAACCCATGCGAAAGTGGGGCAGGCGCTCATACCACGGTCCGGGCACGCCCATCTGCTCGGTGCAGTTTTCCGCTGACAGCTCCGCAATCGGGTGCAGGTTGCGGGTAGCAAGCTTCGCCCCGTAAAACTCGGGGCTCGCGTGAAATTCCTGCCCTTCTTCCATGCGGCTCTTGATCCACAGTTCGTTGATACGCTTCTTTTGCCAGTCGGTGAACAGGCTCACGCTATAGCCGCTGGATTCGATGGCATCAAAATGTTCTTTCAACTCGCCGAGGGGAAGGTCTTCATACACATACTGGCGCATCATGAAACTGGGCTGAATGTCGAGAGTGACTTTTGTGATTACGCCGAGAGCGCCGAGCCCTACCACTGCCCCGTTAAATGTTTCGCCGTCTCGCTCGCGCGACAGATTCACGACAGTGCCGTCCGCAGTCACTATTTCCAGTCCAGAGGCTGCTGTAGCCAGGTTACCGTTTTTCTGACCGGATCCGTGGGTCGCTGTGCTGCACGCGCCCGCCACGGAGATATGAGGTAGCGAGGCGAGGTTGTGAAGGGCAAAGCCCTTGCCGTCGAGATAGGGGCACAACTGTCCATACGTGATGCCCGCGGCGGCCGTGACGGTGCGCCTCGCGGGATCGAGAGAAATCACTTCGTCCATTGGCTTCAGCGACAGGAATCCATCTTTACTGTCGGCAATGTTGTTGAAGCAATGCCGCGTGCCGAGCACTTTCAGCTTGGGTTGCGTCTTGACGTAGTCCTGCACCTGCGCGAGCGAAGTGGAAGTCTGAACCCGGTTAGTACTGTACTCGATATTGCCTGCCCAGTTTCTGAGTTTCTCCTGTCCCGCCCAAGCCAGAAGGCGCATGACCGGAGCAGGTGCTAGAGCGGCGGCGAAGAGTTTGATAAAGCTCCTCTTGTTCATAAGGCGAAGCTCCAGAATAATTTCGGCTGACGTGTTCTCGCACACTCACCGCGCGGAAGGATCGACGATTTTCCCTGGGTTCGTCCGGCTATAGCCGATAGCGAATAATAAGTCCTTGATCGCAACTTAGCCAAAATCGCGCGTCAGGTCCCACAAGCCCACGCATTATAAAAGGGCGCCCCTTTGCAGTAGCGTCTGAGTGTGATCCAGAACTCTACCGAAAGGGGCATCCGTATGAACGTTAAGAAGTATATCGGCATGGATGTTCACAAAGAAACGATTTCGATCGCGGTGATGACTGGCGATGGAAAGCTGGTGATGGAATCCATCATCGAGACCAAGGCAAGCACCATCCTGCAGTTCGTCCAAGGGCTACAGGGTGACTTGCATGTGACCTTCGAAGAGGGAATATGGGCGGCGTGGTTGTACGACCTAATGAAGCCATCAGAAAAAGTTCCATTTCGATATGTCGCTTGAAGAGTTGTGGATACTGTCGGAACCGACCGGAGTTCTGCGACGCGGCTGGGTCGCGTTCCGGCGCAAGACTCTGCCGAAGTTTCTGCCAGATATGAACGTGGAGAAAGATTCTATGAAATATGAGACTGTCCGTTTATTTACAAAGTTGGGCGCCTGTTCAGGACCGAGTTGGGTGAGGCGTTGGATTATTTTGCCGTCCCCCTCTCTCCCACGATTAGCCAGTTCCAAGTATCAACGGCCTGCACGTCAAAATATGGCGGAGAGGGTGGGATTTGAACCCACGATACCCGTTAAGGTATGTCCGCTTTCGAGGCGGATCGTTTCAACCGCTCACGCACCTCTCCGGAGGCTTGCCGTTGCCAGCCGAAACCAAGGTTCCTCGCTTTGCTTGGAATGACAAGCTTTGGAGAGGAATGTCAAAGGCGAGCGGTTAAGACCGACGGCTGAAGCCAACGACTAACGACGGTTTTTAAAGAACGTGTGGAGCAACTCCGCGCTGCGGCCCGCCAGAACTCCGCTGCGAACCTCTACGCGATGATTCAGTTGCGGATGATCCAGCAGTTGCATTACCGACCGCACTGCGCCTGCCTTGGGATCGTCCGCGCCGTAAACCAGGCGCTTCACGCGCGCGTGCACCAGCGCTCCAGCGCACATCGCGCACGGTTCAATTGTAGCAAACAGCTCGCACTCCCCGAGACGATGGTTACCGAGGGTTGTACCGGCCTCGCGCAGCGCGACCATCTCGGCGTGAGCCGTGGGATCGTTGTCGCCGATGTTGCGGTTCCACCCTCGACCGACGACTTTTCCCTGGCACACCACTACCGCACCCACCGGAACTTCGCCTGCCTCCAGCGCTCGTTGCGCGGCGCGTAGAGCCTCCTCCATCCATAATTCGACGTAATCGGGCGTGTGGATTTCCTTTGCCGGGATTCGGCGTTTTCATTGTAGCGGCCGGCTAATGATTGTGCTTTCCAGCTGCACCATCCCTAGGGGATAATTGGCCGCCTAGAGGAGGATTCTATGGCGAAACAAATTTTGTTGGCGGGAGTTTTAGGCGGAATCGCGCTCTTCATGTGGGGAGGCCTTGCCCACAATGTTCTCGGCTTAGGATCGGTCGGCGTTCAGACCCTGCCGCAACAGCAGCCGGTAATGGACGCGCTCAAAGCTGCGTCGCCGCAGTCTGGTTTTTATTACTTTCCGGGGGCCGATGCTTCAGGCAGAGTCGCTCCTGAGAAAGCCGGAGGTCCCGCCGGCGTCCTGATCTATCAAACCACCGGGGCAGGGAAGCCCCTCACCGGTCAGTTGATCAATGAAGGCATTCTCAATATTGTGCTGGCGATGTTTGCCGCGTGGCTGCTTTCGCTGGCCTCCGGACTCGGCAGCTATGTGGCAAGAGTCGGCTTTGTGACCCTGCTTGGTGTGCCGGTCGCTCTCATGAGCAATATCGAAAGCTGGAACTGGTACGGCTACCCGCTGAACTACACTGCGGCCACGATCCTCGAGAATCTGATCGGCTTCCTGGTTGTCGGATTAGTCGCGGCGGCATTCGTAAAGCCCGCCAGGCAGGGGATCGCGGCCGTCCCAGCCAAGGCTGCCTAACAATGAGACGGCGGGACTACATCAAGCTCAACACCGACCGGACCGCCTCCGGCACAACAGCGCGCACTAGAGCTGGCAGCAAAATCATCACCACCGGATAAGCGCCACCGATCAGCGGCAAGGCCAGCATAAAGCGCATGGGTGGCGTCAATTTGGCGAGATAAGCTCGCATAAAATCCTCTTGGTCTATGTACGGAGGATCTGCCGGAAAAGTTCCGTCGCGAAGCCGCTCCGACTCGCAACTGGCCACTGGCAACTGCCTAGTGTTATGCTTAGCCCGTTATGGCGATGCCAAGCCTGCTCCGCAAAGTCTTCCTGATCGACCTTCTGCAAGGGTTGAAAGTAACCTTCCGGTATCAGGATCCTAAGGAAATTTATACCGAGCAATATCCTATGGAGCGGCCGCAGGTCGCTGAGCGTTATCGCGGCGCGCCGCGGCTGAACGTCAACCCCGATACCGACGAGACTATGTGCATCGCCTGCGACCTATGCGCGGTGGCGTGCCCGGAAAATCTGATCGTAGTTACGAGCGAGCGCAACGAGCAAACCCGCCGCAAAGAACTCACGAACTTCACCTACGACCTGAGCCGCTGCATGTTCTGCGGCCTCTGCGAAGACGCCTGCCCCGTAGACGCTCTCGAACTCACGCAGGATTTCGAGCTAGCCAGCTACTCCCGCCAAGGCTGGATCTGGGATCGCAAGACCCTGGAAAAAGGCCCTCAGCCGACGCTGTACAAAAAATAGCTTCCAGCTGCTGGCTCCTAATGTTTTGACATTCCGAATCGGGCCTGGGGCCCGGCGAGGCTGCTTGTTCCTTTCGAGGTCTACGAAGCCTTAGTCCTACTACACCTTCGCATCCGCGCTCTTACCTCATCCTCCCGATGGCGATTGATCAGAGCCGAAGCTAGATTGAAGGCAAGACGCGGTAGAAGCTTCGATATCGAGGACAAATTATGAACTCCCCAAAAAAAATAGCATTCACGATGGTGCTTCTCGGCTGTTCGGCATGGGCGGTTGCGCAAGCGGGTGGCGGTGGAGCGGGCGGGGCCGGTGGTGCAGGCGGCAGCGGTTCGGCGGGCTCCGCAGGCAGTTCTGTTGGACCGGGCTCGGTGGGACAAGGCTCGACACCGGGCGCCGGCACGGCCGGAAATCCTTCCACCGGCGGCACGAATCCACAGACCACGCCTCAGACTCCAGGCGCGGGAAGCGGCTCGCCGGCCAACATGAACCCCGGCTCGTCGAATCCGAATAACCCTAGTGCAAGTGACCCGAGCTCGAATAATCCGGGATCGGCCAACTCGAATCCGAGCAGCATGAAGCCCACGAATCCTCCGACTGGCGATAGCACCGCGCCTCCGACGGGCAGCACCACTCCGCCGCCAACCGGCAGTACGACTCCAGGGAGCGGTAATTCGAGCAGCAATTCGAACTCGAATAACCAAGGGGGCACTTCTCCAAACACGCCTCCGCCTACGGGAACTCAGCCGCCGCCGCGATAAACAGCGCAAACTGAGTTTTACTCTAATTTAATTGCAGCGGGCCCTAGGATTAAGGACCCGCTTTTTTGTGAAGTTTTCTATCCCTCAACAGAGTCAAAAGGTTTTCGCAGCGAGAGCTTATGCTACTGGCTGTTGTTGCGTCATGCAGTGCATGGTGCCGAGTCCCCATACCAGGTCTCCGGAATAAATTGGAACAATCTCACGATTAGGAAAAACAGTCGTCAGAGTGTTTAGAGCGACACGATCGTTAGGATCGTTGAAAACCGGTACGAGGACGATGCCGTTCGCGACATAAAAGTTCGCATAGCTGGCCGGCAAGCGGCGCTTCTCGAAGACGACCGGTCCGGGCATCGCGATCTCAATGACATTCAATTTCTTGCCTGCCTGATCGTGCGCAGCGCGAAGCCTCCGCCGATTCTCGCGCAACGGCTTGTGATTTGGATCTTTGGAATTACTCTCGACCATGGTGACGACCGTATCAGGCGCGACGAAGCGTGTAAGGTCGTCCACGTGGCCGTGGGTGTCGTCGCCGAAAATGCCTTTCCCCAACCAGATGACATGCTCCGCACCGAGATATTCGGCCAACATCTTTTCGTAATCTTTTCGCGACATGCCTGGATTACGTTCCTGCACTTTGCTGAGCAGGCATTCTTCGGTGGTGAGCAGCGCGCCGCGACCGTTGACGTCGATCGAGCCGCCTTCGAGCACGACGCGTTCCCCGCGATGGAGTGGGAGGATTTCTTGAGCTGCCGCGGTTTTCGCCATGAGGCTGCCGATTTTTTCGTCATGCTGCCAGTTGGAATATTTCGCCCACGCGTTGAAGCAGAACTTTATGGCGAGGCCACCCTCAGAGGCTAAAGCCTGAGTCTTTCTTTCGTCCTTACCGGCACGACTGAACCTTGCCCTGAGCGAAGCCGAAGGGTCGTGCCCTTCGCGCTTGACGAAAATGCATCCTGAATCGCGCATCCATCCGCGATTCGTAGGCCAACGATGAAAGCGCACATTGTTCACCGGAGCATTAGCACGCAGCAGCATCTTGCGTGCCTGCTTCTCAGCCGTCGCATCGTTAACGATCAGATCTACCCGCTCATGCCGAGCCAGGTTGCGGATGATTTCTGTGTAAACCCATGGAATAGGGTCGAACTTTCCAGGCCAATCGCCCTGGTGGTGAGGCCATGCCAGCCAGGTTGCGGCGTGGGGCTCCCACTCTGCAGGCATCCGGTACGCGTGGGTTGCCGGGGAAACACTCAAAGTATTGCTTGAACGATCAGATCGGGGCATGGAGGTAGTTTATTGCACGGGATGATCAATCTAGCAGTTTGAATCCTGAGCCCTGCCACAGATCTTGACGAGCCGATTCTTGCTCATTGAGTGCTATGGCGATTTTCGACAAACGATCATTTGGCGTCACTGCCAACTCCACCGCTTTCATTGACTCCCGTTTCACCCACGCAAGATTCGCGCCAGTGATCGATCAACGCATCTCGCACTGCCGCATTGGCGAGAAGTTGAGTGACGGAGGCATGGGCGTCGTATGCAAAGCTGAGGAGGAAAGCTGCATCGCTTTGTAGCCTTGAAGTTCGGGCTGACGAGATTGCTAAAAGATGCGCAAGCTCTAGACCGCCGCCAACGCGAAGCCCAAGCTGCCTCTGCTCTCAATCACCCGAACATCTGCACCATTTCTGAGATCGACGAAGTGGATGAACGAGCATTCATTTCCATGGAACTGCTAGAGCGCAGACGCTCCCTCGCCGGATCGCCGGAAAGGCATTGGACATCGAAACCGTGCTGTCGCTTGGAATCGAGATTGCCGATGCGCTGAATGCCGCACATGCTAAGGGTGTGGTTCACCGTGATATCAAGCCCGCCAGCATTTTTGTGACGGCGCAAGGGCACGCCAAGGTTCTTGATTTTGGATTAGCGAAGGTTGCGTTTGGCGGTGGTTCGAGTCAGATCGCATCGGCCAATGCGCGAACAATCGACGACCAGCACCTGACCAGTCCCGGTTCTGCGCTCGAACAGGCCAAAGGCAAAGAACTGGATGCCCGCACCGATCTGTTTTCCTTTGGCGCGGTGTTGTACGAAATGGCAACGCGTGCATTGCCATTTCGGGGTGATACTTCGGCTCTGATCTTCAACGCCATTCTGGAACTGCTCTAATAGCTCCGATCCGTTTGAATCCTGATGTCCCTCCGACACTCGAAGACATCATCAACAAGGCGTTGGAGAAAGATCGTGAGCTGCGCCATCGGCACGCCTCGGAAATGCGGGCCTAACTGAAGCGGCTAAAACGGGAGACAGAATCTGGGCGGTCCGTCTCAACACTATTTGAGGAGAGTGCGCAACGTTCATCCGCGCTATCGACGGCCGGAACAGACGGCCTTGCGGGTGCGACCGCCTCCAAGCCCGGGCGGCCCGGATGGGTCCGATGGAAGGGTTGGGCACTTGCTGTGGAGGGCTTCGGTCTTGTCCTGATCACCTTTCTAATCTATTTTCACTCTCGTCCTCTGCTGCCGCCCAAAGTTTCGGGCCATGTGCCAGTCACCCACAACGGTAGTCAGAAAAACCTGGTCGGGACCGACGGGGCACGGCTTTACTTTAACGAATACGCCTCTGCGGGTATGGGCATCGCGCAGGTGTCCGGCTCTGGCGGAGAAGTGGCATCCGTCCCGGTTCCGGCAAGCATGTCACTGCTCGCCGTTTCCCCCGACGGGGCAGCACTGCTCGTCGCGCCCGAACTCAACAACCGCACGGTGGTGGGTGCGAACGAGGTTGGAGCTCTGGTGTTTGCCTCCTTAGTAGTAGGCTACGTCCGTTGGCGCCATCTCGGCGTTAGAGGATGCACGGGTCCGTTTCGGTCGTGGGATATGGTCTCGTTATGTCTCGTCTCGCTTGAAGACGGCGCGAGTGGCGCGCAGTTCGATTGGCGTTTTGCGTTGATCGCGACCGGATGACGGCAAAACCGGAAGTTGTCACGTGACTCCCACCTGAGGTCAGCTTCGGGCATCGCCATTTAATCTCCGCGAAGCTCGTTTCTGGACCGCGATGAAACTTGGCTGCCTTTTGAACTCGCAGTATTTGACCTTGGCGCCCCAAGTGTCTTAACAACGTTGTTTTAGGCGCGCACAGAGAACACGGGGCAGGGCGCTTCGCAGGCGACTTTGTACGCTACTCCTGTGCCTACGTGCTTCGTCACAGCTATCGGGCGTTTCCGTTTCGCGCCCAGCACGATCATGTCGGCCGACGGCGCGGCTATTTTCAAAATAATCTCTGCAATCTCATGCGGGGAACCAAATTGCACCAAGTACTCGGGCTCATGCCAAAGTTGCGTTCCTTCGGGAATCAAGGAGCGAAGCCGATCCCTCCCGCGAGTTAACATCTCTTTCGGATCCTGAGGTCGAAACTCCGGCAAACTGAGAGGGAATGGCGACCCATACAGGAGGGTCAGACGAGCCCGGTTCTGCTCTGCCAAAGACAGGGCGTAGGGCAGTCCGTGCAGGGACTCCGGCCCAAGGTCCGTGGCAAACAGAATGTGCTGCGGGTTACCGTCGATGCCCCAGCGAGTGGCGTGCGGACCGGTGGTGAGGACTGGGCACTCGGCATTGCGGAATATCTCCTCCGCCACTGAGCCCAGCAGCAGTTTTCCCAGACCCTTGCGGCCGCCAGTGCCGATTACGATCAGGTCAATGGCATAATCAAGGGCAAGGTCCAACAGCACTGTGGCAACGTCGCCATGCACGATCATTTCTTTGTGTTCGACATCCTTGAACGACGCCGAGCTGATTAACTCATTCATTTGTTGCTTCGCCTGCCGTCTGGCTTCCTCTGGATCCGTCTGCGCCGCTTCGATAAACTGCCAATGAGGCAGCACGTGGACGGTATGCACCACGCCGCCGTAGCGGCGAGCGAGGTCGATGGCATGCGGCAGGCCTGACTGCTCAGCTGATGAGAAGTCAGTGGCAAATAGAATGTTGCGCAGTTTGATGCGGGGTGGAGCAGTTACTGTCGACATGACAAATCTCCTTCCGGAGCGGGAGGCTTCGGCGCTGGCGGGAATTTTTCCCATACCTTAACCTTCTCCAGCTTTTCCTTTCAGCTCGCAAGCATCCGAAACGGCGGTTTCGTTCTGCCTCGGGTTAGAGTGGAACAACTTCTAAGACCGGTACGGACTGACGCCCAGCTTCTGCACTTGCTCGGTGAACTCCCGCACGACCTGGGCAAACCTTGGCCCTTCGGCCGCCGAGATCCATTCCAAGCGAAAGCGCTCTTCCTCGATACCGAAATCGGCGAGCATCAGCTTGATGGCTTCCGCGCGTTTTTCGGTTTTGTAATTGCCCTCCTGATAATGACAGTCTCCATGATGACAGCCGCAAATGAGGACGCCGTCGGCTCCCTTGGTGAAGGCATCGATCACCAGGTTGGGATGCACCATTCCCGAGCACATGACGCGAACGATGCGGATGCTGGGCGGGTATTGGGTTCGCGAAACGCCGGCCAAGTCTGCGCCGGCGTAGGAGCACCAGTTGCAACACAGAGCGATGATCAAAGGCTGAAAGTTATCGTCCATCACTCCACTCCCAAAGCAGCATGGATCTGGGCCTCGATCTGATCGAGGGTGAATCCACGGATGAATACGCCCTTCTTCGGACACGTGGCCTGGCAGCAGCCACAGCCCTTACAGGTGGAGTCGTTGGTTTCGACGACTTTCTTGATCGACCCCTGCCACTTGTATTCGAGAAGGGTGATCGCTTTGTAGGGGCAGGTGTCGACGCAGTAGGCGCAACCGTCGCAGCTTTCGTCCACCACTTGCGAGATATTCGCTCCGAGTTCGAGGCTATCCTGGACGAGGACGGATGCGGCTCGCGCGGACGCTGCCTGCGCCTGCAGGATGGATTCGTCGATGCCCTTCGGCGAATGGGCCAGCCCACACAGAAAGACGCCGTCGGTCATGAAGTCTACGGGGCGCAGTTTCATGTGAGCTTCGAGGAAAAATCCTTCGCTGTTGAGCGGAACCTTGAGGAACTGCGCGATCTTGCGGTTGTCTTCATGGGGATGAATGCCCGCGGACAAAACCACGAGATCGGCGGAGATCATCATGCGGCATTCCCAGGGTCTGATCGTAGACCGTGACATCGAGGCCTCCATCATTTCGTGACACCTCGGGCTTGCGGTCCTCGTCGTAGCGCACAAAGACGACGCCCTGCTGGCGCGCTTTGGTGTAGTAGCTCTCTTTGAAGCCGTAGGTGCGGATGTCGCGGTAGAGGACGTACACATTTGTCTCGGGAGAGAGCGCCTTGATCTTCAGGGCATTCTTGATGGCATCGGCGCAGCACACGCGGGAACAGTAGGGGTGGTCGGCATCGCGTGAGCCCACGCACTGGATCATGACGACGGTCTTTGCGGGCCGGTTGGCTTCCAGCCCTCAGAAAGCCATCGCCGCAAGCAAGGTGTGCTTCGAGGTCCCGCTGCGTGATGACACGGTCATCCTGCCCATACAGATATTCTTTTGGTTGGTACTGCTTCGCACCCGTGGCTACGATTACGACCCCGTGCGTGATTTCGGTGGTCGTGCCGCTGAGCGGAGATCGTTGTCTTGAAGTTGCCGATCGTGCCTTCGATCTTCTCGATTGCCGCGCCGGTAAATAGATGGACTCTAGCTGTTCTGTCTAGGATCTCGTCGCGCAGGCGCGCTAATTCGTCTTGCGGCTTGTCTCCGTTGAGCAAGTAGTGAGTGTGGCGCAGATTTCCGCCCAGCTCATTCTCCTTTTCCACCAGATAGGCATCAAAGCCCTGGCGTGCCAGCGTCAGCGCGGCAGTCATGCCCGACAATCCTCCGCCGATCACCAAGGCGGACTTTTCTATCCTGACCGTTTGCCGGTTGAGCGGTTGCAACAGCCGGGACTTTGGCCAGCGCCATCCGCACCAGGTCTTTGGATTTCTGCGTGGCTTTCTCCGGCTCGTGCATGTGCACCCAGGAACACTGGTCGCGGATGTTGGCCATCTCAAACAGGTAGGGATTGAGGCCGGCCTCTGCCATCGTGTTGCGGAACAGCGGCTCGTGGGTTCGCGGAGTGCAGGAGGCCACCACGACCCGATTCAGATTGTGTTCGGCGATCTTCTCCTTGATCCGATCCTGAGTATCGTTGGAGCAGGTATAAAGATTGTTCTCCGCGTACACGACGTTGGGCAGCGTCTTGGCATATTCCACGACGTCCGGGACATTGACCACGCCTGCGATATTGGTGCCGCAGTGGCAGACAAAGACTCCGATGCGCGGCTCTTCTCCCTTCACATCTCTTTCGGGTGGATAGACCTTGGGAGTGATCAACGTGCCACGGGCTTCCCGCAAGAGCGAGAGCACTTGGGCGGCGGCCGCCGAGGCCTGCATGACAGTTTCCGGAATGTCCTTCGGCTCGGCAAACGGCCCGGCTACAAAGATTCCTTCCCGCGAGGATTCCGCAGGCTGGAATGTGGAGGTTCCGCAGAAGTTGAATTCGTTCAGCGCCACGCCGAATCGTTCGGCCAGCACTTTGACTTCTTTGGGCGGCTGCATGCCCACCGATAGGACGACCAAGTCGTATTCCTGGGAAAGCTTTCTGTCGTTCTCGCCGAGATAGTGGACGATCAGGTTCCGCGTGCCCGCGACTTCTTCGATCTTCGGCACGCGAGAACGGATATAGCGCACGCCGAGCTCTTGCGCTCTGCGGTAATACTGCTCGAAGCCCTTGCTGAAGGCGCGCATGTCCATGAAGAAGACGTCGCATTGCAGACCTTCGCCGAGATGCTCTTTGGCGATGATGGCTTCCTTGGTGGCATACATGCAGCAGACGGACGAACAGTAGTCGTGGTCGAAATCTCGCGAGCCAACGCACTGCAGGAAGGCAATCCGCTTCGGCTGCTGCCGGTCGAAGGGCCGGCACACATGGCCGGAGTAGGGTCCGGAGGCGGAGAGAATCCGCTCGAACTCCAGCGACGTGAGCACATTCGGGAAGCGGCCATAACCCAGGTCTTTCTTTAACCGTGCGTCGAAGATTTCGAATCCGGGGGCGAGGACGATGGCGCCTACGTTTAATTCGCGAGTCTGCGGCTTTCTGCGCGTAGTCGATCGCATTGGCCTGGCAGGCGGTTGCGCAAATATGACAGTCGCAGCAGATGCCGCAGGCGAGGCAGCGCTTGGCCTCGGCGATCGCTTCTTCCGGCGTGTAGCCGACGTGGACCTCGTCAAACGTTTTTCCACGGGTCTTGGGGTCGAGGGCTTGTACGGGTATTTGGCGCTGCATCAGCACGCCAGCCGTGTCCACGACGTACTGCGGTGTGATACGGCCCTTCCAGTTCGCGCCCCGCGCGGAGGTCCTGGCCATTGATCCAGCGATCGATCGAGTTGGCGGCCTTTTTGCCCGCGAGCATCGCCGTCACCACCACGTCGGGACCGGTCACGCAATCTCCGCCCGCGAATACACCGGGCAGTTCGGTCTCCAGCGTCAGCGGATCGGCACGAAGCGTTCCCGATTTTGTGGTCGCCAGACCCAGCCGTTCACCCAGGCCATTCACATCGGGGACTTGGCCGATGGTGGCCACGACAGCGTCGCAAGGAATGACGAACTCCGAGCCTGGAATCGGCTCCGGAGCTGGCCGGCCGCTGGCATCGGGCCGGCCGAGCTTCATCTTCACGCACTCAAGGCCAGCCACGCGCCCGCCGGGGCCCGGCTGGAATGACTTGGGCGCGGCGAGGAACATCAACTTGACGCCTTCGCGTTCCGCGTCTTCGATCTCGCGATGGTCGGCGGGCATTTCTGCGCGGGTTCGCCGGTAGACGATCGTCACCTCTGCCGCTCCGCAACGAAGGGCGGCGCGCGCCGCGTCCAGCGCGGAGTTGCCTCCACCCACCACCAGCACACGCTGCCCCGGCGCTACCGGATTCCCGAGATTCACTCGCCGCAGGAACTCCACGCCGCCGGTGACGCCCGGCAGATTTTCTCCGGGAATTCCGAGTCTCCGTTCCACGTGAGCGCCGATGGCGACGAAAACCGCCGCGTAGCTCTTGCGCAATTCTTCGAACGTGATGCTGCGGCCCACCGGCGTCTCCAGCAGGATCTCGATCCCGATCGCGCGCAGCCGGTCCAACTCGGCATTCAACAAGGGCCGGGGCAACCGAAAGGAAGGAATGCCGACCGCCAGCATCCCGCCTGCCACCGGGAGCGCCTCGAAGATCGTCGTGCCATAGCCTTTCTGCCGGAGTTGATAGGCACAGAGAAGGCCGGCTGGGCCCGAACCCACGATGGCAATCTTCTCCGGACGTTCGGGCACGGTGGGTTGCGGCAACTTGTAATCGGAGAAATGGTCGGTAACGAAGCGCTTCAACGCCGGCAAGTTCACCGGATCGTCCACGTTGGTGCGGGTGCAGGCGGTCGGTGCAGGGATGCGTGCAGATGCGGCCGCAGATCGACGGAATCGGATTGTCTCGCAGAATGACCTGAAGCGCCTCCTCGAAGCGTCCTTGCGCGATCAGCGTCACATAGCCCTGCGCGCTCTGATGGATGGGACATCCGGCCTCGCAGGGAGAGTTCCCGCGGCGCGAAATGCTGAAGATATTGGGAACCGCTTGCGGGAACGGCCGGTAGATCGCCTTCCGCTCTCCCAGTCCCTGATCGAACTCGGACGGCAGCGTGACTGGACAGTCCGTCGTGCAAGCGCCGCAACCCGTGCATTTCGTCGCGTCAATAAAACGCGGCTGCTGCTTGATGCTGACCGTGAAATTCCCCGGCTGCCCCTCGACGCGTTCCACCTCACTCAAGGTGAGAATCTCGATGTCCTTGTGCCTGCCGATCTCGACCAGGCGCGGCGCCATGGTGCACATCGCGCAATCGTTGGTGGGAAAAGTCTTGTCGAGCTGCGCCATGACTCCGCCAATGGCAGGGCCGCGCTCGGCCAAATACACCTTGATGCCGCCGTTGGCGAGATCGAGGGCTGCCTGCATGCCGCCGATACCGCCTCCCACAACCAGCGCAGCACCCACCGGTACGGTTTGGGATTTCTCAGAGGGCATGGGAAACCACCTCCGCCGCGGCAGCCTGCCGCGCGGCTTTCTCCCTGACCGCCAGGAAATACAGGGCTAGCGGTCGATAGACCATGTGCGACCACTTTCCAAACGACATCTCCACCAGCAGCATGGGCGTCGCGATGATGACGTGCAGGGCATACATGAAGTGGCAGGTAAGTGCAAAGCCGGCATAGCGGAATATGTGCGCCGCGAGGCCGCTCAGCACGGTCAACACGAGCAAGATGGGAAAGATGAGATCCTGAAACGACGACTCTTTATAGATTTCCTTCTGTGCCCGCAAACGGCCTACGAAGATGTCTCCGAGGCCATAGAGGATGAGGCCGGTCGCGAGGTATCCGATCCAGCGCTGAGGATGGTACAAGGGGTAGAGATTGTCGGTTTGAAACCACCGCAGAGCGAAGACCTTGATGGTCAGCATCATGACCACGCCCGTGGCGAGCATCCAATGCCCCAGCCACCGGCCTTTTTCCGGACACTTCCTCATCAGCGAATCGGTCACCGACTGGTAGACGTAGACCCAGGCCTCGAGCACGTAGAGAGAAAGCGGGGCGCGCGCCTTTCCTTCGCCACCCATGGTGAGCCGCCAGATGCGGAAGACGCGCGAGAACAACAGCAACAGCGGAAGCAGGATCACCGTCAGCGTGTAGTAGGTCATGAGCGGGAACATGTGATCCAACCCCAACGCCGTAGTGGCGAAGTCCTTCGCCGCCATCCCCACGTACCACAAGTGATAACCAACAATCAGGAACAGGACGAGAAGCGCCACGGAGAATAAGGAACCGAGGTACCACGCCTTGGACTGGAGCAACTTGGCGGCGATGCCCGTCCAGTCGTACTGCGCGCAAAGAAAGCGCCGCAGCGTCTGCATGGAGATCCTGGGCTCCGATTGACGCGGGCAGACCACAGAACAGTCGCCGCAGTCATGGCAGACCCACGGGTCCAGGTTTTCGACGAGCGGTTGCCTCAGTCCCAGCAGGGCGAAGCGAATGCTCCTGCGGGGAAAGGTCACAGAATCCTCGACCAGATCACACGAGAGGGTGCAGCTTCCGCACTGATAGCAGCCTGTGGGGTCGAACTTCCCATACCGCCGAATGTCGGCCAGCAGGGTGGGATCACTTTGAACCGGCAATGTGCCTACTGCCATTTGCCACCTCTACCGAGAGGGCTGCTACTGCGTAGCGACTGCCGACTTCCTTCGCGGTCCTCCTGGTGTAGACGAGGAACTTCCCGCCTTCTTCCACGATCTGAATCTGAAAGTCTTCGTCCTGGTAGGACTTCGCCTGCGCGTGATGCTGCTTCTTTGTTGTCGTAGAGCTGCCCATCCCACATGAACTTCTTGCCATCGCTGATCATTGCGAGATTCGGGCTCATACGATGCCTCCAGCACTGTTCAACACGCTGCGGCGCAAGATACATTTCATTGGCGACGCGCTGGCGCGAGGGAAAATATTCGCGGACCAGCCACTCCGCCGCTTGCGGCACGGCGTCGCTGACTGCTTTCGACAAACCCTGGGAGATTTCTTCCGGCAGAGGCCCCGTTTGGCAGGCCAGCACCCGCACTTCAACCCCGCAGGTTTCTTGCAACTCGCGCAGCAGGTTGGACGTGGGCAACTGGTGCAGCGAGAAATCGTCCAGTTTGACCGGAGGAATCTCGGCGGGATCGATCTCGAATATCTCTCCGGGACTGCGTCCGGCATCGATCGCGTCCAGGATGAGCAAGCGCTGCGGACGCGCGGAACTCAGGCAGAGAGTGAATAATAGCTTGCGCACGCCCGTGCCGACGTCCAGCAAACAGACAGCTTCGGGTACCTGATAGTGTGACTCGAGATAGTCCACTACCGCGCACCCGAAGCCATCATCTCCAAACAGAATGTTCCCAACGCCGAGCACTACGGTCGGCTTCCGACAGAAGTCGGGAAGATCGGATTGCATCGATCTCGGATTGCTCGATCTCCCGCATGCTTCCTCCTTGTTCGCTGCCGCCGTTCAGTTGGCGAGCGAACCGAGCAACTTGCCTTCTACGTCGAAAATATCCAGCTTGACCGAGAGCTTCCCGTCCAGCCGGTGGGTCGCGCAGGACAAGCATGGATCGTAGGCGCGGATTGACATCTCTACTTTGTTCAGCACTCCCTGGTCGTACTTGCCGTCATGGATCAAACTCTTGGCGGCCTGTGTGACCGACATATTGATGGGAGCGTTGTTGTGCGTGGTGCCGACAATCAGGTTGACGTTGGTGATCAGGCCGTCGGCATCGGTGGTGTAGTCGTGGATTAGCGTGCCGCGCGGCGCTTCGGTGACGCCTACGCCTCGCGCTGCCCGCGGCGTACACTTCACCCGGGTTTCCGTGCTGGTGATCTCGGGATCGTCCAGCAAGCGGATGGTGTTTTCGGCGTTGTAGAGCAGTTCGATCAGCCGCGCCCAGTGATAGAGCAGGGTGAGCTGTGCGGGCCGCCCGAACTTCGCGCGAAACTCTTCCAGTTCGGCCTGCGCCAGCGGCGTGTCGATGAAGTCGCAGACGTTGATGCGCGCCAGCGTGTTGGCACGATATATGCCCTTGGGATTTTCGACATCCATGGAGAAACCTTCGCCCCACTGTTTGGCGTAGGGGAACTTCAAGTAGCTCCACGATTCAATGTGCTCGGAAATGAACTCCGTATAGCGATCGTTCGGAAAGTCCTGATACGAGCCATTGGGCGCCATCAGGCGAAGCTTTCCGTCGTAGAGGTTGAGCGCGCCGTTCTCCTTGACGGTGCCGATGAAGCCGGTAGTAATCACTCCCAGCGACTTCACCACATCGAGGTACTTGGGGAAGACGTTCTCCTTGGCGAAAGCGATGGAGAACTTGGCGAGGTCCAGCGTGTCATCGGCCTGCTTGCGCAACTCGTCGCGCTCGGCAGGAGCCAGTGGCTTGCTGAATCCGCCAGGAACGGCGGCCTGGGGATGGATGGACTTGCCCGCCAAGGTTTCCAGCATCTTGGCGCAGAGGTGGCGCACCTTCACCACTTTTCTGGCAATGTCGGGCGCTGCCTGCAGCACGCCGATGACGTTGCGGATGGAATAGTCAGCATCCGGACCGAGCAGGAAATCGGCTCCCGCCAGGAAATAGAAGTGCAGGATGTGCTCTTCCATGTAGGCGATGCTGTTGCACAGCTCGCGCAGCTTCTTGCCCGCGGGCGGCGGTTCGACTCCAAAGACCGCGTCGCAAGCCTTGGCCGAGGCCAGGTGATGCGACCACGGGCACACCCCGCAAATGCGCGGCGTGATGCGTGGGAGGTCTTCCACCGGCTTTCCGAGGCAGAACTTCTCGAAGCCGCGCAGTTCAATGACGTTCACCCGGGCGGTGTCCACGTTGCCGGCATCGTTGAGCTGAATGGTCACCTTGGCGTGGCCCTCGATGCGGGTGACAGGTTGAATGACGAGTGTCTTTGCCATGGATCACCTCCGGGGCGTCGGCCGCAGACGGCCAGCGCCAGCAAAACGGTTGAAGGTTGCGGCCCGATCCGGAATCTGCTTGGGATCGAGTCCGATGGAAGAGAGCGCGCCCATCATGTCCACCATGGGATTGGCTTTGTCCGACAGCGGGCCAAAGCAACCCTCACATGGCATGTAGGCGCGGATGCAGCGCGGTGTGCCCTCGCTGCCGCCGCAGCCGGCGCGCGTCGCCGGCCCCAGGCACAGGAATGCCCTGCTCCATCAGGCAGCGCATTTCGCTCAGCGGCGCTCCCGGCTTGAATTCCGGCGCATCCAGGCGGCGCTTCAGCGTGGAGACCGCCTTCTTCTCACGCTTGGTGGGACACTCGTCGCAAACGCTCTTCGAGGCCAGCGCGGGCAGGGGCTTGCCTTCAAGAAGAGCAATCAGCGCTCCGGCCACCATCTCTGGCGTGGTTGGACATCCGGGCAGATACGCATCCACCTTCACCACTTCGTGGACCGCGTAGACTCGGTCGGTCAGCGCCGGAATCTGCTCGTGGGGCAAGCCGTTCTTCTCGGTGGTCACGCTGTCGCGATAGACCTTCTCCAGCAACTCTTCTGTGCTGAACTGATTCGCCAGCGCCGGCACACCGCCAAAGCAGGCGCAAGAACCCAGAGAGATCAGGATCTTGCACTTCTTCCGCATCTCCTGCGCCAGTTTCTTGTGTTCTTCGCTGCGGATTCCTCCCGATATCAGCCCGACATCCGCCGCGGGGATTTCCATCTCTGTACCTTCGCCAGTCTGACCATAGAGCTTGTGATCCATCAGGACCGGCATGTGCACGATTTCTACTTGTTTGAGTACGTCGAGGAGGGGTTCACCGATGTCGAGGATGGTTACCTCGCAGCCTCCGCATATGGCAAACCATTCTTCGGCAAGTCGAGCTGCCATGCTGTACCTCCTACCGGACTTGAATTAGTGCTGCTTTGTTCTCGTCTGCTAAGATCACTAATTGCGTTCGATACTGATTTGGACCGACCTCCCTCACCTGTTCCACCCTCTCTCTAGCCCTTGAGTGAGGCGCATGCTCTCGGAAGTGGAGCCCCGTCCAGCCAAACCCGTCGGCTCCACTCCGAAATCCTCCACTCTCAAGTTGATCGCATGGGCGAGGTCCCCGGTTGCCACCGATTTTGTTTCCGGCTGACGTACCGCGAGCCGGTAATCCAGGCGGCAAGGGGAACTTCCACGTCCACCTCTCGGTAGGCTATCGAACGTTCGTTCGAACTTGTGCCCACCCCCCAACCTCTTCCGAGGGCAGCACGTTCGAACATGATGTTACTTATGGTCCAACCAGCACACCTTGTCAGTGACTCAAGGCTGGCATGTCAGTGACTCAAGTCACCCAAGAGTAGAACCGGCATCTCGAATACACCGCCGGCTCGCAGCGTGCCTTGTCCTCTATGCCATTGCTGGTGGGAGTTTGGTAGCCACAAAAGTGATGGGAGGCAGGGAGAAAGTATAAAGACCGCAGGAAAACCAAAGGTAGTGCGTGGAAGCGCTATGATGAGTGATAACCGTCACTGACTTTGTGCGCTATTCGTAGCACAAGTAGAAGCTGCATAATCAGCTCATGAGGCCCTTCTGGCCTCTTGTTTGTTCACATTGTACCGGACTCGTTGCGTGACGACCAGTAGGTTCTTGGGGAGTAATCGCCTCCACAAAAGGGGGGTGAGCAGTTATGGTCCTCGTCATCACGGGCACTGCAGAATCAAACAGAAATACCATGAGCAGGCTCCTCGCCAACGACTTGGGGTGGAAATTTGTCGATGCGGGGAATCTTGATCTTTCTGCCAATCTTGATGCGCGCGACCGCGACGGTAGACCTGATCCCGCTTTGCGCATACAAACACTATCGGCCGCTGTTAACTCCTGGATCTTTGAATGGCAGGATGTAGTGGTTTCTTGCCCGGTGCTGACCGAGACAGATCGGAGACAACTCAGCGCAATGTCCTCGTTGGTCAAGATCGTCTGTCTGGCGGCATGCCGTGCGCCCGGTTGCACTTCCTTCCTTGACGGGTCAGTCCGCGGCATTAGTTCCGAGCATCTTGACGAATGGCATGTACCCGAGCCAGGTCAGGAAGTGCTCACCGTAGACTCATCCGGGCAAGTTGAAGAGATTATCACGGAAGTGGTCAGTGCGGTGGTTCTTAACCGACAATCGCAATATGCTGAGACGGCCGCCGCTTCTGTCCATGAGGGAGGTCTGCGATGACGCGCAAAACAGTCGCATTATCTCTCGGTGTTATTGCAGCTTCCGCCGTAATTCTGACTCTTTTTGGTCGTGACCACCTTAGAGTTGGGGGTGACTGGAAGCGCACACAAAGGGGTGTACTATGGCCGGTTACGATGAGTGGATAATGAAGTTTACGTGCATCGGCGCAGCACTCGGTGGTGTCGCTGGGTTCGTCTACGGAAGCTACAACATAGCGATCAGCCACGCCCTTAGCTGGACAGATGTATCAGACGGGATGGAGTCCGTTGTCGTTGTGCTTGTAACTGCACTCATGATTGGCAGCCTTTCTATTGCAATTGGTTGGCTGGCCGGGCTGGTTTTAGGCGTCGTTTCGTTCCCCCTTAGCTCATTCACTAAGAACGCTGGCATTCTCCCTTTTCGAGTCAAACAGCCGGAGGAGAACATCAAGAAACGGGATCGTGCTTCTTAATCGCCAAAGAGGCTCTTCCCATGCACCGCGCATCTTCATAATTAGGAAGCCTGCATAACAACGACGCCTTGCCATGGTCAGTGGTGGATCTGCCGGTTCTTCTTCGCCATCAATCTTCTTCGGGAAGCCATGCGTCTCAATCGGCACATCGATCCAGTTGTTTGCAAACTCCGCGGCGAAGGACGGGTCCTTGGCTACAGGGCTTTCAAGTTCCTCCCCGAGAAGCTTCGCGTACCGCTCCGGATCGGAAGGGAAGGCTTTGGCAGCCGATTCAGCAACCGGCGCCTTACTCCACCATTTCTGCCAGCGATTCATCAGCGCCTTTGCAGCATCGAATGCTGCGGCACCGGCGACTTAGCAAATTCCCTGCGCGTTTAGCTGGTAAGGGGCGTGAACGTTTGGTGGAAGGGCTCCTCGCGCCTTGACCAGCCATTGCTCAGAACCTCCTGAAGTCTGATGAAGATTACCCCTGACTTCTTTTTGAAAATCGACTTCAATTCCGAAATTGGCGATGGTCAGCGGTTGGTGTGGAGGCAAAACAGACTGAAAGGCGAGTCAGGGACAGTGCGAACGCAGTTACGGCTGTGCTCCACACGACAGAACCCCACCTTTTAGGCGACTACTTGGAGCAAAAATACCTCCACATACCTCATTATTTCCAGAGCGTCTCACCAAAATCGCGCGTCAAACAGCAGGCAAATCGCTCGACCATGCGTCCGCGGCGATCAGCCAATTCGCGCCGACGCGCCTCCACACCGTGAGATATTTGCCGTGATCCTCTCTTTTCGTTCCGCTATCCTGTGGAATCGCCATGTGATAAATTCCAACATCCCACGCAACCGGCCCTTGTTGCTTGATGTAGGTGACGTCGAAACTGAGATTAGTCACGCCATGGCTCAGCGGCGCCTTTAAGTACTCGCGGATGGCATCGCGCCCGTGGACGGCTTCATGATGCGGTGGAAGATAGACTGCATCTTCGGCATAGGCCGCGACCACGCCCTCCAACTCGCCCTCATTCCAATGGCGCGCCCACCCCTCGCCCATGCGGCGAATGGTGGAATCGGCAGTCTCTCCCCGTCTACGCCGAAGCGTGCGTTGCCTGCCGCTTCTCAGTCTTGAAAACGACTTTTTCACACTGGATCGCATTGAAGTCCTCCTTAGCTACAAAAGTGGTGAGACAACTCCGTCGTGAACTCTGCTGTAATAAGCGAACAGCACTCCTCACAATCTCCGTCTCCGTCTCGGAACACCATGGAATGCGCTATCTCTGTTGTAGTTGACTGCGGCAAACAGTATGCCCGCGACAGTAACGATTAGCAGTATGAGCAAGCCCATTTCCAGCATAAGCACCTCCAGCTACCCGCTAAAGCCAGGGTGGGTCTCGTGAAGAACGAGGTCCAGAACTGGGTCAGGTTAGAGCCGCGATCGAGTCTCGACTTCAGACTCACCCGGCAAGGAAATCTCTTTACTACGCCTAATATTTTACGCCCGGGTTCAAGGATTGGAATCACGTCGGTTAGAAGCTATCGTCATCTTGGGCAGGCGCTGGTGATCCTGCTCACAGAAAGACGTCCCACGCTCGGACATGGAGTTGTGGGCGCGTTCCTCTTAAGAACACTGGGATTATCGATCTTGCCCGGCACGAGCTATGCGCTGCGTGCGATCCTGCAGGCGCTTGAGAGTAGCCGACTGGGCCTGTTCAGTTTACGGGCAGTGCGTTGCACTCTATCCTCGGGGCGCTCCTTCTCGGCTTCAAACAGCCCTCTTTCCGGCAAGGGGTTCGGATGGGCGCGCTCTTCATTTTTCTTTATGTGGTGCTGACGTTTTACTCCCGAGCTGAACTAGGTCCGCCAGGCATCGTTCATGCCTGATTTCCTGAGAGTATCTGGTTCATCCGGCTTCCAGTGCTGGTAGTCTGGCGCACGACCCGCCTGTTTAAATAGGGATGGGTCATGGGCGGCCCCTGGCAATCGCGGCTGGGTGTCGAGGACTGCAGTGCTCGCCAAGCCATCGGAGGTGCCGATTGCATGCGAGCAATTTTGGAGAGGCAAATGAACTCGATACAGCGAAAAACATGCGCCGCCGCAGACGGCGTCACGATCGTATATTCAACAGTCGGGGTGGGAGAACCGGCTCTTGTATTCATCCATGGCGGCTTGGCAAACAGGAGTTTCTGGGATGGCGAACTCAACGCTTTCGCCACGCGCCACCAAGTCATTGCTCCCGATTTGCCGGGGCATGGCGAGTCGGGGGTAAACCGCAAGAAGTGGGGAATACCAGAATTCGGTGCTGACATTGGTTCGGTCATCACGACAGAAGGTGCGAAGAGAGTTGTTCTATTCGGTAATTCGCTGGGCGGGCCCGTCGCCATCGAGGCAGCGTTGCTTCTTCCAGACAGAGTGCTCGGCGTTGTAGGTGTAGATACCTTCCAGAGCCTCACTTATACGATGACAGCCGAAGACGCGCAGAAACGGGCTGATGCTTTCCGCGCTGATTACAGTACCAACCTCAGGCAAATGGTGAAACAGCTCTTCCACAGTGATGCCGACCGCGCATTCCTCGCCGATGCGGAGCGGCGAATGGCGTGCACCGCACCGGGGGTAGCTTACAGCATGTTCCTATCGCTGGCTGGTTACGACCCGAGCCAATCAGCGCGACGTTTGAGCGTTCCGCTGCGCGCCATTAACGGTGACCTTTACCTCACCGACGTTGAGGGGGTACGAAAAGTTAAGCCGGATTTCGACGTTGTGATTATGAAGCACATGGGCCACTATCCGATGCTCGAACGACCGGAGGAATTCGACCGGCACGTGGCGGAAGTCGTCCGCGCTTTACTCCACTGAAGAGAGCATCGAAGGAGAGCCAAGCCCGCTGGATACTGGTTCCGCGAACACTTGTTTTCAGCGGCCTCCGCCGGTTGTCCCTGGCTGGCGCCGCAAGAATTCAATCAATATCGGATTCACGATTTCGGGGTGCTCGTAGAAGGGCACGTGCGCAGCGTCATCAATAGCGTGAAACTCCGCTTGCGGAATCGCTCGGCGCACGTCGTCGCTCACGGCAAACGGCACATCTCGATCGGCCCGGCCCCAGACTAGCAAAACCGGTTTGCCGCTCTTTCCGACCTGCTCGAACGCAGGTTGAGTATTCTGCGAAAGAAAATCGCGTATCGAAGAGAGCAGGGCGTGGCGAAATCCCCGGTACTTCATCTGCGGCTCATACTTGGCGAAGTAGTCGGAGTAGCACTCTGGATGCAGGAAATCGGCGCGTTGCGACTCCGCCAGCGTCGGCGCAATCTGCACGCACATTACAAAATCGCTCACCAGGGGAACGCGAAGCCGCCACGGAGGGATGAAACCATTACTGAATCCGGGATCGATCAGCGCCACTTTTCTCGAACGTTCAGGGTGTTTCGCGGCGTAGTTCACGACGATCGGACCGCCCATCGACGCGCCAACCAGATCGATCCGATCGCGAATCCCAAGCACATCGAGCAATTGAACCAGTTGTTGATCGTAAAAGTCGGGATCATAGCGGGCGTCGGGACGATCTGACCAACCGCGACCGTAGAGGTCGTAGCGCAAAACCCGGAAGCCATCGGCCACAAGAGCGTGGAACGTTGGATCCCAAATGTAATAGGGAACGGAAAAACCGTGGACCAAGACGACAGTTTGGGCATCCACGGGCCCAACCAATTCGTAGTGAGTTATGCCGACTGGCAGGCGAACGTAGCTCCCGCCGTAAGCCCGCACCAGATCGCTGTGCCGTGCCGCATCATTAAGAACGAGCGTTTCCCGATCATGGTGATGATAAATGCCCAGCGACGTGGCCGCCAGGACCATGGCGATGGCCGTCACCGCGATGAGGATTACTCGCAAAGGCCGATTCATAGGAAAAAAGAAGGGCGGAAACAACACCAAAGCCTGCGCGCCGATATCTTAGCACCTTGGTCGAGTTGATCGTCCCCCGAGGAGCAGCACTACACCAAGCATAGCCAGCAGCACTCCGCGAGCCTTCATCTCGATCCCTCTTTTCGCCAATTCAGCAGGAACTGGTTCGTTCTTGATCGGCTCCGCCCATGCTGGAAACGGAAACTGCAGGACAACCCTGCGCCGGGCAGGCGTATTCGCACGTCCTCCTTCATCACAAGGCTGTGACGTCGATTGCGTCGGAAGCTTGCCAGCGCCAGGTTTTTGTCTAGCGCTTGCCGGGCGGCCAAGCTTTCGAGTAGTTCCCCGTAGACACTCGGTACAAGATGATAGTTGTGGAGCGGGGACACATCCATCATCCACGCTCCGGCTGAAGGTTATCGTCCGCCGACCGGCTGACCGGAATAAGCGGGTTGTGCGCATGCAGTTTCGACGGTCTCAGAATCCACCAGTCCGGCAGCCCCATAAAGTACCGGCAGCAGTTGGCTCGGCTGATACTTTTGGCGCAGTTCTGCGACTTTTTTTGTGCCGCACCGGTAAGCCGGCAGATACATGCGTCCCAGGAGCGGATGGCGTCCCCAAGCGCCGGAGAGTTTGTCGGCACGCTCCTCGGTAACCAGGTAATCCCGCCGTAGAATCCTAGCCACTTCTTCTTTCTGCATCTTTTCGCCCCAGGTGAGATACGAAGCTTCGTTCTTGGCGTCATCCTGCAAGAGCGCCAGCAGGACGCCAATCTGTAGGTCTTCATCTGGAAGCTGGTCCACTTCCGTGACGCCATGGGCGATCAGTATTGCGTTGTTGGCGATTCCTTCAAAAAGAGTGGCAGCACGCGTATTCATGGTGAGCACGGTGGCTTCGAATCCGACCAACCCGCGCACGTACAAATCCTGAAGGTAAGCGAATGTGGTCACGTGTCCGGGCACGACTTCGTGGCTGACGAGCTGTTCGAACTCCGGAAACGACATTTGTAGAGATGCGTTGATCTCGTAAGTCGCTTCATACTTCGGGGAGCCATCGGCATTGCGCGCTCGCCCGATGTAGTTCATCGAGCCGGAGAACCAGGCGTCTTTGATGGGCAGGAAATCGATGTTGGCGCGGGGCACGCGAGCGAACTCATGCGGAAGATGAGGTGCCAGATTCTTCTCGCAGAGCTCGTTCATTTGCGCGATGACCGCCGCACTAATCGCGCGAACAGAGGCCATAGGGACGATGCGATCGCGGCGCCATGCATCGACAGCGTTCAAAACCCCGCCAGCACCTGAGAGCTGATATCCGGCGCGACCGAGCAATTCTGCAACGCGTTCGCGCTTGGCCTCGGGTCGCGATGGCTCTGGCGCGCGGCCCGTGGATGCCCTAACACTCTTCTCATAAGGCACGCGGTTGCCCTTGCCAGTGGTTTCCATGGCGAGTTCCCACATCGTCGTCAGGCAGAGGTTGAGGCCATCGAGAAAAGTGCCGCGCAGGCCGGCTATGCGACGGGCCTCGACATTAATGGCGTCCATCGAACGGATGATCTCAACTCTCATTTCACGCAAGTAGTCCTCGACGGCAACGCTGTCTTTGCCGGTAACGCCGCCGGCCGCTCGCAGGCGCGCTGCCGTGGGATGGGTGTAAGTAACGGGCAACGGCTCGTCTGAAAACCAGCAGTCGGCGATAAAGCGGCCTGTGCCTGAGGGGCACATAACATCGCCTCCCCAAAGAGTATCGATACCGAGAATTGCGTTGGCAATGGAAAGGTCGGCTTGATTCATAGGAAACCTCCGTTGAATTCGTTCATATCACAGCATGCCGGCTGTGGCGCGTGGTTTAATGTGGGTCACGCTCCCACCGATCTATTCGTTTTCGGACTTCGGCTTCTTCATCGAGTTCAAATAGGTGTACACGCAAAGCGCCACGAACCCGAGCGCGGAGAGCATCTGCGAAACCGGGATGTTGTCGTAGAACGGCGTCTGGATCCATTCTTCTTTGAAGTGTGGCAGCACGCGCAGGGCTGCTCCAATCACGCCGCCGAGCGCTCCGCCCGCCATCAGGCCGCCGGCAATGATGATACCCCGCTCTCGAATTGTTCTACCGTGCTCGCCACCGGTCTTTTCGGCGCGCTTATTCACAAGGTGCGAAAGAAATCCGCCAGCCAGGATGGGTGTCGTCAGCTGCAACGGCAAATAGATTCCGAGCGCGAAGACCATGGAGGAAAGGCCAAGCATCTCCATCACCACGGTGACCATAGCGCCGAGACCGAACAAGATGTAGGGTGCGGGTTGGCCACTCATGAAGCCCGAGACCACGGCCTTCAGCGCAGAAGCCTGCGGCGCGACCAGGACTTGCCGCGGATCGCCGGGCATCGCTTCTCCGAACTGAAATGCCTTGGCCAGCAGGATGATGGTGAAACCCGCAGTGATCGCCGATGCGATGACTGCGATGAACTTCACCTTCTCCTGTGCTGCGGGCGTGGAGCCGATCCAATAGCCGGCCTTCAGGTCGGTGATGAACTGTCCCGAACAGCAGAGAGCAACGCAGACCATGCCAGCGAGGGCCATCACGAAAAACATGCCCGTGGTGCCGGAGAGTCCGAACTTCAGCAGCACGACGGCAGAGACGATCACCGTTAGCAACGTCATGCCGCTGGCTGGATTGTTAGCGGTTGTGGCAATAGCGTTCGCAGCCACTGTAGTGAAGAAGAATGAGAACAGCAGCGTCAGTGCCAGGCCCAGTCCAACCACGGTCCAGGAAACATGAAGCTGTCCAAAGAAGGCAGCTACTGCGATCGCGCCCAGCACAACTCCCAGCAGGATGCTGATGATGGGAATGTCACGATCCGTGCGCTCCATTTGTGCCGCTTCACCGCGGCGGAAGGCGCGCAGGGCGATGTTGAACGATCCCGCAACCACCCGCAGGGACTTGAGGATTCCAACCAATCCCGCGCTGGCGATGGCGCCCACGCCGATGAAGCGCACGTAGTTGCGGTAAATATCCGCAGCCGTCATGTGCGAAATAGGGATGCTGGCGGGATACAGGGTGACGTCGCCCATGTGGCTGCCGACAAACCAGGTCATCGGCACCAGCACGAAGTTCACCAGTACTCCGCCGGCACAAAAGATGAGAGCGATGCGCAAACCCATCACGTATCCGAGACCGAGAATGAAGCCGACCGCATCGAAATTGAAGACCATGCGGCTGCGATCCGCGAGCGACCGCACTACCGGCAAAAACTGGAAGTTCAGGTACTCCTTCCAGACATGAAATGTGGTGACAAAAAAATCGTAGATCGCGGCGACGACAGTGGCCTGCAGAAGCAGCTTAGCTGGCGAGCCACCTTTTTCGCCCGTCACCAGGACTTCGGTGATGGCTGTGGCCTCCGGGAAGGGGAACTTGCCGTGCATCTCGCGAACAAAATAGCGCCGCAGCGGGATAAGAAAGAGGATGCCAAGGCACCCGCCGGCCAGACAGATAAAGATGGTCTGCACCGGATGCGGATCGAGGTGGAGCGCATAAAGCGCCGGCAGCGTGAAGACAGCACCTGAGACGACAGCCGCCGAAGCGCCACCCATGCCGGTGATGATCACGTTCTCCAGCAGCGAGGAGCGTCGCGGGTACAAGCGCGCCAAGCCGATAGCGAGAATGGAGATGGGAATCGCCGCTTCCATCCCCTGGCCGACCTTCAGAGTCGAGTAGGCCGACGCCACCGTGAAGATCACGCAAAACAGGACGCCCCAGATGATTGAACGCGAGGTGAGTTCTGGCAATTTACCGGAAGCCGGAACAATGGGCAGATACAGTTCGCCGTCATGCAGAGGTTTATAAGCATTTTCAGGAAGAGTTTTGGTATCGATCAGTTCAGGCGACATTTGGTGTCCCCTCGTTTGCTGCAAGTGGATCACCCCTGCCTACATCGATCAATGACGCAGATCACAGTGCTTTGGCCCGCAAACGCTCACAATGAATGCCGAAATCCGAAGGCGTTAATGTTATCGGAGAAGAGGACGCAATGGAACCATTCCGCTTTCATCTTTTCGTCTGTACGCAACAAAAGCCCGAAGGTATCCCTTCCTGCCCCGCCAGTGGGTCGTTAGCTGTGCTCGAAGGCCTGGATCGGGAAGTGCAGAAACGCGGCCTCAGCCCTGACGTACAGCTCACAACATGCGGCTGCATGGGGCTGTGCGACGAAGGCCCCGTGATGGTCGTTTATCCGGAGGGAGTGTGGTACCGGCGCGTTCAATCGTCGGACGTAAGCGCAATTGTCGATGCACATCTGCTCCACGAGAAGCCCGTCAATCGTCTCGTTTGGGACGACGCGCCGGGGATGAGAGCCATGTCAATCGAACACGGGGAGAAGTTCCGCGCTGCCATGGCGGCTCGTGAAAAAGCGGGCACGCTGCCCGACCGCCTGGATCAAATGATCCGCGGGTACATGCCGAGTCGCTGCATTCTTACCGCGTTGGAGCTCGACATCTTTACCGCCATCGGCGAAGGGGCCAATCCGGAACAAATCGGGACGAGGATCCACGCCAACGCTCGCACCGCAGAGATGCTGCTGAATGCACTGGTTGCTCTCGGAATGGTCACCAAGAGCGGTGGCATCTATAGCAACACGCGCGAGTCGGCACGCTTCTTTGTCCAAGAGTCGAAAGACAATCATCGCAACGGGCTGCTGCACACAGCCAACATTTGGCATCGCTGGAGCACGCTAACCGACGCGGTGCGCCATGGCACTCGCATTCCCATCGATCCTCGCGACATTGCCCGCGCTGGCACTCCCGAATGGACCACCAACTTCATTGCCGGCATGGATCGCAACGCCAAGGCTCGTGCATCACTTTTGGTCCAGGCTCTGGGCACTGCCGGCGTTCACCGCATTCTCGACCTAGGCGGCGGCTCCGGCGCATACTCCATCGCGTTCGCAAAGGCCACGTCTGATGTGCGATGCGAGATTCTCGATGTACCAGAGGTCGTGCCGTTGACCGCTGAATATGTAAGGAAGGCCGGCGTTTCAGCTCAAATCAGCCTTCGCTCCGGAGACATGCTTACGGACGATCTCGGTTCGGGCCACGACATTATCATGCTGAACGCGATCTGCCACCTGTTTTCCGAGGAGCAGAACCAGCAACTCTTTCGCCGCGCTCGACAAGCGCTCGCACCGAACGGCCGCTTGGTCGTGCAAGACTTCATCCTCAATAGCAATAAAACGGGGCCGCTACACGCCGCGTTATTTTCACTGAACATGCTTGTCGCCACTGATAACGGTGCGAGTTACAGCGAAATCGAATATTCCGGCTGGATGAAAAACGCCGGATTCGCGGACATATCCCGGATCAATCTACCCGGCCCCAGCGATCTGATTGTCGGTCTGGCGAAATAGATCCCAATGCTTTGCCCAACGGCCAGGGACCCTGCGTCCCGCCAGTTACAGACACCGTCAATTCACGTTCGCCAAACTCACCTGTAGCTGTGCCCAGCAATGCAATTTGCTGGAAGGCCGGATGATAATCACAGCCTACCATTAGCAGGTTCGGCTCCCTTCCTCCGAGCCTTTGGTTGGTTTGCGCCTCCAAAGTCAACTACGTCTGGCAGGGCCTGGGCAGCTCTTTACGGAACAGTGCAACGCCACGCGCACATGCTCTCGTGCGTGGAACCATTCTGGGTCATGGGTATCGTGTTCCTAATCATGCTGCCATTCGTTCTGCTGCTGCAAAACCCTCAGGGAAAGACCGAGGAGCAACCTAGGTCGCCTCCGACTGCTCGACTGGAGATAGTTGTTCAGGAACAATAAGGAGAAAGAGAAAGAGAAAGAGAAAGTCCTCGTGGTGCCTTGAAAGCTCCGTGCATGGTGCGCGGCAGGCTTTGAAGAGGTGGACGACAATACTTCCCAGCCGGCCTTGATTTCTTGTCTCTTAGATGCGGCTAAGTGTTGTTTGGTCAGGCAAACGTGCCGATGGTCACCCCAAACCGTGATAACGCACACTGCCGAAGCCTATCGTCCAGAGGCAAGATGGGGCGTAATAGAACTTATTTCGGGGGGCGTCATGAAGAAAGTGTTGATTCTTGGCGCGGCAGGGCGGGACTTCCATAACTTCAATGTTGTTTTTCGCAACAATTCTACCTTCCATGTCGTAGCCTTCACCGCAACTCAAATTCCAGACATCGCTGGGCGAGCTTATCCGCCGCAGCTAGCAGGCACGTTATATCCTCACGGGATCCCTATCCTGGAAGAAAAGTACCTTGAAGCTCTGATCTCCGCGCATGAGATTGATGTTGTCGTCTTCTCCTACAGCGACATTTCTCACCAGAATCTCATGCACCTCGCTTCGCGAACCTTGGCAGCGGGGGCCGACTTCTGGCTCCTAGGCGCCGAGCATACGCAACTCAAATCTGAGATTCCGGTCATCTCCGTGTGCGCGGTGAGGACCGGATGCGGCAAAAGTCCTGTCTCGCGCCTGGTTGCGGCAGAGCTGCGCAGGCAAGGCCGAAAGCCAGTTGTCGTCCGCCATCCCATGCCCTACGGAGACTTAGCCGCTCAGGCGGTGCAGCGTTTCACATCGATGCAAGACCTCGATCTTCAGCAGTGCACGATCGAGGAGCGCGAAGAATACGAACCGCACCTCCAGGCGCGAACAGTCGTATACGCCGGCGTTGACTACGAGCAAATTCTGCGCCAGGCGGAGAAGGAAGGCGACGTCATCCTCTGGGATGGCGGCAACAACGACACTCCTTTCTTTAAGTCAGACTTGGAAATCGTGGTCGTCGATCCGCATCGGCCCGGTCATGAGTTGGCCTATTACCCGGGCGAAGTTAACCTGCGGCGCGCCGATGTGATCGTGATCAATAAGGTCGATACGGCAAAGCCGCAGGACATCGAAGCCGTACGGCAGAACATCCAGATCAACAATCCCAAAGCTGAAGTGTTCGAAACCGCCTGCAGAGTGAGGGTTTCCGATCCGGATTTGATCAAAGGAAAGCGCGTCCTGGTCGTGGAGGACGGTCCCACGCTTACCCATGGCGAAATGCCCTACGGCGCGGGTGTGGTCGCGGCTCGACAATGCGGCGCGGCGGAATTCATCGATCCTCGCCCCTACGCTGTCGGGTCGATCCGCAGTACGTATGAGCGATATATGCATCTGAGTGTTGTGCTGCCGGCAATGGGTTACAGCCCGATGCAGAGGCGCGAACTTGAGGAGACCATCCGCCGAACTCCCTGTGACCTTGTCCTGATTGCAACGCCCATCGATTTGGCGCGAGTAGTCAATATCGCCAAACCTAATTTGCGTGTTACGTATGAAGTTGAGGAAGTGACTAAGCCCGGGCTGGCGGAAAGGATTGCTCAGTTCGCGGATGAGCACGAGCCGGCTCTCACAGGAGCATGGCGATGAACAAGAAAGATTTTATTTCCATCAAAGACTTATCTCCGTCCGAGGTTATGTACCTGCTGATTCTCGCTCGACAGATCAAAACGCATCCTACGGGCTACAGCGACGCCCTCAAGCGCGAGACTCTGGCCATGATTTTCGAAAAGCCATCACTCCGTACCCGAGTCAGCTTCGACGTTGGCATCAAGCAACTCGGCGGATTCTCGATTTACTTGTCGCCCGCTGAGATCAACCTCGGCAAACGCGAGTCCGTGTACGACGTGGCGAAGAACCTTGAGCGTATGGTGCAGGGCATCATGATTCGCACCTTCTCGCACGAAGTCGCGGAACAGATGGCGGCGTATGCCAGCATACCAGTGATCAACGGATTGACCGACTACAGTCACCCCTGCCAGGCAATGGCAGATTACCTGACCATCTGGGAAGCCAAGGGGAATCTGGAGCATTTGAAAGTCGCCTTCGTGGGGGACGGTAACAATGTTGCGCATTCTCTGATGTTTGCCGGAGCACAGTTGGGTGTGTCCGTATGGCTCGCTACGCCCAAGAACCACAAACCAGCGGCGGAGGCTGTTGCCTGGGCGCGTAAGCGCAGCGAGGAAACAGGCGCAAGCTGCAACCTTACGACCGATCCTCGAGAGGCCGTCGACGGCGCTGATGTCGTCTACACCGACGTGTGGACGAGCATGGGACAGGAGGCGGAAGCAGAAAAACGAGATGCCGAGTTCTGCGGCTATCAAGTGAATGCGCCACTCTTCCGCCGCGCCAAGCGCAATGCGATCTTTCTCCACTGTTTGCCCGCGCATCGCGGCAAGGAAGTTACGGATGACGTGATCGACTCTCCGCAATCGTTGGTCTTTCAGCAGGCCGAGAACCGCCTGCACGTACAAAAAGCGATCCTCCTGGATCTTATGAAGAGTGAGTTCGTGAAATTGCCAAGCATGGTGGAGTTGCAGGAGACAGTGCACGTGTAGTACCGACACTAACAATGTATGAAAACCATGCTTCTCGCCGTCGGCGGCAACTCCCTCATCCGCACGGGTGAGAAGGGTACTATCGCCGAGCAATTAGTGAATGCGCGCAGAACTGCCACGCAGATCGCAGGACTGTGCCAGCAGGGCTACAAAATTGTCCTTACTCACGGCAATGGTCCGCAAGTAGGCGCAGAATTGCTTCGCTCCGAACGCGCTGCCAGTCAGGTGCCGGGGCACTCCCTCGACGTATGCGATGCTTCCACGCAAGGCCAGATTGGCTACCTCCTGCAACAATCTCTTGAAAGCGAATTGAAGGCCCGCGGGCTGAAGATTCCGGTCGCCACTGTTTTAACCCAGACTGTGGTCTCCGCCGACGATCCGGCGATGCAGTATCCAACCAAGCCGATCGGCCCCTTCTACTCGCGCGTCGATGCCGAAGAACGCAAGCGGCAACTGGGGTGGGAGATCGTGGAAGACGCTTCCCGCGGTTATCGCCGCGTAGTTCCGTCGCCACAGCCGATCGAGATCGTCGAGCTTGAAGTCATCAAGGAACTCGTCGAAAACGGCGTGCTCGTCATCGCTTGCGGCGGCGGTGGAGTTCCTGTCATTTGGAAAAACGGCAGGTTGGAAGGAGTTGAAGCGGTCATTGACAAGGATCGCGCTTCAGCTTTGCTGGCTTCCAGCTTGGGCGTGGAGTTGTTCGTGATTTCCACCGACGCCGACTATGTATACGTCGATTACAAGAAGCCATCGCAGAGTCCCATCCGGCAGAGCACGGTGAGCGAACTCCAGGCTTATTTGAGTGCCGGCCAGTTCCCGCCCGGCAACATGGGACCCAAGATTGAATCGGTACTTCGTTTTCTGCGCGCCGGTGGCGAGAAAGCCATCATCACTTCTTGCGACAACTTGCGGAACTCGATTGCCGGATCGGCTGGGACACAGATATTTCCCGATGAACAAGAAACAAGAGTGATCGCGGCTTCGCAAATCGAAGCCCCGGTAGGAGGGCGTTGAGTATGGCTGAGCCGATCATTGCGGTCCCTGAGGCTGCGAGGCCAGAACCACGATTCCGGCGCGAAGCGAAACTGCTGCACGTGGTTGAGGCGCAGCAGTTCACGGTGCCCTTGCTCATGGAACTCTTCGACCGGGCGGAAGGTATGGAGCGAGTGGTAGCGCGCGGGGGGTCGCTTGATTTCCAGAACCGAATCATGGCGACTCTGTTTTATGCGCCCTCCACGCGAACGCGCCTCTGTTTCGAGGCTGCGATGCATCGACTGGGCGGCAGGGTCCTGTCGACGGAACATGCACGATCATTTTCTTCGGCGGTCGAGGGTGAACAAGTCGAGGATTCCATCCGCATCATCGGTGGCTACTCGGATGTGATCGTCATCCGCCCACTTGAAGAAGGCGGAGCGAAGCGGGCGGCGCGGGTTTCGCCGGTCCCGGTAATCAATGCGGGCGACGGCGAGGGCGGGCAGCATCCTACGCAGGCCCTGCTCGATCTTTACACCATTTTTCGCGAGCGGCCGCTGAACGGATTAAGTGTGGCCATCGTGGGCGAGTTGGATGAGGGCCGTACAGCTCGCTCTTTAGCTTATCTACTAGCGAAGTTCGAGCGCGTGAAGCTGTTTTTTGTCAGCCCACCGGGGCTACAAATGAAGGCCGACATAATAGAGTATCTGGATCAACATGGAATCGACTATCAAATCCACCATCAAATCGATGAAGTCCTCAGCGAAGTCGACGTCTTATATCTGACCAGAATTCCCCCGGAGCGTGTGCCTGACGTGGGTACTCTGAAACGCTTCGTCATCGACACATCGACGGTGCGCCGCATGAAACCGGACGCATTGATCCTTCATCCGTTGCCCCGCACCGCGGAACTCCCTCGATCTGTGGATGACGATCCGCGGGCTCTGTATTTTCGTCAAGCGAGAAACGGGCTGTTCGTGCGCATGGCGTTATTAACCATGCTCTTGGAGTAATACGGACTGAATGGCGATTTGTGATTCTTATTAAGTTTCATAATTAAAACAACGAGGAATGTATGCCACTAACAGCTGGAACGACGCGAACGCAAGATTTCGTAGAACTGGAAGATCAGTATGGAGCTCACAATTACCGCCCACTCGACGTTGTCATCGAACGTGCCGAAGGCGTTTGGGTGTACGACGTCGAAGGCAAGCGTTACCTGGATTGCTTGGCAGCATACTCCGCAGTGAACCAGGGACATTGTCATCCTGCGATCCTGCAGACGCTGATCGAACAGGCCCACAAGGTCACGCTAACCTCACGAGCGTTCCGTAATGACCAGCTCGGGCTTCTTTATAAGGAGCTTCATGATCTCACCGGCTTCGATGTGACGCTGCCCATGAATTCCGGCGCAGAGGCTGTCGAAACCGCGGTAAAGACTGCTCGCAAGTGGGGATATAAGGTTAAAGGAATTCCCGAGGGCAAAGCTGAGATCATAGTGTGCGCCAACAACTTTCACGGCCGCACCGTCACCATTATCAGTTTCTCGAGCGACGAGCAATATCGCGACGGCTTCGGCCCATTTACTCCGGGATTCAAAATCATTCCCTTCGGCGACCCCCAAGCCCTGCGCAATGCTATTACTCCGAATACATGCGCCTTCCTTGTTGAACCGATCCAAGGCGAAGCGGGAATCGTAATTCCGCCAGAAGGATTTCTCAGACAGGCCGCGCATGTTTGTCGCCAGAATCACGTGCTATTGATGACAGATGAAATTCAATCTGGCCTGGGCCGCACCGGCAAGCTGTTCGCCTACATGCATGAAGACATCCGCCCTGATGTCTTGATTATCGGCAAGGCATTGGCAGGAGGATTCTATCCAGTATCTGCAGTGCTCGCGTCGAAGGAAATTCTTGGCGTTTACAAGCCAGGAGATCACGGCAGCACGTTCGGTGGCAACCCCCTCGCCTGCGCCATTGCGCGCACAGCTCTCCGTGTTCTGGTCGAAGAAAAGATGGTAGAGCGCTCAGCTACTCTCGGAGCCTACTTCCTAACCCTGTTGCAAACTCTGCGCAGTCCTGATCTCAAGCAGGTTCGCGGAAAGGGTCTGTGGATTGGCATTGAACTGCACCGCGCCGCCCGTCCCTATTGCGAGGCGCTGAAAGACGAGGGGATTCTCTGCAAGGAAACGCACGACAAGGTCATCCGCATTGCTCCGCCTTTGATCATCAGTCGCGATGAAATCGATTGGGCCTTCGAACGGATCAGGAAGGTAATTGAAGCAAACTCACATTATGCAAGGGAATAACAATGGCGACTTGCCTCGAGAATGGGCGAGAAGGTCGCGTTCGGCTCACTTCTTCTTGTGATTCACCTCACAGACCGAAATAGCCCCTTGTACTCTAATCTTTATGGCGATCTTTCCAGTGAACCTGCGCCGCGATCACGTGCTGCCGGGTACTTCGTCCGCTGGAGCGTCGATCGAGAGGTTCGAGCTCCTCATAGGAGGAAGCCATGTCGCTTCTTGACTCGGTAAGCGGGACAATTATTCGTAACTATTCCATTGAGGAATTGGTGGAGGCCGCAAATCTGATGCGCGGCTACGACCTGGTTTCACTATGCGCCGCCGGATCCGGTCACGCTGGCGGAACGCTTTCGATCATGGACATCGCCGCGGCACTCTATCTCAAGGTGGCGAATCATGATCCTGACAATCCGAGTTGGGCAGAAAGAGACAGGATCATCTGGTCGGCGGGGCACAAAGCGCCGAGCTTGTACCTAGGTTTGGCGTTTGCAGGATTCTGCAAATTAGAAGATGTTGCTACGCTGCGAAAGCTGGGCTCGCCGTTTCAAGGTCACCCGCATTGGCTAAAGGTGCCGGGGATAGAAGTGTCGTCAGGTTCGCTGGGACAAGGGCTGAGTATCGCGGTCGGCGTGGCGTTGGCCGGCAAACTTGATCAGAAGAACTATCGCACGTTCTGCATCATGGGTGATGGCGAGCAGCAGGAGGGACAGATCTGGGAAGCCGCGATGGAGGCGGCGCATTACAAGCTGGACAACCTGGTTGGAATTGTCGACTGTAACCGGCTGCAGATTGACGGTCCGGTTGCTGAGGTGATGAACATTGACCCTCTGGACGAGAAATACAAGAGCTTCGGTTGGGATGTGGTGCAGATTGACGGACACGATATGGAGCAGATAATAAAGGCGCTCTCCGAAACCCGCACTGGGGTGGGCAAGCCGCTGGTGGTGCTGGCGAAAACCGTGAAGGGCAAAGGCGTCAGCTTCATGGAGAATGTTGCGGGATGGCATGGGAAGGCTCCGAATCACGAAGAAATGATTAAAGGATTGCGAGAGCTTGGGCTGGTGGAAAAAATTCCTTACGCGAGTTTGTTGGAGCATGCGGACAAATATCAGCGGCAGGCCTTGCATGCGCTGAATGAGAAGCTGCCGCGCTTTGGCCGCGATTACTGGTGGAACAGCCAAATTGTGATGAACGTGCAGATGGAGCCGACGCGCAAAGGCTTCGGCCGGGCGCTGGCTGAGCACGGTGACGACGAACGCGTTGTATGCCTTGGGCTCGATATCTCGAGTTCGATCACGCTTAGCGATTTTTACGCAGGCAAGCCGGAGCGCAAAAAGCGCTGGATCAGCATGGGAATCGCCGAACAATCGGCAACGGCAGCAGCGGCGGGACTGGCGAAGGAAGGCAAGCTGCCAGTATTCGGGACGTACGCGACGTTTGCCGCGGCGAGGAATTTGGATCAGATCCGGACGTCGATCTGCTATGGCAATTTCAATGTGCTGATTGCTGGGGCGCATGGAGGCGTTTCGGTCGGGCCGGACGGCGCCACCCATCAGGCGCTGGAGGATTTATTTGCTGTCTGCGGCCTGCCCAACATGTCCGTTGTAATCCCGTGCGATTCAGTTGAAACCAGGAAGGCGACAAGTTATCTGCTGCTACAACACTTCGGACCGAAGTACCTTCGCTTCGCGCGAGAGGCAACGCCCATTGTAACGAAAGAAGAGACTCCATTTGTTTTTGGACGAGCGAACATCATTCGGTTGCGGCATATCGACAACAAGTTTGTAGACGCATTCGAAACATTTCTTGCTACCGATTATGAGAATGAATCGGAAGATTTAACCATCATCGCTTGCGGACCAATGGTTCCAGAGGCGATGAGGGCGGCGTACATTTTGCAGCAGGAATTCGGATGGGAGACGCGCATCATCAACATGCACACGCTGAAGCCGATCGACGAGAAAGCAGTCATTCGGGCGGCGAAAGAGACCGGTATGATCATCACGGCTGAAGAACATCAAATTGGCGCATTGGCATGGCGGGTGAGCGGAATCATTACCGGCTCGCGCGAACTTTATGCCGTTCCGGTGATCACTGAGGCCATTGGCGTGCGCGATCGATTTGGCGAGTCCGGCGCTCCCTGGGAATTGATTAAGGAATTCGAAGTAAGCGCGGAACATATTGCGCAAAAAGCAGTAGGGTTGGCTAAGAGTCGACAGCCGCATCTCGCGGGGACGGCGGTTCTTAAGACGGTGCCGTAGCTGGCTGGCATTGGAAGTGAACCACCAAGGGCACTAACCTACACGAAGCAACATTTTTGCGCAGGTTGTCCCTCGGACCGCAGAACTCGACGGGATCTGCGGGTGTAGACAATAAGGTCCGATCAGACTCCGAAACTGCAGAGTTGCTCTCTACGCGGCCTCGTTTACCACGTGCCTGGATGAGAGCTGGGCGATCTTCGGCTGAACTAGCGCCACGAAATCGTCCCACGCCAGCCTTACCAATTCGCGGTGTGTGCCGGCGTTGAATGCGATCTCCTCGTCCTCGGCCAACGCCTCATCGGCGATCACTCGCATATCGTAGAGGTTCCCGAATGGCGACATCGCGCCGGTTTCACAGTCGGGGAAGCGGTCCTTGAAGTCGGCTTCTGAAGCCAACTGCACCGTTGTTGCACCTAGTGCCTGCTTCAGCAAGAACAAATCCACGTGACGAGAGGCAGGAACAACGGCCATTGCCAGCGCTCCGTCGATCTTGACGATCACCGTCTTCGCCAGTTCCTTGCCGGGCATGTGCAACAGGGCTGCGATTCCTTGCGCCGTGTACGCAACCGAGTGGGATATGACAATGTACTTAATCTGCTTGCTATCGAGAAATTGTTTTAGCGTCGTAAGTGACATCACAATCTCCTTTCTGACTTTCTTGTAGTCCTCTCCCTCTATTCTTGCAGTGACTATTGTCACCTTTTATCTCGGCATCGATTCGCGACACTAGCTGCTGAACCGCACACTTTACTTCGTCAGACATGCCGTCGCCGACGTAGAACTTTCTCCCATCGATGCCGTAGACGCGCATCTTCAGGGGTAAAGTGCCCAGGTTGCGGGCAAGCTTGACTGCCTGAGCAAGACCGAGACCATGAGTAGAGGTGGTCGACTCTTTCGCTTCGAGAATTTGGTTGACGTCCCAGTTGTGAATCGTTCCCGCAGGCGCTCCCGTCATCACTGCGTCGATAAGAATAACGTCGTCCGCTCCGCGCCAGAGTTCGATCAGGGCAAGAGGATCCCCCGAGCGAATTCTTGTTGGAATACCCAGGCCTTGCAACTGCTCAGCCGCGAGAACACCTGCCGCATCATCGCCCCGATGACGATTGCCGTAGCCGATGATGAGCATTGGCTTCCTCGCTCTACCCGCGATCGATGGTTAGTTTCAGAAAGTGCGTGGCACAGGAGATGCAGGGATCGTAGTTGCGAATTGCCTGCTCGCACCTCCAGGTGGCTTCATCGAGCGGCCAGGCAACCAGCCGGGGCGCATATTCGCGAAGGTCGTCTTCGATGCGTTTTTGATTCTGTGAAGTCGGCGGAATGATCTTGGCGGTGACGATCATTCCCTTCTCGTCGAGAGCATAACGATGATAGAGAATGCCGCGTGGCGCTTCGGTTATAGCCTGACCGACGCCGGCACGGTTTGGCGCCTCGACTCGCGGTGCTGCTGGCGGCTCGTATTCCCGAATTACGCGCAGCGCTTCCGCAGCAGGCAAAGACGAACTCAATCGCGCGCACGATGATACTGCGAAATGGGTTTCTCACCGGAGGACTAAGTCTGCATATCGCGAGCTGCTTGCTGCGCCACTTCGGGCAGCTTGTCGAAATTCAGATTGAAGCGCGCCATCGGGCCGACCAGATAGGAACCTCTTCCGCGCAGCACGGAATGCAGCGCATTGGAGTACTTCACATGTTGCTCGATAAAGTGATCTTCGTATTCGGCGGCATCAATGTTTCCGCCGCGGTTTGAGACCAGGCGGCCTTCATTGAATGGATACTCATCCGGGTGTTGAAGAGCGACGAATTCGTAGTCCTGCTCGAAGTTGGGAAAGTCGAGAGTGGCCGTCCAGCGGACGGTTTCGAGCGATGCTTCCAAGGCCCACTGCAGATCGTCCACCAATTCACGCAACTGAAGCTTTGTCGGAACCTTATAAAATCCACCGACCGCCGCTGAAACCGGATGAATCTCCCGGCCGCCAAGCAAGAGACACGATGCGATTGCCGATTTTTTTCAGTCCGCAGCGCCCGCTCGACGATCTGCCGGTGATCCTTGGCCATTTCGAATAGCGTCTTGATAGCCGAGGAAATCGGGAGCATGCAGCATGTACACGTGAAGCGTGTGGCTCTCAATCCACTCACCGCAATAGAACAGCCGACGCAGCGGACGCACTGCCGGATCGATTCGAACTCCTAACGCGCGCTCGATGGCATGTACCGCGCTCATTTGGTAAGCAATGGGACAGATTCCGCAGATTCGTGCCATGATATCGGCAACTTCGGAAAAATGGCGCCCGCGCAGAAATGCTTCGAAAAACCGCGGTGGTTCGTAGATTTTCAGCTTCACGTCGATCACCTGATCGCCCTTGCATCTTGATGAAAAGAGCGCCTTCGCCTTCTACGCGGGCCAGGGTATCGACCTTGATAGTTCGCTTTTTTGGCCGCGTGCTCATTTTGTTCGTGCTCCTCGCTCGCCTTGCGGAATTGCCAGGCCCAGGCATTGAAGCTGCGGAAGGCGCGCGCGATTTGCTCGTCGTTCTGTCCCAGAATGCGGAACTGGCTTCTCAGCGATGCAGTATTGGGGCTCTCCATGGGCCCGTAGCAGCCGTAACAGCCGCGATCGAAGCTGGGACAGAGCGCGCCGCAGCCGGCTTGCGTAACCGGTCCCAGACAGGGAACGCCTTGCGCCACCGCGATGCAGACATTGCCTTGCGCTTGCATTCCATGCACACACTGTAGGTGGGAATGTTGGGTTTGCGTCCGGCCAGCGTGGCCGTGATCAACTCGATCAGGTGATACTTGTTGATGGGACAGCCGCGCAGTTCGAAATCCACCGGCACATGCTCGGCGATCGGAGTCGAGAGCTTCAGCGTGCTGATGTATTGCGGGGTCGCGTAAACCATGCGAATGAATTCATCCACATCCTTCCAGTTGCGCAGCGCCTGGATTCCGCCTGCCGTGGCGCAGGCGCCGATGGTGATCAGCGTTTTGCACTTGCGCCGCACTTCCTGGATCCGTTGTGCATCGTGGTAAGTGGTGATCGAGCCTTCGACCAGGCCAATGTCGTACGGTCCTTTCAGATGGTACGGTGGCTTCCGGAAAATAGGCGATGTCGATGGCTTCGGCGATGCCCAGCAGTTCATCTTCGGCGTCTAGCAGGCTCAATTGGCAGCCGTCGCAGGAAGCGAACTTGAAAACCGCGATTCTCGGTCTTGCGGCTTGTTTTTAGAGCTCATACTTTTCCAGCAGCGGCTGGATGCGTGTCGTAAGGGAAAGACCGGGCCGTCTTTGCAAATGAAGTGCGGCCCGTACTGACAATGTCCGCAGAAACCGACGGCGCATTTCATGTTGCGTTCCATTGAGATGATAAATGTCTTCTCGGCGCAGACCATGAGTTTCCAGTTCACGAGTCACATAGCGCATCATGATTTCCGGGCCGCAGATCATGGCGACCGAGCGCGAAGGCTGCAGGCGCACGAACTTGAACAGAGTTGTGACTACACCGACGTGCCCGCGCCAACTGGTGCCCCCGTAATCAACCGTGACCAAGCACCTGAGTTTCTGGCTGTCGCGCCCAGCTAGCGAGTTCTTTTCGATAAAGCAGATCGCGCGGGCTGCGTGCTCCATAGAGAATCACCAGACGCCCATAATCCGCCCTATTGCGCAGAACGTGGTAAATCGAGGGACGCAGCGGCGCCAGGCCGATTCCGCCCGCTACCAAGATCACATCCTGACCTCTTGCGAGCTGCATTGGCCAACCCGTGCCAAACGGTCCTCGCACACCGACGCTACTGCCCGGGTTGCTGGTTAACGAACGCATGGGTCGCCTGACCTACCGACCGCACCGTGTAGGTAAGCTGGCCGTGTTCGGCAGGATCGCCGCTGATCGAGATGGGCAGCTCGCCCACGCCGAAAACCCACAACATACTGAACTGCCCGGCCGAGAAATGATTTTCGTTGCTATGCTGCTCGTTCTGGAGCCGAAGAGTGAATGTATCCGGCGTCTCCTTGGTCACCTGCCGCACAACGTACGCCTGCGGGAGCATGGGATCGAGTTGGGGGGCGGCTGCCATATCATCACCTAGCGGAATAAACGTCCAGTAGCTGGAAGCGGGTGACTTCCAGGCGCTTCACAATGATTTGCGCAAAACGCTTTAAGAGTTCGTAACCGAGATCATGGTTCTGCTCGCATTTCGTTCGCAGGCATTTGCCATCGAGCGCGATCGCCCCGGTGTTTTCCACGACATGCGCATGGAATTTCCATACGTACGGAGGCAGCAGCCACGACCAGCCTAGAATGTCGCCCTCGCCAAGAGTTTCCACCATGATCGGGCTGTGCTGCGGCGCGAAGACTTCAAGTGCGACTCTTCCTGAGCGGATCAGATAGAACTCGTTGGCCTCGCTGCCTTCTTTGAAAATGTATTCGCTGGCTTTGAAGCGTGTATTGGAGGCGCACCCGACCGCAACTTAAGTACGCCGCATCCAGACCGGCGAAAAACGGATGTTCAGCGATGATGCGTTCAAGTGTTTCCATGATTCTCCTGCTCTCGGCCTCCCTAATGGCGTGGACTTCTTCGGTGATGTCGATCCCTACGGGGCACCACGTAATGCAGCGGCCGCAACCGACGCATCCCGAGGTGCCGAATTGATCGATCCAGGATGCCAGCTTGTGCGTCATCCATTGCCGATAGCGGGACTTCGTGGACGACCGCACGTTGCCGCCATGAATGTAGGAGAAACTCAGCGTGAAGCATGAATCCCAACGACGCCAACGCTCTGCGTGGTCGCCGGTGATATCGCTAACGTCCTCGACGGTAGTACAGAAACAGGTGGGACAGACCATCGTGCAGTTGGCGCAGGCTAGGCAGCGCTGAGCGACATCGTCCCAGCGCGGATGATCGAAGTTGTGGTACAGAAGTTCTTTGATGGCGGTGTTGTCGATGCTGCGGACCTGCTCGCGCGCCGCCGTTTCGACGACGTTTTCTGCCAGCCGCACATCTTCTTCACTGGCCGGAGCGGTCACCAATTCGGCCAAAATTTGTCCACCACGATCACTGCCCGCCTTTACGAGGAACCTGTGATTCCCTGCTGCATCCAATTCTGTCAGTACCAAATCGAAGCCGCCCCTCACAGCGGGGCCGGTGTTCATCGATGCACAGAAGCATGTTGACGCAGCCTGCGAGCACTGCACGGCAACGATGAACGCAGCGGTTCGACGCTTGTTATAGGTCGGATCGATATATTTATCCTGCAAGAGCACGCGGTCATGCAACTTAATCGCTGCCAGCTCGCACGCGCGCACTCCGAGAAAAGCATAGGGTCGTTGTGTTTGCGTTTCGTTATTCAGGGTGCGAAAGGTGCCATCTTCAAGATGGGCCGACCACAATTGCTGGTCCGGTGGATATAGAAATTTCTTCCAGCTTTGCGGACCCACCGCGTAGCCGAACAGGGCAGGATCATTGCGGCGGTTCAGTCGATAGCGACCCGGGGCTTGTTCGTCGGTCCAACCGGATGGAAGTTCGCTGGCGGACTCGATTGCATCATAGACGATCGCGCCGTCGCGCACGCTGGGAGCGATGAGATTGTAACCTCTGCGCGTTAGGGCCTGGATCAGCTTTTCCAACTGGGACGGCTGCAATACCATCGGCCCTGGCGGCACGCAACACCTCATCTTCTTCCTGCAGGCTCATTTCGGAGTTTTGAAGGTGAGCGTGCAGGCCAAACTTCCAACTCTTTTTCTTATATTCTCGCGCCCCGCCGGTTGCAATGATCGGCGTCACGGTCCCTGGCCCGGCCCTTCAAACGCTTCGTTAGTTGGTTGACACCGTCTTTCCGAGCTAAATCGTCCTCGTTGTCGGACGGGAGCATCTCGGTAGCGGACCAGGGAAACTGTTCCATTACCAGCATCTCGGCGGGCTCGACAAAGTGACGCGGATTGCGCAACAAATAGGCTTGGTCTTGGGCCTCTGCTAGAATACTTTTCAGGTAGAAGTTGGCGTGCAGCACCAGGGATTTGCTGTGGTTTTATGCCATCTTGTTCAGCCACGTTTGCAGTTCGACCTTGTCCAAACCGTCCAAGCACTGAGCCAAATTTTGCGAAGATATGAGACAGCGTATGCATTGTCGAAGCTTTGGAGCTGGGACGGAGCTTGGCCTCTCTCAGAGGAAGCCAACGCGTCTCTGTGAACCTCCGAAGAGTGATGCCAGGATCAGGACGAGCAACGAGACCACCTCCCGTTACTCGTTAGATCTCGGCGTGCAGGGTTTCGTAGGCTTTCAGTTTCGACTCCAACTTGGGTCTTTCCACAGAGCCGAGCAGGACACTTTGCTGCTTGTATTTGGTTTTCCCCGAGGCCGGGTCCACGACCTTGAGGTTGTGGTAGCCTCGCCAAATTCCCTCTCTCTTCACGCACGAAGCCGCGTTGGCCGCGCTTACGAGTCTGTGTCATCGCTTAACCCAATGGCAACTTTGCCATTTATGGGAACTTATGGGAAGCGTACCAAAATGCTACGATTAAAGTGTGCGTAAATCGTTTCTTTTCATCGTGGGCGGTTAGCTCAGCTGGTTAGAGCGCCTGCCTTACAAGCAGGAGGTCGCAGGTTCGAGTCCTGCACTGCCCACCATTACAGATAGCCGTAGAGCGTGTGAGTGGCTATTTCTTTTGTACTTCCATCACAACTAAGCCAGGGGAAGGAAGAGTAATAGTGAGTTCGCCGCTGGTCAAGGGAGGAATTTCAGACGTAGAAACACCGGTTGCCTCGCGCAGTTGCTTCACTTGGGCTTGTGTGGGATAGGCCGGCGATCCCATCTTCTCGTACACGCGATGGTAGTCCCCGTGATCGGCATCAACACGCCACAGCGTTACGCGCTTGGCAGCGGTGTGTTGAAAGCGCACGGTGACGTTCTTTGGCGGGCCGGTTTGGCCGGGGGAGGCGTAGTTCCACAGCGCCACGACCAGCGACCCGGTCGCTGTTCGAGTCAGCAAAGCGGAATTCGAGTCCAACTCCAGACGCTGATCTCCGAGCTTATGCAATAAAGAGAAAGCACGATAGGCAGGCTTCGGAATGCCGTCTTCGGCCAGTAGTCCAAAGCCACCGTAGAATGGCGTCTTCACTACACCCTGCTCTTCGAAAACATCGGAGAAGGTCCAGTAGGACATCATGTCCAACAAGCCATCGCACTGGCGCGCCGTGTCCGCGAGCCAGGGGCCCATGTAGACCGAATCGGTGACCTCGGTCTCATTCTTGTAACTGGCGTTGAACTCGCTCCAGATCAGCGGCAGATTCGGTTTGCTGGAGGCGCGGATTTGATCGTGAACTTTACTGACAGCGCGGCAGACCATTTTGTCGCGGGGGATGTCCTCGTTGCTTCCAAATACGTCCTGCGCGCGATCGTTGCCGTAAACGTGGGTCGAAACGAAATCCACTGGCACCTTCTGCTGTGTGCAGTGTTCAATGAAAGCATCCACCCAAGCGGCTTGGGCAGTCGCGGGTCCGCCAACGCGAAGGCGGGGATCGACCTTCTTAATCGCCAAAGCGGTGTGATCGTAAAGTTGCCAGTAAGTGGATTGCGCCGGCTTGCCCGCCCAGAAGTCGAGGTTGGGTTCATTCCAAACTTCAAAGTACCAGGCCGCGACTTCATCGATGCCGTAGCGCTCCACGAGGTGCCGGACTAATGCCGTGATCAGATCGTCCCAGCGCTGCCAATCTTTTGGAGGAGATGCGTCCGGCTTATACCAGAAAGCCTGAAACACGGGCGAGGCCGCCAGTTTGTTAGGCATAAAACTGAGCTCGACGAACGGTTTTACTCCGTTGGCCAGCAAGCCATCATAAATCTGATCTACATAGGAAAAGTTGTAAACCGGCCGCCCCTGCGCGTCCTCGTCGTAGACGCCGACTTCATCGTGAAGAATGGCGTGGAAACGAACGTATTTGAAATCAGTAATTTGTTTGACGGCGCGCAAATCCTGCCGATAACTGTCGCGTAAGCTCAGAATAGCGCGGCCGGAGCCGAACATCTTCTCCCAATAATGGGGAAACGGATGCGCAGGCGCCGTGGCGTCGACAACGATCACTTCTCCGGCAGCTTGCGCGTAAGTAGGGACCTCGGCGGAATAGATAAGCAGTAAGATCGCAAGCGCCAAGGCAATGCGTTGGATTTTCGGCATAAGAGCGCCTCGAAGATGGTTTCTAAAAGCTCTTATCGCACTCAGGCAGCCCGGCCGTAGGGAAGCGGAAGGGCGCGGGCAGCGGGCTTTTCGTGCAACACCAACTCCGTCGCCTGGACGCGCCGATCGTCGTGGAACCAGCGTTGCACGATGTTGTCGAAAAGAACGTTGGCCAGCGAGAGCAGACTCATGCCCTGATGGTGAGCCATCCAGCAGCGGGTCAGTTCACACTGCGACGCGCGAACACGCCCCTGAACTGCGCTGTAATCGGCGGCCTCATAGAATCCGAAGGGTCCGCACCATCCCATGGCGCTCATGCGGCGCAGGTTTTCGAGCCCGGATGGGCGATCCACGGCCAGTGCCAGAAACGTCGAGTAGGGCGAAATCACCAGCGGATTCGATTCGCGCCTCATCAGCGAGAGCTGAGGAAGACCAAAGGCCATGTATCCATAATTTCCTGCAGCGTCGCGCGTGGCAAAGGCCGATTCAGAAATTCCCCAGGGAACACCTTTCCTCATCGCATAGGCCTGCTGCGCATGGACGGCGGCAACGCGACTGCGATCGAGCAGTGTGTTGGGATAAGAGCGCATCCAGAGTCCCGGCATCAGGTATTCGAACATGGTTCCGGTCCATGAAAGTAGAACAGGTTCGCGCTTACCAAAGGTCTGAACCCGGCCCATGCGGAACCATGACTCCTGCGGAATGTCTTCTTTCGCAATGGCGACGAAGGCAGCGATGCGAGCTTCGCTGGCCAGCAGGTCGTAACAAGCGGGTTGCAACTGCCCGCGCTCAGTGGCAAAGCCGATCGATAACAATTTGCGCCGTGGATCGAGCAGGAAGTGAAAGTCCATTTCATTGGCCAGTCGGCCAGCGAGAGCGCTCATCTTGCGCAGATCATCGATGGTGGCGACGGCATTAGCGCGCGCCTGTGCAAGCTGTGCTCTGAGTTCGTCAGACAGATCCCGGTACGGATCCGCGGCGGAAAGACTTGCACGTTCAACAACACCCTGGAGATCGATAATCAGGCCAGGGAGATCGCGCAGCGGCACAATCCTGAGAAATTGCGCACCCACCGTCGAATCGTTTCTCAGCGGGGCGAACTCGGGCTGGAACCATGGCATGTAGGCTTGCACTAACTGATGAACACTGTGCAGTCTTAAGCGTGCTTGCGATCGAAACCATTCGATATCGGCGCCGTCCTTGGAGTTCGCCGGCGGGTTGACCTCCTCAAGAAGCGTCTCGGGAAACGACAGCAGCGCTATCAGTTGCTCTGCGGCTTCTTTGTTGCCGTGATCTTTATTTCGCAGGTCTTTGCAAGTGTAACGCTGCAGATGCGCCTCGCAACGGGAGAGCGTCTTTCGCGGAAGCACGCGGCGCGCAGCAAGAATGCGAAGGTAGTCGAGAAAGCCGTCTGTCAATCCCGAATGGAAGAGCGGCCGATTCAAATGATCGAGACAGCCCTGCTGCAAGGTCCATAGCGAAGCCAGCAGATTGCCGCTGTCGACCGAAGAGACGAAGCGCGGACTCAAAGGCTCCAGAGTGCGCGTGTCATACCAGTTCAGCAAATGTCCGCGATATTTGGGAAGGCGGGAGACGGTGGAGAGAGTAAGACATGTCAACTCCGCCATCTCCGGGACTGTGAGATAACCAAATTCCACCGCAGCCTGGCGAGCATTCAGTAAGAGACCGAGGTTCGTAGGAGAGACTCGAGCGGCTACTACAGGTGGATCCTCCTGCACGTTATCGGGAATAAGCCAATTGTGTTCTGCGCTCGAGAACTCCGCAAAGTAACGCCAGGTATACAGAGCGGCGCGCCGTAAGAAGAGAGTATCGCGGCGCGAAACCTCCGCATTAGTAATTATTGGGGACTGGTTCAGCCATAGCGCTACAAGCTTGCTGCCCCCCCATAAACACAGAAATGGCAGGGCCGTAACCAAAGATCTCGGCTGCATCAGCCAAAGCAGAACTCCGATTGCGATCGCGACAATCGGCATCCAATCCAGGTAGCGCTCGACAGGCGTGCGTCGACGCGAGCCAAGTTCGGACTCTTCGGCGGTTTCCCACTCCAATAAGCGCTCGTGCGTGACGGTTCGGCGGATGAGGGTGCGCACGACCGCGTCGAGTGAGAGCAAGGTTTGGTGCGCAAGGAATACTACAGTCAGCAGCACGCTGACATTGGTAGCGTAGAAACCTCGCAGAGCTTCGCGCGCCGTCATCGGGTTGCGCTCCCAAATCGCGCGCACAATGCGGAAGGCGAGCTCGAACCATAACGGGATAAACAGAATGCAGACGGTCGCGACTGTCCAATACAGATGATTTGCCCCCGGCAACAGCCAGCCGTAGAGAAGTAAAAGAAGAGTGGCGGGTTCGACCAGGCTGCGACGTAGGTTGTCGAGAATCTTCCAACGAGAAACGAGCGAGATGGGGTTGGGCACGCGTGCGCCGGATTCGTCGGGCACCTGCCCGGTCAGCCATTCCACGATCTGCCAGTCGCCGCGCATCCAGCGATGCTTGCGCCGATTATAGGCGCTGTAGTGCGACGGATAATCCTCGATAACTTCAATGTCGGTGACCAGGCCGGCGCGAGCGTAAGCGCCTTCAATGAGATCGTGGCTGAGCAATGCATTGCGCGGAAAACGGCGGTTGAGCACTTGTTGTACCGTGTCAACTTCGTAAATTCCTTTGCCGCTGAAGCTACCTTCTCCGTACAAGTCTTGATACGCGTCGGAGATCGCTCTGGTGTAGATGTCAAAGCCGGTTTCGCCGGCATAAATGGCGGCAAGGCGTGAGCGGCCCGTGCTTTGCACGCTCACGCCAACTCGCGGCTGCAGAATGCCGTAGCCGGCGACCACAATGTTCTTCTCAGGATCGATTATGGCCTGGTTCAGCGGATGCGCCAGCGTTCCCACCATGCGGTGTGCCGAACCACGGGGCAGTTCGGTATCGGAGTCGAGAGTGATCACGAAGCGAATCTTCGGAAGTATGGAAAGATCGCCCACCTTGACCGGAAAGCTGTCATATTCGCGCGCGCAGCAGCTTATTCAGGTCGAGCAATTTGCCGCGCTTACGCTCCCAGCCCATCCATCCCTTTTCGCGCGGGTTATAAACGCGGTGGCGATGGAAGAGAAAAAACGATCCCATATTTTGCGCCGCGTATTGCTCGTTCAATTGGCCGATGAGAGATGAGGCAAGATCGATCAGCGCGGTTATCTTCGCTGGCGGCGTGGTCCGAATCCGGCAGATCGGAAACCAGCGCGAAGTGCATGTTGCGATCGTGATTTCCTAAAAAACGTACCTCAAGATCATCCACCAGGCGCGCGCACTTGTTCTTCATTCAGTAGGAGGGTGGGAACCGCGACCAACGTCACGCAATCGGTCGGGGATGGCTTCGGAGAAATCCAGCTTGGGAAGAATCTCGGCCGCGAGCAGGGACGTGATCAGATAATTCATCACCTGAACCGCAGCCTGAGAACTGGGCAGCAACAAAACCAACAGCGAGAGGAGCACCAGGACGGGCGAGTTGCTGGTCGAGGTGAGAATCACCAAAATTGCGGTCACGATAGCCAGGGTTAAAATGGCAATTCCGGGCAAGAAGAATTCATCGGGATGGCGGCGTAGCAAGCTTCGCACACGCTGGCCCAGGTCGGGCTTGAATCCGACTTTACGATGCAAGGCACCCGTCCCTTCGGCCATGATGTAATAGCCCACGTGGGAATCGCGTAGCTTTGCTCTAGGATTGTCATAAGCCCGGGAGTTAGCAAATTGCGCCAAGGCGAGAGTTTCGTTGGCGACTTCCATCTCCGACATGTCGGAGCGGCTGGCGATTTTGGCTAGCTTCTCGCGGTAAAGCGCCCGGCTTTCAAGATCCATAGCCGCGTACGCTTGCGCGGGATCGCGGCGCAGCACGCGATCAAACATGATCAACGGTTCGAGCAACTCATTCCACGAAGTCTGCACCACATCGCGCAAACTCTTCACGCAGGTCTCAAGATCATTAGGCTGAAGCGAAGAACCTGCGAGCACAGCCCGAGATCGAGACGCGATGCGTTCGAGCAGGACGAGTTTAAGCGCTGGGACCAGCGACAACACTTCGGAAAGATCGAGGATCGCCACTTCCTGAAACGCTAAAGCATAGGCAGTGAATTTAGCCTCGCTGAAGCGATTGGCGGCGATGTCCAAGAAATCCCTCTGCGAATTCGAGGACTCTCGGCACAACGTCGTTATTTCCAGTGCGGACGTGCACCAGTCGCTTGCGCGGCGCGAGTTCGGTAGGAACACTCCGCAACTCCGCGCTTATCAAAGTAAAGTTGTCGCCGACGGTACTCAGCTGCTCCGGCACAGAACTACTTCCCGCGCGCACGGCGGCAAAGACAGGGGCGAAATCGACCTCCGCCCTGGCGCAGCGTTGCGCGAAAGTCTCCGAAGAAGTGGTCCCCGGCAACCACGCTAAGCCAGAAGCAAATTTCATCGCCTTTGCCCGCGGGCTGTCCTGAGCGGGAACCTCGACGGCGACCTCAGGCCTAGGTTGCTCTTCAGCGGTATTCTCGACTTGAACGTTGCGAGCCATGTTTATTTAGGATTTCACTTACCGGTAACTACCTGCCTGCAATTCGAACATCTCCGCATATCGCCCGCCGAGATGAGTAAGATGCTCGTGATCTCCATCCTCAACGACACGGCCGCCATCGATCAGTACGATGCGATCGGCCATGCGCACCGTAGAAAAGCGATGCGAAATAAACATTGCCATCTTTCCGGCCGTGAGTTCGGCGAACCTTTGAAAAACCTGGTACTCGCTGCGGGCGTCCAATGCCGCAGTAGGCTCGTCTAGCACGAGCAATTGCGCATCACGCAGATAAGCGCGGGCGAGCGCGACCTTTTGCCATTCCCCGCCGGAAAGATCTACGCCCCCATCGAAGCGGCGCCCCAGCATTTGCTCGTAATGGCCCGAGAGTTTGCCGATCACTTCGTCCGCCATGCTCTTCTGGGCGGCATGTTGCAAAAGAGGAAGGTTTTCGATTTCTTCGATTTGACCCACCGCAATATTTTCGCGAGCCGTCATTTCATAGCGCATGAAGTCCTGAAAGATGATTCCTATGTTGTGGTACAAATCCTCCAGGTCGTACTCCCGCAAATCCACGCCGTCAAGCAATACCTGCCCCTCGACTGGATCATACAAGCGTGTCAACAGCTTCACGATCGTAGTTTTACCCTGCCCATTTTCTCCGACCAATGCGACTCGCTCCCTAGGGAAGAGGTGAAAATTCAGGCCGTCGAGAATCAGCCGCGAGCTTCCCGGATAGCGGAACGAAACATTTCTAAACTCGAATCCGCTCTGAATGGGCCGCGGAGTGGGCAAGGCATTGGGCTTCGAGCGAATGGTCGGCTTCATCTCGAAGAATGCGATTAGATCCGTGAGGAATAAAGCCTGATCGGCGATGCCGGCCACGGTAGAAAAAATCTGCTGGATATTGGTGCTTGCCCCTTGGATCGCTCCGGCAAGAAAAGTTAGGGTGCCGATGCTTAGCAATCCCATGACTGTTCGCCAGATAACCAACACATAAGCCGAGTAATATCCAGCCGTGCCGATTATCGACAATAGGGCGCCAGCCCACAGCTTACGCCGGGCCAGCCCGACATCCTCTTTATATATCTGCGTCGGAGAGGTGGGTGAAGCGGTCGGTGAAAAACTTCGCCAATCCAAAAAGCTTGAGTTCCTTCGCGGCTTCTTTACTGCCTCCGGCTACGCGCAAGTAATCGAGCTGGCGGCGGATAGGCGTCTGGCGGAAGTTCTTGGCATATCCGAGAAATGCAAAATGGCTCTCTCCTAAGAACGCCGGCACGACGCCAGCAACCAGAAGCAAGAGAAGCCATGGTGAGAAAAGGACAATCGAAACCGAAAGAGAAATGGTAGTGATGACCTGCTGGATCAGGCGGCCGATTGACTGGATCATTCCCAGGCGGTCCGTTGCCTGAACCCGCGCCCGCTCCATGCGGTCGTAGAATTCAGGATTCTCATAGTCCACGAGATCCAGGCTGGCGGCGTGCTTCATCACTAATACGCTGACATAACGCGTGTATTTGTCAGCCAGCAGGGAATCGAGGAAATCCAGGCCACGCGTCAGAATACTGCTCAGGAGGGCAACTCCGAATTCGGCCGCAACCAGCCACCACAGCGTAGTTGGTACCGATTGGTGCGTCGACCGGGCGTGGACAATCCCGTCGATGATGAGTTTAGTGATCCAGAGAAGCAGAACTGGCAGGAGAGAAACGAAGACGCGGAGAATTACGCTGGCGGTGACCACTCCCCGCCCAGACTCCCACACGATGCGCAACACAGCAGGCACGTTGCGCAGGGCAGAGAAGCGTTCCCTCCATCCGCCCCAGAAGTCGTGTTGCTTCGTTATGGCCATGGCTCAACGGTCCTATCGCCCGAGAGTTCGTTGAAAGTCGAACTGTCTCTGGTCAAGATCCGGACGAAACGCGAGCAATTGGAACCCCTGCATCCCGCGAGCGACGCCGCCCCCGGCTCCATCATCCTTGTTCCAAGCATGTCTTGGATGAAGGAAGCCTGCCGCCCGGTTGTTATCCGGTCAAAGATTAGCGAGCAACCGCCCCAGGTTGCTGCATAGTAACAGTGTAGTACTTCTTGAAGCCAGCCTTCTGCATCCCTCGTTGCGCTTCCGGCGCCTTCATGAACGTATCCCAAACAAAGCCGGTGCGCAGATTCTCCGCCATCAGCATGATAATCCCGGTATCAATGCCGATCACATCCGCGTCATACCAGTTTTTCAGCGGGTTAAAGGCGTTCACAAAGCCATATTTATTCCACGACTGAGGGATAATGGGTTCGCATCGTCTTCAGCACGCGCAGGGTCTCGCGCGGCAGGAAAGGTAAAGATCCTCCTGCCGCGCTGGGTACAACGCTGCCATCGATCGGCCCCATGGCCGGAGGTCCTCCCCAGATGACGTATCCGTGCTCGGAGTCCGAGGCTGTGATTCCCCAGAGGTCCTCACTGTAGTCGGGAAACTGCTTTCCGAGTTCGAGGCAGAACCGGCGATGCACCTCAGTCGCAGTCACCGAGTTTTGAAAGTAATCCGCGTACTTGTCTCGTTTTCCCCGGAAATCGAACCAGGCCTGCGAATATTGATGAACGAAAAGTGGCGCAAAAGAACCGATATAGCGCAGGCCCTCATACTCAAAAGTCAGGCGCTTCCAGGCATTCCACATCTCTTCTTTCAACGGGTAAGCAGAAGATCCCAGGCCAAGGAGATACATCATCATCAATTCGCTGTAATAGTCCCAGCGCGAAGAGAGAAAGCCAAATTCCGGAGTCCAGCCGTGGGGTAGCAACGAGGTGTCTTCCGAAAGCCAGGTCCAATCGACGCGGTTGAAAATCAGGTCGGCGAGTTGCGAGATGCCGGGATGGCGGAAATGCTCGCGGCAGGTGAGAATGCCGCACAGCAAAATAGCGGTGTCGACCGAAGACACTTCGGAATCCCACACGCGCTCGCCGGTGTTGATATTGGCAAAGTGATAGAAGAATCCGCGATGGTTGGGCAGCTTCTTCCACAAGAAACGGAGCGCGGTGACAACGCGCTCAATGGCATCGTTTTTGGAGATAAAGCCGCGCTGGGCGGCGATCGAAATCGCCGTAAGGCCGAAGCCAGTGGCCGCGATGCTGGCAACGATCCCCTGGTCATCGACGTGGACATTGCAGCGATCTTTGATCAGGCCGGTTTTATCGCTGGCCTGCTCCCAGAAGAATAGGAAGCAGGCATTTTCCACTTCATTGAGAAATTGGTCGTCCTCAGGAGACAAAGAAAAAGCCGGCGAAGCAGGGGCCGGAGTTTGCGCCGCCCAAGCCAAGTTCTGCCACGGCTTTAGGACTCCAGCTAATGGCAAGCTGAGACCGGTTCCCAGAATTTGCCGCAACGCTTGCCGGCGCGAGAGCCAGTTCGGTTTGTCATTCTTCATCCGTTTCGTCCTATTTGATCTTAAACAAATTTGTCGCGGGGCAAAAGAGATAGAAAGTGGTCTAAGCCTATCGAGACCGAACTTCGGGCGTAACACACTCAGCGTCGCGGTCATCGTATTATTGCTCAGAGCATGGGTATGACCTCGAGCCATCGACTGCAGGTTCTGATAGCCGCGTTTTTTACGTTGGTCGTCATCGCTGTGGCAGTCTTGCTCGTGGGCTGGCGCGTGCAAAAGCCCGTTTCGCTGAACGGGGCTGTCACTGTTGAGGCTTCCGACCCGCGCAACGAGCGGCCGATCGCCGATGTTGAAGTCTACGCGCCAGAGAATCTCGCCACGACCGGCACAGTCAAATCCGACTCGTCGGGATTCTTTACCATTCAACTGCAACGGTTCGTCCGCCGTGGAACTCCGATTACCCTACTGTTTCATCATCCTCAATATCAGGACCTCGAGGTGAAAGACTATGTGGGCGACAAACTCTATGTAGTCCACATGGTTCCGGTGAGTGAGGCCCCGTTGACTGGACCTGCGGCCGCTCGTCGTCAAGAAGTTAAGGTGGGAAATATTCGCGTGCGCTATTCAGTGAAAACGCAAACGGACGCGAGCGTGGGCAGCGTGGCCAAGGCATTTCAGGTCGAGAACAAAGGGAACGTCCCTTGCAAGAAGCAGCGGCCGTGCTCGCCGGATGGCAAGTGGAAGGCGGCGATTGGATCGGTCTCTCTGGATGCCGGTGCAGGGAATACATTCCGCAATGCGCGCGCCTCTTGCATTGCGGGACCGTGCCCCTTTACCCGAATCGAATCCGACAGGTTCACGCAAGGAGGTCAGGTGATCATGGTCGCTGCCCGTGACTGGTCGGATACGGCGACCTTCCTGTTGGAAGCCGAGGTGTTTCATCCCATGATCAGCCAGCTCGTACATGAGTCGTATCCGGTGATCTTCGGCGATGGCTTGAACTTTACTTTGCCGACCTCGGCGGAGGGTGTGAGTCTCGAGGCCGATTTAGATGGGCAAATGGTGATCTTTCCACTGGGCCCATCCGTCTTATTGAGCTGGGCGGATTGCAACGCCCGCGCTAATCCCGATCAGACGCGAGTCTTTCGCTGTGAACTCAAGCCCGGATATAAGTTCCAGTAGTCGAGTGCGTCTCTTGCTTCGAAGTTACTGAGGCGCTGGCGCATCGATGGTTCCGACCAACCCGGTACGGCCATCCTGAACGGCGAGGCGCAACTGATTGTTTCCGGGCTGAGGATCCAGATCCATGTGCAGCATCAATCCTTGCTGCAAGATTTTCTGATAGGTACTGGCATCGAAAGACTGGTCTACTTTCTGGCTCCGATTCGTCAGAATCTTTCCAGCAGGTGAGTAGAGAGTTGCGTACATCGCGACATTCAAATGCTTTCCTCCACCCACGTCTTCAACGGAGAGAGTATTCGCGTCGACCAAGAAAGTCACTCCGATCTTGTCTTTTACCGAGTTGGCTGAGGGAGGCTTCACCTGCGCGCTGAAAGCGACAAGCGTGGAAGGAACATCCTCTCCTAGCGCCGACACCACTTCCGCCTGCGCATTGTAGCCCTTTGTCTGCGTAGGATCGATGGCGTAGTATCCGCGCCGGCTCTGCACTTCCACTCCGTCGCGCTTTACTTTGACTTTAATCTGCCGATATTTGCCATCGTACTTCTTGTTATCCGGATAGTAGCCAATCGTGTAAGCGGCCAGATCGTCTTCAAAAGCGCGCTCGACTCCGACTTTGATTTCGTTTTGGTTAACATAGGCCCGGCCGCCAGTCTCGCGTGCGACCTCTCGCATGGTTTCCTGGGAGTCGGTTGCCAGCGAAATCGATAGTCCCCGCGCATCGACGGGATATACCGCTACTTGTGCGCTTGCCAGCCGGGTCTCGACTTCGCGAATTTCCTCGGCGTGTGAACTTCGGAAGGTAGCGGCATAATTGCCAGCCGAGTGTTCGCTAACTCGGCGTGTATTCAGGCTCGGCAGGTCCTCCTCGAGCTCTGCGCCAGTCACCGTACGGTCCTCAGGAACCAGAGTAAACGGCAAATCTCCAGTTACCCATATCAGGTTCTTACGGCCGGGCAGACCTCCCAAAATGCGCGAAAGGCTGTTCAGCGCATCCAGGGTCATCACGGCGCGCCGATCTTTGTCATACCCGGCCTCAATTGATTCAAAGGAACGGAGCGCAGCCTGAGCACTAGCCAATGCGATGGAAGCTCCGGGGCCCAGACCACCACCCCCGGCACCGCTCAGCGGAAGTGTACTCGCATCGAGATTACTCACGGCTTCTTGGGCTGTGTTTGAACCTTCGCCAGTTTGGGTTCGAAGCGATGCATTGGCTAGTTGTTGCTGTTGCGGCTTGTAGCTCAGCAGAGCCTGGTAGAGAATTTGCGGATCGCTGGTGAAGTCCTGTAACTCATTCAACGCGCCAGTGAGCGTAAAGACAGCCATGCGCTCGCCGGGCTTGTATTGCTCTTGCACGAAACGCAGCATTTGACTGCGGGCGTAGGCTTGATCGGTAAAGGGCGTGTTCACGGCATCGAGCAGCATCACCGTAATCGGACTGCCGGTGGAGCGATATTGGGGCCGGTTCGAGAAGATTCCAGGAGGCAGTGGCGCCGGCGCATGAGGCGCGTTGTCAGCAGGCGTGACTAGATTGGCAATTTTCTGGGCCTTGCCGTTTTCCTCCACCACGAAATCCTCGGGATGTAGTCCAGGCACCGCTTTGCCCTGCTTATCGGTTACCACGACATCCACCAGCACCATGTGCGTTGTAACTCGAATGCTGGGAGCGGGAGGCTCGCTCGTTGACGGGGCCTGAGCGAGGGCACCGAGCGTAGCCGCCGCAAGGACGAACGTTATAGTAATGGGATGGCGTGACCGACTCGGGCGGGTAGTCATGATGTCCTCCTCCCCGATCTTTAGCGGAAACATCATACTCCATTTGGCGACGCCGGAAACAGGCTGATATCCTGACGTATACTGCGCGAATAACAGCTTCGCTATTGGCTAGGTAATGTGATTTCCCGACATACGAAATCCTGTTCCCTGACGTTGCTGTTCCTACTGTTGGCTTTCGGCTTCCAAGCCTCAGCGCAGTTGGGGAATGAATCCGTGACTATGCTGATCAGTCAAGGACAGGCTGCTCTCGACGCCGGCGATTTCGCCCGTGCTGCAGCCAGCTTTGAGAAAGCGCGACAACTCGTCCCGGAAAATCTCGACGTCAATCGCGGCCTCTTGCTCAGCTATCTTCAGGAAAGACGTCTCGACGATGCTGAGCAAATTGGACGATCCGCCGTGGCGCGCTTTCCTCGGGATGGCGATGTGCTGCACTGGCTCGGGCTGGTCTATTTCAAAAAGGGCCGCAAGTTAGAGGCTTTGGAAATGCTGCGGCGCGCTGAGAAAGTGAATAGCGCCCAGGCCGACATTCACTTCGATACCGCGCTGGTGCTGCTGGCGGACAATCAGTATCCCGAAGCCGCCACCGAATTGGAGAAGGCCATTCGTCTCGACCCAAAGCCAGCGCTGCCTCATGTTCTGCTGGGCCGCTCTTATCAGAATACAAATCGCAGCGTGGAGGCGGTTGAGCAATTCAAGCTGGCGTTGCGCCTGGAGCCCGAGCTTCCGCTGGGACATTATCATCTCGGATTTGCCTTTGCCAGTCTCGGCCGCAACGAGGAGGCGATTTATGAGTATCAAGCCGAGCTCAAGCGCTCGCCCAATGATGCTCTCGTGCTCTATCAACTCGGCCACTGTCTGTCGGCGGCGGGAGACTACAAATCGGCGGTCGAGCATTTGCGGCGAGCGTCAGAAATCGACCCGCAGAATGCCGATGTTGCCTATGATTTAGGCAAGACGCTGCTTATGCAGACGGATGTCGAAAGTGCTGTGACAGAACTCCGGCGCGCGATCTCATTAAGGCCCGAAGATCCTGGATCGCATTACCAAATGGCGCGGGCTCTTGAAAAGATTGGCCGTAAGGAAGAGGCTCAGCTGGAGTTACAGACGTTTTCTGCGCTGAAGAAGAAGCAGCCGGTCACCGGAGGCATGGCCACGGGGCCGATCCGGTAGATGGCGAAGCTCAGGTTTTCGAAAGTCGCTTTTGTCTCTCTGCTCACTGGCGCCTTTTGTTTAGTCGCTGTATTTTCTCCGAGCTCGTTTTCGCAACAGGCGACTCACCCGCCGCCCAAATCGCATAGTAAAGCCAGACCCTCGAGTACGGATTCTTTGTCTCAGATATCCTTCGTCGACGTTACTCGCACTGCTGGCATCGACTTTCACCTCACCTGCGGCAGTCACGAAAAACGTTACATCATGGATTCGATGTGCGGTGGCGTCGCGGTTTTCGACTACGACAACGATGGTTGGATGGATATCTTCTTGGTCAACGGCTCGACCCTCGAAGACTTGCAAGCGAAGAAGTGTCGCTCCGGCAAGCTCTACCACAATAATCACGACGGCACGTTCACGGACGTGACGGCCAAGGCCGGACTTACGCATTGCGGTTGGGGATTCGGCGCCGCGGTTGGCGATTACGACAACGATGGATGGGAAGACCTCTATGTCACTTATCTTGATGGAGCCGTTCTTTACCACAATAACGGCGACGGAACCTTCACCGACGTCACCGCGAAAGCCGGTGTTGGCAACGCGGGACGCTGGGGCACGAGCGCGGCGTTTGGCGATTACGACAATGACGGCTTTCTCGATCTCTACGTCGCCAACTATGTTGATCTCGATCTGAAACACTTGCCGGAATTTGGACGAGGGCCTTTTTGCCAGTATCGCAACATTCCGGTTTCGTGCGGTCCCCGCGGGTTAAAAGGCGGCCGCGACCGTCTTTATCACAACAACGGTGACGGAACATTCACCGACGTCACCGAAAAACTGAACATTGATCCCGACTCGTATTACGGGCTAGGCGTGCTGTGGCTCGACTTCGACTTGGACGGCTGCCCCGACCTTTACGTCGCTAATGATTCGTCACCCAGCTTGCTCTATCACGGTGACTGCAAGGGAGGCTTCACCGAGGTCGGCGTGCAGGCCGGAGTCGCTTACAGCGCCGATGGGCGCGAGCAGGCCGGCATGGGTATCGACTCTGGCGACTACGACAACGACGGCTGGCCCGATATCGCCAAGGCAAACTTCTCCGACGACACCAACAATCTCTATCACAACGATCACAATGGCGAGTTTACAGACCTGGCCGGCCCTGCAAACTTCGGGCAGGTGAGCATTCCGTTTCTCGGCTTCGGAATCAAGTTTCTCGACTTCGATAACGATGGCTGGAAAGACATTTTTGTCGCCAACGGGCACGTGAATCCTCAGGTAGATGGCCATTCCTTCGGCGTGACCTATGCCGAGCGGCCGCTCTTATTTCGCAATCTGAAGAACGGCAAATTCGAGGAGATCGGTCGGAGCGCGGGAACCGCTCTGGCTCGCCGCTATGTAGCGCGCGGGGCGGCGACGGCGGACTTCTTTAACGATGGCAGGGAAGACCTGCTGGTCAGCGTGCTCGATGGCTCGCCGCTACTGCTGCGCAACGAAACCACAAAGCGCGGCCACTGGCTGCGCATCAAGACCGTAGGCACTCGTTCGAATCGCGATGGATTTGGAGCGAGGATTGAGGTGAAGGCCGGGGGCCTGACGCAGGTTGCAGAAGTTCGCGCCAATTCGGGATTTGAATCGGCCAGCGATCCCCGTCTGCATTTTGGGTTGGGCGTTGCAACCCAAGTAGACTCGATTGTGGTTCACTGGCCGTCCGGCAAAGTGGATACGCTGGGCCTGCAAAGTGCCGATCAAGAGCTGGTCATACAAGAAGGCGGAATGGTCAAAAAGCGGGTTTACTCGGAACCGATTCGACAACCCCGCTCCGCACCCAAAACTTCCAGGCGGCCGTAGGTGATCTAGATTACTGTGATCCTGGTCGAGTGAGTTTGACGCCTTTGAGCGGGTGCCTGGTTCCTTCCGCGGCACGCGCCTCGACTCAAAGTTTGCATGGAAGGCAGCAGAAAGACGTAGACAACTCATTCCAAATTCCGGTGAATCTCTGCCTTTGCGCTCCAGTTTCTCATAGTATAAAACGATTAACCCTTGTAAGTTATTGATTTGCAAGCACGATTTTTTGGCGGGAAACGTGCTTCGCTGTCTCCCCAAGCGAGCTTGGGGATGTAGTGCTCGTCACCGGCAATTGTTTATTCACAACGAATCAAGAACTTAACCCTTGACAGTGAGAGTCAGGAAGCCTCAAAATGGCGCCCATTTTACAAATGTTTACCGATCACGTTCTATTGTGACCGTTTCGGTTGGTTCAGGTAGGGTTCAAACGCAAGATTAGATCCTTATGATGTCCCACGACCAAAGCTCCCTGGAGGGGTAGGGTATGACGAAGTTTCGGTTTTGCCTGGTTGCGTTTTGCATCATGATGTTGGGGCTGACTGCGATCGCCCAAGTCCAGAACGCCGACTTTTCCGGCACTGTGACAGACCCGTCGAATGCGGCCGTGGTCGGCGCTAAGGTGATCATCGCAAACCGAGCTACTAACCTTTCGGTTACTGTCACAACCAACCAATCCGGAGTGTATATAGCCAAGGAGCTTCCTCCTGGCGTCTACTCGATTACGGTGGAAGCCTCAGGATTCAAGACGTTTACTCACGTGGGTGTGACTCTGGACGCGGGCACCATTGCCCGTGTGGACGCAAAGATGGTCCTAGGCCAGGCGCGTGAGATCGTCGAAGTCACCGGGGAAGCTGCAGCGGTGAATACGGAACAGTCCCAACTTTCCACAACCATAGGATCTACCCAGATCAGCAACTTGCCGTTGAATGGCCGTAACGTTTACGACCTGATTCAACTCTCTCCCGGGGCGGTTAACGTGGCTGGCGTCGATTTCGAGGCGGGTACCGGGCACGGTTCCACCGGCGCTGTGGTCAACGGAGTCCGTGAGGATTTCAACGGGTACCTGATCAACGGAGTTTCGAACAAGGATCTGAGCGGTGGACCGAATAACATCCCGATCGAAGATACGGTGCAGGAGTTTCAGCAGTTGCAATTGAATATGTCCGCGCAATACGGCAGCAGCGCGGGCACCATCAACAACCTCATTAGCAAATCGGGCACGAACTCCTTCCACGGCAGCGCCTGGGAATACTTCCGCAACAGCGGTCTGGACGCGAATGCATATTTCCTGAATCAACAAGGCGTGGCCCGTCCGCCCCTGCACTTCAACCAGTTCGGGGGTACGATCGGGGGCCCGATCATTAAGGACAAGCTGTTCTTCTTCGGTTCGTATCAGGGCGACCGGTTCAAAAGTTCAGGCACTCCTGAGTCGCTAACCGTCGAGTCTCCCGCATTCGAGCAGGCGACTATTGCTGGACAGCCAAATTCAGTCGCGGCGCTTCTTTATAGCCATTTTTCGCCGACGATTCCAGGATCAGCTGCGACTACCCTGGATAACTACATCTGCGGCGCTCCTGGGTGCGAGGGAACCGTGGGAGTGCAGCCCAACCAGAGCTTTACGAGCTATGCACAGTATCTCTGCCCGGATAGTTTTCCAGGAAATCCCGGTATAGCGGCGAAAATGGCAAAAATCATTGGCGTGACTGCGGCCGACCAAGCCCTGCTGGCCCAGGCGGCCACGTCCGGCGGGGTTGGATGCAGCAGCATCTTGCCGATTCAGGCTGGAAGCTTCAATCGCGGCTCGGCCTTTCTAAACTCGACGACCGCTATTTTTGGTACTCAGACGCAAACGCTGGGTAATTTGTTCAACGGCAACGAGGCTATGGCTAAGCTGGATTACGTATTCAATCCCAGCAACCGTATGTTCGCCCAGTTCAACTGGACTCATACCACCGATAGTTTCGGCCCTTGTTATTCTTATTGTACCCGTGGTTTCACGAATCCGGCCCGATACTACTATCCGAATGGTCAGCTAAATTTTGTCCACACCTTTTCCCCAACGATTCTGAACTCTCTCACCGTTGGATATACGCAGAACAATTTGGCCATTACGACCTCTGTGCCGGGCGTGCCAGCGATTGGGTTCAACGATGGCGTTGCAGCTTTCGGCTCGTATAACGGCTATCCGCAGTTATTTAAAGATCACGAGTACCTGTACTCGGATATCGTCTCCATCAGCCATGGAAAGCACAACATAAAGATCGGTGGCGATTTGCGGCGTAACCTCGAGAACAGCCAGTTCAACGTGGCTCGCCCCTCCTATCTCTTTGTGGATCCACTTTACTTCGCGGCGGATGCGCCCTATGGTGAAATCGCCGGCGTGAACCCCGGCTTTACCAATGGCACCGACACCGGAGTTCTGCAGACCAATACCCGCCACTGGCGCAATTGGGAAGTGGGCACCTACGTTCAGGACGACTGGAAGGTGAGCAAACGGCTGACTTTGAACCTTGGCCTCCGCTGGGATCTGTACACCCGCCACACCGAAGAGGATAATCTTGCAACCGTGCTCGACCTCGGGCCGGGCGCTGGTATTGTCCAGCAATTAGAAAATGCAAATGCTCCGTTGGGTACCCCCGGATGCATGCTGACTGGTGCCGCAAGCAGCACAGCTATTTTAAAGGGCGTGTGCGGGCCAGGAGGCTTCGCCCCTACGGATAGGCTTGGTCCCAACCAATACCACGATTTCGGACCTCGCGTGGGCTTTGCTTGGGATGTGAATGGAGACGGGAAAACCTCGGTGCGAGCGGGCTTCGGCATATCCTATGAAGGCACGCTCTATAACCCGCTCTCCAACTCGCGTTGGAACCCACCTTACTACTCCTTCAACCTCGAGTTTAACCCCCTGCAGAGTGGAGGAGGGACGAACACAGTGGTTTACGGCCCCACCACCTGCGGAACCACGAGTTGTGCCCCCTCAGGGGCAACACCAACTTACCTCGGTCCCGGCACCAATCCTGGCCAGGGTACTCAGGGTAACCAAGCCACAGGAAACATCATCGGGTATGCGGGGTTCAATCCAGACACCGCCTATCTCTCGGGTGTAGTTCTGCCCTCCGGCGTGAAAGATCCGTACGTCTACAACGACTTCCTCAGCCTGCAACGAGAGGTCGCTCCGAAGACAGTGCTGGAGTTAGATTATGTGGGAACGATGGGCCGGAGGTTGTTCCGTGCGGAAAACATCAATCGCGCTCCCGGATCTCAGTTGCCGGTAGGCGCAACCATCACCGACAATCTCGGAAGGGTTCTGACCGGCCTGGGCGGTTATCCCAATCCCAACTACGGGAAGCTGCGTACTTGGGAGAATGTGGTGAACTCCAACTACTCGGCTCTGCAGGCTTCCATCAGGAAGCAGATGGGCCATGGCGTTCTGTTGAATGCAAACTACACGTGGAGCCACTCCATGGACGATGGCTCAACCTGGCACAGCGGCGCAACCACCGCCAACGGCGCCGGCGCAGGCGAAGGTTACACCACCGACCAGACCATTCCGAAGTTGGACTACGGCAACTCGATCTACGACATTCGGCAGCGCCTTGTGCTGAACTATGTTATTCAATTGCCTGGGCAGAACTTGCACGGGGCTTTGGGTGCGGTTGCCGGAGGGTGGTCGTATAACGGGATCTGGGCTTTCCAGACCGGCGCTCACTGGGAACCCTACGATGGAGACAATGCCAGCCTGGTGGAAATCTCGAATCCCACCGCGTCTTGCACTGCGGCAGATGTCAGCAGTGGAAACTGCCAGAACGTAGGCGGCGACTTCAACCTCGATGGCGGAACCAATGATCGTCCTAACTCCAGCGTAACGAACGCAAAATTCGCGCGCAGCACATGGGAGCATGGATGGTGTCCGGGTGGTTATACTTTCGGCGCCACTTGCGGGACGACGCCCAGCCAAGCCGGTTTACCCCTTCTCTCCGCGCCCTGCTTGGGATGCGTCGGGAACTTACGGCGTAACCAGTTTGTCGGTCCCGGGCAGTGGTACTCGGATATGACCTTGGCTAAGACCTTCAAGCTCACCGAGCAGGTGAATATGAAGTTCGAGTGGCAGGCTTTTAACGTATTCAACCGCGCCAACTTCCTGCTTGCGGTAAATGGTGGTGGCGCGCACAACGCAATCACTGACAGCGCATTCGGCCAGGCAGCTGGAACGTTGAACGCTCGCAATATGCAATTCGGTTTGAAGTTCACCTTCTAACGCCCCACAGGCCAAAGGTTGATGGGGCTTGTCCGCCACGGGCAAGCCCTATTTTTTCAGCGAGAGTAAATGTTGGTCAGGGCTAGGCTCTCCCGGGTAAGATCCGATGGCAGCTTTTGGTTGCTGCTGGTTTCATTGCTGTTGTGGCTGACCCTCAGTGGGCAATGCTTGGCGCAGACTGGACAAGCTCTGGGCTCCATTATCGGACGAATACACGTCGAACGGGGCGGCACTCCGCCGCAAAGAATTTTGGTCAACCTCGACTTCCGCGGCGCCAGTATGAACAGCGTTTTCACCGACGCTCAAGGAACCTTCGGTTTCCACACTCTCGCGCCGAATCCATACACCGTACGCATCGACGACGAACACTACGAGCCTGTCGAGCGATCCGCCGTTATCGAAAACACAACCATGTCGCCGGTTGTCTTCGTCGATATCACTCTCGTGCCCAAGAAAACCGAGGAATCGGCCCCGGAGCAGTCGGCAGCCGCGGGCTCCAATCTCAACATGATCGATGCGCGGGCATACTCGCCCAACTTCCCTAAGTCGGCGATGAAGGAATTTAAGAAGGGACAAGAGGCCGATGCGGCCGGCAAACGGGATGAAGCGATTCGTCACTACGAAAAAGCGGTGGCCATTGCTCCGGATTATTATTTCGCGCACAACAATCTCGGATCTGACTACCAGAGCAAGTCGGACTTTCCCGCGGCTCGCAAAGAGTTCCAGCGAGTGGTTGAGCTCAATCAGAGCGATGCTGCCGCTTATTTCAATCTGAGCAACGTGTGCATGCTATCCGGCCAGTTGCCCGATGCCAAACAATATCTCGACCAGGGCCTGCGTCGCCAGCCCGACTCGGCCCTAGGCCAGTTTCTGCTGGGATCGTTGAACCTGCGGCTGGCAAAGTTTACCGAGGCCGAGAGCGCCCTGCGTCGGGCCATGCAGATCGATCCCTTCATGGCGCAGGTGCGCCTACAGTTGATAAATCTCATGATGAAGCAAGGGCGCAAGCAGGACGCCGCAGCGCTCCTGCGAGATTTTATTGCCACCTTCCCCGACAACTCCTTCACCGCCCAGGCAAAGCAGCTGCTGATGCGCCTGGAAGCGCCGATCAAGCCGGTAGCAGTTTCGCATTGATTGCCTGCCAGGATTACCGCTGGTGTTGCTTGATCAACTGGCACAGCTCGGAATTTAGTGCGCACGCCTCTTGATACTCGCCCTCCGCAAGACTGTTCTGCTTGAGTTGTTCGTAGGCAAAGCCGAGATTGAGGTGAGCCTGTGCCAGATTCGGGTCGAGGTGCAATGCCCGCTGGTAGCTCGCGATAGCTTGGTGCTGGCGCGCAGTACGGCTGTAGGAAATTCCCAGGTCGTTGTAAAGGACAGCGTCATCGATACCGAGCGCCACTGCTTGAGCCAGATGTTTCGCGGCTTCACTGTAGTTCTGCTGTTGAAATTGAAGCAAACCTAGATCGCGCCGGGCGGGCGCAAAGTTCCCCTGGATTGAAACGGCCTTTTCGTAAGCAGAAATTGCGGCTGGTTTATCGTCTCGCGCTTCCAATGATCCCAAGAAATACCAGGCCCGATAACTCTGCGAATTGTATTGAATAGCCTGGCGCGTCCACTGCTTCGCCTCGTCCACTTTTCCTTGGGAGCTTAGCGCCCTTGCCAAACCCAGCATGGCTTGATCGAAGTGCGGGTTCAGGTCCAGGCACTTCTTAAACTCGACGGCGGCCTCATCCCATTCCTGCTGGGCCATCGCAACCTCACCCAAGCTAAAGGGAACGATATACATTGTCGGATCTTTCTCCCGAACTTGCAGCAATAACGACTTCGCCCTCAAAAAATCGCCCGCATGCAGCGCATCTCCAGCCTGCAGAATCGAGTTGAACTCCCACAACTTGTCCTTGGGATCAGGCAGGCCCGCAGCTAATGCACTTGCAGCCACTGGCGAGCGGTAGGCAACATACCCCAGGGCGCGCAATTTCTCGACTGCATCAGGGCTTAGCTCATAGCTATTATCGCGAGAGGGATTGAATCGGCGGTCCTGCATCCGCGCAGCCAGCTTTTGCTTTAACACCGCAACCGTCGCAGGTTGCAGCGCCGCCAAGTTGCTCTTCTCCTCCGGGTCAGTCGCGAGATCGTAAAGCTCCGGCGAGGGAGCATCGATGTATTCGTAGCGGCCGGTCTCCAAAGCATGCAGTGGGCTCCAGCCAAATGAGCTGAAAGGATAAAAGGTTTCGCTGTAGGCTTCGTCCTCTTCCCCGGCGCCGCTGCCCAACAGCCCTTGCGAGCCAAATTGTTTCTCAATCTCGTCATGCACTCCGGCCAAACGAAGCAGCGTAGGAGCAACCGCAATCGTCTCGATAGGCCGCGTGACTCGGCCCGGACGAAGGCCGCTTCCAGTTGGTAGTTTGACGATCAGAGGTATATGTACGGTGGAGTCGTAAACAAAAAAGCCATGCTCCTGCTCGCCGTGCTCCCCAAGAGATTCCCCATGATCGCTGAGAAAGACGATCAGACTGTGATCGTAAAGTTGATTGTGCTTCAGCCAGGCGATCAGGCGCTCAAGTTCGTGATCGGAGTACGCGATCTCTCCGTCATATGGGCGAGTACGGTATTGCGTGCGATAGGGCTCGGGTGGGTCGTAAGGACTGTGAGGATCGTATAAGTGTAGCCAAAAGAAAAATGGACGCCGCGAAGTTTTCTGCAACCAAGCCAGAGCACGTGTGACACTTTCACCGGCGCGACGTTCGACTAGGCCTAGATCTTTATGGGCGAACGCTTCGGCAGTGAACGCGTCGTCGTAAAAATCAAATCCGCGCGCCAGCCCCCAGCTGCGATCAAGCACAAAAGAGCTGACCACCGCTCCGGTGGCGTAGCCATGGGTTTGGAAAGCTTGAGCAACGGAACGAAAGCGCGCTTCGAGCGGTTGCCCCGTGAAATCCTGAACGCCATTTTGAAAAGGGTACAAGCCAGTCAGGATCGCCGCGTGCGAAGGCCAAGTCAGCGGGACTTGTGAAACCGCGCGCTCGAATACAATTCCGTCGCGGGCCAGAGCATCAAGGGCAGGAGTTTGAATCTCTTTCGCGCCGTAGCAACCGAGGTGATCGGCGCGGACCGTGTCGATCGTGATGAGAATCACATTAGGCAGAGTCTTGCGGGCCGGAGCCTTCGCTGCCCCCAAGGCTTGCGTCAAGGCCAATACCAGCGCCAACACGGCAAAAGGACGGTGCATCTTCATTGTTGTTGAGATGATCTCGTCATCGTTACCTGTTGTTGCATCACTACTGTGGCCGAGACTGCTGGGCCTTGCGCATTTCTTCGTCCGCTTCCGTATTCAGGCCCTTGGCGGCCAACGCTTTGGCAAGGGCGGCATGGGTGCCCGGGTCGCGAGGATCAAGCTCAGATGCCAGCCGCAACTCTGCCACCGCCTCATCAATTTGTCCCTGATAAATCAGTAACTCCCCCAACGCGCGGTGACCGGGAGCATATTGCGGCGCGATGGAAATGGTTTGCCGGAACGCAGCCACAGCTTCGGGCGCCATCTGCTTTTGCGCATACGCCGCCCCGAGATTATAAGCGGCAGAGAAATTAGTATGATCCAACTCCAGAGCGTGTTTCAGCGTTTGAATGGCGAGGTCGAGGTTTCCGGTTTGGGCATAGGCCAGTCCCAGGTTGAAAACTGCCAGCGAATAATCCGGGCTGAGCTCGAGGACACGCTGCAGTTCCTCGACCGCTCGTGGGAATTCGTGCAGACGATAGTAATCAAGGCCTAACAAATAATGCACCGGGACGGAATTCGAATCCACCTTCAGCGCGGCTATGAGCTTATCGGCCGAACTCTGATATTGACCGTGCTGGCTCTCAGCAATGGCATCTGTAATTAATTCGTAGACCTGGATGCGATCTTTAGGATCGGGGAGGGAGTGGTCGGTGGCAGTGGGATTGCCGCCTCCGGAAAAGCCGGCGTAGCCTAGAGATTTCAAACGCTCCATCAGCGCGGGATCAAGGCCGGTTTTCTCGGCCAGCTCTTGGCCCGCGCCGTATTTGTTCATCAGCGCGGCTAGGCGGGCACGCAGTTCGTCAGCCACGGCCTTTTTCTCGGGGTAAAGATTTTGGGTTTCGCCTGGGTCTTTCGACAAGTCGTACAGCTCCGGTCTCGGAGCGTCGATAAATTGATATCGATCCGTTTCAACACTCCTTAGCTCGTTCCAGTTGAAATGCAGGCGTGGCAGGAAAGTCTCGGCGTAAAGGCTCCGCGAATCCTCGGACTTTTTCACGGCCATCAGCGGTAGAAGGCTCACACCTTGCACTTGGGCAGGCACGTCAAACTTTAAGGTCTGCAGCACTGTAGGCATAAGATCCGCCAGGCTGATCATTTCCGGCAGAATTGCAGCGTGCGGACTTCCCGGCAAACGGATGATCACCGGCACGTGCAACGTTGCGTTGTAAATAAAGAAGCCGTGGGTTTTCTCGCCGTGCTCGCCGAGACTTTCGCCGTGATCTCCGGTGAGCACGATCAGAGTATTTCGATAGAGCCCATTTGCTTTAAGACAAGCGATCAGGCGTCCGACCTGAGCGTCGGCGAAAGCAATTTCCCCGTCGTAAAGGCGATCTTTGTATTGCTCGTTGTAGGGAGGCGGCGGACGATAAGGATAATGCGGATCGTAAAGGTGCATCCAAAGAAAAAACTTTTCGTGGTGGTTCTTGGCCAGCCAGTCCAGCGCCACGTCGGCGACTAGATTCCCGGGACGTTCCATCTCCTCGAGATTCGACTCATCCAGCCGGTTAAAATCGAAGTGATCGTAATAGAAATCAAATCCTTGGTTCAGCCCGAAGCGTGAGTCCAGTACGGCCGAGCCGATCACCGCTCCCGTGGCGTATCCGTGCTGTTTCAGAACCGACGCCAGCGTGGGCTGGCTGGGACTCAGCTTATTGCCGCTGAAATCATGCATGCCGCTGAGCATCGGATAGGTTCCAGTGAAAATTACCGTGTGCGCCGGTAGGGTGACCGGCACCGGAGTATAAGCGCGCTCGAAGCGCACTCCGTCGGCCGCGAGTGCGTCGATGTTCGGCGTCCGGATTTGTTTATCTCCGTAGCATCCTAAGTGGTCGGCACGTAAAGTGTCGATGGTGATCACAACGACATTGATTTTGGGCGCGGATTGGGCTGCGGCCAGAGTGCCGAAAAACGTGCAGAAAAATACGCTAAGAAGACGGGCAATCCCCAAGGAGAACAGTCGCCAACCAGACATAGGCGACATGATTATATCTCAGGTGCGTCCACAGGAACTCTGTCGCTGCGTCGACAACCATCGAAGATATGCTAGTCTGAGTCACCGTGAAGGCCCTGTGCACGCTTGCAATCTGCTGCCTGACTGCGCTGGGGAATGCCCAGGAATCGCCAAGAAAGGGAGTCCGACCGGATGTTTTTCTGATCACCATCGACACGCTGCGCGCAGACCATGTTCATTGCTATGGTTATGACCAGGTGAAGACGCCGGCGCTGGATGCGCTGGCGAAAGACGGATTTCGTTTTGCCCAGGCTTTCACGCCGAGTCCTATAACCAACACATCGCACGCTAGCATCCTCACCGGGCTTCTGCCCCTTACGCATGGCGTCACGGATTTTGCCGTGCCTTTATCGCTCGCTCATCCCACAGGGGCAGAATTGCTCCACAAACAGGGTTATCGTACGGCGGCCTTTATCGGCGCGGTGATTCTCGACAGTAAAACCTTAGCCCCGGGTTTTGATCGAGGCTTCGATTTCTACGACAATTTTCCTCAGCGCCTGCCCACGGAATCGCGCCGCGACCGCGTGGAGCGCCGTGGCATGGTCGTAGTGCAACACGCCGAAGCATGGCTGCGCGCGCATCCTGGCGGTACTCATTTCGTCTGGGTGCACTTGTATGACCCTCACGATCCGTACGAACCGCCTCCGCCCTATTCGCAAATCTACAAAGACCATCTGTATGACGGCGAAATCGCCTATGCTGATGCCGCGCTTGCGGGTTTTATCTCTTACCTAAAGCAGCACGGTCTATACGAAAACTCCGCGATCGTTGTGGTAGGTGATCACGGCGAAGGCTTGGGCGAGCACCACGAAGATACGCATGGGATCTTTCTGTACGATTCCACCACCCACGTTCCCCTGATCGTCAAACTTCCGGCAGGAGTTGAAGCAGCGAAAGAGAAGGTCATCGACGCACAGGTCCGAACGACCGACATTCTGCCGACAGTGCTTGATCTGGTAGGCGCTCCCGCCCTTGCGACGACAGATGGTGAATCGCTTAAGCCCTATTTCGCCGGCACAGAGGTAGCCGCTCGCACCGTTTTCGGCGAAACCGACTATCCGCTGCGCTTCGGGTGGGCGCCCTTGCGTTCCGTGCGCATGGAAGGCTACAAGTTCATTGAAGCGCCTCGGCCCGAGCTTTACGATTTGCAACGCGATGCCGGAGAACTTAGCAATACGTACGAGCCTTGGAACGCGCAAGTGCAGAAGTCTAGGGGACTGTTAGCCGCTTTACGGGCAGATCAACCGCCGCCCGAAAATTCCCGAGGCGCGGTTGGGCAGGGAACCATCGATGAACTAAAGGCTCTGGGTTATCTCGGCCAAGCCGACGCAGGGAGCGCGACCAATGTTCCCGAGCCCTCGTTGCTTCCAGATCCCAAAGACAGGATTGAAGAGTTCAACCTGCTGCACACGGCCATGATCGCGTCAGAGGACAATCGAACTACCGAAGCGCGTCGATCGCTGGAGAAAGTTCTCCAGCTCAATCCGAAATCGCCGACTGCACTGCGGGACTTGGGCGAACTGGAACTGCATGATGGCGACTTTGCAGCCGCTGCTCAGCATCTGAAAACGGCGATGCAACTGCGCCCGGAGGACGCCAGCGTTGCCTTCCATCTCGGGGCAGCCCTGCAGAAGCTTCACGACCTTCGCGGCGCGCGGGACGCTCTCGACGCCAGTCTAAAATTGTTGCCCGGTCAGTATCAAGCTCGGCTGTTGCTGGGCCAGGTTTATCTTGCGCTAAAGAACCCACAACCTGCTGAAGACCAGTTTGAAGCCGCGCTTCTGCTTCAGTCAAATAGTGTGGAGGCGCAAGTTGGTGTTGCGAAGGCGCAAATAGCAGAGGGCAATTTTGCCGCAGCGGTGCAACAACTCGCGCCCCTCAGTAAGTCGCAACTCGCAACCTCAGAGATTTTCGATTTGCTGTCGCAAGCTTATACCGGATTGGGCAAAGTAGCCGAAGCTCAGAAAGCCAAGGCTCGGGCTGATGCGCTGCACAAGGCCGAGTAACCCCTATTTCTCCAGTAGACCCGAGAAAATTATCGTCGATTACTTCTGCGCAACGACCTTGTCGGATTTCTCAAAAATCTCGGTCAGCACATGCCCGTGCATCTGAGCCGGTTGCTCGATGCCGTAGATATGCAGTATCGTCGGCGCGATGTCGTACACAGAAACCTCAAATCCCATCAGGCGGAGATCATGCTTAATGCCTGGCCCCATCGCGAAAAATGATCCGGGTACATCGTCGCCGTCGGCAAAGTCGTGCTTGGCGATGACTGGCGTGGTCTTTTCGTGATCCATGTGCGCGTGCGGATCGGTCTGCTCGAACTCGCGCAGCGGCTTGATGCCGTGATCGGAGACGATGATCACATAAGTGTTCTCGTCTGTGTGCTTCAGAATCGCGCCCAGCACTTTATCGAAAGCAATGTATTGATCGGGGAAAGCTTCCGTGCGCACGCCGTTAATCTTCGGATTGTATCCCGCGTTGTAAGGCGCGATGGGATAGAGCCAGTGCCCGGTGCGATCTTCGCAAGATTGCGCCAGCCACGTGAAATCGGTGGGATGGTGATCCAGCAGATAGTCGAAAAGCTTCGTCTGCTGGTCGCGGATGAGTTGTACCTTCTTGAGCCAGGCGTCGATGACTTCGCTTTCGTGTCCCTCCAAGTCCGCAGCCGCAGGCATGCGTTCGCAGTCAATGTAGAAATCGCCTACGTTCTTCAGCAACTCCGCTTTTAACGCGGGAGGATAGACGGCTTCGCCCCCTTCCACTTCCGAAAGTTTCGGAGCGCAGAGCACGCCATCTTCGCAATTCTTCCCGCGCGTGAGCATGCCGCTGATCATGTAGCCGTTCACCGGCATCACTGGAAAAGTGGCGGGAACATTGGCCATTCCCACTGAAACGCCGTGCTTCGACAGCATGGACCAGATCGGCTCTTCTTTCAGCATGTTGGTGTTGGCCGTGATGCCACCGACGATAAAGCCGCTGACTCCGTGCTCCTCCGGTTTGGTACTGGTGAATAGCGTGCTGTAGACGCGAGGGCAATTGGGCGCCGAGACCGTGCGCAACTTGCCGTACGCGCCCTTCTTGATCACGCTCGAGAGGTTGGGCATTTTGCCCTCCAACAAGAGCGGACGAATCACGTCCAACTCCATACCGTTCACGCCGATTACCACCACGTGCGGTTTCGCCTTTGTGGCGCTTTGTGCCTGAGCGAAGACCGGGACAGGCGAAGAGGCTAAGAGCGCCAGAGCAAAAGCGGAAAATAGAAAACCGGAAACGAGTTTGCGCAACAGCATCATCACTACCCACCTTTTTTGCGGCCTAAATTTAGATAAACGAGATTCTTGACGCCTGCAATCAGGAAGATTATACGTCGATTTGGCCCTGATGCCCATGAGAAACGAGGCTCTGGCCGTGCCTAGAACGCCGTTTGCCATTCATTGATTCACGCCACTCGCCAGGAAACAACATTGACCACGAGTATCGAACCGGCAACGAGAAAAACCCGCATCGGAAGCGAGAGAGACCGCCGCCCTACCAATTCCTCCACGTCGCTGAATCTCCTCATCGGGGTTCGAGCTTAGGAGTTCCCGGCCGCGCAGTCAGTAGTGATTCCTTCCGGCAATGCTGAAACTGTTGCTCTAAGCTGTGTTCTTACCAGGTGAAGTTGCCAGCGCAATTAAGCTGGGCAGTACGTTTCCGATTCCATCGTCGCCAGGTCGCCCCAAAGCGAAATATAGCTTGCTATACAGAGAGTACAGACTGGTCGTAAGTTGCCTGCGCAGACATATTCGGAAGGAAAGTACGGTGAGAAGGGCAAATCCTATCCTGTGCTTCCTCGATCGGTCTTGAAAGTGCCAGCCGCCAGAAAAGCAAAGATCGCCGATCCGAGACTGACCACGCTCTTGCTTGGAACCAGCACCGGAGCGTCCCAGCACATTGGCATACACCTGGTTCAGAACGTCATTCTTCTGCGGAATGCCTCCCGCATTGATCACGCGTTTGATGTACACGCCGTGCGCGGCCATGCGATCCAGAATTACTCGTGTGTGAAACGCCGTTCCTTCGATAGCAGCGAAGAGTTCGTCTTGAGCTGTGCTCTGCAGGTTCCATCCCAGCGTGACGCCGCGCAGGTTGGGGTTGACCAGCACGGTGCGATCGCCGTTGTCCCAGGTCATGCGCAGCAAGCCCGTCTGACCGGCGCGATAGTTTTCCAGGCCGACGCTTAACGTCGTTACGTCTGTGCCGGCACGAGAAGCGATGGCGCTGAAAATGTCTCCGACGGCCGAGAGCCCGGCTTCGATTCCGGTGCGCAGCGGATGCACGCTGCCTTGCACCACGCCACAAACTCCGGGCACCAAATTCACCGAGGGAGTGATGCCAATGATGCATGTCGAGGTGCCGATGACATTCACCATGTCGTCGGTCCGGCAACCCGCGCCAATCGCATCCCAGTGCGCATCGAACGCGCCCACTGGGATCGGAATGCCTGCCTTGAGTCCAAGTTTTTCGGCCCAGAACGGAGAGAGCTGTTCCGGCGATTTGGTCAGACGTGGCATACTCGCCATCCAGTTTGTCGCGAACGCCCTCCAGCAAAGGATCCACCTTTGACAAGAAAACTTTCCGGAGGAAGGCCGCCCAGTTGTGCGTTCCACAGCCACTTGTGCCCCATGGCGCAGACACTGCGTTTTACTTTCTTGGGATCGGTGATGCCGCACAGCGTGGCCGCGACCATGTCGCAGTGCTCGAAGGCGGAGACAAACTCCGATCGCTTCTCGGGATTGTGCCGAAGCCAGTGCAGCAGCTTGGAAAATCCCCACTCCGACGAATAGACTCCGCCGCACCACTGGATGGCTTCCAGGCCTTCGCGGTGCGCCGCTTCGGTGATCTCGGCGGCTTCGCCCTTGGCGCGGTGGTCGCACCACAAGTAATACTCACCGAGGGGCTGAAGATCCTTGCCAACCGGAATTACGGATGAACCCGTGGTATCGAGCGCGATGGCCTGCACTTGATCGCCCGCGAATGCCGCCTTCTTCAGCACTTCGCGCGTCGCGGACGCCAGAGCCCGCATGTGGTCGTCATGCGATTGGGTGGCGTATTCGGGATCTTCGCGCTTGCGATGCAGCGGATACTCGGCGATCGCGGATTCGAGCAGCCCGCGCTCGCTATCGACCAGGGAAACGCGAACGCTCAGCGTTCCGAAATCGACTCCAGCCACGATGGCCATCAGCAGGCTCCGTTTTCGCGACCGTGATAGTACATGTCCCAGCCCAGATAGCGAGTGGTGGCTTCGTGCACGGCCGACGCGACGGTGGAGAGATTCGCGGCCACGTGATGCTCGAATCCGCTCTCGCAAATGAAATGCAGGAGTTTCTGCAGGTTCGGGATCTCAACCACACCCGCTCCGCCGAAGGTGTTCAGCGGATCGTCGGTGAATCGTCCTTCGCCCACATACCCGCGCATCTTGCCCGGAAGTATCGTCGGTGGAGAAGCGGGCGAAGCTCATTTTCTCCGGTTTGATCAGCCCCACGCAGGTTCCGAACGTGTTTTCTTTTCCGACGGTGCCGGCGATGATCTCCTGAAAGTCCATCTTCACCGAGCGGAAGAAATGTTTCGGCAGGTTCGAGCAGTGGAAGCAGACTGCTTTGTTCGGGTCCGATCCATAGTTGTTATTCCAATCGAGAAGCGCCGAAGGACGTGCCCGAGGCGAGCTGCAGGGCGTGCATGCCGAGCACGCCGCAAATATCCACTTCGCAGGCGCTGGAGAGCAGTTCGTTGCTCATCATGCTCATGACGGTGCAGGGAACTACGCCCAGATTTTCTTCGATCGAGGTCCAGCACTGCACCGCGCTGATGGTGACTTCGGTCGCCGCCATCCACTGGTCGACTACTGCGCCCAGCTTCGCCATCTTTAATAAGGCGGGCGCCGGCACGCTGCTCGGCGTCCACATATTTCTTGATCGCGGCGAGCTTGGCCTGCGCATGGTCGTCGTTGTCTTTCATGCGTTCGATGCGGCCCAGCACTTCGGAAAGATCGAGCGTCTCGATCGAGATGCCCTGCGACTCCAGAATCTTCTCGCTGTAGCGCACGGTGTTGAAAGCCGCGGGGCGAGCGCCGATGGCGCCGACGCGCAAGTTGCGAAATCCCTTTACCACGCGGCAGACTGCGGCGAACCATTCCAGGTCTTTGGCAAACTCGGGCGAGTCGGGACTCTCGGTGTGCAGCGTCGTGATGGAATAAGGAATGCCGTACTGCCGAAGATTATTGCAGGCCGACATTTTTCCGCAGAAGCTGTCGCGGCGGAAGGCGATGGTCATCTTCGTGGGATCGTCGGGCGTGGCTTGAATCAGCACCGGCACATGCAGATCGGCCAGTCGCAAGGCATCGGCAATGGCGCGCTCTTCACCAAAGTTTGGCAGGGTGACGATGATTCCGTCGATGCGATCGCGATTACGCTTGAAAAGTTCGGCGCAGCGCCGCGATTCTTCCCGCGTCTCGACCGCCCCGTATTTGCTTTCTTCGGGTGTCAGAGCCACCACGTCGATGCCTGCCGCTTGCAGCACACGCAGCATTTCTTCGCGTCCACTCTTGGCCAGATGATCGGGAAAGAATCCGCGATTGCCCACGATCAGGCCCATGCATCATTTTCTTAGCTGCCATAAATATTCCTCAAAGCACACCAGCCATTAAGACTGTCGCTTCGGCGCAAACTTAACGCAGTAAACAAGACCGATCGCCAGCAGCACCGCGCCCCACCACACATTGGCGTGCAAGTTGAACAAAACGATGCCAGGATTCGCAGGGGGAAAAACCACCTGGTAAATTCCCGCGCCCAGAATCAGCGCGCCATTCACCGCCAGTGAAATCCCGATAAAAAACCAGATCGAAACCATGCTCGGTCCTCCGCGCACAAGAAAACTGCTCGAGAAATGCTTACCAGAAAATAATATTCAGTACAAAGAAAACCACAGTTACGACAGCCGCCCAGAACAGAGGCTTCTGATACAGAGGGACATCCCCGACGGATGGAACTTCGGTCAATCCGTAGACCAGGCCGGTGAGTTGTCCGTCCGCCATGGGTTTGGTCGCGAGACTCACGGAAACGGTTACGATCACGCACACCATAAAAGACCAGAGCGCCTGAAACATGTCCTGCGCCAGCCCTTTGGCGTGCGGCGAGAGCGCAACATAGCGCAGCGCCGTAGGATCAATTTTCACCCACGTCCACATGCCGATCGAGGAGAGCGTTCCGCACAGCAATCCCCAAAAGCCGCCCGCGCCGGTCGCTCGCTTCCACAGCATTCCGAGTACGACCGTTCCAAACAGAGGAGCGATAAAGAAACTGAACAACGCCTGCACGTAGTCCATGATGCTGGCGAACTGCATCACCAGGTACGCCGTGCCCACGCTGATCAGCACGCCCGATCACGGTGGTCCAACGGCCCATGTTCACGTAATGATGGTCGCTGCCGTTGCGATTGATGAAGGGACGATAAATGTCGTAAGTCCACACCGTGGTGAATGCGCTGACATTTCCCGCCATGCCTGACATGAAGCCGGCAATCAGCGCCGTCACTCCCAGGCCGAGCAGCCCGGGGCCGCAGTAGCGCGCCAGCATCAGCGGGAGAACATCGTTATAGCTGTGGCCCCCAGTGGCCGCCGCCACCGATTCGGGAACCAGTTTTTCCGGCAGCACGGCCAGGCCGAGCAACCCGGGCAGGATCACGATGATAGGAACGAACATCTTGAAACCGGCGCCGATAATGGGCGCCATCTCCGCGCTGCGAATATCTTTGGCGGCCAGAATGCGTTGCACCACCAGGAAGTCGGTGGTCCAGTAGCCCATGGAAATAATTGCGCCCAGCCCGAAGACAATGCCGACCCAATTGATTCCCATCGGATTGTTGCTGAAGGATCCCAGGCCAGACCACAGATGGATGTACTGCTCCGAGGCTCGCTGCGTGATCAGCACTTTGAGGTTGGTCCAACCGCCGGCTTCATACAATCCAAGGATCGGAATCAGCAGCGCGCCCGCCCAGATGAGAAAGAACTGCAGCACTTCATTAAAGATGGCCGAGCGCAGGCCGCCGAGCGTTACGTAAATCGCAACTGTAAGCGACGAGACCCAGATGCTGAAATTAATGTCCCAGCCCAGCACGATCTGCATGACCTTGGCCATGGCGAACATGTTGACGCCGCTCATGAGCACCGTCATGAAAGCGAATGAAACCGCGGACAAAGCGCGACTGGATTCGCCGAAGCGCAGCTTTAAGTATCCCGGCACTGAGTGAGTCTTGGAAATGTAGTAGAACGGCATCATCACCAGCGCGAGGAACAGCATGGCCGGAATGGCGCCGATCCAATACCAGTGCGTGGCCAAAATGCCGTACTGGTAGGCCGATCCGGCCCAGCCCATCAACTCAAGCGCGCCCAGATTCGCCGAGAGAAAACTAAGACCTGCCACCCACGCCGTCATCTCGCGCCCCGCCATGAAGAAGTCTTCGCCGGTGTTGGCTCGTCCTCGCAAATACCAGCCGATGGAGAGCACCAGCGCGAAATAAAAAACCACGATCACGATATCGATTGGGGAAAGACGTACCAGCCGAGTTGGCACTTCAGCCGCCAGCAATAACATCATCGTTTGTCCTCTGTTTTTGCCTGCCCGTAATACGCATCCTTGCCATGTTTTCTAAGGTAGTGCTTGTCGTGCAGTTCGGTGCCTACTGGCTGAGCGGCCGGGTTGATGCCCAGCGTGAAGTAGGCCATGCGAGCGATGGATTCCAGAATCACGGCGTTGTGCGCGGCGGAAGCGGCATCCCGTCCCCACGCGAAGGGTCCGTGATGGGCTACCAGCACGCCCGGCGTAGCCAGCGCATTTGTCTTCTCCAGGCTGCGAATAATGGCGTGGCCCGTATTCTTCTCGTAATCGTCGGCAATCTCCTGATCGGTCATATCGGAAGTTACCGGGACCGGTCCATGGAAATAGTCCGCGTGAGTTGTACCGAAGCACGGGATCGGCTTGCGTGCTTGCGCCCACGCGGTGGCATATTCGGAGTGAGTGTGAGCTACGCCGCCGATTTGCGCGAAGTGGTTATACAATGCAAGATGCGTCGGCAGATCGGATGACGGCTTCAATTCTCCCTCTACGATTTCGCCGTTCAAATCGGTTACTACTAGATGCTCAGGTTTCATTTGCTCGTAAGGAACTCCGCTGGGCTTGATCACTATCAAGCCTTCCTCCCGCGCGATGCCGCTGGCATTGCCAAAGGTGTAGAGGACAAGGCCTCTCCTCACCAGTTCCAGGTTGGCTTCCAGAACTTCCTCCCGCAAACGCTGCAGCATCGCTTTTGGCTGTCACCCCGGCCGGACGGTAATCTCGTGTAATCGTTTACTTTCGATGGCGCAGGCTAGATTATTCCGTTGCCACTTCAATTGCAACCTCGGAATCGGACGTTGCGCATGGTAACATTGCGATCCGTTACACCCGGTTGGCCTGCTTTCCGAATCCAGCGATTGCTTATTTGCAGATCAAGGAAAACAGGCCAATGGCATTGTGTTGAAATCGATTTACGCTATCGCACACAGCGCCGTCCTCATCATCGAGACATCTCTCCTGCGATAAAATCATTCCGCGATTAAGACGGATGCGGGAGATCACGAAGCGGAAAATCATGGGGAGTTACCGAGGCAAATTTCTTTCTTGCGCAGCGCTGCTCCTACTCGCGAGCGCAACGAACGGCGCGTCCCAAGCTGCCGAAGCGCAACAACCTCTTCTGGCCAGTACACCTCCGATGGGCTGGAATAGCTGGGATGGATACGGCACCACGATTGACGAAGCAGACTTTAAGGTTAACGTCGACTGGTTCGCGAAACACTTGAAGCCTTACGGCTGGCAATACGTCGTCATCGACATGGAATGGTTTGTCACCAATCCTGTAGCGGAAGGCAACTCCAAGACGTCCCATTACTCCATGGATGAGTATGGCCGTTACACGCCGCCGTTCAGTCGTTTCCCCTCGGCCGCCGCGAATATGGGATTCAAGCCCCTCGCCGACTATGTGCATGCTCTTGGACTGAAATTCGGAATTCACATTCTTCGCGGGATTCCGAAAGAGGCGGTCAACAAGAACCTTCCGATTGAAGGTTCGAACTATCACGCCTCCGATGCCGCAATCACATCCGACACATGTCCCTGGAACTTCGATAACTATGGCGTGAACGCCAATACTCCGGCCGGGGCCGCTTACTATGATTCCATCGCCCGGCTGTATGCCAGTTGGCAGGTCGATCTGATTAAGGTTGATTGCATCAGCAGTCGGCCGTACAAGGGCGATGAGATTCGTCTGCTGCGTGAAGCGCTCGACAAGACGAATCGACCGATCGTACTCAGTTTGTCTCCCGGACCGGCGCCGTTGGAGAAAACTGCGGAGATGCGAAAATATGCGCAGATGTGGCGCACCTCGAATGACATTTGGGACCTGTGGCACAGCTTCGTCGAATATCCTCAAGGTCTCGGAGATCAGTTCGCCAATGTGGCAAAGTGGGCAGGGGTTGCCGAACCCGGACACTGGCCCGACGCCGATATGCTCCCGCTCGGCTATCTCGGACCTGCTCCCGGCTGGGGGAAACCGCGACAGACGCAACTCACCCACGACGAGCAGCGCACGCTGGTCACCTTGTGGTCGATTTTTGGTTCGCCGCTCATGGTTGGCGGCGATCTGAAGTCCGACGACGACTGGACTACTGCTTTGCTAACGAATCCGGAAGTGATCGAAGTCGATCAGCACTCGGCGTCCAGTCGCCTTGTGATCTCGAGCGAGACAACGGTTGTTTGGAAATCGGCGCCATCCACGGGGAGCGGCGAGTACTTAGCCGTGTTTAATGTTTCGCCTGCCCCGCAGAAAGCTCACTACGATTGGAAAGACTTGGGTCTGGCTCCAGCGCAATACGAAGTTCGAGATTTGTGGGAACGCAAAGATCTGGGGTCGGCCAAGTCTTTCGATCGGATCCTGGCCTCGCACGCTTGCGTTCTTTATCGCTTATCCCGGCCATCTTCGAGTGTTTCGGCCACTGCCGCTTCTTCAGCGAATGTCATCGACTTCGAGGATCAGCCAAACTTCAAGGTAGCCGGCATTACCGATTTGACCGCTTCCGGAGGACATGGGTCGGAGACTCGGATGCGAACCGGCCAAGAACTCGCCAGAGATACTTTGAATCTCGAGTCTCGTGAATCAATAACAACTGCGCCAACGCCCCCTAAATCCTCTGCGAAAGATGGGAGTGCGATGGAGACCCAACTGCGCGCCGCGTTGATGGAGAGTCCACGAGGTTTTGAAGAGAATCACACGCTTGGGGAGTTCTACCTCCATTTACACGAATGCAGCGAGGCGATTCCCTTTTTTAAGACTGCGCATCAGGCGAATCCCGCGGATCATGCCAACAGTTTGGACCTAGCGCTGGCCTTAGAAGCCTGCGGAGAATTCGTGAAAGCTCGTGAGATGGTGAACCAAATGCTCACGAGCGAGAAAAATCTCAGTAGAGAAGAGGATGCGAATCTGCAGCGCCTGCTCGGCGACCTCGACGAAAAGCTGGAAGAGCCGTTGGCGGCCGTGCGGGAATACGAGCGCGCGGCAGAATTGGACGCAAGCGAGCGAAACTATTTCGCATGGGGCACGGAATTGCTTCTTCACCGGGCCGCCTCTCCAGCGATGGAAGTCTTTTCCAGGGGAGCACATTTGCATCCGGAGTCAGCCAGAATGTTAGCTGGACTAGGCGCTGCTCTTTACACGAGTGGCTTTTCTGAGGACGCAGCCAGTCGCTTGTGTGAAGCCTCCGACCTCGACCCATCGCTTTCCGCTCCTTATCTGTTTCTCGGTAAGATTCAGGAAGCGGCATCAGGCCCACTGCCTTGCGCCGAGCAGAAACTGGCGAGGTTTGCCAGCCAGAAACTAGGGGATGCTCTGGCGAATTATTACTACGCGATCGCTCTGTGGAAGCGAGACCGTGGCGCGAAAAACTCGGAGAGTCTGGCGAAGGTCGAAGCTTTGCTACAGAAATCGGCTACGATCGACCCCACATTTGATTTGGCAAGCTTGCAGTTGGGAACAATTTATTTCGAGCAGGAAGATATACCGAAAGCTCTCGCCGCTTACCAGAAGGCCGTTGCCGCGAACCCTGCCGGCTGTGAGGCCCACTACAAGCTGGGTTTGACCTACAAGCGACTGGGCGATGAAGTTAATGCACAGCAGGAATTCAAGGAATATAAGAAACTCGACCAGACGGAAACTGCCACAATCGAGCGACAAAGGCGGGAAGTCAAGCAGTTCCTCTTCGTCCTGCAGGATCAGGCGAAATAACCCAATCCTGAAGCATAAGGCTAACCTGCATCCGATCTGCTATCGGTCGGCTTTCAAAGCCATGTCGCGGGCGGCACGCAACTGCTTTACCGCATCACCCGTGGGATGAAACTCCATCGCGATCGTTCCCGTGTAATTCAGTTGCGCCAGTTTTGCAAAGATATTCTGGTAGTTGATCTCACCCGTACCTGGCTCGTGCCGCCCCGGAACATCCGCGACATGCACCAGACCCAGGTGCTGAATGCTCTTCTCCAGCTTGGCGATGAGATTTCCAGCGCTAATCTGCTCGTGATAAAAGTCGTAGAGCAACTGTACTTGTGAGTGATCGACTTCTTGAACCACCTGCAGGGCTTCCACAATCTCGGTGAGGAAGTACTGCGGGTTCTCTTCCGGATCGATGGTTTCGAGCAGCAAGCGAACCGGTTGGCCGTTGATCGACTTGCCTTCCACAATCTTCGCCGCCGCTTTCAGTGTATCGACGCAACACTGGTGCTGAATTTCGCGAGGCGTCCCAGGAACCCGGTTGCCGGAAAGCATGATCATGGTCGGGCAATCAATACGCTCCATTACCGGAATCGTTTCCCGCAGTTCGCCAAGCAGGGCTTCGCGGTGCTCCGGCACGCTTACGCCGTGCTTTAGGCCTGCGGTGCAATCAAAGCTCATGCCGAGTTCTTTTCGCTTTGCATTCGCGCGTTTGAAATCGTCGTCCGTCCACTTCTGGTATTCGCCGACCAGTTCCACATTTCGATAGCCTGCCTCCGCCACTTTTTCCAAACGCTGTTCGAAGGGCAAGTTCGTGAAAACTGTCCAGAGCATGACGGAGAGCTTGAAACGATCTGCGGCTGCTGCTTCCACTTTCGCCATGGGCGCTGACTCCTGAGCGAATAAATCGAGACCCGTACCGATGCTGTAGGCGCCCACTAGAGTTCCGGCAAAGGTTCCAGCAAAATTTCGTCGATTCATTTTTCACCTCTATGCAGCCAGATTTAGCAATGCTTTTCTAATTTCGGGCCCAGAGCTTGGAGAGCGTGTCGGCGTCAAGTTAGCACAAATCAAGCCTGGGCGGGAAACGGTCGGTCAGACGAGTCTAAGACAAGGGCGGATGATAAGGATGACAGGAAAGTCACCAACAGCAAATAGCAATATCCCCATCGAGCGCTGGCTGCGCTACAATCTCAGCCGTACGAAAGCAAGATCAAGTTACCTCGTACGATGAAGTTGTAGTCCGTTCAGGACCGAAGAGCTTGCAACTCCGCTTACAGACTAGAAGTGCCCAAGATTCCAGGTAATCACTTTTGAATTTGCCTCCGAGTTCTCCGACGATACCCTACCATGTCCCGCGCCGGCGTTGGGAAATCGCTCTTCTACTGGGACTGGGCGTGCTGGTGAATTACTTCGACCGAGTCAATCTGTCGGTTTCGCAGGAGGCGCTGCACAACGCCTTCGGTATCTCGACCGTGACGTTCGGCTACTTGCTGAGCGCCTATAGTTGGACCTATGCGGCCTTTCAACTGCCATCCGGTCTAATCTTAGACCGCTTCGGAGTCAAGCTGGTTGGTCGCATCAGCACATTTTTATGGAGCCTAGCGTCTTTCGCCGCAGCACTTTCTACGGGCTTAACAGGTTTTCTGAGCGCGCGTCTCTTGCTTGGAGTTGGTGAAGCTCCGACCTTTCCAGCCAATGCGAAAGCCATTGGCTATTGGTTTCCTAAGGCCGAACGAAGTTTAGCGACGGCCATCTTCGATTCTGCAGCAAAGCTCGCCCCGGCCCTGGGCATTCCGACGATTGGCTTGCTATTGCTGCGATTCGGATGGCGATGGAGCTTCGCGGCCACGGGCTTCGTCAGTCTGGCCTATTGCGTCCTCTTCACCACTTTCTACAAGAACCCAAGCGAAGACCAATCGCTCTCCATGGCCGAGCGAGATCTCATTCGGCTGGGTGGAGCGCAGCCTGAGGATCGCGTGCGCGCCGCGAAGGGCGCTCCTCTGCGATATTTGTTGCAGCAGCGAAAAGTTTGGGGTCTGGTGCTCGGCTTCGCCTCCTATAACTATACTTTCTACCTCTTGCTTACGTGGCTGCCTTCGTATCTCTCTTCGACCCATCACATCGATTTGCGGCAATCCGTTTTCTACACGAGCGTCCCCTGGCTATTCGCGACCCTCACCGACCTTCTTATGGGAGGCTGGTTGGTCGACAAACTGATCCAACGCGGCAATGATGCGTCATTCGTTCGTCAGGCGATTTTAGTGGTAGGAACTACCCTCGGCCTCGGAGTTATGGGAGCAGCCTACGCGCAAACGACAACCAGCGCGATCGTGTGGCTCAGCGTTGCCATAGGCGGTTTGGCTGCGGCCGCGCCGGTGGGTTGGTCGATCCCATCGTTAATTGCTCCGCGGGAGAGCGTCGGAACGCTCGGTGGAATCTTGAACTTCGGCAATCAGCTGTCGGCGATTGCCGCGCCCATTGCAACTGGTTATATCGCCCAGGCGACGCACTCGTTCTTCTGGGCATTCGCCGCCGCCGCCGGGTTTCTGGCCGTGGGGATTTTCGGTTATGGATTCCTACTGGGCCGCATCGAAGAAATCCCAGAACCTTGTTAGCGCTTCATCATCGATCACTTCTTGAAGCTATTATATCTGGCAGCTAACCAACTAGGACACCAACGCAAGAACTTCGCGAAGGTCAGTCGGTGTAGAGGACTCGGTTCCCCGAGGCATTGCCGGGCCAATAGCCACGGCCTCGCTATGATTCTCAAACCACACTAGAAAAGAAGACTGCTCGGCCCCTGACAGCCTCTGCTGGTTAATCCAGTTGTAGTATGCTCCCATATCGCCATCCATCAGCGAACCGGCGGGGTCGGTTTCCGCCTGCTCCTGCTTGTCCGTCAGCAATTCGTTCATCGGCTTCTGCCTTTGCCGTGGAGCAAAGCGAACTAAAAGCGTGCAGGGTTGGGCTCTGCGCAAGGCTTCCCGGGCCGTCCATTGCACGAATGTAGTGCTGAAAATCTGTGTCCCAGAACCCTCGCTTAAGAGTTTCAATTGAAAGCGATCGAGCACCGCATCTCCCGTTTGAAAGCCAAGGTCCGAGGGAGTCATTTTCGCTAGCTGGGATCTCAAGGCCTCAGGTCCCATACCCGGTGTTTCGATCTGGGCCCGCATTTTGCGCAATAATGCTGTTCGTATTGGCTCCAGCGATTGGTAGGACACGCACGTGACAGCACGCAAGGCCCCGGCTCCTGGTCCGCCATCTACATACCAATGCCCGTATGGAATGGGATGAGCTTCAGCGCGCGCTGTTATAGCATCTAGCAATAGTTTAAGCCCACCCTCAGATTTAACTCGGTTGAAGTAGCCCCCGTGGGACCGCAGTTTGCGAAACAGAGGCTCATCGTAAGTTGAAACTCCTTGGCCGATCACGGCAATTCCGAGTCGCGGGATCGGAGGTGGTTCGGAGGGTACGGCCGCATGTAAACGCTCCGCATAATCGGTGGCCGCTTTCCGGAACGCATCCAGTTGATGGGTCGCCCAGAGATGCGTGGAGAGCTGCTCGACAAACTGCGCCGGCGAATTCACCCAATCCATCTGTTCGAGTTGTGGAGACAACGTAATCTTCGCAAACTCTTGAATCCAGCTTTGGCGTGGCTCAGGATAACGGGCGGAAGAAACCGACTGCAGATTTGCGAGTTCCTTCTCCAGCGCGCGTCGTTCTGCAGGAAACTTGAAATCGTAGTCGATTGCTTCGCGGAGCAGATTCGGTACGAAACTCAACGGTAGCCGCTGCAGCGCTTCAAGGTAAGCAGTGATCAGCTTCCTGGCCTCGGGCGCGTAGTTGTTGAAGATCTCGGCTTTGAGATCGCCCGGCAGCATAAAATTATGCCAGCTCCGAAATTGGTTTGCCTTGCGCGAGCACAGGAGAGAAGTCCAGCATCGCGCCGATCGTAGGCACTAAGTCGGTGGATTGCATCGCCCGGTCGAAAACTACATTCTCGCGGACACCCGCGCCAAGAGCCATCATCCAGGTAGTTCGGGAAGGCGCATCGCCGGTGCGATGGTGCTGAAATCCGTTGCCCCCCGAATCCTCATCAGAATCTCTCCCAAAGTCGGGCAGAATGAATAGAGTCGTTTTACCCGCGTACTCAGGTTCGCTCTCGATCGCTTTCCACACTTCGGCACACAGGCGATCGGTGCGCCGGATGCCCTCAATGTAAAGCGAATAAGCTCCAGCGTGCGCCACATCAATGTCATGCATAGTAATCCACAAGAGACTGGGAGCTTCCCGACGCATCAGTTGACGTACAACATAGACCGAGAGTTCGTCCGGACTCGACAAGGTTCGTGCGTGAGCCTTGAAATCTTCCACCGAGAGATTCAGTATTTTATCGAGTTGCTCCAGTTCAACTTCGCTGCCCGCAAGCTCCGGCGCGTAAAAAGGAGTTTCGTAATTGTCTCGCAGCAGATGCTGGTAACCGCTGTGACCGCTGGAGAGCGCCGCCGTCAGCAGGTGCTTCGGAAGAATTACTCTTGCCCCTAGCCCCGCGCCATAAGAGCGATGACTGCTTTCGCCGATGCGGTTGAAACCGTTGCTGGGTGCCACAACCCAGGCGTCTGAGGCTGGACGCTTGCGGTCTCGCCGGAAATATTCGAAGACAGTCGGGTGCTCCGGCGGAAGCGAGGCAAAGTTGTTGATGGTTTCGTACACTCCCGTCGCTAGGCTTGCCGTTGCTACATAGTGTCCAAGAATTCCGCGATTCACCACCTGTGTGAAGAAAGTGGATTGCGGAATCAGCTCTTTCATCAAGTGCGGGATGTTCTCCTGACCCTCGGGGGCGAATGTTTCCTGATCGCGCGCGCCGCCGCCGAACGTGATCACCACAACTTTTCTATTCTTCGTGGCTATGCCGGCGCGAGCCAGCGTTCCGCAACCAAGCAGCGCGCTACCCAGGGCTACGCCGGCGGCGTCGCGCAGAAAATCGCGTCGGCTCAAACTCAGCCTTCGCGTAAGTTCCCATGCTGACGCTGATTGGTGCAGGACTCTCATTTATTCGATATTCGTAATCGTCTTGTTGTTCTCACTGTTTCGCGGTCGGACCATCCTTCGCCGATAAAACGAATTGTTGAATCTCGGCGCGCTGCTTGTCGAGATCCGCCAAATGCCGCTGGCGAATCCCTTGATAAACCTGGAACTGCTGCTGTGCAAGCTCTTTTTCTCCGGTCCGCACGTAGGCTTGCCCGAGCCGGTAGTAAGCGTCGGCAAGATCCGGATTCAACTCTCGAGCTCGCACATACTCCGGGATCGCATCTTTATATTTACTTTGAGCCGAACATAAGTTGCCGATCTGGAGGTGAGCCTCGGCGAACTTCGGGTCGAGATTCACAGCCTTTCTTAGCAAAGCCTCGATCTGATGAAAGTCGACGTCGGGATCTTCGGCTCGCTTTCCTTTCCACATGCTCATCGCATAATAATAAAGAGCGTGCGCATTGTTCGGCTCAAGCTCCGCGAAGCGCCGAAAACGCTGGATCACTTCTTGGGCCTGGCCGGGTGAGCTGTCGTAAGCGCGAGATAAAAAAAGATAACAGCGCGCGTCCGCTGGATTCAGATCCGCGCCTTTCAACAGCGCAGTGACCGCCTCGTCGTAGTTACCGTGAGAATACAAAGCGACCCCGAGACCGATCATAAGACGCGCCGATTTCGGATACCGCTCCGTTGCCTTCTGAAACACATCGACTGCAGGCCCTAGCGTGCGGTGTAGCAGCAACTCGCTCCCCCAGTCGAATAAATTGCTTTCGCTCGGATCTTCGTGCGCGGCCGCCTCAAACTCATTCTCGGCCGCCACGAATTGCCCATCTTTTTCTTCCAGCTCGCCGAGAAGGTTGTGCAGCTCCGCGGTATTCTTCCACTTCAGCAGATCGTGAATCAACCGCCGTCCATCCCCGAGCCTTCCCGTCAGAATGTAAGCCAGCGAAAGATCGTATCCGTTGTCGTAAGAAGATGGATCGATTTTGTAAGCGCGTTCGAGATACTGAGCCGCCTTCGGAACTTCTCCCGCCCGCGCGTAAAATTCGCCCAGATTGTGATTCGTATCAAAATTCTGCGGGTCCAGTTCCGCCGCTTTTTCGAATTGCTCCCGCGCGGGATCGAGCTTTCCCATGCGTACGAGGTTAGCAGCCAGGTTGGTTCTGGCCGGCGCCGAGTCCGGTTTCAGCCGGACTGCCTGTTCCAAGTGTGGATTCGCTTTGGCGTCCTGCGATTGCGCGGCATAGACCAGCCCCAGCAACTCTTGCGCCTCGAAGCTTTGCGGCACTTCGCGCACCAGATTCTCCAACTTCGCAGCCGCCTCGCTGAATTTCCCTTCGTTATATTGCGCGACGGCCGCCTGGAACTCGCGCTCTAAATCCTGGTTCGGAGTTTGCCCGGCGGCAGAACTCGGCATGCACGCCAGAATCAGGAGAGCAAAGTAGAACACCCAGGGTTTCAAACTCACAATCCCTGCATGGTACACCAGCCAAGGCACGGCAGATCTGGCCCGCGGAATGTCCGCCAGAAACAGCTCGGGGAAGGACGCATCGAATAACGTCCTTCCCCGATCGATGTTCAAGTCTAGAAATACAACTTCAAAGCGAACTGGATCTGCCGCGGATCGTAGGGAGCATCGCGCGTAGAGCCGATTTCACCGAAGGTCGAACTGGTGAAGTTCCCCGAGCCCGAAACCGCCACCACGCCGTTGCCACCAAAATTCGGTGCGTTGAAGTTCGGGTGGTTGAATATGTTAAAGAACTCCGAGCGGAACTCCAGCGTGAACCGTTCCGTGAGCGGTATGTTCTTGAACAAAGAGAAGTCCATGCGCTTGAAGGTCGGTCCCACCACCTGATCCGGCGCACCACCCAAAGCTGAAACCGGGCAGGGCAGAGCCGTACAAGGCGCGGGCTGGGCAAATGCTTTCGGGTTACTGAACAAACTAATCTTCCCGTTCGAATCGATGTGCAGACCTCGCCCCGGATCGCCGACCAGGAGGTCGTAGCAGTTAGAGCCTGCCGACGTGGAAACCGTGTTCGAAGGGCAAGTGAACGTAATCGGCTGGCCACCTTCCAGCACGATGGCGCTGTTGATGCTCCAACCACCGAGCACTTTGCTTGCAATCCCATTATCAGAGAGGTAAGGCTTGCCCTTACCGAAGGGAAGTTCGTAACCACCGCTCAGGTGGAATACGTTGCGAATATCGAATGGAGCGTAACCATAGTCGTAGTGAATTCCGAGCCCGGGAATATCGGGCGCACGATAGTTTTGGTTGCTTCCGCCGTTGAGGAGATCGACGGCGTCGGTGCGCGTTTTCGAATAGGTGTAGGTAGCCAGGAAGTTGAGCCCCCGCGCAAAGCGCTTTTCCAGCTTGGTTTGCAGCGAATGGTAGAAGCTATTGCCAGCGGTGACTGCGTAGCTGCTGTTGCTGCCGAAATCTGGGAAGGGAAGCCCGCCCTCGGAAGCGGGAAACGCGCCCGTACCGGGCGTTCCGTTGGGCCCAGGAGTATTGGTGAGCTGTGTGTTAATGGGCAAGATCGCCGTCGGGTTGTTGGAGTTGGGGAAAACCTCCAGGTGGCGTGCCAGCGAGGTCACGTAAGCAATTTGAGCGCTTAAAGTGGGCGTCAATTCATACTGCACCGTGAAATTGCCGCTCATGGTGTAGGGGGTTTGGTAATTAAACTGAATTCCACGCAAGCCCAAGCCATTGGCGTTGACGACGTCCGGGGTTAGGGGAGTGCAGGAGAAGCCAGTCTCGAAGGTGGGCGTTCCTCCGGTTGCTGCTGCTCCGGGGCAAGTGCCGAAGCTGAACGGTTGGCCGTCATTCACCGGAGTGTAGTTGAAGTTGAATTGGAAGGGATAATTCTCGCCCAAGTTGGGTGAGAAACCACGATTTTCAAAGCCGTTGTAGAAGATGCCAAATCCGCCTCTAGCTACGAACCTGGGGCTGACTTGGTAGGCGAAGCCGATGCGCGGCGCAAAGTTCGCCTTTTGCGAATGGCCCAGCCCTTTGCCGTATTTGTTGGTGATGTCCAGTCCGATGCCGTCGTGCGCCAGTAGACTGATGAAGCTCGAAGAAAGATCAGCAGAGTTTGTCTTACCGGGAAGTATGTAAAGCGGCGTGTCAAGCGGAGCGCCGCTGGGAACGAAATTAGCCTGAGCGCTGTGGTGTTCATACACTAAGCCAAAGAAGTCCCAACGCAAGCCCAGGTTCACCGTTAACTTCGGCGTTAGTTTCCAGTCATCGTTGAAATAGGTGCCGTAGTAGTTCTTGCCGTTGTCGGTCAGCGAGATGTTGGAGGCATATACGTTGGTGGACCCGCCCACATCGAAAGGCACTCCGCCTGCTACGGTTGACGCGATTGGCGTCAGCAAGAAAGCAGCACGGCCAGTGTTACCGTTGTCGACGTTGGGGATTTCGGTGAAGTTTCCGTTGTAATCAAATTCTCCGTGAGACCACGGTGGTTGCAACGTGGAAAATTTCACGTGCTGCCACTCGAATCCCATCTTGAAGGTGTGCTTGCCGTAAATCTTGGTAAGGTCGTCGGTTAACTGAAACGTGGAGCTGACTTCGTCTGAGGGCAGAAATGCATTGCTGCCCAGCGTCGAAAGGCCATTGATGCCGAAGGCCGGCAGCCCGCCATTCTTAGCAACCTGTGGAATGTCAGCGATGCCAAACTGGGCGGGAATACCCAATTGACCGGCAACTGGGCTTTCGCGGGTTGTGTTCAGGTAATTGAACCCGGCACGGACCACGTTGACCAGGGTTGGATTAAAGACATGGGTTTCGGCCAAGGCACTTTGTTGCGCGATGGCTGTCTGCGGGCCTTGCTGGAAGGCTCCGCCGTCTGCGATGCCCCCAAAAATGCCGGGAATGAACTGCGGATCATCCTTGTAGCTGAACCGGTAGAACACCTGATCTTTTTGGCTAAAGTTGATATCCAGACGGGTATCAAAGGCATTGCTGTGTTCAAACAGCTTAGGCGACGTCGCAAAATTGCTGAAAAGCGAACCGCTGGTCGGATTGGGATACAGATTCAACAGCTTAATAGCGTTCGGGTCCAGCCTGCCGGCGGCAGCCGCAGTACTTAGATTGTTAAGGCCGCAACCAGCAAGGGTAAAGGTGGTTGTGCTGGCGGGGCAGGTCCCGAAGGGATCGCGTGCAAAGCCTGTGGTTGTCGCCATGAGCCCAGAAATGGGGTCGGTCTGATTCTTGGTGATCGCCCGCGTGGTCGAGGGATCGAGAATGGTGCCATAAGGCATAGTGCGGCCCAATCCGTCCGTCAAGCTGCCGGACGCCGCCTGAAGTGTAATCAAGTCCGAGAGATTGGTGTAACCGCTGCTGCGCTCGATCGCAGTTGGCACCGACCCAGTAAGAATCGTTCCTTGCACGCGGCGGAAGCCTTCGTAATCGCCAAAGAAGAAAACTTTGTCCTTAATGACCGGGCCGCCAGCGGTGAAGCCGAACTGATTCTGGCGCAGTTCGCCTTTCGGGACATGTCCGGCATCTTCGAAATAGTCTGGAGCGTCCAATTTATCGTTGCGGAAGAACTCCCACACGCTGCCGTGGAACTGATTGGTGCCGGACTTGATGGTAGCGTTGAGCACTGCCGCACCGGAGCGGCCGAACTCGGCGCTGAAATCCGAGGTCTGCACCTTGAATTCGGCGATCGCATCGACCGGAGGCAAAACCACGAAGTTGGTTCCGTTGAGGAAGTCCACGGTATCGGAGTTGTTGTCGATACCATCTAGCATGTAATTGTTCTGCGCCGGCCGGTTGCCATTCGCAGTGAACGCGCCGGATGAGGCATTGCCGCGCGTATCCGATTCAGGCGTGTTCACGCCGGCAGCGAGTTGAGCCAGAAAAGTAAAGTTGCGGCCATTCAGAGGAAGATTGTTCACGTTGCGTTGGTCGAGCACCTGACCCACCGACGCGTCTTCTGCCTGGAGCACCGGAGCCGTAGTATTCACTTCGACGGTTTCGCTCACGGCGCCCGGTTGCAGTTGGAAGTTGGCCAGCACTCTGGCGCTCACGTCGACCACAATGTGGGCACTGACTTCGGTCTTAAAGCCTTTGTATGCGGCCTCAATCTTGTAGGAGCCGATTCTCACGGGGCTGAAGCTGTACACTCCATCAGCTGCACTGGTAGCTGTGAGGCTGATCGCCGTACCTTCGTTGGTGAGCGTCACTTTAGCTCCGCTGAGCACGGCACCCGAGGGGTCGGTAATCGTCCCGGTGATGGAACCGGTGTCGACTTGCGCCTGTACGGAGCCGACGCTGAGGACAATACCGACTGCGAAAGCCAGGAAACCACGCACCACGCAAGAAACAGCCTGTCGGTTCATGAGCTCTCCTTTGAGCCTCTCAGCTTGCAAACTGGGCAAGCCCTGTACTGCAGAACTGTGGTCGATCTGAGCCCCGACTGCGAAATGTAATCGTATACATCGCGTGGAACAGAAACCAATTCATGACCACGCCAGTTGTGCGCTACGATATGCCACGTTGAAATTCCTTGTCAACTAAAAAATAATGCTTTTGTACTACGCCCCACCATCTACCCTCTTTGTGCCGGCCCCGACTGCCCTCCGCACTTTCCAACAGAAATGCTAAGATTTGCCACGCGGTCCTTTCAGAGCGAGGCTGTTTGACCAAGATTCTTAAGGATGAAGCATTCCCCGAAGACAAGCCTTCACTTTCACGACGAGCCTTTCTAAGGTCTGCAGGCTGGGCACCTGCCGTATTGATTGCAGCACCTTTTCGAGGCTTGCCGCCACTGGGCTGGCCCCTTCATAAAACCGCCCGACACTCCGGACGTGCTCCATATTTCCTTGCTGAAGGTCGATTCATTCCCCACTACCCGAACCAGCCTCCCCTGGAAGACGTTTTGCGCCTGGTGGCGCCCGCGATGGATGGGTACGTCACGGAGAAATATGCCGCCGAGCTGACGGAAATACTCAGCGCCTGGAGCAGTAGTCTTAAGCGTTCGCCGGGAGACATTTCGCACATATTCGCCAGCTTCGTTTCAAGCTCGATTGAGGCTACTCAATTGAATGCCAGCCAGGTCGTTGTGAGTTCCGGGAATGGAGTTGAGATACTCCGAAGGCGCTTTTCGGCGAGCCCCGTCTTGGGACGCGATCGATTTCTCAAAGAAATTACAAATTACATAGCCCCGTTAACGAAGATCGAAACCGCCGAATTCCAGATTGTCGGAATCGAACAGGGGGCCACTGACTCTGCTCTCCTCCGAGTGGACATTCGCTATGACTTCGTCGGTACCCTTGCCGACGCCACTCGTGAGGAGCGCATCGGGCTCTGGCACACTCGGTGGCTACGCGATGATTCAAGTGCATGGCGAGCCGTGCGCTGGGAAGTCGCTGAGGAAACTGTAAGCCGCGTGCGCGAGCCTTGGTTCGCCGACGTCACCGCGCAGGCGCTGGGGCAAAACCAATCCTATAAGCAGCAAATGCTTCACGGTGCCGACTACTGGCGCACCGTGCTCGACGGCGCCTGCGGCATCGACGTCTACGGCAACAACGGCTTGGCCGCCGGAGACATCGATAACAGCGGCTTCGATTCGCTTTACATCTGCCAACCCCAGGGACTTCCCAACCGTCTCTATCGCAACCGCGGCGACGGCAGCTTCGAAGACATAACGGACCAGTCGGGGGTCGGCTTATTGGAGGACACGGCCTGCGCGCTGTTCGCCGATTTCGAGAACAAGGGAGTACAAGACCTGCTCGTGGTTTGCGCGTCCGGTCCGCGGTTGTTCCTTAATCAGGGTAACCGGAAGTTCAAACTGAAGCCCGATGCATTTAAGTTCGCCCAACCTCCGCAGGGATCTTTTACTCACGCCTCCATCGCCGACTACGACGGCGACGGCCGCCTCGACATTTACTTCTGCCTGTATTCCTACTATCTCGGCTTGGATCAGTACCACTATCCCTCGCCGTATTTCGATGCTCGCAACGGACCTCCGAACTTTCTGTTCCACAATGAGGGCGACGCCAATTTTCAGGATCGCACGCAAGCCGCGGGATTAAGTGTCGAGAACGATCGCTACAGCTTTGCCTGCGCCTGGGGAGACTACAACTCCGCCGGCCGGCCCAGCCTCTACGTCGTGAACGATTTCGGCCGCAACAATCTTTACAGCAACAACGGCGATGGCACTTTCACTCCAGTCTCCGACGAGGCCGGCGTGAACGATGTCGGCGCAGGCATGAGCGCCTGCTGGTTCGACTTCAACAACGACGGCAAGCCAGATATTTACGCGGCCAATATGTGGTCCGCGGCCGGCCTGCGGGTATCGCAGCAAAACAAATTCCATGCAGAGGATTCCGAGGCGATTCGCGCGCTCTATCGCCGCCACGCCAGTGGCAATGCTCTCTACCGAAACTTGGGCAACGGAAAATTTGAAAACGTCAGTTCGCACGCCGGAGTCGAGATGGGCCGCTGGGCTTGGTGTTCCGACGCCTGGGACTTTGATCACGACGGCTACGACGATCTCTACATCGCCAACGGCTATATTTCCGGCGCCGACGTGCGCGATCTTGGAAGTTTCTTTTGGCGGCAGGTGGTCGGCAAATCGCCGCCAATTTCTATTCCGTCCGTGAACTACGAGCATGGATGGAACGCCATCAACGAGTTGATTCGCTCCGACGTTTCCTGGAGCGGCTACGAGAGAAACGTTTTATACGCGAACCATCACAATGGCACCTTCTCCGAAATCTCCGGTGCTATCGGCCTGGACTTCCCCGACGACAGCCGCTCATTCGTGCTGGCTGACCTCGACCATGATGGCCGCCTCGAACTTATCCTCAAGAATCGCAACGCTCCGCAACTCCGCGTGCTGCATAGCGTTGCGAAAGACATCGGCCACTCGCTTGTCTTTCGCCTGCGCGGTACAAAAAGCAACCGCGATGCGATTGGAGCTGCAGTCACCGTGGAAGCAAAAGGATATCGCCAAACGAAATATGTCCACGCAGGTTCGGGATTTCTAGCGCAGCACACGAAAGAACTTTTTTTTGGACTTGGCCAAGCTGAGAGATCGGAAGGAAAGGTTCAAGCCTCGATTCGTTGGCCTAGCGGCCTGACTCAAAACTTCGACCATCTCCCGACAAACCACAGAATCGAAGTGCACGAGGGTTTCAACGATGTTATCGCCAAGCCCTTCGCAAGCTCGCCGGCATCGTGGTCTCAGTCGGCCGCTCCGGCCGCATCCGAGCAGTTACCACCTTCAGCGCAGACCTGGCTGATTCAGCCCCTAAGCGCTCCGGACTTTTCGCTACCAGATCTCGCTGGCAATCTGCGCGAGCTTCGTTCATTCCGGAATTCTTTCGTCCTTCTAAATTTCTGGATGAGCAAAGTGCCCGCCTGCCTCGACCAGTTGCGTCTTCTTCGCACCCAATCGCAACTGGCGGGTGGTACTGTTCAAATCGTTGCCGTCAACGTGGACGATCCAGTCGATCTCCCCTCTCTGAAAGCATTCGCATCCGCGGAAAAACTCTCGTTTCCCAACGTGCTTGCGACACCTGAAATCGCGGGCGTTTATAACGTCCTCTACCGTTACCTATTCGATCGTCGCCGCGACTTGCCGCTTCCCACCTCGTTCCTGATCGATCCCGCAGGCATGATCGTGAAGGTCTATCAGGGTCACGCTGAGTTGCAGCAGATCGCAGACGATGCTCTCTCTGCTCCGAACACCGAAGCCGATCGCATCAAAAAGGCTTTACCATTCGCCGGAATCGTGCCCGAAGGAGGATTCCAGCGCAACGATTTCACCTACGGCGTGGCCATGTTCCAGCGCGGCTATCTCGAGCAGGCAACCGAATCGTTTAAGCAGGTCATCGCCGCCAAGCCGCAGGCTCCCGAAGCTTATTACAATCTCGGCACGCTTTGTCTGCGAAGAAATAACTTATCTGAGGCGCGGCACTATCTCGAAAGAGCGCTCCAACTGCGTCCCAATTATCCCGATGCATGGAACAACCTCGGGATGATTTCCGCCGAGCAGGGCAAGACTGACGAAGCCATCGAAGGTTTCAAACAAGCCTTATCGCTGCAGCCGAATTACACTGTTGCCCTGCTCAATCTCGGCAATCTGTACCGAAGAAGCGAAAACTTTACCGAAGCTGACGCATTACTGACCAAAGCACTCCAGCTCGCCCCGGACGATCCGGAAGCAAATTACGCCGCTGGAATGCTCTACGCTCGGCAGGATAATTTTGAACGCGCTTTTCGATATTTGTCGAAGGCGGTGAACCTGCGCTCGGACTACGCCGAGGCCATCAACAACATTGGTGTGCTCCTGGTGCGGCAGCAACGCTACTCCGAAGCCGAGGACGAATTCAAAACTTGCATCCGGGTTGCCCCCAACTTCGATCAGGCCTATTTGAATCTGGCTCGCTTGTATGTTGTCTTGAAGAATGAGTCGCAGGCCAAAGAAGTGTTGCGCCAGTTGTTGCTTCTGCAGCCCGGGCACAAAATGGCTCAGCAAGCGCTGCAGATGCTAAATTGACCTGCAGTTGTGACGATTATGGTCAAAGGGCCCTGCCGAAGTGCGACTTTGATGTTTCTCCTAACCCTGGCTCACACTGGGGCTGGCGCCAGTGGTGTAGCACAACACACCGGTGCTGGAACGAACTCCTCCCGCCAGTCCGTAGCACAATCCCCGTTCGTCGAAGCGGAGGATCTACTTCGCCAGGGTTCTATCGCAGAGGCCAAACAGAAAATCCAAGAGCAACTCGCGCTGCATACCGACAGCGTTGCCGGCTACAACTTGTTAGGAATTGTCGACAGTAGCGAAAAAGATTATGCCGGTGCGCTCGAAGCCTTCCAGCACGCGCTGAAGCTAAGTCCCAAATCCACCAAGACGCACAACAATCTCGGCAACTTGTATGTGGTGCAAGACCATCCAGAGTTGGCGGAGAAAGAATTCCGCACGGTTCTACGCCTCGACCCCTCCGATAAAGAAGGGAATTACAATCTGGGCCTCTTGCTGCTGGCGAAGGGATCGCCGCGGAATGCCATCCGCTATTTTCAGCGCGTCCATCCTGCCAACACCGAAACCCAATTCAATCTCATTCGCTGCTATCTTGATACCGGCCAGAACGCTGCCGGCCTGAGTCTGGCAAGAACGCTTACCGCGCAACATAAAGACGACGTTCGGATGCACTTTACTCTCGGTGTTCTTTTCGCCGAAGCGAAACAATTTCGCGAGTCCCAACTCGAACTGGAGAAAGCCAACGCGCTGCAGCCGGAGACCTTCGAAATTCTTTTCAATCTCGGCCGCACCTATCTTCGAACCCGAGATTATGCCAAGGCCGACGTCACGTTGAACCGCGCGCTAAAACTGAAACCCGATTCCGCCGCCACACTTTATTTGTTGGGCCAAGTCTATGCCGATCAAACCAAAGCCGTAGACGCCCTGGATGTTTTGGTGCGTGCCCACAAACTTGCCCCTGACAACGTCGACGTAATTTTCCTGCTGGCGCAGGTCAGCATGACCCAGAATTATTTCGAAGATTCGATCCCTTTACTCGAATCGGGCCTGAAGTTGGCTCCGCAACGATCCGATCTTCACGCTGCGCTCGGCGAGAGCTACTTCATGGCAGGCAAAGCCGACAAGGCCATCGAAGAATTCAAGTCGCTGGTTGCCCTCGATCCCTCGGCGCGCTCCTACGCCTTCCTCGGTCTCGCGTATCGCAAGCTGGGCCGCTTCGACGAGGCCAAAAAGTATTTCCAGGAAGGGCTCAAGTTGGACGCTCACAACGACTCCTGCCTGTTCAACATGGGTTATATCGAAGAACGTCAGGGGGACGAAGCAGCCGCCGAAAGGATGTTTCAGGAAACATTGAGGGTCAATGCTAATTATCCCGACGCGCTTCTCGAGCTCGCCAACCTGCGCATCGCGAAAAAGAATTTCACTGATGCCGCCGAGCTCCTGCGCCGCTATGTCAAATCAAGCCGGAATCCCGCGACCGGCTACTACAAGCTTGCTATGGTCGAACGCAACCTCCACCAGGCCGAGGCTGCCCAGCGCGATCTCAGCGTTTTTCAAACCCTGGCCAAGAATGCATCGACAGGCCCCTACCCCTACGAGCATCTCTTCGACTATCTCAACAACCGTTCCGATCTCGCGCCCCTCGCGCGCACTCAACTTGATGTGACTGAGTTAAACGCGCAGATCGAAAAACACCCGGGCCAGCCTCAGGACCTTTATCTCCTGGCCGAGGCGTACCTAAAACTCGGCAACCTTGATGAAGCCAGAAAAGCAATTGCCCAACTCGATCAATTAAGCGCTACCGACTATCGCACCCAAACCGGCGTCGGAGTGTTGCTCGCGCGCTTTCGCCTGTACGACGACGCGATCACGCATTTTCAATCAGCCCTCCGCGCGAATCCAGATTCCGACGACGTCAAATTTGACTTAGCCGATGCCTATTTTCGCAAGGGCATCTATCCCCAGGCATTGCAGACCGCGCAAAGCGTGTCCGCGCAAGGTCAGCAGGATGACGCGCTGCTTGCTCTTCTCGGAGATATTTATGCGCACATGAATGACAGCGCGCGCGCCGCCGAAATCTTCCGCGATGCCATCGTCCGCAACCCCGATAACGATCAGTATTATCTCTCGCTTACTCTAATTGAACTGCGCCAGGGAGACGCCCGCGCGGCACAACAGACTTTGCAGAAAGGACTTGCGCGAGTTCCGAGCTCTGGCAAAATCCTTTGGGGCCTAGGAATTGTTTCAGTGCTCGAAGGAAAAACCCTGCAAGCTTCCGAACAACTCGAACGAGCCGTCGAATTGCTTCCCGAATGGGCCGGCAGCTATTCCACGCTGGGAGTTTTCTATTACGAGACTGGACAAGTCGACAAGGCGCGCGAAGTGCTCAATCGTTTCAAGGGCAGCAACCTCGGGGGACTCGACGTAAATCGCATTGAGCAGGCGTTATCGCAGGCGCCAGTCTCAACTACCTCGAAGGGAGAAATGTCGACCGAGGCTCGCCAACAGCTACTGCAATTCGCGCTATTCCTGGCCGACCGCACGCTATGAAGCTCTATCATTTTCTCAGTAAACTATGGCATTCGTTTGAAAGGACGCAGCTTCAAGGCGCGCTCTAGGCGCCGAATTAAGACCGGCTTTAGCTGCTGAGGTTCCGCATTCAGATAATGCAGAGATCATCCAAAGCGCGTGCCAGTTCCAACTCTCCGGCGAACCGCATCTTCATAATCTCTTTTGCCATCCTCCTCCTTGCAATTTCTTTAACCGCTCTCTCCGGCCAAACTTCCAAGTCACAAGAAGCCACCATCCCAGTCCGTTTCACCGACGTTCGCGAAAAAGCCGGAATCACTTTTCAGCAAGATGCCACCGCCACTGACGAAAAATATTATCTGGAAACCATGGGCACAGGCGTGGGTTGGATCGACTACGATCAGGACGGCCTCATGGATTTATTTTTCGTCCAATCTGCCGCAACGGATTTATACAAGCCGCCTCACCCTCTGCGCTCCGCCCTCTATCACAACAACGGCGACGGGACCTTCACCGATGTAACCGACAAGGCCGGCATTGGCGGGGCCGGACACTACGGCCAAGGCGTGGCTGTGGGAGATTATGACAACGACGGCTATCCCGACCTCTACGTCACTGGCTACGGCAGTGCCATTCTCTATCACAACAACGGCAACGGAACATTCACCGACGTCACCGCAAAGGCCGGAGTCGCCGATCAAGGCGGATGGTCCACCAGCGCTGGCTGGTTCGACTACGATAAAGACGGTTACCTCGATTTAGTGGTAGCGAACTATATCGAGTGGTCGCCGAAAAATAATCTGTGGTGTGGCGAAAAAAGGCCGGGCTATCGTTCTTATTGTCACCCGGGAAATTACAAGGGACAGAGAATCAAGCTCTACCACAACAATCACGATGGCACGTTCACCGATGTAAGCGACGCCTCAGGTGTCGGCAAGCCCGAGGCCAAAGGTATGGGCGTGGTGCTTGCCGATTTCAATAACGATGGCTGGACCGACATCGCCATCGCCAACGACTCCTGGCCGAATTTTCTTTTCATTAACAAACACGACGGCACCTTTGAAGATGTCTCGTTCACCTCGGGTGTGGCAGCCGGCGAAGACGGCCGCTACGAGGCCGGCATGGGCATCGACGCCGCCGATGTCGATGGCGACGGCTGGCAGGACATCTACGTCACTCACCTCGATTTCGAATTGAACCGGCTCTACCTGAACCATAAAGACGGAACTTTCGACGATGATACCTTTCGCTCCGGCATCGGCAACAAAGCCATCCTGCTAAGCGGCGTGTCGATGAAATTTCTGGACTATGATGACGACGGCTGGAACGACATTCTTCAACTGAACGGTGCCATGCTCGACAACGTGAATCTCTACCATAGTGAAGTCACCTACAAAGAGCCGCTCTTGATGTACCGAAATTTGGGCAAAGGCCAATTCGCCAAAGTGTCTGAATCTTTGGGCTCTGATTTCATGCGCCCAATTGTCGGTCGCGGCCTTGCTACCGCCGATTTCGACAACGATGGCGATATCGACGTCGCCATCAACGTTCGTGGAGACTATCCTGAACTCTTACGTAACGACGGTGGCAACGCCAATCATTTTCTGGAAGTTCTGCTTGTCGGCACCAAATCTAATCGCGACGGCATCGGCGCTACGCTAAAATTAACCTCCGAGGGCTTCGTCCACGTCGAGCAGTCCAAAGGCGGGATGAGCTACATGTCGGCCAGCGATCCGAGAATATTCTTCGGCCTCGGCAAGCGTACCAAAATCGAATCGCTCGAAATTAACTGGCCCAGCGGCCAAGTCCAAAAGCTGACCAACCTGCCCGTAGATCAGATCATCGCCGTGAAAGAAGGCACCGGAATCGTACCGCATCCCTTTCCCAAGGTGCCGAGTCGATAGTTATGAATTTTCCCAGGCGTCGTTTTCTCGGCTCTTCGCTTGTCGTTCTCGGCACCACTCTGCTCGACGCTCTTACGACGCCGCTATGGCAATGGAAAAAAACGCAAAGGCTGGCAGCTACTGCGTCCTCTCCTTCACCAACGTCGCAGGTAATATTCGTCGATGTAGCTCGAGAGGCTGGCCTGAATGCTCCCAACGTGTGGGGCGCGACCGATCACAAGCGCTCCATCATCGAAGCCAAAGGCAGCGGATTGGCGTTCTTCGATTACGATCACGACGGCTGGCTCGATATTTACCTAACTAACGGTACTAAACTCGACGGCCATTGGCCCTCGGGCCAAGCCCCCACTTCTCATCTCTACAAGAACAATCGCGACGGCACCTTCACCGACGTCACGGAAAAATCAGGCTTGGCGCGCACCGGCTGGCAAACCGGAGTCTGCGTCGGCGATTACGACAACGATGGCTGGGACGACCTGTTCTGCTGCTTCTGGGGACACAACATCCTCTTTCACAACAATAGCGACGGCACCTTCACCGATGTAACTCGCAAGGCCGGAGTGTACGACGAGCAAGTCCGCTGGGGCGCGGGCTGCACCTGGCTCGATTACAATCGCGACGGACTTCTGGACTTATTCATCTGCAACTACATCAAGCTGGATCCGGCCAAGATTCCGGCGCCGGGCAACGACCCGCTCTGCCAATGGAAGGGAATTCCCGTGATGTGCGGACCCCGAGGCCTGACCGGCGATACCAATGTTCTTTATCGCAACAATGGCGACGGCACCTTCACCGACGTTTCGGAAAAATCCGGCATCTTGAAACCCGGCCCGCGCTATTCAATCACGGCAGTCTCTTACGATTTCGATAACGACGGCTGGCCCGATATTTACGTGGCCGTCGATTCCGAGCCCAGCATCCTTTTTCACAACAACCACGACGGCACATTTACAGACATCGCCGTTCCCGCCGGCTGCGCCTACAGCGATAACGGTCACGAGCAGGCAGGCATGGGCATCGCAGTAGCTGATTACGATTGTGACGGCTGGCTCGACATCTTCAAAACCAATTTCGCCGACGACACCTGCAATCTCTATCACAACAACGGCGACGGAACTTTTACCGACGAGACTTTTTCCTCCGGCGTAGGCATCAACAACCGCTACGTAGCGTGGGGATGCGGCTTCGTCGATTATGACAACGATGGCTGGGCCGACATCATTCAAGTCAACGGCCACGTCTACCCTGAAATCGAAGGACACGGCATCGGTCAGGATTTCAAAAACCCGCGTCTCGTCTATAAGAATCTGGGGCAGGGAAGATTCAAGGATGTTTCTGCTGAGATGGGCCCCGGCATTACCGAGCGCTTCTCCAGCCGCGGCGCTGCTTTCGGCGACTACGATAACGACGGAGACATCGACGCGCTAATCCTGAATCTGAGCGACCTGCCGTCGCTCCTGCGCAACGACGGCGGCAATGCGCAGAACTGGATCAAGCTAAAGTTGATGGGCACTAAGTGCAATCGCACCGCTATCGGCGCGCGCGTGCGCGTTGTCACAGGCACGCATGCTCAAATCGACGAAGTTCACAGCGGCGGCAGCGTAATGTCGCAGAGCGACCTCCGATTACACTTCGGTTTGGGCAAAGCTCAGACGATCGATTTGATCGAAGTGAAATGGCCGACCACTCAAAGGGTAGAAAAGTTTACGCAAGTGAAAGCTAATCAGATACTCACCATCCGTGAAGGCAGCGGAATCGTCGACACCGCAAAATCAACAATAAAGACCGGCGGTACGAAATGAAAGCGCTGCTCCTCACCAGGTATCGCGAGTTCGAGATCGCAGATCTTCCGGCGCCCACTCCCGCTGCCGACGAAGTCTTGATCCGCGTCGCTGCCTGCGGAATTTGCGGCAGCGACGTTCACGGCTACGACGGCTCCTCCGGCCGCCGCATTCCTCCCATCGTCATGGGTCACGAAGCCGCGGGCACGATCTCAGCCGTCGGCAAGAACGTAACCAACTGCAAAGAAGGCGACCGCGTAACCTTCGATTCAACCATCTACTGCGGAACCTGCGCCAACTGTCTCCGCGGCGACGTCAATCTCTGCGACCAGCGCGAGGTCGTGGGCGTGTCTTGTGCCGATTACCGCCGCGCCGGCGCCTTCGCTGAGTTTGTCGTAGTTCCCGCGCGCATCGTTCATCGTATTCCTGAAACCCTTCCCTTCGAAGAAGCCGCCATGATCGAGGCTGTGTCAATCGCGCTCCATGCGGTATCGCTCGCTGACGTTTCTCCTCAGAGCAATGCCCTGGTGGTCGGGGCTGGCATGATTGGACTTTTAATTCTGCAGGCTCTCCGCGCGACGGGTTGCTCGCATGTCTACGTCACCGACATCGATCAAACGCGTCTAAGGCTAGCTCAAGACTTAGGGGCCGCAGCCGCATTCCCCGCTGGACCCGGCCTCATCTCGCAAGTAAGGGCGGCGACGAACGGAACCGGCATGGACCTGGTGATTGAGGCGGTCGGAATCAACGCAACCGTCTCCGCCGCAATCGACAGCGTTCGTAAAGGTGGCAGCGTAGTTCTTGTCGGCAACGTCGCGCCCGAGGTTACGTTGCCTCTGCAGAAAGTTGTAACCCGCCAGATTCGCTTGCAAGGCTCGTGCGCCTCCGCGGGAGAATATCCTCGCGCTATCGAATTGATGAGCAGCGGGGCCATCCGCGTGAAGCCTCTCATCAGCGCGATCGTTCCGCTCGAAGAAGGCGCGCGCTGGTTCGATCGCCTCTACGCGCGCGAGCCGAATTTGATGAAAGTAGTTCTTACGCCCGGTAAAACATCGTGAACATTAAGCTCTTCGATCTCGATGGCCGGGTCGCGATCGTCACCGGAACCAGTCGCGGACTCGGTCAATACATGGCGCGGGCGCTAGCCAAAGCTGGTGCCGATCTCGTTCTCACCAGCCGCAATCGCGATCACTTGTTAGCCTTCGAAAAAGAAATCGCTGCGCTCGGCCGGCGTGCGATTTCGCTCGAACTCGATGTCCGAGATCAGGCGAGTATCGATCGCATGGCCGCGCAAGCCGAACAGGCCTTCGGCCATCTCGATATCCTGGTCAACAATGCAGGATGCAACGTCCGCAAGCCAGCGCTCGAAGTAACTTGGGACGATTGGAATTTAATTCTCGATACTAACCTTCGCGGAAGTTTTTTCGTAGCTCAAGCCGTAGCGCGCAGAATGATTCCCCGGCAATATGGCCGCATCATCAACATCGGATCGGTCACCAGCGTCGCCGGCTACGCTGGCCTCGGTCCGTATGGAGCCAGCCGCGGCGGCATTCGCCAACTAACCATGAGCCTCGCCGATGATTGGGGCAAGCACGGAATCACGGTGAACTGCCTGGCCCCGGGCTGGTTTCGCACCGAGCAAAATAGAGTTCTCTACGAAAATAAAGAGTGGATGGAGTATCTCTGCGATCGCATTCCGCTCAAACGTCCCGGCCAGCCCGAAGATCTGGATGCGGCCGTAGTCTTCCTCGCCGCCGAATCAAGCCGGTACGTAACGGGACAGACCCTCCTCGTCGATGGCGGAATCTCTACGGGAGCAACGCGCGCTATGGCTTCTTCTCCAGAAAAGAAAAGCTAGAATGGCGCCTTTTACACCAGTTCGCGCGGAGCCGGCGCTATCGCAATCTCAATCTGCTGTTTTCCGAGCTGCGGATGAATCGCCGCAAGCCTCACCCTGCCCGGCTCTTCTTTCGCCCGGATCCACACCGCGCCAGTTCCGCCCACTAGCGCAAAGGGATTGTCGCCGATAATCTCTGCTGGACCCTCCAACTCCAGCTTAATCGCGTCGTCGGCGAAAGGCCGAACAGCCCCGAATTCATCGGTCACGCGCAACACGACGCGCGTTGTATCCGCTCCATCGGCGGCTAGATCGGTATCATCCGGCAAAAGCAAAAATTTCGCGTCGACTCCATTTCCAGAAAAATGTTTCGTAATCACCAGCCTGCCCCCGATGTATCCTTCCAGCTTCAAATCGCCCCACTTGTGCCAGGGATCGCCTAAATCCAAAGCGAATGGCGCGTAGCGAAGATGGGGAAACTGTTTTCGATCAGGGCCTCCTTCCACAATCATTTCGTCGCGAATGTAAAGCTTGATGTGATCGCAATTCGAACAGACCACGGCCTTCGAAAAGCCAACATCCGCATCGCCGCGCGCCCAGTGAAAGGCCGGCTCCAGCACGATCTCCTCCGCCGGATCGCATTGCGACTTATAAAAGCCCGCCGCCGGCTTTGGTTCGCGAAACATATCGGTCACACCGTGATAGCAAATGCGATCTCCCGACCCGAAATTGCCGTGGGTGTTGTAGTCGAAGGCACACCATGCGATGCCTCCCGCATATTGCGGATTCGACGCCAGCTGATCATGAACTCGCGCGTGCCGGATCATGTGCTCCGTCAACCGCTCCACTTGATCGATCGTTTTAGTAGGATAAGTATGTCCGACAAATTCCGTATTCAGATACCGCGGATGATTCGGCGGCTTCAACGGAAACCCAAAATCGTTCATGGTGAACACATCTTCAAGAAATTCCGACTCTTGAAAATACCGGATGCCGCCCGTCTGCCGCGTTGGATCTAACTTGTGCGCCATCGCATTGGTGCGCGTGTAGAAATCGTGATTGTCTTTGGACTCGTTGATTCGCACTCCCCATAGAATGATCGACGGATGATTCCAGTCGCGCCGAATCATGCGGCTGACATTGTCCACTGAAATATCCTGCCAGGCCTGATCGCCGATATGTTGCCAGCCCGGAATTTCCTCGAGCACCAGCAATCCAATTTCATCGCAGGCGTCCAGAAAGTGCCGCGACTGCGGGTAGTGCGATGTCCTCACGATGTTGCACTTGAGTTGATTGCGCAGGACCGCGGCGTCGCGCCGCTGCACTCGTCCAGGCATAGCCTGCCCCACAAAGGGAAATGTTTGATGCCGGTCCAGTCCTCGCAGCTTGATCACTTTACCGTTGAGCGCGAACCCATGATCCGTGAAGGTGGCTTCGCGAAATCCGATGCGGCGCGAAACGTTATCGACTTGCCGGTCCCCGCGCCACAGCGAGACCTCAACACTATAAAGATTCGGATGCGTGAGATCCCAAAGTTTGATCGACTTCAAATTAGTCAGCCGCACCGTATGCACGGCGGCTTCGCCACTTGCGGCGGAAGCCGGAATCGTCTGAAAGCCCCTTTCCACAATGTGATCGCCATCGCGAAGAACAACCTCTAGTCGCAACGGTTCCGCCGCCTCAAGATTCAGAACGTGGCAATCAACATCCAGACCGGGATGTTCACTCAGCACATCTTTCGGTTTCGCAAATACATTCTCAAGGAAAGTCCCCGGCACGATACGCAAGGAAACCTCGCGATAAATTCCTCCAAAAGTTAAATAATCAATTTCGTATCCGAAGGGAGGAATATCGGGCCGCTCGCTCGAATCCACATCGACTGCCAGAACATTTTCACCATTAAAATCGAGGTGCGGCGTGAGCTCAAAAGAAAACGGCGTGTATCCGCCTTTGTATTCTCCCAAACGCGTTCCGTTTAGCCACACGGTCGATGCCGTCATCACTCCTTCAAAGTCGACGAATAGGTGCTTCCCGCGCGCCTGAGGAGGAACTTTAAAGTGTCTCCGGTAGCTTGAAACGAATTCATAACTCTTCTCATCGAAGCTGTGCCAGGGCAGACGCACATTAGTATGCGGAATCACAACCTTCGCATAACCGGAGTCGTCGAAATCTTCTCCATGAGACCCCTCAGCCACAGTGCGGCTGTAGAGCCAGCTCCGATTCATAGGAAGTGTCATCCGTCCATCGGTCCCGCGTGCTTCCTCAGCGAGTGCCGACGGAATCAGCTTCGCGCTCGCCATCAATGTGCCGGTCGCTTTTAGAAAATGCCGTCGATTCATTGGATTGCCTCCCGCGCCTTTTGCCTGCAATTCCTCGGGCATTATCTACGATCAGGTCGACGGTGTAAACGTTTACGGAGGCCAGTCTGGTTTGTTGAAGTCCCCTTCCGCAATCACCAAACTGAAGTGCCGGCCCTGAAACAGCTGTAGGAGGTCGCGGTTGACAGGTTGCAACTTCCGGCTTATGGTTTTTGCTGCGAATGTAATCGCTTGCAGGCCCGCATTTTCATCGTGCTCGTTCGGTCTAACCAAACTTCATCGGGATTGGGGAAATGGAGTCGACAGAGCTGGCCCGAAAATTTACGGGCATGTTCGGCGGGTCACCTGATATCTTCAGCGCTCCCGGCCGCGTCAACCTAATCGGCGAGCACACCGATTACAATGATGGCTTTGTCATGCCCAGCGCCATCGGCATGCGTACCTGCGTAGCCATCTCACGCAGTTCAGAAGCCAAACTGCGCATCCACTCCCAGGATTTTCCTCAATCCTTTGAATTCGATTCCGATAATTTGCCTCGGCAAGCCACCGGCGCCTGGTGCGACTATGTGCTTGGAATCGCCGTCGCCCTAGAACAGAATGGGCAAACTTCGCCCGGGGCAAATCTGTTTGTGCAAAGCGAAATTCCCGTTGGCGCGGGCCTCAGTTCCTCGGCGGCCATTGAAGTGGCCAGTGCTCTCGCGCTCCTCAGTCTGAATGGCGCGACCCTGCCCTTGCTTGATGTCGCCCGCCTCTGTCAGCGAACTGAGAACACTTTCATCGGCGCTCGCGTCGGCATCATGGATCAGTTTATCTCCTGCCTGGGCAAAGCTGGACACGCGCTCTTGCTCGACTGCCGCTCGCTCCAGTTCGAGTTCATCCCCATTCCCGACCACGTCCGCATGGTAATTTGCAACACAATGGTGAAACACCAGCACGCTGGCGGAGAGTACAACCGCCGTCGCGAAGAGTGCGAAGAAGGCGTTCGCATGCTCGCCCGCTGGTACCCGGAGATTCGCGCGCTGCGCGATGTCTCGGTTGATCAATTGGCGCTGCACTCTCGCGATATGCCGGAAACCATTTACAAGCGTTGCCGTCACGTGGTGGAGGAAAACCAGCGCGTGCGGCAAGCTGCGGACTTCCTGCGGAGCGGCGACCTACCCGGCTTTGGAGAGCTGATGCGAGCCTCCCACCGCAGTCTACGCGATCTCTACCAGGTCAGTTGTGCCGAACTGGATATTATGGTCGACTTCGCCGAAGGACTCCCAGGCTACTATGGCGGGCGCATGACTGGAGGCGGCTTCGGCGGTTGCACACTGAATCTCGTCGCAGCCAAAGACGCGCAAATTTTCGCCGACCAAATTTCGGCGCGCTACCAGCAGGCCGTCAAGATCAAACCCGCGATCTACATCTGCTCTGCTGACGATGGCGCCCGGCTCGAAAGCGGCGGCAGGAATTCGCCTCGCTAAGAATCGCTCCGCTCACCAAATCGTTCATCTAGGAAATCGCTCGCGTTTCAGCTTCCGTAGACGTCTCCGCTTGTGGCGTAGCCTGTGCCTTGACCGGAGCCGTCGACTCGCGCTCTACCAGGCTCGTGCTGATTTTGATCTCGTGTCCCAACCGCCGCTCGCCCGCAACGGTCTCGTACAATGCATCGAAAGCCTTGCGCCCTAATTCATCGCGAGAAAGCCGAATCGTAGTGAGCGGCGGCTGCGTAAATCGGCTGAGTTCGATATCGTCGAAGCCCACTACCGAAATATCGCGGGGTACCTGCAACCCAACTCGCGTAACCGCCCGCAACGCCCCGATCGCCGTCAGGTCGTTTGAGGTGAGCACTGCGGTCGGCGGCTCGGAAAGCGAAAGCAGTTGCATCATCGCCTCTTCGCCCCCGTCAATCTTATGGTTGCCTTCGACCATGCTCCGGTGTCGTTCCCCAATGCCGCAGGCGGCAATGCATTTCAAGAACGCAGAGCGGCGGGTGCGCGCCGACTTCAACCTTAGCGGCCCACTGATAAATCCCACTCGCTGGTGTCCCAGCGCAACAATGTGCTGCACCGCTTCGCCGATTCCTTTGGAATAATCCACATTGATGTTGCTGATCAGCGGCTTCAGCTTGCCCACATCCAGAAACACAATTGGAAGACGCCGGTGCGAAAGTTCATCCAGCAGATGACGGTCAAGTTCAGAAGTCATAATGGCAACGCCATCCACTTTGCGCTCAATCATGCGGCGCACACATCCGCTCATGCGTTCGGAGTCGTAGTCCGTGTTGGCAACGATCACTTCGTAGCCGCGATGAATGGCGGCAAACTCAAAGCTCTTCACCAGTTCGGGAAAAAAGGGATTCACAATGTCGGAGATAATCAAGCCGAACATGTGGCTGCGCCCCGACACCAGCGCTCGTGCCTGCGTGTTCGGATAATAGCCAAGCTCGCGGATGGCGCGGCGCACCTTCTCAGCGGTTCGTGGGCGAACCAGGTCGCTATGATTGATGGTCCGCGAAACCGTCGCTGTAGAAAGTCGGGCGCGCGCGGCCACTTCCTTGATGTTCATCGTGGCTCAGATTACCATCATTCTCGATCTCGGTTACATGGTTTCGACCGGCGCTTTACGCTCCGCGTGTAATCGATTACAATCCCGCGCGGGGCGTACGCTAAGTGTCTGCGAAGAATGATCAAGATGAAGAGCGTACGAAGAATGATCGACTAAGAATGACCTACTAGAATGCCCAGCGAGGACTCACCAGCGTGGATTTAAGTCAGCTGCAAGGGAAGTCGCACCGCCGTTACAATCCGCTCACTCGCGACTGGATTCTGGTTTCGCCCAATCGCACCGAACGTCCCTGGCAGGGACAAACCGAAGCCCGCGCCGATTCCAAAACGCCTTTCTACGATCCCACTTGCTATCTTTGTCCGGGAAATTCTCGCGCCGGCGGTCAACACAATCCCAAGTATTCCGCGACTTTTGTCTTCGATAACGACTTCGCCGCCCTCCAGCCCGATTTGCCAAACCTTGAAATCACTGACGGCGCAGACAACTTGCTCATTGCAAAATCCGAGAGCGGCACGTGCCGCGTGCTCTGCTTCTCCCCGCGCCACGACTTAACTCTCGGCAAAATGTCCGCCGCCGAAATCCGCGCCGTCATTGACGTTTGGGCCGATGAGTATCGCAGTCTCGGCGACCTCCCTCACATCAATCACGTGCAGATTTTCGAAAACCGCGGCGCCATGATGGGTTGCAGCAACTCTCATCCTCACGGCCAGATCTGGGCAACTCAAACCATTCCCAACGAACCCCGCAAAGAGCAAGAATCTCTCGCGCAGTATCAGCGCGAGCACGGCGCTTGTCTTCTATGCGACTACTACGCTTTGGAACTTGCTTCGCAAGATCGGATCGTCTGTCAGAACGACTCTTTTCTCGCAGTCGTGCCCTTCTGGGCGACGTGGCCATTCGAAACCTTGTTGCTAAGCACGCGGCATGTGGCCGATCTCGCGGCACTGAACACTTCCGAGCGTCTCGCGCTCGCCGACATACTCAAACGCCTGACTACTCGCTACGATAATTTGTTCCAGGTTTCCTTCCCTTACTCGATGGGCTTTCACCAGCGCCCAACGGACGGCGGCGATCATGCCGAGTGGCACTTTCACGGACACTTTTTCCCTCCGCTCCTGCGATCTGCCACGGTCAGAAAATTCATGGTCGGCTTCGAACTCCTCGCCTCGCCGCAGCGGGATATGACTCCGGAACTAGCAGCTCAAAGACTGCGCGACTTGCCGGAGCAGCATTACTAGACGATCAATCCGATCTCGGGAGAATCGCAAATGATGAAACGTCGTGACTTCATCCGCAACACCGTGGCAGGCGCGGGCGCGCTCCTCTTCAGTCGCTACTCCTGCCCATTTGCAGCTGGAGATATCTCTCGCGCGGCCGATTCCCGCATCGAGGTGCTCTTAGGCGAGCCGCTAGGAATCATTTCTCCCGACATCTACGGACACTTCACCGAAAACCTGAGTGGCGTGATTTACGACGGCGTGTGGGTTGGCCCGAACTCCAAAGTCCCCAACATAAATGGCATTCGAAAAGAACTGGTCGACGAAATGAGAAAGATCAAGCCTCCGGTCGTCCGTTTTCCTGGCGGCTGCTTCGCCGATGGTTATGATTGGCGCGACGGCGTGGGGCCCATCGACAAGCGCCCGCGCCGCACCAACTTCTGGGCCGAATCGGAGAGCCTCGCTGCCCCCACCAGCCATCGTTACGACCCCAATCAGTTCGGGACCAACGAGTTCGTACAATTTTGCAAACTAATCGGCAGCCAGCCCTACCTCGCCGCCAACGTGCGCAGCCTGCCCGCCGAACAATTTTATCGCTGGGTCGAATATTGCAATTCGCCCGCAGGTAGCACCACTCTCGCCGAGCAGCGCGCGCAGGCAGGATATTCCGACCCCTTCAACGTCAAATACTGGGGCGTCGGAAACGAATCCTGGGGCTGTGGCGGAAATTTTACTCCGCAAGCATACGCCACGGAATTTAGAAGATATACAACTTGGGTTCCCGCCTTTAAGCAAGAACTAGCGTTCATCGCTTCGGGCCCCAACTCCGATGACTGGAATTGGACACGAGGTTTTTTCGAAGAAGTTCTTCGCAAAGGAAAAGATCAGTTGCGCAGTATCTACGGCTGGGCGCTCCACTACTACTCGTGGAACCTAAGCCGCGGCCGCACTCAAGATTGGGAGAAGGGAAAAGGCGATGCTCTCAATTTCGACAGCGTCGACTGGTACGAATTGCTGCGCGAAGGTGACCGTATGGAATCTCTGATCAACGGCCACTGGCAAGTCATGGGAGAACTCGATCCCCAGCACGCGGTCAAACTCGTAATCGACGAGTGGGGACCGTGGTATCGCCCTGGCAGCGAGCAAACCCCCGGAGATCAACTCGAACAGACTCCCACCCTGCGCGACGCCGTTTTCAGCGCCATGACGCTCGATACCTTCAATCGCCATCCCGAAAAGGTTACTCTCGCGGCCTGCGCGCAATTAACCAATTGTTTGAACAGCCTTTACCTGGCTCACGAAGACAAATTCTGCGTCACGCCGGTAGGTCAAGTATTCGAAATGTACGCCGCCCATCAAGGCGCGCAGGCTCTCCGTACCATTTTCTCTGCGCCTACAGTCAATTACGACCGAGACGGCAAGACGGCAACATTCTGGGGACTGAAAGGCTCGGCTTCTTTGCAGGGAAAAATCCTGGTGCTCACGATTGTGAATCCTCACGTGAGCGAAGCGCGAGTTACCGAGATAGGTGTTCGCGGCGCATCGATACAATCAGGCACTGCCACGACATTGACGAACGCGGACATACACGCGCACAACTCATTCGCGCAGAGAAACGTGGTTGTGCCCCAGACCAACGAGCTTGAAATCAAGGGGAAGATTCTTAACTGCACCATCCCGCCAGCGTCAGTCACAAAGCTGACGCTGCCCCTGATCTAAGGGCAGGGAAGTGCAAGGTATAGTTTTCGCTACCACCAACCGCCGCCGACAAGCTATTTCGATCCAGGCGCCAGCCAGCCTTCAATGTGAGGCCACGTGCGCTTATTTGCTCCGCTCCTCGCCATGATCCCGATGTGGCCGCCCGGAATGCGGAATAATTCCTTATCCTTGCCGCTCACTTCGACATGATCGCCGCTGATTGGCACGGAGGCGTGATGTGGTCGCCCTCAGCGATCACGGTCAAGAGATTCGCACGGATGCACCCCAAATCTACTCGTTCTCCGCGAATCACCCATTCGTTGCGCATGAGCGGGTGTTGCGATAGAGGTCGACCACCAGTTGCCGGAAGGCTCCGCCCGCCAACGGAACATTGTCGGTGACCCACGTATTCATCGCCTGCCAGGCTTTCACCACCTGCGGATTGTCGAGATTGTCCCAAAGCTTCAGATAGTTTCCAACGTAGTTCTCAACAGGCTTGAGAGCCTTGGCGCCGTAATCGATCATCTCGCCCGGCATATTGCCGAACGCCGCCAGAACTTTATCCACGTCGAAGTATCATTCATCAACCCAGCGCGCGAAAGTCATTCCCTTTTTGTCGGAAAAATCCAGCGGAGCCGTCAGGAGGGTCAGATTGCGCAAGCCGTCATCGGCGCACAGTGCCGCGTACACCCGTTGCCGGGAAATTATGTTGTAATTGCAGTGCAGCAAGCATTCGCCGCGATGCAGCGTAATGGTGCAAAAGGTTGAACAATCATGGCTTTTACACTGGAAGGTAAGACAGCGTTGGTAACGGGCTCTGGCCGGGGTATTGGCCGGGCAATCGCGGAAAAACTGGCGGAAAATGGCGCAGCTGTAATGGTGAACGATCTTGACGAAGGCGCGCTGCAGGAGACCAAGATTCTGTTGGGGTCGGTGGGAAAACGAGTCGATGTCTGCGCCGGCGATCTGACCCATCCGGAGTTTCCCGACAAATTAGTGCAGGCCACAGTAGACGCTTTCGGCTCCGTAGACATTATCGTTAACAACGCGGGATACAGTTGGGACGGAGTCATTCAAAAGACCACGGACGAGCAATTTCAGGCCATGCTCGAGATCCACCTGGTGGTGCCGTTCCGTGTGCTGCGAGCGGCCTCTACTTACATTCGGGAAACTGCGAAACGAGAAATTGCCGCGGGCAAACAGGTCATGCGCAAGGTGGTGAACATCACCTCCATTGCGGGCACCGACGGTAACCCCGGACAAGCCGGGTATGCCTCCGGAAAAGCCGGAGTGCTCGGACTTACGCGTACGCTGGCAAAGGAATGGGGGCGATATAACGTTAACGTGAACGCCGTGGGCTTTGGGCTGATCGAGACTCGGCTGACGCAAGTTCTTTCGGGCGAGGAGTCCAACATCGAAATGCGTGGCCGCGCGATTCGTATTGGAGTGCAGGCGGCGATGCTGGAGTCGGTGAAAACCGCGTGTCCGCTGGGCCGGCTCGGTACTCCTGTGGAAGCAGCGAACGCAGTTCTCTTCTTCTGCTCGCCGCTCTCCGATTACGTTACCGGCGAAGTGCTGATTTGCGGTGGCGGTTTCCACTTCTAAAGCGAACGCGCTTGCCGAGTAAGCGACCTTCGGATCAATCGGAACCACGTGATCCAGTTCCAAATGGATTTCAGGGGCCGCGTCGTAAGGCCGCCTTGGAGTTTCTTCCAAATTATTCGAAGGCAAAAACTCAGCAGCCGGCGGCAAAGCGCCACTGCCCCTGCATCATCTTCGGCGATCAAGTGCACTACTTCGGAGCGGTTTATCTATGCCGCGGGTCCGCCTAGCTCCTCAGCGCTTACGCATTCACCGGTTACCTGCTTGATAACGGATGGCGCCGTAATAAACATCCGTCCTTGCTTGGTCTGAATAATGAAATCTGTCAGCGCCGGACTATAAGCCGCGCCCGCGCGCAGTGACCGCAATTAATCGAAATCTGCGGTACGGTTCCCGAGAGCAGCGTGTTGTTGTAAAACACGCTGGCATATCCCGCTACGCTGTCGATGTCTTCCTGCACGCGCGCCCCTCCGGAATCGTTGATAAAAATGAACGGGCTGCCGGTGCGCAGCGAAAGTTGCATCATCTCCGTGATTTTGTCGCAGTGCACTTCGCCGGCCGCGCCGCCTGCAACCGTGAAGTCCTAGCTCGCCAAATGCATCAACCGTCCATCGACCGTGGCGCAGCCTGTCACTACACCGTCGGCGGGCAGATCTTTCTTCGCCATGCCGAAATACGTGGCGTGATGCTTCGCAAAAAGGCCGATCTCCTGAAAGCTCTCGCGGTCCACCAGTTCTGCAACACGCTCCCGCGCCGTCAGCTTGCCGCTGGCGTGATGCTTTTCGATTCGCTCTTCGCCGCCACCAAGTTCAATCTGCTCGCGCGGGTTGCGTAGCTCGGCGATCTTTCCTTCGATCGTCGCTTTTCGCTCTGCGACCAATTTCAGTTCAGGTGGAGAAACAGGTTCGCGGCCATCGCAAGCTCCTCGTTTCGAGCGTCCCGGAAATCTCGCTGTGACAAGGTCTACCAAACCCTTCAGGGCAGTACTGCCACGTAAGAGACGTCTCATGTTGGTCGATTTCTTACCGATCCTCTCTGATGCCGAGTGACTTGCCGCTGCCTATCGAAATCCTTCAGTAGAACCGCTGGCCGAAGCCAGCAAAAGGCAAATCACGAGCGGAGCAAGCAATGGACTCTGGGTCGAATCACACAGCTATGTGAAACTAATCCGAACTCTCGCTTGCTTAGGTTCTGCAGCGAGCCTGCGCAAGGTCTCAATCTTCGCTATTTATGCGAAGGGAGGGAAAATCGGGAGTCGCGGAAGCGACGGCATTCATTAGCCCAGCACGTAAGTGCTGGGAAGGCAGGGAAGCGAAACCGAGTCGCCTAAGCGACGGCACCCAGGTACACCAGACTCTCAGAGGACGGGGAGCCGGTAGGTGGGCCGTTGCGCCTGCATAATACACCGGAAGAAACCCGCGTCCCCACACGGTCGGCCATCTCCAACCGCTCAGAGTTGTCCCGCACGGTCACTTCAAATACACTGCCGCAAAGACAGACGGAAGAGGTACAATTCTGCTAGGCAGGCTAAAAAGTTGCTCCTGTCGCTGGGGCTCAAAAAGCCGATTACTTAGATAATGCGGGCAACTTGCTGGAAAGACCGCTCATCAGTGTTAAGAGCCTTGGCCAACAGCCATGCCGCCGGGCGTAGTCTGAACAGTTAACCACCCATTATTGGACATCAAACGCTATACAGGGGAAAGCTGAATCGGGGAACATGTCATCCGTAGAAGTAAATCCGAACCCGCTTAATCCGAGCGAAGTAAATTCGAATCCCAGCTCGGAGCCGGAAGTGCATCTGCTCTTGGCTCCCGACACCTTCGAACCTCTCTACAAGTCACTTTTTCGCGGCCTCGACGAATTTTTCTTCCCCAAAAAGCTTCCGCCCCTCAAGCTCGAATCCAAGCCCATCCCGGTCAAAGACATCTGGGGTTTCTACAACTATAAAAAGAATGGTGCTCTCGGTTCGACCGTGGCTCACGTGATCGTGCTGGCCTTAATCATCGGCGGCACGATTCTGGGTCGGCGGGTGATCACTCAGGTCTCAGCCAAACCAACCACAGCTACCACATTGATCGATCCCGGCGACTATGTTCTAAAGCCCGCCAAAACGCAGTCAGGCGGCGGCGGCGGAGGCGGCGACCGTGACGTTTTACAAGCCTCTCAGGGACGCTTGCCTAAGTTCTCGTTGAAGCCGCAGCTTGCGCCGCCAGCCGCAGTGATACGGAATATGAACCCCAAGCTGGCGGTCGAGCCTACGGTAATCGTACCTCCAGATATCAAAGTCGCCATGAATAACATGCCCAACCTCGGCGACCCGAAATCTTCCGCCATCATCCCATCGAACGGTACTGGTTCGGGCAGCGGTATCGGCTCAGGCTCCGGCGGTGGCGTAGGTTCGGGCAACGGACGCGGCGTAGGCCCCGGCGATGAGGCCGGCATGGGCGGAGGCGCTTTCCGCATCGGCCGCGGAGTAACCCCGCCGCGCGTGATCTATCAGACCGACCCCGAATTCTCCGAAGAAGCCCGCAAGGCCAAATACCAGGGCACCTGCGTATTAAGCGTGGTGGTCGATGCTACCGGCCGCCCCACCAACATCCATGTGCTAAGCACGTTAGGCATGGGCCTCGACGAAAAGGCCATCGAATCGGTAAAGAACTGGAAGTTCGAACCCGGCCAGAAAGACGGTCATCCCGTCCCGGTAGTGATAGCCGTAGAAGTAGACTTCCACCTATACTGAGGCAAGCAGCACCACAATCTTAGAGTTTTGTCATTCCGAATCGGGCTGAAAGCCCGGTGAGAGCCTGCCCTGAGCGAAGTCGAAGGGAACCTGCTTTGATTGTTGCTGGCGCGTTCCCACCGCCGTCCACAACGGAAAGCTGGGCCGCAACTACTCCTTCAAATCCACATGTTGCACATCCTCGATCGCCCGCCCCAAAAACCTCTCCCCTAATCGCTGAAACTTCTCCACCGAATCCGTAGCGAAAAATCGAATCCGCGGCAAACCCCTCCGCTCCTCCGCTCCCGACCTAACCGGCAATAACTTCGCCAACTGCCCCGCCACTGCCCGCGCAGTCGACTCCGCCGAATCCACAATCAGTGCGTGCCCCGGCGCAACCCGCCGCAATAACTCCTTCAGCAGCGGATAGTGCGTGCACCCCAGTACCAGCACATCCGCATCACGAAAACCATCGGCAAAGGCCTCATCCAGATAAATTCGAGCCACCTGCTCGGTCACAAGATGCTCAACCCATCCCTCCTCAACTAAAGGAACCAGCAGCGGGCAAGCCTTCTCCAGCGCCTCAAGGCCACGCGCCTCCAAAGCACGACGATAAGCGTGACTGTAAACAGTAGCTTCAGTTCCAAGAACCACAATTTTCTTATTCCTGCTGGCCGCCGCCGCAGCCTCAGCCCCGGGCTCTACCACGCCCACAACCGGCACATGGGCAGCCGAGGTAATGCGGTCCAGCGCAAGCGCTGTCGCGGTGTTGCAGGCAATCACCAGCAGCTCCGCCCCGTGGCTTTCAAGAAAGTGCGCCGCCTCCACCGCATACCGCGCGACGGTCTCCACCGACTTCGATCCATAGGGAAGCCGCGCCGTATCACCAAAGTAGAGATAATCAGCTTCCGGCACAAATTCAAGTAACGCTTTAAGGACAGTAAGGCCCCCAAAGCCGGAATCAAACACGCCGATGATGGGACGTCGAGAGGTCATTTTCCAGTAGGAATTAAGATGATAACAGTGTGGAATGGTCGAGAAGAAAAACCAAAGTGATGCCGACGCTGGTTTCCTAGGGAAGTTTACTGGCGCGTCCGCTCGCTCGAAATCGCCGCATCATCAAACTCCGCGGCACCGCAGCACTCTCCCGGCGGAATCGGCGCGCCGTGCGGGCAAGTCCGGGGATGTCCCAGAAAAGCACAAATCTTGTCCGTCGCCTCAGGCGAGAGGATGTGCTCAAACTTGCAAGCCTGTTCTTCGATTTCTGATTCGCTGTCCATAGCAAGGCTATCGGTAAAAAGCCGCTCCGCAAGCCGGTGCCGCCGAATGATGCTCCCAGCCCGCTCGCGCCCGCGGGGCGTCAATTCAACAATCAAAGTGCCATCCCCCACCGAGGCAGAAACCGGTTTAAGAGCATCGTGGCAAGGATTCACAAAAGGCTTGTGATCATGCGCCAGTGGCGGATGCGGCGCCGAAACCACCAGCCCCATCTGCATCATCTTCTCAACCGCCAGGCTCACTGGCAACGCGCCGTGCACTTCCATGCGCTCGACTTCCGCGATCTCGCCATGTTCGGCCAGCACCCATAGCTCCTCGAGTACCTCGTCGAACTGCTCTTCATCGGCCATGGCAAAAACTTCCTGCGAGGCAATCTTGCCATGATGAAATTCGATCCGCCGGTCCGCCAGCCGCGCCACCACCGGATCATGCGTCACCATCACAATCGTCCGCCCTTGCTGATGAAACTCACGTAAAAGCCGCAGCACCAATTCTTCGTTATGCCCATCAAGATTTCCCGTAGGCTCGTCCGCAAGGATAATCTTGGGATCGTTAATCAGAGCCCGCGCAATGCACACGCGCTGCTGCTCACCTCCGGAAAGCTGCGACGGCAAGTGATGCGTCCGATCACCCAGGTCCACGCGGGCCAGCGCTTCCGTAGCTTCTTTTTGATCGGTCATGCTGTGAAAGTACTGCGCCAGCATGACGTTTTCTACTGCCGTCAGAAAGGGAATCAGATGAAACTGCTGAAAAATAAACCCGATCTTCTCGGCGCGCACGCGGTTCAGTTCGTTCGCCGAAATCCCCGCAACATTCTCGCCATCGAGCCAGATCTCTCCAGAGCTCGGCCGGTCCAGGCACCCAATCAAATTCACCAGCGTCGATTTTCCCGATCCCGAAGGCCCCATGATCGACAGCCACTCGCCGCGTTCCACGTGCAGCGAAATATGGTCGAGCGCATGAATCGCCCCATTCTGGCCGCCCGGTCCATTCGACTTCTCATTGCCCGCGGCTTTGGCGGGGTAGAGTTTGGTTACGTTCTTGATCTCAATCATTTCACTCGCCCCTCAAAATTACCGCCGGCTGCACTCGCCGCAGCAAAGAAATTGGCAGGATCGCCGAAAGCAGCGTCACCACCATGCTACCAGCCAGTACAAACGGCAACACACTGAAACGCGGAACCACCGGAGCATGAAAGTTGACCCTTCCAATCCAGGCGGCAATGCCGATACCGAAGACAAATCCGATCACTGCTCCGCTAGCTCCCAAAGCCGCCGCCTCCGCCGCAAAAAAACCGCTCAGCAATCGGTCCGAAGCTCCCAACGCCTTCATGATGGCAAAGTCTCGCCGCCGGTCAAACACCCATCCCATCAACGTTGAAAGTACGCACAGCGCCGCCGTAAGAATGATCAGCGCCGCCGCAGCCAGCAGAGTAGCGCGAGTCTTGCCCAGCACCCGCGCCTCGCCTTCCATAATCTGTCGCACCGGACGCACATCAGCCTCCGGAATCGCGCTCTGCAGTTGTTGCAATACGCCGTTGATCTCCTCCGGCGAACCGCTGGCGGCAACTTCGATAGTAGAAGGCTGCACTCCAGTCCACGCGACGAAGTCCGTCAAAGAAAGATAGACCCGGCTGTCTTCCGCAGCCCCCGTCTGCACAATTCCCGCCGGCGTGACGCGAATATTGTGTCCCTGAAAGGTAAGATCGAACGGTTGACCCTTCGGCGAAACCACCGAAGCGGCGCGCACCCCTACCAGGGCCTGCTGCGGACCCGAAGGCCACTGCGTCACCGACCACCACCGATCCAACTGCCGCACGCGGTCAAAATCCGCGCCTACCACCACAATCGGCTGGCCATCGCCGGTCCGCGCCACCACAAGCGCAAACGGGGCGGCTACTCCGTGTCCAGCAATCACCGATTCTACTTGCGATAAAGAATTCTCGGGAAGGGAAGCGCCGTCCTTGCCAACCAGAATAATATTCGCGCCATAGTTGCGAAACTCGCGTCGCAGCTTGGCCTGGACGTCAACGTAAAGATTCAGCATCGCCGTAGCCACCGCCGCAGCCACTACCATGGCAAACAGCGCCGAAGCCGCGCGCCCGCGGCGCAATACGGCGGCCCGCACCAGCATTCGCAGGAACATCGAAGTATGCGGAGCCTGCCCGCGCCCAGCCGCAACCTCTTGCGCGGAATGCAGCGGCCCTGAAGAAGCGCTCACAGTTCACCCCGCAAGGCATACACAGGATCAAGCCGCACGGCATTGCGAATCGCGGCAGCGCTTCCGGCAAAAGTAACGATCACCGCGATCGCCAGAATCACCGGCAACAACACCGGGGGGATCGCAATCTCCGAATCAAAAATCGAGCGCCCAATCTCATGTGCCAGCAATCCGCCCGCAGCAAAGCCTACGCCGCCACCAATCAAGGCCAGCAGCGTAGCCTCGGCAAAGAATATCGAAGCCACCGCAACCTTGCCTGCTCCCATAGCTTTCATTAATCCAACTTCCGCGCGCCGCTCGAAAATTGCAGTAGCCATCGCCGCCGACACCGCCAGCGCCGAGGCAAACAGCGCCGCCAGCGTCACCAGAAAAATCAGCCCCTCGATCCGCGTCAGCACCGCGCCTTCATTCTGCGCCACTTGCCGAATCTGCTCCGCATGAGAATGCGGAATCGCCTCCATCAACTGGTACGCAATCGACTGCGGATACGGCGAGCAATACCAGCGGTCGTAAATCTCTCCAGACATGCTCTTCGGATCGCGCCGCCCCAACGCATCCTCCGGCTTGGTAAGCGCGCTAACATAAACGCGTCGCACTGCTCCAGGCTTGCCCAAAATCTCCTGCGCTAACCCAATCGGCGCGACAATCTGATCGTCCTCACTACCACCAGTAGCCAGAATCCCGCTTACCCCCACGCTCCGGCCAGAAAGCGTAACTTCATCTCCGGCCTTAGCCGAAAGCCGCGCTGCCAGCCGTTCTCCCAGCAGCACATCCCGAGAACCATCCTCCGGCCATGCCCCCGAAACCCTCCACCACGGATGCGTCGATCTCACCCCAGTCGTGAACTCTTCTTTCCCGTAAGCAACCTTCTTGGCAAAGTAAGTTCCCAGCAGAGTGAGATTCTCCGTTTTCCCGTTGCGCGATAAGACAACACTCACCGGCAGCATGGGAGCGAATCCAGTGATGTTGTTGTGCCAGAATGTGCCTTTGATTTTCGGCAGGTCGGCTTCGTTCAGGAAAGCGCCGTCGCTCGGCGGCTTGAGGTTTACGCCGCCAATCTCAACATCCAGCGTATCTTCCTGGGGAGTTACCAGAATATTCGCGCCGATGGTGCGTAGCTCTCGGTTAATCTTGTCGCCAATATCGGTGGCGACCGCAATCATCGCCGTAGCCACGGTCACGCCCAGAGTGATCGCCGCGCCCGCCAGCAATTTGCGCCGCTTCTGCCGCCGAAACGATTCGTAAACCAGCCGCGCAAACATTCCTGGTTATTTCTCGAACACGTGGCTACCGGCCGCGATGTCCGCCTCCTGAATAATCACCGCATCGGCAGTCTGCGTTATCTTCAGCGGAATCGGATTGCACCCCCCCGCCGTCCCCACCGACTGCGGATTAATTGGCGCCGCGCAATTTTTGCAGATTACTCCATTGCCCGACTTGTAAAATCCCACCGCCCCGCAAATCTCGCAGGCATCGAACACCGTGGCAATCTTCCCATCCGGCTTCTGATAGAGCCAAAAGCGAACTTCAGTTCCATTCTCCTGCGCCTGAAAGCGATGCAGGTCGCCATCCGAAACCTGCGCCAGCGGAATCTTCACTTGCCCATTCGTAAACACAACTTCGGTCGCGGGGGACAATGCACTCTGATTCTTGGCATATACAAATTCCGCCGTCAGCATGGCAATAAACAGAAACGAGAAAATATAAACCGACGCCATCCACAAGCGCTCGCGCCGCGCCGACCACGCCGCCTTGCGCCGCTCCGCCGCTGATGCAAACTCCATCACAGGCTCGCGTCGCTTGGCATCGAACAACACCATCAACGCCGCCAGCGCGAAAATCGTGACGAAGAAAAACAGATCGTTGCGCACGATCGGGCCGATCAAAGCCATCTCCCGCTTGACGACGGAATCACTCCGCTTTCCGAAAGTTCATGCAACCCGGCAATCACCAGCTGCAAAGCCACCAAGAACAAAATCGCAGTAGTCACCTTGAAAAACTTCTGCAGATTAATCCGCACGCTGCCCTTGACGAACATTACCCCAAAGGCCACCGCCACCAGCACTCCGAGCAGCGTCCCAAGAAAGCTCATCAACTCAGTCGAATTCAGCGACACCGCGGAGAGAATGAGCACCGTCTCCGCCCCTTCGCGCAGCACCATGAGAAACACAAAAAAGAACAGCCCAATCCAGGCATCCTCGCCCGCCAGCAGCCCGACCTTGCCTTCGATCTCGCCCTTCAGCTTGCGCCCCGTCTTCATCATGAAAATCACCATGGTGATGACAAAGAACGCCGCCGCCAGCATAATCCAGCCCTCGAAGACATCCTCGTTCCAGTTGAGCCGCGAAATCACCACGGCGCCTGCGATGCTCCCCAGAAAGGCCGCTCCCAGCGCCGCATACACGGCCTTGCGCAGGTCGTTCCGTCCAATCTTCGCCAGATAGGCCAAAGTGATTCCCACGATCAGGGCAGCCTCAACCCCTTCGCGCAGCGTGACGATGAAGGCTTGCAGCATGGATAATTTCCTGTGCTATTTAGATGTCGATCTTTTAGATGTCAACCCGGAAAACACGATCTTGAAAATGAATTTCAATTTCAACTTAAAGGATATGCCGCTCGCGCCAGAGGCGTCAATCCGCCTTATCACAACCCCGCGTGATCTTCATCACACGGCGAAATCCAGAATTAAGCGGGGCTCGACATAGGGTTAGAGAGGTGCGGAAGGACTCGCTGCCCTCTTTGAAAGGGCGCGGCTTCAAGCGGCGCCGCAGCGAGTTCGGGAAGGGCACGACTTCAGTCGTGCCGTTAAGTCGTTCGTAGGAGTCCGCGCTTCAGCGCCTGAGGTGAGGTTCCGCCCGCGCGGTATTCGCATCAGCACTCTGCGCTCCTTTCAAAGCCCAGCCCGCTCCAAGCCATGCGATGAAATAACTCATCCATCTCCTTGGGATCAGCCTTCATCCCCTTATCCACCCACCACTCCAGCAACGAGAAAAAACTTCCCGCCAGAACGTGAGCCTGTGCCGCTCTCTGCGTCGGTTCAATCTTCACTCCTGCATCCTCTAATCTCTCCTCAATCGAGCGCGCAAAGAACCCCCGCGCCAAGTCCTGCACATCTTTCATTTTTCCGGACCTCACAAGCGCCCCGTAGAACTCTCGCGCCTCCCGCACGTGCGCAAAAAATTCCTCGACCGGCAGCAGCCGTTTTCCGCCCGGGTTACTCCGCTTCAGCGCCGTCGAACATCCTTCCAGAAAATCCTCAACGTCGCTCAGGAACAAATCATCTTTATCGCGATAGTGCGCATAGAACGTCGACCGCCCAACTCCCGCCCGATCCAGCACCTCGCACACCGTGATCTCATCGAAATTCTTCTCCTGCATCAACGCAACCAAGGTATTGCCCAAGGTATCGCGCGTGCGCAATACGCGGCGATCGGTTTTCCTGCGTGGCTTTGCACTCTTAGCTTTAGTTCGAACGGCCTTCATAGTCGCCTATTCCTGAACATATCGGCCACCTTTGTTCGGTATCGCGCCACTTATCGAAATAACCCTTTCACGCTCTGCGATCTATGTCTAGAGTGGCGCTATGACCGACAATCGCAAATCTGGAATCGCACTCATCGCCGGCTCGCTCGGGGTAATTGTCACCATGGCGATCCACCCCACGGCTTCGACCTCGCTCACTCCCGAACAAGTGGATCATCTCATGAGCCTCTCCGGCATCGCGCACTCGCTCGCCATTGTGAGTATTCTCTCGCTGTTCCTCGGCGCCTGCGGCCTGGCGCGCAGCATCGCCTCCACCGACCGCCTCTCCTTCGCCGCGCTCGTCACTTTTGCTCTTGCCTGCGTCGGTATCTTTATCGCCGCCGCAGTCAGCGGATTCATCGTCCCCAGCATCATGCACCATATGACCCACGACGTCCCCGAAGCCGCGCCGCAATGGAAAATCGTGATCTACGGCATCTTCCAGATCAACCAGGCCTTCGCCAGTATTTATTCCGTGGCCGCCTCCGTCGCCATCATTCTCTGGTCCATCTCCGCCCTGCGCAACGGAGGCCTCGCCCACGGCACCGCCATCTACGGCTGCATAATCTCCGCGCTAATCATCGTAGGAGTTTGCGCAGGCCACCTGCGCATGGACGTTCACGGCATGGCCGCAGTCAGCCTCGGCCAGACCATCTGGTTCGTCCTGGTGGGATCGCAGCTGTGGTCTGGGTCGGCAAATGTCGCATCGCCACAATAGAAGCCCAAATGCGTTGCCTCGCGCGGTGGCTATTTTGTTCGCCAGCTACAACCAATCGCCACTTATCGACATACTTGCGACAAATAGCGCGCCCCAAGTGATCAACTCGGCTATAGCCATTAGGCTAGTGGCGTACCACCGAAATCCTTTCATGCGTCAGATCCAAAACCCACATGAGATAAGGGACCCATATGTGACCGCATCTAAGCACAGTTCCGCAGCTCTGTTAGCGGAGTGGGGGACGTGGGGACTAATCACTGGATTCCGCCCCAGCACTCCCGCGAAGATAGCAGCCGCGAAGAAGAGCAGGTGAGTGAGAGCAAACCAGTGATAGGGCTTCCAGAGGCGCTTTTTGAATGGTCGCTGTTTTTGTCCGGCCCAAACGAAACTGACTGCGGCGACAAGGAATGCGAAGCAAAACGGAGGAACACTTACGAACTCCAACGCCCATTCAGAATACTGTAGCGCTGTGCGTACGTCTTCCATAAGTGCAGCGGCTTATTTCTCAGCCGGCTTCCCGGAATAAGCCATCCCGCTCACAGTCGCTTCAAGAACGCATTGGCTTCGGCAAGTTCCGGAAACAATTTCTCCTCCGCGTGAAACTCCGCCGAGTGCACGCAGCGCCGGCTCCCGCGCAGCTTCACCGGATGCTTCAAGTGCAGCATCTCGTGATAAACAATGTATTCCACCGCATAGCGCGGCACCAAAATCTGATCAAAAATACGGCTGATGACGATCGCATTATGCGCCGGATCGTAGTGTCCCAGAATCCGCCGCGTCTTCGTCGGACTCCAACTCATGCGCGGACGCCCCATCAGTCCATGAAAGAACCGCCGGTTCAAATCCTCAAAAATCACATCCAGATCGTAAACCCGCCCCTGCGGAGAATGCAGCCGCTTGCGCCCCCGCATCTGCCGCACCAGGTGCGCCTTGCTGACGACTTCATGGCTGCCCACATACCTGCGATAACGAGCCGCCAGCGCGCGATCGATGGGCTTGCGATACATCTTGGCCAGAAGAATGTGAGCGATGGCGCGCACCACGCCCTCAGGCGCGCCCTCCAGCAGATCGGAAAGCCGCACCAGCAGCCGCCCCTCACGCATTCGAATTGTGTTGTTGACATTCGCAAAGGCAAAAAACTCGATCTTCACCTCAGGCGACGCGGCCCCGGGCCGCAACTGCGAATGTTCATGATGAAATATTTCCAGCAATCCCTCACGCACAATGAGCCCAGATTATCACGGAGCGATTTGAAGGTTTGAAAGAGCCCGGCTTCAGATTGTGTGCGAGAACCAGACTTAGCATGGCCTAGTCGAACGAAGGCTCGCGGTTCAGCCGCGAAGCGGCGCCAGAATGCAGCCCACGGCGCAAGCCGTGGGGGAAAGCGGGAAACTAGTAAAGCCCCCGAAGGGGCGGAAGAGAAATTCTCACGCGGCCGAGCCGTAAACTTTCACTCTGATCGACTGCCCGACGCCTTCGCCTCCGACTTCTTCCGATGCTTAGCTGCCTCTTCCTGCTCCACCAGCAGCTTGCGATGATCCTCCGCCGAACTATCCAGAGTATCCAGCGCATTGGTCAGAACGAACTCATACCTCCGAGCTTCTTCCTCCGGCACATTGGCCGCATCCTTCAAGGCCCGCAGCTTGGCCTCGAACTCCGTATCGGCGTCAATGATTAACTTCAGCGGTTTTCGAATATCATCCTTGCGGCCAACGTAAGTATCGATGTTGTCGTTCAATTCGTCATAGATTAGCAGGAAGTCGTCCAGCCGATCGTGAGTCTGCTGTGCCCGGTCTTTTACTTTAGGATCGCTATGCATCTGATCGAGAGATGCTAGCCTCGCCCGCGCAAACTTAAGATAGAGTGTCAGCCGCTGTTGTGGCTCCCAACTAGCGTCGCGAATCTGGTCAATCTCCGGGGGAGTAAACGGATCCCGCCGCCGCTGCCCGAACGCCAACGGAGCCATTAGAAGCAGCCCCACCGAAACGCATTTCGAAAGCCGCCACCTGCTCACCTCTTGCCGCCTTTCGGAAACATATCCCCCAGCAAATCGTCGCGCACCCGTTCCAGCCGGTCTACCGTCTTCTGGATTTCTTCCTGCTCTTCGTGGGACACCGTATGCTTTAGGTCAGTCAGCTTGCGAATCATCTTCCGCACCGAAATCTCGATCTGCTTTTGATGCTTATGAGTCTGAACAGCCGAGTCGCGAGCCATCTCCGCGTAGGTGGCCACATCCCCTAACGCAGCCTGCCCCTTTTCGCTTTCGCCAGTGATGTAAAGCTTGTCGGCGTTTTCCAGTTGCCGCTCGCACACGCGAATGCACAAGGCAGAACGATCACCGGGGCTTGCATGAGCCGCCCGCTCCTTCAATTCATCGATTGTAGGTTCATTGCGCCCAGCCAGCGCGGGACACACTAGCAGCCATACCATCAAACCCGCCGCTAAAGCCCGCCACTTTCGCGAAACCCGCATCGCCAGTTCCATCAAGCTTGGCCATCGCTATCTCTTCGGCTCCAGCGCATTGAGCCGGTGCGTAGCCTGCCACTCCTGATCAGGATACTTCCCATTGGCCGTCTTAAGGAAGAGGTGATAATTCGCCTCCGCTCTTTTCACATCATGCAGATGATCGTAAGCCGAAGCCCGCAAGAAATATGTAATCGGAATCTCCGGCAGAGTTTTTACCCGCGCATCCAGTGCGCGGATCACGAGCGCATAGTCACCACGCTCGCTAGCGGCGAATGCCAGGTCGCCGTACGCTTCGGCCAGCGCAGGATTGATTCTTAAGGCGCTGAGAAACTCCTGCTCCGCCTCCGGAAACTTTCTCTGCCGCAGCAAAGCCTGCCCCAGCCTTCGGTGAAGCTCCGCTTCATTAGGGTGCAGTCCAATCAACCCTCGATAAGCTGACTCGGCCAGATCATTTTTTCCGGCGTTGCTATACAACTCCGCCAGATCGCGCTGCGCAGCCTCGTCTCCGCCAGCGAGCTTTATCCCCTGTCGCAATTCAGCAATAGCGTCCTCCGTCTTGCCATCTGCCGCAAGTACACGCCCGAGTTGAATATGCACAGCCGCGCTCTGAACGTTACTCTCCGACGCCAGCAATTTGCGCAAATATTCTTCCGCCTCGGAAAACTTTCGCCCCCTCATGTAAAGGTTCGCCAGCCCGATTACCGCGTCCGTGGAACGCGCATCCAAGGCCAGCGCCTCTTTATACTCACGCTCGGCGTCGGCAAACCTATTTTCTTTTTCCAAAAGCTGCCCCGCTGCAAGATGCGGCTCGGCCTCTTTGGGTTGAAAAGTGGCGGCATGCTGGTAAGCGTCCAGAGCCTCGTTCGGCTTGCTGGATTCGATCGCATGTCCCAAAGCCAGCCAGGCGCGGTATTGGCCCTCAGCCGGACGACTTGTCGGCTTTAAGTGAGTCGCATCGCGCAGAAAGTTCTCTGCGTCAGGCTGTCCGGTTTTCGCGAGCTGCAATCCCAGATTCAGATTGGCCTCGAACACATCCGGCTTTGCCGCAACTGACTTGCGATAGGCTGCGACCGACTCGTCCATTCGCCCAAGAGCATTCTCCACAAAGCCGAGATCGAACCAAGCCACATAGCTGGATGAATCGTGCGCCAGCACTTTGTGCAGAAGCGCTTCCGCGGCGGCATAGTCCTGTTTTTCGATTGCAGCCTCGGCCTGAGTAAGTTCCACCGGTTGCGACGGAGCGTCATCATCCGGAACCTGAATGTGGTGCACCGAACGGTGCGACTCCGAAGCCGCCCCTTGCGAAGAAGACTGTGGAGACGAAGATTGTGAAGAGGATGATGTCGCAGGGCAAGCAATTGCGGCCACCATTACCAGCCCAATCGCGCAGACGTTACTTGCTGCCATTCGAGCCAGCCGCCCCGTGGCCATTTCGATTCCCCTGAAGCAGCCGGGCCAGATACTTGCCCGTGTACGATCCAGGCATCTTGGCAATTGCCTCGGGCGGTCCCACGCCCACAATGTTCCCGCCGCGCGCGCCGCCCTCTGGCCCCAGATCGATCACCCAGTCCGCGGTCTTGATTACTTCCAGATTGTGTTCGATCACGAGAATCGATCCGCCCGCATCAATCAACCGTCGAAACGCCGCCAGCAATTTGCTCACATCGTCAAAGTGCAATCCCGTCGTGGGCTCGTCAAATATATAAAGCAACCGCCGCTTACGTCGGATGTCGCTCCCGTTTCCACTCGGCCGTCCGCTTTCACGTGCCGCGGGCTGTAGATGCGCCGCCAGCTTCATTCTCTGCGCTTCGCCTCCCGAAAGAGTCGTAGCCGATTGCCCTAGCCGCAAATACCCCAGCCCAACTTCATCCAGCACCCGCAGCTTTTCAGTAAGCTTCGGCACCTCGGCAAAAAAACGCAAAGCCTCTTTCACCGTAAGGCTCAACACCTCATGAATGTTCTTGCCGCGATAACGAACCTCCAGCACCGCCGGCTTATAGCGGGTACCCTTGCATTCTTCGCAAATTAATTCTACGTCGGCAAGAAATTGCATTTCCACCGTAACCGTGCCGTCGCCCTGACAAGTCTCGCACCGGCCGCCCGGTACGTTGAACGAAAAATGCCCTGACGTCAGCCCGCGTTTCTTAGCCTCCGGCAAAGACGCAAACAAATCGCGGATCGCATCGAATGCCTTAATATAAGTCACGGGGTTAGAACGCGGCGTTCGCCCGATCGGCGACTGATCGACGAGCACAACTTCATCAATAAACTCGTCACCCTCGAGGCTCTCCCACGTAGCCGCGCCTCGCCCCGCTCCAGCGACAGGCTGATGCTTAGCCTCCACCAACGCTTGGTATAGAACCTGATGTAGCAACGTCGATTTGCCAGACCCCGATACTCCCGTGATCGCCACGAGCATTCCGAGGGGAATGCAAATGTCGACTCCCCTGAGATTATTTGCCCGCACGCCCTTGATCCGAATCTGCTGCGTCCCGGGTTGCCGTCGAACCGCCGGAATTTGTATGCGCAAATCTTCGGAAAGGTAGCGGCCCGTCAACGAAGCGGGATTCGCCAGAATTTCTTCGTAGGTCCCTGCCGCCACCAGCTTCCCGCCGTTCTCTCCCGCTCCCGGCCCCAAATCGAGAATTCGATCGGCAGTTCGCATAATGTCCGGATCATGCTCCACCACCAGAATCGTATTTCCCAAATCGCGCAGATCCTGCAGAATCTTGATCAGACGATGCGTGTCGCGGCTATGCAATCCAATCGAAGGTTCGTCGAGCACATACAGCGTGCCAACCAGTCGAGATCCCAGCGAAGTAGCCAGCTGAATGCGTTGCGCCTCGCCTCCGGAGAGAGTGGAGGCCAACCGGTCGAGCGACAAATATTCCAATCCCACATCATTCAAAAAACGCAGCCGCTCACGAATTTCTTCCAGCAGCCGCTCGCCAATCGCGGCTTCTTCCGCGCTCAACCGAACTTCGGCAAAGAACTTCGCCGCATCCTCCACCGTCATCGCGCAGACTTCACAAATATTCCGCCCATTGATCTTTACTTGCCGAGCTTCCAGCCGCAGCCGTGATCCACGACAGTCCGAGCAAGTCGAATACCCGCGATATCGGCTCAAGAAAACGCGGACGTGCAACTTGTATTTCTTCCGCTCCAGGTACTGGAAAAATCCTCGCACTCCCAGAAACCCGCCTTCGCCTTCGCCATCGAGAATTAGTTCCTGCTGCTCCGGTTCCAGTTCCGCCCACGGCACATCGAGGGGGATGCCTTCCTGCTTCGCAAAGCGCTTCATCTCCGTGAACACCGGCCGGTACTTTGGCTTGTTCCAGGGATCGATCACGCCCTCGCCGAGCGATTTAGTTTTATCCGGAATCACCAGGTCCAGATCGAAATCAATCGTATTTCCAAAGCCCTGGCAGCGAGGACACGCGCCATACGGATTATTAAATGAGAACAGCCGCGGCTCCGGCTCCTCATAGCGCAGATTGCAGTTCTTGCATTCAAAGCGCTGCGAAAATCGCATCTGCGGCGCCGACTGTTCATCCTTAGTGGGCAGATCGAAGATAACCTCACCGCTTTCCCGATAAGCCGTCTCCACCGCATCCACAATGCGCGTACGCGATTCCACGGAAACCGCTAGCCGGTCCACCAGTACAAACACAGGCTGGTCAAAACGAAGATCCAGCAGCGACTCCGGGGTGGAAAACTCAACCACTTGTTCCGCCTGATAAAGCCGGTTGAACCCCGCCTTGCGTAACTCAAACAACCGCGCCTTGAGATGATCGGTCAACCCCGCATCGGGCACAGCATTCTTCTTGCTCGTCTTACGCCCGCGCGAACCTTTCTTCGGCTCGCTTGGTGCTGCAACCGCGGGCTGCAGCGGAAAAACAACCTGAAGCCGCGTGCCAGCTTCCAGTTTCAGTATTGCGTCAGCGATTTCGTCGACTGTATCTTTCTTAACTTCACACCCGCACTTCACGCAGTAAGTACGTCCAATTCGCGCAAACAATAGCCGTAGATAATCGTAGATCTCCGTCGCCGTAGCCACGGTCGAGCGCGGATTGCGCGTAGTATTTTTCTGCCGGATCGCAACTGCCGGCGCAATGCCATCGATCGAGTCCGCGTCCGGTTTCTCGATGCGCTCCAGAAATTGCCGAGCATAAGCCGAGAGCGATTCCACGTATCGCCGCTGACCTTCCGCATAGATCGTGTCAAACGCCAGGGAAGACTTGCCCGACCCGGAAACCCCCGTCACCACGGTCAACCGATTGTGCGGAACCTCGAAATCAACATTCTTGAGGTTGTGCACACGAGCACCGCGTACCGTAATACTTTCCGTGGTTGTTGGAGTCGACATCGGGTAAGTGACAGCAGTCATCTCCACCGCGGGGAACCTCCCAGCAGCATCTGCGAGCGCTGTCGAATCTTTTATTATAAAGCAGGCTGATGGTGGTGAGCTTCTACGGAAACTTGGGGGTCGTGTTTCAAGTTGTTAGTCGTCGCCACGATAAAGGTTCACCTCGCCGTCTTCCAACTTCCCGTCTTCTACTAGAGGTACTAGAGGACGACCTGCTCGGCGCTTGTCGAGCCAATAGTGCTCTTTACGGCACTCTTTGACTGACCGGAAACGGACGCGAGCAACATCGTTAGCACCGATCCAATGCCAAGCCCAGCAATCAGAAACGTGACCGCGGTAGGAACGTCATAGTGCGGTCGGCTTTTCGTATTCGTCGCATCCATCTGATTAGCTTCCATATCCCCACCGTATGCTCTCACGCGTCGCGGAATTCTTAAGTGACCGTCTTTCGATGCGTTTTAATCCATCGCCCGTTGCCACCATCACCTCAGAAGTAACTGCCTGGAAAGCAATGACCTGGGGAATCTCCAGTGTTTTTGTCCGTCCTAAGAAAAGTCATCTCCTACAGGATTCACCCGAGTGGCAGAGACTCTAGATAAGAGTAAGGTCATCATACGACGGGGTTCCGATGGCCGCTGGGCTCAGGAATCCAAACTAATAATCCGCGAAGCCCTAACTCAGCCTGTATCCGCCCGGATCTGAGTTCGGCGAAACAAAAATCCCCCAGTGGAGAGTTCAACATGGCCGCTAACACCGCTGCCGCCTACGGAATTTACTCTCAAGACGTTGTTCTGAACGACGTCGTCCACACTCTGAACCAAGCCGGCTTCGACAACGAAGATATCTGCATGATGGTATCGCCTACTCACCCAATCGCTTCGTTGGTTCGCGACGCCAGCATCTTCAATACCGAGCGCGAGTCCAGCGCTCTGACGGCCGGGCTGATTGGCTGGCTCTCCAACCTGGGTGCAGTGGTAATCCCCACCGTTGGATTTTTCATTCGTTCCCGCGCCTTCTTCCATGCTCTGATGGTTTCGCGCGAAGCGCCGGCTCTCTGCGGGAATGCCCGCACTCTGGTGGGATTGGGTTTTTCCGAGGACGAAGCGCAGAGATTCGAAAACCAGCTACGCCATCTCGGGGTCTTGGTCTACGTCTCCTGTGCTCAGAAGGAAAAAACGTTTTGGGCGCGCGAAGTGTTCCAGCACACCGGCGCCAAAGAAGTAGCCACGCTCGAGGAAAGCACAATCGACGGGGTTGCAGTAGGCGCTGCTGCCGCTGCGTGAAGGCGCTTTAACTAACGGGGTAGGCTGTTGAAGGGCACGGTTTTAGCGGTGGGCTTGTCGGAGCCTGCGCGAATGGAGGCGCCTCACGCCCCGGAGAGGCGACCGACCGACAATAGCCCAGCGCCCCTGACGCTGAAACAAGTGCGAAAAAAGAGCGGGGTCCCGTAGGGACGACTGAATCTCATTCGTACACTTCTTAGCCGCGCCGTCAACTCCTTCAAGTCACCAGGCTTTTAGCCGCCCAAGGGCCCCTGCTCCCGATCACGCTTCTTCCCGTAACGCAAAGCAAATCCAAACCCAAAAACCATAATTCCAACAGGTGGCACCAGCAGCACCAGGATGGCGCGATTCAAGGCACGCTGCCCCTCGCGGGGCGTGCTCTTTGCTACCGCGTTACACATCGCACACCCTTGCCCCAGTGCCGGCAGCGTGAACCACGAAAGTAGCCCGAGCAGAACGAAAAGCCGAACCTTGCCCTTCATCGCAATTCCTTGAACACTTCACCGACTCCCAAACGGATGATGCGCCCCGCGTCCGGGAAAAAGAACAGATACATAATCACGAACAGTGCAGTCACTGAGATCACCAGCATCCAGCGCATCAACGCGCTCTCAAATTTCAGGTGCATGAAATAGCCAATGATCAGGGCCGACTTGATCACCGACAGCACCAGCAAAACCTCCAGCATGACGACCGGCTGGAATACCTGCCTGTAGGCCAGCACCACTTCCACCGCGGTAAGAATCAGCAGCGCGCCCCAAACCCAAAAATACTGCGCCTTGTTGTCATCATGCGTAGCCGCATCGTGCATCGTCATCCCCTTATATGTGTCATCCTAAGCGAAGAGCCTGCCCTGAGCCTGTCGAAGGGACCTCTCAATTGCAGGCTCCCGCCGCCAGAGATCTACACCCGCGTCGACAACAAATAAACCAGCGGAAAAATGAACATCCAAACCAAATCCACAAAGTGCCAGTAAAGCCCGGACACTTCAACGTCATCGGAGTCGTAATCTTTAGGCTTTAGGAATAAAATGATCGCCGAAACAATCAGCCCGATCAGCAACACATCAATACCGTAGTGAAATACGTTGTCCGAGGGGATCAGAAAATATCCCGCCAGCCAGATAACGCCCAGGATCGGCAGAAACCATTTGCGCAACGCCACCACGCCCAGATAAATCACGCCAATGGTGACGTGCAACATGTGCATCGCCGTCAGCCCGAAGAAAGTAGCGGCGAATTGCGGCACGCCGGTCGAAATCGTGGCGAAATTGCCTTCGTGCTGCCCGCCCGCCGGCTTCGGAAAACCCGGCACCGTCAGTCCTTCTTGAATTAGCTTCGTCCACTCCAACCCGTGCAGCACAATGAATGCAGTGCCAAACGCCATGGTTGCGAGCAGCCAATTTCTGGTTGCCGACCGATCACCTTTCTTAGCCGCGAGCACGCCCAGTACCATGGTCAGAGAACTCGACAGCAGGCAACCGGTCATGATCGTTGCGTTGATGATGCTATCTCTGCCGAACGGCGTCGGCCACGCTGTGTAAATCCGGTTGTAGCAGAACGCAAATAGTAAAGCCCCGAAGGTCAGGGAATCCGAGGCCAGAAACAGCCACATCCCGACCTTCTTCGAATACGCCCCAAACAGCGGAGCCTCAAACTCTCCCGCATGTCCGTGAACCACTGCAACCGGAGCGTTATGTGAAAGCGTGGCGTCCGCCATTCCTCAAATTCCCCTTTCGCCCTTCACTTGTCATCCTGAGGCGGGCGCTTTATGCTCGCCGAAGGATCTCTACCGGATCTACTGCCATGTGCTAAGTGCTGGCCTTGATTCGCAAGGTTCAACACCCGAGCACTCAATGGTCTTTCCCTTGCTACCTTGCGAATGCTAAAAGTGCAAAAACATAAACCCACAGCACCGCCATAAAGTGCCAATACCAGGCGGTGACGTCCACCACAATTCGCCGCCCCTCGACCGGAGCCATGCGCAGAGAAGTGATCGCCGCCCAAAGCAAAGCGATAATCCCTCCGGCCAGATGCACCGCGTGTGCTGCCGTTAACAAGTAAACAAAAGAGCTGTTGGGATTGGTGTTAACAAAAAACCCTCGAGCCTTTAATTCGCCCCAGGCCATCCACTGCCCCGCCAGAAAACCCAAGCCTAGCAGCACGGTAATACCCAACCAAGGAAAGTTTTTTTCTTCTCCCAGCGAAATCCCCGGCATCGACTGCAGCGGAGCCAGAGCCGCTCGCCGCGTAATATCACGCCGCGCGCCTTCCATGGTGAGACTGCTGATCAGCAATAATGCCGTATTGATCGCCAGCAGCAGCCAGGGCAGTTGCACATAGCCCCAGTCGCGCACATAAGAGTTCGACGCCCCATCGAAGGTCGGCAGCCCCTGCCGCACCATGTAGGCGCTGGTCAGAGAAATAAAGACCATGCTGACCGTAGCAATTCCGCAGATCAATCCCAGCCGCGCCCGCCGCAGCCGCGCACCATAATCCGGCACATTGGAACCGTCGGAGCGCCCATCATCGCCGCCCTGTCGCGGAGGCACAAACCCGCCCCCACGTCCCAACTGCCCAACCGGCGTGCTCGGTGTGTAAGTCGCCATAAACAGAAAGACTTTGCAGCTATCCACTATGCCAATTTTGCCTGCGCTTCGTATCAGGGTATGCCATCAGGCATACCGACCATCGAATCGAACGAAACACGCCTTCAGGCGCCGCACCTCGCCGCTCAGTGCGCCGCGATCGTAGCCGGATCTGTCTGCATCACATAATCCTCGAGGCGCGCCCGGAACCCCGTACTCATAAGGCCCATGATGCACGACTGGCGTCACTCCCCCAAAATTATCGTGTGGCGGCGGTGTTGCCGTGGTCCACTCTAAGGTGGTAGCTTCCCACGGATTATCGCTCGCCTTCGGCCCCTTGAACATGCTCCAGAACAAATTGATGACAAAAATAAACTGCGCCGCGATGGTGATGATCGCCGCATAAGTCATGAACTGATGAATCGGCATCAGTTTCTGCAGGTAAGCCACTTCGGTGTACTGCGAGTAGCGCCGCGTTCCTCCAGCCACGCCCAGATAATGCATCGGCATGAAGATCGCGTAAGTCCCCGCCAGCGTGAGGAAGAAGTGAATTCGTCCCCAGGTCTCATTCATCATCCGCCCAAACATTTTCGGGAACCAGTAATAAGTAGCCGCAAACATTCCAAAGATGGCAGCGACGCCCATAATGAGATGAAAGTGCCCCACCACAAAATAAGTATCGTGCAATTGAATATCGAGCACCGGCTGCGCCAAGAACGGTCCGCTCAATCCACCCGAGACGAAAAGCGAAACAAAGCCAATCGCGTACAGCATCGGAGTCTGAAATCGAATGTGCCCCTTCCACATCGTGCCCAGCCAATTAAAAGTCTTGATCGCCGATGGCACGCCGATGCACATGGTCAACAGCGAAAAAGCAAACGCTGAGTACGGACTCATGCCGCTCATGAACATGTGGTGGCCCCAGACCATGAAGCCAAAAAATCCAATCGCCAGCATCGCGTAAACCATTGCCCTGTAGCCAAAGATCGGCTTGCGCGAGAAAGTCGAAAGCACTTGCGACGCCACGCCCATTCCCGGCAAAATCGCGATGTAAACCTCCGGATGCCCGAAGAACCAGAACAGGTGCTGCCACAGCAACGGCGAACCGCCCTTGTGCCCCATCATCTGCCCATTCACCACCACCAGCGGAACATAAAAGCTAGTTCCCAGGTTGCGATCCATGAGCAACAGAATGCCCGCCGCCAGTAGCACACCGAACGCCAACAACCCCAGAATCGCCGTGATAAACCACGACCATACCGTCAAAGGCATGCGCATCATCGTCATGCCCTTCGCCCGCATATCCAAAGTAGTCGTAAGAAAATTCAAAGCGCCCATCAGCGACGCCAAACAGAAAATCGCAATACTCGTGATCCAAAAATCCGCGCCCAGTCCCTCGCCCGGACCCGCCTGCTGCACCGCACTCAGCGGAGGATATCCCGTCCACCCATGCAGCGGCGCGCCGCCCGTAACAAAGAACGCGGCAATCATCACCACGAAAGCCACGAACGTAGTCCAGAACGAAAGCATATTCAGCACTGGAAAGGCCATGTCTGGCGCCCCAATCTGAATCGGCAGAAAATAATTTCCAAACCCGCCCTGCGGTGCCGTAGTCAGCACAAAAAACACCATGATCGTGCCATGCATGGTGAGCAGGCTGAGATATTGCTCCGGCTTGATCTCCCCCACCAGTGGCAAACTCACGCCCGGCCACAGCAAGTGAATCCGCATCAGCAGCGACAAAAACATCCCCACCCAAACCGCGGTGAGCGCCAGAAAGAAATACTGGATGCCGATCACCTTATGATCCAGGCTGAATATATATTTTCGAATGAAACCCTGTGGAGCGTGAGAGTGAACGGTAGCCGAGGTCGCCATGTTATTGTTTCTCCGCCTCCCGAGCTGCCAGCCACTTATTAAAATCCTCCTGGCTGACGACGTGAACCATACCGTGCATTTTGTAGTGACCCAGGCCGCAGAGCTCGGCGCAAGCAATCTCATACTCGCCGACAGCGGTTGGTTTGAAGTGCATGTGAATATTTAATCCCGGCACCGCGTCCTGCTTGAAGCGCAGCGACGGCACAAAGAAGCTGTGGATCACATCCACCGACCGCAGGCTCAGATCAACCTCGCGATCGACAGGAAGAAACAGAGTGCCGGTGACTAAATCATCTTTTGCTGCGGGATCGGAAGTATTCAGCCCCACAGCCGCTTCACCGCCAGCCGATGGATCCATAAGGCGAGGACTGGTAGCGCCATACTTTCCGTCCGGCCCGGGATAGCGGAAGTACCATGCGAACTGCATTCCCGTGACCTCCACCTTCACCGCATCCGGCCCGGCAGGCTCGAAGCGCTGGCTGGCCCATACCGTGCTGCCCATCAGATTCAATCCGATGAACAGAATAGTGGTGAGAACTGTCCACACAATTTCAAGCGTCGTATTGCCGTGCGAATACGCCACCGGCGGAGACGAAGGCTGCTCCCGGTAGCGCCACACGATATAGCCCAACGAAAGTTGCGCCGCCAGAAAAACAATCCCCATCAGGATGAAAGTGAGGGTAAATTGTCCATCAATGAAATGTGCGGCATCGGCAGCTGGAACCGGCAGCCACCAGGTCTTAGCGGCAAAAAAATACGTGCTGATCAGGGTGATCAGCCAGATCACAGCCATTAATGCGAGGCCCATTCCCCAGTCCTCCCGGACACGAGTTGCCGCGCCCCACTGCGCAAAGCAACAGACGGCGGCGAGTTTACCACAGCCGCCGAACTAAATTGCAAGCAACTTATCAAAGAAAAAATCAGCCACGGTTTTCACAGATTCCCAGGAATAAAAAAGAACAGCGCCAAACAAATCTTGGGCATTTGATTTACCCTCGGTGCCGCTGTGTCCTCCGTGTTAAAGATTTTGGATTCTCAATCCGTGAAAATCCGCCGCGAATCATTTTTCGCTCCACTCCGGAACCCGCCCCGGAGTCCAAGGCGCCCCCGCCGCCTCCATATCTTTTTGTAGCTTAGCCAGATCCACTTCAACCAAAGCATGAAGCTTGCTCAGTTGTTCCGCGAGCTCCCCGGCCGCAATGTTGTAGTCGTCCACATGGTTCTGTGTGGGCTTGGCCAGCGAAAACCGTTCGCCTTCCATGATCGCCTGCAGCCGGTCGTTGATCGACGAAGGTATCGGCTCGTTGCGTTTGTGCAATTCGTCATCCCCGTTCAACCCCCGCAAAATTTCGCGGTTGCGCTGCTCAATCGAATCGGCCTCAGCATTCAGCGGCTTCTCAGCTGCCGGAGTCTCACGGATCGCCTCGTGAATCGACTTCAACCGCGCCTCCACATCCTCCGCCGTATGCACTGCTCCCGACACCGCCCGGTAAAGCCGCGCCACCTTGCGTTGAAATTCCTCTTGCGCCGCGCGATCTGCTGCGCTCATAGCTCCCGCTCCATCGGCTACAACTTTGAAACTCTGCGCCCCACCCAACTCCGTAGCCACGCCATCTACTCTCTGAAACATTCGCACCGAGTAACTCCCCGCCATCACCAGGGGCCCCAGTGCCCCAGCCGGAGGAAACTCTTCTCCCTCCTCGCCATGCTCGTGCAGCGAAACTGGTGGATACCGCAAATCCCAAGCCGCCCGCTGAAACCCGGCGTCCGTGCTGCCCTCAACCCGACGAATCGGGGCGCCCGATTCGTCGTAAACCATAAAACAAACCTCAGGCTTGGGTTCTTCACTCTCGGCCCGCAAGGCATCAATTGACGGATAAGGCAACGTCTCTTTCTTCTTAGCCGCGTCTTTCTCCGCTTCCTGCCGCTTCTCTTTCTTGGTCTTCACCTTGTCTTTCAAATAAGCAGTAATCACCGCCCCATAAGGAGGATTCTCCGCCGTATAAACCGCATCTCCCTGAAACCCTTTCTTCGGCTCGCCCAGCGGATGCCGCTCGATATACAACAACGAATCTTTCACAGGAAACAGCGCCGCGGTTTTCTCCACAGACTGTGCGTCGCTCTGACGCAAAGCTGTCACATCGTCCAACACATAAAATCCGCGCCCGAACGTGGCGATCACCAGATCGCCCTCGCGCGCCTGCATCACCATATCGCGCACCGCAATCGTGGGCAGCCCGCCCTTCAACTGCACCCAATGTGCTCCGGCATCGGTAGTAAAAAATGCGCCAAACTCGGTGCCCGCAAACCACAATTTAGGATTCACTGTATCTTCCGCAAAGGCCAGCACCGAACCGTTTTCCGGCAAGTTCCCCGCGATCGAAGTCCAAGTCTTTCCCGCGTCGGCCGAGCGCAACAAATAAGGTTTGAAGTCTTCATTCTTGTGATTGTCGAACGCGGCGAAAACCGTATTCACATCGAACTGAGAAGGCGCAATCCGGCTCACATAAGTCTTCTCCGGAATCCCCGTAAACTTCTCGTACTTACTCCAGTTCTGTCCACCGTCGCCAGTAACCTGAATCAGCCCATCGTCAGTCCCCACATAGATCAGCCCTTCTTTTTTCGGAGACTCCGCCAGCGCCACGATGTTTCCATACAACGAAGTCGATTGACTCTTGGCAACCGCATCCGGCTCCCATACCCTCCCCATCACCGGAAGTTGATTGCGATCGATCTGCCGCGTAAGGTCGCCGCTCACCGCCTTCCATGTATCTCCGCGATTGTCGCTGCGAAACAACTTATTAGCCGCAAAATACAAACGCGTATGCGAATGCGGACTGATAATCACCGGCGAATCCCAATTCCACCGCAGCGGAGCCTCGCCCTTACCCTCCTGCGGCTGCAAAACCAGTTCCTGCCCCGTAGCCTTGTCATAACGCACCAGCACGCCGTACTGCGATTCCGAATAAACCGTGTTCGCATCCACCGGGTCGACCTGCGAACGGAATCCATCCCCACCCGTAGTCACATACCAGTCGGAATTCATGATCCCGTTGATGTTTCGAGTACGCGCCGGTCCGCACCACGAAAAATTATCCTGTGTTCCGCCGCACACATCGTAGAAAGGATGCGCATTACTCACCGCCACGTCATAGAACTGCACCGTCGGCAGATTCGCCTTGAACTCCCAACTCTTCGCATCGTCCCAGGTCTCATACATGCCTCCGTCCGAGCCCAGCAGCCAATGCTTAGTATTGTCGGGATCGATCCAGATGGCATGATTATCCCCGTGATGATTCGTCTCATTCACCTTTTGTAAAGTCTTGCCGCCGTCGCGCGATTCCCGCAGTTGCACGCTCATCACAAAAATGCGGTCCACATTCTTCGGATCGCATATTACCTGCGCGTAATACATCGCGCCCATGTCGAATTCATTGCGCCGCTCCCAGGTCGCGCCTTTATCTTCAGAACGAAAAATTCCACCCTTCTTGTCCGCAGCCTCAACGGTGGCATAAACCACGTTCGGATCTGCTGGAGAAACCGCCAGCCCGATCCGCCCTATATCGACTGTCGGTAAACCAGATTTCAACTTATTCCACGAAGCTCCGGCGTCGGTAGATTTGTAAATCGCGCTCTCCGGCCCGCCATCAATGAAAGTAAAAACATGCCGCCGCCGCTGATAAGCCGCCGCATAAACAATGTCCGGATTCGACGGATCGAGCGCCACATCTACCACTCCAGTGTTCTCGCTGATCGTCAGCACCGCCTTCCAAGTCTTGCCGCCATCCACCGACTTATATAAGCCGCGATCGCCGCCGGGTCCCCAAAGCGGCCCCTCTGCAGCAACATAAACAACTTTCGAATCCCGCGGATCAATCACCACCCGCCCAATGTGCTCCGACTTCTTCAACCCCAAATTCTGCCAATCCTTCCCGCCATCATCCGACCGATAAACTCCATCCCCATAACTCACGCTGCGCTGCGAATTACTTTCGCCGGATCCAACCCACACCACAGCCGGATCATTCGGATCAAGCGCCACCCATCCCACCGAATAAGAACCCTCCTTCTCAAACACCGGAGTCCAGGTCGTGCCATCATTCACCGTCTTCCAAACCCCGCCCGAAGCCACGCCCACGTAATACTCAAACTTATTCTTCGGATTCACCGCAATCGCAACCACGCGCCCCGAAGCCACAGCCGGTCCAATCGAGCGGAACTTCAGCCCCGAAAAAGTATCGGCCGTCATCCCGCCCTTCTTCTCTTCTTCCTGCTTAGCCGATTCAGGAGCCTGTTCCTTCTTCTCTTTCTTCTGCACCTTCTTAGCAGCGGGCGCAGGCACGCCAGGCTTATCTGCGTCCTTATCCTGATCCTGAGCACCAGCCAAGAAATTGGACATCAAGAACAACACAGGGACGATCAACAGACGCGACCGGAATTTCACGAATCTCTCCAATGCAAAGATTTCCAAAACCGATATGTATACAGGAATTCGGCCAGAGTGAGAAGCAGGATTGTTACTCCCCAGCCCTGTCATCTTGAGCGGAGGTTGTGCTTCGCGAACGCGAAGCACAACCGCAGTCGAAAGATCCCTAGCCTGTCCGCGCCACTGCAAGCTTCGCAAGGCGTTTCTATCCCGATGCCCGATGGTGTAACTCGGAGATGGATTTTCCGCAAGCTGCGGGCTACCATGCCACGACCGCCAAAGTATTGGAGGCACCATGGCGAAGAAAGCGGCTGTCAAGACGATTAGGGAAACCATCTGGAATGACAATCACCAGTGGAGTGTCCGTGTCGGCAAACTAAATCCGGGGCGCGGTCGCCCGGAGTCGATCCAGAGCCTGTTCAAAGTAGTCCGCGAAAAACTACCCTTTGAGGCCATTAACAAAGTGAATGCTCATCTACGAAGTCTCGGCATTCGCAGAAATGGAGTTTATATCGCCCACGACTCAATGGGATATGCAAGGTACATCGGGCGTGGGAGAATCTTTCAAAGGCTGCGCGCGCGCAAGAAAAGCCAAGAATTGGAACTTAGGTACTTTTCTTTCTATGTCGTAGAGGAACGAAAACACGGGAGAAATCGAAACCCTGCTAATCCGCGCCGCAGGGCCGCTGCTTCAATTCAACACGAAGAAGAAAAGGGTGACGATAAACGCCGGTAATCTGCTTGACTATGAGGCTGGGACGCTTTTTTTGGAGCGACAATATAAGAAGGAGAAAAAGCCTAAGCAGAAATAGTCCCCCTTCCGCGATACCCGCGTTCAAAGCTGTTGACTTTCACGAGCACAAGTTAGAATCTCTAATGCCTCCGAAACCCCACGGCCACGAAACCCGCTACTTGAAAATGCAGAAAAACAACTGCTTCGTCTGCGGCCAAGACAATCCCGAAGGCATGCGCCTGAAATTCATCCTCGACGAAGCCCGCCAAACCTTTGTTTGCCACTTCCGCCTGAGCAGTCGCTACACCGGACCGCCGGGCCATTGCCACGGCGGAGTAATCGCCTGCATCTTAGACGACGCCATGGGCAAGGTAAACAAGCTCCACCATGTAATCGCGCTAACGAGAGAGATGACAGTCGAATACCTGAAGCCAGTCCCGCTCCACAAGCCGCTCCGAGTGGAAGGACGCGAAGTGAAAGTCCAGGGCCGCACCCACATCAACACCGCCGAAATCCTGAACGAAAAAGACGAAGTCCTGGCTCGCAGCCGTGGCATCTTCATAGCCATCGACCCCGAAAAGATGTTCGCTAAATATGTAGAACGTTGAGAGTTTTTTGTCATCCTGAGCGAAGCAATCCGGACCGCATCGCGAAGTCGAAGGACCCCTTTGCTCTTAACGGAGCGGCGGCACCTCAGGGAGTTCTTCCTACGAAAGCACCCCTCTTGCTCACGCAGCCCCGCCGCAGTACCGCGAATTATGAATGCCCTGTAAAATAAGAACGTCGGCGGCTGCGTCGCCGGCTCATCCTTCGCGCTTGCGAAAAGGTACCCACGGTATCCACACATGTCGAACAACAACGGTAGCTCTACCAGCCTCCGCCTGAAAACCGGCTTAGCCGAGATGCTAAAAGGCGGCGTAATCATGGACGTGACGAACGCCGAGCAGGCTTCGATTGCCGAAAAAGCCGGGGCTGTCGCCGTGATGGCCCTCGAGCGCGTTCCGGCGCAGATCCGCGCCGAAGGCGGCGTTGCACGAATGGCCTCGCCCAAAAAGATTCGCGAGATCATGGCCACCGTGTCGATTCCGGTGATGGCCAAGTGCCGCATTGGACATTTTGCCGAGGCGCAAATTCTCCAGGAACTCGGCGTCGATTACGTCGACGAATCCGAAGTGCTCACTCCTGCCGACGAGGCTCACCACGTCGACAAGCACGCCTTCAAGGTCCCCTTCGTGTGCGGCGCGCGCAATCTCGGAGAAGCCCTGCGCCGCATCGCCGAAGGCGCAGCCATGATCCGCACCAAAGGCGAGGCCGGCACCGGAGACGTAGTCCACGCCGTCAAGCACATCCGCCAGATCGTGCAGGAGATGAAAATCCTGACCGTGCTAGGCGAAGAAGAACTCTACGCCAAAGCCAAAGAGCACGGCGCGCCCTACGAACTGGTAAGGATGGTAGCCAAAACCGGCAAGCTCCCCGTTCCCAACTTCTCCGCCGGAGGCATCGCCACCCCCGCCGACGCCAGCCTCGTCATGCAGCTAGGCGCCGAAGCCGTCTTCGTAGGCAGCGGCATCTTCATGAAAGATTCCACCACCTTTGCCGATCCCGCCGAAGCCGAAAAGCGCGCCCGCGCCATCGTCAAAGCAGCTACCCACTTCAACGACCCTAAAGTATTACTTGAAGTCAGCGAAGATCTGCAGGGAGCGATGAAAGGCCTGGCAGTGGCAGGGATGGATGAGGCGCAGATGCTGCAGACTCGAGGTTGGTAAATCATGTGGGGCCGCCTCTTGTCGGCCACATCAATTCCTGCGGAGGTTATCGACTCCGACGATCTTGTTCGGATTTCGTAACAGCCGGACTTTCCCCTTGACAATTCGACGGCCCCACCTTAACTTCGCGCAGATGTCCTTAGCCAGTAAACGCTACTAATGCGATTTTATTGGTACTAGGCTTTTCCCCGGGCGCTCGCTAATTTCAAGAACAGCTAGTGAGTTGAGATGGTCAGGAACTTTAGTTCCGTTACTCGTGAGGAAACTCTTCCGGGTTCGCGTCGCCGTCCCCTTGTTCCCCGGTTCTTTCTTCGCGAGTGGGAACGATGGGCGCAGGGCGGCGGGGATGAATGCCTGTTTTGCCTGGCGGGGGCGGCGAGTCCAGGTGCTTTACCACGACCTGGCGCATTCCCTTGGGGGCATCGTTGGCTTGATTTTGCTTGTCTGCCATTTCTGTCTCCACCTTCCCTTTATAGTAACTCCGATCGCAACCCCAGATCCATCGCACTTCGTTTTCCCAATTTCAAATCATCGGGAGCATTCTTATGAAGGACCGTCCGGCAAGCCTCCGCTCAGGTAGCTCAAGCGCTGCGAATGCCCGCGCCACGATGCGCTTAGTGAATGTGCGTCATCTGGATGCCCCGCCGCAGCTTAAAAAACCGAAACGCATCCACCCGCGGCACCTGCTGCCTTTTGTCCCAGAGGGCCAGGAGCGTGACACGCATAGTCTCAGCCCACGGGCAATGATTCAAGGTCCTCAAGACGCCAGCCAGACCGTTCAGATTGTGCTCAACACCCCGCTGACTCAGCCCGCGCAGGCTAAAACCTCCAGTAACGTGAACGAGCCCAGTGTCTCAATAAACGGCGATGTGGTTTTCTACACCGGCAACTGGTATGCAGCCGTGTCAGTCGATGGCGGCAAGACATTCGGATTTATCGATCCCAATACGATGGCGCAGCCTGGCGACCCGGCCGGGGTTGTTTTCTGCTGCGATCAGATCGTCAACTACATACCATCTCTCGATACTTTCGTGTGGCTGATGCAATACGGTCCCCAGACCGGCGACAACATTCAAAGGCTCGCCTTCGCCAAGACCAATGACGTGAAAGACGGCAAGTGGAGCATCTTCGACATCACCACTCAAATGCTGGGAGTGCCTGGCTACTTTATGGATTTTCCCGACCTCGCGGTTGGGGCTAGTTTTCTTTACATGACGACGAACTGCTTCGCCCCGGATGGCAGCACGGTGGGCTCGGCAGTGGTAAGGATTCCGTTCAGCAGTATCGCGGCCGGCACCCCCACCGTCGATAAGTTCGTGTCTATGGAGCTTTTCGCCTTTCGTGTGGCACAAAATTGCCACGCGACGGCTTACTTTGCCTCGCATCGAGATACCAGCACTCTGGCGGTATTCTCCTGGCCGGAAAACGATCCGGCTCCGACCTCCAAAGACGTGCCCGTGGCCCGCTGGATCGGAACCAATGGGTATAATTCCCGCACTCCCGATGGCCGCCGTTGGCTGGATCGCGCAGATCCGCGCATTACCGGTGCCACTCTTGCTGGCACGGAGTTGTGGTTCGCATGGGGAGTCGACGCCGGTTCCAATCACCGCCCACAGCCGTTCGTGCAGATGGCTCGAATTAACAGCTCCGATATGGGCCTGATCGAAGACGTAAATCTTTTCGACACTGATTCCGCGATCTGCTATGCCGGCTTGGCGACGAACGCGAATAACACGATCGGCGTTTCTTACATGATCGGCGGCGCGGTTTTTCCATCGCACGTGGTCGGGTTTATGAGTGGAAATCGCGTGAGCGTTGTCGCGGGAAAGGGCGATCGCGGACCCCTGCCCGATCCACAGGGACATTTTGATTGGGGCGACTTTCTGACTGCCAGGCCTGTGTTTCCCGATTGCAAACTTTTTGCCGCGACCGGTTACTCCTTGTTGGGCAATCAGGATGACGGAGATCTCGACGCGACGCCGCGCCTTGTTCTATTTGGCCACGCCTCCGACGTAGCCAGCCCCGGCGCTCCGGCGATCACCGCTGACGTTGAGAGTAGGAGCAGAGGCGGACATCGCGGAGGCCATCCCGGAACTCATCCCGGTTCGGGCGGCAAAGGGAAAGGCAGCGCTGGCGGCAAGGGTAAGGGCGGCAGTTCGACAGGCGGAGGGAGTAACGCCGGCGGCTCAACTCCCAGCGGGAATGGCGGCGGCGAGGGAGGTAATAGCGGCGCTCCCATTACCGACGTTAATTCGCTTAGCACTGTCTCGACCGCCGTTTCTGCGCAGATCAAAACCGCTTGCGGTGTGCATCTGGGGGTACAGGCTATGGAGCAACCCGCTGCTGCTGCTCCCGAAATGGTCACGAAGCCGGGCTCAGAACGATGGCCGGTAAAAACTGGGCAAGACCCGGACGTTGGCGCGGTGGGAAAGAACATTATTAATGGGCAGAACTTGGGCGCCGGTATAGTACCCGCCACAGTCGAGGAGCTGATCAGCATGCCTCGTCCGGCGGGATTGCAAGTGATGACAGCCGATCCGCCAGCATTCCAAAGCAAGCGCGCAGCGCCCGTTGAGACGACCATCTGGCAAGTCGAAGGCAACATCACCGTTCTTAATCAGGAGGCCGACGGCGACTATCATCTGGTATTCATGGGTGCCAGCGGTGCTACTTTGGTGGCTGAGGTTCCCACGCCAACCACGACTTTTATCGGCGATTCTCCCTGGATGCAAAACATTCAGGCCGCACGCCAGACGGTAGACGACAAACTGGTTCACACCCTATCTCCGAGGGACTTCGTTTTGCCGCCGGGAGGCAGGAAGCTGGTACCACGAAACTCTCTTTCTGGAGATTTTCCATTTCCTGCGGTGGCTTCTTTCGCAATGCCAGAATCCTTCGGAACTCTTGCCGAAGGGGAAGAGGGGCAAATGCCTGCCTTTCAGACTGCCGTAAAACCCACGGCTGCGCGAATCACCGGAGTTGGGTTTTTCGATCGTGCGCATGGCGCAACCGGCGCAGCCCCCAACGTTTTTGAGCTGCATCCGGTTTTGAAGATTGAATGGCTATGAACTGTCGAATTGCGCATAAGAGGTCAGCGCAGGAAAGGGATTCCCGGTGGAGATTTTTCTGGATTTCGGTCTCTTCGAGCTTTTGGCGGCGGTCGGACTGGCGGCTCTGTCGCAAGCGATCTACTCGAGGAAAGTTGCGGGGATTTTTTTCCTCGTCGTGAGCGCTGTGGCGCCGGTTTTCCTGTTGTTGGTTTCGTCGGCTGGATTGCAGCGTTGGATTGCGGTTCTCACTCTGGCCACTACCCTCGTCAATGTGGCAGTGATAGCCGCGGTGTTGCAGAGCGGACATGTTCCCCGGCTGAAGATTGGGAAAATGGGGAAGCATTCGAGCAGTGATGCAGAGCAACGATCAGCGATTGCTCAACCCTCGGGCGACCCTCCTTTGTCGAATCTTTAGTTTCCCACATGCCTAAGAGTGAAGCTTTGGGTGGGCGAGAGCCTTCGACTCCGCTCAGGACAGGCAAGTCATCAAAATCTCGTCAAGGGCCTGGAGGGTGGGTTTTGGGATCAAGTTGTTGATTCGGTGAGCGAAATAGTTAGGGCTATTATGTCGCTTTTAGGCTATGCAATATGATATAATGATTATATAAGATGAAAACAGCGGCGCAGGCCTTCCGGTCCGCGCCGTTTCTTTTTGGTAAAGGAGATATGGCGCGGAGGGTGTTTAGGACACCCGGGCCGCGCTTTTTTATGCCTCGAAAATCGCGACCGGAGAGACAGCAGGAGATTCTTGACCTACAAAAGCTAATTGCGCCGACGGCTAAGAAACTGGGGGAAGCGGTGGAGGCTGCGTTTCTGGCTAAGGCTACGATGCTGGGATTTCCGGTGCTGAAGCCTTGGGGAGATAGCCGTCCGTATGACTTTGCGGTGGAGAGTGGGCGGCGGTTGTGGCGGGTGCAGGTGAAGTGTGCGACCAGCCATCGCGGGACGCGATGCGATGCGAGGGCGGCGGGCAGCGGACCGCTCTATACGTTAGAAGATCTGGATTTTCTGGCGGCGTACGTAATCAAGAAGAATCTGTGGTATGTGGTTCCGGCTGATGCGTTTGTGCCTCGGGCGACGGTGCACTTTAATTACGGGCCGCAAAGCCAGGGCATGTTTGAAATCTATCGCGAGACTTGGTGCCTGCTGACTTGTTCGGCGAGGGCGCGGGGCAGAGGCGATATTCCCAAGCGATGCCGGTGTGAGGAGATGCCGGTGAGGTGCGTGGTGTGCCCAGGAAGATGAGGAGGCAGCACCTTCGCGTTGCTGATGGCTTCAGCACGGTCTGTGGCCCAAGTCCCAGACCCCACGTCTCACAAGAAGCGAGACCCCTTCGGCTCCGCTCAGGGCACCATTCAAGATCAAATTCATCGGCTGCCCGAACTGGCGGCCGGGGGACTTTTCTTGCTCTTTTGCTGGAGGAAGAAGTTTTTTGATCTTGTTTATTTTCGTATCTCATCCGATAAAATTAAACGAAAGCAATGACCATCGGAGTCCTGGCCCTGCAAGGCGATTTCGACGCGCACCGCCGCCGGCTCGAAGAGTTGGGCGCGCACGTAGTTCTCGTAAAAAAGCCCGAACAGTTGGACGAAATTGATGGCCTAATTATCCCCGGAGGCGAGTCGGGCACGTTCCTGAAATTGCTTGGAGATGAGGGATTCGAAAAGCTAAAGCAGTTCGTGCGCGTGAAGCCGACCTTCGGCACCTGCGCCGGCGCGATTTTATTAGCGACTGACGTAGAAAACCCAAAGCAGGCGGGTCTTAGTGCCATCGACATCGGTATTCGCCGCAACGCCTACGGGCGCCAGGTCGACAGCTCCATCCGCGAAGGCAAATTACTGCAAAGCTCGCTCAGCGATGAACCCGCATCACCACTCGAAATGGTCTTTATTCGCGCTCCGAAAATCGAGCGCGTCGGCCCCGGCGTTGAATTAATCGCGACCGAAGGCCCCGACCCGGTAGCGGTGAGGCAGGGAGCGGTGATGGCCGCCACTTTTCATCCCGAACTCTCCGACGATAGGCGCGTGCATCAAGCCTTCCTCAACCTCGTAGGCTCGGCCCATTGATCTTGAACTTCACTCCCCGGTAACGATCGGCGACGTTCATCAAGTCTCTGTCGACGCTCATCCCGCTGCCAGAACTTTTTCCTTGACAAGTTAATTGTGTAACTGTATGGTTACGCATTATGCGGAACCGATCGGTTACATATTCGTCCGAGTCAACGTTTCAGGCCCTGGCCGATCCCACCCGCCGGGCGGTCCTAGACCTGTTACGCCGCGGCAGCCAGCCCGCTGGTGAGATCGCCGGAGCCTTTCCTGTTTCCCGGCCCGCCATCTCGAAGCACCTGCGGCTGCTAAGGCGCGCGCATTTGGTGCGCGAGCACCGCGAAGGCCGCCATCGCGTTTACCACCTTAACCCGGAACCTCTAAAAGCTGTCGATTCCTGGCTCGATCAATACCGCAGCTTCTGGAAGATGAACCTCGCCAGTTTGAAAACCTTTGTCGAAGTCGAACACGAGAAAGAAACCAACGCCGCAAAATCGCATACCAAACCTTCAAAAGGAGACCGCTAACATGAAAGCACTTCGCCTGGCTGTTCCGCTATGTCTGCTCGCCATTGCAACCGTCGCTCTCGCCCAGACCGACGCGCAGAAATCTTTCAGCCAACTAAAGACCCTCACCGGTTCATGGGAAGGGAAGAACTCCCAAGGCAAGCCCTTGACTGTCACCTTTGAGGACACCGCCGGCGGCTCGGCTCTGATGAGCGAAATCCAAGGCCACGGCGAGAACATGATTTCCATGTTCCATCTCGACGGCCCCAACCGGCTCATGCTCACGCACTACTGCGGCGCGGGCAACCAGCCGCGCATGACGGCTACTACATCCGCGGACGGCAAAACCATCACCTTCGACTTTCTTGACGCCACGAATCTGGCAACTCCGGATGCGGGTCATATGCAGCGCGTAGTGATTGCCATGCTCGATGCCAACCACCACACCGAAGACTGGACCTTCAACGACCACGGCAAAGATATGAAGGAATTCTTCGACCTGCACCGAACTGAAGTAGCACAGAAGTAGCTGTGAACGGAACGCGACACAAGCGCACCCCATTTCTCGCGTCCTGCGCGAGAAATGGGGACTTTCGAAAAGTGAATGAGACCAAAAACCATGATCATCGAAACCAAAACCGTAATCACTCCCGACCAGGACGCGGTCGTCAGCGAGATCGAAATTGCTGCACCGCCGAAGCGTGTATTTCAGGCTCTGATCGATCGCGATCAGGCTCTGCAATGGGGAAGCAGCGAAGACTTCGAAATGACTTCCTGGGAGATGGATCCGCGCCCCGGCGGCAAGTGGCGTTTCGTCTCACGCCCTCTCAAGGGCGGCGGCGTCGGCCAAGAGCTCGAGCACCACGGCGAGATTATCGAGATTGATCCGCCGCGCTTGCTGACGTATTCGTGGTACGCGAGTTGGCACGAGAATCCCGCGGCGCGCACGGTAGTGCGCTGGGAGTTATCGGCCACGAAATCCGGCACTCATCTGAAGGTGATTCACAGTGGCTTGCTGCCGATCCCCGGCGCATGTCAGGGGTACAGCCAGGGCTGGCCAGGGCTGGTGCAGTCGATTAAGAATGTGCTTGAAAGAACAAAATAGGATCCGTAATAGGAGGAGTTATGACAACTACCGCAATCGCCCCCGATCAAGACGTGATCTCAACCGAGGTTTTCATCGCCGCTCCTCCGGCCCGGGTTTTTCAGGCCGTCACCGATCCCACCCAGATGCTGCGCTGGTGGGGACATCACGATCACTTTCGCGTCGAAGAATGCGAGTCGGATCTGCGCGTGGGAGGCCGATGGTCAATCCGCGGAGTGAAAGGCGACGTGAAGGCCTTTCACACCCATGGCGAATATCTTGAGGTCGATCCCCCGCACCTCCTGGTGCAGAGTTGGATGTGCACTTCGATGGGTGCAGTAAAGACTGTGCTGCATTGGGAGCTCGAGGCTCAGACCGTTCATGGACTCTACCCGAGTGGTCCGCACCGCGCAGGCACCGGCACGCTGGTGCGAATTCGCCATGAGGGATTCGCTGGATATCCCGCAGACGCCGCCGGTCACTATCAGGGTTGGCAGCAAGTTCTGGGATGGCTGCGCGACTTCGTCGAGAAAGAGTAGTTAAGCAAAAGAAAACATGACTACTACCGAACCTAAAACCGTGATCACCGCCGACCAGGACGCGGTGGTCAGCGAGATCGAAATCGCCGCCCCGCCGGAGCGCGTCTTTCAAGCGCTAACCGATCCCGAGCAACTCATGCGCTGGTTAACAGACGCCAGTTGCCCGGCCATCCTTTGGGAGATGGATGCGCGCCCCGGCGGGCGCTATCGCCACGCCACGGCCAAAGGCACAGTAGTAGTCAATGGAGTCGACCAGTTCGAGTGTCACGGCGAGATCGTAGAACTCGATCCTCCGCGGCTACTCGTCTATACCTGGATCGCCAACTGGCACGAAGACAAGACTCGCCGCACCGTCGTCCGCTGGGAACTTTTTCCAACGGAAAACGGGACGCGAGTCAAAGTAACGCACAGCGGCCTCGCGCAGGAGGCGTCAGCTCGCAAGGATTATCAGTCAGGCTGGCCCGGAGTGCTTACCATGCTCCGGCGCTTTACGGCGGAGACGACATAAGAAATCAGCGTTTGCCCAATTTGTCCAAAAGGAGAACCATGGCCACCGTTGCAATCACTCCCGATCAAGACCTCATCGTTGCGGAAATCGAAATCGCAGCTCCGCCGGAGCGGGTCTTCCAAGCCATTACTGATCCGCGCCAGCTGCCGCAGTGGTGGGGACAAAAAGAAATCTATCGCGTGACCAAGCTGGAGAGCGATCTGCGCGTCGGCGGCAAATGGCTAAGCGTAGGCGTAAGCGCCACCGGGGAGAGTTTCCAGGTCGGCGGCGAATACCTCGAAATCGACCCTCCGCGGCTGCTAGTCCAGACTTGGAGCTCAAGTTATATGGGCCCGCTGAAGACCACGGTGCGCTGGGAGCTCGAGCCACATCGCGGAGGTACGCGCGTGAAGATTCAGCATAGCGGCTTCGCCGGCAATGCCGACGCCGCCAAGAGCCACGGCGAGGGTTGGAAGCGCGTCCTCGGCTGGGTGCACGCCTTTCTGGAGAAAGGAGAAACCATCGACACACGGAGATAAACTCAAGTGTGAACGGGTGCGCTCGGTTGTAAGTGTGGCGCCGGGAATGGAAAAAGCCCCACTTCTCGCAAAAGACGCGAGATATGGGGCACCCGCGCTTTTCGATTTCGAATTCCGCCTGGGCTCGCTATGTTTCGCGGAAGGACTACTCACCCGGCACTTCCTCTGTGACCACGCTGAAGTGCTTCAGATTTGCCATCCCAAAGGAAGTCGTGATCGCCACATCCGAGGCGTCGCGTCCCGTTGCCATCAGAACCCGCCCGACGCGCGGATGGTTATGCCGCGCATCGAACGTCCACCAGCGATCCTCCAAATAAACCTCAAACCACGCGCTGAAATCCATGGGATCAGCGCTCGTCGGAACTCCCACATCTCCTAGATATCCGGTTGCATAACGCGCCGGAATATTCAGCGCCCGGCACAGCGTTACCGCAAGATGCTGAAAGTCGCGACACACCCCAAAGCGCTCCGTGAACACATCCAGCGCGCTCTTGGTCGGGCGCGCATATTGATAGCCGAACTTCACGCGAGTATGCACCCAATCGCAGACCGCCTGTACCCGCGACCACCCCGGCGTGACTCCGCCGAATAGCTCCAGCGCAATCGTCGAAAAACGGTCGACCTCGCAGTAGCGACTGTTTAGCAAATATCGCAGCGTGTCATGGGGCAACTCCTGCACCGGAACTTCGCGGGCATCGAGTTTCACGGCATCGGGCTCGCCAGAATCATAGATCAAAGTCGAATTGCTCAGGCGGATCAACCCGATCGGCGCCACGAAGCGCATGCATCGATTGCCGAAGCTATCGATATAGCCCTCCTGCGCCACCGCTGGCTCCAAGTGCAATTCGTCGGGCGCGCGTAAGTCCGCTTCCCGCGAGGGATGCACGTTGAGTAGCGCTACCACCGGTACCGGACCGACCATCTCAAACTGAATGTCGTACCCCAAACGCAGAATCATAGGATTGCGTTAGATGCCCGGAACACAACTAGATAAAGAATTTCTAATCTTACGCCACGCTTCAAGGGAGGCATCTCGGTGAGTTTGTGCCGGGGATTTGTTTGTAGCAGGGCCGCCCGGGATTGGCAAAGTCAAATGTTGCGGCACTGTGCAGCCCGGGTCTCGCAAGTGCGACGAGAACTGGGGCGCCCGCCAACGACACGAAACCTGGGGTACCCGGCAACGACGCGAAACCTAGATTACCCGTCGAATCGCGGATAGAACCGTGCAGCCCACGGCCAAAGCCGTGGGCTGCTCGTCGACCACGGTTTACGGGTTGATAGTGTACGTGCCAGTCGCGACTGCGCTGGGATTGTACCCAGTGCCGATGGCGACAGCTTTAATGGTGGTGGTAGTCGTCACAGTCATTGGACCGGCATACGGAGTTCCGTTGGAGGCGCTCGGGGTCGAGCCATCGGTGGTGTAGTAGATGGTCGCACTCGACGTGGCGTCGTAGAGAGTCACGTTTACTTGCCGAGTGTAGCTCGAGGGCATGGGCGTGAAGCCCGGAGTCATGGCCTGCAGCGTGTAAGTGCCGCTGGCAACGGCGCTCGGGCTGATCCCCGTTCCGATGGCGATCGCTTGAATCGTGGTCGATTTGGTCAGCGTAATCGGACCCGTATAGACGCTTCCGTTAGTAGAAGATGGCGTTGAGCCATCCAGCGTGTAGTAGACGGTGACACCAGAAGTGGCGTCATACAGAGTCACGGTTTTGGGCGTAGCGTAAGTGGACGGCATGGGGGAGAAGCTCGGAGTCATGGCCTGCAGCGTGAAGGTGCCGCTGGCGATGGCGCTCGGGCTAATCCCAGCCCCAACGGCGATCGCTTTAATCGTGGTCGAGTTGGTGAGCATAATCGGACCCGTATAGAGCCTTCCATTGGTGGAAGACGGGGTTGACCCATCCAGCGTGTAGTAGATGGTCACGCCGGGTGTGAAGTCCGACAGAGTCACCGTTTTCGGTGGCGCGTAAGTGGAGGGCATCGGCGAGAAGCTGGGAGTTGCGGCTTGCAGCGTGTAGGTCCCGCTGTTTACTGCGCTTGAACCGTAACTGCCGCCTGTGGCAATGGCTTTGATGGTGGTCGTGGCTATGAGCTTAATGGGAGCCGTGTAGGCAGTCCCATTAGTGGCAGACGGCGTCGAACCATCCAGCGTGTAGTAGATGGTCACACCCGAACTCATATCCGAGAGGCTGACCGTTTCGGGCGCGGTATAGTTCGAGGGGAATGGAGAGAAGATCGGCATGGCCGCCGAACTTGTGATCGTGTAGACCCCAACGGCTACCGGGCTTGGCGCGTATCCATTTCCGGCGGCGATCGCCTCGATGGTGGTGGTCGTCGACACCTTGATCGCTCCGCTATACGGAGTCGATGCTGTCGTTGGCGTTGATCCGTTTGTGGTGTAGTAGATGGTCACCCCAGGTGAAGCATCAGCCAGGGTCACGGATTGCGGCGTGCTGTAGGTCCCCGGAGTCGGCGAGAAGGTCGGTGTCGACGCCGCGATGCCCAGCACTACCTGACTCACCGTGTTCGATGTGCTGCCGCGGAAGTTTGGGTCTCCGGCGTAAACCGCCGTGATTGCGTCTGTACCCACCGGTAGGGTCGAGATCGTAATGCTAGCTGAGCCGCCACTCAGCGTCCCCGTTTTCAGAGGCGTTGTGCCGTTCATAAACGAGACGGCTTCTCCGTTCGGCGGCGCACCGGCGCTGGAAGTAACCGTCGCGGTCAAGGTCACCGCCTGCCCATAGTTGGAGGGATTCGGCGAAGAAGTAAGCGTTGTCGTGGTCGGAACCAGCGTTCCCGTTCCTACCCGGAAAACCACATTGCTCGTGAGCGTGCCGCTGGGCGTTGTCACCGTAACGTAACCAGTAGTGGCGCCAGTAGGTACCGTGGTGGTGATTTCGGAATTGGATGCCACTTCGAACGTAGCCGCCGTGCCGTTAAAGCTGACGCTGGTTGCGCCAGTCAAATTGGTGCCCAGAATCTCGACGGCCACTCCCACGTTGCCGGAGGTGGGCAATGTCTCCACGAACGGCCCCAGACCCACGGAAAGGCTGAAGACCGTACCATAGCCGTACGTCCCGCCTCCGGACGTTGTGCCATAGAACTCCCCATGGGTGTCCTGGACCAGAGGCGCCCCCCAAGGAGTCGCTCCGTCAGTACCGCCGAAGCTATGTAGCACAGTCAACGCGCCGCTAGGGGTGATTGTGAAGACCGTGCCATCGTTGTTGACCCCTCCACTCTGCGTTGTCCCATAGAAGTTCCCGTCGGTTGCCTGGATCAGCGCCCCAGTGGGGTCGGCACCGTCCGTGCAGCCGCTCTGCGAGCAAAAGCTGTAAAACGTCGTCAGTGTGCCGCCTGGAGTGATTTTGAAGACCGTCCCGGCGTTGTTGGCCCCGCCAAAGCGGGTTGTCGAGTAGAGGCTCCCGTCAGCGGCCTGGACCAACGCCCCGTCGGGGCTGCCAGCCGTCTGCCCCGTCAAAACTGTGAAGCGTCGTCAGCGTGCCGCTTGGGGTGATTTTGAAGACCGTCCCGCAGGTTTGCGTGTAGGTCCCCAAGGCGCAGGTATTGGGCCCGCCGCCAGACGTTGTCCCGTAGAAGTTCCCATCGGTGCCCTCGACCACCCCCACGAAAGGGTATTCGCCGTCCGTGCAGCCGCTTTGCACGCAAAAGTTGTATAGCGTCGTCAGCGTGCCGCTTGGGGTGATCTTGAAAAGGGTGCCACCGCCATTGGTCCCGCCAATGCGTGTCGTTCCGTAAAGGTTTCCATCGGTGGCCTGGATCAGTGACTCCATGTAAGGGTTGGCACCGTTTGGCCCGTTGAAGCTGTACAGTGTAGTCAGTGCACCGCCTGGAGTGATTTCGAAAACTGTGCCGAGATCGCCGACCCCGTACGTATCGGCTGTCCCGTAGAAGTTCCCATTAGTGGCCTGGACCAGGGCCGCGACGGGGAATGTGCCGTCCGCACAACCAGTTTGTTGGCAGAAGCTGTAAAGCGTCGTTAGCGTTCCACTTGGGGTAATTTTGAAGACCGTGCCATAACTGTTGGCCCCGCCACCTCCCGTTGTCCCGTACAAGTTCCCATCCGTGGCTTGGACCAGCCCCGCGTAGGGGCTGCTGCCGTCCGTACCGTTGAAGCTGTGCAGTGTGGTGAAAGTCTGCGCTTGTGCCGAACCGGTCGCGAGGACTGCCAGTACAAGCATGATCGCCAAAGCCAGCCCGGCACCCCCTGCTGGCCAGCGTGTTCTAAAAATCCAATTCCGATTTCGCATTGGATTATTCATAAGTCGGCCTCTCTCCTTATTGAATCGTTCGGTTAGGTTTTTCCGTAACATTGAGTCATGCATTAGGCGTGGAAACCAGGGCACGATGCGAACTCGCGAGTGCATTCGTCACCCTCCACCAGAGGCGCTTCGGAGGATTCTTGCGTCGGATCTGGTATGGGTTACAAGGAGGCCCTGCTCGGCCACCGGGTTAGGAAGGGGAAGTTTCGAGGCAGTCGAGATCGGGGCAGCATTCCCCGAGACTCGGGTTGAATGACCGACGCGAGTTTAAAGCGTTTTGCCTGCGGCGTCAGTGATAGGCATCACGGTTGCGTGTGCTGATTGGTTCTCTAACTTGTGATTGTTTCAAAACAGAACGCATGTTCGTAGATTCGACGCGCTTCAAAAATTAAATTCAAGATCAAAAGCGCCGGACAAGAGTGTTCGTCCCACACGAACTACTCAACCCCTAGCTCTTTGGCTAAAGCCCTCCACTTACTGTCAACCAGCGCTTTGGTCTTCGCGTCCATAACAATCTCATCGGGCCACGGCCGCGTGAAGCCTTCCGTGGGCCATTTGCGGGTGGCGTCGATGCCCATCTTGGAGCCGTAGTTGGCGAGGCGGGAGGCGTGATCCAGCGAATCGACCGGGCCTAACGTGAATTGAACGTCGCGCTCGGGATCGATGTGGTTTAGGACCTTCAAGGTTACGTCGGCTAGATCTTGCACGTCCACATCTTCGTCGACCACGACGATGCATTTCGTGAACATTGCTTGTCCCAGCGACCAGATGGCGTTCATTACTTTGCGGGCCTGTCCGGGGTAGGACTTGCGGATGGAGACGATCATCAGGTTATGGAAGACGCCTTCGATGGGCAGATTGATGTCGATCAATTCCGGAATTGTCAGGCGCATCAGCGGCAGGAAGACGCGCTCGACGGCTTTGCCCATGTAGGCGTCTTCCATGGGTGGCTTGCCGACGATGGTGGTTGCGTAAATGGGATCTTTACGATGCGTGACGCACGTGACATGAAAGACGGGATAGAGATCTTCAAGCGAGTAGAAGCCGGTGTGGTCTCCGAAGGGGCCTTCGGTGCGGAGTTCGTCGAGATTGACGTAGCCTTCAAGAACGATCTCGCTCGTCGCGGGGACCTCTAGATCGACCGTTTCGCACTTGACTAACTCGACGGGAGCGGCGCGGAGGAAGCCGGCTATCAAATATTCCTCGACGTCTGGTGGAGCGGGGACTATGGCCGAGAAAGTTACGGCAGGGTCGGTGCCGATGGCGACGGCTACCTCCAGCTTGCCGGGCGGATGATTCTTTTCTGACAGAACTTGGCCTCCCGACGTGCGGGCCATGATGTCGACAGCGGAGCGCCTGGCTCCGCTCGGCCGAACGGTCGAGGTGGCCGTTGCCACTTTCCCTGCCGAGCTGTCGGCATCTCGTATCGCTTGGCGATAGTGCTCGGCTGCCACTTTTTGTCTTTGCCAATGCATGCCGGTGCTGGTGGCGTCGTAGACCTGCATGCGGTACATGCCTAAATTGCGCTTGCCGGTTTTTGGGTCGCGAGTGGTCACGCAGGGGAGCGTGATGAAGCGGCCGGCGTCTTGCGGCCAGCATTGCAGGATGGGGAAATCTAAGAGCGAGAAATTGTCGCGCTTGATTACTTCTTTGCAAGGTCCGGTGGGGACAGTTTTGGGGAAGAATTTTCCGGCTTCGGTCAGCAGCGGTAACATCTTCAGTTTGTCCAAAAAGCCCTGGGGCGATTTCACATCGAGAAACATTTTGATACGGTCAGCGAATTCGTCGAAGGAACTCACTCCAAGGGCTAACTTCATGCGAGCTTCGGAGCCAAACTGGTTGATCAGAAGTTGAGCGCCGGGGTGGCCTTTGATGTTTTGAAAGAGGAGAGCCGGACCGCCAAGGGCTGTGCGCCTCGCTGCCCTCGGCTGGACGGGCGAGGCGCCCGTCCCCACAAGGTCTCTCTCGGCTACGCCTTTACTTACTCGGTCGGTTATTTCGGTTATTTCGAGAATGGGGTCGGCTTCGGTTTGAATGTGTTTCAGTTCGCCCGCGCGGTCTAGCGTGGCGATCCATTGACGGAGGTCGTCGAAGGGCAAGTGAGTCTCCTGGGAACTGATGATTATAGCTAGAGACAGTGGCCAGTGATCAGCGGCCAGTGAACCCAAGGTCCCTCGCTTTGCTCGGGACGACAAATAACGAGGCCGGGATGACAAATAGACGGAGGTGCGCTGACAAGAGATGACCGGCAGGGCTTACAGTTTGCTGCGGAGCATGCTGATTATATCGTCAGAGGTGATTACGCCTACCAGTTTGTTGTGATCGTCGATCACCGGCAGCGTAACGAGATTATATTTGTCGAACAACTCTGCCACTTCATTGTCGCTGTTGGCTTCCTTGGTGAAGATCAGGGGCTCTTGAGTTAGCGATAGCAGCGGCGTGTCGGATTTCGCGATGACCAGCTTGGCTAGCGGGACAGCCGCGGCCAGAGTGCCGCGAGAGTCGACCAGATAAATGGTGTTGACCGATTCGACTCCGCCCTCGAATTCGCGGAGGACGCCGATAGCATTCTCCACCGTCGCGCTTACAGGCAGCGCCAGGAATTCGGTGGTCATGCGGCCGGCAGCGGTTTCTTCGCGATGCTCGAGGAGTTCGGTGACCTCCTGCTTGGCCTCGGGCTCCATCTGCACGAGGATTTGCTCGGTGTGATCCTGCGAAAGATCGCCTAACAGATCGGCGGCGGCGTCGGGATCCATTTCCTCGACAATTTCGGCGGCGCGTTCAGAGTCGAGCGATTCGACGATCGACTTCTGAATCTCGGGCTCGACCTCTTCGAGCGTCTCGGCGGCTACGTCTTCGTCGAGCGTGCGGAAAACGGCCTCGCGCTCGTCTGGCGCGAGGTCTTCGACGATGTCCGCAATATCGGCGGGATGGAGCTTGGCCAGACCATCGTGTGAGATCTTGAGTTTAATGCGGCGCGCGGGATCGGTTTCGATGAGATCGACAAAGCTCCAGGGAATGGTACGAGGAGGAATTTTCTGAACCAGAACTTCAAGGGCGGCACGAGGCGCGAGCCCGCGCAGCAGGCGGCGTATGGCTCCCCTGGCGCCAATGTCCACGGACTGAACGCGCAGGATCGCAAGGGGATGGCCGTTCTCCGCCCGCGACTCGACTTGAAGTTCGACATCGTTAACGCGTACGACTTTACGGCCGTGAACGTCGATGACCTGTTGATCCAAGAGGTCGCGTTCGAGAAGAAAGAGTCCTTCGGCGCCGTTCGCTACAGGCCAGTCCGCGGCGCCGGCCACAGTGTGCAGGTTCGCATCAATCGCGGAAACTGCGGAAAAAGGCAGAACCCGGTTGCCGGTTTTCGTCTTCACGATAAAGGAGGCGATGCGATCGCGGTCTTCCTGGGGCGCCAGCGTGGCTTCGCGCACGTGCCCGATTGCCACGCCAGACGGGTCATACACCGTGGCGCCGATCAATTCGGAGAGAGGCAGCGTGTTCATCCCGGCTAGAGAATAGCGGAGTTTTGCGGGAGAGAGAAATAAAATATGGAGAGGGAGAGAAATATTTTATCGGAGGCCACCCTCGTTAGTTTGTTCTGATTATCGAGTCACACGTCAAATGGCGTTAACACGGAGAACACAGAGAAAGAAAGCGAGATCGTACTATTAATGACCGACGGTTCCCGCGCGGCTCGTGTCCTCCTATGATTGCTACATTGGTCTAGCCGCGATTCACGCTATTCTCATCCACCCGCTTGTGGTATATCCTTCAAGCAAGCTTGGGGAGAAAATTCGATGAACATGATCCGTAAGGCTCGTTCTTTTGTTCTTTTGACCGCTGCATGCTTCGTACTGACTTTTGCAGTGGCCTGCAATAAAAATCAAACCCCGGATAACAGCGCGCAAACTCAACCGGCGCAGCCCGATCAGACACAGGACCCTGCCGCCGCGGCCAATCTAGCCCCTGTGAGCGATACGCAGGCTAGCACCGCTCAGCCTAGTGACGCTCAGCCCAGCAATCCTCAACCAAGCGGCGGATCCGGTGGTGGGTCCGACAATTATCGGCGCCACGACCGCGATTCTCACGACTATGATTCGAACAACGAATACGATGCCGACGAACAGGACGCAAGCTACGGACAGCCGGTGCTGCAAGCGCCCGAACCGCCGCCACCGCTGCCGGAATATTCGCAGCCGGAGTGTCCCGAGGAGGGCTATATTTGGACGCCCGGATATTGGAGCTACTCTCCCGAGGGCTATTACTGGGTGCCGGGCGCATGGACGCGGCCTCCAGAGGTCGGCTACCTGTGGACGCCAGGCTATTGGGGCTATGTGGACGGCCGTTACCGTTATCACTACGGATACTGGGGCCGTCATATCGGCTACTACGGCGGCATTAACTATGGATTCGGCTACGTGGGCGTGGGCTATCAGGGTGGGTACTGGAACGGGGATCGCTTCGCCTACAACAAAACGGTCAACAACGTGAACATCACCAACGTCACGGTGTACAACCGGACTATCACAAACACCGTGATCGTCAACAATAGGACCGTCAATATTGTGAATAATCGGACGAGTTATAACGGTCCGGGAGGCGTTACACGTCAACCGTTGCCCACGGAAGTTGCGGCGGTGCACGAACAGCGCATTCCTCCCATGACGACGCAGTTGCAGGCACGGCAGTCGGCTTCACAGAACCGGCAGCAGTTTGCTTCGGTCAATCATGGCCGTCCGGCAGAGATGGCAGCGGCGAAGCCTATCGCGGCGGGCAAGCCGATCGCTCCGGTGATCCCGGCGCGTGTGGCGGCGGCACGACCTGCGCCTGCGACGCAGCCCAATCGCGCGCAACCCGCACCTGCTACTGCGCCGACTCGCGCTGCAGCACCGGCACCAGTTCAGCCACGTGCGGCGGCACCCGCACCGGCAAAGCCTGCAGCGCCGAGGCCCGCCGAATCCAGAACAGAACCCGCACGTCCGGCTGCGCAGCCCGCTTCGCCTGCGGCGCGGACCAGGCCCGCTCCCGCGCCTGCAGGGCGTCCTGCTCCACCAACCGAATCGGCGGCGCGACCGCAAGCCGCAAAACCTTCACAGCCGATGAACCGGCCTGCGCCCGCGCAAAAACCCGAAGCTCGTCCCGCACAGCCTCGTCCCGCACAGCCTCGTCCCGCGGCCAAGCCAGCTCCGCAGCCAGCGCAGCATCCGGCTCCGGCTAAACCGAAAACGCCACCTCCTCCGGGGAAGAAGGAGCCGTCGAAGGAAAAGAAGCCCGAGTAGTTTGCATGGGCTGCAGCTTTATCGGGAAAATTGATCGTTAACTAGAGCGAAACTCGGGAGTGGTGCAGCTTTCATCAACTGCACCACTCCCGAATTATTTTGTCGGTTGCAAACGGTGACGTCAGGTGTAGAGTGGGGTGCCGTTTCAATCACAAAGGAGATTATCCATGAAGAGAAGCAGGGTTTTCGCTGGTGCGGTAGTGGTGCTCCTCAACGTCGGTTTCTGCGCGGTGGCCGTTGCTCAGAACGACGCGACCCCGCAGGAGGTTGTTGCCAAGGTAAAAGAAGCAGCCGCTGCGCTCTCGAAGACGGGAGACTTGTCGCAGTTCGATCAGAAGCAAGGTCCGTGGGTGTGGAAGAACTCTTACATCTTCATCCAGGATTGCAATAAGAAGGTCATGGCGGCCCATCCGATCAAACCCGAGATGATCGGCAAAGGGTTGGACACGGTGATGGATGCTAAATCGGGCAAGGCCATCTATTCGGACCCGGCAGCCTGGTGCAAGAAAGTCGAAGCTGCGCCGTCCGGCCTGTGGAACGAATATTATTGGCCGAAGCCCGGAGAGAAGGAACCATCGCGCAAGCTCTCCTATCACCTCGCGGCCAAGGGGACGTCTTACATTGTCTCGGCGGGAATTTATGACGACAAGACTAGCCTGGCGGAAGTTTCGAAGATGAGCAGCATGAAATAAGCGGGCCCGGAAGTGCATTTTCGTTGAGATAAGCCCTTCCTTTCGAGGAAGGGCTTTAGTCTTAGGGGGTGGTGACCTCGGCGGACCTACCCCTTTCGCGGCCCGTATAATAATGCAGTGCGCCTTCTTTTCGATATCTTCGGCCAAACCTTGCAGACTTTGTGGGGACACAAACTTCGGTCGTTTCTCACCATGTTCGGAATTGCCTGGGGTGTCTTTTCTCTGCTGCTGCTGGTCGGGCTAGGCGAAGGCTTCCGCTCGGGGAATAAGAAACAGTTCGATACGCTCGGCGAGAACGTAATGTTCATCTGGTCGGGGCGGGCTCCGGCGATGGAGGGCAGTTTCACGTCGCTGCGCCAGTATTACCTGACCGAGCGCGATTACAACGACATTCTGCGCGAGTGCCATAGCGTGGGAGCAGCCTCGCCGGCCATTTCGCGCAGCGACATTCGCGCGGTGAGTGACTTCTACCAGGCCAGCGGCCAGATCATCGGAGTTCCCGCGAAGTTCAACCAGATCCGCTATCTGCCAATTAAGGAAGGTCGCTGGCTGAATGAAATGGATGTGGCGCAGAAGCGCGCGGTGATTGTGCTTGGGGACGAAGTGCAAAGAACTTTGTTTCCCGGTCGTCCGTCGGTGGGCAGCACGATTTTGCTGAATGGAGTGCAGTTCGAAGTAATCGGAACGCTCAAGCGCGTGGGCCACGGAGACGATAACAACCTCAACTTGCGTAGCTTCGTCCCCTTTTCGACCATGCGCGAATATTTTCGTCCGCTCAACGTGGGCGAGGCTCCGGATGTAATTTCCTTTATCAACTATCAGCCGAAGACGCGTGCGGTGCACGAGTTGGCGCGGCAGGAAGTGCATCAGGTGATCGCGCGGAATCATGGCTTCGATCCAAGGAATCCAGACTCGTTCGATGAGTGGGATACTGTGAAAACGGTCGATCAGATCGGCAAGATTTTTGACGCCATGAATGGATTTCTAGGCAGCGTGGGCCTGGTGACGCTGGGACTGGGAGCGATTGGGATTATCAACATCATGCTGGTCGCGGTAGCCGATCGCACGCGCGAAATCGGGCTGCGCAAGGCCCTGGGAGCCACCAACGCGAGCATCATGTTCCAGTTTTTTGTGGAGGGCGCGTTTCTCACGGTGCTGAGCGGTACCTTCGGAATTTTGGCAGCTGCCGGGGTTATGGCCGCGCTTTCGGGAGTCTCGCTGGGCGAAGGATTTGATCCCCCGAAGCTGGTGGCGTCGACTGCAGCGCTGGCGGTCACAGCACTGGCGATCGCGGGAGTGGCAGCGGGATTGTATCCGGCGCGGCGGGCCGCGATGCTGCAACCGGTGGAGGCGCTTCGTAAGGAGTAGCTAGTACCGAGTACCGAGAAACAAGATTCTCCGCACCCGGCGAAAAGCTAAGAGCTAAGAGCTAAGAGCTAAGAGCTAAGACTTATGATTCGAGACCTACTAGGACAAGCCTTCGCCGCGATGCGGCATGATTTGCGCAAGACCACTTTGACCATGGCAGGGATGGCCTGGGGCATTGCGACCGTCGTGTTGCTTCTGGCCTATGGCAATGGCTTTCAAAACGCTATTGAAAACATTTTTCAGAGTTTTGGCGCCACCGCCGTCGGGATTTTTCCGGGCCGTACCTCGCAGCAGGCGGGCGGTAACAAGGCTGGAACGCAGGTGCGCTTTACCAACGACGATGTCGAACTGCTGCGGAATAATGTTCCGCTATGCAAGAACGTAGTGCGCATGTCGCAGAAGAGTTCGCTGGTACAGAACGGAAACCGGGCGTTCAACATGCCGGTGAATGGGCTGGATCCTGCCGTTCAAAGCATTTGGAACCTGGATATGGGAGACGGGCGTTTTCTCGACGACGCCGACAACTCGCGGCATGCTCTGATTGCGGTAATTGGCTCGGAGGCGAAGGACAAGCTGTTTTCCGGCGCGCCCGCCATAGGGGAGGATCTTCGGATCGATGGAGTTGAATTTCGAGTCGTGGGAGTGGTGTCGCCGCGGATGCAGGAGGGCGACGACGACGACAATCGCACTATCTACATTCCTTACAACTCAATGAATGTTTTGAAGGACACGCATTATCTGGATGGAATTTGGATGGACTCGGTGGGGCTGAATCATGACCGGCTCGACACCACCGTGCGGGAGACCCTGGCTACGGCGCATAACTTTAGGAGTGACGATAAACGAGCACTCTTTGTCTTCGACGCGCAGAAGCAATTGTCGCAGTTCGGAATTATTTCGATGGCGCTGAAGGGGCTGCTGGCATTTATCGGCACACTGACTCTGGGCATTGGCGGCGTGGGGCTGATGAATATGATGCTGGTAACGGTGACACAGCGCACGCGCGAGATTGGAGTAGAAAAAGCGCTGGGCGCGCGCCAGCGCGACATTCTCTTTCAGTTTCTCGCCGAGGCCATGGTGATTACGGCGGTGGGTGGAATACTTGGCATTGGGCTTTCGTACTTGGTGTCGATCTCAGTGGGGCGGCTGACATTTTATAGCGCGATGGCAAAGAATGCAGAGTCGGCGGATATCCGCCTTATTGTTTCGCCAATGATTCTGCTAGTGGCTACCGGCATTCTCGCCGTGGTCGGCGTGGTAAGCGGGATGGTCCCGGCTATGCGTGCAGCCAAGCTCGATCCCATTGAAGCGCTGCGCTACGAGTAATAGTACCTAGTCCCCAGTACCTAGTACCCAGTCGTGACCGCACGATATGAATTCCGAAGACATCTTGAGTTTGGCGGCTCCCAAGGCCGATGCGCGAATTGCTTATGGGAGCGACGAGAATCAGTTTTTGGATTTTCGGCGGCCTTCGGGCTCGGGTCCGCAAACCCTGGCAATTGTGATTCATGGCGGATATTGGCGGGCTAAGTACGATTTGGTGTACATGGGACATCTGTGCGCTGCTTTGACGTCCAAGGGAATCGTTACCGCTAATCTGGAATACCGAAGGGTGGGAAATGCGGGCGGGGGCTGGCCGGGAACTTTCGCGGATATTCGAGCGGCTTATCAGTTTCTTTTGCAGAGCGCGCAGCAGAACGGCTTCGATACCAAGCGCGTCGTGGCGATAGGGCATTCCGCGGGTGGTCAACTTGCCTTGTGCCTGGCGGCGCACGAGCCGGGAGTGAGGGCGGCGATCTCTCTGGCTGGCGTAATCGATTTACAGCGCGCTTACGAGTTGCATTTAAGCAACGACGCTGTAGTGGAATTCCTGGGCGGCACGCCGGCAGAGGTTGCGGACCATTATCGCGAAGCCGATCCGATGAAGCTGGCGATCAGGGCGCGGCAATGGCTAGTGCATGGAGCTGCGGATGATGTCGTGCCGCCCTCTTTTTCAAGGGACTATGCGCGCACCAAGGCGAAAGAGAACATACGCCTCGCGGAGATCGCCGGGGCTGGGCATTTCGATGTAGTCGATCCGCGGTCTCCGGCTTGGAAGGACGTCGAGAGCGCCGTGATGGAGGCGGTCAAACCTTAATCACAGAGGGCACAGGGTAAGCCCTCGGAGCACCGCTTTCTCGCAAGAAAAATCAGGCTACCTTGGATTTGCCTTTCTTTGAAGTGCTCTTCTTTTTCTGTCGTCCGCTGGAGTGTTCGGGATTGCCGCCGGGCTCGGGGAAGTCGGAGTCGGCATCTTTCAGGATCGGGTCTTGATCGCGGTGACCGAGTTGTCCGGAGAGGCCGGCGTTTCCGTCGTGGTTGTGTTCTTCGCCTTCGGTCGCGCCCTTGGCGCCGTCGGGATCGTTCGCTGATATTTTAGTGCTCATGAGAACCTCCTAAGAATTCTCCCCCGAGCAAAAACCAGGATCCCTCGCTTCGCTCGGGATGACAACAAATAAAAATCGGATGACAATGATTCGAACGGCCTGACAAACAAACTCAAACGGGATGACGATAAAACTAAAGCAATCTATTCGCCGGGGCGGCCCGCTCCGTTGACTCCTAGTTTGCGCAGGCGTTCGCGCGCCTGCAGCGCTTCCGGCGAGCGCGGGTAGCGCTGTATCAGATGGCGCAGCTCCTGCACTCCGTCATCCTGTTTGCCTAGTTCAATTAACGAGAATCCTTTTTTCAACTGCGCGGACGCCACTTTCGATCCGCTGGGAAAATTCTGTAAAACCTGATCGTAGTTTTGCGCGGCTTGTTGGTAGTTGCCCTGGCGAAACTGAATCTCTCCCAGATAGAAGTAACAATTTCCGGCGAGATCGGTGTTGGGATAAAACTTGATGTAGTCGGAGAACTCCTGCAGCGCGAGATCGTTCTTGGCGCCGTTGTAATCGCGCAGAGCGTTGTTGTAGAGAACATCGGGCGGAGGAGCCTGGGCCTGCGCCTGCTGCTGAGCCTGTACTTGCGCCGTCTGCGCAGCCTGGCTCTGCTGCGAGGACTGCATGTCCTCGAGTTGCTTGCTGACTTTGGCGAGCCGCGCCTTCAATTCATCCAGAGTGTCGTTGAGCGATTGCAGTTGGCCCGAAAGTTGTTCCACATGACTGGCCGAATCTCCCTGCTGCTTTTGCAGAGTGGATTGCAGAGCGCCAACGCTGGCGGCAACCTTGTTAACCGCGTCGGTATCCTGCTCGACCAGATTTTTCATAACGCCCATGCGCTCGTCGAAGCTGCGTTGCATGGAGGTCATCTGCTCCTGAAGTTGCTGGACTTGGGTTTGCAGTTCGATGATTTCTTTGCTCACGCCGAAGGCCGGAGCAGCTGTCCACGGCAGAGCTAGCAGAACGACAAACACGGAGAGTCGTCTTAGTGTCATAGATAAGTTTCCTAAACCTATTTTAGATGCGCCGCAGCCTAAGCGCGAGGAACATTCAAGAGATAGGAATCTGCTAATGGACGGGCGAAACCCACTTCTCGTAAGCGGTGCGAGAAGTGGGCGCCCGCGGTACCGTTACTTTTACTTCTGATAGACGAGGTGGCCGCGGCGGTTTTGCTGCCAGCAGCTTTCGTTCTCTTCCATGCAGAACGGTTTTTCCTTGCCGTAACTGATGGTCTTGATGCGGCTGGCGCTGACTCCAGCAGCGGTCAAGGCACCTTTTACTGCGCTGGCCCGCTGGTCGCCCAGAGCCAGGTTGTATTCGGTTGAGCCGCGGCTGTCGCAGTGTCCCTCAACCGTGAAGTTGATGCTGGAGTGCTGGCCAAGGAACTGCGCGTCGGCCTGGATTGCCGCCTGCTGATCGGGTCGAACGTCGGACTTGTCGTAGTCGAAGTAAATGTCCTTGATGCTCTGCCCAAAGAGGTCCTCCTCGCTCGGCGACGGCGCAGCCGCCATGGGCTGTGGTGGCGGGGTAACGGTGAGGCGCGTAGTGGCGTCTTGGGTTCCGCCTGCCCCTTTGGCGATCAAGTGATACGTGGTGGAATCGGAGGGGCTGACTTGTTGTGATCCGCTGGCCTGCACCGCACCGATGCCATCGATGGAAATGTCAGTGGCGCCGGAGGTCTGCCAACTAAGAGTGGACGATTGCCCCTTCTGAATAGTATCGGGGCTTACCGAAATTGATGCCGTGGGCGCAGGCGCCGGTGGCGGCGGAGGCGGTGGCGGCGGCGCTGTTTTCTTGTGGCAGGCGCCCAGCATCATCGCAGCGAACAGTGCGATTACGGTGGCGAGCGTCTTTAAGGTGATTGGCAGGTTACTCATATTGCTCTGCTGCGATTGAATACTCTTCACGTTAATCCTCCCAGCGAACTCGAAAAAAACTCGGGTTCAGACGAAGTGTATTTATTTATTTCCAACTCCAATTCGGTTGTGAATTACGTCCAGTAAAAGTCAGTTGGTGGAGCTTGGTGCCATCGGCCAGCATCATCCAGATTTCTTCTTTGCCGGAGCGGCTGGATTGAAAAACAATGTGCCGTCCATCCGGAGCCCACGAGGGAAAGTCGTTGCGTCCACCATCGTGTGTGAGCTGCACCCATTGTTTGCTGGCGATATCCATCAGATAAATGTCGGAGGAGCCGGGCTCGCCGGGACCATACTTGCGAATCCAGGCCAGGGTAAGGAACTGACCGTTGGGCGACCAATTCGGCGATACCGCGTAACCCTGGTCGGTCATGCGCTGCTGGTTGGTGCCGTCGGCTTCCATGGTGTAGACCTGTGGTAAGCCCGTGCTGCCGCTGACGAATGCGATTTGCGCTCCAGTCTTCCGATTCCATACGGGAGAAACATCGGGGCCGCGGCCGGTGGTCATGGCGTGGAAATTTCCGCCGTTGGCATCGCAAACATAAATCTCAGAGTGCCCGCCGCGCGACGACGAAAGCGCCAGATGCATTCCATCGGGGGACCACGCCGGCGAAAGATTGGTGCCGCCGAAGTGCGGAAATCCTACCAGGCGGTTGAGATCCATCGAATACATGACGATGTCCCAGCCCGACTTAGTGAGCGAACTGAAAGCTAGGCGTGAGCCATCGGGCGAGATGCGCGGCGAAAGAGATATCGAGCCTTGATGAGTGAGTTGGCGCTGATTGCTGCCGTCGTAATCCATCACCCAGATTTCTTTGTGGCCGCTGCGATCGCTGACAAAAAAGATTTTGCTTTCGGCGATGCCGTTGATGCCGCCGCCGAGGCGGAAGATGATCTCGTCGGCGAACTTGTGCGCGATGACGCGGGTGGCGTCATCCGTGGCATTATCGGAATATTGCTTGCCGAGAACCTGCGGCGATGCTGTGTTCTTGACGTCATAGAGCCACCCTTGCACAGTGACTTTGCCGGCTGCCACGCCGAGATTGCCGAAGGCCAGCATGGCGGCGTTCGGCGGCGGCGAGTTCCAGAGTCCGAAGGTTACGTCGGTAGGCTGTCCCGGCACCTGCAACGGATAAAAACTCTTGGAGACGAGTTCGACCACTCCGGAATTATCCAGATCATTCCAGAAAGTGTCGTTGAAAACCTTCAGCAGCGCAGCGTTCTGCGGATCACCGGTGGATGGCTTGAAATCGGGAACAGCCAGACGAACTTTCTCGACGCCGAGGCCGGAGCCGGTGCGGACCCAATCTTGCGCGTAGCAGGGGATTGTTAGCAGGACAAGAAAGACTAAGGTGCTGAAGCAGGTTATGCGGAGGCGTTGGGTTCGACTGAGATTACGTAGCCGGGATTGTTTGTTTTTGTAGTCCATCCGCGAGCAGGCGGCGCGCGCGGCTGGAGAAAAGAGTGCCGCCCACCACAATATCGTAGTCCGATATGTTCTCATTAGCAAGATATAGTTCATCATGTCACGAATTGCGAACCTGAAGAATAATCAGGTAGATGCTTTAGATAGCACTGTTGTCGACATTAAATTTTCCTGCTCGATGTCGAAGCGCGCCGCAACTTCTCAATTCTATTTCCTGCTGTAATCGAACCAATACTCCACCGAGATCTTGCTGCCGTTGTAATCGGACGGCAGTGGACCAAACGTGTCGATGCGCTGCAGAGCACGGGTGGCCGAGACGTCAAGTGACGGAACTCCGCTGGACTGCTCGACACGCACGTTGAAAGGATGACCGTCGCGAGCCACATCGAAGGTGATGTAGACGCGCTGGGCGCTGGTAATGCGCGGGTCAACCTCGTACTTCAGCCAGTTCTCGGAAACTTTTTTCTGAATGACCTGCACGTACCAGCCGTAGCGGGTGCCGAAATCGCCGCCGCCTCCGGTGACCCCGAAGCCGCCCTTGGCGCCGCCGGCGTCGAAAGTTCCATAGGGACCGCTGACCGGCCCGCCTTCGCCGAAGGCCACCTGGTTGGTCTCTGGTTCGGGCGCGGGCTGCTTTTCTTTGGAAGGAGTAGGCGGCTTCTTCGGTTTAATCTTGGCATTCTTGCCCTGAATCTCGATGGCGTCGGGCTCTTTCTCCTCCACCTTGGGCTCGGACTTCGTGATCCCCTTGGATTCGTTGGCGAGAACATTCTGCGTGGGCGCGGGCGTCGCGGGCAAGGGAACCGAACTGACCAGAGTAACGCCGATGGCGGAGCCACCGCCGCCCGCTCCCCAGCCTTCGCCGCGTGATTCCATGAAAAAAACGGAGTAAAGGATGATGAGCGCAGTCAGACCAACGTGAAAGCCCGCGGACCACAAGAGAGCGCGCGGCCAATTATCATGCTCGAAAAATATCTCAGCGTTTTGCGCCATTTTCTTCCAAAGGCTGAGTGATGATGCTGACGTTGGCGATGCCGGATTGTTTGACCGCGTCCATCACTGTAGCGAAGGCACCGAAGGGAACATTTTCATCGGCGCGCACGAAAATTGCCTGCCCGCGAGGATCGCGAATCTTCTGCCGCAACTGCGCCGCAATCTGATTAATGTTAACGGCGTCGTTGCCGAGAAAAACACGTTGGTCTTTATTGATCGTAATGACTACGCGCTCTTCGGTGATTTGCTTCACGGTGCGTGTCTTCGGCACGCTGACTTCGATACCCGACTGCAGCACCGGCGCGGTCACCATAAAAATAATCAGCAGCACCAGCACGACATCGACCAGTGGAGTGATGTTGATATCGGCGAGCGCGGTCTGGGTGCGTCCGTTGGGCGCAGTGAAAGCCATTACCGCCTCACTTCAGCCACGGGCTGCGGTTGCATGGACTCGATGGCATTGAGAACTTCAAGCGTGAAATCGTCGCCGCGGGCGGCAAATTCGCGAATGGAGTTGCCGATTAAGTTGTAGGCGATGACGGCGGGGATGGCGGCGGCGAGTCCGGCTGCGGTAGTAATGAGGGCTTCGGAAATGCCGGGCGCGACGGCGCGCAAGGTCGCAGCCCCGGCGGTGCCAAGACCGTGAAAAGCGTCGATGATGCCCCAGACCGTGCCGAACAGTCCGATAAACGGGGTGACGGCTGCGGTGATAGCGAGCCAGGGCACGTTGCGTTCCAGGCGCGTAATCTCTTCCGAGGCTCCGATCTGCATGCCGCGCTGCACGGCGTTAATGCGAACCGAGGCGGCCGGACTGGACATCTGGCGTTTGTATTCCTGGAATCCGCCTTCGAAGACTCCAACCAGCGGGCTGGGGCGAAATTGATCGGAGACGCTCGCCAGATCCTGCAGTCGTTGGGCTTTGCGGAAAGCGCGCAGGAATCGTCCACTCTGTAGCCGGGCGCGGCGTATCAGGCTCCACTTGGTAAGAATGATGGCCCAAGAGATGAGGCTGAAAACCAACAAGGTAAGGAGGACGAACTTGGCGACTGCCCCTGTGCTGGAGAGCATGTCCAGAATTTCGCCGCCTATAAAGAATGCGGTGTATGAGAGTAGTTGCATTGGGATTTAAGAATTACTCTACGCGATTATAGAGGATAGGTGCTGCGCGCTTTGCACGGAGGTGTTAACTGCAGTGGTCAGGGCTAATTGGTCCGCGGTCAGAATTTTTCCCGCGAAGTTCGGCGCCCTCTAAGGTTTCACTCGCCACTGGCCTCTAATCACTAGCCACTGATCCTTTTAATTTCCCTGATATACCCCAACGTTGACGGCGACATCTCATATCGGCACTACCTGAAAGAAAATCTTGCAGGAGGGGAGAACTTATGGCGCAGCACGGCATGCTTCGAGACTATCGCTTTACCGACGGCGTGGAGGATATTCGCGGCTCCAAGCTTTACGGTTTGAACGACGAAAAACTAGGGAAGATCGACGATGTGATTTTTGATTATTCCATGGGCCTGATTCGTTACGTAGTGGTGGACACCGGCGGATGGCTGACGACGAAGAAGTTTATTGTTCCGGCGGACCGGCTGAAAGCCACCCTCGAACATAAGGAAGACTTTGCCGCCGATCTGACCAAGTCCCAGGTGGAGAGCTTCCCACCTTATGACGAAAAAGACCTGGAGTCGGATGAGCAGTGGTCTGACTATGAGGGTAAGTATCGTTCGAAATGGGAGGCTGATCCGGTGATGCATCGGGCGGAAACGGATCGGAATATCACTCCGACCCCCCAGCAGATGCCGGGGAACTCGCCTTCGGAACGGGCGGCCGACGCGGCTTCCGGAGGGGGATATGGATCGTCCGAAGCAGAAACGGCTGAAATCGCCGAGATCGATGCTGAGGCCGCTCCGGAGTCCGGATTCGCGGCTGGCACAGATACCGTTGTGATCAGCAGCGGCGCCATGGGCATTGGGCCGCGATGGGATACGTTCCAGGATCGTTTGCGCGAGCGCCGCAAAGAGGTAATCGGTACCGGCGCGGGACGGCGCGAGGAAGGCGCCAAGGAAAGCCTCCGCAAGGCCAGCTAAGTAGACGGAATTAAATCTTCCAATTCAGTGTGTTGCAAAGCCACGGCCGCAACCGTGGCTTTTTAATATTCCGATGACGAAAATTCTAGAAGGTATCAAGCACTATGGTATCGACGGTTGGCTACACGGGCACCGCTAGGCCTTCCGCTTTAGCCAGAAGGCGCTGGTGTTTATCGAAGGTACACAGGGTATCAGCGCGCAATACCAGCGCGGAGGCCACATGTAAAATATCGAAGCTGCGAGTGCCCAATGAAGCCGTATTATCCCGCGCAATCGCCTTTGCTCGGTCGAAAGCTGACGAGGGAAGGGACTTCAAGGAAAGAATCCCGGATTCGAGATCGCCCCTAAACATAGCGATAGCTGACTTGACCTCAGCTGCGCGTAACTCACGGCGGAAGAGCCGCAACTGGAAGGCGTTAAACATCTCCAGATCCCCGAGGGGAGTGAAGATCAATGGCAGCGCTGCGTCGCGCATAATTCTGGCGGCGGCAGCGGAGTTGGAATCTGGAGTGTAGAGCGAGACCAGGAAGCTGGTATCGACATAAATACTCATCGCCGATGGCTCAACGCGGGCTGCGTTCCGCCGCGAGCAGATCCGCGCCGCTGGTCTCGAGTACCTTGGTTCCGTAGGTTCGGCGCAGACGCGCCCCAAAATCCGGGCGCTTGATCGTCTTCTTGTCCGGGACCGGGAGGAGCGTGGCGATCACCCGTCGACGCTTGGTGATTTGAATCTCCTCTCCTTGGCGCAAGAGGTCCTCAACTTCGGAAAAATGGTAACGCAGGTCCCTCACACTGGCACTCTTCATGTGATACATTATAGCATCACTAAGCTTAAACCCGAGGAAATCCGCCCCATGCTAAGGATTTCGGCGATTGTCTTAGCCCTGCTGGTAGGGCTGATCGTGCTGGTCGTGATCATCGGTTATGCGCTGCCCAAGCAGCATGTGGCGGCGCGGGCTATCGCACTTCGGCAAAAACCTGCCGATGTGTTTGCCCTGATTTCAAACTTCAAGGATGGGGCCTCGTGGCGAACGGATGTGCAACAGATTGAACTGCTTCCCGACCGCGATGGGCACACGCGTTTTCGGGAACGCGGCAAGAATGGCGCACTGACATTCGAGGTGGTTGAGTTCAATCCTCCACAGCGAATGGTCACTCAGATCGACAGCACGGGCATGCCGTTTGGCGGAGTGTGGATTTTTGAAATCGCGCCAGCGCCCGAGGGCTCGCGGCTGAATATTAGCGAACGCGGCGAAATTTATAATCCGGTGTTTCGTTTTGTCTCACGTTTCATTCTCGGGTATACCGGCACACTCGATACCTACCTGAAAAGTGTGGCCCGCAAGTTCGGAGAGAGTTCGTCTCCGGTCGAAGGCGAAATCGCCGTGCGTTAAAGCCATAAAGCAAAGTCATAAAGCTGCCCCAGTTTCGGCACCAGTTTCGTGCTATGCTGCGCAAAACTCTTTCCTAATCCTGATTCGAGGACGCGCCTGTGCTGGTTGAACTGCGGCTGGAAAACTACGCGGTCATCGATAATGCGGCGGTGGAGTTTGCCTCAGGGTTGAATCTCCTGACCGGCGAAACGGGTGCGGGAAAATCGATTCTGATCGACGCCCTCGCGCTGCTGCTGGGAAATAAAGCTTCAAGTGAAGTAATTCGTACGGGTGCGGAGCGCGCCTTGGTGTCGGCTGTATTCGAGTACGAAGGATTCGCCGAAAAGGCAATTCAAGAAGTTCTGGAAAATAACGGTTTGGACGAAGCAGAAGATGGCTCACTGATTGTCCGCCGCGAGATCGCTGCCGGGGGCAAGGGGCGCGTGTTTGTGAACAATCAGGCGGCCACGGTCGCGGTGCTGCGGCAACTGGCGCCGCATCTGGCGACCGTTCATGCGCAAAATGAATCGCTGCTGTCGTTTGATGGTCCGGTTCGGCTGGCGCTGCTGGATGGCTTTGGCGGCAACGAGATTTCGCCGATAGCCACAGCCTATCAGGCTTGGAAGGAAATTCGCGGGCGCATCGAGGAGTTAGAGCAGGGCGAGCAGGATCGCTTGCGGCTGGTGGATCTGTGGATGTTTCAAAAACGGGAGATTGAAGAGGCGCGGCTGCAGCCCGGCGAAGACGAGCAACTGGAGACCGAGAAGCGTGTGCTCGCCAATGCGGAAAAGATTTATAACGCGGCCATGCAGGCCTTCGACCTGCTCTATGAAGGCGACGCTTCTACGTCGGCTTCGTTGCGGTCGGCGCAAAAGCAGATTGCAGAGCTGGCGCGCTACGAGCCGAAGTTTCAGGAGGCCCTGGCCGCGCTGGAGATGGCGCGCATCACCGTGGAGGATGTGGGCGCAACAGTGCGGGATTACGCGGGAGGAATTCAGGCTTCGCCGGAACATCTGGCAGAGGTGGAAGACCGGCTGGCTTTGCTTGACCGACTGAAGCGCAAGTATGGTACGACTCTTCCGGATGTGATTGAGTTCGGAGCCGATGTGGCGCGCAAGCTCTCGGAGATCGAAAACAAAGACGAAATTCTTCGCGAGTTGCGAGCTGAGTTGGCTAAGGCTGCCGCTGAGTATCTCCGCGCGGCGCGGGCGCTTTCGAAAAGACGCGAAGATGCGGCGCGCAAGCTGGAGAAGCTGGTGGAGGCCGAGATCAACGATCTGGCAATGAAGTCGGCGTTCCGCATTGAGTTGACTGCGAATGAAGAAGAAGGGAACTGGTCTGCGAGCGGGATCGATAGTGTGGTTTATCTGATTGCGACGAATCCGGGCGAGCCCATGCAGCCGCTGGAAGACATTGCGTCGGGCGGAGAATTGTCGCGCGTGATGCTGGCCCTGAAAGTAAGTGTGGAAGCGGGAGCTGACTCGAACCTCGGGGTAAGACGCCAGTCGGAAGCGCCGAGTCCCGTTGCTCGTAAAGGGCGCGAAAAGTGCGGGACTCAGCGGACGATGGTGTTCGACGAAATCGATATTGGGATCGGAGGGCGGGCCGCCGAGGCTGTGGGCAAGAAACTGAAATCGCTGGCGCGATCGCATCAGGTGCTCTGCGTAACTCACCTGCCGCAGATTGCCACCTTTGCCGATCATCATTATGTGATCGAAAAGAAGCAATGGGGAGGCAGAATGCGTACCAGCATCCGGACGGTGACGGGCGAAGAGCGCACCGAGGAAGTGGCACGCATGCTGAGCGGGGCGAAATTGACCGATACTTCGCGCAAACATGCCGAGCAGATGATTAAGGCCAACGGGTAGGGCATCCCGCTCCGCATAACCGCTAACCTGGCGGTCATTCGGCTCGAGTCGGCCGCCCACGCGCCGCGGTTTCAACGAAAATTTACCTCTGCGTGACACTTCGGTGACAAATGGAGAGGCTGCAGGCAATAGCCTTCATCGGCAGCACAAACCGACCGTTTGAAGGGAGCTGTAACCATGAGAAGATTTCTACTGCTGGTTGCCGCAGTCGCAGTAACGAATTCAGCGCCGATGGCCGTGCATGCGCAGGTTACCGAGGCTCCGCCATCGTCCATTTTTAAAGCTGTGGAGACGCCTAATATTCGCCAGTTTCCTTTTCATAGCGATTTGAGCGCGGTTTCGGCATCTTCGGCAACGGACATCTGGGCTGTCGGCCAATCGGGAGTTCATTTCGATGGCACCAAGTGGACAGCCTTCGCCATGCCCCAGATCGCCGGCGATCTCACCAGCGGCCTGGTTGGCGTGGCCGACCTCGCACCCAATAACGTTTGGGCGGTAGGAAACATCAACATCCAGGAGGACAATCCGAACCAGATCATCGAGCACTACGATGGTACCAAGTGGAGCGTTGCGTCCGGGCCCACATTCCAGCCCACAGACCAGCCGTTTTTGACTGGGTTAACCGCGATATCGTCCACCGACATGTGGGCTGCGGGCTCGATCCTGACGCTGATTGGATGTTGCCAGGAAGCCTTCCCGCTCTTCGAGCACTTCGACGGCACTTCCTGGACGGCCACGATCGACGAGTCGAACTTGAACAGTTTTATTTCTGGTATCAGCGCGATCACCAGCAATGACGTTTGGGCGGTGGGGGACGTCGGTGCGATCGGCGGAACCTTTACCGAGCACTTTGACGGTACGGCATGGAGTGCGGTTCCGAGCCCTAGCCCCGGCAATGGAGAAAACGCGCTCTTGGGCGTCACGGTACTGGCCCCCAGCGACGTTTGGGCGGTGGGCTTTTTCGTCGCGGCCGCTAATCAAGACCGTCCTCAGAAGACGCTCGTCGAGCACTGGGATGGGACTAGTTGGAAGGTGGTTGCAAGTCCGAACGTCGGCGGAAACAATTCACAAACCATCTCGAACGAGCTTCGGGGAGTGATTGCGGTCTCTGCGAACGACGTTTGGGCATTCGGCGATACCGACGCCTTCGGCCCGGAGCAACTTACCAACCTCGTGATCCACTGGGATGGGACAAAATGGTCAATCGTGCCTACTCCGAGTCCGAATCCAAGGCATCTGGAAGAGATTGATGACGTGATCGCAGGCGGCACCGTTCTTCCTGGAGGCAATCTCTGGCTTGTAGGTGTTGCCGATGGTTTTGGCAGCATGGTGCTCCACGCCACCGGTCACTAAATCACTTGTCTGGCCCACTCAAGCCAAAATCGGCATTGAGTGGGCCACGCCGCCGTCCTCGGGTTTCCAAAGGTGGGCAGCCTTCGCAACCCCAGTTTTTACCGCGAAAGAGGTACTCGCCAACCCGCCAATAGTGGTAGCAAAAAAAAACTACATTCGGTGATGCTTTCTCTACAGTGATCGTGCGAACTTTCTTCTTGTCACATGCAATTTGAAAAGGAGAAGAAACCATGAAAAATGTCGTTCTGGTCCACGGCGGGTTCGTGGACGGCGCCGGTTGGGAGGGCGTCTATCAGATTCTCAAGAAGCAGGGTTACAACGTCAGCATTGTGCAGAACCCGACAATTTCACTGCAAGATGACGTAAAGGTAACCAAGCGGATCCTTGACGCGCAAGATGGCCCCGCGATTCTGGTTGGTCATTCCTATGGCGGGGCGGTGATCACCGAAGCGGGCACTCATCCAAACGTTGCCGGCCTCGTCTACATCACTGCCTTTGCTCCGGACAAAGGTGAATCTGTCGGCACACTCATCAAAGATCCACCACCGGGCGCGCCGGTACCGCCGATTCTGCCTCCGCAGGATGGATTTTGTTCCTGGACAGCAAGAAGTTTCCAGCCTCTTTTGCCGGCGACGTGGATCCGGCAAAAGCCGCATTCATGGCCGATTCTCAGGTGCCTTGGGGATTAGAGGCCGTCAGTGGGTCGATCACCGAACCAGCGTGGAGGACGAAGCCGAGCTGGTATTTGGTTGTCACTGAGGACAAGATGATCCCGCCGGACGCACAGCGTGCAATGTCAAAAAGGGCGGGCTCCAAGGTTGTCGAAGTCAAAGGCAGCCACGCCATCTACGTTTCGCAGCCTCAGGCGGTTGCAGCGCTTATCGAAGAGGCTGCCAAGGCTGCTAAGGCCAAGGCGGCTTAACCGCTTCGAAAACGCACCTGGTAAGTAGAGGGACAGACCGGAACTGGGAACGTTCCGTCTGTCCCCGAATTTCGTCTAAAATCCAAGCCAGGAGACCACCATGAAAAAATTAGCTCTTCCGTTGTTTTTGCTGCTGTGCATGGGCGCGTTCGCTCAAACCACTTACACCATGCCCGGCACGTTTATCTGCGACGCCGCCGTCCCCAATGGATACCACATCACCAGTTTCAGCCAGTTCCAGTGCCGGGGAATCGAGTTGGATAACTCCACCGGTCAACTGGTGGGCAGCTTCTTCTGGTTCAACACGGGAGAAGTGGAGGTGTTTGTCCCCGGAGTTAGCTCCGGGCCATTTACAAACAATGACGTGATCCACGTTGTGTCCTTTGCTAGGCCAAAAGGAAGCCGTCCCGGGAGAGTGTCGTTCGACTGGCAGGAGACCGATTCCAACGGCGCGCAACATACCGGGATTGCGACTGGAAAGTGGGTGGAGCAAGTGATCTGTGGCGGCCGAGGGTGCCAGTGGGTGTCACCCAAACTGCTGGCGTTCGAGACTACGGCCGACTGAGTATAGGTGAGGGCTGACTCGCCCCTCTCCCGCGCTGCAAACTAGTTACTCGAAACGTTCCGTGCGTCCCTGATTTATCCTCAACTCGTGATCCCCCTGTCATGCTGAGCGAAGTGGGATTGTCCGAAGGACAATCCCACGCAGTCGAAGCATCCCTACCCGCGTCCCCGAGGCGGTTGGCCCACACATGCTGCGCGTTCGCTCCATGTATCACCACGAAGAAGGCTGCCCCATCGATAAGAACGAAGGCGCTGTCAAGGACAAAGATATCCTGAGCGGTGCCGAGCACCGCTTTTTTGCCAGAGAGGTTGAGGACCAAGACTCTGGAAATGAAAATCTCACTCTAATCACTCACGGTGGAAGATCGTTCCACCCACCATCGATTCGGCCTAACCATCAACCATGATTCTTCTATGCGAACATCCCGCCCCGCGCGGGATGCGAGAGCGCCCATTCAACTTTGCGGTCTAGCTTGCGCCGACCAGGGGCCGGGTGCCCCATCCTTCGCGTTTTTGCGAAGGGTGGGATTCCACCACTCCATATCCCTTGAGATTTTGACTTTCGTGGGCCGTCGCCATGCTAAGAGGGGCAACGATTCTGATCTGCTGGAACTTTCCACAGCCCACCCTTGTGACATCCGACCTTGCGCCTTATATCAGATTCGGCCATCATTGCTTCGGTAAGAAACAGTTCATTGAAAATCGAATCGAGGGTGCCAAGTCCTTCCCGCGCAATTGTTTGCCGTCCAAGCCAGCTGTTTTCAGTCTCGACAGAAATCGCTTCGATGATTCTAAGAGACTTACACGAAGCCAGTGCAACTAACTCCCTTGTCCGTAATATTTTACGGACAATCCATTTAGAACCAATATTTTAGCCGGATCAGTCGCGGGCCCGCTCCTCGCAAGTCGTTGATTCCAGGTATTTAAGCATAGTATATCCGCAAATTTTTTCCGATCCGGAATCACGCTGGGGGCCACGTGAGACCGGAGACCGTTCTCGCTAGAACCTTAGCGAGCCACGAAACGCCCTGCCGGCATAGTAAGATTCGGCACCGTTGTGATACGTGAAAATAGTGTCAAAGCGGCGATCGCAAAAGAGGGCGCCGCCGAGTTTTCTGATAGGAGAAGGTGTCTTCACCCAGCTTGAGGTTTTCGTATCGAAATCTCCAACTTTCTGCAACTCTCGATATTGTTCTTCGGTCAAAAGCTCAATACCCATAGCCGCTGCCATGCCAACAGCACTATTTTTTGGTTTGTGCTCTTTCCTGGACTCCAGGGCCCCAGGGTCGTAGCAAATGCTCCTGCGCCCCTTAGGACTTTCCTCCGAACAATCATAAAAAATGTATTCGTCCGTCTTCTTATCGTGGCCAACAACATCAGGTTCACCGCCAGTTCTTTCCATTTCATCGAGCGACCACAGCCTTTCGGTACTAGCTTCCAGCTTTGCCTGTACTTCAGCCCATGCAAGGCCCTTGTGGCGATTCATGTTTTTCTCAAAGCGGGCTTTCAATGTTTTGAGTAGTTTGTCACGTTGCTCTGGTGACAACAGCTTTTTATTCGTCTTGAGTGGTTGGTGCATGGTGTTGCGATCTCCTCGATTCATGACTCTTGAGCCGCCTGTGGCGGCCAGTTGAGTGTTTTGATACCGAACTGCTTGGCATACTCGGCGTGCAAGCGCTGCCAGCCGCCGAACTTCATGGCCTCGGGGCCGACCATGCGGCCGAGGGGAGTTCCGCTGAGAAGATGATCGAGAACATCGAAACAAATGTGCCACCCGGCCGCACCCATTGCGATGAAGCGGTGTCCGATGTTGGTCCAGAGCGTGAGGCGCGTGCCGGCACCCACGGCTTCGAGTTGCCAGCGCATATCGAAGCCACCCCACTTGTACTCAAGCGCCTTGGGAGCGTCGGCGCGCGTCACGGTTGTTTCCGTAACACGCGGCGCGGGCGCTCCCACCGTAGTGAGCTTCACCGTGGTGCCAACCGTACCCAGGGTCCCATCGGCGTCAAACGGAGCCCACTCGCGCAGATGCACCGGGTCGGTCAGCGCCTGCCAGACTTTTTCCGGCGGGTGGCGCAGTTCTTTGACGAGAACGAGCGTCCACTTTTCTTCACCGTTTCGTCCCCGGTCTTTCTGTATATGCGCAACATTGGCCGGACCCGGTGTGTACTGCGCGTGAGCGGTCATGACCAAGCCTTCAGCTGGGTGAGCTGAATGAGGTTGCCGCAGGTGTCGTTTAGCATAGCAATGGTCGAGCCCGTCACATCGGTGGGCGGCATCGTGAACTCGGCGCCGCGGGACTTGATCCGCTCGTAATCGCCCTTGACATCGTCGGTAAAGAAGTTCGCTGCGGGCTGCTTCTGCTGAAAGATGGCCTGCTGATACGTTTTGGCGGCGGGATTGTTGTTCAGCGCCAACTGCAGCTCAACGCCCCCCGGGTCCTCGGCCGAGGAGACGGTCAGCCAGCGATATGGGCCCTGACTGAAATCGGACTTCTTGGCAAAGCCCAATACCTCCGTATAGAAGCGCAGGGCCTTTTCCTGGTCGTCCACGTATACGCTGGTCAGTTTGATTTTCATTTCGATTCTCCTTTATCGCCGTCGCGGCGTTGTCTTCTCCTTGCCTTCTTTTTCGTTGGTGTTGATGATTCATGCTGTTGATGATCCATGCGGTCGAGGTGGCGTTCGAGAGCATCTACGTGAGCGGACCAGAAGCGGCGGAATGGAGCCAGCCATTTATCCAGCTCCTGAAATGGTTCAGGTTTCAGGCGGTAGAGACGGCGCTGGGCATCTACGGTTGACTCCACGAAACCGGCGTCGCGCAGCACTTTGAGGTGCTTGGACACGGTGGGCTGCGACATGTGAAGCTGACGCTCCATCTCTCCCACCGACTGTTGTGACGATGTCAGAAGGCTCAAGATCGCTCGTCGGTTCGGCTCCGCGATGATTTCGAAGACAGACACCATGCTTCGTATATACTCTATGTGGCATATACACGTCAAGGAATATAATAGAAATTTTCCGGTATTGCTCCGAACCTATAGGACAGCAATCGGCTGTGGTAGGACGCGCCGCCTAACGGGCCCGTGCCACTCGCTGTAAAGAAACGCCGTTTCGCTGTTAATCACCGCTGTTTCTGTGGTTTACGTTGACCAGCCTGATCCTTTCCGGTAGTTTATTGATATCCCATGATGGAGTTTGTGTACCCTAGCGGTACAGTCCCAGAGGGAAGTTTTGCATCTTATGAAGGCTGCGGAAGATCACTCAGCTAGGGTTAGCCCTGCTGGGCCGGTCTGGAGACTTAGACCAGGTTGATTTTCAAGAGCGGGAGTTTCATGGCGCCAAATAGCCGGGGAAAGACTTTGCTGTTGCTGAAGCCGCGGGGCTTCTGCGCGGGAGTGGTGCGGGCGATTGATGTGGTGCGGATTGCGCTCGATGCCTTCGGTCCGCCGATTTATGTGCGCAAAGAGATCGTCCACAACAGCTTTGTGGTGGATGAGTTGCGGGGCAAGGGCGCGATCTTTGTTGACAGTGAAGACGAAGTGCCCAACGGCGAACGTGTGATTTATAGCGCGCATGGAGTTTCTCCCGAAGTGCGCGAGCACAGCAAGCGGCGCGGGTTGCGCGTGATTGATGCCACATGCCCGCTAGTCACCAAGGTGCACGTGGAGGCGGTGAAGTTTGCCAAGGAAGGTTACGCGCTGATTCTGATCGGGCACCACGATCATGATGAAGTGATTGGAACCCTCGGTGAGGCTCCACTAGTGACGCAAGTCGTGGGAACGCCGGAGCAGGTGAAATCACTCAGCGTGCCTGATCCAAACCGCGTGGCTTACCTTACGCAGACGACTCTGAGCTTGGATGAGACCAAAGATATTATCGCGGCGCTGAAAAGGAAGTTCCCCAACATCAAAGGGCCGGCGGCGCAGGATATTTGTTATGCCACGGAGAACCGGCAGGTTGCAGTGAAGCAGGTGGCCTCGGAATCTGATCTGCTACTGGTGGTGGGTTCGGAGAATAGTTCTAATTCAAATCGTCTGGTGGAGGTGGCGCGCAACCTGGGCACCAATGCGCACCTCATCGACAGCTACAAAGATATTGAGGCGCAATGGCTGGAGGGTGTTAAGACGATTGCCTTGACTGCCGGGGCTTCAGCGCCGGAGTGCCTTGTAGAAGAGACCATGAAGTTTTTGGCCACGAAGGGTTTCGACAACGTGCAGGAGTTGGAAGTAATGCCGGAAAACGTTCGCTTTGGGTTGCCGCCGGAGATCGTTGAAGCGATCGCCGCCGCTCCGGTAACGGCCACGGCGGATTAACGGAGCCTTACGGCAAAATATGGACACAAACTCCCCCGATGCAAATCTCGCTTCTTCGCATTTAGCCTCCGAACCACAACTCCGCTTTGGCAAGATCGACGGACTGGCGGTGCGTGTCTCCGCCGCGATGGAGTCCGCTCGCGAATTTCTTTTCTCGCAGCAACACGATGAGGGCTACTGGTGCGGGGAATTGGAAGCCGACACCACCTTGGAATCGGATTACATTCTTTTGCACACTCTGCTCGGCACGGGCGACGCGGCGCGTTTTCAAAAGGCGGCGAACTGGATCATCCAGCATCAGAATGAAGACGGCGGCTGGAGCATTTATGCGGCGGGGCCATCGAACATCAGCGCCTCGGTGAAGGCATATTTCGGTCTGAAGCTGGCGGGACATTCGGCCGATCATCCCGTACTGCAGCGCGCTCGAAGAAAGATTCTGGAACTCGGTGGAGTGACCGAGGTCAATACATTCACCAAGATCTATCTGTGTTTCTTTGGGCAGTATGATTACGATGCCGTGCCCGCGATTCCGCCGGAGATCGTGCTCTTTCCCAACTGGTTCTGGTTCAACATCTACGAAATTTCTTCGTGGTCGCGAGCCATATTGGTGCCGCTTTCCATCTGCTACGCAAAAAAGCCATTTAAGAAAATTCCGCGCGAGATGGGCGTGGAAGAGTTGTTCGTCGGCGGCATGCAGAAGTCGCGCATGCATCTCCGGTGGTCGAAGCAAGCAATTTCATGGCGGAATTTCTTTCTGGTGCTGGACCGTGTGACGCACTGGTTTGAGCGGGTGCACATCCGGCCGCTGCGCTCGATTGCGCTGAAGAGCGCGGAGAAGTGGATGCTGGAGCGATTCGAGATGAGCGATGGGCTGGGTGCGATTTACCCCTCGATGATGAATGCGATCATCGCGCTGCGCTGCCAGGGATACTCGCTTGACGATCCGCAGGTGATTCGCGCGCTGGATGAATTCGAAAAGCTCGGGATCGAAGAGGGTGATACTTTCCGGATGCAGCCTTGCATGTCTCCAGTGTGGGATACGGCGTATGCGCTGTTCGCACTGGGCGAGGCGGGAGTGTCGGCCAACGATCCGCGGATGGTGAAGTGCGCGGATTGGATTCTGCAGAAACAGGTGCGGAATGTTGGTGACTGGCGCGTTAAGAATCCGAAGGGAAAGCCGGGCGGCTGGTACTTCGAATTCAATAACGAGTTTTATCCCGATGTCGATGACAGCGCGATGGTATGCCTGGCGTTGAGCCGGGTGGAGCACCCCAATGGACGCTATCAGCGCGAGTCGGCGCAGCGAGCCATCGATTGGATTCTTTCAATGCAGTGTAGGAATGGCGGCTGGGCGTCCTTTGACAAAGATAATGACCGCATGGTGTTTCAGTATGTTCCCTTTGCCGATCACAATGCCATGCTCGATCCGCCAACGGTGGATATTACGGGCCGCATTCTGGAGATGATGGCGACTTATGGTTACGACCAGAGCCATCCGGCGGTGAAGCGGGCGATTCAATTCATTCGCGACGAGCAAGAGCCGGATGGAAGCTGGTTCGGGCGCTGGGGTGTGAACTATATTTACGGCACCGCGCTCGTGCTGCGCGGTCTGGAAGCGATTGGTATGGACAGCCACGAGCCTTGCGTGCAGCAGGCGGCGGAGTGGCTGCGCATGGTGCAGAACGCGGATGGTGGCTGGGGCGAGACTGTAGGTTCCTACGATGATCCGACGCTGCGCGGCGTGGGCGCCAGTACGCCTTCGCAGACGGCGTGGGCGATTCTCGGATTACTGGCCGTAGGCGATACGCGCAGCGATTCGGTAGCGCGTGGCATTGCTTATCTTCTTCGGGAGCAAAAGGAAGATGGATCGTGGGACGAGGCTTTCTTCACCGGCACCGGGTTTCCGCGAGTGTTCTATTTGAAATATCACCTTTACCGGCAGTATTTCCCGCTGCTCGCGCTGACGACTTATGCGAAGGTGATGGAGAAGCAGAGCTAGTTGACGTCAGTGACATCAGCCGCGAGGCGGCGAAAGGATCCGGCCCACAACGCAAGGCGTGGGTGAGCAACCCAATAGGGAACAAGCCCCTAACGGGCGCAAGAAAAGACATAGCTCCATACTTTTCCATCTGAGGAGAAAAATCGATGCGCGCGGTAGCGCTCGCGGTCTTAGCGGTGACGACGGTGTTGTCTGGAGGGTCTGCGCGACAAGGCAACCCACCCAAGAGCGACCCGCACCGTCCCCGCTGCAATACCGCGGAGTGCCGCAAGATCAGCTCCTTTGTAAAAGCCCACTATTGCGGCGCCTCACCCTTCGGCAACGGCCCCGATGAGGGCTGCGACACCCGCGCGCCCAAAAAGCTATCAAGCGGTATCAGGGTGATTGCCGATTTCGGATGCAAGTGGAACGAAGCCAAAGGAAAGTCGATCTGCGAGCAGCACGGTGAGCTGCCGTCCGAAATGCGGGGCATGTTGCTGCCAGAGATGCGCAGGTTGGGGCTTCCGCCAGGCGCGGACCAGGACCTGCACTTCATTGTTTGGGAAACTAGTTCCGAGGCATGGTCTCTTGCGGCAGCTTACTACAAACACGTGACTGCCAGTGACCTCATACTATGTCAGCTAATTGCTGTTGTTCCTCGGGACGGTCACGTCCAACTTCTGCGACAAGTGCGTTACCAAAAGACAGATGTGGACGTACCGGACGTGACCACATGGTCGCCTATTGACATAGCAGATGTAGATGGCGATGGGCGAATGGAAATTGTTCTACGGGGCGATGCGTATGAAGATCACTGGTACGAAGTTGACGGACTTCGCAATGGTTCTTACAAAGTGATTTTTTCGGGTCTTGGCTACTACCTATAATTCTGTTGATGGTCCGGAGCGCCGCTGAAGCTGGACGCAAAAGGTCATAACTGTGCAGCCAGATATCTGCCTGAATAAACTAGGCTAGAGCGAGCAACTCCCGGTGAGAGAAGATTCTATGAGGAAGAACATCAAGCATCGAAAGAATGCCGACATGGGGCCGGAATATTTTTTTGCCGCGATGAAGGGAGGCGTTCGCGGCAAACACTACGAGCAATACCGCAAAGGAACCAACGTTGTCCCGATCGAGCCAGACGTTGCGGCAGCGTTTCCCACCGAGGAGGCGGTCAACCAAGCTTTGCGCGGCATTCTGGGTACGGCGCGTGCCGTCCGGCGCACCGGCGGTCTCCGTGGTCGCGCTCTGCAGACTGTGCCGCTTGGAACCAAGCGCCGAGATCGTAGATCAGCCCGCTAAATGCTGGCTTTTGTCACGGGCGCAACAGGATTTCTGGGCTCTCACGTGGCTCGTGTTCTAGCGGAACAGGGAGCCGATCTGAGGTTGCTGGTGCGTGCCACCAGCAATCTTAAGAATTTGGAAGGCTTGAACGTCGGTACAGCGAAGGCCGGGACCGCGATTGGCGATTTGCGTGACGCCGCCTCGCTGGAAAAGGCGATGACTGGGTGCGACACGGTTTTTCATGTTGCCGCTGATTACAGATTGTGGTTGCGCGATCCCGAACAAATGTATCGCTCGAATGTGGAAGGTACGCGCGCCATTTTGGAAGCGGCCCGTAAAAACGCTGTTCGTGCGGTAGTGTACACCTCGAGCGTAGCGACAATGGGATTCACCGGGAACGAACATCCCGCAGACGAAGATTCTCCAGTCTCGCTCGCGGATATGATAGGGCACTACAAACGCTCGAAGTTCATGGCCGAACAGGTGGCGATCGAAGCGGGGCGCAGGGGAATGCGAGTCGTCACGGTGAACCCGACGACACCGATCGGAGAACAGGATGTGAAGCCAACCCCCACGGGGCGGATTGTCATTGACTTTCTGAAGGGCAAGTTTCCGGCTTACGTGGAGACGGGATTGAACCTGGTGGATGTTCGGGAATGCGCGCGTGGCCACGTGGCGGCTCTCGAAAAAGGCAGGAGTGGCGAGCGCTACATCTTAGGCGGCGAAAATCTGACTCTCAAACAAATTCTGGATAAGCTGGGAAAAATCTCAGGGCTGCCCTCGCCGAAAGTGAAGCTGCCTTATTTTGTTGCCTATCTGGCGGGCGCCGTGGATCAGACAATTTCGGGCCGCTTGCTTGGGCGCGAGCCCCGTGCGACCATCGAAACCGTCCGTATGGGAAAGAAAAAGATGTGGGCGAGCTCCGGCAAGGCTGAGCGGGAATTGGGATGGCGGACAGTCCCGGTGGAAGGCGCGTTGCGCCGGGCGGTAGAGTGGTTCCGGGCGAACGCCTATGCCTAAGATCGCCATGGTGGCTGCGCTCGAGCGTGAAGTCGCCGGATTAATCAGCCGCTGGGCGCGAGTGGAGCGAGAGTATGATGGCCGCAAATTTATTTTCTTCGAGCAGAATGAGTTCGTTCTGGTCTGCGGAGGAATTGGGGTTGAAGCAGCACGGCGGGCCGCCGAAGCGGTTATCGCGCTGTATCATCCCGCGCAGGTGCAGTCTGTAGGTTTTGCTGGGGCACTAAATCGATCCCTGCAGGTGGGCGACATTTTCGTTCCGTCGGCGGTGATCGACGCAGGCGATGGCAGCCGTATTTTTATTTCCGATGTTGACAGTAGAAACGCGCTAGTTACCTTCGCGTCGGTGGCGGGAGTGCAGCAGAAAAAGAATCTTGCGGATGCCTTCGGGGCGAAAGCCGTGGACATGGAAGCGATTGGCGTGGCCGCGGCGGCGGTCGCACACGGGCTCGATTTCACATGCGTGAAAGCAATCTCCGACGAGTTGGATTTCGAAATGCCTGGGACGGACCGCTTTATCGACGCGCGAGGACGGTTCCGAACAGCAGCGTTTGTGGCATTTCTGACGCCGCGTCCGTGGCTGTGGCCGCGGGTTGCCGCGCTGGATCGCCATAGCCGGAAGGCGGCACGAGCGCTGAGTTCGCATTTGGAGCATTTGGTGCACGAGCAGAACCAGCCGGTTGAAGCGAATACCATTTAGATATCATCGAAACAAGTTCATCAGGCTAGGGTTTAAGTAAACGCGGTCTCAAAAAAAGAAAATGGGGATAGCGGGGCAATACGCAATCGAAGACCGCAGCGAAAAGATTCCTAGCACCATGCTCGCGGCCGTGTACCGGGGAGTGAATGACGTACGCCTTGAGACCGTTCCAGTGCCAGAGATTGGCGCCGGAGAGTTGCTGGTGCGTGTGCACACCTGCGGCGTGTGCGGCACCGATCTCAAGAAAATCGCGACCGGCTCGCATTCCGCGCCGCGCATCTTCGGCCATGAGACCGCAGGAGTAGTCGCGGCAGTTGGCCCGGGGGTGCGGCATTTTGAGCCCGGTGACCGGGTCGTAGTGTTTCACCATATCCCGTGCCAGCAGTGTTACTACTGCCGTCACAAGACCTTCGCCCAGTGCGCGACTTACAAGAAGGTGGGCTGCACGGCCGGTTTCGAGCCTTCGGGCGGAGGCTTCGCGGAATACGTGCGGGTCATGGATTGGATCGTCGATCAGGGAACGGTAAAAATGCCGCAAGGAGTTTCGTTCGAGCAGGCTTGCTTCGCGGAGCCGGTGAACACCTGCATGAAGGGAATCAACGCGCTTCACCTGGAGCGGGGCGAGACTGTGCTGGTCATCGGGCAGGGTCCAATCGGCATCATACTGAGTGTGCTGGCGCGAAGGGCGGGTGCGAGGGTTGTCACTTCCGATTTGTATCCCGAGAGGCTTAAAATAGCTAAAAGCCTTGGATTTGAAGAGGCGGTCGATGCGTCCCGGCAGGACGCAAGGGGCTATGTACGGGAGCAGACCGAAGGGCGGGGTGCCGACGCTGTAGTCTTAGCGGTGGGCGCGAACGGCCTGATCCGGCCTGCCATGGATGCGGCCCGTCCGGGAGGGCGTGTGCTGTTGTTTGCGCAAACGCAGCACGGCGAGGTGGTCGTGGATCCCGCCGCGATTTGCGTGGATGAGAAGACGCTGGTCGGATCCTATTCCGCATCGGTGGACTTGCAGGAAGAGTCCGTGCGTTTTGTGATGGAGCGTGAGTTGGACTTGGAGCGGTTGATTAGCCACCGGTTCCCGCTGGAGGAGAGTGCCCAGGCACTCGATCTCGCGGCTCATCCTCAGCCTTCGTCGATGAAGATTGTGATTCAGCCCGGTAGTACCTGGAAGAGTGAGGCCCGGGAAGGAAACCAGAAGTGAATGGAAAAATGACGGCTGCCGTCCTGTACGGCAAAGAAGATTTGAAAATTGAAAGAGTGCCAATTCCCCGCGTGGATAAAGGGGAAGTATTGGTCAAAGTGCAGGTGGCTCTCACTTGCGGCACCGATCTCAAAGTATATCAACGCGGCTACCATGCCCGGATGATTGTGCCTCCGGCGCTCTTTGGCCACGAACTGGCCGGGGTGATTGAAGAAGTCGGCGAAGGGGTGCACAGCTTCAAGAAGGGCATGCGCGTGGTGGCGCTGAATTCCGCTCCCTGCCAGATGTGCTTTTATTGCTCCAAACATCAGGAGAACCTCTGTGAGGATCTGCTGTTTAACAACGGAGCTTATGCGGAATATATCCGCGTGCCGCGGCGCATTGTCGAAGCGAACATGCTGGTGATCCCTTCTGGCGTGAGCTTTGAAGATGCGGCCATGACCGAACCCCTGGCCTGTGTGCTGCGCGGTCTGCATGAGACCGGCGTAGAGATCGGCGACACGGTCACGATCATTGGCGGCGGCCCCATTGGGCTGATGTTCGTGCAGGTGGCGCGGGCCATCGGCTGCAACGTAATCTCAGTAGTCAAGCGCGATGAGCAAGTGGTCGCCGCCAAACACATGGGCGCGCATGAAATTGTACAGACCACCAAAGTGCAAAACGTAGTCGAGGCTGTGCGCGCGCTGACTCCGCAGAAGCGTGGTTGCGACGTGGTGATTGAAGCGGTCGGCCGTCCCGAGGCCTGGGAGTGGACGGTCGAGATGGTACGCAAGGGCGGCACCGTAAATTTCTTCGGAGGATGTGCCAGCGGCAGCAAAGTACAGCTCGATACCAACCGTCTGCACTACTCCGAGATCACACTCAAGGCTACGTTTCACCACACGCCGGAAACCGTGCGGCGCGCCTTTGGCCTGATCGCGGCCAAGAAAATCCGGCCTACGGATTACATTACCGGCGAAGCTCCGCTTTCGAGCTTGCAGAAGGTGCTGCGCCACATGCTGAACCGGGGCGGCGACATCAAGACGGCAATCATCCCCGGTCACTGAATGCTTTGGGTGGCGCAGCGCTCAGCGCTGCGATAAGAAGGCTAATTCCCGGCCGGCTTTATGGTAAGCGGTGAAGTCTTGATCCTGGCTCAATGAGTCCAACCAGCATCGATTCTCGCGTCGCACTTTCACCGTCTCCTGCGGATGGCTGGTCACGCCTGCCTGTTAGCTACGCCATCCCTAATGTCGCGCCATCGTTAGAAGAATCCCAACAGTATTGTCGCAACCTGGCCCGCACTCACTACGAAAACTTTTCGGTTGCCACCTGGTTTCTACCCAAGCACCTCCGCCAGGATTTCGTGAATGTGTATGCCTACTGCCGCATCTCGGACGATTTGGGCGACGAAGTAGGAGACGCCAGCGCATCGCTTGCGCTTCTCGACGAATGGCAAGCTGAGCTCGATGCCTGCTACGAAGGCCGTCCGCGGCATCCGGTATTCGTGGCGCTAGCCGAAACGGTTCGCAAGTTCGATATTCCAAGGCATGAGTTCTCCGATCTGTTGATCGCTTTTCGCCAGGATCAAACTGCAACGCGCTTTGAAACTTTCGATGATGTGCTCGCCTACTGCCGCTATTCGGCGAACCCCGTGGGGCATCTCGTTCTGTATCTCTGTGGCTATCATGATGCGGAACGCCAGCAGCTTTCCGACTACACCTGCACCGCCCTGCAGTTGGCGAACTTCTGGCAGGACGTGAGCGTGGATTACGCCAAGGGACGAATCTACTTGCCGCTGGAAGATTTGTGTCGCTATGCAGTGAGCGAAGAAGACTTGGCGCAAAACCGCAACACGCCTGCGTTCTGCGAGATGATGAAGTTCGAAGTGGAGCGCGCGCGAGAGTGGTTTGGGCGCGGCTTGCCGCTGGTTCAAAAGGTAGATAAGGAACTGGCTGTCGATATCAAACTCTTCAGCCGAGGTGGTCAGGAGATTCTGAAAGCGATCGAGCGTCAGGGGTTCGCTGTGCTGGGACGTCGGCCGGTTATTTCCAAACCGCGCAAACTGGCTCTGGTAGGGCGGGCTGGGCTGGGGAAATTCCTGGGTGAATTATTGGGTGAATTATTATGAGCGCGGGAGCACAACAGGTGATGATGCCCTGGAGTCCGGCGCCGGCGCAGCTCACCATGGCCTATTCGGTGTGCCGCGGCATTACCCGCAGCAAAGCTAAGAATTTTTACTACGCCTTTCTGGTGCTGCCAAAACGCAAGCGGGAGGCCTTATCTGCCGTGTACGCGTTCATGCGGCGCTGCGATGACATCGCCGACGATGCCAGCCTGAGTCTTGAAGACCGCCGGATTAAACTGGACAACTGGCTATCGGCGCTGCATCGCGTGCAGCAGGGAGAGCCCAGCGACGATCCTATTCTGCTGGCGCTGACCGATGCGCAGCGGAGGTACACCATACCCGCAGGGCTGCTGGACGAGCTTGCCATGGGCACGGCCATGGATGTGGAAGCCGGGGCCGAGACAGAGGGAACGACCACTGGGCTGACCGTCCAATACAAGACATTTGAAGATCTGAAGCTTTATTGTTATCGCGTGGCGTCGGTCGTGGGATTGGTTTGCATTCACATCTTCGGATATCGCGACCCGGCCGCCGAACCGCTCGCCGAACAGTGCGGCTTAGCCTTCCAACTCACCAATATTATTCGCGATGTGAAGGAAGACGCGGCCATGAGGCGGGTCTATCTGCCCGAGGAGGACCTGGCAAAGTTCGGCTTGTCGGCCGCCGATTTGATGGCTACGCCCGATGCGGTGCGCTTCCGCCCGCTACTGGCGCTCGAAGCCGACCGTGCCCGCGAGTTCTATCAGGCCGGCGAACAACTGATTCCGTACATTTCGGAAGACAGCCAGCCGACTCTGTGGGTACTGATCAACATCTATCGCCGGCTGCTGGAAAAAATCGCGGACCGCCAATACGACGTGTTCAGCGGAAGAATCAGCCTGACCGTTAGCGAGAAACTGCGTATTCTAGGGAAGGGCCTGCTGCAACGCCTCACATAATTTGTCATCCGAACATGATTCCACTTTGCCATCTCCAATGATTTACTTTGTCATTCCGAACCGGCGCAGCCGGTGAGGAATCTGCTGTCGCTGTCAGCGGCTACCGTGCCGCAGTGCCTGCAGCCCCAGACCTCATGAGCCCGAATCCCTCCAAAACATCTTCGACGTCCTCCGTGGCCATAGCCGGAGGCGGCCTTGCAGGCCTTGCGGCGGCGTGTGCGCTGGCAGAGTCGGGCTTTCGCGTGACGTTATTTGAGCGCCGTCCCTACCTTGGCGGGCGCGCCTCTTCTTACGAGCATCCCGGTACCGGCGAAGTGGTCGATAATTGTCAGCACGTGCTCTTTCGCGTGTGCACCAACCTTGTCGAGTTCTACCGGCGAATCGGCGTGGAAGACAAGATCCGCTGGTTCGACGAAATGACTTTCATCGAGCCCGGCGGCCGCGCCAGCGTGATGAGGGCTTCGCCTCTGCCGGCGCCGCTGCACACCGCTCCGTCGTTTCTGCGCTTTCCGTTTCTTGATGCAAAAGACAAAGTTGCCATCTCGCGCGCGATGGCCGCGCTCACACTAACTACCCAACCCGACACCGGCGAGTCATTCCAGCAATGGTTGCTGCGGCATGGGCAGACCGAAAATGCGATGCAGCGATTCTGGCGGCCGATTCTGGTAAGCGCGCTGAGCGAAGAGCTGGATTTGATTTCCGTTTCCTACGCGGCGCAAGTGGTGCGCGAATCGATGAAGTCGCCCGCGGCGCGGCATATGGGAGTTCCCAGCATTCCGTTGACCGAGCTCTACAACGCGGCCGGGGATTACATTCGCAAACGCGGCGGTGAGATTCGTTTCCGCAGTTCGCTGGAAACATTTGTTTCCGATCCGTCGCAGGTTCGGATTCGTGTGGCGGATGAGGAAGAGAGCTTTGATTATCTGGTGCTGGCTCTGGCCTTCGACGGGCTCGAACGCGTGCTGCCGGAAACTCCGGAAACCGCGCCCTTGCGCGAAAAGCTGAGCCACTTTGAAGCTTCACCCATCACCGGCATTCACCTCTGGTTCGATCGCGTGATCAGCGAACTCGATCACGCGGTCCTGCTCGACCGCACGACGCAATGGATGTTCAACAAATCGCGGCTCATCGATGCACGCAGCGAAGCTGGACGCAACGGAGCCGGCGAAGCAGAGGGCAACGGCAGCTATATCGAACTTGTGGTCAGCGCATCGAAGGGCCTGATCGAAAAGTCTCGCGCCGAAATTGTGGAGCTGGCGCTTAAAGAAGTCCGTGAATTCTTCCCCGAGGCGCGCTCCGCGAACCTGGTGAAGTCGACCGTAATCAAAGAAGTGCATGCCACTTATTCGCCGCGGCCCGGCATCGATGCCTTTCGTCCGCAGCAAATCACGGCATGGCCCCGCGTCTTCCTCGCGGGCGACTGGACCGAGACCGGCTGGCCTGCCACCATGGAGGGTGCGGTGCGCAGCGGTTACCTAGCGGCCGAAGCGCTCGCGCGAACTGCAGGAATTAAGGCTCATTTTCTCGCGCCCGATCTTCCTGCATCGGGTTTCATGCGGCTCTTCGGATAGAGACGACGACTTTAGGTCCGGCCTTGTCCCTCTGGTCACCGGTCATAGTGTCCCTGCGCACAGACAGATCTGCTTTCAGGTTTGACCATAGAAACTGGATTCTTGCGGAATGAGGCTAAACCACGAGCTCGCCGCACCGCCCATCGAGGTATGCCATGCGCTTAAGGCTGATTCCTCTTCTACTTCTACTGTGGTCGCTCTCATGCATTGTTGCCGCTCAAAGCCCCAAGGAGTCGGGCAGTCCTGATCGGAATCAGCCGGCTCGCACCCCGATTGAGGGGGCGAAGATTTTTCAATACTATTGCGCGGTTTGTCACGGTGCCGATGGACGAGGCCGCGGCCCCGCGGCGGCTGCTCTGAAACATGCCACCCCGGACTTGACTCTCATCGCGCAACGAAATCGCGGCCGGTTTCCTTATCCACGGATCAAGGAAGTCATCACCGGAAACTCCGGACTCCTGGCTCACGGCGACCGCGAAATGCCCATCTGGGGGCCTATCTTCCACGAGATCGAAGCGGACCAGGACTGGGGAGAAGTCCGGCTCGAAGCCATCACTCGACAGCTGCAATCGATGCAGCAGAAATAAGCGCTTCGATTGTTCTCGCCGAGCGCTTACTGTGGCCGATGCGCTGTTCGATCCGGGAAACGAATTTCGGGGCGTGACTTTTCATCAATTGTTGAAATCCGGGACTGAACTCGTGCCACACTTTCATGCCCGCGTCACTGCCCACGGTTGAACCGAAATCGCTGAAAGGCTCGCCAACCGACCGCCGCCAATAGGGACGCGAAGCGGTATCTGCAGCCACCGAGGTTAGGGCTCGGAGCAAATAGGAGGTGTTGAGCCGGGCCTTTCCAGACTCGTCGCGTGAGAGAATGATTCCTGAGGCTGCATGAGTGGCGCGACCCATCAGGCTGGCAGTGCTCTGAGACTGGGAACTCAGCGGCTTAAGAGACGATGGAGATAGATATTTGCGAGAAATTGTGTCCGGCTGTTTCTTACTTGACGCTGCGGAACTGATAAGAGCGAATTCAGAACGACGCATCATCTGAACGTTTGCAGCCGTCTCGTCCTGATTTAAAGGCGCACGGGCTTTCTCCACAATCGCGTTGAGATTCTGTTGGTGAGGTTGGAGCTGTGCCGAGGGAGCATCCGGAAGCGACTCGGGCGGGTTCTGGCAGAGCGCCGCGCTCGCGGCCCACAATGCGAACGAAACGACCCCGATGGGTGCAATTCGTTTCAACATACCCCAGTCCTGCAAAACCCGCTTAGCTCCTGCACTCCGCGTGCCAATTTCGTTTGCATCCGGAATGTTTGCGGTTTGTCGTTACTTTGTTGAGGAAAAAGAGGTTTCCGTTGTTAGAGAAGCGACCTTAGTGTGAGCGGCGGGTGTGATAGGGAATTTCATGTAGGAAAAAACGCACGGTGTTGCTTATGATGCGGCGATAAAAGCAAGTTCCCTTCAGCAAGCTCAGGGCAGCTTTCGCTGGCCTTCGGCCCGATTCGGAATGGCAATCATGCGTAGAAGAGGCCCGATCTTAGGTCAGAGGTTTTGGATTCTACCCCGCCAGCAAGGCTACGCCTGCGGCCACGAGGCCGGCGGCGATCCAGCGACGGCGGTCGACTTTCTCCTTCAGGAAGATTTTTGCCGCTACCGCGTTACCGATGAAGGTAAGGGAAGCGGCCGCCGGGGCTACCAAGCTTACATCTCCCCAGGAGAGTGCGAAGAGTAGGCTGAAGAAGGCCGCGGCCATGGCCGTGACGCCGAGGAGGAAGTTGGGATTGCCGAGTGTTCGGCCGAGGACTGAAGCGAGGCCGGAGCGGCGCCGCAGGGCGCCGACATCCCCAACCTGTTTCATGGCGCGGGCCAGCAGCACGTCGCCGATTACCGAGGCGAAGACAATCGCGAGAATCGCGCTCCAAGTGTAGATGGCTTTCATGATTCGACCCCACTCACAGCTACGGCGGCACGCCCCTCTTCTTTGCGTTCGGCGTTATGATGGGTTGTGAGTTCGGGCCCGCCGGCTATGAATCCTACTCCTCCCGTGATCAGTGCGATCCCCAGCCAACGGAGTGGGCTGACGTGTTCATGCAGAACGAATCGTGCGACCAGGGCCAGCAGCACGTATCCCAGCGACGTTGCGGGTAGAACATAGGTAAGATCGGCCCAGGAGAGCGCGGTCATATACGTGGCGAAAAAGGCGAGCAGAAGAAGAATTCCAACGGCGACCCAGGGATTGAGCACGGCGAAGATTACGCTGGACAGATGATGGAGCGAGATACTTCCGGTTTGCTTCATGCCATGCGCGAGCATGGAATCTCCGGCGGCGGCGAACACCGTCACTCCGGCCAAAACAAGATACTTGCGAAAGTTCACTGGATAGTGAGTTGCAACCTAGTTATTGTGTCGTGAAGCGAAGCAATGAAATTGAAGCGTCCCTCACGCGCTGAAGCGCGTATGGATTCTCAGGGACTTTACGGCACGAACAAATTCGTGCCCTTCCCGAACCGTGCTCAAACTTGAGTTTGTCCGCAACCGCGCAAAGCCGTGCCCATCCCAAACTATTTCATGCTTTAGCCAGTTCAGCAGCGGCTTCGTCGTTGTGCTGCTTCACCAGTTTGTTTCGCTGCGACCGAAGCTTCAGGAAGGTCTTGGCTTCTTTGTAGAGGCGCTTGCGATCGTTGCTGTCGAAGGCCGCTTTCCTCAGGATGCGGAACACGGCTTTGGGACGGAAATAATATTCATCGTAGAAGCGGTGCACGGCGGAAAGAATCTCATCCGCGGGCAGGCCCGGGATATTGAATGTGCGCCAGTTGGTGGCCGCCTTCGTCGACCATCTTGTTGTCGCCGACCATGAAGCCGTTCTTTACCGCGTAATCGTAAAGCTCGGTGCCGGGATAGGCGTGGGCGACGGAGACCTGAATGGTTTCGACGTCCAGTTCTTTGGCGAAGGCGATCGTGTTGTTGATGGTCTCGTCGAGTCTCGCCGGGCAGGCCCAGGATGAAGTCGCCGTGGATCACCAGGCCGAGCTTGTGGCAATCTTTGGTGAACTGGCGGGCGCGTTCAACGGTTGCGCCTTTCTTGATGTTCTTCAGAATTTGCTGGTCGCCGGATTCGTAGCCCACGATGAGCAGGCGGCATCCGGCTTCTTTCATGGCCTTGAGAGTTTCGTAATCGGTGGTCACGCGCGAGGTGCACGACCAGGTAAGCCCCAGCGGCTTCAGCTTGGCGCAGAGTTCGATGGTGCGCGCCTTCTGGATGTTGAAGGTGTCATCGTCGAAGAAAAATTCTTTGACTTCGGGCCAGTACTCTTTGGCCTTCGCCATTTCGGCGGCGACATCGTCGGTGGAGCGTTTGCGCCAGGGATGTCCACTCAAGGTTTGCGGCCACAGGCAGAAGGTGCACTGCGCCGGGCAGCCGCGCGTGGTGTACAGCGAGACATAAGGATACAGCAGGAACGGCACGTTGTAGCGGGTGACGTCGAGATCGCGCTTGTAAACGTCGGTAACGTGGGGCAGCGCGTCGAGATCCTGAATCTGCGGGGCGTCGGGATTGTGCACGACCTTGTCCATCTTTCAGAAACGAGACGCCGGGAATTTCCGCCAGCGGCTTGCCCTTGGCGTAATCGATCACGGCGTAGTCAAATTCTTTGCGGCACGACGAAATCGATGGCGGGGCAATCGCGCAAAGATTTTTCCGGCAACACGCTGACGTGGGGCCCTACAAAGGCAATCTTGATCTTCGGGTTGGCCGCTTTGATGGCCCGGGCCAGGCCGATATCGCCGGGGAAGCCGGGGGTGCTGGTGAACAGCACGAGAAACTCGTAGTCCTTGGCGATCTCGATGGTCTGCTCGGCGGAAATGTAATGCGGTGGCGCATCGAGCAAGCGCGCTCCCTCTAGCATCCCGGCCGGATAGGCCAGCCAGACAGGGTACCAATAACTTTCGATTTCGCGGGTGGCGGGCCAACGAGAGCCTGCGCCACCATCGAAATTCTCAAAGGATGGAGGATTAAGAAATAGCGTTTTTAAGGGCATATTGGGCAATTACTTATTTTATCATCCGAGCGAGCTGACTTACTCGAAAACCAGTGTTTATGCAGGTTCGTACTACGTCATACCGGACTATATGGCTAACAGCCAGTTTACTCGTCCGTGATGGCGACTCGAACTGGTATGAGCCGAACAGAGGCTTTGATGCAGTGAATGGCGAGAAAGACGCGTCCGTGAGGAAGAATCGATTTCCCCCTACGAAGCGGAAGGACGCGACTTTAAATTTGAGCTTTCATTTTCCTACGGCCCAGGCCCGCAGCTCTCCATTAGCGCGCAACAGCGCAATCTGGCTGCGTTGCAGATCGAAAGTAACATCCTGCAGCGTAATGAAGCGTTCGCTGGCCTGCGAGCGGGCGTTGTCGAGGTCGTGCAGGTTGGCGCCGCCGGAATCCATGCGGGTCTGGATGGCTTCGATATTTTTTTGCGCGATCTCATATTCCAGCTCCGCCACCTCGCGTGCTGCCTGCATTTGGGTCACGGAGCCTTGCAAGCGCAAGGTTTGTTCCGAGACCTGATCGTGGGCGGCTGTGGCTTGATTCTTGGCTTTAAGCGCGTCCGCCTCCGCTTCCTGCACGCGTGCGTGTTGCGCCAAGTTTAAGAATGGAAGATGGATGGAGACCCCGACAGTGGCATTGTTTGGCTGAAAGTGTTTGTAGTACTCGCCATAGTTGTTGAGGGTGGTGAGGTTGGCATATTGAGCCGCGAAATCGATGCTGGGCCACAATGACCTGCGCTCACCTTTCACTCGCAGATATTGCGCACGCGCATGTTCGACGGCGGCTTGCACCGATGGGTTTGCATCGGTGGCTTTATCAGCGGTCTTGTCCGGAAAGTTTTCTTGCTGCACTGCAGGTAGAGCGGGCACCGATTCAGCCTCGATTACAATAGAGGTAGGCAGGCCCGTCAGCTTGGAGAGATGTTCGCGGAGAACGTCGGCGGCCCCGCTGGCCTCGGCTAGGCGCAGTCGCAAGCGCGCCACCGACAGGCGAGCTTGCCGCCCGTCCATTTCACTGTCGATCCCTTCTTTCACCCGGTCGGCGACCGCTGCTGCCGTTTTTTCCGCGGCGCCTTCGGTCTCGCGCAGGCTGTTCAAACGCTTTTCCCACTTCGCCAGTTCGGCAAAGCTCAACACCGTGTCTTGAACCACCTGGTCGCGCTGATCCTGGGTGCGCAGGTTGCCGGCTTTCACGTCAGCCTGGGCGGCGTGAATGAAATCTCTGAGTGCGGGATTAATGAGCGCCGATTGCGCCGTCACGTTAAACAGCGACGGAGCCGCGCCTTCGAGGCTAAGCGGAAATCCGTCGGACCAGCCAATGCCGGCTCCCGCATTCAGTTGCGGAATATAACTGTTGCGTAACTCGCGGTAACTCGCCGAGAAATGCTGCTGGTCCGCCGAGGCGATGCCGAGGCTGGTGGCATGTTGGAGGGCGAGTTCGACCGCTTGCCGGAGCGTAATCGCTTCGGCCTTTAAGGAAGCGGGCAGGAACACAAGCAAGGCTAATAAGAAAGCGGGAATGCACGTACCACTCCAGGATGTTCTCTTTATCATTTCTCACCTTTAGAGTTGCTGGGAAGATCTTACGGTAATGTGATGCGAGAGGAATGATAACGCGAGGGCTTGGGGAGAATACGACTGGATGCGTCAGGACTAGGGAGTCGGGTCCTTCGAATCGATTTCACTATCAAGGCTGATCTGCTGGAGACTTCAAAGCGCGACTTGGCAGTGGTAGAACACAGTCGGCGGAAACTACCAGGAAGCACGTGTAGAAATGTTTGGCTAGGGCGTGACGCGCTTCAGTCCATCCTGGGCCACTCTGAAGTTGCCTGCCATTTCCAGTGCGGTGCGATATTCGTCGGCGGCCGCGGGACGATCACCCTGTTTTTCCAGCAATTCGCCGAGCAGGCAGTGTGCCTTGAAAACCGGAGCCTCTTCCACGGTTACGGAGGAATCGATATAGCGGCGCAAAAAGCGAATGGCCATGGCATTGTCGCGGCCGCTGCGCAGCAACATTCTGGCACCATCCACTAACGCTGCGGGACTGTCGAGCGGACGCGTCTCCATGGTATGCAGGGCGTCCTCCATGTCATCCATGCGTCCCGTGTGGCGGTAAAATCCAGCAAGATTCAGCCATGCCCTCGCACCGCCGTTACTGGCTTCGATGGCGGCGCGATATTCCCGCTCGGCAGTGGCGTTGTCTTTGTTTTTTTCCGCCAGCCGCGCACTCACCCAGTGAGCCATGGCGGGGTTCAGCGGGGCGATCATGTCAACCTGCGCGCGCGCTTTATCTTTTCCGCCTCCCACAATTCCTGGCGCTTCCAGATAGAACTCGGCAAGGTCGGTGCGAGCCTGCCAATCGTTGGGAGCGAATTGCACAGCGCGCTCGAATTCGGCGCGAACCTTCCGGGCTAATCCGGCGGCGCTGAAGAAGGCCGTGCGCGCTGCTTTCTCGCCATAGATTCGTCCCAGCCAAAGATGATAGAGAGCGTTGTGAGGAGCCATGGACGTGGCTTTTTCGCAGGCTGGAATGCCGGCGTCCCAGGCATCGAGTTCGAATTCAGCCCGGCATAGCAGGTTGTAGGCCTCGGCTGTGGGAGTCGCTCCGATCTGCCGCTCCAGCGTCTGTACTGCCTTAGCGGGACGCCCTGTGTCGAGCAGGTTCTGCGGAGTCTCCGCCGTCGGCAATGAAGATGCCGAGAGAAAAAGAGGAAAGATCAAAAAAAGCGAAGCTGTAAAAGTGCCTTTCATAGGGTCAACGGACTACCTTGACGCGTGCGCCGTCGATCAACGGCTTGGTGTCGATGGAGGACAGCGCGACCACCGCGTTCTCCGGAAGCCCGGCTGTGATCTCTACCTGGGTGAGATTTTGCAAGGAGACTTCGACTTCGCGGCGCCGCAGTTGGCCGTCTACTACTTGGTAGACGTAGGGCTTCGTATCGTCCATGCGGACGGCTTCCCGCGGCAGAGTCAGCGCGCCGCCATGTTCAGCGGTGACCACGGTGACTCCGACATTGACGTTCGGAAGCAGACGCAGATCGTGGTTATCGACGGTGCAGGTCACCTCGCCCACATTGCGCGCGCCACGCAGCTTCACGGTGGAGGGGATCGTGCTCACCGTTCCATTCCAAATGCGCCCAGGTATGGCGTCCCAGGTGACTTCGATTTTCTGCCCGGTGGCGAGGCGTCCGATATCAGGTTCGTCGACGAAAGTCCGCACCAGCATGCGCGAGAGATCGCCCTCCTGCAGAAGTAAATCTCCTGTCTGGACGTACGCGCCTTGCTTTACCGGAAGGGCGTAGACAATTCCATCGAAAGGCGCACGCACGCTCGACTTTTGCAGCGCACCTTCGGCAGCATCGTAAGCCGCCTGCGCCTCAGCGCCTTGTGCGCTCACCCTGGCCGCCTCAGGCTGCGAGTAGCGATCTTTCTTCTTCTGTTCCAGCAGAGTGGTATCGGCCTGCGCGCGCTGCACCGCATCTTCTGCCTGCCTCACCTCGCCCGTGGAGGCGGCGCCCTCTTGCTGCAGGCGGCGCAGTGTGTCGAGATTGCGCTGGGCGGCATTGCGCGCGTTGCGCGCTTTGACGAGCTCTGAATCGAGCGTCAGCAATTCTTCCTGCGTGCCGCCGGTGCTCAGGTCCGATTGATCGGCCTGCGCTCTTTTTATTTGCGCCTGGGCACGCGCTGCCTGGCTGCGCAAATCGGCGTCATCCAGTTGCAAGAGTAGTTGTCCGCTGCGAACGTGATCTCCCTCTTTCACCAGCAGACGCTTCACGGTGGTCGGAACCGGCGAGTGGGCCTCAAAATTTTGTATCGGTTCGACTTTGCCGTTGGTGGAAATCAGACTGCGAATGGGGCCGCGCTCCAAAGTAGTGGTTCGAACCCGCAGTGGCCCGGGACGCGTAAAGACGGGGATGACGGCAAGTGCAGCGACCACTCCTACGGCAAGCCAGGTACGGCCCTGGCGCAAGGCGGGTCGTCCATTGCCATTTCTGCCATTCGACGACCGGCCATTCGTATTGTTAGTGACTGCCAACCCGTTATCTTTCTTGAATCGGCGGGGATCACTGCACGCATTAATTTACCACTCGCGCGGGCGCAGAAGAACGCACTCTTCCCCAAGCCGGTGCTTACTTAGATGCCGCAGAAGGGCGGTGGATGCTTATCGCAAGGCGTATTAAGAAACGTGATCCAAATCACAGTGGTAGATGCTAGAAATTCGGCTTCCGGACAGGTTCCCGGCTTCTACCATTACAATACACCCATGCCGAAACTGCGCCGTTACACTCCCCAGCACGCCGCCGCCGGGCTGGATGCCAAATTTCCGGAGATCGAAACTTGGCCGAACCAGTATCCCGGCTACGAGATTGTGATCGATGATCCGGAGTTCACTTCGGTATGCCCCAAGACCGGCCTGCCTGACTTTGGAGTGATCACGCTGCGCTACCAGCCCGGCAAGCTATGTCTGGAACTGAAGTCGTACAAAGAGTATCTGCAGTCCTATCGCAACCTGGGCATCTTCCAGGAGAACGTGGTGAACCGTGTGCTGGAAGATGTAGTGCGTTGGGCCAAGCCGGTGTGGGCGGAGGTGAAAGGCGACTTCCGGCCGCGGGGTGGGATTTCGACGACCGTGGTAGCGCGCTGGCCGCGTGCGAACAGCTAGCTCGTATTTATCTCTTCAGCAAGATATTCACTGCAGCCTGGCATACTCCGCCTTGGCTTGCCGCAGCAGTGGAGTGACGGGGTCGGCATCTTTCCACAGCGCCAGAAAATCCTGATAGGCCTCGCGAGCTTTGCCGTTCTCTCCGGCCAAGGCGTAGGCGCGACCCAGCCCCAGGTGGGCTAGAGAACTGATTGGCTCATTCAACACCACACCCGGATGATCAAGAATTTTCTGGAACTCAGCGGCTGCCGCAGAGCCCTGCTTCGCCGCGAGATTCGCCTCGCCTCGAAGATACACGGGATAGAGGACGAAATTCAGATTCTGCGAAGCCGCGCCCAGTTCGTAGGTCGCGGCCGGTGCTAACGCGGCAATGGCTCGTTGAGCGTCGCCGTTATGCAGTGCGACGGAGGCGCGAATCATGGGCAGATAATCGAACTGCACGATGGTGTCTTCGGGCAGGCGTTTGTTGAGATCATCGGCGACGCGCATGGCCGTGGCGGAATCGCCGGCCAGTCCGAGCGCGATCGCCGACATTGCCTTAACGTCACCGCCCTCGGAGAGCGCGAGCGCGGCCTGCGCCTGAGTCTTGGCGAGAGCCATATCGCCGACCAGGGCCGCGCGCAGCGCAGCTTCCGCCTGGTAACCGGCGGCGGTTTCTTTTTCGTCGGCACGCCGGGCGGATTCGACGGCACGCTGTGACAACTCCTTCGCTTTGGCGAACTGACCGGCGCAAGCGGCGGTGTCCGATTGGTAATAGAGCATGACGTCTTCTGATCCGGCCTGGCCCATCAACCTGACCGCCTCTTGCTCCATTGCCGTGGAGTTATGTTGCAGGAAGTCTACCAGGTAAAGTTTGGCGTGATTCAGTTGCGTATCAACATTGTGAGCCTTGGCCTCTTCCGCCGTGGCGCGGGCTTCGTCCAGGCGGTTAAGGCTCAGATAAGCGGTGATCAGGTTGCTGTAGCTGATGCCGCTTCCCGGATTCATCTTCAAAGTCTGCTGCGCCCGCGCCAGAGTATTCGCGTAATCGCCCAGATTGTCGTAGATCACGGCCAAATTGTTCGACGGACCCCGGTCGCGCGGGTAGGTTTGCGCCCATAGCTCGTAAGCTTTGCGCGCCTCTTCGAGGTTGCCGGTGACGAAGTGGCCGTAGTGCGAAGCAATGTAAAATTTCTCGCGCTCGCTTACGCGCTCGCGCAACTCAAAAGCCTTGCGAATGCTTTCGGACGCGCGCACCGTCTGATTCAAATTGAAATAGTTCGCACCCATGCGAGCGTAGGCCATTGCGAAGTTGGGGTCGAGATCAATCGCCCGCTGGAAGAATGTAATCGCTGCCGCATAGTCATTTTTGACCACTTGCGCTTTGTAGCCGAGGCTATAGGCTTGCAAAGCCTCAAGCGACGGCGTGGTCACATTTTCCGGCGGGGCATCGTACTTCTGTACCGAGGCCAGTGATTCGCCAAGTTTGCTGCGCAGGGTGGAGGCCATCGCTCCTACCGCGTCGAGAACGTGGTTCTTATCGCTTGCCTGCGCCGTAGTGCTGGCCAGCGTTTCACCGTTCGAGCAGTTTACCGCTTTCAGAGTAAGCAGATATTGCGTACCCACCTGCGCGATGGAACCGTTCAACGCGGCTGCACTCGCGGTGCGCTGGCAGACTTCGCGAGCCAACTCGTGGGTCAGTCGGGTCTCTTTCGGCTGTGCCATCAGCGCGAGCGTCTGCGCAATGCGTTCATCGGAGAGAAGATTCAAGAAAGGAGACTGCTCCAGCTGCGCCGAGAGTGCCTGCCGCAGAGCGCCATCGAATACGGAATCTCCAGTAGTGTTGGTAAAGTCGGCGAGCACGATTGTGTCTTTGTCGGTGAGCTTGGGAGTCTGCCGTGAGCGAAAATAAAGTCCGGCGGCGACGACCCCGGCCAAAATCACAAGTGCAGCCACAATTTTCCAAAGGAAAGTTCTTGGAACCAAAGCCGCAACTGCCGGAGTTGCGCTTGATAGCGCACCGGTCGCAGATAGCCGTGCCTCAGTTCTTGAACGTGAGCGCGAGGCGGTCGCCGGCATAACTCCGGGCGGGGTTTCGAGCCCGCCGGCAGCCCGGCGCGAATCTGTGTCGCGCCGCAGACGTTGCAGTTCGGCGCGCATCTGGGCTGCGCTCTGGTAGCGAAGATTGCAGTCTTTTTCAAGAGCGCCGCTGATGATGCGTTGCAGTTCCGCCGGCAGATCTGGATTAATGCGAGCCGGCGGGACTGGTTCGTGCTCGAGAATTGCGCTAAAGATTACGCCCGAACTTTCTCCGCGAAAAGGCAGCGACCCGGTCGCCATCTCGTAGAGCACGGCGCCGAAAGAAAACAGATCGGTGCGGGCATCGAGTTCTTTGGCGCGTACCTGCTCCGGAGACATATAGGCGACGGTGCCGACGGCCATCCCCGGATTCGTCAGGTTTTCGTCCGCGGCAGTGAGGGTGTTGGCGGATCCGATTTGACTGGAAGAAATGGTTCTGGAGGAGACCTTGGCCAATCCAAAATCGAGTACCTTAGCGTGACCGCGGGTGGTGACAAATATATTCGCGGGCTTGATGTCGCGATGCACGATTCCCTTGGTGTGGGCCGCGTCGAGCGCTTCGGCGATCTCGATTGCAAGCGAAAGAAGAGTTTCCAGTTCGATGGCGCGGCCGGCGATGCGGTGCTTCAGCGTCATCCCTTCCAGAAATTCCATGGCGATAAAAGTCTGCTCGCCGTCCTTGCCAATTTCGTAAATGGTGCAAATATTGGGATGGTTGAGCGCGGAGGCGGCGCGCGCCTCGCGACGAAAGCGCTCAAGAGCGTGCGGATCTTGGGCCAGCGCGTCGGGCAGAAACTTCAAGGCAACGAAGCGTCCCAGTTCCGTGTCTTCGGCCTTGTAGACCACGCCCATGCCGCCGCCACCGAGTTTCTCCACGATGACATAGTGCGAGATGGTTTGGCCGATCATGCGGGCGCGGGGCGAAATCGGATGTTAGTTTGAGCGCTCAATCATAGGTGGCAGGCTTCGAGCAAGTCAACGGTGATGCCAGGAATTTACCGCAATGATGCGGGTCTCATTGGTGGCGTGGACGGCGTGCTATATTCGCTCGACCGTGGCCGAAAAGAACCTCTATCCCCGCACCGCGCTGGTGTTGCTGACCACGCTGAATTTACTGAACTACGTGGATCGCTCCGTGCTCTTCGCGGTGCAACCGCTGGTGCAAACGGAATTTCGTTTGAGCAATGCGCAGGTGGGCTACCTCACCAGCGCGTTCTTGCTTTTCTACATGGTCGCGGCTCCATTCGTTGGGCCGTTGGCCGATCGCTACTCTCGGAAGCGAATCATCGCCGGAGGGGCAATTTTCTGGAGCGCCCTCACCCTGCTCACCGCGGTTACCCATACCTATACGGAACTACTGGTGCGCCACACGCTGGTCGGCATCGGCGAAGCCACTTTCGTGACTATTGCTCCAACGTTTGTTGCCGATCTCTTTCCAGAGGAAAAGCGCGGCCGAATCTTAGGCATTTTTTATCTGGCAATTCCCGTGGGAACCGCGGCGGGCTATTTGCTGGGAGGGAATCTCAGCCCCCATCACGGATGGAGGTTTCCTTTCTATATCGCGGCGGCTCCAGGATTTTTGTTGGCTCTCGCCGTGTTCTTTCTGCCAGAGCCGGAGCGCGGGCATTTTGATTTGATGAAGGAGACTCCGGAGCGCGGAACGCTTCTGGGGCTGGCGCGCAATCCGGCATTTTGGACTTCGACTCTGGGCATGGCGATGATGACCTTCGCGCTCGGCGGCATTCAGGTGTGGATGCCGACATTTCTTTCGCGCGCACGAGGATATTCGCTGGAGTCGGCGAACTTCATGTTCGGCATTATCATCGTGGTCGATGGCATTCTCGCGTCGCTGGCCGGAGGTTGGCTGGGCGATTACCTGCTGCCGCGTATGAAAGGCTCTTACTACTTCGTTTCGGCGGCGAGCATGGCACTGGGCGTTCCGTTCATGATTGTTGCTTTGTTTATGCGCGGCGCGATCATGTTGCCGGCGATTGCGCTGTCGGCGTTTTTTCTGTTGCTGAATACATCGCCGCTGAATGCGGCCGTGATCAATTCCGTCGGAGCCCACATTCGCGCCACTGCGCTTGCGGTCAATATTTTTATCTTTCACCTTCTCGGCGATGTGCCGTCGCCTACGCTCATGGGTTATGTAGCCGATAAGCGATCGCTGCAGGCTGCGTTCATCCTGCCGGTGATCGCCATGGTGGCCTCCTCTGCCGTACTCTTTTATGGGATGAGATTTGCTCCGCGCAGCAACGGCGCGGCGACTACGGGGGCAGGGAAGACATAGGCGGGAATGCATTATCTTTACTGGATTGCAGGAACGATTCTCGCGCTGGCCTGGTTCTCCCGCATCGTTGATGCCGCCCTCGGCATGCCCAGCGTTGCCAATATCTCCACGGTTGAATGGAATCGCAATCCGGTCACGGCTGGGGGAAATCCGCGTGTTTCGATCATCGTTCCCGCCCGCAACGAAGAAGAGGACATCGAGCAGTGTCTTACTTCGTTGCTTGATCTGGATTACGACAATTATGAGGTGATCGCGGTGGATGATCGCTCGACCGATCGTACCGGGGAGATCATGGAAGAAATAGGTCAAAAGCCCCACTTCTCGCAAGAACCGCGAGAAATGGGGCACCCAACGCTGCACGTGATTCATCATCGCGAATTGCCTTCGGGCTGGTTGGGAAAGACTCATGCGATGTGGACGGCAGCGAATCAGGCCGATGGAGACTGGCTGCTTTTCACCGATGCCGACGTGTTGTTCAAGCCGGACTCGCTGCGGCGCGCGCTGGCATATGCCGAGGCGGAGCGCGCGGATCATGTCGTGCTGTTTCCGCAGATGCTCATGAAGGGTCCCGGCGAGTACATGATGATCGCTTTTTTTCAGACTATGTTCGTTTTTGGCCACCGGCCGTGGAAGGTCGCCGACCCGAAGTCCCGTGATCACATGGGAGTGGGCGCTTTCAATCTGATTCGGCGAAGTGTTTACGAGGCGGTGGGAACGTATGAAGCTTTGCGTATGGAAGTGCTCGACGACATGAAGCTGGGCAAGGTGATAAAGAACTCCGGCTTCGCGCAGCGCAATGTTTTCGGCGGCGATTTGATCTCGCTGCGCTGGGCGCGAGGAGCCGGGGGCGTGGTCAACAATCTGACGAAGAACTTCTTCGCTGTGCTTTCGTTTCAGTGGCCGCGCACTCTCATCTCGGCAGTTGGATTGGCATTCCTGAATCTCGCGCCGTTTCTGGGAATCTGGTTGGCTCACGGTTGGGAGCGTTTGCCTTACGCTATTGCGCTGGCATCGATGTTCGCGATTTATGTGGGCATGTCGTGGCGCTCGGGGGTTCCGGCGTATTACTTTCTGCTGCATCCGATCAGCACCGTACTGTTTGTCTATACTTTGCTGCGGTCGATGGTGCACACGCTATGGAACGACGGCATCGTATGGCGCGGGACAAAGTATCCGCTAGAGGAGTTGAGGAAGGGCATGGTTTGAGCTGGATTGTTGAAAGGGAAGAGAGACACAGCGCAGTGTTGCTCAACCTTCATTGAGGCGGGTCTCCGCTTACATCGGCTTCGTTGCCGTAGATCGCAGTGGGCGCAGGTGTTCCTTTGACCTTCGCCGGCTTCTTGGTCGGGCGCATGCGTCCGGCGCTGTAGTGGCCTTGCTTTTCGACATCATAGTTCTTAGGCAAGGGCGGGATCAAAGTCAACCCCCCAGTCAACTGACTGACGTGATTCAGGATGATTTCGGCGCGCCCGTCGTAGAGCTTTACCGGGCCGTGAATCTCGATGACACGACCTTCGAGTCGGCGTACGTCGCCGACATCCTTCAGGTCGTGAGAAAAGACCACGACGGTAAACGGACAGGCCATCTGGGCTTCGCAGAAGTCGACGAAGTGAACTCCTTTCGCTCCCGCCTTCACATGAAAGACTTTGCCGACGATGCACTTGGTCTCGCCGACATGCTGGCGGGCTTCGCCGATGGGGAGGCAGTCGGATGCCGCGGCTGCGGACAGCAGGACTGCCAGCAGCGCCAAATTACCCGCGGCGGACCACGAGAATAGTCCGCCATTCCGGGTTGCGCATGCGTTTACTGTTTGATTATTCTTTACCTTTTTAATACCCCACCCCATCCCCCCTCGGGTATCTAGAATCATCACGTTAGCAATGATTTTTCCCGCAAAATCCGTCGGGCAAAGGAGTTAAGGGCTAAAATCTTTCGAACGAAGGAGTTAGGGGCAGATTTTTCGCCTTGAGCATCCTTCTCGTTCTCGCCGAGTTTACTGCCTTTGCTTTGGCAATTATCGAGTGGATTGTTGGCTCGGGACAAGGTCGGATGTCACAGGGAGGGCTGTGGATTTCCAAGCGGCCTAGAATAGGGCCATGCAGCTACAATTCCTTCCAAGACATCCGCTGATCATTGCGCGCACTCAAGTCTCCTTGCCCGAAGACGCGTTTATTCGCGCGCTGCCGTTCGTCGTTGACGAGACCCAACGGTTCCGCGTCGATGCGATGGTGATGTGCGCTGACATAGTGGCGTCCGCCTATGCCCAAATGATCGAATTGGCGCTCAGATCGAAATGGGAAGAGACGCAGAATAAGGAAGAGCGTTCCGGTCACCTCGACATCGCAATGTTCCAGCACGCTTGGTCGATAGTTGACCAAATCTACAGCTTGCGACAGCTTCTCCGGAGCCTCGCCTTTAACGGCGATGACGTGGACGCATTCATGTCGGCCACCAGTAGTGTGCCGGCCTTGCGGAATCGGACCGACCACTTAGACCAGCGAATTCCAAACATCGCGGCCTCGAAAGGCCATTCCCGCAGCCTGTTTGGGAGCCTGTCCTATTTCGTTCTCGGCGCGGTTGTTGGCGCGCCGGAGGTCGAAATTTTCCTTGTCGCACAACATGCGGATCCCGTTCGACCAAGCGAGCAAATTGCTTCTATCCGGATACCGGGAGAGTTGCGAATGCCGATTGGCAACTTTGTTCTGACTGCAGCAGGCGACGAACTGGACATCGACGCTGCCATGTTGACGCTCGGGGCAGTGATGACTCGAACAAACGAAGGATTCGAGAAGAGCATACGCTCACAAGTGGCTGAGAAAGCCACCGAGCACGGGGTCGAACAGGACAAGGTGCTCGCACACTATGGAGCCCGCCTTAAGATCATGCTTGCCATGGGCGCGGGTAAGACTACCGCGCAGCCCGATCCTGCCAACGAAAGTGAAGCGGGACCGGCCACTCTCTGACCGCCGCCGTGCGGTAGGTCCAGGTTTTGATCTCGCTGGCATCACCAACACGGTGGGGTTGCCCCATCCTTCGCGTCCTTGGAGAAAGGCGGGTACCACGAACCTATACGCAAAGGGGTTTACGCAGAACGGACGAAAATTGCGCCGGGCAGCATCTATTTTTCGGTATCTGAGGCAAGCGGTCTATCAGACCCGACCTTTAGCTGAATGTCAGTGATCTTGATTCGACTTTCGCCGAGACGCTCTACCGATCTCTCGTAGTATTCTAGAGCCCCTCGTTCTTTCAGTGTTTGGATTAATTGTTCTGATCTTTGAGGCGCGTCCAACTCTCTCCTTAGTTTCTCCACTTCCAATCTGGCCTTCTCTCGATTGGGCTTCCAATCGGCAATTCTCTCCCCAATCTGAACAATTCCCCAAATGGCCGGTACAGCTCCCGCTGCTGCAAGAAGAATAGTTTCAAGGAGAAAAGGTGACCCGAGGCGCAAGGATGTCACATAAAGACGGTCAGTCTCCTTAATTCTTCTGCCATTTCGATTCCAGATAAAGCGGTTGAATTTATGTCGTTCATATTGTGGGTCCGTGGCTACACGAGCAATTTCGTAGACCAGATTTAAGTCGTAGATAAAATTCGAGACCTCTTGAAGGGCGGGACGATCTTCGCTACCTTCGATCACGATCGTGACAAACCGTGGCGGCGGGAAAGTCGGAAGCTCGCGCGGGAGAGTTGCCATCGCGCGGAATTGTATCAGCCGTACTTACGTTCGTAGTAGGATTTTCGCTTTCTATTCCGTTTGGGGCGGGTAGCCCAAGCTTTTGATGGCGCTGGCATCACCGACGCAGGGGGTTGCCCCGTTCCTTCGCGTTCTTTCCGAAGAGCCTGCCCTAAGACCAACGAAATTCGACCACCTGCGACAAATATTTATTTTGGGGGCTGGCCCACCGTCGAAAGGCGCGACGAGCCAGCCTCTTCCGTGGTGATCCGATCAAAATCAAGGATCAGACTCTACGGCCAGCCCAGATGCAGAGATCCTTCCTCGGGAGTCCTTGGCTTCGCCGAGGACTCCGCTTCGTCAGGATGACAACGGTGTTGGTGGGGCACGGCACCCCAGTCGCATGCTCGGCCCGTCTTGACTATGTAAACCATTCGATTTACACTTAGAGGGTGATTGGCGGTTTCCGGCATAAGGGGCTTGAAGAGCTTTATTGTTCCGGCAAGACTCGCCGAATTGGCGCCAGTGAGGTCAGGAAGTGCGCGCGAGTTCTGCAATTGCTGGAAGCGGCAGGGAAACCCGAGGACATGAATATCGCCGGCTTCCGCTTCCACCGGCTGCAGGGCGACGGGAAACGCTGGTCCGTCCGGGTGACCGGGAACTATCGCATTACTTTCGGCTGGATGGGCGAGAGCGCTTTGGACATCGATTATGAAGACTACCACTAGGGTTATCGCGGCGAAGAGAGGGAACGGGTTGCCGCCGATTCATCCGGGCGAGATCATTAAGGAAGACATTCTGCCCTCCGCTGGCCTGTCGGTGAGTGGGGCTGCGAAGGCTTTGGGAGTGTCGCGGCAGATGCTGCACGGGATTTTGTCGGGACGAAAGCCCCTCTCCGCGGTTATGTGCCTGAGGGTTGCCCGCCTGTTTGGCGGTTCACCGGAGGTATGGATGCGCTTGCAGGCCGCTTACGACCTGAAAAAGTCGGAGCGGGACAAGAGGGTCATGAAGCGCATCGCGCGGATCGTGCCGCTTACCGGAATGGATAGCGGGCAAACTAGTGAGCGGCAAGCCCTCAGGGGCTGAAGCTACGGGCAGGGATCCTTCCTGGGGAGTCCTCGGCTTTGCCGAGGACTCCACTTCGTCAGGATGACAAGGACGTTGGTGTCGGAGGCGCGCTGGGGCTGGGACGGCACGGCTTAAGCCGTGCCCTTCCCGAGCCCTCTGATTCGAACGGCCAGCACAGATTTACTTGAATGCCTTCACCGCGGCAGTTTCGTCCTCTTTCACGTCGAAGACGGTGTAGAGCTTGGTGATCTGCAGCAGGTCGTGAACCTTTTTGGTGAGGTTGAGAAGCTTGAGTTCGCCGCCCTGATTCTTGGTGGTGGTAAAGGCGCTCACCAGCTCGCCGATGCCCGAGCTGTCGATGTAGTTGACCTCGCCCAGATTCAGGACGATCTTCTTGTTGCCTTTGGAGAGCAGGTCGCGCACTGTGTCGCGAATGGTGACGCTGCCTTCGCCGAGGGTGATGCGCCCGCTGCAATCCACGATGGTGACTCCATCCACCTGCCGAGTACTAAGTTTCATGCTCACTGAGACCCCTCCTTGTCGCCCCCGGATGGTCCGTGGACGTGCTTAATCAATTTCACTTCGGTACCGGTTTGAGACGGGCGGATTTCCACCTCGTCCATGAAGGAACGCATCAAAAAAATTCCGCGTCCCGAGGTCTTGAGCAGATTTTCCGGCGCCAGAGGATTCGGAATCCCGCCCAAGTCAATGCCTTTCCCCTGATCGCGAATGGTAATTACTAGGCCGTCCGCCATGCGCTCGAAAGCCAGGATTACCTTCTTATCCGGGGCATATGCGTTTCCATGGAGCACCGCGTTCACCGCACCTTCCCGCACCGCCATGGAAATCTGCATCACTTCATCTTCCCCAAAGCCCATCTCCTGGGCAATACGGGTTGCCATTTGCTCCGCACTGTCCACCGTGTCGAGCGTGGAATCGAGCGTATAGGAGACCAGTTGCTCCATAGCGATAATTACGTCTTAGACCCGCATCTATCCACTGGATTGACCCGTAGGGGCTCGCCGCGGACCGCACGCAGCGAATGCGGTAGTTTGCCTGTCGAAGCGGGTGATTGTCAACGACAGTGGTCACAATGGTTGTGTCCGCAACTTCGTGGGCGAGCCCGCCACCGTGAGGCTGATGCCAATCGCGAACTGCAAGCTTTGTCGGTATTTTCCTCTGACGCCTGCAGAGCCTGCAGTTTCGAGAACTTGGCGATTGTCCACGCTGGGCACACGCCACCGCCCGAAGAGCTAACGCTGGTCTTCGACCGGAGAGACGTGAACGTGAGGGCCGGCTCCGGCATGTTCTTGCGCGTGATCTACAAGTAGTAGCGAACTCGGTGTAGCTACTTCACGGCCAGGGTATAGATAACGCCGTTGAAAGACGAATCGTAGCCGGCGCACCAGACGCGGTATCCAACGGTTTCAGGTTGCGAGGAGCAGGCGTCCATCTCGGCATTCGTAGTGACGTCTACCGACCAGGTCTGTCCGCCGTTGCCGCTGAAATAAATTCCGCCGACGCCTGTATAAATGTTGCCGCCGGCCGCCCAGCCTGATTTCGCAGTCAGGAACAAGATTTCACGAATTGGCCATGGGCCGTCCAGAGTGCGGGCGGTCCAAGTTTTGCCGCCGTTGGTGGTCGCGTGAACCCAGCCTTCCACGTTCGGGCTGATCTCGCCGCCGCCAACCCAGCCATCGGTATCGTTGAAAAAGAAAACTGGACCGTCGAAGACGGAATCCACCGAGGGGCCGCAGTTCCATTTCGCTCCGCCATTCTTGCTGGTACAAAAATTGATGCCCGAGGCGCGCGCGTGCAGATTGCTGAGCAGACTGAACTCCAAGCCGAACCAGCCGCCGTCGGTGTTGTCGACGACCGTAGTCCAATCGGTAGCCGAAGCTCCGCCGTCTGTGGTGTATTGGGCGAGGTTGCCGGAAGAGCCTCCGACCAAATCCATGATCAGACCATCGTTTGTGTTGGGAAAGCGCACGCGCTGTACCCAGCCTGTCGAGGTCAGATCGATGTCGCCGCTCCAGGTTTGGCCACCATCGTGGCTCCAGCGTATCAGCCCCTCAAAGCTTGAAGTATCGTAAAACCCCGAGATGACCACGTCAGTCGTGGTCAGCGCCGAGACGCCGTAGAAGTAATACGGCCCGCCTAGATTCAGAATCTCGGTCCAAGTCTTGCCGCCGTTGGTGGTTTTATAGATCTGGCCGAGCTCCGCAGCCGCATAGCCAATCAAAGGCGAAGCGAATGCGATGTCATGGATGACGGCACCGGGAAGCGTAGCCTGCAATTGCCAGTTATGCATGGCCGGGGTGCTCAGTGAAATTTCCGACGAAACTTGCGGAGCGCGAGGCCGCTCCGCCGACAATTCGCGGCTTGAGGCTGATGGCTGCACCGGCACATTCGCAGAAACGTGATGCGCTAGTGAAATAGAATCTTGTGCGCCTGCAAAGGGGCTCGCGGTAAGCGCAACGGCGACGATCAGGAAATGCCAGAATCTCACGGGTATCCTCCGCACGAGTTTAGGGCGTGAATATTAGCACGGAAAAAGCCCGTACAACTAGAGAGAAGCGCGGAGCTATGGTCGCAAGAACTTGCAGTCAGCATCCGTAGACTAGGCTAAAATGGCTTCCCGTGATAACAAGAGAAAATTCGCGGCGATGAGGCTTCCATGCATAATGAGCATTCGCGTTTTGTTTTAGCGGGGGCAATAAGAGTAAAGCGGATTGCGGCCGGCTTGACGGCGGTACTTTTTCTCGCCTCGCTATGCGCGGCGCGCCAGGCCGGTGCTGCAGATCCGCGTTTGGAAAAGGCTTACCGCTTTCAGCAAGGCGGTTGGACTTATGTTCACCTCGAAGGCGCGCCCGCTGAAATTGGCTTCCAGCACGGGTATCTGCTGGCTTCCGAGATTGCCGACGCTCTGGAAAGTGTCAAGCTTGTCGACACCCATCAGACTCAGCGCGACTGGGAATTTTTTCGCAAGACCGCGCGCGAAATGCTTTGGCCGCATATCGATGCCGAATATCAGCAAGAGCTGCAAGGGATCGCCGACGGCGTGAAGGCGCATGGGGTCGATCTTGATGTGTGGGACATCGTAGCCCTGAATGCTTTTGAAGAAGTTCCCGACTACTACGTTCCGTGGCTCAACAAGCGCGAGAAGCAGGCCAAGGCGCCGAAGTTGGCGGCTCCGGGGAATTGCAGCGCATTTATTGCCACCGGCGCCTACACCAAGGATCACCAGATTGTCATCGCCCACAACAACTGGACCAGCTATCTTACCGGCGAACGCTGGGTGATCGTCTTCGACATTGTGCCTCAACACGGCGAGCGCATACTCATGGACGGTTTTCCTGGAGTGATTACCAGCGATGACGACTTCGCCATTAATGCCGCTGGCATCATGATCACCGAAACCACCATCACTCAATTCGAGGGCTGGGAGCCGAACGGCAAGCCCGAGTTCATGCGTTCACGCAAAGCGCTGCAGTATGCCCGCAGCATTGATGACTACGTCCGGATCATCAAAGACGGTAACAACGGCGGATACGCCAACGACTGGCTCATCGGCGATCGCAAGACCGGGGAAATCGCTTATCTCGAACTCGGTCTAAGAAATACTCCGCTCTGGAGAACGAAAGACGGATACTTTGTCAGTTCGAATTTCGCGCGCGATCCTAAACTGATTCGCGAAGAGACCAGCGGCTTCGATCCTAACGATTTATCGTCTTCGATGAATGCGCGCCATGTCCGCGCCGATGAAATAGTGCAGCGCGCCAAAGGAACCATTGACGTGGAGATTGCGGAGCAGTTTCTCTCCGACCATGCAGATAGCTTCGAGAAGCCTTCTTCCAACGTGGAAAAGATTCAGCCCAATGAGCGCTCGCTTTGCGGCCATGGCGACGTTTCGCCGCGGGGTGTCAAGGAGTGGGAGTGGAACCCGTTTAACCCTGGTGGCGCGGTGCAAGGAAAGGCCACCGATAGCAAAATGGCCGCGAATATGAGCTTTGTCGCGCGCGCCGGCCATCCTTGCGGTGCAGATTTTCTGGCCGATGACTTCCTCGAGCACCATCCGGAATATTCCTGGCAGAAGCCCTTGTTGCATGATATGAAAGCGGGTCCGTGGACAAAATTCCAAGTGGGGCAGAGGGCGCCACAGTGACTTTAAGGCCCACACCGGAGACCATGAAATGAAAGAAACCGTTCCCCAATATATCCAACGCGTAACCGGCTATGTCGAAGGCAAGCAACCGCTTGCGGTGCAGGCGGCGACCCCAAAGAAAATCGAACGCCTGATAAAGAATGTGCCCACGGCCAGACTGCGCAAGCGGCCCGCCGCCGACAAATGGTCGGTGTGCGAAATTCTCGCGCACCTGGCGGATGCCGAAATCGTCGGTGGCTTTCGCATGCGGCTGATTCTAGGTGCGCCCGGAACTCCGGTCGCTGCCTTCGATCAGGATTCCTGGGTTAGCAGCGGACACTACAATAAACGCGATCCGCGAAAATCGGTCGAGCAGTTTCGGGTGGTGCGGGAAGCCAATCTGGCGTTGCTCAAGTCGCTTACCCCGGAGCAGTGGAAGCACTATGGAATGCATGCCGAGCGCGGACAGGAGACGATTGAACACATCGTCCGCATGTTCGCCGGCCACGACCTTAACCACTTGAGGCAGATTGAAGAAATCCTCGAAGGAAACCTGAAGAAAGGGAAGTAACGGTTCCGCTTCACTGTTCTCATTCGAGGTATGGAGCTCCAGAAAAGAATTCGATCGTCCGGAGCGGAAGATCGGCGTCTGTCGCGGTTCGCTCCGTGCTACTTTCAACTTGGGGTCTGGTTCCTTGCTCGTCGAGCAACCAACCAGCCCCGGAGGCCTTCCATGGCTACGAAAGTTTGCACCAACAACAAGTGTCCAGCCTATGCGCACTTCGTCTATACGCTGGCCATGCGCTGCGTGCTATGCAAATGGGATCTAATGGCGGCGCAGAGGAGCGGGGAAGGCCGCAGGTTTGCGAGCGTCGGTCGCGTGGCGTCCTCGGCGTTGAGCGCAGTATCGAGAAAGTCCGGCGGAGCCCACGCCGCGAGATAAGCATCCTCTCTCTTTAAGACTCGCTCCAAGAATTTCCTTTCGCCCCACACAACCAACATTGACGCCATAGTTATCTAAGTAATGGGCTACTATGTATTCTTATTGGTGTGGTTGCGGCGGGTGGTTTTATATGGTACAAGCAACCACAGTGCAAGAAGGCCGCTGAAATCTCGAGGCGAATGCATTTCAAGAAACAAACTGGAAACAATTGGTCTGCGCTGATCGTACTGGTCGCTGTGTGCTCGCTGACCATCAGTCTGGCTACCCGGTATAGCGGTCCATCGAACATTTCGTCGCGCATTGTAAAGACTTTCAGCAGGCACCCGTCAGAGGCCAAGAGGCAGCATCTCGCCAAGGATTCGCTGTGCTGGGTTCCGCCGCTTTTCAGCTTGACGGTGCCGCAAACTACTAGCTTTGATTCCTCAGTAAAACCTCAAGTGTTCCCGCCCTTAAGTTTATTCTTCGCCGAAAACCTTTTTTCCCGGCCGCCTCCTGTCGTTTAATTTCTTTGTCCGAGTGCGCTTAGTTTCAGCTGACATGTTGCAGCGCAACGGCTATTCCGCGATTGCGATCGACTGATCGGCCAACTTAGCTCGCAAACTCTTGGCTCCGGCAGGCATCACTTGTCGAGGCCGAGTGTCCATTGCTCAGGGACGAAAGGAACGAAAGTGGGCGCTGAGTGCTTGTTGACGGAAGGTGATCTAGAGGCTCTTCGCCGGTTCAACACCTGCGCTATTTCGAATGCGATTGAGACCTTTGACGCACGTCTGCGCAACACGGGCTTTGCCGACGCCAGGATTCGCTGCATATTCGAAGAGTCTCCTCCCGTGGTGGGGTACGCGGTTACGGCTCGTCTGAGTAGCGGCGAGCCTCCCATCGTAGGAGGCAGTTTCCGCGACCGCGCCGATTTCTGGAACGGCATCCTGCAGATTCCGGCTCCTCGAATTCTGGTCTTGGAAGATATGGATCATCCACCCGGTCGCGGTGCGTTCGTCGGAGATATGCACGCCGCGATCCTTAAAGCTTTGGGTTGCATTGCCTACGTGACCAATGGAGCGGTTCGAGAATTGCCGGCGGTGCAAGCGATGGACTTTCAACTGTTCGCCGGCAGCGTGGCGGTCTCCCATGCCTATGCTCACATCTTCGAAGTGGGAGCAGAAATCAACGTTGGCGGAATGGAAGTTCACCCCGGTGACTTATTGCATGGAGACAGGCACGGCATACTTACGATTCCATTACAGATCGCTGCGAAAGTACCCGCCGTAGCGGAACAATTAGTGCGAGCCGAACAGAAAGTAATAGCTTTTTGCCAGTCTCCGGAGTTCTCGGTGGCGAAATTGCGCGAACTGATGAGTTCGCTTAGACAGAGATAGTTGGCGGTGAAATTCTGGCTACGCTGAGATTAAGGCCAAGGACGACTCGATGACTCGAAATTGCAATCAGTCTGGTAACTTGCGGCGGCGAAAGCTATTTGGCTTTGGTATCGCGGCCGTTGCGATTGCAGCAAGTATGGGTACGTCCTCTTGCTCACAGAAAGGCAGCGAAAATGTTCAAGCCAGCGCAGCTGAGGCAACTGTCGGTGTGACCAGGGTCGTAAACAAATCGCTGGGCCGGAAGATCACCCTATCCTCCGAGTTAGTTCCGTTCCAAGAGATCGATGTTTACGCCAAAGAGTCGGGCTACGTGAAGAAGCTGGATGTGGATTACGGCACGCGCGTGAAAGCTGGGCAAGTCATGGCTGTCCTCGAAATCCCGGAACTGGAAGCTCAACTGCAGGAAGACCAGGCTGAAATCAAGAACGCTGCCAATCAAGTGACGCGTGCGCAACATGAATTGGGTCGGTATCAGGCTCAGTACAAAGCGCTGCACTTGCAGTACACGCGGTTGAACGGAGTATTTCGAATCCCAGCCAGGAATTGTCGCGCAACAGGAGGTGGACGATGCTCAGGGCAAGGATCTCGCGGCGGCGTCTCAAGTGGATGCGGCTCAAGCCGCCTTGGACGCGGCTGAGAGCCAGTTGTCGGTAGCCAAGGCCAAATTGGCTCACGATCAAAGTCTGTTTGATTATTCGAAAATCACTGCGCCATTTCCCGGAGTAGTTACCGATCGCTATGCGAATCTCGGAACATCTAGTGCAGGCCGGCACGGGATCGAGTACCCAGGCGATGCCCATTGTCCGTCTCTCGGAGGACGATCTCTTCCGGCTCGTAATTCCGGTTCCCGAATCGTACGTGCGATACATCCATATCGGCGATCCGTGGACGTTCGCGTGCCTTCGCTGAATCGAACGTTTCCTGGCAAAGTGGCGCGCTTTCGGTCGATGTGCGGGAAGATACCCGCACCATGCATACCGAAGTAGATGTTCCCAATCCCAAGCGGGTTTTGCTGCCCGGACTGTATGCAGATGCGGAGTTGACACTCGATGCAACAAGAACATGATGTTCCCACCGTGCCGCTGCAGGCTTTGAACCACGAAGGCGAGAAGACCACTGTGTTTGTGGTCGAATCCGAATGGCGAACTGGAGGATCGAAGCAGTGCAGGTCGGATTGCAGACCGCCAGCGATGCGGAAATTATCGCCGGATTGAATGAAGGCGAGCAGGTGGTAGTCAGCGATCGCAGCGGATTGAAGCCTGGTGAAAAGGTTCACGCGCAAGCCGGTGGCGGTCATGCAGTATCACGAGGAGGGCAGCAGTAACACGCAGTTGCGATGCAAGCCGCGACTGAGGCTGGGCATAAAGCTTTATGCCGGGATTTTCAATTCGCAATCCGTACTTCATCATCGTGATCTGCCTGGTGCTGCTGGTGATTGGCGTGACCAGCCTGTGCGCGCATGCCGGTGGATTTGTTTCCGCCCATCAATCTGCCGGAAGTAGTCGTGGCTACTTTTTACTCCGGCATGCCGCCGGAGGACATCGAAACCGATATCACCGATCCTCTGGAGCGGTTCTTTACCCTGCCTGCCGGCGTCGATCACATGGAGTCGCGATCGCTGCTGGGCGTGAGCATTATCCGAGTTTATTTTCAGCCGGGGACCAATCCGGATGCCGATGTGACCGAGCTATCCAATCTGGCCCTCGCCGATCTGAAGCGGCTGCCGCCCGGAACTCTGCCGCCGGTCGTTCTGAAGTTCGACGCCTCCAGCTTGCCGGTGGCTCTGGTAACTGTGAAAGGCGAAGGACTCAACGAGACTCAGCTTCACGACTATGCGCAGTTCCAGATCCGCAACCAGATCGCGGTCGTGCCCGGCGCGGAGATCCCTGGCGTGTTCGGCGGGACTACCGCCAGATCATGGTCTACGTCGATCCCTACAAACTCGCTATCGCGGCAATTGAGCCCGATGGACGTAGTGGGCGCGGTCAACAACTGCCAACCTGATCCTGCCGGCGGGCGACGTGAAGATGGGGCCCTACGATTACTTCGTTTACTCCAACAGCCTGGTCGACAACATGGACCAGTTGGGCAAGGTTCCGCTCAAAGTCAAAGGTACATTCCTGGGTCACGGTGAACGACGTAGGCAAAGCCGAAGACGCGCACCAGAATTCAATACCAACATCGTCCGCATCGACGGCCAGAAATCCGTCTACATCCCGATCATGAAGCAGGGCGGCGACACTAACACCATCGCGGTGGTCGACGGCGTGCGCAAGCTCACGAGCATCTCTACGACATTCCCAAGCAGATGAAGACCAGCATCGTCTTCGACCAGTCGGTGTACGTGAAGGAAGCAATCCACACCGTGCTGCATGAAGGCTTTCTGGGACTGATTCTTACCAGCCTGATGATCCTGATTTTTCTGGGAAGCTTTCGCGCCACGTCGGCTGTGCTCCTTTCGATTCCTTTATCCGCGCTGGCCGCATTTGTTGTCTCTGGCGTTGATGGGCGGCACGGTCAACACCATGATCCTGGGCGGGATGGCGCTGGCTTTTTCGCGCGTGATCGACAACTCCGTGATCTCGCTGGAGAATATTTACCGCCACCTGGAAATGGGAGCGGTGCCCATGGTCGCCGCCGAAGTTGGCGGAGCGGAAGTGAGCCTGGCGGTGTTGGCCGCCACCCTGGTGGACGTGGTCGATTTCTTTCCCGTGGTTTTTCTCTACGGCGTCGCCAAGTTTCTTTCTCCGCCTTGGCTCTGGCGTTCTGCCTCTCGCTGCTGGCCTCATTCGTGGTGGCCATGACGGTGATTCCGTTGTTCTGTTCGCGCTTTCTGAAAGCTGTGCCTCACGCCGGGGAGCACGAGAACAAGCATGAGGAATATGAAATTGAGCCGACAGCGGCGGTGAGTCAATTCCTGGATGGACCGATTCAATGCCGCGCTTCAACCGCGATGTTCAACAGGATCCTGGATTATTACGAGCACTGGGTGCGGCGGGCGCTGCGGCGTCCCGGACTGACGGTGGCTGCTGCTAAGCGGCGTGTTTCTTGCTCAGCCTGGCGATTTATCCGCTGCTCGGCCTGGCATTCTTTCCCAAGACCGATGCCGGCCAATTCACATCAACCTCAAGGTGCCCACCGGCACTCGCATCGAAGTGACGGATCAATACATCGCCAAGGTGGAAGACCTGATCCGGCACGACGTGGAACCGAAAGACCTGAAGTTGATCGTATCCAATATCGGCGTGGTTCCGGATTTCTCCGCGCTCTACACCACCAACGCCGGTCCCTATACCGCGACCGTTCAGGTGCGTTAAACGAGCCGCACCGGCTCAGCAGCTTCGAATACATGGACCGGGTGCAGAGAGCGATGGCGAAACAGTTCCCGGACATTCGGACATTCTTTTCCAGCGGCTCGATGGTCGATGCGATTCTCAACACCGGCATGCCCGCGCCGATCGACGTGCAAGTCAGCAGCCCCGACCTTGACCAGATTTACGGCATCGCGCAAAACTTGGCCACGCAAATTCGCGAGGTGCAGGGAGTGGGCCAGGTTTACATTCCGCAAGACATGAATTACCCAGCTCTGCGCCTCGATGTCGACCGGGTGCACGCGGGCGAATTGGGGCTCACGCAAAAAGATGTAGTCGATAACGTGATCACCGCGCTCAATTCCAACTACATGATCGCTCCCAATTACTGGGTCGATCGCAAGAGCGGCAACGACTATTACCTGACCGTGCAGTTCTTCGAGCAGGGCAATGCCGCCATTCACAACATGGCGGATCTCGGGCAGATTCCCTTGCGCGATCCCGGCAACGGCGGGGGAATGAACTGTGGCCCGACCGGTCCGCCGCAGCCCGGCACGGGTCACGCTTCGTGGGCCTGCGGCGGGCAGGGACGGCCGATCACGGTGCTCAAGAATGTGGTGAACGTGAAACAGATTCAGACTCCCACCGAGGTCGATCACTACCAGATTCAGCGAGCGATGGACGTCTACGTTACCCCAGCCGGCGAGGATCTGGGCCGCGTCACTGAGTTCGCATTCGCGACATTCTGGCGAAGACCAAAATTCCCGGCAACGTGCGCGTGAATCTGCGGGGAATGGTGCAAGGGATGGAAGCATCGTTTCAAGAGCTTTGCTCTCGGCTTTCTGATTTCGTTTTTGCTGCTGTTCCTGATTCTGACCGCTCAGTTCAAATCGTTCATCGATCCTTTCCTGATCATGCTGGCGATCCCGATGGGATTTGTCGGCGTGCTCATCATTCTGCCGCTCACCCACAGCACGCTGAACGTGATGTCGCTGATGGGAGTGCTGATGCTGGTCGGCATCGCGGATTCCAACAGCATTCTGATCGTTGATTTCGCCCACAATCTGGAGCGGCAGGGATTGTCACCAGCCGACGCGGTGATCACCGCCTGCCGCGTGCGCCTGCGGCCAATTCTGATGACTTCGCTGGCGACCATCATCGGCATGATTCCCATGGCGCTGAAATTGGGGACGGGCGCCGAGCAGTACACGCCCATGGCCCGCGCCATCATCGGCGGGCTGACTTCGTCGGTGCTCCTGACTATCTTCATCGTGCCGGCGGCTTATTTGCTGGTCTATGGCAAGCGCGGGAAAAATAGCGAGACCACAGCGCAGCCGGAGCCTGCGGCATGAAGCGCGCGGCTCTTATCCTTTCTTTTGTTCGTTACCGGCTTCAGCTTTGCGCAGTCAGACTTGCCCTCCGCTCCGCAGCCGCAAACTGCGACGAATCCGGCTCGTATCATGGCGGCTGCGCAGGCACAAGCGCCGCTGAGTGCCGGTTCCTCGGTTGGGGCTGCGAGCTGCATCTGCCGGCCGCTTCTCCGATCCCCAGGCGGCGCCAGCCCCGCAGACGACGAGCGGCGCCATGCGCTTGACCCGCTCTCAAGCGGAGCAGATTGCCATCAAGAATAATCCCCAGATCAGCGTGGGGCGCCTGCTGGCCTTGGCTCAACATCAGGTCTATCGCGAGACCAGAGCGGCCGAGTTGCCCAATTTCAATGGCGCCATCACCGCCGTCGACGCCAATGAAGGCAGCCGCATCGGCGCGGGTGCGCTGACTGCATCTCGCGTGCTCGAGCATGCGGGCGCAGGAGTTACGCTCAGCCAGCTGATCACCGACTTCGGCCGCACCGTCAATTTGGTTTCGTCTTCGAAACTCCAGGAGAAGGCTCAGAACGCCAATGCGCTGGCGACCACCGAAGATATAGTTCTGGCTACCGACCAAGCCTTTTACAACGCGCTGCAGGCGCAGGCTCTGCTCAAAGTCGCGCAACAGACCGTGACTACCCGTGGCTCGGTAGAGCATCAGGTCGACGAGTTGGCCAAGAACAAACTGAAATCAAATCTGGATCTTTCTTTTGCGCAGGTGAATTTATCGCAGGCAAAGCTGCTGCAACTGGACGCGCAAAACAACGTCGATTCGACTCTCGCGGCGCTTACCGCCGTGCTCGGCTTCGATAAGGAGACTCAATATGAGTTGACCGACGACGACACGCAATCTCCGCCGCCGCCCCCCGACGTGGATGTGCTCATCCACACCGCATTGCAACAGCGGCCCGATCTGCAGGCTCTTACCTACACTCAGCAGGCTGCGGAAAAATTCCGCCGTGCGCAGCGCGATCAGCTTTTCCCGACCATCAGCGCGCTCGGCATTGCCGGAGTAACTCCAGTTCGCCCCGACTGTTTCGGCGGCGCCTGTTTCCCCAACTACTTTGTGTCGCCGTGGTACGGCGCCGTCGGCGTGAATATGCAGGTGCCAATCTTCAACGGATTTCTGTTGATCTCCGAAGCGTCGGAGGCGAAATTCCGCGCCCAGGCCGCCGGAGAAAACACTCGCGATCTGCGCGACCGCGTGGTGCGCGACGTGCGCACTGCCTGGCTCTCCGCTAATACCGCCTTTCAGCGCATCGGAGTAACAGCGGAACTAGCCAAAGAGGCCGACCTGGCCTTGTCTCTCGCGCAAGGTCGCTACCAACTCGGCCTCGGTTCCATCGTGGAGCTCAGCCAGGCGCAGTTGCAGCAAACCGACGCCGCCATCGGCTACGTCAATGCCCAATACCAATACCGGCTGGCGCTTTCGACTTTGAATTTTGAGATTGGCGTGCAGCCCTAATCGCGAGGTCGAGACGTTTTTGCTGCCTCGCTGAATATAACTCGACTGCACCGCTCATAAAGCGTTACACGGTAATCTGATCTTCTGGTGGATGGTCTCAATTGTAAAAAGGTTCGGCGAATTCGAATTAAAAGACTACCCGGCGTCGTACTCAATTGACAATTGCTGACACGGTCGCAGATACTGCGATCTGCGCATGTAGGATGCAACGGCGCGTCGCCGAAGGGCAATGCCCACCTACGATCTCATGGTGGAGGCCTACATGCCCAATCTGGAGAACCTTAAGAAGGAAGCCAAGCTCATATTGCGGTGGCATCGCGAACGCCACTATCCCGTCGCCGCACAAATCCGCGCGCAACTGCCTCGTTTCCTGAATGTGCCCGACTCTGAGATTCTTGCGGCGAGCTTTAAGCTCAGCGATGCGCAAGAACTGGTCGCAAGACAGCAAGGCTTCGAGAGTTGGCTAGCTCTGAAAACTGGACTTTCGACCACGTCACCCAAGGTGATGTCACCGCCATCCAAGGCAACGATTGTCGGTGCAGAGCCGCAACTGCTCGTCACCGATATCAAGAGATCGTGCGAATTTTTGTGCGAGAAATTAGGCTTTTCGCTCGTATTCAGTTACGGCAAACCTCCCTATTATGCCCAAGTGAGTCGCGACGCGGTGCGTCTCAATCTAAGGTGTGTCGAGCGGCCAGTCGTCGACTCGGCTGTCCGCGAACGTGAGGAGCTGTTGTCGGTGTCAATGACCGTCGCTACAGCGGAGGAGATCAAGCTGCTGTTTCTTGAGTTTCAGTCCGCTGGTGTTGCCTTTCACCAGACGCTGAAAAAGCAGCCTTGGGGCGCCAGGAATTTCGTCGTCCAGGATCCGGATGGGAATCTGCTGCTGTTTGCTGGACCCGCAAACTAACTGGGAAGGATTTCGTCTGGCGGATTCGATTACGAGCGGCAGCGGGCAATCACCAGCGTGATGTCATCCTGCTGCTCGCTGCCGCTGCTGAATTGCTGAACCGCGCCGATCACGGCCTCGAGCAGGGATTTCAGCGGAAGGTGCGAATGGTTCTTCAAAGCCTCAACCAAATGCGATTCGCCAAACTCTTGACTATCGCCGTTGGTAGCTTCTGTGACTCCATCGGTGTAAAGCACCAGCGTATCGCCTGCCCCAAGCTCTACTTCGGCAATCTCGCACTACCAGTCCTCGAACAACCCCATCACGGTGCAAGTAGAAGACAGCCGCTCCAGGTTCGAAGGTGCTGAAATTGTGTGCTGCGAGATTGCGCTGCCACGCAGCAAGAGAGCGGGAAGATGTCCGCAATTGGCGTAGCGAAGTTTGCCGTTGGAGTGTAAGTGTAAGAGCAAACACATGGTTGACATCTTGAGTTGGACTTCTGGCCAATCAATGGTTCATTTTTGCCTGATGCGGGGCGCTGGTTCTTACCTAAAGCAAGTGAAAGGAGGGTCACATCGCTGCCTAATATAAGCGGATGTTAACCAACCCACCGGTAGTCACTGCAAATTCATAACGATGTCGGCTTGAGAGGCCCGAGGGTCTCGGTCACACACGCGGGCGTTAGAGAGGCCGACACCGACCGCAGTCACATCATAGGGCGCTGGCCGAGATGGTGGGGCTGTCGGCAGGAGGTCAATTGGCGCCATCGCGTCTTTGCGTCATGCCGATGCTTCAACTGGGTTTTCCTGCTTTCAACAGTGTTGAAGCGACGGCTGTGACCTCCAGCGCGACGAAGACGCTCGCCTCCTTATCGCCGAAGTTGATTTCGGTCGTTCCGCTTCCGTAATCGCTAATATGGTTAATGCGCTCGGAGTTGACGAAAGTTTCCCTGCCGTGGATATCCTGAAACCTAACCAGTTTCATGTGAGCCTCCTCAGTGGCACGTGTGCGCGTCATTCAAGTCTGCTATCCCTGTTCGTGTTTGGATAGCAGCCTTGTTCGCCGCCGTCTTCAACATCCAGGTTTTTTCACGAATTCAGAACATAAATTCCCAGCCCGATGAAAACCACGGGCACAGCCCAATCGCCCCAGTGATTCACGAAAGGCAGAATGAGCCTGTGGTTTCCGAGCCATCTGCCAACGAAACACCATAGGGCAATCAGCGCGGTGTAGGCGATCAGGATCAGCGACAAGTGCGCTCGGCCGATGATGAAGAATGGCACGTAGACGCTAATATTGTCAGCCCCGTTCGACAAAGTCACGAGAGCAATTGACGCGACGCTTTCAGCGCTGGCGCGACGCGCATCAGTTGGGCGCGTTTGCAACAGGCGCTTGATGCCTATCGCGAGCGGCAGAACTCCGAGTAAACGAATCCACCGATGCGGTACTGCCAGCGCGCCCCAGACGCCGATTAGACTGATCCCCACTATGGCCGCAAAACCAGCGCACTGACCTGCCACAATGGTCCGCATTGGAATTCGACGGGCAAAGAAGAAAGTTAAGAGAAACGCATCATCAATATTCGTGACGGCAAAAGTCGTTATGCTCGCAATCAGTACCGCCAGATATTGATTCACAGGAGACTCTATCTTTCCGTGCCGTGAGCCGGGGCGCAGAATGAAGTCCTGCTAAACCGACTCTCCGCCGATCGTTTTCTACGCTCGTGCTCAACGGTCACGAGCGTTGCTAACCGCCTCCAGGAACCTGCGCGCGAGTTCGGCAATTCGGTCCGGCTGCCGCCGTCGGATGGCCTCTCTCGGGATCAACTCTCCGCCAACGCCCAGTGCGACCGCCCCAGCAGCAATGAAGCCGAATGCGGTCCTTTGGTTCACGCCTCCAGCGGCGATCATTGGGATGTTGGGAAACATCGCCTTGAGATCTTGGATGTAACTGTAGCCCCCGATGTGCCCGCAGGGCACAACTTTGACGAAATCCGGACCCAGCTTCCAAGCCCCGATGACGCCGGTCGGCGTGAGCGTTCCGGGAATGACGACGACGTTCTGCTGCACCGCGAAGGTAACGGTCTCGGGATCAAGGCCGTCGCTGGAAAGGAACTTGGCCCCTGCATCCAGGCAGCGCCGCGCGGTTTCGACATCGTGGACGCTCCCGGCGCCGACAATCACTTCGGGCGTGTGCTGTACTACTTGTGCAATGACTTTGATCGCTTCGGGGACGGTCAACGTGACTTCGAGAATGGGAATCCCGCCATGGGCGATCGCCTCAGCAGCGAAAAGGGCGTCCTCCGTACTCGACACGCGAATGGAAGGAATGATTCCGAGTTGTTCGATCCGGCTCCGTACGTCTTGCTTGTTCAAAGATCCGGCTCCTTCGGCGGTCTGTACTATTCCCCCGCTGGTCTAATTACTGGGGACCGCAGATTGACAGTTTATGGCAGCGCTCGCGTCCCGACTGCTTCTCGCAGCTGCTCCAGAGCCAGCAAGTATGAAGCCAGGGCTTGCCGGTAGGCAAGTTGCGTAGCCCGGTAGCTGCGCTCAGCGTCCAGAAAATTGAGCAGGCTGGTGCCTCCGTGGCGGTAAGCGTATTCGCTGATATCGCGCGACCGCGTGGCCACGTCCAGATACGTGGAAATGTACAGCGACACCACTTTGTCATTGCTGCGAAGGCCCTGATAAGCATCGTAAACATCGGTGAGCGCTTGACCGTTTGTCGCCTTCTCCAGTTCCTGCGCTTGGGTAATCGCGAAGCGTGCCTTAGCGATTTCGCCCTGGTTGCGATTAAAGATCGGCAGCGGAATGCTCCCATAGATCGTTGCGGCGTTGAGTCCATTGACGTGAGAATAATTGCCTTGAACGGTCACATCTTGTTTGCTAATGGCCTTTTGCAACGTCAACTGGCTGTTAGCGGCGGTCACGCCTTGTTGCGCAGCGCGCAGGTCTGGGCGATTTTGCAAGGCCTTCAGTTGCAAGTCCTCGAGATTGCCCTTCACTGGTTGGTAGTCGAAGGGGCCGGCAACGTCATAATTCTGGGAGACGGATTCGTATCCCAGTAGCTGCCGCAAGTCCGACAGAGACTGAACCCTGGCCAACTGCGCCTGTTCCAGATCGCTTTCGAATTGCAGCAACTGCAGCTTGATCATCAGGTAGTCGTTCTCGCTGATGCCGCCAGCCTTGTATTGATGCTCGCCGATGTCCACGGTCTGCTGAAAGCTCTTTAAATCCTTCTCGGCCAGTTCGAGGCTCGATTCCGCGAGTTGCACGTTGTAGAACAGCGTAGCAACCTGAAAGGTAAGACCCCGCCCGTTATCCTCTACCAGCGAGCGCGTCTGGGCTGTGATATCTTTCTGGGCCTGCAGGCGGTCATGTCGCTTCCCGCCACGCTCAATGAGGTAGCTGAGGCCGATGTCGCCTTCCGTATTGTTTTTCAGATAATCGTTGGTTGACTGTCCGCCATAGATGCCAGGATTTTGCTTGGCAGGTGAGCCGAGAGGTAAATACTCCCAGTCGGCAAAGAGTGTGGGGTTGGGCCGCAGGTTTTGCGTGATTTCTTCCGCTTCGCTCTGCTGAATCGTGGTGCGTGCCGCCAGCATGTTGTGGTTGTGCTGGAGCGCCATTTGAATGGCTTCGTCGAGCGTGACACTGGTAGGCCCCGCGGTTTGGGCGAATGCCGGACCCGCCAGCGTACACGCCAGCATGGCGGCCATCACGACCGCGCTTGGGTTCCGGAGCAGTGCAACTTTATTCAAGGGCCGCCTCCGGTTCAGGAAGTTGATCACCCTCTTTGGCGATCCAGACATAAAACGTGGGGAGCAGGACGATGCTCAGCAGCAGATCGGAGATCAGTCCGCCCACGATCACGATTGCGAAGGGCCTCTGCGAATCCGATCCGATGTCATGCGACAAGGCCGCCGGCAGAAGTCCCAGAGTTGCCACCAGCATGGTCATCATGATGGGGCGCAGTCTCAAAACCGCGCCTTCGACCGCGGCATCGGGGATCGAGTAACCGCGGGCGCGAAGCTGATTGATGTATTCAAGCATGATGACGCCGGTTTGCACCGACACTCCAAAGAGCGCGAGCATACCCACGCCGGAGGAAACGCTGAGATACGTACCGGTCACTAGGAGGGCAAGAAAGCCGCCGACGCGGGCCAGGGCGACGTTCAACAGAATGAGCAAGGCCCATTTGTAAGAGCGAAACATGGTGTAGAGAATGATGAAGATGACGAGGATCGTCAGTGGAACGATCAGCGCGAGGCGCGCCTCTGCTCGTTTTTCGCTCTCATATTCGCCGGACCAGCCGAGGCTATAGCCCGATGGGAGTTTCACTTTTTGACCGATCTGTTTGATCGCGTCCTCGACGGTAGTGCCCAGATCGCGGCCTCTCACGTTGAAGGTTACCGCTACGTAGCGGGTGTTGCCCTCACGAAAAATGTCGTACGCGCCGTCCTTGACTTCCACGCTGGTTAGTTGCGCCAGAGACACGCGTTCGCCGGTGGGAGAGAGCAACCGAACTCGCTCAATAGCCTGCTGCGTATTGCGGTAGGGAGCCTGGTAGCGAACCACGACGTCATAGCGCTGCTCGCCGATCAACACCTGACTTACCGCGTTACCTCCTACAGCGGTCTGGACAGCGTCTTGAATGTCCGCCACGTTGATACCAAAACGAGCCGCCAGGCGGCGGTCTATCGTCAAGTCGAGATTCGGTTGACCGAAATCGCGCAAGAGCTTGATGTCATGCATACCCCGGATGTTCGACATCACCGCCGTGACTTCCTCGCCCTTCTGTTCAAGAGTCTTGAGGTCATCGCCGAAAATTTTGAGCGCCAGCGAACCCTTGGTGCCCGTCATCGTCTCTCCAACGTTGTCTTCGATGGGCTGGGAGAAATTCCAGATCGCTCCTGGATATTTTTCGAGCGCGCGGTTCATGGCCGCGATCAACTCCTCTTTATTCTTGTGAAATACCGGGCGCCATTGATCGTGCGGCTTCAGGTCAACGAAATATTCGGTGTTGCCGAATCCGCCGGTGTCGGTTCCGTCATCGGGGCGGCCTACCTCCGATACGACGGTCTTGACCTCGGGAAAGGAAGCGAATACATAGCGGCATTGAGTGGTGAACTTCTCGCCTTCCGAGAGACTGGTGCTATTGGCTAGAGTGCCGCGCGCCCAGATTGCGCCCTCATCGAGGTGAGGCAGGAACTCCGCACCAATGACTCCGCCAAACCCCAAGTAAAGCGTGCCCGCCAGCGCTGCGATGCCGACAGCAGCCACGACCCAGCGATGCTGAACTGCCCAACGCAACCGCTCGCGGTAGCGCTCGGTCAGATAATCCATCACACGATTGCGTCGCTCGTGAACACCTTTGCGGAAAAATAACCCGGCTAACACGGGCGCGACCAGAACCGAAAATGTCATGGCGCCGAGCAGCGCGAGCGCCACGGTCCAGGCCATTGGCCTGAATAACCGGCCCTCCACGCGTTGCAGAGTGAAAGATGGGAAGATAGGCGGTGATGATGATGGCGATCGCATAAAAGACCGGCCGCTGCACTTCATGCGCGGCTTCGCGAATGGCCTCCGCTGGGGTTTTCTTACTCCCCGACCCGTTGTTCAGGCGACTCATGTGCCGAACAATGTTCTCGACCATGACCACGGCGCCGTCCACTACCATTCCGAAATCCAGCGCGCCGAGAGAAAGAAGGTTTGCCGGAATGTGGCTTAAGTCGAGCCATATCGAGGCAAATAGCAAAGAAAACGGAATGGTCAACGCGACGATAAGAGCGGCACGCACGTTCAGCAGAAACAGGAACAGGATGATACTGACCAGAATCATCCCTCGGCCAGGTTGTGCATGACCGTGTGCAGAGTGAAGTGGAGGAGATCGCTGCGGTCGAGCATGGGAACGACCTTCACCCCGGGAGGCAGAAGACCGTTGTTGAGTTCGTCGACTTTCTTGTGAATGGCGTCGAGCGTGGGCTGTTCTTCGGCGCCTTTTCGCATCAGCACTGCGCCCTGGATGATATCGGGTTCGTCGATGATGCGGCCGTCCTCCATGTGATTGGCGCGCGCCATGTGACCCAGACGGATCTTCGGGCCCTGCGTAACTTCGGCGATATCTTTCACGCGCAGGGCGGTTCCGGTTTGAGTTTTTAGGACCGTCTCCTCGATATCGCGCACACGGGTGAAAAGTCCGAGCGCGCGGACGTTCATCTGCTGCATTCCGACTTCAACGAAACTGCCGCCGGCATTGATATTGTTATTCGCCAGTTGCTGCTCGACCTGGCCGATGCTCAGTCCGTAGGAAACGAGCTTGTTGGGATCGACGCGGACCTGATACTCGCGAACCGTGCCTCCGAAGTCAGAGACGTCGACGACGTTGGGAACCGATTTGAACTGCTTGAGCAGCACCCAATCTTCGATTGCCCTCAGCTCCATCAGGTCATAGCGGGGATTTGTGCTCCGCAGCGTGTACCAGTAGATCTGCCCCGTCGTGCTCCAGTCCGTGCCGATTTGCGGTTGAAGGTTTTGACCCGGCGGAAGATTGACTTGAGTTAGCCTCTCCAGAACTTTCTGGCGATTCCAGTCGTTGACCGAGCTGTCGTCGAAAATCATGATCACGAACGACAGGCCGAAAATGGACTCAGACCGCAGAAATGTCATGTGCGGCATTCCCGACATTTGAATCTCGATCGGGATCGTGACTTGCTGTTCCACCTCCTCCGCGGAGCGTCCCGGCCATTGAGTGATTACCGTTACATAATTGTCGGCAATATCGGGATAGGCTTCGACGGGCAGGTTGTGAAACGAAATCGCGCCCCAACCGGCCAGCAGGAGCGCAATGGCCAGCACCACGAATTTGTTGTTGAGCGCAAAATCAACGAGTGCGCGAATCATTTCCTAACCTGTCTTGCCCCAGTCCTGTCTTGCTTGCCGATGCGGCTGCTCAATTGCCGGCGTGGCCTCTGGTTTGAAATGTGTGTCATATTGCGTGGCCGGATAACAATCGCCATCCGCTATTGAGCGAGCACGTGGTCCAAAACCAGCGCGTTCGTCACTACTTGTTGCCCTGGTTTGAGCCCGGATTTGATCTCCTGCAAATTCGTGTTGTCGGTCAACACGTCTCCGCTAACGACTTCCACGCGGCGAAACTTTTTGTCGGGTGCGGGAACGAAGACAAAATCGCGATCATGCATGCGCAGTACAGATGATGCTGGGACCACCGTATGCATCTCTGTTTTTTGCCCGCGGAAGGTCGCTCTTACAAACATGCCGAGCCGCATCATTCCGGGATTCTGAACCTCGATTCGCACTTTGGCGGTGCGAATACTGGGATCGAGAACGGCGCCAATGTTGCTAACTTTTCCTTTGAGCACGCGGTCGGGATAAGCGTTGAGGATGATCTCCGCGGTATCGCCAAGGCGGACTGCGGAGAGGTCATTTTCGTACACATCGCAGACAATCCAGACCGAGGAGAGATCGGAAATCGTAAACGGGCTGGGCGATGAGTAAGCCTGCACGGTCGCCGCATTGGTCACTTCCTGATCGGTGATCACGCCCGTGGTGGGGGCAACGATATCAACCATGCCCATGGGCTTGTCAGGATCGTTGCCGAGCAGACGCAGATGTTCGGTCGCGGTCGCGAGGGTAACTTTTGCGTCCTCTGCGGTGTCTTGCGCGACCTCGAGGTCTTGCTCTGCGATGGCACCGTGGGCATACAGGTCGACGGCTCGATTCAACTGCTTTCGTGCAAGAAGTTCATCGGCTACGGCCTTGCGATAAGCGTCGAAGCCTCCCGCAACGTCGTCGCTGCGAATGGTGAGTAACACCTGGCCTTTTTGTACGGTGTCTCCTAGTCGCGCGTGAATGGCTACGACGCGGCCAGAGGCAAGCGAGACCACCGGAACGTTGCGAGCAATATCCGGCGTGACTGTCCCCGTAACGATTAATTCGGACGTTGTGGGACGCTCGACTGCCGCTGCCAGGGGAAACTGCTCGGGATGATCAACCGTGAAAAGGCCAGGGTCGGCGCCAGCCACGATGTTTGCGGGCGGCGGCGCTTCCGCCGCCGGGTCGGCCTGCGCAGTGCAGCCGGCCAGCGCAAGCAACGCAGGCAGAGCGAGAATAAAGAGAAAACGGAGCAAGCCCGCAGTAGACAATAACTGTCGAACTTGGCTCCGTGTTATATCAGACATGGTCGTGTCGTCTCGCCTCCTTGCCCGGGTTGACTAGAACTTGACCATGATGGCGTACCTCATGCTGGGCTCGTCTTTCCGCAGATCGGGACAGAAACCAGCGCTTCCTGGCACACAGGTGAAGCCGGGAGTAGCCGACAAGAATGGCCCCGGCACGAACGTGGTGGTACCTACCAGAGACCCAGCAGCTGAATTGGGAACCGTGCTGGGGGTGAGATTGTCGCCCGGAGTGATTCCTCCGCGACCGGTCCAGTAAGGCACATTTGCGTGCCGATACCCGTACTCCGGACGGAAGGTAATGTACTGTTTGGGCATCCAATCGAAGGTGAGTGAGGTATCCCAGGCTTTATATGGATCGCCGGGGTTCTGAGTGAAATAGGGCGAACCGGTGATCGCATCGGCTCCGTTGATCGGCGGAAGCAGGGTGAGGTAGCGGCCGGGATTGGCCATCGCACCTCCACCCAGAGTGATGCCATATAAGTCTTTCTTGAGCCACCACCGGTTGTAAAGCATCCAGCCGGCGAAGGTCTGCTTGCTGCTGGTAGCGGTGTTATGGTGGCAATTCACGTTGTTATTGATAGTTCGACCTTGTGCGCTGACGAAACGATCCGATGCCGCCGTATTCGCAGCCCAGGTCGCCGGTAAGGGAGAAGGCCATCTTGTCGAGGAACTTTTCCGGATGATCGTAGTATTTGATCTCAACGCTGTCGTCGGTGTGGATGCGGGAGCGGCCAAAGTGGCCATCGCCGTTGCCCAGCGTGTCTTCACCCATTCCGTAATTGTTGAAGACGAACGAAAGCCACGGCTTCGGCCGATACAAAATCTGGCCACCCAGACCGGGCTTACTGCCCAATCTGCCATAGGATTGCCACCCATTGATGATCCAGGGCTCAATCTTCAATTTGTCCGTGGGGAACCACTGGATCCGAATTCCGTTGAAGAACCACGGAGTGTTGGAAGAGACGTAGGAGGGTTGATAAGTCCAGTTATCGAAATTGTAGTAACTGAAGAGGCCGATGTAGGAAACGAAAATTCCGGCGTCGAAGTTGAGGCCGTGGTTTACGTTCAAAGTGATAACCGGCATTGGCTTCCGAAACATATTTATATGCGCTACGAAGATCCCACTGACCGCGTCCGGCGCTGGCGTCATTGCGCGGCGTGGTGACACCGAACATTCCATTCATGGTCAGGATGCGAGCTTGAACATTCTGCCAGTGGAAGTTGCCGCCAAAGCTGATTTGCTCGACCTGGACTTCGTTGGAACGGAAGATTTCTGTCGAGCCACCCATGGTGTCATCTCTGGGATGGTTGAAATCCTCGATGTAGTGAACGTCCATGCGGATTTCCGGAGTAAAGAACTTCGAATCCCACACCGACGTCTTTGTTGCGAGGATTACCGTTCAGCCAGGTCCAGTCGGCATAGGCAAACGGTTCTGTAGGCTCTGGCTTTTCGGGCGAAATCGCTTTAGCCTCCGCCGGAGACGCGACCGCGGCCGCCATGGGTGCTCCAGTTGCTTTTGCATCGGGCGCAGGCGTAGCTGTTCCGCTGGGAACAGGTTGCGCTACCGCAGTCGTACTTCGGCCCCTCAGTTCGGTCTTCAGTTCTTCTATTTCCGCCTGCATGGCCGCGAACTGCCTCGCGACCGCCGGAGATATTTCCGGATCGGGCGCAGCCGCGGGCCGGGCGTCCGCGTGCGCCGCGCTGTTGGCAGTGGGGTCGCTGGCCGGTTCATGCAGCGCCGCCACCTTCGGTGGATCGTTTGGTTGGGATTCCGTCTGGGCGTAGCAGCGTGCAGCCTGACCAACACAGAGACTCAAGATAAGCATCGGACACAAGGCTGATACGGCTACGGGCTTACGCAATAGAGTTCTCATGATTTTCAAGTTTGAGTCCTTTCCGGTACGCTGTCCGCTTCACTCACCGCTGGTCGTACAATCTGAGGGAATGGACAACGCGCATCTCTCGCAAATTTAGTTCGGGATCAGCCCACTATCACATCCGAAAACTCATAAAGATCGAGTAGGAATTTCATAAAGACCAAATAAAGTCATCTCAATGGAGCTACAGCGTTCACGTGCAAGTCGGAACTCCCGGCTTGTCTAACGGTGTGGCGTTGTCTTCTTAAACAGCTACTCCTCTCGCCACGGCAGTCGACGCCCTGATCAGCGAATGGTTCAATCGTTACGGATGACCCGCTACTCTGCGGCCAGAGGTTTCAACACCCCGATGTGGTGAGCAGCTTAGACTGGAAGACATAAAGAAACCGTGAAGATGTGAATTCATAATTCGACTAACGTCGATGAATTCCTTGATTGAAAGGGTGCAGATCGGCTGGGCCGGGCGCAGTCCCACCGCTGATGAGGATAATTGGTGGAACTCTTTACGCTTCGGTGGATGATCCGTCGAAAGGATGCCAGATGTCAGCGGTGGCCTTGGCGGACGAACCACCGAGGGAGTGTCAGTGTTGCTACTTTAGCTCGTGTGGGTAGTCGACGCGAAGGCTAAGAATCTCGAAGGCACGAATCGGTACGGTAAGTTGATTCCCGCTGATCGTTAGTGGTGATCCTTCGGGTTGTTCGAGCAGATTGGTTAAAGTTGCACCGATAGCACCCTCTGGCACAGTGAACGTAACGCTGCCGGACTTGCCCGCCCATTCGTAAGCATGCAGGATCAGACTATTGCTGTCCTCCGCTTTCTTCATCGCCGTCAGCACGACATTTTGCGCCTGCACCGACGTAAAAGAATGCTCCGAGGGCAGCGAGCCGTCGTGCGCCGCAAGCTGCATAGCCTGTAGCTGATAGTTATACTCATAGCCATGGCGCACAGTGAGAGCCTGCTTCCAATCTCCGGCGTGGGGATAGAGCGCGTAAGAGAAGTGGTGGTGCCCGCGATCGGCCTCTGGATCGGGCCAAGTTGGGGAACGTAGCAGCGTAAGGCGCAGCACGTTGCCCGCATCGTCGTAGCCAAATTTGGATTCGTTAATTAGGCTGAAGCCATGCTGGCTGTCACCGAGATCGGCCCAGCGTTGCGCAGGGACTTCGAACTGCGCCTCTTCCCACGTGTTGTTGCGCGTCGTGGCACGTTCAATGCTGCCGAAAGGAATCTCGTAAGTGGCGCGATTGCTGGATGCGGCTAACGGGAAGGCCGCCTTCAGGAGCACGTGGGTTTCATGCCAGTCGATGTCATTCACCACATCGACTTGATCCGCCCCGTCATAGAGCGTGATGTCTTGAACCAACTTTGAATTTTGCCAAGTACGCGAAACGCGAATCACCGCGCGCAGCGGACCCTTTTCAATTATCTCTACAGAATCCGCCGCCTCAATCGGCGTCATGTGATCGAGAGTGCCGGGATCGATGTTCCAGGCATCGTAATTCTTGGGGGTATCTCTAAAGGTTTGTAGTTGATTCCCGCAGGCGCCACTGGCCAACGACTCGAAGTTCGAGCGCTTATCGAAGAGGTTCGTGACGCAGCCGGTCTTTGCATCCACAGTGACGCGCAGATTCGCATTCTCGATAGTCAGTCCGCTGACCTTGAGGTCGCCGGCTACGGGTTTCTCGCCGGGAATAACGTGAAGAATGGTGTAGCCCATAGGCGGCGCGTCCTTAGCGTTCACCAGCAGGCGAAATGTGTTGGTGCTATGGCCGCTGGCAAGGATCTCGGAGGGCAGAATCTGATTCTTCGAATCGACGACGTACACGCTTGCAGCCGCAGCGGGCATTTGCACATCCAGCGTTATAAGTCCAGATCGCCGCCACGCTAGCGGATTAAACACAAACACCGGAACTCCGCTGCCCAACGAAGTATTCACCCGCGCCGCAATTGTGCTCAGGGCATTGCCGGAGATCTCGTTGGTGGCCCAACGCACCCGGTCGTAATCGTGCTGCGCATCTTTATAGATGACGCCGATGCCAGACCCTGCTCCCAGGTCGTGAAAGTCATTGAAGGTGATTTTCTTCCAGGCTTCAGTTAGTTCGTCGGCGGGGTATGGCTTTCCATCCAGCCATGCAAGAGCAGCATATTTTTCCGCATTTAATGCCGACATGGAGCTCTGACGCATATTGCGCTTTTGATTGGCCTGCGTCGTCATGACGCCGCGGTGGTATTCGAAATAGAGCTCGCTCTTCCAGGTGGGTATAGTGATCTTGCCAGCGGCAGGTTGTGGCGGAACGCTATATCCTTTAGCTATTGATGCATAGTCCCACTCCGGGGACGTGTCGTCGAGCTTGCCGGCGATATCTTGGAAGTAGGCCGCTGCCGTGCCGAAGCGCATGGGCGGCACAATTTTGTCGGGCTGCATCCAGTGCACGCCCTCGTCAAGGATGGCACGAGTGGGTCCGCCTCCGTGGTCGCCCACACCGTAAAGGTCCATCATCTCGCCCAATCCCGGCGCCTGCTTGCGGGCGATGGCGAGGTCTCGCGCCAGGCGAACGGGATTCAGATCGGTGTGAACGTAATCGTGGGGAAAGTAAGTAAGGACCTTGCTGCCGTCAGGGGATTCCCACCAGAAAAGCTTAAAAGGCAGTTGGTTCGTGTCATTCCACGCCATCTTCTGCGTGACAAAGTAATCGACGCCGGACTTCTTATAGATCTGGGGTAGCTGCCAGTTATAACCGAATGAGTCCGGATTCCACCCTATGTGGACGTCCACGCCATACTCTTTTTTAAGCCAGCGTTTTCCGATTAAGAGTGAACGCGCCGTGGATTCACCGTCGGGAATATTCAAGTCGGGCTCGACCCACATTCCGCCGACTATCTCCCATCGCCCCTCCTTGATACGGCGCTTGATCTCCGCATTCATCTCCGGATATTTTTCGGCGATCCATTCGTTGTAGGCGGCGGCCGACTGCGTGAACGTATAGTTCGGATACTCATTCATCAACTGCAGGGCAGTGCCGAACGTGCGCTTGACGACGTCGACCGTTTCGGTCCAGGGCCAAAGCCAAGCCGCATCAATGTGCGCGTTGCCGGTCAAGTGCAGATCGGCTTGTTGCAGGGTAGGCTTGAGCGTCTCCATCCGCTCTTGAGCGTGGCGCAGCGAATCGTCAAAGGCGTGTTGATCGCGGGCGTCGAGGGCCTTCAGATCCACCATATGAATAGCCTCTTCCAGCGCGGTGCTATCGCTGGAGACACTCGTCGACAAAGTCGGAAGCAATATGGCCGCGGTGAGAAACTCAATAAGCAAGTCGTGAGGATCAGGGCGCGCCGGGGAAAACTCGATTTTCTGTTCGGTGCCTCGGAAAGTTTTCTTGTCGACGGTGGGCAGCAGCTTTACCGCCACGAGGACCGTTTCGCCGGGCGTTGCATGGTCGAAGAGAACGATGGGCTCAAGATCATCACCCATGGCCACGCGACGACCATTCAGGTAAAAAATCTCTGGCATGGGGCCGTTTGCATCAGCGTTAAAGCTGAACCAGATTCGGGCACCGGTGAGGTCGTATCCGCTCAACGCAGGGGGAACCGTAATGGAGCGCCTATACCAGACCGCATCGGTTCCCGCCACCGACTTGGCGCCGATGCTCGGCCAACTCGAGTCATCGAAATCTACGGCCTCGCCATGGGCCAGGTCCCCGGCGTGCGTCTTCCATCCATCAGCCGGGAGATTCTCCAGGCCCGAGAGCCGTTGGATTACCATTTGAGACTGGTTGGAAAGCGTTTTCGAAATTTGGGCGGCTTCTTCAGCGGATTGTGCAAAGACATGTATCGCCAGAAACAAAAAGCTGAACAAAACCGGTGCCCAAAGACATGACCTGGCGGAGCATACGTTGGCTAACGCCCTTTTTAGTTTTGTCATCAAGAATCCTTTTTTGCTGCGGCAAATATCGTTCCGCGAAAACAACGCGCGAGTATACACGCTGCCAGCTACTTCTTATTGGGTTTGATTGCGACTTCTTTGAAGAAAACAATATCTTTGTCGCTGTGATTCTGCAGACCGATATAGCCGAGTTCGGGACGCGGCCCGCGCTGCGGTTCGAAATCAAACTTGCGCTCTGGTACCGGATCTCCATCTTTGTAGTCCGTCACCTTCACGCCGTTGAGCACAACGCTTGTCCTCGGGCCATCGAGAGTGATGTCCATTGTGTTCCATTCGGGTCCGGGCTTCCAGGCTTTGGCTAGCGGCTTAGTGAATGAGTAGAGCATTCCGGTCTCATGATATTCATCTTCGTTTGAATTTTCAGGATGGTTATCGATCTGCACTTCGAAGCCGTAATGCACCGGCATCCACGGCTCGCGCGGTTCGAGCGGAATGCGGATAAATACTCCCGAATTGTCATTCTCGTCCCGCATTTTGTAGACCACATGAATCACACAATCTCCAATCTTTCCTCCTGTCCAATAGAGCAATCCCATGCCGCCGTGGGAGCGGATCATGCCATCCTCTACCGTGTCTCCTCCCGGCCCAACGTGTTTCCAGCCGGTTAAATCTTTGCCGTTGAAGAGCTGGCGCCACTGATTGCTGTCGCTCTGGCAGGCGTTGCGATCCGCGGTGTCCGCAAAAGAACAAGAGCACAAACTGGCGAGCAGAAAGAGTTCAACCACGATGCGCTTCAGCATAAAAGGGTCGGTCCCTCCCCTTGATTTCCAAATTAAAAAGTAAAGCGATACCCCAGAATCATTTTGGCAATGAGATGGTCGGTCGCGCCGGTGAGACCGACGCCGAGGCCAAAGTTGATCTCCCATTGCGGCGCGATGTTCAAATCGATGGCAGGGAAGATCTGTTGCTGCTGTTGTGAGATTGCATCAAATCCTGTCACCGGACCAACCGAGCCGTAATATTCCAAGCCGCCCGAGATCTTCGGAGTCACGTCATAACTGAATTTGAAGTTCGGCGAAAAGACGATGCCCTGCTTCACTGTTTCGCCGTGGAAAGATCTGTCCAGTGTGGGATTCAGGGACCAGTACCAGCGACCGACTTTTTGGTCCACGATCGGACGAATCTCCCACGTCCAAGTATCCACAGAATATTGCCGCCTCTGATACCCGATTTCATTCGACAGGCTCAAACCCACCGGCCAATGCCATTTTGCGGGAACGGCAACACGCGGCCGAATGTGATCGCCAACCCACTGCCAGCCCTGGCCCTCGGTGATAGATGTGAAGATGTAGAAGCCGCATTCAAACCAGTCGTTGAAGCCATGCGTGATTTCGACGGTTTCATGCTCCGCGTGATTCGTGGGATAGAGGCCATCCACCATTCTCTTTGATCCGTCGATGGTGAAGTTGCTGTGCAGCTCGACCATGGTGTGTCGAGGTTCGACGAGGTCAGAGCCATAAACCTGGATTTCATAATTGTCTTGAGCATTCGCGACGGAGGGAAGCAGCAGGAAAGCCACGATTGCGAACAGGATGAATCGGCATTGCATGGGGAGATCAAGCGTGCAACGTACCATGAGAAAGATTATCAGCTACAGCCGAATGCGGTCTGCTCACAACGGCAAGTTATTTGTGCATGAAGCCACGCTGAACAGTTAAGAGAAGTAGCTTCATTGAGTCCAATACAGCCCGCGAGCATCTATCGTGAAATGGAAACTGAGATGGGTTTACCCGATGCCTGTGCAATTCTCAGCCGGACCCCGGCAGCTTTGAACGCGCTGTTGCGCGGGTTGCCCGATCGCTGGGTCCGGAGCAACCAAGGAAGAAATACCTGGAGCGCAATTGACATTTTGGGTCACCTGATCGTCGGGGAGCGTACTGACTGGATGGTGCGAGCCAAGATCATCCTGGAGTATGGCGAAGCCCGGATCTTTGATCCTTTTGACCGATTTGCGCAGATGGCTGGAAGTCCAAACGAGTCCATAGATCAGTTGTTGGACGATTTCTCCCGGTGGCGAAGCGAGAATCTCGCTGATCTGCACGGCCTGAACCTGCAACCGCAGGATTTCACGCGGCGAGGGAGACATCCAGCGTTAGGAGTTGTAACGCTCGGGGAATTGCTGGCGACATGGGCGGTTCACGACCTTACTCACTTGCATCAATTGTCGCGAGTAATGGCTTACCAATATAGCGATGCAGTCGGTCCGTGGAGCGCTTACCTCGGGGTGCTGCACTGCACCGCTCATGGCGCGTAAGGTCGTGTAATCGGCCCCGCGCAGTGTTGTCCATTTCTCTGGCGAACTGATCCTAAGAAGCGCATTCGCGCTACGTGGCATCATAGCCTCGATGAGGCTGCCCTGCGATGTCGCTGTAATCAGCTCTGCACAGCTTGGAACTCCGTGTTCCGCGGACGCTAGGGCGTGGATACTCGCCGCCACCATTATCGGTTCCAGCCTTGCATTTATCGATAGCACGGTTGTCAACGTGGCCCTGCCCGCGCTCCAGACTAGCTTTCATGCCACCGTGGTCGACGTGCAGTGGGTTGTCGAGTCTTACGGACTATTCCTGGCAGCGTTGATTCTGGTGGGGGGCTCGCTCGGCGACTTGTTTGGCCGGCGCCTGGTTTTCTTGCTGGGCGTGGCGATGTTTGCCTTGGCCTCGGCGTATTGTAGTATAGCCCCGACCATAAACCATCTGATCGTCGCCAGAAGCATTCAAGGCGTGGGAGCCGCGGTGCTTGTTCCCGGCAGCCTGGCGATTATTAGCGCGTCGTTCGATGAGAAAAGTCGCGGCTAGGCAATCGGCACGTGGTCCGGATTCACGGCGATTACCAGCGCGATCGGTCCCGTTCTCGGCGGTTGGCTGGTGGAGCACGCTTCCTGGCGCTGGGTATTTTTTATCAACGTTCCGCTGGCGGCAGTTGTGATCGCCATTTCGCTGCGGCATGTTCCGGAAAGCCGTGGTGCTGCACGCGGGCGTGTCGACTGGCTGGGAGCGCTCATTGTTACCGTTGGACTCGGAGGATTGATCTACGGCTTCATCGAATCTGCGAGCCGCGGCTGGGGAGATCCCCTGGTTTTGATCGGCTTGGTCGTGGGCTGTGGCTGTCTGGTTTTATTTCTTTTCGTTGAAGCCAGAGCGGCTTCACCAATGGTGCCGCTCAAGCTATTTGCATCTTCGGCCTTCAGCGGTAGCAATCTGCTTACACTATTCCTCTATGCCGCGATTGGAATCTTCTTTTTCTTATTTCCCTTAAATCTGATTCAGGTGCAACACTATTCCGCGACCGCCGCGGGTGCCGCAATGCTGCCGCTCATTCTTCTGATCTTTCTTCTATCGCGTTGGTCCGGCGGTCTGGTGGCGCATTACGGGCCGAGACTTCCGCTCGTGATTGGCCCGCTCGTGGCCGCGTCGGGCTTTGTTCTATTCGCTCTACCCTCGGTTGGCAACAGCTATTGGAAGGCATTTCTCCCAGCGGTGATTATTCTTGGGCTCGGCGTGGCGATCACCGTCGCTCCACTTACAACGGTGGTTATGAATTCCGTCAGCGAGGACAGGATTGGAGCGGCTTCCGGGATCAATAATGCCGTCGCCCGCGTGGCGGGGGTACTTGCGATTGCCGTGCTCGGAATTGTAATGGTGGACGCTTTTGGCGCTCGCCTTCACCATGATTTGATCGGACTTTCCCTGCCGGCCGGTGCTACGAAGGCGCTGCTGTCGGACGAAATCAAACTTGCGGGCTTACCGATTCCGTCGAACCTGAATTCCACTACGAGACTTGCCGTTCAACAAGCAATTGCGCAGGCCTTTGTTTTTGGGTTTCGAATTGTAATGTTGATTTGTGCGAGCCTATCGCTGGCTAGCGCAGCGGTGACATGGCTTCTGATTCCGAAAACGCAAGCCGCAAATATATCTTCGTGATGCATGTCCGCGGTAAAGCGATGTTTTCCTAAAAAGCTCGACAGAACCAGAACGTCTAACAACTAAAACGCCGGGGTGTGAACTCTAATCAGGATTGTTTCCTTTTGCGGAGGGGAATTGTCTATTCCGATTGAAGATTACGCGATGATTGGCGACTGCCACACCGCTGCTCTAGTCTCGAAGCAGGGATCGATTGACTGGCTGTGCCTTCCGGATTTTGATTCTGGAGCTTGTTTCGCATCCTTGCTGGGAACCGCGGAGAACGGTCACTGGTCCATCAACCCTGCTGGACCAATCCGCTCGATTCGCCGCTGTTATCGCGAGGGCACGCTTATTCTCGAGACTGAGTTTGATACCGAGAGCGGAACGGTGAGATTGATTGATTTTATGGTGACCCGCGGTGGAGCGCCCGAACTTTGTCGCGTGGTCGCCGGCATCAGAGGCGAAGTCCAGATGAATCTCGAGTTGGTGATTCGATTCGATTACGGCTCGGTCGTGCCCTGGGTTCGGCGCACGGATCATGGCATTTCCGCCATTGCGGGGCCGGACATGGTTAGTCTCCGCACGCAGGAGAAAATCCGCGATGAAGACTTCAAAACACGCGCGACATTCACCGTAAAGGAGGACCAGAAAGTCTCTTTCGATCTGACCTGGTATCCCTCGCACGTAAATGAGCCTTCCGCGCTGGATGTTGAAGAAGCGCTTCAAAAAACGGAGGCCTGGTGGCGGGAGTGGTCTGATCGTTGTTCTTACCAGGGTCCATGGCGCGATGCGGTTCTGCGCTCTTTGATCACTTTGAAAGGACTTACCTATTTGCCGACGGGCGGTATTGTGGCAGCGCCGACCACGTCGCTGCCGGAAAAGTTGGGCGGCGTGAGGAACTGGGACTATCGTTTTTGCTGGGTGCGGGATGCCTCGCTGACCTTGCAATCGCTCCTATATGCGGGATATCTCGACGAAGCGCGCGAATGGCGGGAGTGGCTATTGCGCGCCGTCGCGGGCAGTCCGAGTGAACTCAATATTCTCTACGGGCTTCGCGGCGAACGCAGGCTGACGGAACTGGAACTGCCGTGGCTGAAAGGATACGAAAACTCGAGGCCGGTAAGAACCGGCAATGACGCGTACCGGCAATACCAGTTAGATATTTTCGGCGAGGTCGCCAACACTTTGTTTCAGGCACGCGAGGCGGGGTTGGGGCCGGCGCTGTACTCGCGCCACGAAATAGCGCTGGCCATGCTGGAATTTCTGGAGACCGGATGGGAGCAGCCGGACGAAGGCATTTGGGAAGTGCGCGGCCCTCGGCGGCACTTTGTTCATTCGAAGATGATGGCCTGGGTTGCGGTCGACCGGCTGATCCGATCGGCGGAGAAGGGTCGATTCCAAATGGATCTGCCACGCTGGAAAAGGCTACGAGAAACCATTCATGAGCAGGTCTGCCGCGAGGGCTTTGATGCGGAACTGAATTCGTTCGTACAGTATTACGGCGGAAAACATCTCGATGCCAGCGTCCTGATGATGCCGCTAGTCGGCTTTCTTCCTCCCGCCGACCCGCGCGTGCTGGGCACGGTTCGAGCCGTCGAGACCCATCTCATGAAGCATGGTTTTGTCGGACGCTACACGCAGGATCCCGCCGTCGACGGCCTGCCGCATGGCGAGGGAACGTTTCTCCCTTGCTCCTTTTGGCTCGTGGATAATTACGTGTTGCAAAATCGCAGGCAAGAAGCCGAGCGCATGTTCGAACGTCTCATAAGCATTTGCAATGATGTGGGACTGCTTTCCGAAGAATACGACCCTGTTTCAAAATGTATGTTGGGAAATTTTCCGCAGGCTTTTTCTCATGTGGGTTTAGTAAATACTGCGTTTCATCTCAACGGCGTCAAGCCTTATCCCGCCCGTGAAGCGGCAGCGACCAAGAGTTGAACGGGTTATAGTGTTCACGCTTTGCGAAGCATGCCGCCGTCAATAAAGTAAGTGCTGCCTATGATGTAGGCAGCGCATCGGAAGCACTTCATATAATGAGACGCGGAATTCGTATGACAGGAGAAAGAATGGCGGGGAAAAATCTGACCTCTGATGATCGTTCGCCAGGGCCCAGACCGAAACATTACGAGCAGTCTTCACCGCGAGTGTTTCTACTTTCTCCGGCCAACACTTCGGCCATTCGGGCACGCCTATTATTGAACCAGAAATCTGATTTCGAATTGGCGCAGCGCATGCAACGACAGGGCGCGCCGCTCGGAGAACTCTTCAGCTTCATTAGCAGCCTCTATTTTCGCGGCAAGCTAGCGTACGCAAAAGCTTTCTCGAATTCGCAGCCCGGAGTTTCTTCGATTCTTGTAATGACCAGTTCGCGTGGTCTTATTCCCCCGGAGACGGTTATCAAGCCCGAAGATTTCGTGGAGATGTCGTCGGTCCCAATCGATCCTGGCGATGCTCGATATCGCGAACCGCTTTGCCGGGATGCGCGTGCGCTTGCCCGCGCCCTGCCGGCACGCAGCCAAATAGTGTTACTCGGGAGCATTGCCAGCCGCAAGTATGTTGACCCGCTACTCGAAATCTTCGGGGCAGATCTTCTATTTCCGCAGACCTTCGTAGGCAGAGGCGATATGAGCCGCGGGGGCCTGATGCTGCGCTGCGTTCAAGACCGGCTTGAGTTGGATTATGTGCCGGTCGTTACCGCGGTTCGTCACGGTCGCAGGCCCGCCAAGCTTTCGTCGGTCAGAAAGCCAGTACTCAATTTGTGAAGAATGTGCGCCAATCAGCGCTCGCGGTTCTGATCGCTCAACGCGTGCTGCGCAGGAGATTCCGCTGCAGCGACTGCCTCCTGCTTCGACTTCCGATAGACATTAGCGACGGCCATCGTCCAGAAGGGAACTAAATCAACGCCAGGGACCAGCTTGGCAAAGAACGAGGGCAGAAACTCCCAGTGCCAGCCGAGAAGGTGGACCAGCATGCCGCCGACAGCGAGATCCAGTATGTCATCGGCGGGGGATAATGCGCCTTCAACGAACGCGGGGAAAACAACGATCTGTAGCGCATCTGCGATGATGGCGAGAATCATCGCCGCTCGAAAGCGCGTGCCGGGCGAGATTATGATTGTGTCATCCATTGCTGCACTCCAGTCCGCTCAATCTGTTTATTCTTTATTTTAAGCCCCCAGCTCTCTCGGTCGATACATTCTATTCCTGATAACCTCAATCTAGACCTCAAGGAGCAAGTAGGCTTGCCGCCGATTATCAACGCCCAGGGAATCACGAAGGCTTTCGGAGCCGAGCCGTTATTTCAGGATATTTCCTTCACCATTTCTGAGGGCGACCACATTGGACTGATTGGTCCGAACGGCTCTGGAAAGTCCACGCTGCTGCGGATTCTTGCTGGGATTATAGATGCAGACTCAGGAGAATTAGCCCTCCGGAAGCGGCTGCGCTTCAGTTTCGTGGAGCAGGAGTCCCAGTTCAAGGAAGGGGAAACCGTGCGGTCGGTGCTCGAAGCAGCGCTCGAGCGTGCTGCCGTGCCGGAGTCAGAGCGAGGCACACCCCTCGCCGAAACCCTGGGTCGAGCAGGCTTTCAGGACTTCAACGCCGAAGCCGCCCGCCTTTCTGGAGGCTGGCAGAAAAGACTGGCAATCGCCGAGGCACTGGTTCAGGCTCCCGATGTTTTGCTGCTCGATGAGCCGACCAATCATCTGGATCTTGCCGGCATCGAATGGCTCGAGGAGTTGTTGGAGCAGGCCGCTTTTGCGTGCGTAGTCGTCAGTCACGACCGCTATTTTCTCGAGGGCGTCGCAACTGAAATGGTTGAGCTCAGCCAGGTCTATCCCAATGGTTCCCTGCGAGTGCGTGGAAATTACAGTGAATTTCTGCAGAAGAAGGAGGAATTTCTGCACGCGCAATCGAAGCGACACGAAGCTCTCGAGAATTTGGTACATCGCGAAATCGAGTGGCTTCGTCGCGGAGCTAAAGCCCGCACCCGTAAGTCCAAGGCACGCATCGGTAAAGCGAACCGGTTAATGGGAGACCTTGCCGATCTGAATACGAGAACCCGCACGGCGACGGCGCAACTGGATTTCTCGGCTACAGACCGCCAGACCAAGCGACTGATCGAACTGGAAAATGTAGCTTACAAGTTCGGAGATCGCTCGCTATTTGCGGGGCTCAACTTCGTCGTGACGGCGGGGCAAAGAGTTGGTCTCGTCGGCCCCAACGGCAGCGGCAAAACTACGCTGCTGCGCCTGTTGCGTGGAGACTTGATTCCGAGCGACGGAGAGATTTATCGCGCCGACTGGCTGCGAATCGTCTATTTCGATCAGAAACGCGAGCTGGATTCGACGCTCACGCTGCGGCGAGCGCTGGCTCCAGAGGGCGATTCGGTGATGTATCAGGATCGTGTGATTCACGTGGCATCATGGGCGGCGAGATTTCTCTTTACAGGTGAGCAACTGAATCAGCCTGTGCAGCGCCTCTCGGGCGGAGAGCGTGCGCGAGTTCTGATCGCTCAACTAATGCTGCAGCCCGCCGATCTTCTTCTGCTCGATGAGCCCACCAATGACCTCGACATTCCGACGCTCGAAATTCTCGAGGAAAGTCTGCTCGAATTTCGAGGCTCGCTGGTGCTGGTCACGCATGACCGCTATATGCTCGATCGCTTGTCGACGATCGTTTTAGGTCTCGACGGGAACGGCGCGGCCGAGAGTTTTGCTGATTACCGGCAATGGGAAGCTTGGCAGTTAGAGCGGAAAGACTCGCAAGAAGCTCGCAGGGAATACGAAGGCGGCAAAAAAAGTGTCCTGCCTTCGACAACCCCAGTCGCACGGCCAGCCGCGATAAGAAAGCTGTCGTATTTAGAATCTCGTGAATACGCAACCATCGAAGAGCGGATTGCCGAAGCCGAGCAGGTGCTGCAAACTAAGCGCGCCCAGTTCGAAGATCCGGCGATCGCGAGCGACGGCCCTCGCCTTGTGAATGCGCAGCTTGAAATGGAAGCCGCACAAAGGACTCTGGACGAGCTTTATGCTCGGTGGTCGGAGCTGGCAGAGAAGGCGGAAAATTCCGCGGACTAACGGATTTAAGGCGGCTTCAGCAGGCGCATCTGTTCGCTGATCCCTCTTATGCGAGCTTCGAATTAAGCCGGGCTTCGATCTCACCGAGTATTCGCGCTCCGGCCTCGCCGGCCTCGCTGGTAGAAAACTCCGGCCCCAGTTGCAGTACGGGAACTTTGCCGCAGGCTGAGTCGAAGGCTTGGCGCGTCGCCGGAGTTGAAGCGATCTGCGGTCCCACCAGCACGAGATCGAAGCAAGTAACTCGCATCAGCAGCCGGGCATCGCCGAGGTGGCTGCTGGTGTGAACGTCGTAGCCGGCGCGGCGCAGCAGTTCCCTCAGGTAGGCAAGCACATTGGCATTGTCATCGAGGCAGAGAAGGCTGCGGCCGGTAGAGGCGGGCGCTTCAGCGGGGGCTGCGGGGCTGTAAAAAGCGGCGACCGCTTTTTCTTCGGAATCGTGCGTGTCGAAAAGCTTCGTTAAGTGTGATAGCTCCAGAATTTTGCGGACATGCTCCGGCACATTGCAGAGCTTCAATTCTCCACGCGCCTGTCGCGTGCTAGTGAGCGTTCGGACCATGGTGCCGAGGCCGCTGCTGTCGATGAATCCTACATCTCCCAAGTGGAGGACGATTGAGCGCCGGTCGCGCAGCAACCAGGTGACGTGCTCGCGCAGAGATTCGCTTTCACCACCGGCAACGATACGCCCGTTGCAGCGCACGATTGTGACGCGTCCTACCTCACGAGTATCGAGTAATAATCGCATCGAGCTCTCCTTGGGCTGAACACGAACGCAGATGACGATTCCGGTCAAGCCCGCGAAACCGCAACATTATATATGTCGTAGCCGGGCGAATGGCTTCTCTACGCGCGGGCTTTGTCGATCATGGCATCCCAGAGGCCTTTGGATTTCAGAACCACTTCCACTGCTTCGCGGATCGCGCCATGGCCGGCCACGGCTTTCGTAGTATAGTGCGCGGCCTTCTTTACTTCCGGAACCGCATCGCCGACAGCCACGGCAAGGCCCGCGCGCCGCATCAACGGGATATCTGGAAGATCGTCGCCGACGAAGGCCACCTCCAAATCGCTCGCGCCCGTGATGCGCAGGATATCTTCATAAGCCGGCATTTTGAGGGGCTGCTTCATGTAGACAAATTCCATCTTCATTTCCTGGGCGCGGCGGAGCAGTGCAGAGCTCTCGCGGCCGGTGATGCAGCCGGTGCGCAGACCGGCCGTGTGCGCCAGGGTTAAGCCTTGGCCGTCGTGGGCGTCAAAGCTTTTGATTTCGAGCGCGGTGCCGTCCGGCTGCGAGAGCAAGATAACGCTGCCGTCGGTCATGGTTCCATCTACATCCATCAAGAGTATTTTGATTTGCGCGGCGCGTTTCTTGAGTGCGGGAGAGATTTTCAGAGCAGCGGCCAAAAGAAGCCTCCTTACCCGGTGGAAGGTAAGAAAGAGTCTAAGTGAAATTCGGAACAATCGCACGCCCGCTGAGCTGGGGGATAGGATTTTGCGGCGCCCACGACTGCGAGGGCGGGACGCCGGCGCTACTGCCTAGCTTCGCTCTACGGACTGCCGAGGCGGCCGTCTCTACATGAACACCTCCTGCCTGCAGGAGTCACCCCGAGACGCTGGCATTAACCTTCCATGGTTGATACATCTCCGGCGTCGGCGCCGGTTTCTTTCGCCTTTAGAAAACGTCGCAGAATCTTTCCTGATCTTGTCTTGGGCAAGGAGGCAACAAATTCCAAAGACGAAGGAGTGGCGATCGGTCCCAGCTCTCGGCGCACGTGTTCGATCAGAGCTGCAGCCAGCGCATCCGAAGCCACATGATCGCTTCGAACCTGCACGAATACTTTGATAGTCTCGCCCTTCATCACATCGGGCACGCCAATAGCCGCGGCCTCGGCGACCGCGGGGTGTGACACCAGAGCGCTTTCTACTTCGGCGGTGCCAATGCGGTGCCCAGCCACGTTAAGGACATCGTCATAGCGGCCGAGGACGGCGATGTATCCATCTTTATCTTTCATGGCGACATCGCCGGTCACGTAGCAGCCGGGAATAATCTGCCAATCGCGTTCATAACGCGACGGGTCGCGCCACACTGTGCGCAACATATGGGGAAACGGTCGTTTGAGCACCAGGCGACCACCCACTCCAGCCGGCGCGGACTTGCCGTTTTCGTCGAGCACATCGGCTTCGGCTCCAGGTACTGCGACGCCGACCTTTCCAGGACGCATCGCCATCGTCGGCGGTGTACCCAGGGCGGGGCCCCCCAATTCAGTTTGCCACCAATTGTCGATCACAAAGCCCCACTTGCCATCGCCTGCGAGGTGAGTCTGCGCCCAGCGCCAGGCTTCCGGATTCAGCGGCTCGCCCGCGCATGCGATCACGCGCAGGCTGGTGAGATCGTGCGCCGCCGGATAACTCACACCGTAACGCATAAACATTCTTAACGCGGTAGGCGCGGTGAACATTTTCGTGACGGAGTAGCGTTCTACAATCTCCCACGCGACCCCCGGATTGGGGTAATCAATCGCGCCTTCGCGAAATAGGGTGGTCACGCCGGCGCACAAAGGCGCGTAAACGATGTAAGAGTGTCCGACCACCCAGCCGATATCGGAAGTGCACCAGAAAATATCGCGGTCGCCCACATCGAAATAGCTTTTCAGATGGTAGGTCGTGCCCACCATGTATCCACCGTGAACGTGCACTACGCCCTTGGGTTTCCCAGTGGAACCCGAAGTGTATAGCAGGAAGAGAGGATCTTCTGCGTCCATTTCTTCGGCGGGGCAATGCGGAGAAAACTTCAGCAGTTCGTTGAAGTCGATCTCACGAGGAGGGCAGAATTCTGTTCCGCCTCGCGAATGCACCACGACTTTTTCGACGAACTCCAACTTATCGACCGCTTCATCAACGATGGCTTTTAGCGCAACGGTCTTGCCGCGCCGGTAGCCGACATCTCCCGCAATCACAATCTTGGCCTGAGCATCGACAATGCGATCGCGCAGCGCTGTGTGCCCGAGGCCGGCATACACCACGGAATGAATTGCGCCCAGCCGCGCGCAAGCCAGCATTGCGACCGTGCCTTCGATCGTCAAAGGCATATAAATGATTACGCGATCGCCCCTGACCACGCCCAGCGATTTCAGTCCGTTGGCAAAGCGGCAGACCAAACGATGAAGCTGCCCATAGGTGACGATGCGCTCGCTTCCGTCTTCGCCCAGCCAAATGAAAGCGGCCCGGTTGCGCCGGTCGGATTCGGCATGGCGGTCGAGCGCATTGATCGTGATATTAGTCTTTGCGCCGGCAAACCAGCGATGATGAACGCCATCCCAATCGAGCACACGCTCCCATTTGCGAGACCATGCGAAACTGGCCGCGTAGTCACCCCAGAAGCCCTCGGGATCTTTACTGGCGCGGGCGCACGCACCTAGCCAATCTTTTTCCAAGGCGTTGTCGGCGACGATGCTGGGCGCAGCGTATTCCTGATCCAGCGCTAAGAGGTTGGAGATGTCCTCAGGTTTCGAGACGGTTAGAGCGCTCATGTGGTCCTCCCGAGCGTGCGGCGAAATGCTATCAGACTCTGGTGGATTCTGGTCCCCGGAAAATACACCGGCAGTGACGGGGATCACACGATGGTGTGTTCCCACGTTGGGAACCGCAAAGTTCTTGACATCGTTCGCAAAGGTGGCGTAGGGTTCGTCCCCATATTCGGAGCAAGGTCTGAATCCGAACGAGGAGTGCGTCCATGTCGACGATGAAGAGTTGGTTGTCAAGTCTGATCGTGCTGGCAGTCACTGCTGTTCCCGTCATGGCGGAAAGCAACGCGAAAGCCGCCAATGAAAATGGAGCGAACGCAAGTAGCGCAGAAGCAACTCCCGCGCCCAGCCCAAGTCCGAGCCTCACGACTACTACGAACAGCGCGAATGTTACCGCCCTGCTCGGCGTGCTGGTGATGAAAGGCGTTCTGGCGCCGAGCGAGGCGAACGCAATCCGCAATGCCGCGCCGGATGCGGAGTTCCAGCTCCTCGTAGAGGCGCTCAGCCGCAAAGGTGTATTGAACGCAGCGGACTTGTCTGCGGCGACGCCCGCTCCAGCCGCGCAACCTGCAGCTGCGGCGGAGCAAGCAGCAGCGCCAGCGGCAGCTTCGGTTGCAGTTCGGGAAACTGTCGCGGCGGCGCTCGCAAGTCCGGAGGCCTCGCCGCAGCAGCCTCAAACCAAGCCGCAGACACCTATTCCGTCGCGGGTAGCGGGCGAGCTGCCGCCTCCCATACCTGGAGTGGTAGGGGCGGTGATTCCGGTTCGCGTGTTCCCGATCGATGCCCCCAAGACCGGTGGCCTAGCTGGCATAAAAGCGGGACCGATCACGCTCGCACCTTACGGCTTTATAAAAGCAACAGTTGTCCATGACAGCAGCGACCCGGATGGCGATGACTTTCCGTTTCCCGGCATATGGCTGAATTCCGGGAATATTTTGAGCACAGGTCCTACACAGGATCCCGAGGTTCACATCAAGGCGCGGTCCACGCGCTTTGGGCTCAACGTGGAATGGCCGGACATGTCGAAGAACCTGACGCTGACCGGCAAGATAGAAGGGGACTTCGAAGGCAATTTCAGCGAAGTCGACAACCGCGACGTATCGTCGATCCGCAGCAATATGCCGCAACTGCGTTTGGCATTCGTCCGGCTGGATTACCACGCAAGCGACGCCTTTGACGTTTTCTTTATAGGTGGACAGGACTGGACACTTTTCGGGTCCGGCGCACTGGAAAATATAGTAGAAACCACATTCAATGGCGCGTACTGGGGCAACATTTGGGAGCGTTCTCCGCAGCTGCGGGGGGGCTTCATCTGGACGCTGGATAAGAAACACCACGTCAACCTCGAGCCGCAATTTGGGGTCATGATGCCCAGCACGGGTCAGATCTTAAAGCTCGGCTCGCTAGGTCTTGCTGGCCAGCTTGGGCAAGGGGAACGCGAGGGCGCCGACTCAGACCGTCCCGAACAGGAAGGCAGAGTGGCCTTGAGTTACCAACTCGACAATGCCAAGGGTGTGGCCCCGGCGCAAATATCACTCTCGGGATTCCATTCCCGGCGCACATCCATCGCTTACAATAAGTCCGCGGTCGGTTCGTCCGCCGCGTACGGGACCCTGTGTGCGACCACCAACTATTGCGGTACCTTCCCGAATGGCTTTGAGGCCTCCAGCAATCAGTGGGGAGAGCAAATCGTGGCGCAAATACCAACCCGCTGGGTTACCGTGGTAGCGAGCGGCTATCAAGGAGCCGACTTGCGCTTTTACTTCGGCGGCCAGATCAACAGTTTCGCCACCGATGTGAGTGGGCTAACTGGCGTCCAGGGACCATTTCCTACTCTCGATGGAGGTCCGCTCGCCGCAGCCGGTGGCGCCGTACTAGGTTGCTCGGGCGTGTTTACGCCCTCCGGAGGACCGGTGGTGAACGGGATCACTCCTGGAACCTGCGGGGGCTCGGTTGTGGTTGCTAAGCAGCGGCCCATCCGGGCGTTTGGCGGGTTCGTCCAGGTCGGCTTGCCGCTTTCCCGGTGGTTCAATGCCGACCCGAAAGGCCACAACGCGGGCTGGCAGCTTCTGTTCACCTTCGGCAAGGACCAGGTAAATGATCGCGACCTGAATCACCCTGGTTTTGTTGCTGCCTACAACGGTGGTGGCACTGCCCCATTGCCTCTTTTGATGGGCAAGACGGCGATTGGAACCCTGTACTACAAATTCAACAACTGGTGCCAGTTCGCCTTTGAGCAGTCGGTCTACGCCACCCGTGGTTTGGACCACGCCACCATATACACGATTGCTGGAACTCCATCCAACGAATGGCAAGATCACCGTACCGAGTTCGGGCCGATCTTCACGTTCTAAGGCCAAGCGATCAGGGGGACGGGCTTTAGTTCGGGGAATTGCCCGTTAGAGGCCGTCCTCGTTAAACTTTTGTTTGCCGAAGAAACCTGCTTGTGCTTGGCGCGCCGAGGGACCACAATGTAGCGCATCTGTGATCCTGGGTTTTCAGAAATCTTTTTTGCAAAGCCGGGATGCAACGTCGGCATCCGCCGTTTTTAGGGGAGTTGGTTTGAGGAGTTGGTTTGATGAGTATGCGTAAAATACTGGCGCTGCAGGCAGGACTTCTGTCAGTGGCCATGCTAGCCAACGCTGCGACCAAAGAAACGATGCGGATCAAGGTCCTCGATTCGGAGACTCGAGCGTCGACCCCTGACAACAACGGCGTCCCGCAGAATTGTGACCAACTTACTTACGACGCATATTGCCGTTCCACTTCGACCGTGCCCCTGGTGAGCACCTTGCTGGTGCAGGAAGGCAACGAGCCGCCGTTCCGTATCAGTTGCACCATCACTTCAAAATATTCCCGGTGCGCACCGTTGCTCAAGGGCGAAAGTTTCGACGCCAAAAGAGAAAAACACGGCATTACCGTGTTCTACGTGGATGACAAAGGCAAGGAGCGAAAGCAGTTGTACACGCTGGTCGCTACGGCCGAAAATGTTCGTCCGCCGGCGTCCCCGGCCCCAGCTGCAACTTCGCTAGTACCGCACGCTGCCGCGCCACCGCAGAGTTCGCCGGCGCCAGCGCCGGCCCCGGCAGTCGTAGCCGCGCCACCCGCACCTCAGGAAAAGGGGGAGAAGGTAAGGTGCAACTTCACCTCGACCCCCGCCGGCGCCGAGATCACCCTTGACGGCAAATATGTGGGCAACACGCCGTCCGAAATCAGCCTTAGCACTGGGACGCATGTCGTCATCTTTTCCATGCCAGGGTTTGCCCAGTGGAAGCGGGAGCTCACGGTAGAGGAGGATTCAGTAGTCAATGTGACGGCTAGCTTGGAAAAGACGCAGCCGTGAGCAGGTTACCGGACAAATTTGAGCTTCTACTTGAGGTTAAGCGCGCTATATGATATCGCGCGAAGTCGGAGAAAGGAGTGGCTCGTCGCTTTTCATTTCACTTTCTGTAAAGGAGAAAAACCGTGGCTAACGCAAATGTTGCATCCGACGCCGGCACCCTTGGACATAAGCCGTTGGTGGCGCGTGGTCGGCGGGGTGTCCATGAACCTGGCGCTGGGCTCGCTGTATGCCTGGAGTGTGTTCGTGGCCCCGTTAGAGAAAGAGTTCAAATGGAAACGCGCCGAGACCTCGATGGTATTCACCATCGCGGTGGTGGTCTTCGCGCTGACCTTCATAGTAGCCGGCCGGCTGCAGGATAAACTTGGGCCTTTCAAGATTTCCCTGATTGGCGCCGTTCTGGTGAGCCTGGGCTTTTTCCTCTGCTCTTATGCCGACAGCCTAACCAAGTTTTTCATCTTCTTCGGCGTCCTGGGGGGATTGGGCAACGGTTTTGGCTACGCGACCCCGATTCCTGTCATGTCCAAGTGGTTCCCGGACAAGCGCGGACTTGGCGGTCGGGCTGGCGGTAGGCGGATACGGCGGCGGTTCGGCCATCTTTGGCCCGCTGGCCGCCAGCTACTTGATCCCGCACTTTGGCTGGCGCACCACCTTCCAGGTTCTGGGCGTGATCTTCTTTGCGATGACGGTGTTTGGCGCGTTCCTGCTGAAGAACCCACCCGCTGGCTACAAGCCGGCTGGCTGGACGCCCGCTCCGGCTTCCAAGGTTGCGGCTACCACCTATGACTTCACCCCCGGCGAGGTGCTGCGCACGCCTTCGTTCTACTTGCTGTGGGTGGCGTATGCCTTTGGCTGCGCGGCCGGTCTCATGGTCATCAGCCAGTTGGTGCCCTTCGCCAAGAGCGTGGGCATACCCAGCATCACCCTGGCCTCCTTTGGCTTGGTGGTGGGCGCGACAGGAAACGCCATGGGCCGCATCTTGTCGGGTTGGATGTCGGACCACCTGGGCCGCATCAATGTGTTGCGTCTGATGATCGGCATCTCCATGGTTGCTATGCCCATTCTGTACTACGTGGGCGGCAATGTGGTGGCCCTGTTCGTGATGCTGTTCATCGTTTACTGGTGCTATGGCACCCAGCTTTCGGTCAACGGATCAACGGCAGCCGACTTCTGGGGCACCAAGAACCTGGGCCTCAACTACGGCATGCTGTTCACTGCCTGGGGTGTGGCCGGTCTCCTCGGTGGCCGCATCGGCGGTTGGATGTTCGACAAATATCACAACTACCAGATGGCGTTCTACACGGCGGCGGGGCTGGCGGCAGTTGCTCTGATCTGCGAACTGGCGGCCAAACGCCCGGCCGCGCCGCAAGGAGGGATGGCAGGAAAGAAAGTGCCGGCGGTAGCCTAGCTTCCGGAAGCCGTTGCAGTGACGTACTCGGATGTTCCATCATATGGGCTTGAACGGAGCGCGAGGGCGCGCTCCGTCAATCCCGAGCAGTGGCGAAGGACGTCGGGATTGCATCACAAATTCAGAAATCTAAGGGGTGACTGATATGGCTCGAGACTCTTCAGAAGCAGAACGTGGTGAGTCGAGACCAGCGAGGCTCAGATCGCAGTCCATTGGCGGGAGGAAGAATATTACTATCCTTCCGCGAAATTTATCGGCCAGGCGAATCTGACCGATCCCAACGTCATCGAACGCTTCAGCGAGAAGAATTTCCCGGAATGCTTCCGGGAGTACGCCGACCTGCTGAGCTGGGACCAGTACTGGCACACCACGCTCGACACCAGTGATCCGCCGTTCTGGAAGTGGTTCGTGGGCGGCAAGATCAACGCCTCGTACAACTGCGTGGACCGGCACCTCGCCAAGTACAAGAACAAAGCGGCGCTGATCTTTGTCCCGGAACCGGAATCCGAAGCGCCCGTATCCGTCACCTACCGCGAACTCTATGTGCGAGTGAATGAATTTGCGGCGCTGCTGCGCGATTTCTGCGGTCTGAAGAGCGGAGATCGCGTCACCATTCATATGCCGATGGTCCCCGAGTTGCCGATCACCATGCTGGCATGTGCCCGCCTGGGCGTGATCCACTCGGTTGTGTTTGGCGGCTTCAGCGGCGAGGCTTGCGGCATGCGCGTCGCCGATTCGGGCAGCCACGTCCTGATCACGATGGATGGTTACTATCGCAATGGCAAGCTGATCGACCACAAAGCGGCCGCTGAGATCTCGCTGGATATTGCCAAGAAGGAAGGCCATGTGGTGGACAAGGTCCTGGTCTGGAGGCGGCACCCGGGCAAGAATGCGTCCGCTTCGCCGTTTGTGAAAGGGCGCGATTTCTTCGTGGACGAAGTGCTCCCGAAATACGCCGGCGAAATCGTGCGCTCCCGTCCCCATGGATGCGGAGGCGCCGCTGTTTCTCATGTACACCAGCGGCAGCACCGGAAAACCCAAAGGCTGCCAACACCGCACCGGCGGTTATCTCGCCTATGTGACTGGCACCTCCAAGTACATTCAGGACATTCATCCCGAGGATGTGTACTGGTGCATGGCCGACATCGGCTGGATCACGGGCCACTCCTATATCGTTTACGGTCCGCTGGCGTTGGCCGCTACCAGCGTCATCTACGAAGGCGTTCCTACTTACCCCGACGCCGGCAGGGTATGGAGAATCGCCGAGCGCCTGGATGTCAACATCTTCCACACTTCGCCCACGGCCATTCGCATGTTGCGCAAGGCCGGCCACGATGAACCCCCCAAGTACAACTACCATTTCAAGCACATGACCACGGTGGGAGAGCCCATCGAGCCAGAGGTTTGGCGCTGGTACCACGAGACGTTGTGGGCAAGGGTGAGGCAGTGATCGTGGACACCTGGTGGCAAACCGAGAACGGCGGATTCCTATGCAGCACCAAGCCAGCGCTCGATCCCATGAAGCCGGGCAGCGCGGGCCCAGGCGTGCCTGGAATCTATCCCGATGATCTATCGACGAAAACGGACGAGCACTTGCGGCTGGGTCGGGGAAGGCGGGGAACATCTGCATCCGGAATCCCTGGCCGGGGATCATGCAGACCATTTGGGGCGATCGCGACCGCTTCGTCACCCAGTACTACACGAAATACTGCAAGAATCCCAACAGCAAGGACTGGCATGACTGGCCATATTTTGCGGCGGACGGAGCCGTGCTGGCCGTGGACGGCTATTTCCGCATCCTGGGCCGCGTGGATGACGTAATCAACGTGGCCGGGCACCGCCTGGGCACAAAGGAAATCGAGTCTGCGTGCCTGACGGTTCCCGAGGTGGCCGAAGCGGCGGTGGTGCCGGTAGTGGACGAGATCAAAGGCCGCGTGCCCGAAGTCTATATCGCCCTGCAGCCGGGCATTACGAGGCCAGCCCGGCGATTGTGGAAAAGGTCAATAAGGCGATTGAAACCATGATTGGCAAGATTGCCCGTCCGCGAAGGATCCTCATCGTTCCGGATATGCCAAAAACCCGATCCGGCAAGCTCATGCGTCGTGTTCTGGCCGCCCTCTCCAACAACATGAACACTGGAGATATCTACGACCTTGGCCAATCCTGACGTGGTGGAAAAGGTCCGCGAAATGGTCCAGGGCAAAGAGGCGGTGGCGCTGGCGGATGGACCCGAAGATCTGAAGAAATTCGGAACGGAGGACTGAAGGCTGGGACAGCCGGTGACGAACCCAGCTAGGAGCTGGCAATGAAAATCCGGCAAATGCTACGCTACTTCGCGATTGGCGAAACGGAGCACCGTGTGTTGGTTGATGATGCCGCGCCGCCCTTGGCGGTTTATCATGGCCCAGGTATGCACCAAGTGTTTGACGAGCCCGATGAGCTCGCCTTGACACCGGAAGACCGGGGATTCCTGCGTAAACTTGGGATTGGCGGCGATCTTCAATAACTGGCCACGAGCCGACTTCCGAGCACAGTTCAATGAGTTGCTCGTCCGCTCGAACACAGGCTTGGGCTCGGAAAAGGCCGGCGCCCACTAGATGGGACTGTTCAAATGTTCTCGCCGCCCGTCGAGATCATCGTCGTGGAGTTTGGATGGAAGAATAGTATGAGCGCTGCCGTTGACCGGCACCGTAACTTTAGCTCTTTCCCGCGCTCGTGATCACGAACTTGCCGTGTTTCACCCCTCGCAGACTGAGAATCTGGTCGGCGATCTTCCGTAGTTCCGCGCTGCGGCCCTTCATAATTACAACTTCCAGGCAATTGTGATGGTCCAGATGAACGTGAGTGGCCGCCAACACCTGCGTGTGAGCCTGATGCTGAATCTCCACCAGTCGCTCCGTTAGGTTTCGCCGGTGATGGTCATAAACCAGGGTGAGTGTACCGGCGATGACTTTGTTCTGATCCCCGCGTTCGTCGACAAGGTGCTCTCGAATTAAATCGCGGATTGCCTTGGAGCGGTTCTGGTAGCCGCGACGCGCGATGACTTCATCAAATTGTTCCAGTAGATCGCGTTCCAGCGAAAGCCCCGTTCTCACCAGGTCAGCCATGGCTTGCTCCTATTTCTGAGAAGGATGCAAACTGCTTTATCAGTGTATGCTGTTTGTAGCACGATTGTGTGACTCGTGTTACCACTCTTGAGCGCAATGGAATCCCGAACTACAGCTCTGATCGAAGTTCTGTTGCCACTTGTCTTGCTATCTTTTCCGCTGCAAGCGCAAGAGATTGTTCTAAGAGGCCGTGTCACCGACCCTCAGAGCAACGCGTTGCCCAAGGCTGACGTGCAGTTGCTCGATCGTGGCCGGGTCTTGGGACGAACAAGTACCGGCCCCGATGGAGCGTTTCACCTCGGAATCTTTTCTACGGGACAATTTGTGCTCAAGGTGGAGGCCTCCGGATTCGTTACTGTCGCGCAGGAGATAGTAATCGTCGGCGGCATTTCTGAAGTTACCGTAAGAATGAGTAAGCTTTCCTCGCGAGTCGAAAACGTCAACGTTATCGCCGACGTAAACCAGTCCGACATATTTACCCCCGATCCCGCGCAGAGGGTTTTCGTACGCCAGGATCTACTCGACGCCAATCCCGGCCGCCCCGGCGCGCCGCTGTCGATCCCGGGCCTCCCCATCGAAACTGCCTCGGGCGGTATCAAAGCACCCCAATATTTTGCTCCCGGAGTGGCGGGAGACCACGGCGAACCTATCGCGCAGTATATCGCCGTGGGCAGTTATCTCGTGCCTAACAATTTGTCAGCCAACGCCCACGGCAACGGCTACGCCGATCCGAATATTTTTGTAGCCCAGGCCCTGGAGACGGTTCAGGTTGATGGCGGCGCATTCAACGCGCGGGAAGGGAATCATTCCGTAAATCTTGCCACGACCTACGGCTTCCGGACGAGCCTCGATCCGTTCCTAACTATCACAGGGGATTATCGCGACCTCGCCGTAGTTGCAGGGGGTAGCCCGTCGTCTGCATCGTGGCTGGCTTTCGAAGCGTCGTACGGTAATGGATTGCTGGATCGCCTGGAACATCGGCAGCAGTACAAATTCGACGGCGAACGCCGCTTCCATTTCGGAGATCACACTCTCGCGCTGTTCGGCATTGGGTATTACGGCTCATCCTTTGTTCCAGGGTTGGCGCCCATCTTAGCGTCGAACTCCGCCGATTCTAATTTCCTCAACTATGGCGACACTATCGACCCAAGGCAGAAGGACCAGACTCATACAGCACTCATCGCCGTAAACGATACGTGGGAGTTCGCCCGGACCCAGCAGTTGCAGTTCTCCAGCTTTTTTCGCACCTACAATCTTTCTCTATTCTCGGATTTTGGACAGGGCCTGATCCGGCAAAGTGAATTTCGCACCGTAACTGGCGCTAGCGTGAACTACGTAGACAGGATTGCCGAATATCTATCTTTATTAGGCGGCTTTGATTACCAGCGCGAAGCACCGCGTCGCGATGACCTCGATCACTACGGCTTCTTCAATTTAAACAACCCAAATTACTATGGCCCGTTTGCGCCGGTTGATGGGAATAACATCACCATCTCATCACTGACTCCCTACCTCGCGGCGGAAGGCGCTCTGGCGCGCCATTTCCGCTACTATCTCGGCTGGCGCCGCGATGAGATCGATGTCGATAACGACGATCTTCTGCACGCCGAGAATTCCTCTCACAAATGGGCGGGAGTGAATTCGCCGAAAGCGACCCTTTCTTTTCTACCCAGAGATTCATGGTACTTGCCGCTCCTCTCTCTGAGTTTCGGTCAGGCGTTCTTTACCGAGGATCCGCGCATCGGCACTGGCACGGCCGCAGGATCTTTGGTGGCCACATCTCATTCCTATCAAATCGTGGCCAGCAAAAGTATTCACAAAACCGAATTTCGGCTGACGTTGGGCCACGTCACCAGCAGCGCACAACTGGCAAAGATCGATCCGGATACAGGCCTGCAATTCAATCAAGGGCCAAGCCGGCTTAGATTTATGACGATTGCTGCGCGCCGAGGCTTTGCTTACGGCTCGCTGCTGGCCACTTTCTCCAAGGCCGACGCTCGCGACTTGGATTCCGGGCAGCCCACTCCGGAGGCACCCCGCACAATTTTCGATTTGCTGGGCACATTGCAGAAGCTTCCGTTCCAACTGCGAGCCCAGGCGGAATTCGAATACGTTGGCGCAAAGCCTTTAGGCACGGGATGCTTGCCCAATCTGAATGCCGAATGTACGGGCACTCCCGTGAAGGAATTCCGCGGGGCAGTGGTGCGTTCTTTCGAAAATGAGCGGGCAACCGCGGGCGTAAATTTCCTTATTGCTGACGGCTATAGCGGACAGACTACCGAGAATTTCTATCCCTCTGCCATTCAAGAAGTCGTTGGAGTTCGCATGCCCTCATACATCAGTTTGAGCTTTACCTATAGGTTTGGAAGGCCGGACCCCATAGTATGGCGAACGAAAGATCTCAACTCGGATTGAAGGCGTTATTCGACGATGATGCCGCAAACCTACGCAGCCGCATCATCGGAATCTATGTCATCCTGCTCGTCTTTAATGCTGGAGCATGGTTCTGGGCCACGCTCGCTTTCCACCGTTACCCGTTGCTGCTGGGCACGGCTCTTCTAGCCTATAGCTTCGGCTTGCGTCATGCTGTCGATGCTGATCATATCGCAGCCATCGACAACGTAACCCGAAAGCTGATGCAGGATGGCAAGCGCCCGGTCGCAGTAGGATTCATGTTCTCTCTCGGGCATTCGACCGTAGTCGTGCTGGGATCAGCAGCGATCGCCGGGGCGGCCCTCACGCTGCAACATCGCCTCGATGGGTTCAGGAGTGTTGCCGGAGTATTCGGCACATTAGTCTCGGCCTTCTTTTTGTTTGCCATTGCGTTGGTGAACTTGATCGTCCTGCGCTCGATTTACCGTACTTTCGTCCGAGTCCGCCGCGGCGAGCCCTATGTGGAAGAAGATCTCGACCTTCTCCTCGGCAGCCGCGGGTTTCTGGCGAAAATCTTTCGCCCCATGTTCCGCATGATCACGCGCAGTTGGCACATGTATCCGCTTGGATTTCTGTTCGGCCTGGGCTTCGATACTGCAACCGAGATTGGTCTGCTGGGTATCTCCGCCGCCGAAGCCTCCAGAGGACTCTCGTTTTCGTCGATCCTTGTCTTTCCCACGCTCTTTGCGGCTGGCATGTCTCTCATCGATACCACAGACAACATATTGATGTTAGGCGCGTACGGCTGGGCGTTCGTAAAACCCATTCGCAAACTTTATTACAACATTACGATCACCTGCGTTTCCGTGATCGTCGCATTGGTCGTAGGCGGAATCGAATCCCTTGGGCTATTGGCCGGGCACTTTCATTTCAGAGGCTGGTTCTGGAACGGCGTGGCCAAGCTCAACGGTAATTTTGGTACGCTCGGCTATTTCATAGTCGGAGTTTTCGCCGCCAGTTGGATCATTTCGATAGCGTTTTACAAATGGCGCCGATTTGACGATCTTGAACTGGATACTTGAGCATCGGCGAAGCTTATGTCAGCCCACAGATTGAGGCCGCTCTAGGTTTTTCCCAGGAAGAGTGGCTGGAAGATCCGGTGCGGTGGTACAGCCAGATCCATCCCGAAGACAAGGGACGTTGGAGCAGTGAGGCCGCTGAAATGTTTCTCACCGGTAACCCGCTGCGCTCTGCGAATTTCCTATCCATTCTTGGGAACGGAAAAGCAGGGACCTGGCGGCCTGGTAGCGGAAGTTACGTCTTCGATCCTTATGAAAGCACACGACGACGCACGACTCTCGGGCAAGTCGCGCAACAAGAATCAGAAGCAATCGCAAACGCCACGGTGGCAATTCACGAGCGTTTGCAGTGCGGCGGCAAACTCATTCTCTTCGGCAATGGAGGCTCTGCTCCCGACGCCAACGATCTCGCAATTGATTGCGTGCTCCCGCCATCGGGCTATCAACCCATTCCTGCGGTTTCGCTTTCGCTCGAGTCCGCGAACATCACTGCTGTCGCCAACACATCGGCACTGAGGCAATCTTCCTCCGCCAGTTGATCGCTCAAGCTCAGCCCGGGGATGTCGCCATCGGCATTTCCACCAGCGGTGGCTCGCGCAACATAATTCTGGCTCTTGAAGAAGCCCGCACACGTGGACTTTTGACGGTTGCGCTGCTTGGCTATGACGGTGGTGAGATCATGCGCAAGCGCCTCGCCGACTTTCCCATGGTTGTGAACTGCGATTACATCCCGCGCATCCAGGAAGTGCAGGCTTCGATCTACCATGTGATGCGCGAGTCGCTGAAATTGCTAAATCAAGAGAGTGCAAATCATGGCCAGACTTGACCTTTATGGCGCTGCCCGCTGCCCCCACACCAGCGAATGCGCGACTGGCTGGAGTGGAAGGGGAGCGACTTTGTCGAGTACGATGTAGAAGCCGATCCTGTGGCCCGCGGACGCATGCGCGAAATCACAGGCGGGCAGCGCACGGTGCCCATCCTTGTTGAAGACGGTAAAGTGCTTCAAGTGGGCTGGCAGGGCCACGGCTGCCTCGTCGACGAGTAGCCCCACCGCTATCAACGCAGCGATGACAACCACCAGCGCCCGTTCCATTCGAGTTCGCGGAGTCGTGCAGGGCGTGGGTTTCCGTCCTTTTGTTTATCGCCTTGCCAGTGCCAACACTCTCAATGGATGGGTGCTCAACGCCGAAGAAGGAGTCGAAATTTATCTGGAGGGCGCTGAAGCCGGCCTCGACGCTTTTGTTCGCGAATTGAAAGCCCAGCCGCCGCCTGCGGCCAGCATCGCTGAAATCGACGTGCAGCCCGCGAAGCCAGTCGGCTTGCGTGAATTCACGATCCGCGCCAGCGAGCGTCGCGAACATCCCACGGTTCGCATCTCGCCCGATCTTCCCGTCTGCGAAGATTGCCTTCAAGAGCTCTTTGACCCGGCCAATTTGCGCTATCTCTATCCTTATATCAATTGCACCAACTGCGGTCCTCGCTACACCGTCGTGCTAGCGTTGCCTTACGACCGGCCCAACACAACCATGAAGAGTTGGCCGCTGGATGATTTTTGTGCTGCAGAATACCGTGATCCCGGCAATCGCCGCTTTCACGCGCAACCTGTGGCCTGTCCATCATGCGGTCCAAAATATTTTCTTCGACGAAGTTCTAAGCAGAAGAGTGACGAGGCGAATGAAACCGCCGCCAGCATTCGCCGTGCCAGCGAGATGCTGAACGCCGGGCTAATTCTCGCGGTGAAGGGACTTGGCGGATATCATCTCGCCTGCGACGCCCGCAATGCCGCGGCCGTCGCGGCCATGCGCAAGCGCAAATACCGAAAAGAAAAGCCGTTCGCATTAATGGCGAAAGATCTGGCGCTTGCTCGGACGTTGGTCGACCTATCTCCGGAGGCAGAGTTACTCCTCACCTCGGTGGCGAGGCCCATTGTGCTCGCGCCGGCAAAGCTGCAATTCGCGGAAGTCGCGCCTGACAACAGCGAACTCGGGATCATGCTGCCGTACACCCCTTTGCATCACTTACTATTCGCGGCAGGAGCGCCGGACGTTTTGGTTATGACCAGCGCGAACCGTTCCAGCGAACCCATCGCCTATGAAGACGAAGACGCATTGAACCGTCTGGCAGAAATCGCGGACGAATTTTTGATAGGCGAGCGGCCCATCGCACGACGGGTGGACGATTCCGTGGCGCGCGCCGGAGCCTTCGGCCCCGCAATCCTGCGCCGCGCTCGCGGTTACGCCCCAGGCGCAGTGGCAGCGCTGCCAGCCGAGCGTACCATCCTCGCGCTGGGCGCTGATCTGAAGAACACCATCACGCTGGTGGTAAGCGGCCAAGCCTTCGTCAGCCAACATATCGGAGACCTGGACCACTACGAGTCGCTGCGCGCATTTCAAGAGACCATCGAAGATCTGGTTTCGATGTACGAGATTTGTTGGGACGACGTATTGTTGGTGCATGACCTTCACCCCGAATACTTCTCAACCGCTCGTGCCGCGACCTATAAGGCCGGTGAGCGCCACGCCGTCCAGCACCATCGCGCCCACATAGCGTCCGTGCTTGCCGAACGCGGCGAGTGGACGAAGCGAGTCGCAGGCGTAAGCTTCGATGGCACCGGCTATGGAGATGACGGATCGATCTGGGGCGGCGAAATCTTTATAGGCAGCGTGCACGGGGGTTTCGAACGCATAGCGCATCTCCGGCGCGCAGTCCTCGCTGGAGGCGATGCAGCGGCGCACTTCCCCGTACAGGCGGCGGCCGGCTTTCTGGCTCAGGTTGATCACTTGCCTGACGTGCAAGCAAGTCCGTTCGATTTTCCCCAGCGCTATCGCAATGCCATGGAACTGGTTCGCAAAGACGTTCGAACTTTCCCGACAACTTCTATGGGACGTTTATTTGACACCGCCGCCGCGTTGCTTGGCTTTACTCGCGATGTGACGTTTGAAGGCCAGGCCGCGATGTGGCTGGAGCAACTAGCCCGCCCCGCGCCGGAGGCTGAGCCGTATCCTTTCCCATTCATCGGGGAAGAACTCGATTTTCGCCCTTTGCTACTGTCGGTAGCCCAAGACCGGCTTAGAGGAAGAAGCCTCAATGAAATCGCGCGCGCTTTTCAACGAGGGATCGCTCAGGGCTTGCACCACGCCCTCAAAGTCGTTTGCCAAATCCATGAACTCGACACCGTAGTTCTATCCGGTGGCGTATTCCAGAACGAATTGCTTCTCGAAGATTTTAAATCCCTGCTATCCGCAACTGCTGCTACCGGCGGTCCGCAGCAAGTATGGACCAACCACGCCGTGCCACCGAACGACGGTGGAATCAGCCTGGGACAGGCCGCCCTCGGTGCTGTTAGCCGGTTTGATACCATTCAAGTTGCTGGCAAACACAGGGCCGGATCAAACCATGCATGAACTTTCCATCGCGATGAGCATTGTGGAGGTGGCTCAGGAAGAGGCGGAGAGCCGCCGCGTCAAAATCGAAGCCGTACACTTGAGACTTGGCGCCTTGTCCGGCGTCGTCAAAGACGCTCTTCTCTCCTGCTATGAAATGGTCTGCGAAGGTACTCCTCTGCAGGGTTCGCGCTTGCTCGTGGAAGATGTGCCGGTAGTAGTTTTCTGCTCGAATTGCAAAGCCAATCGTCCGCTCAACTCGGTGCAATTATTTTGTTGCCCCGAATGCGGCACGCCGACCGCGGAGATCGTGCAGGGGAAAGAACTCGAAGTAGTTGCCTTGGAGGTACAGGAATGCGCCCAGAACCCCGTTTGATCGAAGTTCGCAAGAACGTTCTGAAACAGAATGACTTTGTGGCACGCGCGCTGCGCGAGCGTTTTCGCGCCGCTGGAGTTTTCGTGGTGAGCCTGGTTTCAAGCCCCGGTTCGGGCAAAACCGCTTTCTTGGAAAAGATCCTCACACTTCTGCGCACCAACGATCGCGTAGCCGCATTGGTCGGAGATCTTGCCACAGAAAACGATGCGCAACGCTTAGCGCGCAGCCAGGCTCCAGTGAAGCAGATCACAACCGGGACCCTATGCCACCTCGAAGCTGCCATGGTGCAAAAGGCGCTTGAAGGGTGGGATCTAAATGAACTGGATTTCCTCTTCATCGAAAATGTCGGCAACCTCGTATGTCCCGCTTCCTACGATCTGGGAGAAGACCTGCGCGTGGTGTTGATTTCCGTAACCGAAGGCGAGGATAAACCGCTCAAATACCCAACCATCTTTAATAGTGCAGACGTAGCCGTGGTTAGTAAAGCCGACTTGGCGGAAGCAGTCGAGTTTAATTGGGACATGGCATCAAAGAATATTCAGGCGGTACGTCCCGGTATGCCGATCTTTAAGCTCTCAGCTAAGTCTGGCGAAGGGATGGATCAATTCCTGGCCTTCCTCGCCGCAAGCCGGACTGAGGCGCGCCAGGGGGCATCTGTATAGTTACTTCAGTTTCGTTCGTAGCGGGTGTCCTCGATAAATATTACTAAGCCCTATGCTATAATTCTTTGTAACGCTACTGCCACGGTTTGCTCGTGACGCGGTGATCCAGTCGGATCAGGATTCATCTCCGCTTTTCCTGCCCGCCGTTTATTCAGCGTCAATCCAAAATAAAAAGAGCGGCATGGGAACTCACGATACGTGTATATCAGCCCCTCCAGAAAGAACAATTTCGAATGACAAGTTTTACCGAATTATCACTATCTTCTGCGTTACAGCAGAGGCTGGCGACAGCTCAATTCATCACCCCTACGCCGATCCAGGCGCAAGCCATCCCAAGCGCCCTCGAGGGCAAAGACGTCCTTGCTACGGCGCAAACTGGCACCGGCAAGACTCTGGCATTTCTGATCCCGGTGATCGAAATGCTGCAGCGCGAGCCGTCGCAAAAAGTCCACGTGCTCGTGCTTTTGCCAACGCGCGAGTTGGCCATCCAGGTCAACGAAGAATACGAAAAACTGCGCGGCCGCGGACTATCGAAGGCGGCGCTGGTCATCGGCGGTGTCTCCGAGAAATCTCAGATCCAAGCCGTGCGCGGCGGCTCCAGCCTGGTGGTGGCAACCCCCGGCCGGTTGCAGGATTTTATTAGCCGCAAGCTAATCGATCTGCGCGAAGTAAAAATCCTGGTACTTGACGAAGCCGACCGAATGCTCGATATGGGCTTTCTTCCCGCTCTTCGTCGCATCCTGGCAATACTGCCGGTGCGCCGCCAAACGCTCTGCTTTTCAGCCACGCTGGAACAATCCGTTGCAGGACTGGTCAACGACGCCATGCGCGATCCAGTGCGAGTCGCTGTCGGTTCAGTACTGAAGCCGGTGGAAAGCGTGCGCTTGCAAGCCTACGAAGTGCGGCCTGCCGAGAAGCCAGACGTGCTGCGGCAATTGCTCTACGCCGAGAAAGGTCAGACCCTGATTTTTGCCCGCACTAAGCGCGGCACGGAACGGCTGGCGAAAGAACTCGTGCGCGAAGGTTTTTCCGCCGCCATGATTCACGGCGATCGCTCGCAATCGCAGCGCAACGGCGCCCTCAGCGGCTTTCAGCAGGGACGTTTCAGCGTCCTGGTTGCCACCGACGTGGCCGCGCGCGGCTTGCACATCGATGATGTGGCTCACGTAATTAACTACGATCTGCCCAAGATGGCAGAGGACTTTATTCACCGAGTAGGCCGCACCGGCCGTGCCGGGTCACAAGGCCTCGCCTCGAGTCTAGTCGCGGGCGCCGAGGTCATCGAACTCCGGCACATCGAACGCACGCTTAAACTGCAGATCGAACGCAAGCAGATCGACTGGAACAATGCCGAACGCTCCGGGATTGTCGTCCAAAATACTTTGGCGAGCCGGACTCTGACCAAACTGCCCGGCGAAGTATTCGCCTAGAAAACGGGGAAATATAAAGAGAAGGAAGTGGGCAAAGAGTCGAAGGGCGCGTCTGGAAGACGCGCCCAACTTTTTGCCTCAGTTTATAAATCGAATCAGAGCTGGAATTCTACGATTCGGTTTTCTCGGGAGCGCGTTCGCGGGGAATGCTCGAAATATCGGCATCGTCCGCTCCCATCTGAAACAGCGCGGCTTGCTCGGCGGCGTGCCTTTGCAATTCGTCAAGGTCCAGTTCGCTGGAATCGCTCGCCACTCCTGGTTCATCCTTGCGCTGAATACGGCGTTCTGCCTTGTCGCGCTGTTTTTGTTGTCGGGTGTGTTCTTTCTGGCGTTTGGTAAAACTTGATCGACCTCGTCCTGGCATCCCAATCTCCAATCGTCAAAGTTAGCCGCAGTTTGGCTTGGCGTACAACAAAGCCGGCCTGAACCGCGGCGGCTAAAAATCGGACTGCGAACCAATGGCGCAGGCGATTTTAAAATTAAAGTGCAAAAGGATTCACGCTACCAGCGCGGCTCGCGCGGTTGGCGCGCGTGACCCTGGTAGTCGTCGCGACTGCCGCCGCCGCCACCGCCGAGGCGCTGCCCGCCGCCGCGCGGCGCGCTCGATTTAGGCTTGGCTTCATTGATCTTCAGCGCCCGGCCGCCCAGGTCCGTTCCGTTGAGCGCTGCGACCGCCTTGTCAGCCTCCCCAGCGTTGGTCATTTCGACAAAAGCAAAGCCGCGGGAGCGGCCGGTTTCGCGGTCCATGACTATACTTACGCGTTCCACTGCGCCATGTGCTTCAAAGAGACCGCGCAACTCAGATTCGGTAGTGCTGTGCGGCAAATTGCCAACATAAAGGTTCTTCATAGAAGTTCTTCTCTTTCTATCTGTTCGATGGCGGTTGCAAATGCGCTTTGGGCCTTGGGAGGTTCAGATACTGCGTGCTGTTCGATGGCTTCTGCCCATCGTGAAGGCCGGGGCGCCTCGCGCAACACGCGCGAGCGTGCTTCGCTGACAGAGCGCACCGAAGAGATTCTGCGGCAGGCCTCGAGTATTCCCCACCGCTGGGAGGAGCTGGCCGCAGCCTGAGCGAGCAAGGCCGAAACCATTTCTTTGCCCAGCGCGGTTTCGTCCACGCGAGCTTCGTCCGAATGTGGCGCAGCCGCGAGATACTCCGGGCCGCCGACGAGGAACGCTATCCTCTGAGGCGGGGTAGCGCTGCGGAGCTCCGTGCAGAATTTGTCCCAGCTGTCAGTTTCTCCCGTCACGCTGATGAGAACGAGATTGTACAAGTCAGCGCGCCACCAGCATCGTGCTTCCAGCACATCCGCCGCGCAGTCCACCTCGATGCCCATCTTTCTCATCACGTCGGCGCGCAGGTCACGTTTGGCCGGGGATGTATCCAGCAGGAGCACGCGCTTTTTCCTGCTCGCCACGGTGCCGCTCGAATCTATTATTGGCAAACCGATCGCCGAAGTCGTCATGCTACCTTCTCTTTGGCAGACGTTTGCAGCGGCGGCATCACCAGATGCTTCTCCGCGAGTGCCTTCAGCATCTTTTGATTGCTCAGGCGGCGACTGATTTTTTGCCTGCGCCGCCGGTTGAATCGTGCTTTGTCGCCGTTGATTCCAGACATATTGATCTCCTGCGGTTCGGGTTGAACGCCGCAAAATAAGAGTACTGAAGAGCCAAGAAGGCTAACGCTCCAGCTGTCGGTGAAGCGCCAATAGATGTTTGAGATGGGACACGCCGCTCGCCTTTCAGGGATATCTTCTCAATCGCGAAGGCGCAACGTGCTGTTAGGGTGTCTTCGAGGTCAAGATCTTTATTATACCCTGCCTTGCATCATCTTCCTAAAATTTTCAGTGGCAAACAATTTATCGGGCCGGATATTTTTTTGCCGAGTTATTGAGGAGAGCCAGAGGGAGAGTTCCCCGGTTGCACCGGGCTGATGCTGCTGGAAGGCGAGCCCTTGCACAACAGCAAGCACAAGATCAGGGCTCCTCCGCCAGCTCCACCACCAGCTTCGAGCCATTTCGTATTCAGACCATGACTTGCCGTTTCGGGGCGTGCGGGCGCTCCGCAGGCAGTAGATTCGTCCCGCGTCGCCTCCTGCCCTTCGTGCACCGTGGCGGAGCCCGACGATTTCTCCGTAGATGCTTTTCGCAGGGCGCCGCCTTGCGTGATGTTCACATCATTCTTGTGTGCGGCGACGTGGACGGAGCCGCTCGTGTCGGTAACATTGTATTGCGTGCGGTCCGGGGAGACTGGCTCGACTTTAATGCAGTTCACATGCACACTCATCGAGGTTGAAGTTCCGACCGCGACGCTGCCGTGCTCGAGGGTTATGAAGTTACGTTCGAACTTGATGATCGATTCCGGTTGGATCAGAACAGACGACCCTTCGGCATCGAGATTGGCGACAAATCCCGGTTTAGTCTCCAGCGCATCACCCGGAAAGATCACAGTCGAATCGCCCACCTCTGCGCCGTTCACAAAAACTCCGCCCGTCCCGTGTAGGATTGCGGAACCGGTATCCGCCGCCAGCAATGAGAGCGGGAACAGGAATACCATCACCCAGGAAAGAAGGTTGCGCGAAGCTAGCACACTCACACCTAAGCTGCATTTGCACAGCATGTCCTAGCAAGATGGTAGAGGGAGGGAGTCAGGTCGTCTATTAGCTCTCTAGGTGCTCGCGGCACTCAGGTAACTTCGCATCGTCTCTCAGATTTTGCCGGATCTTCAGCGGGCTCTTCGGTATGCTTGCGAACAGTGGTTAATGCGGTTTGGTTGCATTAGGCGAGATAGACAAGACATTTGGTTAGATCAGATTGACGAAAGTGGAAAACACATCCGCCAAAGACGCCGTAATTGAATTCCGCGACGTCTATTACTCTGTGCACACTGGGCAGCGATTATTGCATGGCTTGAATCTCCACGTGAGGCGCGGCGAGACTTTGGTGCTGCTGGGGCGCAGTGGCTCTGGAAAAACCACGACGCTGAAGTTGATCAATCGCTTATTGTCGCCAAGCAGCGGAGAAATACTGGTCGATGGAACACCCACGCGTGATACTGACGTCATCCGCTTGCGCCGCGGGATTGGATACGTTATTCAGGATGTGGGCCTCTTTCCCCACTTCACGGTGGAACGAAATATCGGCTTGGTGCCTCGAATCGAGGGTTGGGATCCCGAACGAATTCATCAGCGGGTTGAGGAACTCTTGCGAATGGTGGGGCTCGATGCGGCGATCGTTTCGCGATATCCTCACCAGCTTTCAGGCGGACAGCGCCAGCGTGTGGGAGTGGCTCGAGCCCTGGCTGCAGACCCGGCGATCCTGCTAATGGACGAACCCTTTGGCGCGCTCGATGCTTTGAGCCGCGACCAACTGCAGCGCGAGTTCCTCGCCCTGCAGCAACGCTTGAACAAGACGGTCGTCTTCGTCACGCACGACCTGCGCGAGGCTCTGCGACTGGGTTCGCGCATCGCGCTCATGGAAGCGGGCCAGTTAGTAAGCGTTTTCTCCTCTGCGGATTTCTTGCGTTCGACTGACCCGCTGCCGGCGGCTTATGTGCAGGCTTTCGGCGAAGGGCTCGACTCGGTAGCCAAACGAGGTTCTTCATGAACGTTTTCCACTACTTCCTGCAAAACTATCAGGAAATACTTGAACTTACGCTGGAACATCTTTGGCTGGTGGGTATTTCCACCTTGTTCGCGGTTTTAATTGGCATCCCGCTCGGCATTGTGAGCGCTCACTGGCCAGTGTGGAATCGGCCCGTGCTCGGGACCGCGAACATCATTCAGACGGTCCCGAGTCTGGCGCTCTTTGGTTTTCTCTTACCGGTTCCTTGGATTGGCGCCCGCGCCGACCGGTTAGCAATTTTAGCTTTGACTCTGTATGCGCTGCTGCCGGTGATCCGTAATACTCACACCGGAATCCGCGGCGTCGATCCCGCCGTGGTAGAAGCCGGGCGGGGCATGGGGCTTACCAGCAATCAATTACTGTTTCAAGTCGAGTTACCACTGGCTTTGAGTGTGATTCTCTCGGGCGTGCGCGTGGCCGTGGTAGTGTCCGTTGGACTCGCCACCATTGCCGCCGCGATAGGCGCCGGTGGTCTCGGCGAATTTATTTTTCGCGGACTCGCCATGGTCAACAATCAACTGATTCTAGCGGGAGCGATTCCCGCCGCCGTACTCGCCCTCTCGGCCGATTTCGGCCTGGGATGGCTGGAGAAAAGTCTTCGGCCCCGGTAGCCAGCCTGCATGACGAAGATGAAAAGCCATCGCCACCGATCATGCGTCGTTTTTCAATCGCTCCATGAGAATGCGCTCGCGGTGACCCTTCTGGCTCCCCTGATCCTCTCACTGTCTTCCTGTGGGCCCTCTCATTCGGATCGCATTGTCATCGGTTCCAAAAACTTTACCGAGTCTTTCATCCTAGGTGAACTTCTCGCGCAGCAGATCGAAGCGCAGACTCATTTAAGAGTTGAGCGCCGCTTCTATCTCGCGGGAACTTATATCTGCCAGCAAGCGATGCTGGCCGGCCGCATTGATATCTATCCCGAATATACGGGCACGGCCTTGACCGCAATACTTAAGCAGCAGGTGGCAGGCGATAAGTCCGGGGTGTACCAGCGTGTGAAGAGCGAATATGAATCTCGCTACAAACTTACCCTCGGTCCACCGTTCGGCTTCAACGATACGTTTGCCATGGAAATTCGCGGCGACGACGCCCGTCGCCTCGGTCTCAAGACTCTATCGCAAGCAGCCGGTTATGCGCCTAAATGGCAGGCTGGATTCGGTTACGAGTTCATGGAGCGCCCCGATGGCTATCCCGGGCTGGCCGCGGCCTACAACCTGCACTTCACCTCGCCCCCGCGCATCATGGATCTGGGCCTGCTCGCCCCGGCATTGAAAGACCATCAAATCGATATCGCGGCGGGCAACGCCACGGACGGACTGATCCTGGCCTTCGACTTTGCCGTCCTGGAAGATGACAAACACTATTTTCCTCCCTACGAAGCGGTCGCTGTGGTTCGTGAGGAGACCTTGCAGCAGCATCCGGAAGTGGCCGCAGCAATTGCCGCATTGGGCGATAAGATTTCCGATCAGGAAATGCAGAAATTAAATTACGCGCTGGATGGCCAGCACCGCGACGTGAAGGACGTCGCGCGTGAATTCCTTCGCAGCAAGGGATTAGTTCAGTGAGTGAATACGTCGGTCTTAAATCAGCAACTCTCCGCAATCAGCAACTCTCCGCGCAGCGTGAGTACCGCATCCCCCTTGAGTATCACGCGGTCCCCCTTAACCTCGCACCACAACTCCCCGCCGCGTGCCGAGACCTGGCGGGCGTGCAATCTCGTCTTACCCAGCCGCTGGGCCCAGTAAGCCGCCAGAGAACAGTGAGTCGACCCCGTGACCGGATCCTCGGGAATGCCATAGCTCGGAGCAAAATATCGCGACACAAAGTCAGAGGTATCACCGCGAGCCGTAATCGCGACTCCCGCGGGATGTACTTTCTCCAGCAAGCGCAGGTCCGGCCGCAAAGACCGAACCTCCTCCTCGCATTCGTAGACCACGAAAAAGTTATCTTCGATCTGCATCACCTCGGTCGGAGCTGTCCGCCCGGCTTTTTCCAGACCTGCGATCAGAGCAGGGGGAGGATTTAAGCACCTCCAGGGCGGCAAAGCGGGAAAGTCCATGGCCAGCAGATCGTCCTCGCGGCGAACGGTAAGCGCGCCACTAAAACGCGTCTCAAAGCGCACCGAATCGCGCTCCGGTTCCAGCATTCGCAGGATCACCCAGGCCGAGGCCAAAGTGGCGTGTCCACACAATTTCACCTCGCAGCTGGGTGTAAACCAGCGCAATTCGTAATGGTCCGCCCGAGGCACGAAAAAAGCGGTCTCGGAAAGATTATTTTCGGCTGCGACGGCGCGCATCCATTCGTCATCTAACCAGCCTGCTAGCGGACACACCGCGGCCGGATTGCCCGTAAACGGCTTTGCCGTGAATGCGTTCAGGTGAAATAACTGTAGGTGCATCACCCTATGGTACGCGCCGCCGGAAGGGCATAGAATTCACAGAATTGCGCGCCTGCTGTGCCGTAGCAGTATTTCGTCCGCTCGCCAAGATTGGGGGATTTCGAATGCTTGCCACGCAGAGCGACGCTATCAGCCGTGAAGAACTAACCCGGCAAATGTCCGCCGCCCGTCAACAGACCGACGATCTCTTTCGTATCGTCAAGCCTGAATTCCTATACGACCGGCCCATCGCCGAACGTCACCGCATCGTTTTTTACGTTGGACACCTCGAAGCCTTCGATTGGAATCTTTTTCACGAACGCGTCTTCGGATTGAAGAGCTTTCATCCGGAGTTTGACCGTCTCTTCGCCTTCGGCATCGATCCTGTGGGCGGCGGACTGCCGACCGATCAGCCATCGGACTGGCCAACCATCGAAAAAGTCCGCGGCTATGTAAGAGAAATCCGCGCAGCCCTCGACAATAAACTCGACGCCGTTACCGACTCTCATCTCCCGATGAGCGATGGCTTCACTCTGAACACTCTTCTCAACGTAGCTATCGAACACCGGTTGATGCACGCGGAGACGCTGGCCTACATGCTGCATCAGTTGCCGCTCAATAAGAAAGATCGGCAAGCTGATCCAGTAACCGCTATTAACTCGCCCGTAGTTCACCGCAGCATCGAGATTCCATCCGGCGCAATAACTCTCGGTCTTCATCGCGCGAGTGAATCATTCGGCTGGGACAACGAGTTCGAAGCTCACACAGTCCCGGTCCCAGCATTTGCCATCGATCAATACCAGGTCACCAATCGTCAGTATCTGGAGTTCGTCGTGGCCCATGGTTACGAATCGCCCGAATTCTGGGAGGCTGCTGACTGGGATTGGAAGTCGGCGCAGAAGATTTCCCATCCGGCTTTCTGGAAGCACGACGGAAATCAATGGCTCTATCGCACTATGTTCGAAGAAATTCCTATGCCGCTCGACTGGCCGGTCTATGTGAGCCAGGCGGAAGCCAAAGCTTATGCACGCTGGGCGGGGAAGTCATTGCCTACGGAAGCCGAGTGGCAACGCGCAGCGTATGGCACGCTGAATGGCGAGCACGATTGCCCGTATCCCTGGGGAAAGGAAGCGCCCGCAGCCAGATTTGGCGACTTTGATTTCGCCACTTGGGACCCGGCCCCCGTAAACGCTTTTCCCGCAGGAAAAAGCGCCTTTGGTGTTGAGGGTTTGTTAGGCAACGGTTGGGAGTGGACTTCCACCGAATTCGGTCCTTTCCCTGGCTTCGAGGCTTTTCCGTTTTATCCGGGATACTCCGCTAATTTTTTTGACGGCAAACATTTTGTGATGAAGGGCGGTTCACCGCGTACCGCAGCCTGCATGTTGCGCAAAACCTTCCGCAACTGGTTTCAGTCCCATTATCAATTTGCATACGCAGGTTTTCGCTGCGTAAACCGCTGACTCCTGAATGGAGTTGGAAAAATGAGGAGCGAGTAAAATGATCGTTCAAACCGTTACCCCGAACGCAAGTTATGAGTTCGCAGCGGATGTGCGCGCCGGCCTCACCCAGCGTGAGCAAAAAGAACTGCCGTCGAAATATTTGTACGACACTGTTGGCTCGGCGTTATTCGAAGTCATCTGCCATCTTTCGGAGTACGGCCTCACTCGCGCCGACGAGCGCCTGTTACAGCGCCACGGATCCGATATCGTGGACCGCTTGCCGACTAACATCGCCGTAGCCGAACTCGGCAGCGGAAGCGGCAAGAAAACGCGCCAGGTGCTCGAAGCTCTTTGCCGCCGCCAGCGTACACGCTACTATCCCATCGAGATTTCGCGTTCCGCCCTCGCCATGTGCGAGCGCGAACTCAGCGACATCGATTGCATCAGCATTCTCGGCTTCGAGCGCGAGTATCTCGATGGGCTGCTCGAAGTAGCGGCAGAGCGCCGTCTCGGCCAGCATCTTCTCGTGCTGTTCCTAGGCAGTACCATCGGAAATTTCGATCGCCCGGCGGGCATTCACTTTCTCAAACAGGTTCGGAACATTCTGCAACCCGGCGATTCTTTGCTGCTCGGCACCGATCTGGAGAAGTCCAGTTCTCAGCTGCTCGCAGCCTACGACGACGAATTGGGAGTGACCGCGGCCTTCAATCTCAATCTGCTGGCCCGCATCAATCGCGAACTCGACGCCGATTTCAATCTCGATCACTTTGAACACATGGCGAAGATTAATTACGAAGAGCGCAGCGTTGAGATGCACTTGCGCTCAAAGCGCCGCCAGACCGTGAACATTCCGGCGGCCGAACTCACGCTGGATTTTCAGGAAGGCGAAACCATATGGACCGAGAGCAGTCACAAATATTCGCTGCCAGAGGTTTTTCAGATGGCGCGTACCACTGGCTTCCGCTGCGAGGTGCAATGGATCGATGAGCAGTGGCCGTTTGCCGAGAGCCTGCTGGTCGCTGAGTGATCGCTGATTGTGAGACTTCTTGGTTCGTCGTAGCTTTTCTCGGCGGCACTCTGCGACGCTTCGTGTAAAGATTCTCTTCTCGAAGTAAAACTTTGTAAATCAGACAGTTTCATGCCCTTTCCCATGTAAATTATTAATGGGATGAAAAGCCAGAATTACGCCCGCAGAAGCGACATTAGGAGCTGGTTTTCGGCCGCCGCATTTTTTCTGGCAAGCTTTCCGACCAGTCAGGTCTCCTTCAGTTTCGCAACTCCCTCCCAGCAAGGCCAGTCAACGCCAGCCGCGTCCACGGGCGTAGTCAGACAAATCGGTGCGATTAAAGCCATCAACGGAGAAAACCTCACACTCACGCCAGATTCAGGTCCTGAAGTCGACATTGCGGTAGAGCCCACAACGCGCATCGTTCGCGTCGCGCCCGGCGAGAAAGATCTCAAGAATGCAACGCCAATTCGGTTGCAGGATCTTCAAGTGGGTGATCGCGTTCTGATAGCTGGTAAAAATGCTGCCGACACTTCTGCCGTCTTGGCTTCCTCGGTGGTAGTGATGAAGCGCTCCGATCTGCAGGCACGCGATCAGCAAAATTTACAGGACTGGCAAAAGCGTGGCGTCGATGGATTGGTTAAGACGGTCGAGCCGTCGGCTGGAACCATAACTATTTCCGCTCGCGGCAAGAGTCTGGTAATTCACTCTTCGAGCACCACCGTGATTCGCCGCTACCCCCCAGACTCAGTCAAGTTTGAAGACGCCAAGCCCAGCACGCTGCAACAGGTCCAACCCGGCGATCAGGTTCGAGCCCGCGGCGAACGCAGTGCCGACGGCAATGATTTGACGGCCGAAGAAATTGTCTTTGGGACATTCAAGAATTTCGCTGGCACCGTCGAGTCGGTGGACGCAAGTTCGTCCAGACTTACCGTTCACGATGTATTGTCGAAAAAAAACGTGACGGTCACGATTACACCGGATTCTCTGCTGCGGCAGCTGCCGCCCGAGATGGCGCAGATGATGGCCAAGCGTTTAAAAGCTGCAGCTCTGGGGGCGATGAGCGGTGCGTCCAACTCAGGCGCATCAATGTCGGGCGATCAGAGTCCCCGCGCGGCGGGCGGATTCGGCAGTGCAGGAGGCAATGCTTCCGGCCAGCGCCCCAGCGGTCCCCCCGATTTGCAGCGCCTGATCAGTCGGGCTCCCGCCGTTTCGTTGACGGACCTGCACAAAGGCGATGCCGTAGTAATTCTCTCCACCGAAGGCGCGGGCTCAGGAACAGGTACCGCGATTACGCTGGTCAGCGGCGTCGAGCCCATTCTGCAAGCCGCGCCGAACGCGGGCCAGGCCATGATGCTTGCCCCCTGGAGCCTGGGTGCTCCTGCCGGCGGCGACGCCGGTCCATAGGATCAATAAGCAGGGGGTCATCGTAGAGACGAGCAACCTCTCCGCATCAAAGAATGAAGCACTGAACGGATGATTAGATGAAAGTACGGACGTGTTTTCTTTTTGCGTTGGTATGTTTGTCGATGAACTCTTGGCCGGCGTTCGCGCAGAGTAACCCCGCGCAAACGGCTTCTGCGCAGGCTACGACGCCACAAACAACCAATGGTTCTCTGCGCGGACAAGTCACCGACCCCTCCGGCGCCGCCATCGCGCATGCGAATGTCGTCCTTGTGCCTTCCTCCACTTCCGCTGCGCCAATCAAAACCCAAGCCGATGGGCAAGGCCAATATGAATTCAACAGCTTGGCTGCTGGACAATACACGCTCAACGTTGTCGCGCCAGGATTCTCCGTTTACGAAAACGGCAACGTCTCTATCACTCCGGGTCAGCCTCTTCGCCTGAACGTTGCCATGGCCATCGAGGTCGAGGAGCAAAAAATTCAAGTCTCCGATACCGCTCCTACCGTCGACGTGAATCCCGCCAGCAACGCCGGCGCAATTGTGATCTCCGGCAAGGAACTCGAGGCTCTGCCCGACGACCCCGACGAATTACTCACCGATCTGCAAGCTCTCGCCGGGCCCTCCGCCGGGCCCAATGGCGGCCAGCTCTACATCGACGGCTTTACCGCCGGTCAACTTCCTCCGAAAGAATCGATTCGCGAAATTCGCATCAATCAGAATCCCTTCTCCGCCGAGTTCGACAAGCTCGGCTACGGCCGCATAGAAATCTTCACCAAGCCCGGGACCGATAAGTTTCACGGGCAATTTCAGGTGAATGGAAACGATGCCGCCTTCAACTCCCCCAATCCCTTCGGCGGCGCCAATCAGCCCGGCTACGACACAACTCAATTCAGCGGCAACGTCAGCGGACCGATCAACAAGAAAGCCTCGTTCTTCTTCGACGCCCAGCGCCGCAATATCAACGATCTCTCCGCCATTAATGCCATCACCCTTGACCCTACCACTCTCACTGAAGCGCCCGTCATCGAAGCGATACCCTTCCCCCGGCACCGCACCAATATCACGCCACGCCTGGACTACGCTCCCAGCAAGAACAACACGCTGACCGTCCGCTATCAGTACTATCGCGACACCGAAAACAGCAACGGCATCGGGCAATTTACTTTGCCTTCGCAGGGCTACAACTCCGAATCGACCGAGCACACCTTGCAGATCAGCGACACGCAAGTGATCGGCGCAAAAATTGTCAATGAAACCCGCTTCCAATACTTGCGCGAGCTGGACAACCAATTCGCTCTGAACTCTCAGCCCACCATCAACGTTCTGGGATCATTCGACGGCGGCGGCAACAACCAGGGCAGAATTCTCGACCATCAGGATCACTACGAACTGCAGAACTACATCTCCATCATCCACGGCAATCACACCGTGAAGTTCGGAGCGCGGCTGCGCGGCATTCGCGACGCCAACAGTCAGACCTCCGGCTTTAATGGCGAATTTATTTTTTCTTCTTTGCTGCCGACGCCGCAAGAAACCAGCTGCATTCCGGCCCCGGGGCAAGCGCCGTGCCCGGTTTCGTACGCCACCGCAATTCAGAATGCCGGGAGCCTAACCCAGCCCATCGCGACTCAACTCAATTACACGGTGGGAAAGGCGCCGCTGGTCGTGGGCAATTTCGACGGCGGCCTTTATTACCAGGACGATTGGAAAGTTCGACCGAACATCACGCTCAGCTACGGCCTGCGTTTTGAAACGCAAACCGGAATTCAAGATCACGCAGACTGGGCTCCGCGCCTGGGTTTCGCCTGGGGAGTTGGCGGCAAAGGCGCGCCGCCGAAGATCGTTCTGCGCGGCGGCTTTGGCATTTTCTATGACCGTTTTCAGGAAGCCCAAATCTTAGAGGCGAATCGACTGAACGGCATCACCCAGGAACAATTCGTCATCGACAATCCCAAGTGCCCGTCGCTCGCCGATATCACAGGCTGTATCGGCGCGGTCATTCCCTCCACTCCCACGACCTACCAGATCAGCCCTCACCTGCACTCGCCCTATACCATGCAAACCGCCATCAGTGTCGAGCGGCAACTCACCAAAGGTTCAACTCTAAACGTGACCTACCTGAACTCTCGCGGCTTCGATCAACTGCTTACCATCAACGCCAACGCCCCTTTCCCTGGAACTCCCTGCAGCCCCGACTGCGCCACTCGCTCTTCGAATCTTTACCGTTACGTTTCCGAGGGCGTCTTCCGCCAGAATCAGTTGATCGCCAATACCAACTGGCGCATGGGATCGAAGGTTCAGCTCTTCGGCTACTACGTGCTGAACTATGCCAACAGCGACACCTCAGGCGTTTCCAGCTTTCCTTCGAACTCTTATGACATCAGCGCGGACTATGGCCGTGCATCATTCGACGCACGCAATCGGCTCTTTTTCGGTGGATCATTCGGTCTACCTTTTAACTTTCGCCTGAGTCCGTTCATGGTTGCGAGTTCCGGTTCACCTTTCAACATCACGACGACGAACGATCTCAACAACGACTCCATCTTCAACGACCGTCCAGGGCTGGTTTCGACTGCGACCTGCTCAGCAGTAGTCGCGCCGACACCGCCCTCAACTACTTATTGCACCCCGCTCGGAACCTTCGATGCCGTTCCCAAGGTCGGCGAGAGAATTGTCCCCATCAACTACGCCACCGGTCCAACCCATGTCGTGATGAATCTGCGCCTGACCAAGACCTTCGGCTTCGGTCCCAAGGTCACTCGCCCAGCTGGCACTCAAGGTGGAGGCGGAGGTGGAGGCGGAGGTCGTGGCGGCGGTGGCGGACCGCGCGGCCCGCTCTTCGGCGGCGGACCAGGCGGACCGCCCAGCACCAGCTCCGATCGCCGCTATAGCGTAACCTTCGGGGTTTCGGCTCGAAATGTGTTTAATAAAGTGAATTTCGCAAACCCCAGCGGAATCTTGGGCTCACGCTTCTTCGACGCGCCGAACAGCCTCGCACAGAACGGGCCTTTCTCGAACGGCGCAGCCAATCGCCGCATCGACTTGCTGGCGACGTTCAGTTTTTAGCGTGGATGCACGTCCACTCACTTTATTTTCTGCGGGGCAGCGGTTTGGGGTGGCGCAGCGCTTTCAGCGCCGCGATGTACGCTCGTTTAAATTTCGGCTTTAAGCCGCTGAGGTAGTTCGCTCAGGCGATGCAACCTGGCGTCTGCCCCAAGAACCCCGCTCTCATTTATTCTAAAAGTGCACTTTCGGATGTCGTCATAACTTAAATTTGACTTTCTTCCCCACCACGAGACGCCGCTTCCTAATCTCTGCCTCCGCCGCGATAGTGGCAGGAATAGCGGCGGATTCGGTCCTGCTCGAGCCCAACCGTCCCGTTATTGTTCGGCGCGAGTTTACGCTTCCACGGTGGCCCGAGCGCATGGACGGCTTCACCATCGTGCTACTCAGCGATTTTCACTACGACCCATATTTCTCTATCCATCCTCTGCATGCCGCCATTCCGATGGTAAACAGCTTGCATCCGGATTTAGTCGTGCTAACCGGAGACTTCGTGACCTCTCCCGATATCGGAGACAGCGCGAAAGCGGCTCTCGATGCCGAGCCCTGCGCTCGCATTCTGCATCAGCTCACAGCTCCTTATGGTCTCTGGGCCGTGCTCGGAAACCACGACTACGACACCGACCCCGACCACGTCACCCGCGCCCTGCAAGCCGAGAATATTCAGGTCCTGTCCAATCGGTCGCAACCTATAGAGCGCGACGGCCAACGCTGCTGGCTCGCTGGAGTCAACGATGTGCTGAGCGGCACCGCCGACCTTCCCGGCACGCTGAGCAAAGTCCCTCCGACCGAAGCCGTCGTCCTGCTGGCTCACGAGCCCGATTACGCTGACCAGGTCTGCAAGTTCCCCGTCGACTTGCAGCTCTCAGGACACTCTCACGGAGGCCAGATAAGAATTCCTTTGCTGCATCCGCTGTTCTTGCCGGAGCTGGCCCGAAAATATGTTTGGGGGTCCTACCGCATCGGTCCGCTTCCGCTCTATACCAATGCCGGCCTTGGCACTGTCAATCTCCCGGTGCGCTTCAATTGCCCGCCTGAGATCACCCTCCTAACCTTACGAGCACGGAAGTAATTTTCCTCCGCGAAGCTTCAGCCGTTCATGTGCAAACCCCTGCATTCACGGGCATTCTCATGAGAAGCGGTGGTACGTAAGAGACTGAGAAGACAGCGGTTTTGCGATCTTCCCACTGGTCCAAGAAGTGCGAATACGAGGTTTACCTGGCACTTGCCGCTTGCAGTGAGGAAGGTTGCACACATGTTTCGCCGAATCGTCTGGCCCGGTTTTCTAATTCTTGCCGTCTCCCTCGCCGCCGCTTCGGTGGAGACCCCTTTTCCGCGCCAGCGAGCCATTCCGCTGCGCGTTCGCGAACTGCAGACTTGGAGACCTCCAGCCCGCGCCTCCGAGTTCACCGAAGTGCCCCACCTGAGCGTGCGCTCGCGCTGCGCCGATACCCAGCCTCCCGAGGCTTTGACGACTCCGACTCCGCTGCTCGTCCCCGTGGCCGCGGGTGCCAAAGTGAAAGTCAGCTTCATCGTCGGCGCAGACGGCCGCGTGCACAGTCCTATCATTCTGCAAAGCTCCGGAATCCTGGGCGATCGCAACGTCCTGCAAACGGTTCGAAATTGGCGATACCGTCCCGCAACCTGCAACGGCGTGCCCATCGAAACCGAGGGCAGGATCGAGTTTTCCAGGCGCTGAATTAGCCTGCTTAAGCTAGAATGACCGGAGAACTTTCCCCTGACAGGCGGTCTTAAATAGTGGATAGAGATAGAGACAAGAAAGTAAGCAGGCCGTTAGCTACCGCGACTCCGCCGGAGTCCGAGCGCCATGAAGCCCACGCTCCTCACAACCCTGCTCTCGGTGAAATTTACGAACAGCTCGTTCCGCAGATTACCAATCGCCACCGCCCCAATCAGGATGCCATCACTGCTGCTCTGCATGCCATGCAGCGCCTGGCCACAGAGATGGACTCCGAGCAAGCCGCTGAAGAAGCCGCCGACTCAACCATAACGGCTGCCTCAAAGCCCTGCGCCGCCTGCGGTCATCACAATCGCGCCGGCAACAAGTTCTGTGGGATGTGCGGACTCTCCGTGGAAGATTCTCCGATTCCTTCGGAATCCCTTCCGGCAGAGTCGTTCCCGCAAGTTCAGCCGCAGCAAGCGATGCCCGAGATTCATCCTCTGGCTGGTGCCGCAGGCGCGACTCATCACTATCATCACCACTACCATCATCACTATCTGCCAGCCGGCGGAGCTTATATTCCATCAGGCGCCGATCCCGGGCTAGTTGCTCCGCGGCCCAATGCCAGCGAAAGCGCCCGCGAAGCCGACCGCATGCGCATCGCAGCCGCCGCCAAGGGCGAGCCGATGAGCCGTAGCGAGGCTGCTGTCCGCCGCCTCACGCAGGAGTGGGTCCTAGCCTGCAATACCCGCCAACTCGACGAGTTGCTGGATCTTTACGCCCCCGATGCCTTGGTTCTGCGCTCCAACCTGCCAACCATTCGGGGCGCGGCCGCGGTGCGCGAATTTTTCTTCTCTGCCCTCGAAGCCGGACTCGGCGAAGTTTCCGTCGAACCCTTGCGCGTAGAAGTCCTCGGCGATCTGGCTCATGAAGTAGGTCGCTACAGTGCCCTCGTGCCGGGCACCACCGGCAAACGCCGCGAAGAGCGCGGCAAATATCTCTGGGTCTTCGCCAAGCAAAGCAACGGCGAGTGGAAGCTGGCCTCCGAGTGCTGGTCAGCTGATCTCACCATCACCAGCGCCGAATCGGACATCCCAAAGTTCGCCAGCCCTGCGTCGCCCAAAGGACTTCCCCGCAAAGGCGTTTAGCTCCCATGTGGATCCCATATGGAAGCGCGACCCTTCAGGGCCGCTCCGGTCTATCGTTTTAGCCGCGAAACGGCCTGAGGATGTCCAGCCGAGCGCATGCCGTGGGTAAAGAGTGGAAAATGAGCGTGACCCGAAGGGGGCGAAAGAAAGGGTAGCTGCCACGCACGTTTCTCAGCCCCTGCGGTCGCACTTGGCGGAACGCGTCCGAAGTCATTCACGTACTCCGACCTCGCGGTTACTGTCGTAACCTCGTCTTTGTTCCCCTCGGACAAGCAATTCCAAAGCCCATCTCCCTTCGTAAGTAGCGGCCGCAGGCACCCGCAACTAAACTTCTTCGCGGGGGTTTACCTCACATATGATCAACAAAATCACGAAGTCGCTCTCAATCCTGGCAGTGGGTGGTCTGATTCTGGTGGGCGCCGCCGCTGCTCAAACCCAAGAAGCACATTCCGGCGCGGGACCGGGAGGTCGATCCCGGCCATCCTCGCGTCAACGAAGTCAATACTCGCGAGCAGAATCAGCAGGACCGCATCGCCAATGGCGATCAAGAACGGCACCATGACGCCGGGCCAGGCTGCACGCGTCTGGAAAATCGCGAACAGCACATCGAGAACCAGGAAAAAGCTGACATGGCCGCGCACAACGGTCACCTGACCAAAGCGGAGCAGAAACAGCTCAACAGCGAGCAGAACAGACCAGCAAGCAGATCTATAAGGACAAACATCCCAGAAGTAAGTCGTCCATCTTACTTCCCACGTTCAGGACGAAAGCCGCAGACATCCGCGGCTTTTTTCCTTTGGTGAGCGAAGACGCCGACCGAGGGAAGGGAATTACTCCGTGATGTTTGCGGCGATGCCGCCGGCTGTCACATTTTCCGGACTTTTGCTCCGCCATTGCGCTTTTAAGGCGGCTCATGTCTATAATGGCCGGGGCGCGAGCGGGGGTGTCGGTCCTCGCGGCGGCAAGTTAAGTCTTGTGGTGATCATGGTCGCCACTGCGCTGCCGGCTGGGGTTGCGAAAAATGTCTGTAGATTGCATGAATGTGAACCGGGAATTGAAGTGGCCAGCCTCACCGATGTCGGCTGCCAGCGCGAAAACAACGAGGATTCCTTTCTCTACTGGGAACCCGCCGGCGATGAAGAATTCCAGCGCAACGGGCGGCTGGCGGTCGTCGCCGACGGCATGGGCGGCTACGAAGGCGGCCAGGAGGCCAGCCGCTTGGCGGTCGAGACGGTTCGCGAAGTTTATGAACAGGCTGTCTGGACGACGATCCCCAAGCCGCTCTGCTTGGGGCGCTTATAGCCACCGCCCACACCAGAATTCAGGATTACGCCGAACTGCATCCCGAACTCCACGGGAATGGGCACCACTTGCACTGCGTTGGTTATCCGCGGGACGGCAGCTTTATTTCGCCCACGTCGGGGACAGCCGTCTGTACCTCGTGCGCGACTGCGCGCATCTCTGCGTCTTACTCGCGATCACTCCTACGTTGGCCGGCTGGTGGAGAGCGGCATCGTCCGCGCCGAAGATGCCGAGAAGCATCCCCAGCGCCATATCCTCACCGCCGCCTTGGAGCTGGCAGGGAAGTGGCCGTGGAGAGCGGCAAGCAAAGTCTCGACCTGCAGGACTCGGACGATCTTCTGCTTTGCACCGACGGCCTTTGGGGTGTCGTGACCGAGCAAGAGTTGGCCGCGGCCTCGACCGAGAATGGACCTGCCGAGTGCTGCGCGGCCTTGGTGCGGCTGGCCCGGCAAAGAGGCGGTCCCGATAACATCACTGTGCAAGTTCTGCGCATCCTGCCCGAATCCTGATCTCAATCCCGACGTGTATCCTCGCGGTGGAAATTTTTCGCGTATCGCTGCAAATGGATGCGCATCGCGTTCGTCCCTCCACCTTAGAGCTTTCATAAATAACTAAAAGCAAAGCTGTTATAGAACTCGTGGAGTCCGCCACAATGGTGCCAGACCTGCTACAGGCTAAATGTCGATAAAGTCTAGTAAAGAAATGGACTTTGTGGCATAATTGCTGGCCATGAAAATCTCGCAAAAAGGACTCTACGCACTTCAGGCCATGATGATGCTCGCCCGCCACCACCGCCAGGGCGCGATCAAGATCCGCGAAATCGCCTACGAAGAGGATCTTCCGGAGAAATTTCTGGAACTGATCCTGCTCGAACTGAAGAACGCGCGCATGGTGGAAAGCGTTCGCGGAGCCAAGGGCGGCTACCAGTTGCGCCGCGATCCTGCCGAGATTCGTCTCAGCGAGATCATGCGTCTGATCGACGGTCCGCTCGCGCCCTTCGGCGACGCCGAGCAATTGCGTGTGCTCATCGACCGCGATCTGCCGCACCGCGCGCTCTACCAGGTGTTTCTCGACGTGCGCGATGCCGCCGCCACGCATTCTGGAAAACACTACCCTGGCCGACTTGATCTGCTGCACCACGTCCCGCGAGGCGGCAAGAGCGCCAAGCATGCAGAAAAACCGAAAGAAAAATGCCGCAAGCATCCTCCCCATGGTCGCTGGAGGCAACAAGGGTGAGTAGACGGTTCTTCATTCGGGATACTTGTGGCTCGCGACGCGCGGTCTGCAGGCGGGCTCAGGGCACGCCAACACCATTCGTGTCGGCGCATTTCCCAACATCACTCACGCGCAGGCGATGGTGGGCAAGGCCAACGGCTGGTTCGACAAAGCCATGGGACCTCAGGTCAAAGTGCAGTGGACCAGCTTCAACGCCGGTCCTTCGGCCATCGAAGCCCTGTTCGCGCGGCGCGATTGATATGACCTACGTCGGTCCTAACCCGGCGATCAACGGCTATGTCCGCTCCAACGGCGAAGCCGTTGCGCGTTGTCGCGGGAGCGGCCAGCGGGGGCGCATCGCTGATCGTGCGCAACGATTCCGGCATCAAAAGCCCGAAGATTTCCATGGCAAGCGCGTCGCTTCTCCGCAGTTCGGCAACACGCAAGACGTCGCTCTGCGCAATTGGCTCAAGAACCACGGCTTGAAGACCAATGACAAGGGCGGCGACGTGCAGATCGTTCCCATGGCGAATCCCGATCAGCTCACGCTGTTCCTCAAGAAGGATCTCGATGCCGCCTGGGCTCCCGAACCCTGGGCCACGCGCTTGATTCACGAGGGCAATGGCCGCCTTTTCGTCGACGAGCGCACGCTCTGGCCCAACGGACAATTCGTGATCGGCCTGCTAGTGGTGAATACCAAAGTTTCTAAGACATCATCCCGACCTGGTCAAGAACTGGATTCGTGCCAACGTCGATCTGACCGATTGGATCAACGCTCATCCCGTCGAAGCGAAGAAGACTCTTGAACCAGCAGATTCAGGCTGAGACCGGCAAAGCGCTTCCTTCCATCGTTTTAGACGAAGCCTTCTCCCGCATGCAGGTCACTTACGATCCGCTGCACAGCGCACTCACTACCGCCGCGCAGCAGGCTTTCGACGACGGCTTCCTCGGCCGGCAGATGCCCGACCTGTCGCGGCCTCTACGATCTAACGCTGCTGAACCAGGTTCTCGCGGAAAAGGGAAGAACGGCCATCCAATGAGAACGAACGCGCATAAGTTTCCTGCACAGCTACCAATTCCGATCGGTCCCAGCATTCCGGTTCGTGTCCGGCGGCCCGCGCGAGGCGGCATCGGTCTCGCCCGCGGCCTCCGTTTTCCGCCTCGATCTCTCCATCGATGTTCCGAAAGTCGGCTTGAGTGACATTTGTCTCAGCTACCGCACGCAGAGCTGGCGAACGCTTGCTCGCCCTCGACCACATCAACCTGCAGGTGCAAGGCGGGAGAGTTTCGTCTGCATCGTCGGTCCCTCGGGCTGTGGCAAGTCCACGCTGCTGCATTTGATCGCGGGCCTGCACCGGCAAACTTCGGGTCAGGTTCTCATCGACGGCAAGCCCGTGCAGGGACCGGGCACCGATCGCATCCTGATTTTTCAGGAGCACGGTCTCTTTCCCTGGCTCACCGTCGGACAGAACGTCGAATTCGGCATGAAGATGAAAGGCATCGCCAAAGCCGAGAGGGAAGAGAAGACCCGCTACTATCTGCGCCTGGTGCATCTCTCGAAGTTCGAGAAGAGCTATATCCATCAGCTTTCCGGCGGCATGCGGCAGCGCGTGGCCATCGCCCGCGCTCTCGCCACCGAACCCGACGTCCTGCTGATGGACGAGCCCTTCGCCGCGCTCGACGCGCAGACTCGCGACCTGCTGCACGAAGAACTCGAACGCATCTGGAGCGAGACCGGACGCACCATCATTTTTGTCACACACAATGTCCGCGAGGCCGTTCGCCTCGGCGATCGCGTCGTTCTGCTCACCTTCCGCCCGGGCCGCGTGAAGAGCGAGTTTCCCGTCGATCTGCCTCGCCCGCGCATCTCGAAGATCCCGGCCGTGGCCCGCGCCGCCCGCGAGATTCTCGGCGAGCTGCGCGAAGAAATTAACCGCTCCCTCGAAGCTGAATACAACGACGGCGTGAAACCCGCACGTAGAGCCAGGAGTGGGACACTTGCAGCCATGAAACGCGCCGCCCGATTACATCATCTTTTACGCCGCGACTCTTCGGCCTTTGGACACTGCTGGCCGAATTGAAGATCTGGCCGCCCTATCTGTTTCCCACGCCATGGGGCGTCGGCGAGGCTCTGTACGCCGGCTTCCAGGATCACACCTACTGGATCGCGATCCGCGTCAGCATGCAGCGCGTCCTGATCGGCTATGCGATTTCCGTCGTGCTTGGCATGATGCTCGGGCTCGGCGTGGCCAGCAGCAAGTTCCTCGAAGAGACCATGGGCGGTTTGCTCGTGAGTCTGCAGAGCTTGCCCAGCATCTGCTGGTGGCCGCTGGCCCTGCTCTGGTTCGGGCTCAGTCAGAACGCGATCTTGTTCGTGGTCATCATGGGATCGCTGCTGTCTGTGACCCTGGCTATGGAAGACGGCCGCAAGCAAATGCCGAAAATCTTCGGTCAGGCGGGGCGCAACCTCGGGGCTAAGGGTTTCAATTGTTTTGGTATGTGCTCCTGCCTGCTAGTCTTCCGTTCATCGTTTCCGGCTTGAAACAGGGCTGGGCATTTGCCTGGCGTTCTCTGATCACCGCCGAGATGCTGTATCTAAGTCTGGGCTTGGGCCAGGTTTTGATGATGGGCCGCGACCTGAACGACATGAGCGCCGTCATCGCCGTAATGATTCTGATCATCGCCATCGGCTACGTCGTCGATGGCGTGGTATTCAAATGGATGGAGCGCCATTTGCAACACAGATGGGGTCTGACGTCATCAACGTAGACTTCCCACTCTGGTATTAATCTCCCCCGGCATTCCCAAAATCTGCTGACTTTAAACAAAAAGGAGAAAATGCCGTTCACAATCCCTAGTAAGTCAATTGTAATAATAGTTACAGTAGATTATGCAACAGACTTTACCGGAAAAAGGCAACTCCAAAGTTCGGCGTTGCAGATTTTGAACATTGCAAAAAGTTTTTTTCCCCCAACGATCTGTGTTTTGACAAAAACTCACAAAGGAGAGATTACGTCCATGAAAGCAACCAAAACTCTGTTCGTCACAGCCCTGACGCTGGCGGTCCTCACCGCCGGCGCTTGGGCAGAAAGCCCGGCGTCAGGTAGTCCGGCAGCCCCCGCGGCGGCTCCGGCGCCTGCGCCAACCACCGTCACTGCGGCTGATGTCCAGTCATTGAAAGACGCGCTGGCCGCGCAGCAGTTGCAGATCGAGCGCCTCACCAAACAACTGGAAGTTCAGCAAGCCTGGCAATCGCGTCAGTCCGCGGCGGGCAGCTCGGATGCTTCCCAACCAGGTCCCGAACAATTAGCCGCAGTCTCTACTACGGTCGCGGTGGCGCAGAGCGGCACGTCCCCCTCCGGTCTCAATATGCAAGAGACTTCGCCTCCGTCTTCGAATCCCTTGGAGAGCCCGGTCATCTCCATTCACTTCAAAGGCATCACCATTACCCCCGGGGGCTTTGCTGAAGCTGCGTTTGTGCGGCGGTCAAGAGCTCTCGCATCCGACCTGCCTACTCCTTTGAATTCGCTTACCATGCCGGGGGCTTCCCAGAGCAATTTGTCTGAGTTCTTCGGCTCCGGCCGCCAGTCCCGTCCCACCATCTACGTCGACGGTCGCATGAAGAACGTGGAGTTCTCCAGCTATGTGTCGGGTGACTTCCTCTCGGCCGCCGACACCTCTTCGGCCACGCAAACCAATAGTTATTCTTTCCGTCTTCGCCAGGCCTGGGGCCAGGTAAAGTTCGATAATGGATGGAGCATTCTCGGCGGCCAGATGTGGAGTCTGGTTACCGAAAACAAAGCCGGCATCGCCCCCAGCGACGATCTGGGCAAAACCAATGACGCCCGCCCGGCGACCATCGACCCCAGTTATAACGTGGGCTTCACTTTCGCCCGCCAGTACGGCCTTCGCCTCGCCAAAGACTTCAACCATAAGGTGGCGTTAGCCGTGGCTATTGAAAATGCCCAGGGCACGCTCACTACCCACGGCAACACCGACAACTTCCTCCTCGGTTCGATCGGTGCCACCAACAGCTACAACGACGCTCTCACCTCTTGCACCACCAACAACTACACTCCGACCGGCGCAACCACCCCCACTTACTACGTCACTTGCACCCCGACAGCGACTTACACTTTCAACCCGGCGCCGGATATCGTCGCCAAGGCAGCCTTCGATCCCGGCTTCGGACACTACGAGGTCTTCGGCATATATGACCGCTTTCGTGATCGCGTCTTCCCCTGCGCCGATTTCGTCATCGGAGGCACCACCAATTGCGCCAGTCCGGCCACTGCGGCTACCGGCGCCTTCAACTCTTCCAAAAACGGTGGTGGTTTCGGCGCCAACGCTCGTTGGAACTTCTATGACAAGCACATCGTCTTCGGCCTGCACGCCTTCGGAGGTCAGGGCGTAGGACGCTACGGTGCGGCCCAGCTTTCCGACATGGCAATTCACGCCAACGGAACTCCGGACCTCATCAAAAACTACCAGGGCTTGGCGACGCTCGAGTGGCACGGCAAGAAACTCGATGTGTACTCCTACGTCGGCTCAGAATATGACGCCAAGGCCACCGACTACGATCTCAATACCAAGACGTACGTTGGCTACGGCTCCGACCATTTCAACAACTCCGGTTGCTACTCCGAGACTGCTCCTTCCATCGCTACGACGAATGGCTTTAATCCAGGGTCGCTGTCGAAGTGCACCGCCGACACCCGAGCCATCATCGAAGGCACGCTCGGCTTCTGGTACCGCTTCTACAGCGGCCCCAGAGGAAGATTCCAGTTCGGCACGCAATACTCCTACGTGACTCGCCAGACATGGGCCGGCACGGGCTTCACTAAAGGAGTTGGGGTCTCGCCCGAAGGCCTCGATGGAATGGTCTTCACTTCATTCCGTTACTACTTGCCGTAGAACGGAAATGGTCCCGCGCCGTCGCCGACGCGGGACCATCTGTTGCCCCATTATGTTTTTCGGCTCATCAACTTTCTGAGGGGCGCCTTCCCCTCGGAAACACCGCCGGTCCGGTTACGGCTACTCTCCTTTTCCGGGCCGGTGGTGCTAACTTAATTTACGCTGGTCTCAAGCTTGGTACGGGCGCGGCTCCAAAAGTCTTGGACCGGATGTTTTGAAAAGGCGTAGTCTTCACAGACTGAGGAAAACGTCGAATTCGAGCAAGTTCGGGAAGAGAACGACGTTCAGAGGCCGCTGATAAACTCTGATTTTAGGTGGCGGAGCGCTTTAAGCACTGCGTTAAAGGCCTTGGTTTCAAGAGCGGCTTCAGCCGCTGAGATGCGCGAGTCGACTTTTCCGCAGCCTGTTCAGCCGCGCCGTCAATATCTGATTATAAGAATCCGGGCTTCAGCCCCCGAGGGACGACACTGAACTCGAGACGATATTTCCTGAAAGCGTTCTCCGCCGCGACCTTCGCCGCAACCCTGGCGCGCCCGCCCTTGATCGGGGCTATCCCGCAAAACCAGCCCGTTCCGCTCTCCGGCGAAGATGGCATGATCCTCCGCTCGTTCCGCTTCGTCGATCTAGAAAGCCCGGTCGAATACTTCAACACCTGGCTCACCCCTGTCCCGCACTTCTTCGTACGCAATCACATGCACGAGCCCAGCGAACTCGATCCGCACGACTGGCGACTCACAATCGGCGGCGAAGTGGAAAAGCCGCTCACCCTAAACCTGGCCGAACTTTCGAAGCTGGAAACTCACTCGGTAGTGAACACGCTCGAGTGCGCCGGTAACGGACGCAGCCTTCATCGTCCTCAAGTCCCCGGCATCCAGTGGGGCAAAGGAGCGGTCGGCACAGCCCGTTTCACCGGCCCGCGCCTGCGCGAGGTCTTGCAACGAGCCGGCGTCAAGCCCTCCGGCAAGCACGTCATGTTCCGCGGACTCGACGAAGTCCCCGGCAAAGTCCCGCCCTTCATTCGCAGCATCCCAATCGAAAAAGCTCTCGATTGGGACACTTTAATCGCCACTCACATGAACGGTGCTCCGCTGACGAGGCATCACGGTTTTCCCGCCCGCGCTCTCGTCCCCGGCTGGATCGGCGCAGCCTGTTGCAAGTGGCTTACGGAAATCAAAATCCTCGAAGCAGAGTTCGTGGGAAATTTCATGAGCCCCGGCTATCGCCTGCCCAACCAGCCGGTGAAACCCGGCGACGCCGTCCAACCGGAAGATACTCACCCGCTCACAGCGCTCGGCGTGAAGTCGGTAATCTCGGGCCCCAGCGATGGCGCGATGCTGAAAAGCAATGTGAGGATTCACGGTGCAGCTTGGGCCGGAGAAGCCGACATCACAAAAGTCGAAATCTCCACCGACAGCGGCGCCACCTGGAAGCTCGCGAGCTTAGGCCGCGAACAATCCCACTATGCTTGGCGGCTCTGGAGTTACGATTGGAAGCCCGTTAAGCCCGGCGACTATACAATTCTGTCGCGGGCCACCGACACCCAGGGACGCACTCAGCCCGAGGCCGCTATTTGGAACCCGAGCGGCTATCTCTACAACGCCGTCGATGAGGTGAAAATCCATGTCTCGTGATGCGTTTCGGGGTTTGTTTTGCAAATTCTTGCCCACTTTGAAAGGGCGCGGCTGAAAGCCGCGCCGCCAAGTCATAAGAAGGTTAAACCGGCTTTAGCCGCCGCCGGGTTCATTCTTATCGCGACATTGACATTCCCTCCGTTCGCGTCTTTTGCTCAAAAACCCGCGGCTGCAAATCCAACCGCCGACCTCCCTCCCGGCGCCATGCAAGCCAAGGCGACCACCTCCTGCCTCGAATGCCACGAGGCACGCATCATCCTGCAGCAGCGTCTCAGCAAACCCGCATGGACCAAAGAAGTCGACAAGATGACAAAATGGGGAGCGGTAGTCGATCCCGCCGACCGCGACGCCCTGATCGATTATCTAACCGCTAACTTCAGCCCCGACAAGCCCGCCTACCAACCGCCGCGAACCTCATCAGGCAAAAGCGAAAAAACGTCGCGATAGTTGTTTTCGGGATAACACGCGCAGCTCGGCACAGCCAATCGTCCCAGCCCAGCACCAGCCCATCGTTATTTTGCTCGGACAGGGCACGAGTTCAGCCGTGCCGTCAAAGCTTTTTAAGAAGTGGCCTCTAGGCCCTGAGATATCGCCGGCGCGGCGGTGTAGGGAAAGCAAAGCGCTGCCGACCCAATGTCCATAGCCTGCGGACACTACGGCAGCGCCGCCATTACTGAGCCCTAAAACATGAACCGAGTGTAGAGACCCACCTGCCCTATTTCTAGTGCATGAAAAGGTTCTACGTCGTACCCCGTGCCTCGTCCGTGCCCCCGGCGTTTAAGGTTTTCTCCGGCCGCAACAAAGGAAAGAGTATGACGTCGCGAATGGTATGCGAGTCGGTAAGCAGCATGCACAACCGGTCCACGCCGACTCCGACGCCACCGGCGGGCGGCATCCCGTAAGATAGCGCGCGAATGTAATCTTCATCCATCTGGTGGGCCTCGTCATCGCCGCGCTCTCGCTCCTGCAATTGCGCCTCAAAGCGGCGCCGCTGGTCTTCGGGATCGTTGAGTTCACTGAATCCGTTCGCGATTTCCATCTTGCCAGCATAAATCTCCCAGCGTTCGGTCCACTCCGGCTCATCCGGTTTTTGCTTCGACAGCGGAGACACCGCGGTAGGGAACTCGTAAATAATCGTCGGCTGGGTGAGATGCTCCTCTGCCACGGCCTCGAATACCGAGGCTATTGCCCTTCCAAGATTCCTGTTAGCTTTCAATTCGCGCGAAACTGCGCGAAAGGTTGCGCTCAGAACCCTTTTTTGCTCCCGCTCTTCTTTCGGGAGCAAAGGGTCTTGATCGTGAGCTAGCACAAGCGCAACCTCGGAGATCTGAAGACATCGAGCAAATGCGTCAGCGTCGAGGAAATCTTCCTTAGTTGGCTCTGCACCGGCATTCTCCGGCCAGAACTTGACGATCGCTTCCCGCATAGTCACCCGCTGCCAGTTCGCCCAATCGATCTCCTGATCGCCCCACTTAGATTTCGTGCTTCCGTTCACATCCTTAGCCGCCTGCGTAATCAACTCCTGCGTAAGATCCATCACGCCCTGATAGTCGGTATACGCCTGATAAAACTCCAGCATGGTGAACTCAGGATTCCATCGCCATCCCAACCCCTCATTGCGAAAGTTGCGGTTGATTTCATACACCCGATCGAATCCGCCAACTACCAGCCGCTTCAAATAAAGTTCCGGCGCGATGCGCAGAAATAAATCCATATCCAGCGTGTTGTGGTGCGTCACAAACGGACGCGCCACCGCACCGCCCGCAATGGGCTGCATCATCGGCGTTTCCACTTCGACAAACCCGTGCGTTTCCATCGTCCGCCGCAGCGATTGCACCAGCTTGCTGCGCTTCAGAAAAACTTCACGCACCTCGGGATTCACCACCAGATCCACATAACGCTGCCGGTAGCGCATTTCGACGTCGGTCAACTCGTTCCACTTCCGGGCCGCACCGGGGTCGGAGGCATCCGCCTCGATTGCTTTACCCACAGGCAGAGGCAGAAGATCCTTGCTAAGAAAAGTAATTTCTTCCACGTGGATCGTCAGTTCGCCGGTGCGCGTGCGAAACAAGTATCCGCGCACCCCGATGTGGTCGCCGAGGTCGAGCAACTTGTACAACTCAAAGCCCTGATCTCCGACCGCGTCCTTCTTAACGTAAATCTGCAGCCGCTTCCCCTCCTGCTGCAGATGGCAAAATCCGGCCTTCCCCATGAGCCGAATCGCGAGAATTCTGCCCGCCACACGTACTTCGATCCGTGGATTCTCCAGTTGCTCGGCAGTCTTTTCCGAGTACTCCGCCAGAATCTGCGGAATGGTATGAGTGAGTTCAAACTTGCTGCGGTAAGCGATTTGTCCCAGCGCCTCGATCTGCTTCAGCTTCTGGCGCCGCAGTTCATAAACGTTGTCGTCGAATGCCAAGAGTGAACCTTTCCTAAACCAAAGAGGGAACTGCGATTATAACCAACGCGCCGTACCAATCTCGTAATCCTGAGCGAAGCGTCAGCGACGCGAATGCGACGCTGATGCGCCGTCAAAGGGTCCCTGGCAAGCAGTTCGACTCCAGGCCTCGCAAGGAGTTTTTGCCAATGAGCCATCCAAATCTGGGTGTCGGTAGTACAACGTATTTATAATACAGGTACTACTGTACTATGGTACACTGGTACCATGATCGACGATCCCAAACTCCTGGTCGAACGCGTCCAAACCGGCGTGCGCATGGAGAAGCGCCTTCTCAAAGTCCTCAAAGCCTTCGCCGAGTACCACGACATGACCCTTGGCGATCTCCTCGAAGGCATCGTTCTCCATGCCTTCGACGGGAAAACCCCGTTCAGCGCCGCCTCCCTCGAACGAATTCAGGAGTTGAAGCGCTTCTACGATTTCGATCTCGACTCCAGCGCCAGTCATCGCTTGAAGGAAATCAAAGCTCGGCCCCCCCGCAAGCGAACTTCTGACAAAGACAAATCTCACAAAGACAAATAAAGAGGCTCACCATGTCGGGACAACAAATAAAAACCGCCCTCACCGGATTGCAATGGACCCTGGGTCTTGTGATTCTGGTCGAGGCAATCCTGTTCCTGATGCCCGCAGCCCGCCACGATTTCGCCAGAACTCACATGCCAGATATCGTGCGGCAAGTTCTAGGCTGGGGCGAGATCATCGGCGCCGTCCTTCTTCTCATCCCGCAAACGGCGGTCCGTGGCGCCTGGTTTCTGGCCGGCATCTTCGCCCTCGCGATTGTCATCCACCTGCTGCACGGCGCGTACAACGTTGGCAATCTGGTCATCTACACCGCCGCAGCCTGGGCCGTAGCGGCGAGTACGAAAGGATAATCCGCGCGACGCACGGAGACAACCGCCTCGGCTGCCCCGCGAGGACCGGAGCCCGTCAGTAGCACCGAAAAAATCAGATGAGCAACGAAGAATTAATCCGCCGCTTCGAAACCAACGCAATTCCCGAAAACTCATTCCATCACGCCGACCATGTCCGCCTGGCGTTTGCCTATCTCTCCAACTATCCGGCTCTCGATGCGCTGCAGAGATTTTCGAGCGCTCTGAAAAAATTCGCCACTGCCCATGGCAAACCGCAGCTCTACCACGAAACCATCACCTGCGCCTACTTCTTCCTGATCCACGAACGCATGGCTCTCTGCGAAAGTGCGACCTGGAAAGAATTTGCTCGCGATAATCCCGACATCTTCATCTGGAAAGACGGCATCCTCACCCGCTACTATCGTGACGCGACTTTGAAATCGGAACTGGCTCGAAAGGTTTTCTTGCTGCCCGACAAATCTCTGAACGCGGAAGCATCTGTGCTTGAAGTAGCTACTCATCAGCGGTAAGATGGCGTGCTCGGCAGTTAGGGAGCCAGCAAGCCGAGCGAGGCGCACTGATGCCGCAGAATTACGTCCCCATTTTCATCTTTATTGCAGTGGTAGCAATCTTTCTTCCGCTTACGCTGCTCCTGGCCAAATTGGTTCGTCCGGATAATCCCGGAAAGACCAAGCTCATGCCGTACGAGTGCGGCATCGACCCTATCGATGACGCCCGCGGCCGATATACCGTCCGCTATTACATTGTTGCCATCCTGTTCGTAGTCTTCGATGTAGAAACCATATTTCTCTTTCCCTGGGCCGTGAAATTTAAAGCGCTCGGCCTTTTCGGATTGCTTGAGATGCTGATCTTCCTCGTAATCCTGATCGTCGGCTACATCTGGGTGTGGCAAAAAGGCGCGCTGGAATGGGTGTAACCCCGACCACTCCCGGCGCTGAAGCCCGGGTTGAAACCTTCATCGCCAGCCGCTGGACCCAAGGCAACTTTCTCTTTCCCACTCGCCTGGTCGTGAGCCCGCTGCGAGTCAGCCGGGTCAAATCGCGCTGGTTCGGCAGGAACGAAGAAACCATTCCGATTTCGAAGGTCGCCTCCGTGCACATCTCCACTGGCGTGTTGTGGTCGGAGATTCTCATCGAATCTACCGGCGGCACCGATCCCATCACGAGCCACGGCCACCGCAAGAAAGACGCGCAGCGTATTCGCGACTTAATCGAGTCTTATCAGTCGCAATCTCGCGGATAACTCGCAAAGGCTCGGCACCGGCCTTGAGCGACGCTGGCGTTTGTGCGCAAGCTCGTTGACACCACATCCTCAAGCTGATAAAAGTTAACGTTCTCTCCGTGGCACTCCGCGCTGGAGCGTTCTTCTTTTCTGGTTATGCCGGATGAAACCAAATCGCCCTCGTCCCCGCCGGAAGGCGAGCCCAAGCCGCCCGATCAATCCCCAGTTCCCGGAGGAGTAAAAGCCAGCACTCCGGGTTCGGTTCAATCCGATGCCCAGACCACAACCACGAAGCCTTTAGCAGAAACCGCCAAGCCGGACAAGCCCGTTGCAACTACTCCGCCAGTGACAGCCGCGCCGGCAGCACCAGCCACGAAGCCCGCTGCGCCCGCGAAAGCCCCCGTTCCCACGCCCGTTCCGTGGGAGTCGCCCATGATTGCGAAGCTGAAGAGCGCCTATGGTTCCGGCCTCGATCCGCTCACTTATCTCGGCCAGAACTATATGGTCGTAGACCGCTCGCTGATTCCCGACGTTCTCCAGATCCTGCGCAACGAAGAGCAGTTCGATTACTGCGTCGACATCACTGCCGTGCATTATCCCAAGCGCGAAAAACAGTTCGACGTAGTCTGGGTGCTTTATTCATTCCCGCGCAACGAACGCATTCGTGTGACGACGCAAATTCTGGATGGCGAAAGTCTTCCGAGTTCGGTTCCCATCTGGGCGACCGCCAACTGGCTGGAGCGCGAAGTCTTTGACATGTTTGGAATCAAATTCGACGGCCATCCCGATTTGAAACGAATTCTATTGCCCGACGGCTGGAAGGGACATCCTCTGCGCAAGGATTACAGTATTCTCCAGCAAGATAACGAATGGGTGCAGATCAACCTGGGAATCGAAAGCGGCCAATAGGAAACGAACAGCCGAGGGCCAACGACGAACGATTGTGACCAACGACTAACGACAGACGACCAACGACCAAGCGCGTGACCGACCCCATCACACTCTCGAACCTCGATCTCGAAACTCCCGAGAAGACGTTTCTCGACGCGAACGAACTCGTCATCAATATGGGACCGCAGCATCCGGCCACGCACGGCGTGTTGCGCGTAATCCTGCGCCTCGATGGCGAAAAAGTTCTCGGCCTCGAATGCGTGATCGGCTACCTCCACCGCGGCGTCGAAAAAATCGGGGAGCATCGTACCTACACAATGTTCAACCCGTACGTCGACCGCATGGATTACGTGGCCGCGGTCTCGAACGGACTCGGCTATTGCGAGACGGTAGAAAAACTCCTCAACGTCGAAGCCCCACCCCGCGCACAATACGTCCGCGTAATCCTCACCGAGTTGAATCGCTTGGCCAGCCACCAGCTCTGGCTTGGCACACACGCGCTCGATATCGGTGCCATTACCCCGCTCTTCTACACCTTCCGCGACCGCGAAGAGATTCTTAAGATTTTTGAAAAATATTGCGGCGCGCGCCTCACCACGCATTCGTTCCGCATCGGCGGCCTGCAGTACGAAACCTACAACGGCTTCGAGCGCGAGGTAAGAAACTTTCTCACTTTCTTCCGCCCCAAGATCGACGAATACGAGGAACTGCTCACCACCAACCGCATCTGGGTCGAACGCACAAAAAATGTCGGCCGAATCTCCGCCGAAGATTGCATCGCGCTAGGTGTTACTGGGCCGGTGCTGCGCGCCAGCGGGGTGAAATGGGACCTCCGCAAGGCCCAGCCCTACGCCAACTACAAAAATTTCGACTTCGAAATCCCGATCGGCGAGAACGGCGACACCTACGATCGATACCTGGTGCGCATGGCCGAGATGCGCCAATCGGTGCGCATCATCGAGCAGGCGGTCGAAGGCATTCCCGAAGGCCCCATCATGGCAAAAGTTCCCAAGGTCATGAAGCCTCCGTTGGGCGAAGTCTACCATTCGATCGAAGCTCCCAAGGGTGAGCTCGGATATTTCATCGTAAGCGACGGCTCCACGCAGCCCTATCGCGTGCGCGTGCGACCGCCCTCATTCGTGAATCTGCAGGCGCTCGATTTAATGTGCCGCGGTCAGTTAGTAGCTGACGTGATTGCCGTGATCGGCACCCTCGACATCGTTCTCGGCGAGGTAGACCGCTGATGGGCGCGATCGTTCAATACATCCAGTCCTATCTCTCGAGCGACAAAACCCCCGGCGCCGCCGGAAACATGTTCTGGGCGCTGGTTTACATCCTTCTGGTTTTCGCCGGACTCTCCGTCGCCGTAATCGCGATGAACTGGCTCGAGCGCAAAATCCTCGCCCACATGCAGGTGCGCCTTGGTCCCATGCGCGTAGGTCCTCACGGCTTGATGCAACCGATCGCCGACGCCCTCAAGCTCCTGCTCAAGGAAGACATCATGCCCTCCGAGGCTGACGCGCTCATTTTCTGGATCGCGCCCTTCGTAGTCGTCCTCGCGGCCTTCACCGTTTTTGTAGTCGTGCCTTTCGGTCCCACACACGCCATCACCGACATGAACATCGGAATCCTCTTCATGCTCGGCGTCTCGTCACTAAGTGTGCTGGGAATCGTGCTCGCGGGCTGGGCTTCGAACTCGCACTATCCGTTGATTGGTGCGCTACGATCCAGCGCCCAGATGGTTTCATACGAAGTTGCAATGGGGCTTGCAGTAGTCTCAGCCATTCTGATGACCAGCCTAAATGCGACCGGGACCGGAACCCTAAGCATGATCGGCATCGTGCAGGCGCAGCAAGCTCAAGGCGTCTGGTTCGTTTTCAAATTTTTTCCACTGGGCCTCATCGCCTTCTTTATCTTTGCTGTCGCCATGGTCGCCGAGACCAACCGCGCACCCTTCGATTTAGCCGAAGCCGAATCCGAACTCACCGCCGGATTCCACACCGAATACAGCGGCTTTCGCTGGTCCTTATTTTTTCTGGCCGAATACTCGGCCATGATCGCGGTCTCTTCCATCGCAGTGACGCTCTGGCTGGGCGGATGGCTGCGGCCGTTCCCGAATCTCCTGAGCGGCACCACCTGGGACCAAGCTTTCTCTTTCTTTCCGGGCATATGTTTTCTTTTTCTCGCCGCCATGTGCTTCTACAATACGGCGCGCATGCCGAAGCATCCGCTGTTTCGCATTCAAACCATGGGTCTCGCTGGCTTCGGAATCGTTCTAGCCCTGATCGGCCTGGTCCTGTTTATTCCCGGAGTCAGAGTGCGCGTGCAGGATATTTTCTGGTTCGCGGCAAAAGTTGCCGGATTCATGTACCTCTATATCTGGTATCGTGGCACGTTCCCGCGATACCGCTTTGACCAGCTCATGCAGATGGGATGGAAGGTCCTTCTGCCCATGGGCTTGGGCGTTCTGATTCTGACGGCTGGTGTAGCGTTGTTGCAACCAATGATATGGCACCCGTAGCCACACCATTTTTCTTCTACTTGCTCTCCGGGATCATGCTGATCGGCGGCGTCCTGGTGATCACGCGCCGCAATCCCGTGCACTCCGCGGTCGCGCTGATCATCACGCTGCTGGCGCAAGCGTCGATTTACTTGATGCTTTATGCCCCATTCGTAGCCGGCGTACAAATCATTCTCTACGCCGGCGGCATCATGGTGCTGTTCTTGTTCGTCATCATGCTGGTCAGCATCGACCGCTCTATGCGAGAGCGCCAGTTCAACAGCCAGTGGGTCGTCGGCATAATCGCTGCTACGGCACTGGGCGGATTATTTATGGCGGTGTACTCGAAGGGAAGAGACATCTTCCCTGATCGCGTCCTCTCCGTAGCGGAAGGTGACAACACCCAAAAAATAGCCAGCATGTTATACGGACAATACATGTTCGCCTTCGAGATCGCTTCGCTGTTATTGCTGGTAGCGATCATCGGAGCAGTAGTGATGGCAAAGAAGAGGATTTAGTCGCGAGTTGCGAGTCCCGAGTAATGTAATGTGACGTCTCGCGGCTCGCAACTCGGAACTGACTGCTAATCATGGAATCCATGCTGCACATCACGACGCTGCACTACTTGGTCCTGGGCGCGGCTCTGTTCCTGCTAGGCGTGATCGGCGTACTAACCCGCCGCAACGTGGTCATAGTCCTAATGTCGATCGAACTGATTCTGAACGCGGTAAACCTCAACCTCGTAGCCTTCTCGAGACTCTGGGGAGGACTGCACGGCCAGGTATTCGCCATCTTTGTAATCACTGACGCCGCCGCTGAAGCCGCGGTAGGCCTTGGAATTTTGATCGCCTTCTTCCGTAACAAAGAGACGGTCAACATAGACGAAGTGAATTTGTTGAAGTGGTGAGAAGCAGTACCCAGTACCGAGTACCTAGTGACGAGTTTTAGCACCAACTATTTGCACCGAGTAAAGCTTGTCATCCTGGAGCGAAGCGAAGGATCCATGTACTCTGCCGGCTGCGAGAAAATGCGTAAGTCTCTGTCACGAACGATGACGAGCTTCCAGCCAACGACCAACGACGAACGACCAACGACATGTTCTTCCTGACCCACATCTGGCTGATCCCGTTGCTCCCCGCCTGCGGTGCGGCGATCATGTTCTTCTTCGGCCGCAAGCTGCAGAAGGCCTCTGTCAGCGCGGTCTGCGTCGGCACCATTGTGCTCGCGTTCGTAATGGCCTGCGGAGCGGTCCGGCAATACACCGCGTGGTCGTCAACGCCCGAGAATTACCATCAGCCCTATCAGACCATTCTCTACACCTGGCTCGGTACCGACACCGGCCACATGAATTACGCAACTCACGACGGCTCACCCGCCCCATTCCAGGCCGACGCCGGATTCCTGCTCGACCCGCTGTCTAGCATCTGGCTGCTCTTCGTCACCGGCGTGGGTTTGCTGATCCACATTTACTCCACCGGATACATGGCGCACGAAGGCGGTTACTACCGCTTCTTCGGATACCTCAACCTCTTCATGTTCTCCATGCTTACGCTGATCTTAGCCAATAACTACGTGCTGCTATTTGTAGGCTGGGAAGGCGTGGGCCTGTGCTCGTATCTCCTGATTGGATTTTATTTCCATCGCAAGTCGGCCAGCGACGCAGCCGCAAAAGCATTCATAGTCAATCGCATCGGCGACGCCGGATTTCTGCTCGGAATGTTTTTCATAGCCTGGTACTTCGGCTCCCTGCGCTTCACCGACGTAACCCAAATCGCGCACAGCGGACGCTTCGCCATCGGCGATCCAATCATCACCGCCGCCACGCTGCTACTCTTCGTCGGAGCCTGCGGCAAGTCTGCTCAACTTCCGCTCTACGTCTGGCTTCCCGATGCTATGGAAGGCCCCACGCCGGTGTCCGCGCTAATCCATGCCGCGACCATGGTTACCGCTGGCGTCTACATGATCGCCCGCTCGAATGCGCTGTTCGTTTTAGCGCCCTCGTCGATGAAGACCGTTGCCGTCGTCGGCGCGCTCACCGCGATCTTCGCCGCCTCGATCGGCCTAGTACAAAACGACATCAAGCGCGTCCTAGCCTACTCCACCATCTCGCAACTCGGCTACATGTTTCTAGCGCTAGGCCTCGGAGCCTTCGCAGCCGGCGTCTTCCACGTCTTCACCCACTCATTCTTTAAAGCGCTGCTCTTCCTCGGCGCAGGCTCGGTGATTCACGCCATGAGCGGCGAGCAGGACATGCGCAATATGGGAGACCTCGGCCATCGCATTCCCACCACGCATCGCACCATGTTCATCGCCACGCTGGCGATCGCCGGCATCTTCCCCTTCGCCGGATTCTTCTCCAAAGACGCGATTCTCTGGGAGGCCTGGTCGCGCGAAGGCGGCGCCTACCGCATTCTCTGGGGCGTAGGCTACGCAACGGCGCTGATGACGGCTTTCTACATGTTCCGCCTGATGTACCTCACCTTCAACGGCCGCCCGCGCATGAGTCACGAGGTTGAGCACCATATTCATGAATCGCCCGTCTCCATGACCGCGCCGCTGGTCGTGCTCGCGCTCTGTGCCATCGTCGCCGGATGGCTGGGCTGGCCGCACAGTCTCGGAGGTTCCGATCGCTTCACTGCATTTGTCGAGCCAGTCTTTCAGCCCGAAGCTCGCGTTCTGCAAGAAGAGGGAAGAACCAGCCAGCTAGTGCAAGGAATAGAAGAAGAAGAGAAGAACACGAAATCGGAGTGGCTCCTTATGGGGCTGTCATTAGCTGCGGCCGGCATAGGCTGGGGCATGGCCCGGCGGAGTTATCGCAATGCCGACAAGGGTTATAAAGAGCCGATCGCTGCAGTTCCGCCGATTTACAACACTCTGCTGAACAAGTATTACGTAGACGAAGCCTACGATTACGCCTTCACCGGACGTAGAAAGCTAGGCAACGTCCGTCTAGGCGTGCTCGGATTAGGCGCAGCCTCCGCCTGGTTCGACACCAACATAGTCGATGGCGCAGTCAACGCCGCCGGTTGGATCACCCGCCTCACCGCCACAATTTCCAGTTGGTGGGACAAGTGGATCATCGACGGCGTCGGCGTAAACGGCCCGGCAATCGTGGCGCGCATGTTGTCGTATCCCGCACGCCTTTTCGAGTGGGGTCTAGTCCAGTGGTACGCGCTGGTGATGACCGCAGGCTTGGCAGGATTCGTGTTCTATTACGTGTACCACTGAAAAATGCAGCTTCTAGCTGCTAGCTCCTAGCTAGAGCGGTTTAGCTAGAAGCTAGAAGCTAGAAGCTGTAGCTGGAAGCTGATCTTCATGCAAAACCACATACTCTCGATCATCCTGTTCACGCCGCTCGTCGGCGCATTCATTCTCCTTTTCGTTCCCAAGGAGAATAAAGACGCCATCCGCTGGATTGCGAACTTTTTCGCGCTCGGCGGCTTCCTGATCTCGCTGCCGCTTGTGCCCATGTTCTGGGCCCAGCGTCTCGAACCGGGCTTCAAGTTCATCGAAGGCCAGCCCAACAACTGGATTCCCTCCATCGGCGCCGGCTACGTGATCGGCATCGACGGCATTTCTTTCCTGCTCATCATGCTCACTACGCTGCTGGGCTGGATCTCGATCCTCTCCTCGTGGACCGCGATTGAAAATCGCGTCAAAGAATATTACGTCTGGTTCCTGATTCTGCAGACCGGCATGCTTGGCGTATTCATGGCGCTAGATTTCTTCCTCTTCTTCGTCTTCTGGGAAGCCATGCTGGTCCCGATGTATCTGCTGATCGGCATCTGGGGAGGCCCGCGCAAACTCTACGCAGCCATCAAATTTTTCCTCTACACGCTGGCCGGTTCGGTGTTGATGCTGCTGGGCATTCTGTTCTTGTATTTCCATCACCAGCACCTGACCGGCATCTATACGTTCAGCCTCACCGCTCTCTACGAAACCGCGCCGAAGATTTATTCCGACCCAGCTTACGGACCCACAATCGCTACGCTGCTCTTCTTCGCTTTCTTCTTCGCCTTTGCCATCAAAGTCCCGATGTTCCCCTTTCACACTTGGCTGCCCGACGCCCACGTGGAAGCGCCTACCGCGGGGTCGGTCATCCTGGCAGGCGTTCTGCTGAAGATGGGAACTTACGGCTTCATCCGCTTCTCGCTGCCATTCTTCCCCGACGTGCTAACGCACACCAAAGTCCGCGGCTGGATGATCGCCCTCTCCCTCATCGCCATCATCTACGGCGCGCTAGTCTCACTCATGCAAACGGACATGAAAAAGCTAGTGGCCTACTCGTCAGTCAGCCATCTAGGCTTCTGCACACTAGGAATCTTCGCGCTGAACTCCGCGGGCATTAGCGGGTCGGTCCTGCAGCAAATCAATCACGGTATCTCAACCGGCGGACTGTTCTTGATCGTTGGCATCCTCTACGAACGCCGCCACACCCGCGAGATTGCTGAATACGGCGGCATCTCGAACGTAATGCCGGTCTATGCCACCATCACCATGATCATGTTCCTCTCTTCGATGGGACTGCCGCTGCTCAACGGTTTCGTTGGCGAATTCACCATCCTGCAAGGCACGTTCATGGAGAACTGGCGCTGGGGCGCATGGGCCGTCCCCGGCGTGGTATTAGCTGCAGCATATCTGCTCTGGCTATATCAGCGCGTCTTCTTCGGTACAGTCACGAATCCGAAGAACGAAAAGCTGCACGACCTGACACCGCGCGAAGTTCTAACCTTCGTGCCGCTCCTGATTATGGCTTTCTGGATCGGCCTCTATCCCAAGCCGTTCTTCCAGATTCTCGAGCAGCCCGTGAATCAGCTGGTGCTGAATGTGCGCGGTCCGCAAGCCGGAGGCGCGCAGAACGCCTCCGCGAAGCCTGAAATCACAATCGCTCCAATTGCTACGGCTTCCGTAACCAATCCGGCTCCGACAACGAAAGGGAAGAACTAGTGGGCATTCTTTCCCAATTCACCTGGACCGATTACCTTCTGGCCCTGCCCATGACTCTGCTCACCCTTTTCGCGCTCGGCATTCTGCTCATCGATTTGATGATTCCTCCGGAGAGCAAATGGGTGAACGCAGTTACGGCGCTGATCGGCGTACTCTTTGCTACAGCCGGCGTAATCAAGATTCAGCTTTTTCTTCAGGCAAGCCACCTTCGTCCCGGAGGCGGCTGGCCGGGCCTGATGGGCGCAGTCTCCATGGATCGCTTTGCCATTTACTTCTTCTATCTTTTCCTCGCGGCCACTGCTATTTCGATTCTCATGTCCGTGCGTTACATGAAGACCGAGCACGAAAATCACGGCGAGTACTACGCCCTGATGTTGCTCTCGGTTGTCGGCATGATGTGCATGGCCTCCGGCTTCGACATCATTCTTATCTTCATCGGCCTCGAGCTGATGGCGATCTCCACCTACGTGCTCGTAGGCTTCCTGCGCCGCGACCGCCGCTCCAACGAAGCCGCGCTGAAGTATTTGCTGCTGGGAGCATTCTCCTCTGGAATCTTTGCCTACGGCCTCTCGCTCTTATATGGACTCACTGGCAGCACGAACCTGGGAGAGATCAACCGCCAACTAGCGCGGATTGTAGCGAGAGAACCGCACAATCCGGTTGCGGTCATTGCCTTGCTCACGACAATGACCGGCCTTCTATTCAAGATCGCCGCCATCCCTTTTCACCAGTGGGCCCCCGACGCCTACGAAGGCGCGCCGACGTGCATCACCGGATTCATGTCCGTCGCCGTCAAAGCCGCGGGCTGGGCCATGCTCCTGCGCATCATGCTCTGGGGACTGCTCCCCATGCGCGCCACTTGGGTCCCCGTGCTGGTCTTCGTTTCCATCGCAACGATGACAGGCGCGAACTTCGCCGCGCTCACCCAAACCAACACCAAGCGCCTGCTAGCCTATTCATCCATCGCGCACGTAGGCTACATGTTGCTAGGCCTGATCGCCGGAACGGCCTACGAACTCAGCCCTGACGGTATCAAAGGCATTCTGATTTATCTGCTGGTCTATACCTTCATGAACCTCGGCGCTTTCGGCGTGATCACTTCGCTGCGCCATCGCAACGTAATTGGCGACGAACTCGACGATCTCAACGGCCTGTACGCGCGCGCCCCCGTCGAAGCCGTACTCATGCTGATCTTCCTCCTATCGCTAGCCGGAATCCCGCCCCTCGCGGGCTTCTACGGCAAGTACTTCATCTTCCTGAGCCTGATCGAAACCGGACACTACGCCCTGGCCTCGCTAGGCGTTCTGTATTCCGTCTTCGGTCTTTACTATTACCTGAAGATGGCCAACGCCATGTTCATGGGTCAGCCGGAGGAAGAAGGCCGTCTCCCAGTAAGTTGGACCATGCGCGCCGCCCTGGGTGTAACCGCTTTCGCAACCCTCTTCATCGGCATCATGCCCGACCGCTTCATCCACATCGTGAATTGGTCGCTGGGCATAGCGCAGAATCCGTCGATGGCGAAGCTGATCCGCTAGAACTGGCCGAGGACCAGAGATTTTTCTGTGCGTTAGAAAAACTCAAATGGGGGGATCCCAAGCCTGGCGGAACCCACTACAGACGATTGCAGATTAAGCGTAGAATCCGGTTGACTACCCAGACGCGAAATGCCCCCCACCGATCCTGATCCCGAATCCGGTCGCAAAGAAAGCTTCTGGGTGCAGGCGGCTCGCTACAGCCAATTGGCGGTCGTATTCCCGGCCGCTCTCGTCGTAGGATGGCTGATCGGTTCGGCTCTCGATCGCTGGCTGCATACCAGCTGGCTGTACCTGGCCGGCATTCTCTTAGGCATTGCCGCCGGCTTCATCGAGTTGATCCGCGCTGTTATGCGTGACGCCCAGTGAGGCACCTGCCCGCACTAAAATTGCCATCCCCGCCGAACCTTGCATCGCGTACCATGGTCGCTGCATGACGTTCGCTTGCCCATAGCTTGCGATGGCTCACCAGACACCAACCGAACCCAACCCCGCGCATAATGCGGCTGCGGAGCAGTTCTACTCCGGCGCTCTGCATCGCATTCGCCTCCTCATGGCCGTTCTGGCCCCGTCCTTGGTTGCGGCCGCCTGGTGGAAATTCGGCCTCCGTCCAGCGGTAGGTTGCGCCTTCGGATGCTTCATTGCCTACGTCAATTTCCACTGGCTGAAGCGCGTGATCGCCGGTTTTGTCGATCGCGCGACCGGAGCGGCCACATCCCAAACCGGGCAGGGAATCGTCTTCCGTTTTCTTGTGCGTTATGTTTTGATGGCGCTCGGCGCCTATGTTATATTGACTGTTTCACCCGCGAGCCTGAATGGGCTTCTTGCGGGCTTATTTTTGCCCGTAGCCGCCATCGCCTGCGAAGCGGCTTACGAGGTCTACGCAGCACTATTTCGTGGCGTGTAGCAAGAAGGCAGATTAGCCGGAGAGGCAATAGCCAGCAGCTGATTTTTCTATGCCGGAACAACTTTGGTTCACTCAAATCCTGAACCGTTTGTTGGCCAGTCCCGTCACGTCACTGTTGCGTTCGTTGCACATCGAGCCTAAGCATCCTTCGGCTCCTATTCCCAACTCGCTAGCCATGGAGTTGCTGGTCTTCTCTTTTCTGCTGGTGATTTTCTTCCTGCTTCGTGCGCGCCTTTCCGTGGACCGCCCCTGTCCGCTGCAGCACGTCTTCGAGGGCGTTGAGGGATTCGTCCACAGCCAGAGCGAAGAGATCATCGGCCATCACAGCGAAGGCTACACGCCGTTCCTGGCCGCGCTCGGTTTGTTCATTTTGTTCTGCAACCTTATCGGCGTGATTCCCGGCTTCGAGTCGCCGACCGCCGTTCCGGCCGTTCCCTTGGGCTGCGCGCTCTGCGCCTTCATCTACTATCAGACTCAGGGTTTCAAGCATGCTGGAATCGGCTACCTCAAACATTTCCTGGGACCGTCGGATCCGTCGATGTCGATTTTCATTCGTCTTCCCCTGGCTTTGTTAATGCTGCCAATTGAACTCATCAGTCATTCGGCGCGCGTTCTTTCCCTTACCATCCGCCTCTTCGCCAACATGTATGCGGGGGACATGGTCACCCTGGTGTTTATCTCCCTTTTGCCCCTGGGTGTGCCAATAGTGTTTCTTGGTCTTCACATCGGTGTGTCGCTTTTGCAGACTTATATTTTCGTCTTGCTGACCACCGTGTATCTGTCCGGTGCGGTCGCGGAAGAGCACTGAAATGTAGTGGTCAGTTGCCAGTGACCAGCAAGAGCCGCCGGAACGGATTAGCTGCAATGGCCCTGGAATTTAAGATTTCTACTGGCCACTGACAACTGGCCACTGGTTTTAAGCCGCAAGCGTGAGGGCGTCTGTACGGGATGACGTCAACCACCCACTGGCGGTATTTCATACAAGGAGAAACACAATGAGTAAGCTAAGCAAGTTGTTTATGGTATTGTCCGCACTTTCGTTCGCCGTGCCCGCCTTCGCACAGGGCGGCGGAGCCGAGAGCGGGGTGAATTGGGTGGCCATCGCCGCCGGATTCTCTATGGCCTTTGCGTCGGGCATCTGCGCCCTGGCGCAGGGCAAGGCGACCGCCTCCGCCGCTGAAAGTCTGGCCCGCAATCCGGCGGCCCGTCCCGGCATTCAGCTGGCGCTGATTCTGGGCCTGGCCCTGATCGAGTCCCTGGCGCTCTACACTCTGGTAATCATCTTCGTAAAGGTGAAGTGATCGCCTCAGCAAACCGTCTAGAAGCAAGCCTCTGCTCACAAGCGGAGGCTTCTTTAGTTTTGGTCTAGGGGCAGCCGCCTAAGCCTGCCCTGAGCAAAGTCGAAGGAGCCTGCCCTGAGCAAAGTCGAAGGAGCCTGCCCTGAGCAAAGTCGAAGGAGCCTGCCTGAGCAAAGTCGAAGGAGCCTGCCCTGAGCAAAGTCGAAGGGTTGTCGGCGGAGCGAAAGCTCAGCTCTCGCCAGGCAGCTAAATCTTCCGTTCCCCGGCCCACTCCTGTCCGTCTTTCGTCTGAGGAGCCCGGTTCATCGCCTCCACCAGCAGCCGCCTCAACCGGTAGCGGCTCTCCAAATCAGTGTTGACAATCTCGAATCCCACCTCATTTACCCGCGCCCGCCGCAGCAGCACATGCGCCTTAATCTTTGTCCGCATGCCCAGGGAAATCTCCAGATCGGCCTCGCTGCCGATACGCAGACTGTCTTCCTTCGTGCCCATGCCTCCGCCCAGGCTCAACTCGCGCACCTGAATTCTCGACTTGCCCCACGAACTCCCAATCGTAGCATTCAGCGCCCGCGCCAGAACCATGCGCTCGTAGCGCCGCTGCCTGACCCATGGGCACGCTGGAGCCATATCCAGCGGCGCGATCGCCAGCTCCGCCGGCTCAATCCCGCTGTCGGAGAGAATCTGCGCGCTGTAGCGCGGATCAGTCTTCGACAAAGATTGAGCCGCCGCGATTCGCAGCTCGCGATGGTGAACCCATCCAAAGGTCTTTTTCGCTTCGACGATCTCGCGCAGCAGCGGCAACGCCTCAGTGTCCCTCAGCCGCCCGAGCGATTCGATGGCTTTGAGTTGCACAAAGGGCAAACGCGCATCCGATTCGCCTGGCTTTGCCATCACTTGCAGCGGAGGCGCCGCGGTAAGATCGCCGCTCATGCCAATTTCATCGATGGCCTCCGGCAGTACCACCGAGTCCAGCACTTCGGCCAGCTCCAGCAGCGTGCGTCCGCGATCCGCCGCGGCTCCGTAGGCGATCTGCCGCACCACAATGTCGTGATAAAAGCGGTTCCATTCGGGCAGCCGGGACGGTAACAGCTCCAGCAACGTGCCCACATCCAGGCGGCTCAACAGCCCGACAACTCCCGCTGCCTGCCGCGGTTGCCCGGTACGCAGAATCTCCCGCAGTTGCGTTAACAGCGGAGATCCCAACTCCATCACCAGTTCCACCATGCGATCGCACTCATCGCGCCGCATGCACCGGAAGAAGCGGTCGGCCAGATGCTCAGCTCCCGCAACGCTGGTGCGCCGCAGCACCACCAGCAAATCGCCGGGTACGGCGGGGTTCTCCAAGGCCTCTTCAATAAATTCTGGAATCCGGTTCTCCACACCCACGCGTGGCCGCAAATCATTCACCAGCACCGGACGCTGCGCCTGCATCATCTCAATTCCAGCGCAGATTGCGTTTACTGCCTGGTAATTCTTCGCCTCGCTGGCCTCCTGGCTCAGCCGCACAAACGCCGCACTCAGAAGGCTCTGCAACTCCGGTTCTTTCTCGGTGCATAGTTGCTCCGCCACGTTCCGGATCGCGCCGCCCATCGCCTCTCCGCCAACTCGGGAGTAGAGATCCGCCAGTTGACTCAGACCAATCGAGGTCTTCCGCCGCGACTCAATCTCTTTGGTAGCCAGGCAACTCGCGTAATTGTTCAGAATCTCGGCAGACGTTTGCTTGTCGTCCCGGTCCAGCAGCACTTCCACAAACTGACGCAGGTTGCGTGGAGGCACGCACGGCGCCTCATTCGACAGCAGCACTGTCTTCTTGCCTGACTCCGGCACTTCTGCCCAGAACATTCGGTCCAGAATGTCGGCATGCGACTCCACCAGAATGCCCGCCGAACTCATCTTCTCTTCTTGCAGCTTCAGAATCTGGCGTAGCGAATCCATCTGCCGGCTCATGTGCTCCATCATCTGGTGCACCGCGTTCACTTTAACTTCGCCCTTGGAATAACGGTCTAAAGCGAAGCGAATCGCCATATGCTCGGCGGCTTTCATCAGCAGCGGAGTGCTTTCTTCCGGCCCGCTAGTTGCCTTAGCGGCCAAACTTCCCAGCAACTGTTGCAGATTGAGGCGCGTATTCGGGTCGGTCTCTCCCAGCTCTTTCTGCAAATCTTCGGGACGCACATTCGGATCTCCCTGCACTTGTCCGAAGCGCGTCAGCAGCCGGATCGCCTGTATTACTTCCGCTTCCTGCAGCGGCATCACCCCGCTCTCCCAGTTAGGAGCAGCGGCAGGCGCTGTCGCCGCTCCTGTGCCGCTTCCCGCACTCGGCGCCGGCCCCGCTACCCAATGGCCCTGCATGGTCGGAACGCTTCCGGCAGGAACCGTCGTCTCGCCGCTCTGGCCGCCCTTTGTGCTCGCGCCTTCCGCCGCCGCGATAAGTTGCAGCAATTTCTGCGGATCGTTCAACCACTGCTTGAATTCCGGTCCTAAAGTTTGCGCCGCAATCTGCGCCGCCACGCTGACATCGCCGGTCAGCGGATCGGCGGCCACAAACTTCACTTCGTTGATCTTGATCGTGCTCCGCTTGCTGTCACCCAACGCTTCTTTGATCTGCTTGGCCACATCTTGCGCCTTCGATCCGGCCAACGTGAACGCCCGCACCAGCCGGGTGAAGTCATCGATGGTAACGTCTTTCGAAAAGTGCAGGCTCGCGAGCCCGGCCGTGGTCAGCAGTTGCCCAAAGCTACGCTCGGTCTGTCCCGTCTCCAGCGGAACTCCATCGAGCAATAACTTCCCGTCGGAAACGCCCAGCAGAAATCCGCCCTCGCCGGCCGAAGGCAGCCCTTCCTGCAGTTCTTTCCAGGCGAGTTCAAACTGCGCTTCGGTGCGCTTGTGCTCCGGACCATACATGCGCGCATACTTGATCAGAATATTCAGGCTGTGAACGAAGGCGCGTGCCGAGGTTGCCCGGTTGGCATGGAATGTGTTTGCGTTCGTGATAATGCACTCCTCAAGCCAAGACTCTGCAGGTAAAAGGTTATCTCCATTCGTAAGTCCCCGCACATTACGGAGGTAATGTTGTTCCGCCGTGTTTTAGCCGGCGTTTCTGTGTCCCTATGGTCAAGATTTTGATGTTAAGAGGCGTGGCACCAACACTGGCATTCGTAACCGTCTCCAGTCACAATAGAGATAGCGAAAGAAAATAAGAACCTAACAATCCCAGTGGACTCCCTGACTCCCAAAAAGCGACCCCAGAAAACCACAGGCCTGCGCTACTGGATGTTGCGCGTGCTGGATGAGTGCGACCGCGTCTCCGCCGACTTCAGCGCCGACCCGGTTCACGACCTTCGAGTCTCCATCCGCCGCTGCCGCTCCCTTGCCGACGGCCTGATGGCCATCGATTCCGATCCCAACTGGAAAGCCATGAAGAAGGCCGGCAAACGCCTCTTCCAGCGCCTCGGCGACCTGCGCGACATTCAGATCATGATGGAGTGGATTGAAAAGCTGGAGCAGATTCCAGCGAGTGTCGAGCCCTCCATGTCCTCTTCTCCGGCGCCGCAGAACTCTCAGTACGCAGCAAGCGCGTCCGATCCCTTGTCAGATCCCGACTCCTCGCCTGCCGATGCGCTGCTGAAAATTCTGAAGGGCCGAGAAGCGGAACAGAAACACGAAGCGCACGCTGCTTTAGAAGAATTCGACCGCAAACAATGGCGACAGTGGAGCAAAACACTTCCCGCGCGAGCCGCCCGCTTCCGCTCCGGCAACCCACTCTTTAAGCACCTTGCCTTAGAGCGCTGGACCGAGGCGCGCGCACTCCATACCAGCGCCCTGCGCAATCGCTCTAAAACCGCGCTGCACAGCCTGCGCATCGGCATTAAGCGCTTCCGCTACATCGTCGAGAATTTTCTGCCGGAGCAACACAAGCTTTGGAGTAACGACCTGAAAGAGCTGCAAGACCTGCTCGGCGAAGTCCACGACCTCGATGTGCTCTGGAGCACGGCCATCTCCTGCAACGTTTTCCCCGACGCTGATTCGCGCCGCCTTTGGCACGCCAAAATTATCGCCGAGCGCAGTAAGCGCATCGACCGCTACCGCAAGAAAATGGTCGGTCCCGATTCGCTCTGGCACGTATGGCGCGCCGCCCTGCCTCAGGGCAAACAAGTTCAGGCCCTCGCCACACGCCGCATGAAGCTCTGGGCCAGCAGTCTCGACCCCGACTTCCTCCACTCCGAGCGTGTAGCCAGCCTCTCTCTCCAACTCTACGACGGACTACTAGCTTCCGGATGGCAGCCTTCCGTGGACGCCGTTTCCGCCCGCTCCAGCCTGTTAGCTGCCGCTCTGCTACACGACGTCGGCAAATCTGAAGGCGATAAGGGACATCACAAAACTTCCTACGACATGATTCGCGCCCACGGCAACCCGCTAGGGTGGAACGCCGCCGACCTGCAGCGCGCAGCAATTGTAGCCCGCTTCCACCGCGGAGCTCTCCCCACCCGCCGACACAAATCCCTGCGCGACCTTCTTCCCAACGAGCAAAAAGCCGCTGTTCAGCTAGCCGCCATCCTGCGCCTGGCGAATGCTCTCGATGCCAGCCACGATGGCCACATTCAACGCATAAAAATTGAAAGCAACGGCCCCAAGGTAAATAATCGCGAAGCTCTGATCATCAGCGCCGAAGGCTATTCGCCGATGGCCCAGTCAGCTCAAACCATAGCCGCCGAACGCCATCTACTGGAAATCGTCCTGCACCGGGCGGTGGTAGTAAAAGCGACAAAGAATTCCTCAAATCAAAACAGAACTGCCCTGTGACCCCTGTTACCTCTGTGTTTAAGGTTCTGACTCGAGCATAAAGCAAGAGGCACTTGCGGAGTTGAACCGTAGCCTCCGAGCCACTTTCGCACAGAACGCAGAACAGATAAAAATGTACTTGGAGATTCCGGAGGCCGAAAGCTGGAGCCGCAACCCGAACGATGACCCACGCCCAACTAGTCTCAAAAGCCGTCCAATGGCTGCGCCGATACCGCTGCGGCGTAGTGCTGTCCGAGCAAGCTTGCGTCAGCGGCGAGATGCCGGACGCCATTGGCTGGAAGCGCGCCTGCCACTCCGTGCTGGTCGAATGCAAAGTCACGCGCTCCGATTTTATAGCCGACCGCGTCAAGCCCTTTCGCCTCCAACCCAATCAGGGAGTCGGATGCGAGCGCTTCTACCTGGTCCCCGCCGGACTCCTGCGCCCCGAAGAACTCCCGGAAGGCTGGGGACTCCTCGAACTCCGCCAAAATAAAATCGACACTGTGCATCCCTCAGCTAAGAATCTCCGCACCGCCACCGGCTTCCGCTGTGAGATGAATCTTCTACTCGCCAGCCTCCGCCGCGTTGAAGTTCGCGTCGAACCGCAAAGCATTACCGACTTCCTCAAGTGGAAAAACCGCATGGCCGAATACAATCGCGGCACCCTCCCCGAAGGCTTAGTGTCCACACAAGAAGAACTCAACGTATTCCTGGAACCAGAATCCAACGAAGGGATTTGAGAAGTACGACCCTGTGTCCTCCGTGCTCTCCCTGCTAAAGGTTTAGATTTTGTCCATGGAGCGCCTGCTAACCGCGCAAAACCTGTGCTCTCTGAGAATCGGATCCTGAAAATGGGCGAATGCTCGTTGACTTCCAGGAGAGGCTGCTTTAGAGGGGGGTTGTTTTTGAGTTGACGCCCGCGGCGGGCGGGAGCTGGACGCAAACATTGCTCCATTCCTTCACCAGCACCGACGGGAACTATCCTTATGGAGGCCTCTTCCGCGATTCCTCCGGTAACCTCTATGGCACGACAGAACAAGGCGGTGCCAACAAACTCGGCGCGGTATTCGAGTTGGCCCCCCTGCTGGCGGAGGCTGGACTGAGACACTTCTGCATAGTTTCGATGGTACGGACGGGCAGTACCCTGCTGCCGGTTTGGTCCTTGACTCCAAGGGTAATCTTTATGGCACGACACAAGTAGGTGGGGCGAGCAGCGAGGGAACGGTATTTGTCATTAAGAATTAAGGAGCGTTTTCCTGCTCGGAAAAGGGGGCATCGGAAATAGACGTGAAAGTTTACAGCTCCCTGCGTCCTTCCATAGCTTTGAGCATAGTGATTTCATCGGTATACTCGATATCGCTGCCGACGGGAATGCCCATGGCAATGCGCGTTACCTTCACGCCGGCGCGCTTGAGTTGATGCGAAAGGTAAGTGGCGGTAGCTTCGCCTTCAACCGTCGGGTTAGTGGCGACGATCACTTCATCCACATTGCCCGCATCGACCCGCGCGATGAGATTGGCGATGCGCAACTGCTCCGGCCCGATGCCGTGCAGAGGAGAAATCGATCCATGCAGCACATGGTAAACGCCGTTGAAGTGCTTGGTCTTCTCGATGGCGGCGATGTTGGTCGGCTCCTCGACCACGCAAACCAGCCGCTGGTTGCGGGTCGCGCTGGTGCAATAGACGCAAGGGTCAACATCTGTGATGTTGTTGCACACCGAACACAGCCGCAGGTTGGCCTTCACGTCGCGCACGGCCGTGGCCAGCGCTTCGGCGTCTTCATCACTGGCGCGCAGAATGTAGAAAGCCAGCCGCTGCGCGCTTTTCGAGCCCACGCCCGGCAGCTTCTTCAATTCATCAATCAGCCGCGACATCGGCTCCGCAAATTTAGACATAGAATAAAGATTGATAAATTTGGTAATTGAGTAATTGGGAAATTGGAAAACAAACCAACCGCCCACGACAGGGGAAATGAACGGTTAAATTACTCAATTACCAAATTACTAAATCCTTTCAGAGTCCCATCCCGCCCATCATGCCGCCCAGCGACGATTGCATTGCGCTGTCGATTTTGCGCGCAGCTTCGTTGACGGCGGCCAGAACCAGATCCTGCAGCATTTCCACATCGCCCGACTTCACCGCTTCGGGATCGATGCGCAGGCTGAGCAGTTGCTTGCGGCCATCCATTTTCGCGGTGACGGTGCCGCCGCCCGCCGTGGCTTCGACCACCGTCTCCTGCATCTTCTTCTGCAGGGCCTCGTACTGCGACTTGGCTTTCGACATCAGATCTTGCAGATTGAATCCACCCATAAACCCTCGGCTTCAGGCTTCAGCTTCCGGCTTTCGGCTCGCTCGGAACCCGACCAGTTGCAGTCTAGCGTTTCTCCCTGTAATCAATCACCGTGCGGATCTCGGCACCGAATTTTTCCTGCATGCCGCGCACCACCGGATCTTGCTCGGCGCGGCCGCGGCCCGTGGACCCGGACTGCAGCTCGCTTGATCTGGACGAGGATCGCAAGCTGCGCCATTGCGTTTTTCTGTGCGTCGCCACGCTCGCGCCCGGAACGACTTCAACTTCACCGCCCGCCCCAGAACGCCGCTGGCCGAAGCGATCGCCAGGCGCCGCGCCTCCGAGCTCAGCGACATGTCGACACTGTTTGCGATTCGGAAATCTTGATCACAAGTTCGTTGCCTTGGACGCTCCATTCGCCGGCTTCGGAGCATCGAGACTAGGACGCGCTGATTGCCGTCGGTCAGGGCCTGCAGGACGGCAGTCTGCAGTTTCTCGACGGACGCGGTTCTGGAACTCGGACGCGCTCAGGGGTCGGCTGCGGGTCCACCTGCAGCCTCGGTTCTCGGCTGCTGCTTGCGAACGTGACCTGCAGCTCGGCGGCTTCTCGCATCAAGTTCGCAGGCGCGGCCGAGCCCATGATCACGCGCTCCGGCGTGCTGGCTCCGGCGACGATGCGCGGTCCATAGCCGCTGCTGGCTCCGCAGCCGACTCTTGCCGCGGATTCCCTTGCGCGCCGAGTCGCGGCGAAAGGCGAAACCTGGCTCGGACGAGCCTGTGCGATACCTGAGCCGGCTAGAGTGCAGAAGATATGATCGCAGGCCGCGAAGGCCGTCGCTGGCCGGCCTCTGCACCTCGATACGAGGCAGCGCCAGCCACGTCGCTCAGCAATTGCTCGATGGGCAGAAAGCTCTGCGCATGCGCCATCTTCAGCAGGCCAAGTTCGAGATGGAAGCGCTGTTCCTGCTTGTATCCCAGCTCGCCGTGGGTGCGCAGCATGATCTGCAGATGGCGCGTGAGATCTTCTTCGCCGAACAATTCGGCGACGCGGGCCACGCGCTCGCGTTCTTCACTCGAAATCTGCAGCAGGGAAGAATCTTTGCCCGCAATTTTCGCGACGGTCGCATTGCGCAGAAAGCGGACCATCTGCCGCGCGAAGTGCGTGGGGCTGTGCCCTTCGCCGATCAGATGGTCGACCTGCCGAAAAATTTCTTCGCTCGGCCTCGCGACTGACGGCCTGCATCACTTCTTCCAGAATGTGCGCGGGAGCTGCGCCCACCAGGTTGCGAACCGAATCCGCCGTAATCTTTCCGCTGGCAGGAGGCAATGGCCTGATCGAGGATCGACAGCGCGTCGCGCATGGAACCGTCGCCAGCCTCGGCGAGCAGGGCGAGAGCATCGTCATCGGCTTCGATTTTTTCGCGCGCGACCAAGTCGCGCAGCTGGGCGACGATGTCGTCGAATTTAACGGCACGAAAGCTGAAGTGCTGGCAGCGCGAGCGGATCGTCTGCGGAATATCCTCCGGCTGCGTGGTCGCCAGCATGAAGACGATGTGATCGGGAGGCTCTTCCAGCGTCTTCAGCAGCGCGTTGAAAGCGGCGTCGGTAATCTGGTGGGCTTCGTCGAGGATGTAGATTTTGAAGCGGTCGCGCGCCGGACGATAGCGCGCCGCCTCGCGGAGTTCGCGAATTTCGTCGATGCCGCGGTTGGTGGCAGCGTCGATCTCGATGACATCCACGGCATTCCCGGCGCGAATTTCGGTGCAGGATTCGCAAATGCCGCAGGGCTCGGGGACCGGCTTATCCTTGGAGCGGCAATTCAGCGCCGCGGCCAGAATACGCGCAACGGTGGTCTTGCCAATGCCGCGATGTCCGCTGAAAATGTAGCCGTGAGCGGTGCGTCCCTGCTCAATGGCGTTCTGCAGGGTGCGGGTGACGTGCTCTTGTCCGATCACCTCGGAGAACTTCTGCGGACGGTATTTGCGGGCCAGGACGGTATAACTCATGGGCCGGAAGAGTCGATTATACGTGATACAAGAGGGACAGGCCCGGGAAGTGCAACCCGTCTTGCCGAATGCTAGGATACGGCGTCATGAAATTCACTCCGAAACTAATTCACTCGATCACTGTATGCGTGTCGCTCCTGCTGACAATCTTCGCCGCCTCCAGCGCTGCTCAGACTGGGCGGACTTTCCGCCTCGACGGCGGCAACTCGACCTATGCCTTCGGCGTGAACGAGCGCGCGCGAGTTGCAACCGATTTATTGGGGAGGACGCCTGGGCGCGCACGACAGCATGCCCACGCCACACTCGCTGCCGGAGTGGGCTTCGTTCGATTCGCCCAATACCACCACGCCGCAGGAGTATGCGGGCTGGGGTGGAGGACTCTTCACCGAGCCGGCCATCAAAGTCAGCTTTGCCGATGGCAATCGCGACCTGGTGCTTCATTTTGTGAAAGCCGACTCCAACGGGCCAGAATCGATCGAGGTCCTTCTCAAAGATATTTCTCGCGAGATCTACGTCACGCTTCACTACTCGATGGACGCGGACAGCGGAATTCTGGCGCGCTCCGCCAGCATCGAAAATCGCGAAAAACAGCCGCTCATGATCGAGCAGGCGGCAGCCGCGCAATGGACACTTCCGCCTGATCGTTACACCCTGAGCTATCTGACCGGCCGCTGGGCCGGGGAGTGGACGCTGAATCAGGAACTTATCCAAGGCGCAGCGCGCGTTCTCGAGAGCCGCCGGGGAACCACCGGCCATCAGGCCAATCCCTGGTTTGCGATTTCCCGCGACGCGGGCCGCGACAGCGCCAGTGCCGCCGATGAAGAACACGGCGAAGTCTGGTTCGGCGCATTGGCCTGGTAGCGGTTCGTGGCGCATCACGGTGGAGCGGACTCAGCTCGACGCGGTCCGCGTGACCGGCGGCTTCAATCCCTTCGACTTCGGCTACATACTCAAGCCCGGCGAACACCTCGAGACGCCGATCTTCTACGGCGGCTACTCCGATCACGGCCTGGGCGGCGCCTCGCGCTTGCTTCACCACTTTGAAATCGCGCACGATCCTTGCCTGCGAAGGCGCCCGACCCCAAGCCGCGCCCCGTTATTTACAACTCGTGGGAAGCCACGGAAATGAACGTCACTGAAGCCGGCCAGATGGCGCTCGCCGAGAAGGCCGCATGCGCTCGGCGTCGATCGCTTCGTCATGGACGACGGCTGGTTCGGCCAGCGTAAGGACCGACCACGCCGGCCTCGGCGACTGGTACGTGAATCCGGAGAAATTTCCTCACGGCCTCAAGCCGCTGATCGACAAAGTGCACTCCCTCGGCATGGACTTCGGCCTCTGGGTCGAGCCGGAGATGGTCAACCCCGATTCCGATCTCTATCGCAAGCATCCCGACTGGGTGTTGAATTTCCCCGGCCGCCCTCGTTCCGAGCAGCGCAATCAGCTTGTGCTCAATCTCGCTCGGCCCGATGTGCGCGCCTACGTCTAGGGCTTCCTCGACAAGCTCCTCACCGAAAACGACATCGCCTTTCTCAAGTGGGATTACAACCGCAACTGGTCAGAGCCGGGCTGGGATCAGCTTCCCGCCGCTGAGCAGAAGCGAGGTTTACGTCGCAGTTCATTCGTAATCTTTACTCGATCCTCGCCGATTTGCGCAAGAAGCATCCCAAGATCGAGATCGAATCCTGTTCCGGCGGCGGCGGGCGCGTCGATCTAGGCATCTTACGCTACGCAGACGAGGTGTGGCCCTCGGATAACACCGATCCCTTCGACCGGCTCTCGATGCAGGATGGCTTCACATACGCCTACACCCCGCAGATCATGATGGCCTGGGTCACCGATTCGCCGCACTGGCTCAACGGTCGCACCACGTCTCTCACCTATCGTATGCTCAGCTCGATGCAAGGCTCGTTGGGCATTGGTGCTAACCTGAATCATTGGTCGCGATGAGGACTTCGCCACCGCCAAGCGACTGATCGCCGCATATCACACCGTGCAGCGAACCATTGTGCGCGGTAGTCTTTATCGGCTCATCAGCCCTCGCAGACGGGCAAGCGATTCTCAGCGACCCAGACGGTTGCGACGTGACAAGAATCAGGCCGTCGTCTTTGCCTTCGCGAATGCAACGCAGGAAGGCCGCGGATTTCCTCTGTTGAAATTGGAAGGCCTCGATCCCGACGCGGAATATAAACTCACTTGGATCGAAGGCAAAGCCCGGGCCGGAACTCCTGAAAGCGCTTCCGGAGCATGGTGGATGCGCCACGGCATTCAGCTAGAACTGCGCGGAGATTATCAGGCCGCCGCCTTCCGCCTTGATATTGGGCGTTAGGAAAACGCCCCAAGCTTGCTAAAACCTGCGCGCAAGCGATAGGCTGTTGCGTTAAGAAAGGGATGGTTCTTATGCAACTAAAGCTCTCAACCCGAACTCAGGATGGAATCCTGGTAGTCAATTGCATTGGCCGGATCGTCTTTGGCGAGGAATCTGCGCTGTTGCGTGACACGGTGAAAGGCGCGCTATCCTCGAGCAATCGCATCGTGCTCAACTTGGCCGAGATCAACTACATCGATTCCGGAGGCCTGGGCACGCTGGTAGCGCTCCGCACCTCCGCGCAAAACGCCGGCGGCACGATCAAACTCGCGAACCTGACCAAGCGCGTGGGCGACCTTCTGCAAGTCACTAAACTGCTCACGGTTTTCGACGTATATAACTCCGAGGCGGAAGCCATCGAATCTTTCCGCAAAGCGGCCTAGGTTAGCCGTTCGTGGCGGGGACGGGCTGCTGATTCTCCAGTGCTTCGCCCCCGCGTTGCTCCGCTTCTCGTCGAATGTTCTCTCGCATAATCTTTCTGTTGTGTCTCGTCGTGAGCGCCAGCGGCTTTGTCTCTCCGCCCGTCGCGCTGGCCTTGGGCCTGGCCTTCGGCCTGACGCTTCCTCATCCCTATGGCGACGAAGCCAGGAAAGTATCCAAATACCTTCTCCAGGCCTCCGTAGTAGGACTTGGCTTTGGAATGAACCTGCATCAAGTCATTCAGGCAGGGCGCGGCGGTTTCGTCTATACCATGCTGGGCATCAGCTTCGCCTTGGTGGTGGGCATGGGACTGGGTGCGCTGCTCGGAATACAACGCGTGCCTGCATTTCTAATCTCCACCGGCACGGCAATCTGCGGCGGTAGCGCCATCGCCGCCGTCGGACCTATCACGCATGCAACAGACGAAGAGATGGCTGTGGCGCTGGGAACCGTATTCGTGCTGAATTCAGTTGCGCTGCTGATTTTTCCCGCGATTGGAGCGGCGCTCAAGCTTTCGCAATCGCAGTTTGGCCTGTGGGCCGCGCTCGCCATTCATGACACAAGTTCGGTCGTAGGCGCTGCAGCTAAGTACGGAACCGAAGCACTCGCGGTGGCGACCACGGTGAAATTAGCGCGAGCCTTGTGGATTGTTCCATTGTCGGTTGGAACGGCCGTGGTCCGCGGCGCTAAGGCGAAGATTCAGTGGCCGTGGTTTATTGGTCTTTTCTGCCTGGCAGCAGTGTGCAACACCTATCTGCCGGCTGGAGCCCATGCTTACGCGATCGCGGTAAAAGTAGCGAAGATTGGATTGACGGCAACCTTATTCCTGATTGGCAGCGGAATCTCAGTGGCGACAATCAAGCGCGTGGGACACCGCCCGCTACTCCAAGGAATCATCTTGTGGCTGATCGTGCTATCGGCATCCCTCTGGCTAATCCGCATAGGATGGATCGCTTTGTGAAAAAGAAAAGTAAGAAAGCGCCGGCAGGGAAGAGAAGTTCAGCTTCCGCGGATCGACATGCGACGTCCTCGAACCTGCGCATGCGCATCGAGGCTGCCATTCGACTCATACCTAAAGGAAAAGTATCCACCTACGGAGCGGTTGCGCGAGCCGCAGGATTTCCGGGAGCGGCCCGGCAGGTGGCGCGAGTTCTGCATCGCGGTTTTGGTTTGCCCTGGCAGCGAGTGCTAGGCTCCGGTGGAGAAATCAAACTGCGCGGCGATTCGGCGATAGAGCAGCGGTTACGCCTCGAAGCCGAAGGCGTACGCTTCCGCGGACGGAAGGTGGATATGAAATTGTGCGAGTTCAAATTTCCGCGTGTGGGTCAACGGAATTAGACCACCGACCAACGACTAACGACCGCTCTTAAACTGTTCATCGATCTCGACCTGATATCCGGTGACTAGTTTATTAGTTTCGTTGGCCATGCCGACAACCGCCATCAACTCTGTGAACATGGCGTCGGTCATGCCTTTTTTCTGCGCCGCGACAGTGTGCGACGCGATGCAATATCCGCACTGGTTCGTAACGCTGACCGCGACGTAGATCATCTCTTTGGTCAGCGGGTCGAGGGCGCCGGGGGCCATGATCTGCTTAATGTCTTCCCACGTGCGCTTCAGCGTGGCGGGATCGTGCGCGAGTGCCTTCCAGAAATTGTTGATCCAGTCGGTCTTGCGCGTAGCCATGATGTCGTCGTAGACCGCGCGCACTTCAGGCGACGCGTCCTTGTACTCGATGAGACCCAGGGTCGCCATGAGTTCTCCGGTAGTGAGCAACTAGCCCTTAGCAACCGGCTATTGCTCTTTGAGCGTTGCGCCTGTAACCAAACTTGGCTTTGCCAGCTAGCCGCTGATTTCTATCTGCTAATTGCTAACTGCTTATTTCGGCAGTTCTCCGTTCAGCAATCCTTCCAGCGCCGCCGCCGGGCATCGTACTCCCACGAAGAATTGACCGAACAACGCATACACCGCGCTGACGTGATCAAACCGCATCTCGTAAATCAGCTTCTTAAACACCAGCGGATCTTCGGCAAACAGATCGACGCCCCACTCCCAGTCGTCAAAGCCAATCGAGCCGCTGATGATCTGTTTCACCTCGCCGGCATAGCGCCGGCCCACGAGTCCATGCTCATTCATCTGGCGGGCACGCTCTTCGATGGGCAGCGTGTACCAGTTTTTGTCTTCGCCGCGCAACCGGTTCATGGGATAAAAGCAAACGTAGCGATTGGGCGGAATGTCGGGAAACAACCTGGGGTGCATCGCCTCCCGATGCCGGTTGAGTTTGCACTCGATCTCCGCCTTCCACTGGTCGGAGTGTGGCTGAATGCCCTGATCCGTAAGCTCCTTGTAAATCTTAAGGGTGGAGTCATACAGACCGAGCTCGATAATGGAAAGGTACGAAGACGTCGGCTCGAGATAATCGCTCAGTCGCAGGCCGGCCAGCATCAGTTCCGCCTGATTGAGATCGCCGAACGAATTACGGAAATGCACCAGCATCAAGTCGCCCTTGTGGCCGAGCAGAGAAAATAGAGCAGATTGACCGGCGGGCTTTTTCTCTGCAGGATCTTCACCCGCCTTCTTCTCCATTGTGCCGAGGGCCGTCGCGGCTTCCTGAGCGATTTCATGCCTAGTGACTTCGGGTAAGGTTCTCCAGGCACCCCGGCGAAAGCGCATCATTTGGTGCAGTACGCTGTAGCCCTCGGTAGTGAGGGGAACTTCGGGAATCTCTGCGGTCGAGACTTGCGGGCGATCGTGAGTAGTGGCTGTGGTCATGGAATTCTCGCGGAACGTGGTCATCGTGGTACAGCCTCCATTGTACGCAAGAGCCGCAAAGGCAGCGAGTGCACGTTTACAATCATGCCGGGAATAATCACGGCAAAATCATGCGAATACTAATTTCTTTATTCTGCGTCGCCTGCCTTCTTGCCCCAGCGCTTACAGCTCAGGACAAACGCCTCTGGGTCCTGCGCGCTCCCGGCGAGGCCGCCGAATACGACCCCGTGACCTTCGCAGAAAAACAAAAGGTGAAGGTTCCCTACGAAGCGCTGTCATCGCCACAAGATTTCTCGGTGAATCATCTAGGGCAGATGCTATTCGCAGCGCCCGCGGCCTTGCCGCTTGCAGAAGGCGATCTTGAAACTGAGAAGAAGGTATGGCTCTGGGATAACCACACGGCAACAATGCTGCCTCGAGAGGTTTCACGCACTACCGCCACGACTGGATCGAACTTGGCCATCACCGAGTCGGCATCCACCCCTTTTCTCTCAGCGAGCGGCGCGCATCTCTTCTGGTTTTCAAACCGGGCGCGCAGGCTGCAGCGCGATGGCGTCGACCTCTCTACGCAGACGACGTGGCTTGGCTGGCAGACGAACCTTTCCGGCGGCGAGCGCAAAGAGATCGCCTCGATCACACTACCCGATTGTTCTTGCCGCACCGGAAGCTGCGAAGAAACTTGTCCTTCTGGCGAGGTGTGGGCTCCCGATGGAGTTGAAAAATTCTTTCTGCTGACGCAGTTCGTAGCGGGACAGACTGAGCCAACTTATAAATCTACCTCGCTCTATCATGAAGATGCCGGTAAATGGACCTCATCGTCGCTCGATCCGCCCCTGAAGCGCGTGCTGGACGCCCCAAATCCTGAAGCAATTCTAGAGGCGATCCCCGACACTGGCTGCTGTGGCTGGTCCAATGAGAGCAACGATCAGACCCTGCTCCGCATTCACGGCAAGACTTTGACGATCTTCGACGAACTCGCCGCCTACAAGAATCCCGACTACGACGTAAGCTTCTACACGCAGAACGGAAAGTTATCGGCCGACCTCAGCGCGGTAGCATTTACGATTGTCGCTACGGCTCAGCCGAACTCCGCCATTCAACTTGCCGAGCAAGGGCAGCCCAATCCTGAAGAGTCGCAGCGCATTCGCAAAGCTTTGCTCGATCTGCCTGCAGTAGAGGTGAAAACGCTCGCCGACTCAGCTCGGCGCATTGCTTTTCTGCCTCATGCAACACTGGTGGGCTGGATCAGCAACAAAGAGATTCTGATTGTGGAGTCTCACATCCTGATTGCCTTTAACGTTGTGACAGGAGCGCGGCGAAAATCAAGCATTCGGGTCGACGATTTCGAGCACGTGTTCCTGCGATGATCCTAACAGCACCTTTTTTTTCGGAAACATTCTCATGAACCTTCTCGATCTGATTGTAGGCAAGCCAATTCGAACCAGTGATGAGCGCGCCGAGCAGATCGGCCCCACGCAGGGCGTCCCAATCTTCGGTCTGGATGGTCTGAGTTCTGCCGCCTACGGCCCTGAAGCGGCTCTCAGCCTTCTGATTCCCCTTGGCCTCGCAGGTGTCCGCTACATCGTTCCCATCAGCGCCGCGATCATCACTCTGCTGATCATTGTGTACTTCTCTTACCGGCAGACCATTGCCGCGTATCCCTCCGGGGGCGGTTCGTACACGGTGGCGCGCTTCAATCTTGGCGCTCCCGCGGGCCTCCTTGCCGCCGCCGCGCTGCTCGCCGATTACATTCTCACGGCAGCCGTGGGCATTTCAGCCGGGGTCGGTGCCTTGATATCGGCGGTGCCGTCGTTGTTGCCCCATACGGTTTCCCTTTGTGTCGGGATTCTGATCGTCATTACTATTCTGAATCTGCGCGGGGTGCGGGAAGCGGGCACTGTTTTCGCGATTCCCACATATGTTTTCGTGGGCACGATTCTCATCACAATCGTTGCGGGCCTGATCCGCGTTGCCTTAAGCGGCGGACACCCAACGCCCGTTGATTCGCTCCCACATCCGCCCCCGGTCACAGAAGCCGTCAGCTACTGGCTGCTGCTCAAGGTCTTCGCCAGCGGTTGCACCGCCTTGACGGGCGTGGAGGCCGTGAGCAACGGCGTCAAGGCCTTCCGGGAGCCCACCGTTAAAAATGCTCAGCGCACCCTCACCGTGATCATCTTTCTTCTCGCTGTGATGCTGGCGGGAATTTCATATCTGGTGAAGTCCTACGGAATTGCCGCCACCGATCCCGGCCAGCCCGGCTATCAGAGCGTCCTCTCCATGCTCACCGCTTCGGTCTTCGGCAAAGGCATTTTTTACTATTTGACCATGGCAGCGATTCTTGTAGTTCTGTCGCTCTCGGCCAACACTGCCTTCGCCGATTTTCCCCGGCTCTGCCGGGCCATCGCGCAAAACAACTACCTGCCGCATGTCTTCAGTTACCGCGGCCGCCGGCTGGTTTACACCTATGGCATCGTTGTCCTTGCGCTGCTGTGCGGTGGAGTTCTCATTCTTTTCGGCGGCGTGACCGACCGGCTCATCCCCCTATACGCGGTCGGCGCCTTCATGGCCTTCACGCTCTCTCAGGCCGGCATGGTCTCGCACTGGCGCAGGAATCGAGGTACGCACTGGCTCAAGAGCGCGCTAGTGAACGGGCTGGGAGGGCTGGTCACCGGTATTACGACGGGGGTAGTCCTAGTGGCGAAGTTCGTCGAGGGCGCCTGGATCACGCTTCTTTTTATTCCGATGACGATTGTGTTCTTCTCGGTCGTGCGCCGCCACTATCATCAGGTCAAGGTCCTCACCACCTGCAAAGATCCGGTAGACGCCGCCGCTCTGAGCCAGCATCCGATCGCGATTATTGCCGTCGATCGCTGGAGCAGTATCGTCCGGCAGGGAATCGAATTCGCTGCGCGTCTCTCGCCCGAGGTGATCGCCGTGCACGTGGAACCCGGCGAGCACTACGCCTTGCTGCAGGACGATTGGACGCAATATGTCGAGAAGCCGTTTCGCCAGGCGGGCATGGAAGTGCCGCAACTCCATGTCCTGCCTTCCCCCTATCGCTTTGTCATCATTCCCTTCGTGCAATTCGTTCTCGAAGTCTCGAAGAAGAATCCCAAGCGCAACATCATTGTGGTTATCCCCGAACTGGTTGAGGATAAGTGGTACGAATACTTTCTTCACAACCAGCGTGGCCGGCTTTTAGAGTGGGCGCTCCTGGCCCGCGGCAACGAGCACATTTTCACCGTCAGCGCACCCTGGTATGTGCGGAAGCATAGTTAGAATCCCTATCTTCGCGAAGTAGAGGAGATCACACTAAATGCTTCTCCTCTCTATCCCGCCCCGCGCGATAGATCGTCCACCCCACTACGTTCGCGCCAACTACGACGCCTGCGATTTTCACAAAATACGCTCGTCGATTCTCCACGTCGATGATGGGAAAAATCGACAGCACAACGTAAAGCAGCGTCATCAGAAAACCCGAGATGGCGGCCAGCCGTAGCCAAAGCCGGGGACGAAGTCCGCGTTCTTTCGGCGACAAAAACGGAATAGCGAACAACGCGAGGTACGCGACAGCATAAAAAGTAAAAGCCCAGGTTAGTAGCAACTCGTAAGCTTCCTGCGGCCCAACTCCGATAAGCGCAGCCGCGCTGCCGGCCATCGTGACCGCTCCGAGAAAGAGAATCGAGTTTACCGGGGTTTTATATTTCGCATGCAGTCGCGTGAACCACTCGGGCAAAAGGTGATCCCATCCCGCAACCATCGGCAAACGAGCGCTGGCGCTGAAGTACACGCTGAAAGACGTTGGGTAGTTGACGAAAAGTAGAACAATGGCGAATGGCACGATGAAGCTAGCCAGGCTGGCGAACCCGAAGACTCGCGTGCCCAACCCTTGGAAACCAAGGCGCAGCGCCTGCGGAATGGGGCCAACCACGTCCACGGCATCGGGAGCCACGAAGGCGAGAATCGAACTCGTGGCAAAGATGTAGATAAGCGCAATAAAAGGCGCGGTGATGAAGACTGAACGAGTTAGATTGCGCCCAGCGTTGCGGCACTCTCCGGCAAAGATTGCGACGTACTCAAAGCCGCTGAGCGCGCCAAACATCATCTTGGTGAACACGCTGAGACTGAATACCGTGAGCGGCGGCATCACCAGCCGAAGAGGATGATATTCGTTGTTCGTGCCACGCCAGCGGTTGAGCAACGGCACAGCAATAAGGATCGCGAGCGTGATTACAGTAGCGATGCTCCCCGCATTGCTTAGCCATTTGCCCACGCGCAATCCGAGCGCAGTTAACCACATCATTCCAAGAATAAGCCCGAAAGAAATCGCGAGGATCAGCCAGCGGCTGGATGCAATCCACCTTGCCGCGGGCCCAAGCGCATAGGCCAGGAACGTAGTCGTAACCAAACCAATCACTGCTACATACAGCATCACGAAAAGCCAAAGATTCCACGCCACCAGAAAGCCAGTCTGGTCGCCGAACGCCAGGCGCGCCCACTCGTATAGGCCGCCTTCCAGAGGCATCAGCCGATTGAGATGAGCCACCACCATGGCGAGCGGGATGAAGAACAAGACGATGGCGACTAGCCAGAAGACAACGTGCGCCGATCCCGCCTTGGCGGCCGTGCCAAAAAAATCCAGCACAATCACCAGAAGCAACTGCGCCATTACCAGGTCGAACAGACCTAGTTCTTTGCGCAAGCCCGCGCTGCGGGCCTGGACCTCGGCTTCAGCAGCGCGCAATGAAGTGGAATTCTCCGCAGTCAATGCGGAGCATTAGAACACAAAAACGAAGCGCGGGCGCGAACGATGCCACACCCGTCGAGCTTATTGGCGATCGTGATCCCCATGGCTGTGACGCCAGGTCCAATACTCTTTTTGTTCTTCGGGAGGCAGCTTGCGAAAATCCCGATCAAGATCGCGATGGTATTCCTGGGCCCACTGATGGTAATAGACCACCTCATCACCGTTCCATACGTGATAGTCGCTGTAGTAAGGATCGTACACTCGATAGTAGTGGTGCCCACCGCAAGCCATGCCCAGTAGGAACGATGACAACGCAGCCGTTAAAACAAGTGAACTGACAAAGCCTGATCTCTTATCCATCTTCGGTTCTCCCTCGAACTGTCGTGTTAGGCGACGTTGAAAAGCGGTAACTTGATTTGTTACTAAAAATAAACAGCCACAATAAATTGTCGAATAGATCTGCTTACCAGATTCCTTTGTCGCTTCCGGTGAGTTTCAACTCCAGCGCTGCTGCTGTCGCTAAGCCCGGAAGTAAACTCAGGCGCAGAGTGCTCGCAAGATCTCCGTTGAGTAAGAGACTCTTCCATTCGGAGGCATAAAGATTCGCGCATTGGGGAAAGATCGGGACACGCAAAAAACCGCGTGCGAAGCGCAAGTGTTCGCTGCCAAAGCGCGCCGCATCGGTCACGAGCGGCGGCAATGCCAAGCCCTGCCCGCGGTAGGACTCGACATAACCCGATACGAGAATCAAGAAAGTCGCCAAGCCATCCCATACCCCGGCCGGCCGTGCGAACGCTTTCAGGGAAGGATAGTCAACCGCGCCTGAGTCTATTAGCTGCGCCGTATCGACGACGTCACACAGGCGAAGATAGAAATGGCGGTACATACGCTGCAGCGTGCTGATGATGATCCGATTGTCCGGCGCCGGCACGCGAAAACAATGCGAGCCGAAATCTGCCATCTGGGAATTGTTGACTAGAGACTTGGTGACTGCAATTTGTTCTCCGGTTTGGCCCAGTCGCGCCACGTGCACTTCAACCAATTCGGGCAGGCCGGGAACGATAAAGTTCCATTTGTTCGCCAAACGATCACCCCAGCTGCGTTCGGCCAATTGCGCTCTGAAACGCTCACGCATAATGGCGACAACGTCGGCTCCCTCGGCATTGGTGTAGAGATCGAGATCGCTGCCGAGATCAGGCCAGTGGTCTAGCGATTTGATAACGATCACATCGCCGATGTCCTCCAGAGCTTGACAGATGGGAGCGAGGAATGAGACCGCCCCGTCGATGCGCGCCTGCTCTCTTTTCAGAGCGCGATCAACCCATGCCGTTCTTTCGGGCATCTCCGTCTCTAAGATCGCTTGCAGAGCCGGAAATGTGCGCATGATTACGTGATGAGAAGTGGCCAGTGCCCATAGCTCGCCGAAATCTTGCGCGTCAAAGCCGGCGACAATCTCGGCAGAGTTAGTATTACTGACCGGGTGGCGCGTGCTACGCAATGCTAAGGTATCGGTGTCAGATAATCGGGATTGGCCGGTGGGCGACTCAAATAACCCGCTTCTGAGGGCCACCCCGGCAGATGTATCTGAAGTTCTGAGGGCGTCTTCCTGAAGCAGGAGTTCCGACAAAACTGTAAGACACCGAGACGAATTCTTGACGCTATTCATACCCTGGTTTGCCCTATGCGCGATACACTCCGCGACCTGAATGGGATGTAAAATCGGCGGGAGAGGTTGTTACGCGGGAGTTACAACGCGGATCTCAGCGCGGACTTGGCACGCTAGGGTCGCGATTCTGATCACCGCAAGTAGCCGTGTTCAGGCGCTCGATGGCGGTTCCTTCCTCGTAGTCATTCCAGGTCTCGATCAGAAGAAATGGAATCGGAGTTGAGCTGTCGTAATAGCGATGATAGAAGTTCAGAGTGTCGTCGAAGGTTTTGCCGCACCTCATATCGATGTGGCGATTAAGTCCCCACTTCGCCGCGGAATCATTAAAGCCTGGCCAGACGCCCCCGACGACGATCTTGTCGGGATGCTGTTTCTTCATAGTAGCGTAAAAATTCTCCAGATAGTGTTCGCCCCAATTACTGCCGTCCGCAGCCCATCCTCCCGGGCCAGGCTGTACCCAGGCATACGATCCGGCAAAATCGCCGCCAAATTGTGCCAGGGGTTGGTCTTTGTAAATGAATAGCGGCGCCGCTTCCCAATTGCTGCAATGTTCACGAATCCGATTCCAGTCCACGTGCCCGCTCTTGGGAAAGATGAAGATGAGCGGATGGCCTTCATATGTCAGGTAGGAATCGCGGTACTTGGCCGTGGGTCCGATGTAAGCGTTATAAGCCTTATCTAGCGCCGCTATGGCAGCATCTGTGGCCTGCGCATCTTCATCTTCGGCCTCGTTGTAAAGCAGAGCCACCTGAAAATGACTTTCGCTCGCAGCTTCTTGCATAAGTGCGAAGTTATGGTCGGAGTAAGCATTGCTTTCCCCATACCAATCGACTACAAACGCGGAGATGCCCATCCTGCGCGCCTGCTGAATCTGCTTTCGAAGCACGGCCGGGTCCTGGCTGGAGTAGCCCACATCGATGTGGGTATGATTACCGAACCAAGGCATGTAGACCGCAAGAAGCTTAGGAGAAGCTGCAGGAGCCTGCGCATTTGCCGGAAAAATATTGTGAACGCCCGGAGCTTGTACACCCGCCAGCCATTACAAACACCCGATCATTAAGCTCAGCAGCGCGTTCGACAAGTGCCCACTCCATTCTCTTAGCCTTCCCACCTTATGGATAAGATGCGAATGCGGTCGACCTGGGTTGGTGTTAACGGGCAGGGAGGGCCGACGTTGCGACAGGCCGGAAGCCGGTTGCGATTGCGCAGAATGTTGCACTAGGACTGCAAAACCGAACATTCTCAAAATTGCGGCACAGCTTGTAGTTGACGGATCACCCAACGATCCGCAGCCGGAGTCATGAGCACAACATAGTGAACGACCACGTGCTCATCGTGGATAGTGTTCTTCCCATCCAGCACCTGCCGCTCGTATTCAGCCGTATCGTGCAGCTCGATCACGTCACCCTCTGGAGCGTAAAACACCGCTTCCAATTTGTGATTCTGATCGGTGTATCGCTGGCTGAGGCCGGTTTTTTGCTGGTTGGCGACCGTTCCCTGTAGCCAATGCTTCGCCGGACCGGTGAAAGGTCCTTCGAGCGGATCGGAAGTGTTGAATGCCAGAGCCTGGGCCATGCTCGTCCAGGCAAAGCGATAGTCGCGAAGAATGCCGCGTTCAGTAAGGGCTTCAACCGCGCGGGGGCCGGCGTTCTTGGCATTCAACTGTACTTGAACAGCTGCTGCGTTCGTGTTGTCCGTGGCGGCGCTAAATGAAGTACTCGTAAGACAAATAAGCAAGGCAAACGCAGTCATCGCCGCCGCGGCGCAATGACGAATGTACTTGCTATGGGCAGCGCATCTCACGGGTGTCCCCCGATGTCGTAGCTTCGTTTCCGATCACCACGCCAGAGGCCACTGAAATTACTTCTGCACCAGAGGCTTCGATTTGTGCGCGCGCAATTCCCTGTTTAATCGGAGCATCCACCGTGCTCTTTCCCTCAGGACCATTCGCGGTGAAGGTGACGATAGTGCCGTCCGGAACAGTATTTCCCGTGCAGTCATGCACCGGTTCAGTTTCAACGACGATTCCGGATCGGGTGCGCTCGCCCTTGATCCGCAGATTACAGGGATCAGAAGCTACTTCCTGCACTGCGCGCCGCGTGGATAGCTCTCCCATCGAAGCCGTTACTTGCAGCGCACCCGCCGATTTGCCCGACGTGGTGCGAAACCACGTTACTCCATTTTGAGTTTGAACCGACCTCGAAAATAGCGAAGTGTTTCCAGCGCTTAGTTGAACGTTAATCGTTTGAGGCGTAAGCACCAGATTTCGAAATTGATCAAAGGCCAGTGCCACACCGCTCACTGCGTCCCTTGCTGCAACCGGAACGCGCGAGGGATGCACCAGAAACGTCAGGCTGGCGGGCTTCGTGGCGGTTACGTAAAAACTCACTGCCGTGGCAGGTCTCGGCACATAGCAGGGCCAGATATTCTCCCGCCACCCGCAACTCTCCACCTTCAATACGGATATCTTCCCCCAGACTGACGTCACTCTTGCGAGATGCTCCCGGACCAATCAGATAAAAGCTGGCCTTACCACTTCCTGCAGTGGATATTGTCGTGGTCTCGCCGGCGACCAGAGAGTCGGGAACACGTATCTCCTGCGCAGACAAATCACGTGGCATAGCTCCAACGAAACAAGTTGTTGCCATTCCTAGAAAGGCCCAAGTTAGCAGAAAGCGAGTCATTTAGGATCTACCCAGACTGTATTGGTTCACTACCACGTGAAAGTTCTGCACCTTGGAGGCGACGCTCTTCGGGAGTTCCACCGCGAACGGTTCCGACGTTTGCGACAACAGCGCACGATCTACGTAACCATCCGAAACCCAGACAACCTTGCCATTGCTATCGTAGAAACTGGCGATTACGTGGGGAATATTCACGGTCTGACCACTTTGATTGAGTAAATCGCCGTGCAAAACGCTTTTTCCCTGTAGATCAGAATCGACTTTCTGATTCATCACTCCAATCACCGGGTCGGCAGAGGCCGGAACCAGAGCCGCTTTCACATCCATGCGGACATTCTTCACGTTCTTCAAGCTGACATTGGGAAAATCGATACGGTAGGGCGATACCTGTTTGGGCAAGAGCACGTGCGCAATCTTGTCGAAACTGTTTTCATCGTCGATTACGCCGCCCGATGCACCGACCAGTGTGGCGTTCACGTTCACGAACGCAGGAATCGTGTCTTCGTTTACGACTTCTCCCATCACTACCGCGCCTTCGGCAGAGTCCACGGCGTTCATCGAGATGATGCGAACGCGTGGCGCGTCCACATTCTTCGATCCCCACTCATCGGAGGAATTCCCGTTGACGAGATCCCAACGCAGGTAGGTAACTGGAATCACCTGCGCCGGAACTGTAGCTAACTGTACCTTCGGCCATATAGCTTTCCAGACGTCACCTTCTTTCACGAGATGAAAATCGCGGACGTCTTCCATCGGCCCGACCGGAGTGCTCCAATGCAGGTGCGCTCTTAATTGAGCTTCACCGTCGGTGATGTGCAGAGGACGCGCTTCAAAGCCCTCGAGATTGGAAAACGCGCGCAGGCTTCCGTTCGAACCAATCCAGTCTTGAATGAAAGAGGTTTTATCGACGTCGCTGGTTTTAGAGAGAGCCGAGAACGCGCGGTCCCAATTACGTCGCTGCACATCCTGCATAAAATTGGTCAGCCCCTGTTCGGGAGTGCTTGCCTTCGGCGTGAGGCCATACATTGCCGAGCCGGCCGCGATGCCGACGGTGCCGTGCGCGCTTCCGGTGCTGAACAGTGCTATCACCATTAATCCAGCAGTAGCGAGGATGAGAACAACGGGCAGAATAAGTTTCATGGTTATCGTTGTGCCTCAAGCCACATAGTGTTGTGCAGTACGTTCAGATTGAACGGGAATCCCAACCGAACTGGGTACACGACGCGTCGCGGGCAACAGGAGTTCAAGAAAAATCGCCAGCAGGCTGACTCCAATCGGCAAAATTCCCCACAACAAACCTTGCCACGGCGCTGGAACCGCGTCGGACTCAATCCGGTGCGCCGGCGGAACGTCTTCTTTCGACCAGGCAGTGATGTTGCCGTTATCGAAAGTTTCGATCTTGCGCCATCCCACAAAAGTCAGAAGCGGTTCGTAATAAGGATCGTGCACAAAAATGTACTTCAATCCATAACGGTTGGCGTGCTCGAGCATGGCACGCAGCGAGGCCATGCCCGCCGATCCATAAAACTTGGCGTTGGTGAGCTGAGCCGACCCGTAGTGAGTCATCTCAGGCAGGAGACGGGCTGAGTTATAGTCGCCATCGACGCTGCCGGCATTTGTGTAGGTAGAGACCTTAGCCAGTTCACTTCCAAAGCCTAAAGTTATGTAACGAAATGCATCGTGCCCATCGCGATTCAGGAAGGCGATCACAGGATCGACATTTGCACTGGCGGTGGAGCGAAAAGGATTCGCTGTTAGCCACCAGAGGGCTGCGCCAATGGTTGCGACGGACGCCAGTGAAAGTGCCACTGCCGCCTTGGCTCGATAGCGATCAAGCAGTTGTATGGCCAGCACGCCCACGAGCGGCATCGCCATCAGAGTTGCCCAGAAGGTGAATCGCTCGAAGGTCAAAATCTCGTACGCGCGCCCGAGCAGCCAACGGGGCAGGGGAGTGGTGCCACCGATGCCGAAAATAAGCGTGACCCAGAAACCGATCAACAACGGCCGCAACCGCCGCGACGACGACCCGCGAATGATGATGAAAGGCAAAGCCAGGATCAAAGCGCCGTAAGGAATGACGAAGTAATTGATCGCCGTAGTCGAGTTCAGCAGGAAATTCGCCCGGCTGTCGTGAGGAATCGGAATTTGGTGGATAGGGTGCTGAACGATTGCCAGCCAGTAAGGCAGCAAAACAATGCCAACCCCAGCCGCCACGATTGCCCCGAATACGAGAGCGCGGGAAATCACCCCGCCAACGGTCCCGGCGACTCGCTCGTCCTTGGCATCCACGTACGCGACCCAAAGCACAGGGCCGGCGAACAGCACGACTCCGAATATCAAAGTCACGTGGTGGGCCGCGGCGGCGCATAAACTGATCACAACACCCTTGAGAAGAGAACGGCTCGCAGCCTCCGTCATCCACTCGTAGAAATAAGGCAGCGCATTCAAGTAGAGAGCTGCCGAAGCCACGGTAGCGAGTTGCCCTGCCTGGTAGACGAGGAAAGCCAAAGCCCCAAGAAAAACACTGCCCAGCGCAGCATAACTCGCGGCGCGATCCTCCACCCAGATTCGGGCGAAGCGATAGACTCCCACGGGCAACAGCAGCACTGCAATTAATTGCACCAGCATGTACCCCATCTTCAATCCGGTAACGTTCGAAAGCAGCGCGATCCATTGATGGGTGAGTGGAGGGTATGTGGTTTGAGAAAAGCCTCCAAACCACTTTTCGTTCCAGGGATTGAACCAATGGTGGGCATAATGCGAAGCGAAAAACATGTGGAAGTTCGCGTCGAAAGAGCCCGCCGGAAGCTGCATCAGCAGCAAGGGACCGTGTACGGCCAAAGCCACAAGCACAATCGCGATCAGAGGAATTGGACGAGAATAACTTTGGACTGTAGTCAAAGCGGCGCTCCACGCTCCAAAGGTCTCCGAGCGAACAACTTGGATTCAGAAACCCAGTAGGGGGTTTACTGGATTTTTGATATCAACCAAGGGTTTCAGGTTAGAGCAGGCAGCCTTGCCCTGAGTAGTGGCATCTGATTGGCACCGCAATTCAAAGTTGTGCTGCGGGAGGTAAACCTGAAGATTGGATAACGTGGTGACGCCGTGAAAAGCCGATTTCCGCTCGCGAGCTTTTGCATAGTCCTGGTTGCCAGTTTCGCCTTTTCCCAGACGTACGACATCAATGGGCAGGGCAACTCATCTGGGACCAACAACCCGAAACCTAAGGCCTCCGCGCCTGACGCGACAAACCAAGACACCTCAAACTCATCCGGTCAGGATCTGGGTTGGGGTTCGAGCATCGATGTGGCGCGCCAGGCGCGGGCTGCACAAGATGCCTTGAAACGCAACGATTACGCGGCTGCTGTTTCCTATGCAGAGCGTGCCGCCAAGTCGGCGCCCCAAAATGCTGAGCTCTGGTTTCTGCTGGGCTATTCGGCCCGTCTCGCCGATCATTACCAAGCTTCGGTAGACGCATACCTTCGCGGCCTTCGGCTTCAGCCGCATTCCGTAAAAGGTATGGCAGGGCTGGCGCAAACCTACGCCAAGATGGGGCGCGTTGCGGAAGCGGAACAGCTTCTGCAGAAAGTAGTAGACGCCAATCCATCAGACGCGAATAGTCTTCAACTAGTGGGCGAACTTCTACTCAACTCCGATCCCACTCGTTCTCTCGAGCTACTCAAGCACGCCGATATGTTGCAAGCGTCGCCTCATACGGATCTGCTAATTGCTCATGCCTATCAAAGACTCGGCCAGACCGAAGATTCGAATCGCTATCTCAATCGAGCTAAGAATCGCGCCCCGACTGATCCGGAAGTATTACGCGCAGTTGCCGGGCAATATCGCGATGAGGGTGAGTACGACAAAGCAATCGCCGCTCTCAAAGCCATACCCTCAAAGTATCCGGACGCCGACGCCGACCTGGCTTACACCTATCAGCTTGCAGGCCAGCAGCAGGAGGCCGCGGACCTTTACACACGCCTGGCAAAGAAGTCGAAAGGAAACCTGGGGCTCGACCTGAGCGCCGCTCAGGCACTGGTGGCGCTTGGTCAGACGGATGCCGCCAACACCTTTGTCGAAGATGCCAGACGCATCGACAGTAAGAACTACCGGCTGCACGCCATTCTCGGTGCCATTGCCGAGGCCGATAATCGACTGTCCGATGCCAATGCCGAGTACAGTCAGGCTTTGAGCAATTTGCCGCACAGCGTTCCAGAGGGGCCGCTCTATCCCATCGAATTGAGACTTAATCTCTACGAAGTTGACCTGCGCGAGGAAAACGAACAAGACGCGAAGCAGCAACTGGACGCGGCAATGTCAGAAATCAGTCAAGTAAATGTTCCTGCGTCCTCGCAAGCAGAAATGTTGCGCTTACGGGCCGCCATTGAGGCAGGCTCAGGGAACCTCGATGCTGCGAACAAAGATATTCAGCAGGCACTGGCTTTGGCGCCTTCCAGCGTTAACTCTCTTTTGAATTACGGTAGTTTGCAATGGAAGTTAGGTCAAAAAGATGCGGCGCACGATACCTTTGCCAAAGTGCTTGAGATAGATCCTAAGAATCGAACTGCTCTTTCATCTCTCGGGTATCTAGCTCGCGACAAGGGCGATACCAATCTCGCTGAAAGCTATCTGACGCGTGCAGCAAGAGCCCATCCCAAAGACTTTGAGCCCTATCTAGCCTTGGGAGACTTATACACCGCCGAAAGAAAGTTTCCTTTGGCCGAGGCGAACTACGAGGCCGCTTATCTGCGGATGCCCAGCAGCGCCATGATCATCGCGGACGGTGCCAACGCGGCGCTCGAGGCTCACAATCCTGAGTTGGCCAAACGTTGGCTTGATCGTTCAAATGACAAGATAAACAGTAGCCCCCAGGTAAGTCGCGAACGGGAGCGCTATCTAGCCCTCAAGGGCGACTACGCTGAATCGGCTAAGCTGGGCTACTCCGTACTGGAAAAGCTTCCTCATGATCGCGAAGGCGTAGTTTACCTTGCCTACGACCTTTACTACCTTCAGCGCTACGACGAAGCCTTAGCTCTCGTTAAGAAGTACGACTCAATACTTCCCGATGACAAGGATCTAGCTCTCATCGCTGGTTACGTTCATGCTCATGACGGAGACTCTCGCGAGGCTATCAGCGATTTTAGCCGCGCCCTCGAACGCGATTCGAAGATGGCAACAGGCTACGTGAGCCGGGGATTCGTTTTCAATGATCTCCGTGAGGCCGGCAATGCAGCAAAGGATTTTCAGACTGCAATTCAGTTGCAGCCTGATTACGGGGAAGCGCACCTCGGCTTAGCCTATGCCGACCTACAGTTGCACAGGCCGAAACCTGCCCTAGCGCAGTTAAATACAACCCAGAAACTTCTAGGTAAGTCGCACGCTTGGCGCTTGGCAAGGGCGGAAGCTTTTCGGCAACAGCAGGACTATTCCCATGCTGAGCCGGAGTATCGCGTGGCACTGCAGGAAGTACCGAATGACTTGCCGACGCAGTTAGCCTATGCCGACACGCTCTATCGCATGCGGCGTTTTCAGCAGTCACTCCTAGTGCTGGACACGGCACAAAAGCTATCTCCGCAGAATCCCGCCGTTTTTGCCCTGAGAGCGCAGACCCATGCCAAACAAGGGGCCCGCGCTGAAACCATGCACGATATCCAACTGGCGGAGCAGTATGGCAGCAATCAAGTCGACATCCTGATGGATACGGGAGAGGCCCTCCTGACTCTCGGAGACCGTGACGCCGCAATGAAGCGCTTTGCCCGCGCCCTCGATATTCCCAATGGAGATCGCATCGGGGTGCGGTTGGCTATAGCTCAGGTGTTCATGAGACAGGGGCGCTACGACGATGCTCGTCGGCAAATCGCATTAGGATTTGCCGAAGCTCGCGTGGATTCTTCTCGCGTAACTCCAGAGGATATTACTGGAGCAGCGAGTATCTTCCTGGCGATGCACGATTTCGACCTGGCTGAAACCTATTTTGATAAAGCGCGCCTCGCTGGAGCGAATCCTCGTGAAGTTGCTATTGGTCTAGCGAATACTTATCTCGCCGAAGGGGAAAATCAAAAAGCCGCAGACTCACTTACCAGGCTCGGCCCAGCCAAAGAGTTTGCTGATGACTACGATTACATGATGGCTGAGGGCAATGTCTACCGCCAGCGGCAGGATACGGTCCATGCACTCTCCTCTTTCGTCCAGGCGAGCACCGTTGCGGGTTCACAAGCCAGTACTGTTTCAGGTCAATCCGACGTTCAAACCGCCGTAGTAGCGCGCGATGAATTAGCCAGCGAAGAAGGCAGACAGCTTACTCCGAATGTAAGCCTCACTCCCGAAGCGTCGTTCGCGCCCGCGTTGGAAGATATCAATGTATATACCCTCGACGCCAAGATTCTGCGCGTCACCAATCCTTCGTTGCTTCCGCCTCCGCGGCATTCTTATCAGAGCTTAGCCGATTCGCACTACCGCATTCATCTCGGCAATCTGCCTGCGATCACCGGCTTTGTGGGAGAAAGCATGACGGCGGGCCGGTTTCTGTTTCCCAGCCAAAATGTCATCCAGGACCGTAATACCTATGACACGTATTTCAACGGAGGGATCACTCCTGTTCTACGTTTTGGATCGAACAGCATTGCTTTCAACGGCGGGCTTCAATTTACCATCCGGCGAGATACGATCTCCCCCGTCTACATGAGCCAGAATCTATTCCGCCAGTTCCTCTATATTTCTACCAGTTCGTTCTACAACTGGATTTCTGTCAATGGATACGCCATTCACGAAGCTGGCCCTTTCACGGATCAGAATCTGAATTCACGCGACGATTCGGCAGACATTGAGTTCACCGTAGGGCATCCCTGGGCACGCACGTCTCTACTCACCGGTTACTCCGTCCGCGACCTTCTTTTTAGCCCTTTCGTGGAGGAGTATTTCAATAGCTCCAGTTATATTGGACTTCAACATAAGTTCGGTAACCGGGTGACCGCTGCGGTTCTGGCCCAGGACTTGCGTTCGTGGAGGGTGCAGGAGACACAATACGCTATCGCGCAGGCTCTCCTGCCGGGTGCGAGATTCGAGGTCCGTGCTAGTCCCCGATGGAACATTCAAGGTTCTTTTGTACTGTCTCGGGGCGAAGGCTATCACCAGTACGACAACGCTCAAAGCCAGTTTATGATTTCTTACATGCGCACTTCAAAGGCCTCGAAAGACGTCACTGGCAACGCTAGATCCACTTACCCGTTTCGCCTGTCATTCGGTGTGCAGCAACAAACGTTCTACGACTTTGCCAGCTCTTCCAGGACAGTTGTACTACCGGTTGTGCATTTCACTTTGTTTTAAAGTCAATAACAGTAAGTGCAGCCTGGAATCGAGACTATGACCGACACGAATAAGGACGGTGTTGAATTATCAGGTTCTAACACCAGGCCGGTAGCAAAGAAAACCCTAAAATCGCAACTACTGGGCGGCAGCCTAATGCTGCTCGCCGGCTCTGGACTGGTTGGAATCACCAACCTTGTCTATAACGTCGTCACGGCACGCCTTCTCGGCCCTACAGGCTTTGCTCACGCGACAGCGGTCTACACGCTTCTGATGTTGATGTCGGGCATTACTCTGTCCTTTCAGGTCGTATGCGCAAAGTACGTAGCTAAGAGCTTGTCTGCAGAAGGCCGCGCCCGAGTATTCGCTAGCTTGCACGAGCGCTCCTGGATCGCGGGGCTCGCGCTTGGCTTGCTTTTATTTCTCTTAAAGCGGCCGCTATCTGCTTACCTGAATCTGCCTGACTCATCGCTGATCTCCTTGTTGGCGTTAGGCACAGCTTTCTACATCCCGCTTGGCGTTCGCAGAGGATACATTCAGGGAGTTCATGCCTTCGGCCCTCTCGCGCTTAATTTCATGCTCGAAGGACTGGTGCGGTTGGGTGCAGTATTCTTGCTAATTGAGATTGGCTTGGGAGTCAAAGGCGCTGTTTTCGCCAGCGTATTGGCGGTCGTGGTTTCCTACTTCGCAGCCCGTCCAAGCCCAGGCCTGACCGTAGCTGGTCTTCGAGAAGTATCCATTTCATTCCGTGAGGGACTGCAAGCGATCGTTTTCTTTTCCGGCCAGACCGTTATTAATAATTTCGACATCATTCTCGTGAAACATTTCTTTCCTCCAGCCGAAGCGGGCTTCTACGCCGCAGTGGCTCTAGTGGGACGCCTGGTTAACATGTGTGCCTGGTCAGTCGTAAATACCATGTTTCCGGTCTCTGCCGGGGCCAGGGGCGACGAGCAAGAAAGCAGTCCGGTTCTCTTTACCTCGTTGCTGCTGGTCTTTCTGATTCTGGCAGTTCTAATATTCGGAATGTGGATAGTTCCGAGTTTCCTGTGGAAGACTCTATTCGGTGCTCAATTTGGAGTGGGGAACTACGGCTCGTTGGCTTCGCTGTTGATCCTGTATGCCATTTCGACGGGAGTGTATTCCCTCAGTTCAGTAATCATCACTTACGAAATGTCTCGCAAAATCGCCAATACAAGTTGGCTTCAGTTGGCTTTCAGCGGGGCGATGGCGGTTGGCATCTACATGCTTCATCAAACTCTTCGTCAAGTGATCCTGGTTCAGTTAGTGCTGATGATTGTGCTACTACTTGTGCTGATGATTCCGCTACTGCGGCGGCAACTATCCCCGAAAGCTCTTCTTACGTATAGTGACCTGCAGGTATCCAGGGAACTGACCGATGCAGAAGTAATCGCGGAGTTTCTTAGAAGCGAATTTCATCATCCCGAGTTCGATGACTATCGCCGGGAGTTTGAGCATCTGGTCAGCCGGCCAGATCTTGGCAGTTCCCGCGAGAATGCGATGCGCCAGGCGTTGCTGTTTCTACGTCGCGGAGCTATGTGGCGGGAACTCCCCGCGAATACGAAGTGGTTTGAGGTTGAGTTGACCCCTGACGATCTTGCCCGAATTCGTTTCTTTCCGCGCGCTCAATGGCGGCGCCTTGCGCAGGGTAGCTTCTTTCTTACCGATATGGTTGAGCGTATTCGCACTAAGTTGGAACAACCATCCAGCGACAGGTTCTTAGGTAAGCTCCGGCTCCTGAGTTACTCGGTACAAGAGGATCTAATCAATCCGACGGTGTTACTAATCGGAGTGGATCGTAATAGCCCGCTCACGATCCTCGACGGCAATCACCGAATGGCTGCCGCCCTGGTTAGTCAGCCGTTTCGCGCACTCGATCGTTTTCGTTTCATCTGCGGGTTCTCACCGGAGATGACACGTTGCTGCTGGTATTACACGAACGTAAACACACTGTTTCGCTACTTTAAGAACCTCGTCCGCTATTTGTCCTACGATGCGGAATCCGCCATCGGCCGCTTGTCAAAGCGAAGTGTGTAGCCGACGAGTATCAGTGCATTAATCCTTTAGCATCGCGTAACCGGTTTAGGGACGGGGCGACGGAGTATTCGCTGGCTGCGCGGACGGCTCTGGCACGACTGAGTTATCGCGCCGTAGCAGAAGAACGGGTTCGCCTTGGTTGCGCCGCGCGTCGCGTTCTTCCAGAACCTTCGTCTCAACGTTAGCGGTGCTATCCGACGCTACCCGGGCCAAGTTGATTCCCTCTGCGGAGTGTCGCGTGGCTAAGCCAATAGGGGTATTGGCACCCGGAACGGCTTGAGCCTTGTCATAGAAGAACTGTGCTGTTTCACGGTCGCCATCCAGTTCTGATAGATAGCCGATGTTATTAAGTGCAAATGCATTGTTCGGATCGAGCGCGTAAGCGTCTCGGAAGTCTTTATTCGCCGCCTGACGATCATTGCGATTCAAAGCCGATACTCCACGAAGGCTTAGTTCTGCCATCCGGACCTCAACGCTCTTCTGCGTCTCAAGTCGTGCCCGCAAGTTCCTGGCATTCTGGGCCGCCATTTGTGTAACCGGCTTGCCTCTCCACGATCGATTTTGGGTAACTACCGCTGCGGCGTCGGAAGGAACTGCGGCCGCCCTGTCGTAGTACTTCAGCGCTTCCTGCGATTCTCCTTCCATCTCTTTGGCTACGCCCATGTTGTTCAGTGTGAACACGTTGTTGGGGTCACTTTTCAACGATCTCTGCAGAAGCAGGTCGACCTCTGGAGCGCGTCCCTGCGAAAGCAGGCGCACCGCCTCCACATTGTCGTGATCTATCTGCAGCGGAGCGCCTTGAGCAGCCACTGCTTGGTTAATCGAACGGCCTTGTACACGCGGCGAGCTAGCAACGGCAATTACAGCGTCAGTCGGTTGCTGCTTCGCCAGCGCGTAAAACCGCTGGGCTCGATCCAGGTCTCCGCGTAGCTCCGCAATATACCCCAAGTTGTTAAGAGTGAAGGGATCGTCTGGATCAAGCAAATATGCTTTATAAAAAAAAGCCTCAGCCTTCTCGTTATTGTGCTTGCGGATGGCTTCCACGCCCTCCCGATTCAGCCGTTGCACGGATGTTAGAGGGCTGTGCTTCGGCAGAGTGAGTTTGATTTCAGATGCAGTGCCGAAACCTTCATAAGCCATCACCGAGATAGTTAAAGCGTAGGCAGCATGTCTCCAATTCATATTTGAAGCCTTTCGTTCGAAACGCCAATCCGGGTACACGGAAGCCAATATGAGATGCCAGGATGAGTCGGCAGTTTGCCTCTCAAGACCATGTTTTATGACTACCAACGCCTCGAGATTGGCATCCAATACTCTCTTAAGGTTGCGGTCAGAAAGGCATTACGAAATGGGGTACTTCGGGTCAAGTAAAAGGGGATTTGTGCAGATCGTCGTGGCGCAGGCCATACTAGGCGGCGTCTTGCTCGTCCATAACGCTCAAGGCGCAGTTTCGCAGAATCAGGCTGTCGCATCTTCTCAGCCCGCGGCAAATCCTCCGTCGTTGGTTCCTTCGGCCACTAAACCCGTCGACGATTTGGCTGAAAGCTCAGACACTGCACTCGATCCAGCCAGTCTCCTCCCCGATCTGCCCACACTTCGTCCTCAAAAAGCTTCTCTGATCGGCGGAACAATCGACCAACTCGATCGGGTGCGGGACCAGTTTGTGGTGCAAGTATTCGGCGGCGGCAAAATGAAAATATCCTACGACCCCCGCACTCACATTTACCAAAACGGCGCCGCTGCGACTGCGTCTGATCTTCGCAAAGGGGATCGAGTGTACGTAGACACAATCCTCGACGGCAGTGCAGTGTTCGCGCGCAACATTCGGGTTAAGACCGTCGCCGCTGCCGGTGCCGGTCAAGGAGTTGTGCTGAGTTATCGCAGTGACAAAGGCGAACTCGTCCTCCGCGATTTGCTGTCTCCGGAGCCGCTTAAGATTCGTATAACCTCGGAGACGCATCTCGTGCATGACGGCCATCCTGCCTCCGTTGCCGAGCTTGGGCAGGGGACATTAGTCGCTGTGCAGTTCGGCGCCGAGAAGGATGGTCATCCCTTTGCGCGTGAACTTTCCGTTCTCGCAGCTCCGGGTTCCAACTTTACCTTCGGCGGGCAGGTGGCCGCGCTCGATCTCAGCGTCGGTCTCATGGTTCTGAACTCTTCCACGGATCACAAGACCTACGAGATTTACTTGGACCCCTCCATCCCGCTTAATGACAACCTTCGGCCGGGGAGCAACGTAACCGCCGTTGTAAATTACGACGGCTCGCGGTATGTTGCTCGCGGTGTTACCGTAGACTCCAAGTAAAATCGATGTACGGAATACGAGGCGATAGACTAATCGCGAGCTTCGAAGAGCACGCGTGCCATCAATACAGAACTTAATGCCACTACTACTGCAGCGTTAAATCATTGCATACACCGGTTGTAAGTTGCGCCGGAACATTGCTGGGAGGAGTCGCCCACGACGGGTTCTGAAAATCGAAGAACTCTGTCATATCCATTTGTGCCGCGTCACGCTTCGTGAGTGCCGGTACGTTATATCTAGTCTCAATGAACTTGAGAATCGCCGTATAATCTGCGACTGTGTGCGAGACGTAATTCTTTTTTGTAAACGGCGAAATTACGATCAGTGGAACGCGGAAGCCGGTGTAATTGAAGTCACAATTCGCACCGCCCGGAGCCGTGCAGATATCTCCAGGCTGCAAATCGACCGGCGCTATACCATCCGGATTGGGCATGGGCACAGGCGGCACGTGATCGTAGAGTCCGCCGGCTTCATCATACGTCAGCACAAAGACGGAGGTGCTCCACGAAGGACTGGCCATGAAGGGCTGAATCAAACTTTCCACGTACGCGGCGCCAGTCTGCACGTTGTTGTCAGGGTGTTCGTCCCGGCCGGAGGCATAGCCGCCCTCGATAAGAGCAACCTGTGGAAGAGTGTTGTTCTGTGCGTCGGCGAGAAATTCGCTTGCGGGCACAACGTTTGGCGGCAGCGGCCCGGTCGCGTACTTCGCGAACTGAGTCAGGTACGTGCTGTCGGGGTCCGTCTCATAGATCTTCCAGGAAATTCCCGCCGTCTGCAACTCGTCAAAGATAGTAGGAACGTTGATGGCCGTAGCATCATTCGCATCCGTACCCGGGGGGTAAACATAGCCGTGCGAAGTGGCCGCAAACAAATACATGCGGTTGATTTGCGTCCGGTCCAGCGCGGGCGAGAACCATCGGTCCGACGTGGCGAAATTCGAAGCCATAAAATAATAAAAGTTCAAATCAGTCCAGTCGTAATATCCCATCGCTCGCAGTCCTGCGATGTCGGCATAGCCTGAGTCACTGGCGAACTTGCCTGCGTTGTAAACAAACCCGTCCATGGTTGCGGTGGCCGACACTGGATTACTGCAATTCCAATCGAGATGGCTTTCATCCCATGATGGCGTCAGGTTATCGGTGCAGACCGTTTGAATGTGATAGGCCGGAACTTGGGTGGTGCCGCAGCTATTAGTACTGGAGTCGTAGTTAGGATTCGACGCATTGGCGGGTAGTCCGTCTGCGGTTTGCGGGTATCCGTTGGCCTTCCAATAGGCGGGAAGCTGGCCAAAGTAAGTATCGAACGAGCGATTCTCCTGAGCCATGAAAATGATATGCTGCACGGAATTCTGCAGAGTCGCGACTGCAACGCCCGTGCCAGTCAGGTTCACCGATTGAGGACTTCCGGCCGCATTGTCCGTTATAGTGAGAGAAGCCGTAAGCGCACCGGCGGCCGCGGGCGTGAAAGTTACGCTCAGAGTGCACTTGGCTCCCGCTCCAAGCGAAGTTCCGCAATTATTGCTCTCGCTAAAGTCGCTCCCGTTCGCTCCCGTGCTCGCGATACTATTGATCGTCAACGCGGCATTGCCTGTGTTGGTCAAGGTTACCGTACTAGCAGCCGTAGTTTGGCTTACCACTTCATTGCCAAATGTTAGAGAAGATGCCGACAAAGTAACCTTGGGCTCGGTCGTAGGAGTGGGTGTAGGCGTAGGTGTTGGCGTGGAAGTGGTTGAGGTCTTCAGTCCCTGACAACCGCAAAGTGCCACCGACAAGGCTATCATGCCGACGAAAGAAAGCTTGATCCAGCTCGTTCTCGATTCCATGGCGATACTCCCACCCCTAAAGTCGCATGAGGGGCAAGGGTATGATGAGGTTAATGCCTGAGGTGTTGGCCCCGGAAAGCTGTAGCGGCACAGCCCCAGCACGTAAGTTGTATTTACGCAGTGACTAAGAGGCCGGGTCCTCGCCGTCCTTTTGCTCCCCGGTTGGGGAGGCGTGAGTTCCTGAAGTCGAGACAGGAACAGTAGGGCTTTCGGGAGTATGCAACCCGCTTCCCGAACCTACTCCGTTACCATTCATTGGAATTCCGTTTCCAGCCGAATCGCTACCGCTATGAATGCGATCGTGCACCGAACCTGCGCCTCCGGGGAGACTTCCCTGGGGCCGAGCGATAGCGGATCGGTGAATCCATCCCTCCGAATTACGCGTCATGCGCCGCATCAGCAGAGATCTCGATGGAGCCCACCCCGGCGTCCTGCGGAATTTCCGGACATAACGCAGTGTTTGTGTGCGCTGCTCGAGCTCGAAGTGACGCAGATATTTCTGCACGATGATGGGCATCGTCATGCGCAGGGCGGCGGCAAAATTCTGCCCTGCCATGCCTCGCTGTTTTTCCGGGTCTGTAAGAAAACAAATTAAGCAGTCGGCCAGGTCCTCCGCACTGCCCGGTTTGTAAAACTCAATGGCAAGCTCCTCGCCTTTCGCCATCTGGCGAAAATCAGGCAGATCCGCGCAGATGATTGGCACTCCATAGGCGCAAGCCAGATGGGCAACACCGCTGCACCCGGTCGAGGAAGAGTAGGGCATCACAGCGACCGAGGAACTCTGAAAGAGGCTAGGCAATCGATCTTCCGGCACGTAGCCCGTAAATTCAATGGCAGGATTCGAGGCGTACTCTTTCTTCATCGACTCCACATAGCCCGCGGCCTGCGGATGATTGCCCCCCCCGACCACCAATTTAGTGTTAGGAAGAGTCTTACTTACTAGGCTGAAGGCCTCAATCATTAGCTCCAGTCGTTTATAGGTTCCCCACTTGCCGAAGGCTAGAATGCGGTGCTCGGGATTACCGCGCTTCGAAAAATCCGGATACTCGGGCCTTCTCGTCAGAATCCCATGCGAGCGCAGATGAATATTATCGCGCCCGTATTTGTCCTGAAGTATCTTGCGGTAACCGGGCATGAGCACCGAGACTGAATTCGACAGAAGAAGAATTCTGGTAGCGAATGCGCCGGCAAAACGGTAGATGCGCGGGTAGCGGATTCCAGCATCCTTCAAATCGACGGTATCCATCAGGTGGTGCAGCGTAACGTGAGTATAGCGGCCGCTAAGACGTGCCAGAAGCGGAGTTAGAAGGCCGGCGAATGCAATCGGCGGATTGCGCCCGAAGGTGCTGAAGAGCAGATTGAACCACACCACGTCAGGCTTCAATCTCTGCAATGCACTGAGAATTCGAAAGACACTCAGAGGATCGTCGAAGGCCCAGCAACGCTCCACCGAAAATCCGCCCAACTCCGGCTGGCCTGGATCTATCTGATCTGCGAGCACCGTTAGGCTTAGAAACGGATTGCGGCGCAGCTCTTCCGCAATTGTGAGTCCGTACTCGCTGAGTCCTCCCTGACTGGGGGGGAAAGTAGTGACCAGACAAATTTTCATTAAGTCCTCATTGGTGGGATGAGTCCGGCAAGGCAGATGTTGGCGGCCGTATCGCCGCTAGTCAAAGAAAAGCCGGTGACTTAGAGAGTTTGGCCTCCGTGCCCGACAACGTTTGCAGCACTTCTTTTCGGATGCGCGCAGCAGTACCTTCGATAGAACCAGGTTCAATTACCGTGATCGTGCCGGCCAGCCGCGCTAAGGTGACATAAGCTTTGCGGTTGCGGAAGACGAATTCCAAAGGATACTCGGGCTTTCGCGCCCATGCCGTCTCCGGCTCGGCGTCGATCACATAAGCCACGTCGGGCTTCGGAACCAGGCTCAGGATCAGTCGCGCAAACCAGCGCGTCAAGCCGTTCCGCAGCGGTAAATTAGCCAGCTCGTCGTAAATGTAGCGATCAAAGATCACCACATCGACTTCACTCTTTCTCAGTCGACGCACCGTGACGGCCAGACTGATGGCATCCGCCAGGTAGAGACCAAAGCGCATCGCGGTGACGGATGCGGAGCTCACGTTTTTATCGCGGCGTCGCAGCGGGTTATCCGGACTCCCAACTCCTACATCTCCCTTAAAGGCCTTGTGACTCATGAACTCGCGAAAGCGCGAGAAGACAACCACGTCGTCCCAGAAGGTCAATAGCTCGGTCCGTAGTCCTGCTCGGCGAAGCCATGTGTGCAGTTCGAGAACTTGCGTACTTTTCCCGGCGCCGTCAATGCCCGAAAAGGTCGCAATTTTCATATCGGATTAGTGAGCGCCCGGGGGCTTGCTGGAAGTTGCTTCCGTAAGGCCAACTACCGTTCCTACAGCCACGCCGGCGGCGATGATTGCTCCCACGCGGATCACGATTGTGCGAACTCGCCGCTGTTTTTCCGGCGCTATCGCTACGCCAGCCGGCTGAGATGCAGCCACTCCACTCGTCGTGAAGGTCGGTGCGGCAGCCGTTCCCACGGGCTGTTGCGTTGATTGCTGTTGGGTAGCTAAAGATTGGTCTCCCTGGGCCGGTGGTGGCAGCTCGGGAACGTCCCTCTGCTGCGCCGCTGCGATCTGTTGAGGATTCGAAGCTCGCAAGCGAGAAGACGTTACGTCAGGACTATCTGGAAGTTCCTCGGCATCAGACGTCGTTTTTGAACTGGATGTTAAGTTCGTTGCCGAAGTCGAATTTCCCTCTGCAGCACTTGCCATCGGCGCCTGCGCTGTGCTTTGCGGCAGCGCAGCGCAAGCGCCAGCCAAAGCGAACATCAGGACCACTCCGCTCCATGCCGCCTGAACTGTAAATCTTCTCGCCAGCTCCATGCCCGCCTCTCGGATAACTTAGCTCGCTGCTTTCAGATCATTCACGCCAAACTCTGACGCATACCAAGGCTGAACTGCCTGATTCGAGTCGATTGGAAGTGCGTGAAAACTCCGCACCGCCTGCTCGGCTGTTTCGAATACCTCGAACAGACGATCAACTCGCATCAGTTCCAACAGCACCGCCGATGCCGGCGATACTGCGGCGAGCTTCAGATCGCCATCCCGTTTCATCGCTTCTTCCAGGCAATGCAACAGCATGTCGACTCCAGCGCTGTCCATATGCTGGACTTGCGAGCAATCCAACACCAGGCTGGGACGGTCATTCTCCAATAGCGGCTGCAATTCGCCAAGAAATCTCTCCGCCTCCGCGCGCCTTAATTGTTCCGGTAGCTCCATCACAACTACGGGCCCCTTGGTATACATGTCATTCACTCCCTGGATAAAATTGGCACCCAACTGCCGTGCAGCTGGCGTTGAGCGCTCTTTTCGGTCTCGCTCTTCTTTACTACCGTGGCGATTTCTATTTCCGGTTTCAGACCACGAATTCTCAACCCCGCCGGCGATACCCGATCCCATACGGTAGAACGCAACAGGTTGGCATCGTGAATCTCGAGCACGCAATTGCGCTCCAAGCTCAGCAGCCGGTTTCCGCTAGCGATCGCGTGGCAAACATCCAGGCAGATGCCGACCTCGGTGTTAGCAAAGATCGAAGTGTCGTCAATCACGCTGCCGCTATCCACTCGACTGCCCGCTTCTACAGCGCTGCAACGCGTGATTAGCGTGCCTTCACGTACTTTCACTCCGCGGCCTATATATACCGGCGCCACTAAGCGCGCTCGCCGGTGAATCTCGGCTCCCTCATCGACCCAAACGCCGGGTTTGATCTCTTTACCGGAGGGGCGGGCCTCACAGCGTCCGCACAGCGAGTCCACAGCGAAGCGGCGAAGATCCCGCGGATTCCTGAGCCGATTCCCATACCCCCGGACGAAGTACGTATTCTCGCGGCTTTTCTCTAGCGACAGAAGCCGCTCGATCGGAAATCTTTGTGCTTTGGCGCAATCTAGCACCCGGAGACTCAATGACCCTTCCCCGTCAAAGGCTCTAGTCACCGCCTGTCGTGATTCGCGATGGAAATAGAACAGGTCGAGCAGATCGGTTTCCACGTAAGTGTCCGCGGAAACCAGGAAGCAGTAATCGATCCCGCTCTGCGAGTATTCACTGAGCTTTTGAGAAATCGCCGCTTCCGCATCAGAAGCCACCTCTACCGTAACGTTTTTCAAGGCAGCGCCAAACGAGGTCAAGTAGCAGGCTGCCCCTTGTTCAACAATCACGAAGACGTTTTTTACGCCAGCGCGCACCAGTCGTTCGATCATGCGTTCGGCGATCGTGCGACCCAGGATCTGCACAAATGCCAATGGCCCTTCAAGAAGCGCAGTCTCCTGCGCCTCTGCGCTCACATTCGCGGAACTTTGCCCGAGACTCCGGCCGAAGATGTTCTCCTGCGCCGCAATTACTACAATGGCTCCCAACCCCACAGACTTTGTCCTCTCTCGCCCCTGCTAGTTCCTCCGTCGGTTCGTCAAACGGAGGAGTCGAGTGATCGCTTGCGCAGCGATTTGCCCTACATGACTTCCGCATGGCTGGTCTTCGCCCGTCGCAGCACTCTCCGCTTGGGGAAGAGCAGATCGCGCATCTTCATCTTGGCTTTATGCAGTTGTGACTTCGAATTTCCAATCGAGCATTGCAGCAACTGCGCGATCTCGTGGTGCTGGTAGCCTTCAACCTCGTGCAGGTCAAAGATCTGCCGGCATCCATCGGGCAGCTCTTCCATGGCCCGGCGTAGCGCAATGCGGTCGATAGCGCCATGAAGACTCGGATCTGCGGTGCCGATATCACGCTTGAGCGATGGCGACTCCGCCGAGACTGGCTCATCGAGAGAAAGAATCTGTGGTTTTTTGCGGCGCCGCAGCTTCATCAGTACGGTGTTCACCGCAACCCGATAAAGCCAGGTGGAGAAAGCTGAGTCACCCCGAAACGAGTTCACGGTACGGAACACCTGCAGGAAGGCTTCCTGCGTCAGGTCTTCCGCATCAGCCACATCTTTGGTCATTTGCAGGCAAACCGAATACACGCGCTTCTTGTGCATTTGAAAGAGCGTCGCGAAGGCCTCCTCATCACCTTGCTGTGCGCGTTGAATGAGGTTGCGTTCAGAATCAATCCGGCTGACTTCCTCCGTCACCGGAATCACGTTGGTTGCGGTCGCGGAAATTACGCAAGTGGCCACTGTCGTCTCCTTCGTAAAACGGGGCTGATAATTTTTGCTTCCGTGCATCCGGTAGCATTCAGCTTCCGAAAAAGAGAGTAGCGGCATCACGCCAGGCATCCCATCAGGATGCTCCTGTAATTGATTGCCAGAGTTGCTGTACCAAGCTTCTGCTGCATATTGCTTAGGACTTTTGATTTATTACCGGAGCACGACTTTTTTCCGCGCCCTGGGTTGCCACCAGGCATTCCGTAGAGACGTAGCTTGCTACGTCTCGTCTTGGCAACGTAATTATCAGCTGTGGGAGTGTGGAGGAAATTTGCGCGAGTAAGCTTGGGACGGAAGCGCCGAAACCCAGCTCCATAGAAGCGACCGATAATACCCAGCGCTGGGGGCAGCTGAGTTCTCTCGAACGACCACCCCCGCGGATTGCCAGGAGGAATCAGCCCTTAATAGAGCTTGAAACCCACCTCTACGCTGATTTGAACGTTCACCGGTCTGCCGTCTTTCATCGCTGGCTGGAAGCGCCATTGCTTCACCGCTTCGACCGCTTTGGCATCCAACCCAAAGCCAAGACCGCGCACCACCTTAATGTCTCGCGGACGGCCCTGGTCATCAACGATCATCCACAGGACGCAAGTTCCCTGAGTCTTAGCATTGCGCGCCTCTTCGGTATATTCCGGATCCGGCGTAGAAACTGCCTGGGGAGCGGAAATTCCACCGCCCACCTTGAAAACGCCGCCGCCAATGCCGCCGCCGCTACCCGCGCCAACTCCGGCGCCATGGCCTACGCCAACGCCGCCACCGGACCCTGATCCGATGCCTCCGCCAGAACCGGTTCCATTGGAAGGCGGGGCCGAAGGTAGCAACGCTGCGGAGGGATTACCCAAGGTTGGCATATGATTTTCCGCCATGTGAACTTGCGGCGGAATCACGACCGTAGGTTCGACCGCCAGCTTGGGATGATTATTTCGGAGCACAATTTGCGGAGGCGTAATCTGTTGCATCGCCAACTTCGGCAGTCTGCCCTTCGGCGCAGGCAGCGCATCGTGATCCCCGCCTCCTCCGCCGCCCGCGACCACTGTCTTCGCCACCGGCAATGCATACGAATCGGGCGACGGCGCGATCAGAGTCACGGTCTCATGAGGCTTGGGCTGCGGCACAACCTTGGGAGTAAACGTCGCTCCGCCCAAAATCAAGGCCAGCACTACGACGTGAAACACGGCCGAGCCCGCCAGGCCGTTCGATCGGTAATTATTGTAGTGTCCCCAAATTGCTTCCGGCCCGAAATCCTTACTGGAAAGCGGCCGTGGACTCGGTCTGGGGACTTCGCGTTGCCGCAACGGGGTACTGCGCCCTGCATAGAGTGTTTCAAGCACAGCCGCGGAAGAGGATGAGCAAGATGGAGTAAGAGTGGCGTAGCGTGGACCCTGCTGGTTCGGCATTGACGCTCCTTCTTCGCTGGTACTGATGTTTCCTTGTACTGAAGGCCAGTATTCCGGCTAATTTAGGATGCACACCGGCAATGTCCGGTTTACCGCTTAGACCGGGCATCGCACTGTAGAAAACCAAGTGCTGCGCTGTAGAGAGAACGAATTCGCGTTTTGAAACATTTAACAAAAGACCCGCTTCAACAGCGAAGCGGGTCTTTTGTTGAACCACGAAACTCATATGCGTCCGACTAATACCAGCACCAGCAACACTACGACCACCAAGCCGAGTCCGCCGCTCGGGTAATAACCCCAAGATCTGCTATAGGGCCACGACGGCAGCACTCCGATCAGCAATAGCACCAGAACGATCAGTAGAATCGTCGACATGAATCCTCCATCCCCTTTTGAGCTGACTTACTGTTTAAATCATTCTTTTCTTCTTTCGGTCCGGCTTGATCACTGGCCGGACCGAAAGCAACCCGGTTATCGACTCGCTTAGCGACTAGCCTGCGAGTCACCCGACTCGTGCTTCATCTCACCGTGCTCTTTAGCTTCAGCCGAATACTTTCGCACTGCTGCCAGGAACATGCCCGAATCCTTGTTGATGGGATGCACCTTGCCCGTCAAAATCTCGGAGAACGGTGCAAACTTCCCGTAGAGAATGCGAGTTTCGTCTTTATCCTGCGTGATCGCGGAACCGTTGAGATCGATTCCGGCGAAGAGGCCTCGTGCTCTGGAGTAAGTCAGCACTTCGGCTTTCATCTTCCAGTCCGTGTCAGCCGCAGTATCGCGTCCCACCGGGCCGGCAGCGGCCGAGGCATCGGCCCCCAGCTTGAACTTGCTCGACAACAGATGTTCCATGCCGTTGTCGTTGGTCACGATCATGATCAGATCTATGGCTTGGCCGCCCAACTGAAGCCCCCAGCTTCCACCGGTAATGGTGATCGGTGCCGGTGCGCTCCAGCGTCCACTCTCCGTGCGGCAGGTGGCTACGCCCTTCCCGTGGTTCCCGCCGAATCCAACGGCAATCTTCACCATCGACGGAATCACCGCGATGCACTTTGCATCGCGCATAATTTTGTCGGGAATAGCTTTGTCGGGAACGCCCATGACTTCGTCAAGAACCTTCGCCGCGTTATCCAGGCGCTTCTCTATATCTGATTGATCCTTGTCCTTATCGTCGGCCCATGCTGCGCTGCTCACGAGTAGACCTGCAGTAAGCACCGCCAAGAGACATCTCCGCAACGGAGCTTGCATTGTTTTCATAGAAAGACCTCTTCCGTGCTCGAAGCCAGCGAGCAACTGTTTGATTTTGATCTTGCAAGTGCAAATCTAGACTCGACGGCCGCGCACTTCCATCCGGTGTAGGCTGTAAACCAAGTCAGAAGGAAGAGGGGCACCAATTAGCGCCGAGAGGCAGGCTGAGGGTCCCCTAAGGCTGAAATCAAGGAACCGTACAGGATTCTATGTAGGACTTTTATGCTGACACGCCGAGATTTCCCAAGTCAGACTTCAGTTGGTCGATGTTTTGCATCTGGATCGTGTGCATGCCCAGTCTGGCGGCGCACTCCAAATTCAGCGAGCGGTCGTCGATGAAGCAGCACTCCTGTGCATCAAACTGCGTGATCTCAAGCGCGAGACTGTAGATGCCGCTCTCCGGCTTGCGCAAGCCGACGAAGCAGGAACTTACAAACAAACCAAAGATATTGCGCAGCCCAAACTTTTGAATGCGCTGCAAGTTTAGTTCGCGCGATTCGTTGTTAATGGTTCCCATAACGTACCTGCCGGAATCGGCCAGCGCTCGCGCGAACGCAAGAACTTCCGGCATCGGCTGTGACAACGAGAACATGTAATCGCGAAACTCCTCGCGGCTGAACGGACGGTTGCAGTAAAACACGGTACGATCCAGATACTCATCAAGCGAAATCTTGCCGCGCTCGAATGACGACACTACCATCTCGTGCCGCGCGTGAAACTCTTCCTGGTCGAGACGAAAATGTTCCAGCGCAGCCGCCCGCTCGGTGCGGTCCCAGGCGTTGCTGAGCAGCACTCCTCCCACATCCCAAAAGATGGCGCTAATTGCGGACACGAATACAACTCCTCCAGGTATTCTTCGCGGGATATCCCCAGCTACCCGCTAAACGACCTCATGAGTGTAGTTCAATCTCGTCAACGTTTATAGATCGTGGTATCCGGATGATAGTTGCGCCAATCGAACCAATAATCCTTGAGCGCAGGGACGCGGTCGAGGCACTTTCCCTCTGCCGGGCCCGAGGTAGCGCAGCCCTGAAAGTTCCATTCACTCTGCGTGGCAGTGTCGAAGAGTGCCCAGGGCTTTTGCGCGCCCGAAGAATCGGAGTTAGCTTGCAGAAACAACTCTGTATCCCGGCCGTCGATGCGGCTGACAAAAACACGAAACGATTTTCCGTCGGGACCGAGCACAAGCAGCAGAGGCTTTCCGTGAACCCGATCCAGCACCGGCGATTGCTTGGCAAAAGTTTCCCAGGGATAGGCGCGCGCAACTCCATCGACGGTCAGTCCAATCACAACGTCGCGAGATTTTAATTCCGTGCCGGGAAAGCTGATGACCACCGGCAGCTTTAAGATCTCCGGCTCCCAGTTGCTGTCATATTCTTTCGTATATTTTGCCACCGGTGCCAGCACCTTACCCTCCGGCGCCTCACTCCTCCACTCTCCGAAGCTCAGTTCATCGCTGAGCACGAGATCGAGCGCCGAGCCTTGCAGCGGGCCGTAAACAGCCTTCCCGGTGATCTGCTGCCACCAGCTTCCGGTTTCTTTATCGCGCATCAAGAAGTTCTGGTTATTGATCCCCGCCAGATAAAAATGCAGCACTTGCCCGTTGATGCTCCGCTTCCACACCAGACCGGTGTGACACAGCGTTCAATACGTAACCGCCACCGGCACGCCTCCCACCACGTCGTTGAGGATGTGATGATAAGCCATCTGGCTGATGGGATAAGCGCGCGCATCATCGCCAAATCGCACCGACAGGATCATTTCTTTAGCATCGAGTTTGCTCGCGCCTTGAGCTAGAAACTGCGGGCCGTCGATAGGATGAAACATCCATTCAAAGTGATTGAGCCGTGCCATCACGGCCGAGAATGTGACAAGCAGCAAACAGACCACGAGCAGAGCCTTGCGCCAAAGGCCAACGCTTCTCCACAACAAGAATGCGAAGAGCAAACAAGCGAAGCCAGCCAATAGAGTCCCCAGTGGCGCGCGCTGACGCAGTGCCATGGCCAGCCAAAGCGCACGCGGAGCCTGGTAGCGGAAGGGGCGAATGATGAACACAGGAATAAAAAACAGGCTCACCGCAGTTACACCGCAGAGCGCAAAGCCGGTCCAGATCAACCGCGAAACTCGAGCAGTCATAGGCGGGCGATGCTAAGGCAAAGGCAGACGCAGGGGAATAGTATAAAAAGATGAGGACCTCGACTTAGTCGAGGTCCTCATCACTTCTGCGTCGCGCCAAGAGCGAATACTGATTTACTGCGGTGTGTAGTTCTCGTGATAGCTGAGGTTCACCACGTCCTGAAAGCTGGGCGTTCCTGGAGGCAAGTTCGCCGGGTTCAGGAATAACGTGTCGAACCAGAAGTTTCGCGGCGGAGCTCCGTATACCACCGTGCAGCACTTAAATGTTCCGGTGCCATACTCGGCATAATACATACTGACTAGCGACCCGTCATAGTTAAGGGGTTGCCCGCCCCATGATTCGAGCAGCCTCAGGAAGTTATGCAGTCCTCCGTCTGTTCCAAAGTCCTGCGCTCCCCAGGCAGGTTGTGGGAACGGGATGTTCTTGCCACCAGCGACCGCCATTCGATAATAAGTCTGCGCGGCGGTACGACTTCCGAGCGCTGTCGGGTTATTCAGACTATTAAGGTCATTCCAGTTATTCGAAAGTACCGACACCGCGTCGGCAATGACGGCCGCCGCTGAGTGCGGAGTAGTCGTCGTAACGCCGCCGGTTAACCAGAAAGGATCGGTAGGTCCTGTGTTGTAATCGCCCTGAACATATACTGGATTCTCGGAAACTACGGTGAATCCGCCCGCATTGTTGTCCCAGCGAACCGGCAGATAGCTCGTCGCAGTCGCGGCATTCATGCCACCGTCCACCAGCTTCAAAACATGGCGCGCGCCGCTCACCATATTGGCTTGACCGATCGTGTTGCATACGGTCGTCTTGTACGGATTGGGCGGGGCAGTGTTGGTATTCACGCCAAATCCATACCCGATGTTTACCCCACCCCAGTTATCGAGAAATCCATTCTGATCCGTATCCTCGGGCGAGTATCCGTAATAGACCGCAGGCTCGAGAATTCCATCGGGTGTGGTGGAAGCCAGGGGTTGCCCCGAGTTTACGACATCCTCCAGGCCAGCATTGCCGCTGATCACTCCCGCCGGAGTTGCGCCGGCATTTGTAGGATTAGGATCGTTGAGCATGCCCCGATGATCTGAGAAGTACAACACGTAGCCGTTTTGATTGGTGAGATTCACCAGCCTGCCGCTCACGCCAGTGGTGCCATTCAGCCAGAGAGCGAGGTTTCCTACGTCGAGTTCCACCGCATTCATGATGCCGTTGACGGCACATCCGTTGGTGGCATCGCGCATCTCGCCTTCGCGTGGGTCGTAAAAATTGATGGGATACCAGCTACCGGGAAGAAGCGGGGATGGCCCACCCGGCCGGAGCTGCTCCAGAATGAGGATGGCCTTCGGATTCAGAGTATTCGATCCGGTGGTGCTGCCGTAAGGTCCAGCCCCGACTACTCCCGCCGCGGTCCCGAAGGGGCCGGTCAGTTCGACGTTATTGGGGCGGCCAAAGCCCAAGCCCAGCCATTCCTGGGTAACTCCCACCCATGCCTGCGGACTTGCATTATTTAGGTACTCGATGCGTATCCATGCTCCCGCTCCGTTAACCGGGAGAGGCGGTCTCGTGACCTGGCCCATCAGGGGGTACGATATCCAGGCCGGGTAGTTGAAAGGCGCGACCCAATTGTTTGCTCCTACCGTGGCCACTCCGAAGGTCTGTGCTCCTACACCCGCCACAGCGAACGACGCGCCGAATTGTACGTCGTTGGCATCGAGGGGGCAGGGAAGGCGCTCGGGGTGCAAATCCGCGCATGTGTCTGCGATCAGGATGCGAATTTGCGCTTTGTTATATTCGCGAGATTGCCCGAGCGTGGTGGTTGCGAGCTCGCCCGCCAATGGCTTACGTATGATCTGAATGGGATCGGTGCACGGCGGAGGGTTGCTGGTGCAACTGTTCTGCACGAAAGGTAATTGAAGATTGGTCGCCCCGGTGTTGCCATTTACAAAGAAACCGTTGAAGGCCGCCCCCGTGAAAAGCGGGTTTGCCGCTCCAAAATTGGGGGGCACTCCGCCGCTCCAACTAGCATCCCCAGGAATCGCATTAGACAGGGCAATGCAGTTTGGTCCCGGCGGAGGAAATGTGTTGAGCAGGCAGCCCCCTGTCGCGCTAGGAACGTATACCCTACCGCCATATCCGGCTGAGGTAAGGTGGCCATTCTCCAGCTCATCGGTTACGAGCTGTTTAAAAGCGGCCACTTTATCGTTGAACACCAGTTCGGCTCCCGAAGCCAAAAAGAGGTTGAGATTCGTATGTACACGGCCACCAAAGCTGAAGTTCGGACCCGCGAAATAGCTGCAGTCGTAGCCGCAAAACACACCGAATTGAAACACAGGAATCAGAGCAACTTCCACCGAGCGCGTCATGTTCACTGAGGCGCCGCCAGGCCGGGTAGCGTTGACCTGCAATGTCATGGGAATAATTTCAGCATAAAGGCCTTGGTCGGGTCCGGAACTAACTGTGTTGGAGCTTGATTGAGGCAGACCCGTGATCGGGTTGAGAGTGTAATTGATCGACTCCGTGTAGTTGACTTGCCCCACCATCGCAGTGGTCGGCGGAAAATTGATGAGGTTCTGAATCTGCGCGTTGCTCGGCGAGGCGCTGGTCTGATACAGAGACGACAAGTCCGCCGTCAGCTTTTCCATGCCTGACTCTGCGGCGTAATAAGCAAGGTTGTCTTCCAGGCCGTTGCCTCCGGCACGGCCTTCATTGCTCACCATATAGAGGAGTCCCACGGCCAAGCCCGAAAGCAAAATCATCAGCAACAGCGCGGCGATCAGCGTAAATCCGCGAGAGTCTTTCTTCCATTGCGGATGTAAGCTCGCCTGCGACCTCGGCTCCGACTTGGATTTCAGCTTACCCATTTTCGTCCCCATCGATCCGTTTCTCCTCGAATCTGTCTCCTGCGAACTCACTTGTAGCGATTGCGGAAGGCCATGTTGCGAGCACTCACCGACGTCGCCAGATACATCCCCTGTGACTTGTTTCCGTTCAAAGTCAAACTCTGTCCGTAGATGACGATGTTGGTTTTCTGGATCATATTCAGTGCATCGCCGGCCAATATAGGATTGGCCTGGTTCGCGTCCAACACACCGTTGTTGGTGTTGTAGTCGTCATAAGCGAATTGCAGATTGATGATGTTGTCCGCCACAGGCACAGGCGTGAGCCCATTGACTTGCCGCATCAAGCGTGGGAGTTGGCCGTTCACCGGCACCGTCAGATAGTAAGTAACCGCAAATAGGCGGTAGATAGCAGCGGTAGGTGAGGCCACTGCGAAGCGCCTTGATGTTGTTCGTGGCGGCGCCACTCTGATTCATATTCAAGGGATCGAGATCGGCAAATCCAATGACTGCCGGGGTCACGCTAGTGACTTCCCCCACTGCGTTTCCCGCCGTATTGCTGAGCAGGATGAGGTCCCCCACCTGGATGCCTCCGGCAGCCGTCACTAGGGGCGGAGCCGGAACGATAAGTGGATTGGCAACGATGTTGATCGACGTTCCAGTCGCCGCCGGTGTGCCGCCATTGGGGAATGTCGCGTTGTAATTAAAGAGCGGAAAGTTGTAATCGCAATAGACCACGGTGATGCTGTCGTTGATCAGTCCCGGCGCTGCCGGAACCACTGCATTGCCTTGTACGCCGTTGCTGAATCCGGGATTAATTCCATTCATGTATTTTGCCGGATACGTAAACACCGGCACATAGCAAGTGCCGCCCTGATCGCAGCCGAATCTCTCGGCGGATGATCCTGCACCGGTAGGCAGCTGCAGGCCTCCCGTAGGCAGGCCTGCGCCAGCCATGTTGATGTCCTTTACCATGATTTCCATGGCGGCACGCATGTTCTGCTGCGTCTCGACCCGTTGCGCGACGATAAACGTGGAAGCCATTCCTGACTTAAACAGCGTGGCCATGGCGAAGACGACGGTCAGTCCAATGGCCATCGACACCATCAGTTCGACCAGGGTAAAGCCCGTTTTGGTTTTACAAACTCGCATCTTCATCATCTTCGCCTCAGCGATAACTCGAAATCAGCGCCTGCACCGTATAGCTTCGCGGCACCGTCAATCCTGCTTTGGTGTAGGAAACAACCACCACAATCTGTTTCAAGTTCGGGTCAATGGTCACGCCATCGGCTTCCAGCACGTTGTTGATCGTGATCGACCGGGTGAAGTTCGAGAGACTCATGCCAACATCATCGGCGGTTCCAAGAATGCCGTCGGGACCCGGCATCACATAGCATTCCGCGCCGCCCGGGCATGGTCCGTTTGCCGGATAGTTCACGTCGTCACCGGTACCCACAAGTCCATCGGCGCCCGCTTGCTTGAGTTGCTGTGCGCCAAGTAGGAACATTCCGCCCGGAGTGTTAGCGATCTGCGCGAAGCTGACCTGCTGCGTGTTGCGCGCGGTGTAGATGCTCTCCATCGCCTCCAGCGCTTTCTGCCGCGCGATCAAGTCTTCCTGCGCCGATTGCGTCGCGCCCACCGCCGCCCCGAACGCCGCCATCAGTCCAATCGTGCTGATAGTCATAATGACCATGGCGATGATCACCTCGACCATCGTGAAGCCTTGCTGGCGATTCGGTTTTTGATTCTTTCGATTTGGTCGCATCATTGTTGCACCCAAGTATTCCCACCACCCTGCAGATAGAGCCGCCATCCACGGATTCTGCCGGTAGGGCCGAACACCGTGAGCGCGCGTGAACTGTACAGATTGTTGGCCTGTCCCATGTAGAGCACTCCGCTGTTCCAGTTGCCCAGTACATCCTGCGAAGAGCCATCCGGCATGAACATCACATAGTTCTGGCTGCCCAGCCCCTGGCCTTGATCGAAGTCAATCGGTACAGCGCCTGCGCCAAATCCATCGGGAACCGTCGCAGCCGACGTGGGAATGCCAACCTCGGCCTGGAAGGAAACGTCGTGCGGCAGGTAGATGGTGTTGATCACCACTGGCGCGGGCGAGACTGGCACGGCGTAGTTCCATTGCTGAATCGTGATGACGCCGCAAGCAGGGTTGCAGTAGCCCGGCACCACCTGGTTGGTGAATGTGACAATGTAGCGAATGCGATTGGTCACCGACAGATTCTGGTAGTTGCGCAATGCCATCAACGTTGTGTCGTAGGCGGTGTTGGTATCGTTCTGTGTCATGCTCGGCACCAGCGTGACCACGGCTATGCCGGTCACGGTGAAGCCGATCGCAATCACGATCATTAATTCCAACATCGAGAAGCCGCGTTGCTTGGTCGATTCCATAAGATCTCGTGGAGAAAGCTGCCGGGGGAAGCCTGCCCGTCCGGGTCAATTCGGCGGGGGCCCGGGCAATCCTCATCGTAGGGAAGGGGAATCAGAGCGTCAAAGCACCACGGTGCAACGCCCCAGTGTTGGTCTTTTGTAATGCGCGAGGTAACTCTGGTCACTCGCCGCTACGGCCTTGCCGTTGCAATGCTTTCTCCAGCAGCGCCTCGCGGCGGGCATGACTCCGGTAACTTGTCCTGAGAACCAACGTGATCCTAGGATGCTTGCAGGTATGACTCTCTCATCTCTATTAGTTTGCAAGGACAAGGCCCCGGCGCAAGTATTAAGTGGCGTCCTGGAAGAGCTGAACATTCGCACCGAGCTATGCGAAGACGCAGGGCGCGCATTCCTCCGGCTGGCGCAGGATCATTTCGACATCATCATTATCGACTGCGAAACTCAGGCGGACGTGCTTCCACTGCTGAATGAGAGCCATGCCGCTCGCTTGAATGACTCGACTCTGACCGTTGCAGTCGTAACCGGGCAAGAGAGCATCCGCGAGATGTTCGCTCTCGGAGTCAACTTCGTGCTGTATAAGCCAGTCTCTTACGAGCGCGCGGTGAGCACGTTGCGCGCGGCGCAGAGCGTGCTGCAGCGGGACAAGCGGCGCAAGACTCGTGCCTCGGTGCACGCTCACGCGACCATCGATTACGCCGGAGTAGAGCAGGAGCGAGCCACGCTCGTGGACCTGGCGGAAGATGGCATGGCGGTGAATTTCGGAAAGAAGGTTCCGCCGACCTGCAAAGTCTACTTTCAGTTTCAACTGCCCGGGCAAACCACCAGCGTGCGTCTCTCCGGCCAAGTAGTGTGGCAGGATTGGAATGGCCGCGCCGGCATTCAGTTTGTGGATGTGCCGCAGGCTTCGCGGCGCGTTCTGCGTGCCTGGCTGGAGCGGAGCCTGGCCGATCTGCCGAAAGCTGGACCAGAATCGGTGGCCGTGGAACACTCCATACGTCCTATTGAGGACTCTGTGGTTGCTGCCGGTCCGAGCGAAAAACAGGACGAGCGCGGACGAGACGGGGAAGCCGGAGCCCGCCTACGCTCCGAGCCCGGCAATCGCCGCGGCCAAACCCGTTATGCCTGCCGCCTGGGAGCCGAAGTCTACCAGCGGGGAAGCTCGGTGAAAAATTACTGCCATCTGAGCGACCTCGGCCCCGGCGGATGCTACCTCGAAATGCCGCTGGCCTTTCCTGCCGGCACAGAAATCGAAATCATCGTCCGCACCCACCAAATGAAATTGCGCTTGAGCGGCCAGGTGAAATCTTCGCATCCTGGTTATGGGATGGGCGTCTTATTCCACCTGAACACCAATGATGATCGTCACGGCGTGCAACAACTGATCGATTACGTGGCTGCTACGACGCAATCCTCTTAAAGTCCGTTGCAACTCTCTAGCTGCTATTTCTCAGCCATAATTCTGCACGGTCGTCATTCTGAGGAAACGGAGTCGCACACGAAGCCGGCGACTCCCGACGAAGGATCGGTGTACTTTGCTGGCGTCCTTTTTTCTTCTGGCTTTCGCCGCCGACCCAACGAAGCGGTGGTGCGCGCCACGGGTTTGCGCGGGAGCGGCACGAGGTCGGAGTGCGATTGCTCTTGTTCTGGCAATTGCGAAACGGTTGCGGAGGCTGTCAAGACCTGGGTTAAAGAGGTTGTCGCCATTGTCTCTTCGTCCTTGTTCTCGGGCTTGAATTCAGGCTCGGGCTGGGGAAGTTCGCGAACCATTTCCGATTTCTGGGTGTCGAAGCTTACGTTGCTGGAGTTGCGGGCGGCAATGCTTAGCGCTTTCAAAATCAGTTTGGCGCGGGGCAGGTCGATTTGATTGCGGACGATGGCGTTGATGGTCTCCATGAGGGCGGCCTGGATGGATTCTTCGTTTTCGATCAGGGCGATGGGATGGATGCGGGATTTTTTCGGGGTGGGGACGCCGCGAAACATGCGCAGGTGGAAGTAGCAGAAGTTCTCGTCGCGGAGGGCGGGAGAGCCGCAACGGACGCCGGTGACTTTGATGTGGGAGCAGAGCTTGACGTGCGGGTCGAGTGACATGAGATCGGCGCCTCCACCGAAAAAAAAAGAGTACTTTTTCGTTAAATTCTTTGCGTTGTTGGGGTTGCGCGCGAGCACCTGGAGAGCGCCGACGCAAAATCTTTGGATCCAAGGGTTTGCGGCCAAAATATCGGAAAGAATGGAGTTAGCCATGCGGTTGAAGTCGGCGGCGCGGGCTGCTTCGGTGTATGACTCCTGGCTAATCATTATTTAGACATTATAGCAGCGTAGTTTCAGCGTTCCAGGTTGGGATGGGCTGCAGGAGGTTTAGGGGGAAGGAGTTAAATATTGAGCTTGACAGAAGATTTGCACTGGGTGGGATGGTTAGATGTCACAGGCGTTTCAGGGTGCTGTGGATTTCCTAAGTTGTCATTCTGACTTGGCGCCGACGATAGTAGGAATTGACGGGCGACCAAAAGTTAAAGGCCCCGCCCAAGCGAAGCTTGGACTGGGTGAGCGCCACCAAGTCGTGCAATCGAATCGAAAGTCAAAGTCCCCACCCTTCCGCAAAGTGCGCGGAAGAGTGGGGCACCCACAGTTGTGGTTGCGCCGACGAATGTGGGCGCACGGCAAAAGCCCAAATGGGCAAGAGTCTTGGCGCTGCAGAGAACAGCAGGTTCCCCGCACGCCTTCGGCGCGCCTCGGAATGACAAGAGTTTGGGGTGATTGGAACACTTAAGACCGACCCGAAGTGAAACGGATGCGAAACGGCACCCTTGTTCCGCTTCGCGTAGGGTGACATACTGTCTTGTGCTGCGCGTTCGTGCCACCGCGAGACACTCCCTTACTTCTGCGCTGTTGTTGTTGCTCCGGTTCGTTGCAGTCTTCTTTTCTTCACTCTTCCTCTTTTCACTCTTGTTCTTTTCACTTTTCGACGTGCGGCTATCGGCGCAAGCGTCACAAATGCCAGAGAAACTGCAGGAAATGTATGCCGCACGAGACATGCAGACGATCACCAATATCGAAACTGCTCCGAACACCGCAGTGATTATCTTTCATGTGTTCGCCGAGGAGAAACCGGTTAAGCTCGACCGCTCGGCTCGGTTGGATGTCGCGAATCCCGGCAATCGTTACGGAGTATTCCTGATCGTGGCAAGCCACGAAGACGCTGTCTTCACCAACATGGTGCCGGCAAAGTACGACATTCTGGCGACGGCCGTGGGATATCTACCCACGCATCAGGAAGTTAACATCATGGGCCCCCTCACACAGCACGTGGACATTGTGCTGCACCGCGATCCTGCTGCCGTCACTCTGAACCCGGTGTCCGGTCTGATGTCTCGGGGGGCGAAGAAAGAGGCGAATCGGGCTTTATCTCTCTTGAAATCGGGTCAACTCGCCCGCGCGCAGAAGCATCTGGAAACTGCTCATAAGTTGGCGCCGTTGAATGCGGACTTGAACTTCCTTCTGGGATATCTGTACCTGGAGAAGAGAGACTATGGGCAAGCAGCAACATTTTTGGCCACGGCCTCCAACCTGAACCCTCACTCTGCCCGGACGCTGACTCTTCTGGGCAGAACGAACCTCTTACAAAAGAACTATCCTGCGGCCCGATCAGCCCTGAGACAAGCGGTTCTCATCGACGCCGACGAGTGGCTGGCCCATGACCTTTTGGCCGATGCGTATCTTTACGAGAAGGAATACGACAGGGCTCGTGATGAAGCTCGAATTGCAATTGCGAAGAGCGCGAGATATGGAAAGAATGCTTCCGCCTCTGCCGAACTTGTTCTCGGGCAAGCCCTGATTGGACTGGGGCAGAAGGATGAGGGGATCCACGCGCTCGAAGCGTTCGTAAAGCAATCTCCCCAAAGTCCCATGGTCTACGAAGTCCGCGGCCTGATCACGCAAGTCCAGAACAGCGATCGCATGTCTTCCGCCGGGGGGGATTCCATAGCTGCAGAGATCGATACGTCGCGCTTAGATCCGCTTGGGGCAGTGCCGGGGCCGTTGCTGTCGATGGAGACTTGGCGACCTGCCGACATTGACAACGCCAAACCGACCCTCGCCGCCGGAGTGAGATGTCCCGGCACCGAGGTACTTGCAGAAGCGGGGAAAGGAGTGAAGGAGTTGGTTCAGGATGTTACCCGCTTCGCCGCCGATGAAGACCTGTTCCACCAGTCGCTCGACGGGGTTGGTTTTTCAGCTCACGCAGAGACAAGAAAGTACAACTATGTGGCGGCGGTTTCGCCCAAGCCGGGGGCTGTTTTCATCGAGGAATATCGTCTCGACAAAGTCACGCAGGGAGGCGATCCCGACGACATTGGAAGCACGGGCTTCGCCATGCTGGCGCTCATTTTTCACCCGGAGATGCAGGGCGACTTCGATTTCGATTGTGAGGGACAGGGCGAGTGGCGGGGACAGCCGAGTTGGCTCGTGCACTTTCGCCAGCGTCACGACCGTCCCAATCATATGCACGGCTACAGCGTCCGAGGCCAGTTCTTCCGCGTGGACCTGAAGGGCAGAGCGTGGATCTCCGCCGGTAAGTTTCAAATCCTGCGGATTGAGGCCGACATGGTGAGCCCCATGCATGAGATCCAACTGCTCAGCGAGCACCAGACAGTGGAATATGGCCCAGTCCCGTTCGCCAGGAAGAATACGATGCTGTGGTTGCCGAAAGATGCGCAGATTTACTTCGACTTCCGCAAGCATCATTACTACCGGCGCCACAGTTTCGATCACTACATGCTATTCGAGGTAGACGCCGTGCAAAAGGATAAAACTCAGCCCAGTACCCCCAGCGCCGAATCTTCAAAAGAAAAGAACCCCTCTTAGGGGGCCGCAAAGCTACAAGTAAAGCGACGGTGCACCCTCATACTCCTCGCTAGGCGCTCACCAGCGGTTACTTCGTGATGGTGACTTCTGCGGCCACCGCCTTGCGGAAGTAATCCTGCGACATCCTGAGACCGGCTTCGAGATCAATCTTTGGCTCCCAGCCCAGTAACTGCCTGGCTTTAGTGATGTCCGGGCGGCGCTGTTTGGGGTCGTCCTGGGGCAGGGGTTCGTAGCGAATTTTGCTCTTCGATCCCGTTATCCTTATTACTAGCTGGGCGCACTCGAGGATGGTGAATTCGTTTGGGTTCCCGACATTTACCGGGAGATGTTCCGACGATTTCGCCAGACGCATGAAGCCATCGATTTCGTCGCTGACGTAGCAGAAACTGCGGGTCTGGCTGCCGCTGCCGTAGACGGTGAGGTCTTCGCCGCGCAGGGCTTGCTTCATGAAGTTGGGCACAACGCGTCCGTCGTTCAACTGCATGCGCGGGCCGTAGGTGTTGAAGATGCGGGCGATGCGCGTGTCTACTTTGTGATACCGGTGGTAGGCCATGGTCACGGCTTCGGTGAAGCGTTTGGCTTCGTCGTAGACGGAGCGCGGGCCGATGGAATTCACGTTGCCCCAATAGGTTTCTTTCTGGGGGTGCTCGAGCGGGTCGCCATAGCATTCGGAGGTTGAAGAGACTAGAAACCTGGCGTTGTATTTACGAGCAACATCGAGGGCGTGGAAGGTTCCGAGCGATCCTACCTGCAGGGTTTCGATTCCGTGGATGGAGTAATCGACTGGGCTGGCGGGGCTGGCGAAGTGGAAGACGTAATCGACTGGGCCGACGTCGAAGGGCCGGCAAATGTCTTTTTCTAGAAACTCGAAATCAGAATTCTTACTGAGATGAGCGAGATTGGAGCGGCGGCCGGTGAGCAGGTTGTCGACTACAACCACGCTCCAGCCTTCGGAGAGTAGGGCGTCGCAGAGATGGGAGCCCAGGAATCCGGCGCCACCGGTGACCAGAGCGCGTTGTCGACTCATGCTTTCTTGGCGGCGTTTCTCACGGCAGCGGCGGGCACGCCGTCGGGGAAAGAGGCGGCGCGTCCCACGCTGTAATAAGTTAGGCCGTGGGCCGCCATGACCTCGGGATCGTAGAGATTGCGGCCGTCGATGACGATGGGGTATTTGAGTTCGCGGCTCAGGCGGTCGAGATCGAGGTTGGCGAACTCTTCCCATTCCGTGAGGATGAGCAAGGCATCGGCGCCGTGAGCGGCTTCGTAGGACGAGTTGACGAACTTCACGGTGGAGTTCATGACCTCCTGCGTACGCTCCATGGCGGCAGGATCGTAGGCGGTGATTTTGCAACCCTCCTGCAGCAAAGCTTGCACGAGAAAGATAGCGGGCGACTCGCGAATGTCGTCGGTGCCGCCTTTGAAGGCGAGGCCGAGAACGCCGAGGTGCTTGCCACGAAGAGTCCACAGGGCGCTGCGCACCTTGCGGAGAAAGCGGTCGCGCTGATCTTCGTTGATGCGCATAACCTCGTCGAGCAGGCGGAAGTCATAGCCGGATTCGCGGGCGACGGAGCGGAAAGCCATGACATCTTTAGGGAAGCAGGAGCCGCCATAGCCGATTCCGGGATTCAGGAAGCGCTTTCCGATACGTGAATCGGTGCCTACGCCGTGGCAAACCTGGTTGACATCGGCGCCCACCGATTCGCAAATGGTGGCGACCGCGTTGATAAAGGAGATTTTCATGGCCAGGAAAGCGTTGGAGGCGTGCTTGATCAACTCCGCGCTCTTGGTGCTGGTGACGATGATGGGCGCGGGGATTGAGGCGCGATCGGGCTGCGGAATAGCTTCGGGACGGTGGTAGTAGCTGCCGCTGGTGAGCGGATCGTAAACTTCGCGGAGTACGTTGGCGCTGCGCTGGTTGTCGCATCCGATAACGATGCGGTCGGGGAAGAGAAAGTCGGTGACGGCGGTGCCTTCGCGCAGAAATTCCGGGTTGGAGGCGACATCGAAAGATTCGGGATCGGCGCCGCTACGGAGAATGATGCGGCGGACCCACTCACTGGTATAGACCGGCACCGTGCTCTTCTCAACGATGACTTTATATTCGTTGATACCGGCGGTGATTTCGCGGGCCACGGACTCTACATAAGAGAGGTCGGCTTCGCCACGGTCGGTGGGCGGCGTGCCCACGGCTACGAAGATGATGGAACTGGCGCGCACGGCCGCGCCCAGATCGTCAGAGAATTGCAGAAGGCGCCCGCGGTGGCGGCTCAGTAGTTCAGGTAGAAACTTCTCGTGGATGGGAATCCGGCCGTCCTTGAGGGCAGCCAGCTTGCGCTGATCGTTATCCACCACGATGACATCATGGCCGAGGTCGGCAAAGCAGGCTCCGGCAACCAATCCTACATACCCGGAGCCGACGACAGCGATGCGCATGCAAAATCCCCGCAGTGAAAATGTCGGAACAGCTTTCCAGCGCCTTCTGAATAAGAGCTTCGTCGAGAGCCGCTTCAGCGAAGCCTCCCAAGGAGGCGCAATATCAAACAATTCTAACATTCGTTCTCTGGGCGGGAAGTTAACTTGTGGGCGCAGCATAATTTTCGTGAGGCCGATCTACCGTTTTGGCACAGCGGGCGAGGCCGGCGGCCGCCGAATGGAATTGTTGGTGAGCTTTTCCGTCGCAGGATCCGTGCCCACTGGCAGCTAAATGGAAGCGCGATGTGGAGACGCGTGGAAGTACCGATCTTGCCAACAGGCCAAATGAAAGCGCTTGATGAGCGCTTTGCGTTAGCATACCAGCCATGAATCTCGCTTTCGAATTTGTAGCTCTGTTCAGCACGGCGCTTTTTGTGGGAGCGGCGCTCTACATCAATCTGGTGGAGCATCCGGCGCGAATGGAATGCGGCACCGCGGTGGCAGTTGCGGAGTTCGTACCGAGCTACCGCCGCGCCACGCGCATGCAAGCGTCGCTGGCGATTGTGGCCTGCCTATGTGCGTTCAGCAGTTGGTGGCTGAGCCGTGAGTTGGCCTGGCTGGTGGGCACTATTCTGATTGGATCGGTCGTGGCGTTTACGCTGATTGTCATGATGCCCACGAACGCGAAGTTGGTCGACCCTGACCTGGATCGAGGGTCAGAGACGGCGCACCAGTTGCTTGTGCTGTGGGCTCGATTGCACGCTGTGCGGACAGTGTGTAGCCTGACTGCGCTTCTCATTTTTCTCGTGGCAGCGATCGCCCACTTGCAGCCGGGAAGCTAGGGGCGTCGATTCGTTCGTAATCTGATTTGAATGCTTTCGTCTTCAGCAGTTAACATCTAAGTATGCCGGTCGATTCCGAAATTACTCAGGCTGTAGCATCTATTCGCGCGCCGCGCGGGAACTCCATCACCTGCAAAGGCTGGCAGCAGGAAGCCGCCATGCGCATGCTGATGAACAATCTGGACGTCGATGTGGCCGAGCGCCCGCAAGATCTTGTCGTTTACGGAGGGACTGGGCGCGCAGCGCGCAGTTGGGAGGCCTACCATGCCATTGTCCGCACGCTGCAGAGTCTGGAGAACGACGAGACTTTGCTGGTGCAATCGGGCAAGCCGGTGGGAGTTTTTAAGACGCATGACCATGCGCCGCGCGTGTTGATTGCCAATTCGAATCTGGTGGGGCATTGGTCGAACTGGGAGAAGTTTAACGAGTTGGAGCGCGCCGGTCTGATGATGTACGGACAAATGACGGCGGGTTCGTGGATCTACATCGGCTCGCAGGGAATTGTGCAGGGAACCTTTGAAACTTTTTCGGCGGCCGGCGAGAAGCATTTTGGCGGAGATCTGGCAGGCAAACTGGTTGTCTCCGGCGGCATGGGCGGCATGGGCGGCGCGCAGCCTTTGGCGGCGACGATGACGGGCGCGGCGTTTCTTGGTATCGACGTCGATCCGGAGCGCATCAAGAAGCGGCTGAAGACGGGCTATTGCGACTTCATGGTTACGACGCTCGACGAAGCGCTGCGCATTCTGAAGGACGCCATGCGCAAGAAAGAAAATGTATCGGTCGGACTCGTGGGTAATTGCGCGGATGTGATTCCGGAGTTAGCGGCGCGTGGTGTGGTGCCGGATATTCTCACCGATCAGACTTCGGCACACGATCCACTGAACGGATACGTGCCGAATGGCATGACGCTGGCAGAGGCTTTCGAGTTACGAAAAAAGGATCCCAAGGCGTACCAGGAAAAATCGCTCGACGCAATCGCGGCGCACGTGGAGGGGATGCTTCGCCTGCAGAAAATGGGGTCGGTAACATTCGACTATGGCAACAACATTCGAACTTTTGCCTTTCAGCGCGGCGTGAAGAATGCGTACGATTTTCCCGGTTTTGTGCCGGCTTATATTCGTCCGCTGTTTTGCGAGGGACGGGGGCCGTTCCGCTGGGTGGCGTTGTCGGGAGAGGCGTCGGATATCCACGTTACAGATGATCTCGTCCTGGAATTGTTTCCGGAAAATCGCATCCTGCGGCGCTGGATTGATCTGGCTCGCAAGCGCATTCAATTTCAGGGATTGCCGGCGCGCATCTGCTGGCTGGGGTATGGCGAGCGCGCACAGTTTGGCCTGGCGATGAATCATCTGGTGAAGAAAGGCAAAATTAAAGCTCCGATCGTGATTGGTCGCGACCATCTGGACTGCGGCTCAGTAGCATCTCCATTTCGCGAAACGGAGAGCATGAAAGACGGCTCGGACGCGGTCGCTGACTGGCCCCTGCTAAATGCTTTGCTAAATACGGCTGCGGGCGCGTCATGGGTTTCGATTCACAACGGCGGCGGAGTCGGCATTGGGTACTCGCTGCATGCCGGTCAAGTCACAGTCGCCGACGGAACCGATGCGATGGCCAAGCGCATCGAGCGCGTGCTGACAACGGATCCTGGGATGGGTGTGATTCGGCATGTGGACGCGGGTTATGACGAGGCTAAGGAGTTTGCGAAGAAGACGGGCGTGAAGGTGCCTATGGAGAAGTAGTCGTCGGTCCTTAGTCGTTGGTCGTTGGCCAAAATGGACGAAGAAACATTAACAATGCTCTTGCGAGGCGAGCACATCAACATGCCAGAGCGAATGACACGTGGTTTGTGGCCTCATCCACCTCTGAACTTCTCAGAAGTCGTTGGTCATCTCACAGGGCTTGCGAATCAACAAAGATGGTTCCCGCGTGAATGGCGGCCTCACCGCGATGGCGAGCCAGTTCACGAGGGTGGCGTGATCGAGCGCCAAGGCATTAATCGGTATGTGTACCGTGCGGCTCGCGCTCATCCTGGCAGGCCCTCTTTTTTGGCGGAGAGCATCGAACGGGTTTTCTCCAGCGCCGACGAAGCGGCTCGATACTACCTAAGGTGGGACCTGCATCTCCCGGGAGACCTTGATGGTTGGAAGGTATTTGAGTGAAGCCTGGGTCTCTTTTTCTAGCCAACATCGGCCAGCTTCTGACGATGCGGTCTTCTTCCGTTAAGCCGGGGCCGCGGCGCGGTGTCGAGCTCAAGAAACTCGGCATCATCGAAGATGGCGCCGTCCTGTGCCTCGGCGGCAAGATCGTTTCCGTGGGCAAAACGAAAGAAGCGCTCCGCGATCCCTGGCTTAAGAAGAATCGTGAGAAAATTCTCGAGATCGACTGCGCAGGTAAAGTCGTTCTGCCGGGATTTGTCGACTCACATACGCATCCAGTTTTTGTCAGTCCGCGGCTGGTGGATTTCGAGAAGCGCATCGAGGGCGCCTCCTACGAAGCCATCGCAGAGGCCGGCGGCGGCATTCGGTCGAGCCTAGAGGGCGTGCGCCGGGCAGGGAAGCGGGCTCTGGCGGAGAAAGTTCTTTCTGTACTGCATGACATGGCGGCTCACGGCACTACGACTGTGGAAGCTAAATCGGGCTACGGGCTGACGCTCGAGTCGGAACTGAAATCATTGGAAGCGATTCGTGCAGCTGCGTCGATCTGGCCGGGGACAGTGATTCCAACTCTTCTTGGTGCGCATGTTGTTCCAGCAGAATTTCGCGGGCATCCTAACAAGTATGTTGAAGTCGTCTGCCGGGAGATGATTCCGCGGGTCGCGAAGCGCAAGTTGGCTCGCTTCGTTGACGTGTTTTGCGACCATGGCGCATTCACTGCGCAGCAGACCGAAAAGATATTTCAATCGGCGCAAGAAAATGGACTCAGCGTGCGCGGACACATGTGCCAACTCACAACGACTATGCTTAAGCCATTCTTGCGATTCAATCCGGCATCGTTCGATCACATGGATCATGCCAATGACAGCGACATTGACGACTTGGCAAAGCGCGATACCATTGCCACGCTGGTTCCCGGAGCCAACTATTTTTTGGGGTTAAAGGATTACCCGCCGGCGCGCAGGTTCATAGACGCGGGCGTTCCAGTGGCATTGGCGACCGACTACAATCCTGGCACCTCTCCGACGCTCAGCATGCCAATGGCGATGTCGCTGGCCTGCACGCAAATGAAGATGTCGCCGGCAGAAGCGATCGCCGCCGCTACCATCAACGGAGCTTGGGCGCTGCGGGTGGCACAGCATAAGGGCAGCATTGAAGCAGGGAAGGATGCGGACTTGGCACTGTTCGCGGTGGATGACTATCGCGAGATTCCGTACTGGTTCGGTGCTAACCGGTGTGCGACGACCATCATGAACGGGTCCATCTGGAGTGCCAGGTAGAATCAAGACTCGCCTGCCGCTCCTCGCGATCGCGGGCATCGAAACGTTTGAGCGAACTCTCCGTCATTGTTATAATCAACAACGTTCCGAAATGTAGTCCTTTGATTGATTCACCTCGGTGCGGTTTCATTTCTGTTGGCAATCCTACGACCATCAGCGTGAAGCGAACGAGCCTCGTATGCGCTGCGATGCAGCGGCTTTCGAAATGTGGCCAGGTAGCTCAGGTGGTAGAGCGCAGCCCTGAAAAGGCTGGCGTCGGCGGTTCAACTCCGTCCCTGGCCACCATATCTTTGAATGACTTAGCAGACCAGCCCGAAATTTCACACCTGTGATTTCACACCTGTGGCGGGAATCGAACCGACGACCTCTTCCATGCAATTTAGCCCGTATAAGAAATCCAACAACTTACAACGCCCGGAGGACCGTCTTTTGGGTTTTCGTACCCGTAACATCGGTAAGGATCACAGGTAAAGAGCGCAGGTGATCCAGATCTCTGCACCCTGCCCAGTCCAGTCACCGGGCGACCCCTCGCCCTGGCACTGAGAGCCCTCTCGCTCTGCCGTTCAGATGCCGAGGGAGGAACGATCTCGATCGGTGGGACACCTAACCAGTGCACGCGGAGGTCTACGCTACGATCTGGTACCGCGTCGAATGTTCTATGATTGCCCACAGCCATAATGAACGACAAATTTGCGCTTCGGTCGAGACTTCAAGTGGAGGGTGTCTTCTGGGATGCAACTCGTCCGGATGATAAGTTCCCTGGAACCTTGAGCTGCGATGGCAAACATCTTGAACTTGTGACACGCGCAGAGTTGGTTACGCGGGAAGCCTCCCAGATGTTCGGTTTTGAGCAATCTCCGGCACCGGACGTAGTTCACGGCTACACCAGCATCGGTGACTGCACGCTGATCGGCTTTCAGGAGATCGGGAGTCCTGGGCGACTGGATATGGGAACTGGAGTCGGTGTGCGTTGGCACAACTTTCGTGTGACCGGAGCGTGCTTGACTGGATGGCACTTGCCTAGCGATACGGCACACGTTCTGACTTCAGCCGATCTGACTTACTCCGGAATCAACGAATGGCTGCCCGGAAGCGGAAGTCTCAGTGTCACCGACGACGCTGTAAGCGTTTCTTTCCAAAAGAAGCGACCGACTGTACTAGACGTTTGTGTTTTGTCGAAACGAGTACGTGTACTAATCAAAATCGATCCCAACTTTCAATTCCGCGCGGGCGGAAAAGGGTATAGCTCTCGAAGCGAACCTGTCATCACGCTGGAACCAGCGGAGCCGAAGTCATTGGCTTGGTTTGTTGATACCCTACACAGGTTCGAGAATCTGTTCTCACTTTGCCTCGGAACGTCTGTTCGCGCGAAGACCGTACATCTGATTGGAGAGTCTGAAGACACTGAGAGTGGATGGCTCATACGCCCTCGCGGTGGGAAAGCCGAGAAGCCGCACTTGCCGATTTGGGTTCGTGGGGACGCCAGCCAACTCGCCTCCGCCATTGCCGCGTGGTTTTCGACCCCGGAAGAATTCCTGCCACTCGAAAATCTCATCTACGGCACGATTCGACATAGCTCGCTGTTCGTTGAGACGGAGTTTCTTTCACTCGCGCAGGCTCTGGAATCCCTTCACCGCTTGACTGACAAGTCAAACGTAGTCGAGCCAACGACTTTCAAACAGGCTCTCAAGCCTCTTTGCAGTCTCATCTTTCAAATTTGCGGCGACTCACCTCTGGCCAGCCGGTTGCTGGACGGAGTGCGTTACGCGAACGAACCAACCTTCCATACTCGGATAGAGTCTTTGCTTTCGCGCGTCAACCGCGAGGCGCTGATAAAACTCATCGGCGATCCGACAGTGTTCGAGCGAACCCTGCGGCAGACAAGGAATCACTTTACACATGCTGGGATTCCCAAGAAAAAAGACGTTCTCACTGACGGGAAGCAGCTATTCCTTTTCAATCAAAAGCTTCATGTGTTGTTGCGACTCTTGATGCTAAAGAGTATCGGATTCTCCGACGATTCGGTCTTCGACCAGATGTTCCAGCAGTCGCATAGGTACAACTAATCGTCAATTAAGCATGGCAGCCACGCAATTCATGCTCACTGCGGTCGCCCGAGAACGGGCTAACTACGTTGGACTCGGGCTGGCAGCGAGCCCGAGATCTCAGCTAGGCCCAAACGCGGTTAGAATCGGCCGTTGATATTCAAGTGGACGAGATGGCGGCCCGGCGGGATTCGCTCCGGACCAGAGTTGACGTTTGTGCGTTTGGCGGTTGACACTCAGTGGCACAAGTAGAAATGAAAGGATGCCCATGCTGCTCAACGGCGGAGAGATTATCCGAAGAAAGATTGTCGATGACGTGGGTCCCAAGTCAAGGAGGGCGGCGAGCTACGACCTAAGAGTTGGAACCATACTTGCTCGCGGCAACCTCGAGGTCACCCGTTCAACCGAATACGAACTGCCACCCCAGGGAATGGTGGAGGTTATCTCGCTTGAAAAACTAACACTGCCCCCCAACGTCTTGGGCTATGCGACGGTGAAGACCCGTCTGTCCGATCGTTGTGTGCTTGCACTTGGAATTGGGTTGATCGACCCAGGATATGACAGTTATATTTCCAGCACTCTCGTCAATTTTGGAACCCAGCCATTGCGTCTCGAACGTGGAGACGTTTTCCTGCGAGTGACGTTCCCTGAATATGAAAAAGCCACCGAGGATATAAAAGAGACTCACATAGAATTTGAAGATTACTTCCAAGATAAGCGAGAAAAGGTGTTGACCAGATTCTCGCGTACATTTCTAAACCTTGACCAGACTGCCAGCGACGCCCTGAAGGTGATATGGCTGAAGGTGGTGGGTATTTCGGCCCTCGCTGCCCTCGTCGTGGCATTGTCGACCGCAATCGGGAGCCTTGGAATTGTCCTTCTTGGAGCTCGCTGGGTGCCGCCTGTTGAAAACGCTCAGTTTCAAGAACTTCGATCGAACTATGCAAGCTTGCAGGCACAATATGCTGCCACTGAAAAAGAACTCGAAGGACTTCGCGAAGCTCAAAAGGAGTTGCAGATCCGCATCGACTCCCAGCATCAAAAGAAAGTAACGGAGTCCATTAAGTGAGTCCTGTGTTCCAATCGTTGGATGAGCTCCAGCGCTGGTCATTTGAGCATCTGCTAGCTGAGGGCGTTGAAGCATCCCCTCGTGAGCTTCCTACGCTTGAGCTCCCTGCGGTCCAGCTTGTACTTGCGAATCCGAGACGTCGAATCCTGACGAGCACAGCCCGAAAGTGGAGTCTGCCGCTGGCGGTCGGAGAGTTCTGCTGGCATGTGTCGGCATCGAACGAGCTATCGTTTATCCGGTACTATTCGGATCGTTGGAGCGAATTTGCGGACGACGAACAGACCATAAGAGGCAGTTGCTACGGCTATCGACTGTTCCGCGGTGGTGAGCGCTGCCCTTCCCAATGGCAGGCGGCGCATAAGCTGTTCCGCCGAGACCCATCCACTAGAAGGGCTGTGCTGCTGATGTCCCAGCCCCTCGTGGACTGCGACAGTGCCGCGAAGGACGTTGCATGCGCGACCTCACTGCAGTTCTTATTACGGGATGGACGATTGGCTGCAGTCGTCCATATGCGGAGCAACGACGCCTTTTGGGGGCTTCCATACGACGTTTTTCTCTTTACTATGCTGCAGGAACTGTTCGCTGCCGAACTCAATGTGGAACTAGGGCCCTACTATCATTCAACCGGTTCCCTGCATCTATATCACAGGCACGTTCGCATTGCCCAAACAGTGCTTGACGACAGTACTTGGCGGGATTTTGAAATGCCGCGACTCTCAAACCCGGAAATGCTTCCATATTTTCTTGCAGCCGAGAGCGCTCTTAGACTCGCAGATCCGAGTGCGCCACGACTTGTCGCAGAACTTCCTCTGTACTGGCGCGAGCTTGCAGAAATACTTGCCTACTACGGTCTCGGGCAGCGGAGCGCCGACAGCAAGCACTCGCTAGGCCCTGTGTCGTTGCAATCGTCCTACAAAGATATCCTTGGCAGCGGGAAGGCTTTGGCGCTGCGATGAAACAGCACAGCGATTTCTTTGATCTAGCTCGCCAAGCAGCTGGAAAGTCAAACTGCGCGAGCAGGCACGTGGGGGCTGTACTCGTGTCGCAAGGTGTGGTTCTTGCGGAGGGATTCAACGGAGTTTCTTCCCGCTTTGATGATTGCATTGCCGCGGGATGCAAGAGGTGCAAAGCGGGTGGTTCGGTAGGGGTCGGCTACGACAATTGCATATGTATCCACGCCGAACAACGCGCCATTGGGAGTGCGGCTGCAATCGGGACTGCGCTATCGGGCGCGACGATGTACGTCACTCTCCGCCCATGCTTGCAGTGCCTTCTCTTGGTCTACGCAGCTGGCATACGACAGATTAGGTACCTTCAAGAATGGAGGTACCCTGATGATCGTGAGACTAGCTACCAAACGCTAGCCGCTCGATTCGACACATTCGAAAGCTTGGGTGAATCGTCAGTTCCAGCAGGACAGCTGTGAGTCCTCACTTGGAAAGGGCCATGCTGACGGGTAGTTCATAAGGCGACTGGCCCGCTGGTTGCCGCTGTGCTGCGCTTTTCCGTCTGTCTTTTCGAGGTTAATATAAGGGCGGAGAGTATCACGATAGCTGCTGCATACGGCGCGTGGCTTGAGGAAGTGGAGAAAGCGCTCGCCTCCATTAACATGCCGATGGAGGAGTGGCAGAGGCAGTGGGCGTTTGACTTTACAAGGGAGTTTCGTTCCGGCGCGGTAGTAACCGATGCGGCGATGAAGGCGAACAGGTTCTGGTGGCATGAACAAAACAAGGCCGTCCACCAAGACTGCACCCTCTCCGGGGACAGCTGGCTACCGCGTGGTCACCAGGGCCGTTGCCAGCCCGTGACACAAGACGCATCTGGAGCACAATCGTGAAAAATTCGACGGTATACAACCGGCGACTCATTCAAGCGGTCAACGCACGCGCAAAGGCCTATCGCGTGCTTTGCTATCTGATGCACCTCTACGGACCGTGCCTCGCGACCAAGGTTGTTGCAAATGCAGTTCAGACTTGTCACGAAGCAGCGATTCGCCTGAATACGCAGGTTTGATGAATCGGGGCGACATGGGAAGGTACACAAAAGGCGACCACGTGAAGATCGAGGTCGAAGACAAGCAGCTTGGTGCGAGCGAGTGGATGTGGATGCTCGTGGAATCCAGCGACGATGAGCAGCGATTGGTTTTCGGTAACCTGGACAATGAACCGATTTCCAACACGGACATGAAACTCGGTCAGCGGCTAGCCGTGAGTTATGACAAGATTCGAGAACATAAGCGGTTCAACTGATCAGTTCGGCGCATGAAGATTTCGTCCCTTTGACTTTGACTTCGTCCGTCCTTCTCTTGCTCTTACCTGCCTCCACCAAGTATCCTGGCACCTCACGATGATTCCTGTCATTGATCTATTTGCGGGGCCGGGGGGACTCGGCGAGGGCTTCAGTGCGTTCCTCAACGCTGGAGGTGAGCCTGCATTCAAGCTAGCGCTCTCCATCGAGAAAGACCCGGTTGCACACGACACTCTGAAGCTCCGCAGTTTTTTCCGACAGTTTCGCCGCAAAGATGTTCCCGAAGCATATTACGATCACCTGCGCGGCCAGATAGACCGGGAGCAGCTTTATGCTCGCTTTCCGGCTCAGGCGGCGGACGCCGATTTCGAGTCATGGAATGCGGAGCTTGGCGACTATCGGAAACTGTCCGCATCGAAGATAGATCAGCGCATCGCGAAGGGGTTGGGCGGAGCGGACAATTGGGTACTCATCGGCGGGCCGCCTTGTCAGGCCTACTCCGTTGCCGGCAGGTCTCGGGTTATTCCCGTCGACCGTCGCGATGGAACCCAGAACTACGAGAAGGACAAACGCCATTTTCTCTATAAGGCTTACCTTCGCATCATCGCCGAACACTCCCCACCCATATTTGTGATGGAGAACGTCAAAGGGATTCTCTCCGCAGAAGTCGGAGGGAAGCCGATCATCAATCGTATTTTGTCCGACCTCCGTCATCCGATTCCGGCGGCTCGTGGCGAAGTCGAAGGCCGGAATCGTGGGCTTGAGTACAGAATCTATCCGGTCGCGGACTACTCAGAAACGCGCGGATTGTTCGACGCGGACTCCGAGTCTGACGCCAGCAGCTACATCGTCAAGAGTGAAGAACATCGGATTCCGCAGGCAAGGCACCGACTGATCCTGCTCGGCGTCCGAAGCGACATTGAACGGCGACCCCAAAGTCTCCGCACCTTCGATGAAAAAGTGAAGATGTGGTCGGCTATCTCCGATTTGCCGAGACTCCGGAGCAGACTTTCGAATGGGCATGATTCCGGAGAAGAATGGGTTCAGACGATTCGCCTTATGGCGGGCAGCAGTGCTTTGCTCGACCCCGCGATAGACGATAGAGTCCACAAAGCAATAGTCGCGAAGCTGAACCGATTGGCGGAAGGTTTGTCCCCGGGCAATAGGTTCTTACAGTGGGATCGCCAGCCAGGGTTCCAACGTGAGTGGTTTCATGATTCTCGCTTGCATGGCGTCTGCAACCACGCTAGCCGAGGCCACATGGATTCTGATTTGTGGCGGTATTTCTTCTTGGCTTGCTACGCAGCCGTGCACAAGAAATCGCCGAACCTGTCGAATTTTCCAGCGTCACTGCTCCCCAATCATGACAATGTCAAGAAGGTGAAAACCAACGACCTCATCTTTAAAGACAGATTTCGGGTTCAGGTGAGAAGTAAGCCCGCCACGACAATCACGAGCCACATTGGCAAGGACGGCCACTACTTCATTCACCCGGACCCGCTTCAATGCCGCAGCCTGACCGTGCGAGAGGCGGCAAGATTACAGACCTTCCCGGACAACTACTTCTTCTCAGGACCAACTACAAAACAATATCAGCAGGTCGGCAACGCTGTGCCTCCGTTGCTGGCAAGACAAATAGCTTCCGTTGTCTATAACCTGTTCGACTGAACGCCTGTGGCGATACCATAGCTTGTGACCGATCGCATCACAAAGCAGCGGCGCAGCTGGAACATGTCCAGGATTCGCGCCAAGGATACAAAGCCGGAACTGGCGGTCCGGTCTTTGCTGCACCGATTGGGGTTTCGCTTCCGCATCCATGTGAGGCGTCTTCCCGGTTGCCCGGACATTGTTCTCCCAAAAATGCGGACCGTCGTGTTTGTAAACGGGTGTTTCTGGCACCGACACAGAAACTGCAAGTTCGCATACTCGCCGAAGAGTCGAAAAGCCTTCTGGGAAGAAAAATTCAGAGCCAATGTCATGAGGGATCGGCAGCGGCAGCGGGATCTCAGAAGGCTCGGTTGGACGGTACATGTGGTATGGGAATGTCAGGCCCGCGAGATCGCCGACTTAGACAAGCTTGTCCGGCGAATGTTTCTGGCGGGTTCTGTTAGAGACAATTGAATTTCTGGGCTAAGTAACCTATCCTCTAGGGTCGATCTGTCGGATTACTGTGCGCACCGAAGATCGGTCTTTCTTCCCCCGACCACTGGAATAGCAGATTTTCGAGTAAAGTCACGCAAAGCAGAGACGATGTCGTCTCTCGGGCGCAAGCACCGGCTGAGACGCTCGCGTTCAAGTTCTTGTCAACGCGGCACTTGGCGCGAGGAACTTCTGCGGGAAGCGGAGCCAGTAGTGGCGGGTATTGGATTAATTCCTTCGGCAAAACGGCCCGTCAAATCAGTTCATGACATGAGCTGTGGCTTCTCCCAAGCAATCCCAAGCAGGCGACAAGATAAGCCAGATACTGCTTTTACGGAGTCACATCGAAACGAGGTGGCTGCCAACGTCGACCGCGGCTCCCAAGAACGATTGCTTCAATTTTCTGAGTCAAACGAGCCATGGCAACCGATTCCGCGATGGGCCGATTTCTTAGTCAGTTTCGGCTTCAATTGGGGCGACACCGAACCCAACACCCGGAGGATCGCCGTTATCTCGATGCCGTGCGAATCAGCGGGGGCTGGCCTTGTCGCCCTGGGAGCAATGAGACGACGGTTCGCAGCCAATGGAGCGAATGATTCCATCTCGCACTATCAACGAATAGAGCGGCTCCTCGCAAGACATGGCGATGAGATCTTTCTTCGCCATAACGTTTACAAAGGTCGATTCCTCGTCGAAACTGGGGATCGAAACGGAATCATCTGGGTTCGCAGTGAGGCGGCGGATACCTCCCGCCTTTCGAATCGGAATAAATTCACTCGAACTATCATCCTCCCCGTGAAGGCGTCCGACTGGTACTTTGATGGCGAGGCTCCGGTCCTAGCGGCAAAAGGTGCCGAACTGCCATACCGGGCGCTTTATGAAAACCTCGTAGCTACACCCTCAACCATTGGGTCGAACTTCTTTCATTCAGATTCCTGGATATGTCTAGCGGGCCGTGTTACCGGAGAATCTGCCACAAGAAACCTCTTCGCAACAATTCGGTTCCGAGAACAAGATGAGATCGCCGATTTGTCCCAACTGCTTACAATTCAAGATTGGGCATCCAGAGCAATCTCAAGAGTGAACTTCTTCAATACGCGAACGAGCAAGATCGACCGAAACACCGGTTTGACACGGCTTGTCGTGGCAGATGGAGACGCTGCGTTTCTCAAAGTGCTTGACGCTCCAGAGTTTAAATCCGCTGACGTGGTCGGCGTGATCCATCGCGCTGTTGCGAGGGAAAACCTTGAAGCAATCGGAGTCAAACTTTCAGCATTAGCACAATGGTATGTACCGGAGAATGTGGACCACAATTCTCGACTGCCAACAGGCATCACAATTTCAACACTAAGGCGCAAATAGCTTTGACAGTCACGGCATCACGCATTTTTGAGTTTCTCGATCAACACTCTACCTGTTCGATAGAGAGATACGAGATACACTCGGCTGTCTTTAGCACGCTTCGAAGAAGCGTCCGGGTAATCATCACCAGACTGTGCGAAGGGAATGAAGGCGATCCAAACGTGGACGCGGACACACTTCGGACATTGTTGTCGGAGTGGCTAACAGTTCCGATTAGCTTTGACGGAGCTCTGCTTGAATCTGTTTCCGCCCTCGGGGATCCCCGAGCCGTTGAAATGAAATGGGGGGGTGACATTCGGACAGCATATGACCTTGCTTATCGAGCCGCAAGCGAAATCCAGCGTGAAGAGAACCCCGCGCGCATACAGATTCGAGAGATTGTTCGCCGACTCCGCAACGACGGGCAACAATGGCGAATTTATTGTCACACAAGAGCTCGTGCTTACTTCGAATCGATTTTCCCTGATGAGCCATTGCCTCTCGATTCGTTCCTGCATTCCGTGAGGGATTACAGAGAGGCGGAGCCTTTCGATGTTTTGATAAAAGTGGGGCCTCTTCGCTCAAGAGGGTGGGGCTCGGCTCCGGACGCACTTCTCAGCGCACCCCGTTTCGGATCACTTGCGCAGGTCGTTTGGTCGGGTTGTGCGGATGAGGATGACTTCGGCTACGACCCAGTCGGTGCCAGCCTGAGCAACGAAGCAGGCAGTACCTCGACCAAAGCGAGAACCCAAGTTGGCATGAGTGCGGCAGTGTCATGGCAGCGGAATGTAATTCAAGTCGGTAACACTCCTGCTGATGTTCCCACGAGTGTGGACTCTGACGAACTCGCGTTTTTCGGCCAGCTGAATCGTGGTTCAGAAATACGTCATGCAACGCTGGTCCAAATTGACGAAGAGAACGGAATTCTTTATCCACCGCACTCACAAGTAGCTACATTTGATCCGGGTCCGACAGCTGAGGACCCCATAGGCTACAGGGTTCCGGGCGAAACACTTACCGACGGAATGTTTGTCATGGTACCCATCCTCGGAGAGGCGGATCTGGGAGGCCTACACAGTGGCGACGGGCACTACAGCCGTATATGGAAGGAACGCTTAAGAGAAAAACGCAAATACGCACCAAACGATCTGGTCAGGCGGTTACGAGAAGGTGGAATACAACTAAGGAACCTTGCCCAAAGAGTTCAACAGTGGTGTCGACCAGCATCGAGTGTTATCCACGCTCCTCAAACAAGACACCACTTCGAGATTCTTATCAAGGTTCTCGGAGTAGACCACGATGAGACATCGACCTCTCGCCTGCTACGACGCCCTTGGTGGGAATACGCTTGGAACGAGATTGCTAGAAGCCGAGGAGAGGCCATTCAGACCGGAATGCAGGAACACGAAATCGTGTATGAAGAACTGTTCGGAATCCTCAACGAGATATTACCCGTAGTCCAGAGCAGCGGAGCCAATCGAGAATTCTTCCAACTGGAAATACCGGCGAACAAGCCACTCCAAGGTGTTATTCGCTTCTACAAAGTACGTTCGACCGAGGAAGGATTTCTGGTTCCGGACACTATGCTTAAGGTCATCTGCGACCTAGATACGATCGAGCAATGGCGCGTTTAATACCGTCGTTCATGGATGATCGAACATCTCCCGGCGAGCGAGATGTGTTTAACATGCTTGTCGCTGGCCCGGAAGATTGGGTCGCGCTGCACTCCTTGGACTTGGCGCCCTGGAATCGAGGCCTTCGAACGGAAATCGACTTTGTTGTTATCGTTCCCGAAACAGGCATTGTGTGCATAGAGGTCAAGTCCCAAAATGCGATCTCATTTTCCGATGATCGATGGTCGCCGCCAGAAATCAAACGCTCGCCGTTCAAGCAAGCTTCGGATGGCCGTCACACCTTCTACAGACGGCTTCGCGACATCGCCCCGCAGTTCCGAAATGTGCCGACAGTTCACTGTTGCGTTTTTCCAAACGCGAGCTTTGATTTAGCCCCAAATCTCTCAGTGCAGTCGTGGGAACTCATGGATGCTCGTATTTTTCGGGCGTTTCTCGGGGAGCGGACTTCTGCGCGGACCTGAAGGCACGGATGGTGCTTAGCATCAAATCAGAGGAAACGCTTCAGCAGCTCAGTGTTCCCCTTTCCAAAGCTCAGATTGAAGTCATCGTGACTTCTTGCCTTCCGGTCCAGAAGTTTCGGCCAAGTGCTCGTGTAGAAATTCAGCGACGGGAACAAGAAATCGAACGACTTCTTCGGGATCAACAAAAACCAATCCTTCAACTCGCAGCCCTGAACGACCGAGTCATCGTGTCCGGCGCAGCGGGGACTGGCAAGACCCTGATTGCGATGGAGGTAGCCCGCCGCGCAGCCGAATCCGGACGCCGGGTCGGTCTCATATGCTTCAATCATCTAGTCGGCGACTGGATGAGGCGGAAAATCGAAGGCGATACCACTCCTTGGCCGAATCTAGTGGTGGGCCGAGCAATTCGAATTCTGGCCGACATGACAGGCGTAACGATTCCTAAAGATCCAAGTCCGCAGTTTTGGGCACAGGAACTGACGGATCTAATTGAGGAACGTCTGACGGAGCCCGAATTAAAGTCGGCTGCTGCCTTTGACTACTTGGTGGTTGACGAGGCTCAGGACCTACTCGCCAGACCGCGGCTTTGGGAGTGCATGACACACTTCTTGGATCGCGGCGTCTCGAATGGGAGGTTCTGTCTTTTCGGTGATTTTGAGAATCAAGTAATCAGCGACCGAGACACTATGGCTAGATCTCTAGCAGCCCTCCAGTCGGCCGCAGCTCCAACCCAATATCGATTATCGGAAAACTGCCGGAATTATAGAATTGTCGGCGATTCAGCCGTACGGCTGAGTGGATTTGAGAATCCGGTCTATTCTGGCTATCTGCGTCTCGGGGGCGGGATGCAAAACTACGACATTTTTTTCTATGGAGACGAACGCGAGCAGCTTGAGAAACTTGCGCAGTGGTTAAGGGAGTTCAGAGCACAAGGCTACGCGTCTTCTGACATCACGGTACTGTCGTTTCGTTCTTCGGACGATTGCGCAGCGGCGAAGCTTGCAAAGGCTGGAATTAGCATTCGTCCGGCATGGCAATGTTCAAGCAATTCCCCCAGTTTCACCTCTGTGCAAGCTTTCAAAGGGCTGGAAAACAAAATCATCGTGTTGACCGATGTTGCTCTCGGAGACGCGGATTTCCAGCGACATCTCTTTTACACAGGTATGACGCGCGCAAGCGAATCGGTTCGCGTCTTATGTGACAGAAGATCTCAAAAGACCCTAATCGGCTGGCTTAGTGAGAAGGTTGAAAATGACCGAAAGATCGCTGCTAATTGAATGGATCCGAGGGGAGATCATCGGCCCCTCACGACCCGTTACCGATGCAACCCTTGTTGAGTTCAACGGACGGGAATTTCTTGATTCAACTGCTCTGAGAAAAGGACCACTCGTGTGGCGTCCAAATCCGGAGGGCACTGCGGAAGAAGTTCTCTACTTTGAGCGTGAAACGCCGCACCGGAAGTACGGCGCCGGTGCCCTACACCCATCTACGCCCGCCGCGACTCCCGCTCCAGATCAGCAGGCCGCAAATGCGTCTGACACTCTGGGAGTAGAGCCAGAAGCAGAAGAGATTGAAGATGCGTCGGAGGGGAACGGCGCCGCTGAGCAAGAGGCCGGAGAGCAAGGTGACCTACCCGACGCTTCCGATGAATTTGAAGTGACAAGCCCAGATATTCGCCATCCTTCTACGATCGGTATTTCGTTCTGCATCCGCTTGGAAAGTCGGGGAAGGCTAGTCGTCAGACTGCCGCTGGGAAAGCGGTTCCCCTGGCAAGATCAGCAAAGTCCTGATTTTCCATTGAATGGACGATATGAGCGTTGCACTCGAAAGTGGACCGACGATAAGGGAATTGCCAGGGACGCCCCGGCGTGGAGGAGGCTCGCCGGGCTGCTGCCGGACACGAGCATAAGCATCGGTCGCGAGGAGCTTGTCCCGGGCCAGGTCGTTCGCCGAGATGTCGAAATGCCCGTCGGGTCACCTCTTTCCCTCCGGGTGGAGGTATTTCCTCGTAGGGTTCAAAGTGCAAGCGATTCTTGGCTAATCACCGTCGTACTTCGCAACACCAGTCAGCCGACACAAAACCAAGAACCGCGAGAATGCAAGCTTTACCAAACTTATTTCGACGTGCAAGCAGAAGGCGGATCCTTAGAGAGATACCCGGAAAGTCAACGACCATTCTCTGAGCTTGACTTGGATGAGCAGTCTCTTTCGCTTCTCTATCGTGAATCACGAACTTGGGGTATCGGTCATGGTTGTGCTGCCGGTTGGAATGCAGAGCTGGGGCAAATACCGACTGTGCTCTACGCAGATGTGATGCCGGCTGTTGAAACTCCGAGCATGACTCCCGATATTAAGGATGCAAATGGCAATCGAATACGACTGTCAATGCGAACTCTTTGTTCGCTGCCCGACGACGGTGCTGGCGGTCAATGGCAGACACTCACAGATGTCGCAGAGGAATACAAGAACTGGATTATCCGAAGGCGGGACGAGGCAAACGCCCTGCCTGACAATCTGAGGTCTGTTGCGGCTCGACATCTCGATGCCGCCGAGGCGTGTGCGCGAAGAATAGACAAAGGTATAGCTCTATTGAGAACCGATCGCGCTGCCCGAAAGGCGTTCAGGCTAGCGAATCTCGCGATGCTCCTGCAGCAGATTGCGACCAAACAGTTAACAAAACGACCACTTCGACTAAATGCAAATCTGGGTGTTATCACGCCAGAGGGAAACTACGACTCACCCTGGGATATCTTCGAGAGAAGCGCTGAACGAGCTGATCTCGGCTACTGGAGAGCATTCCAGATTGCTTTCTTGCTAATGTCCATCGAGGGAGTGAGTATTGACAACTCGCCCGATCGCGAAATCGTAGATCTCATCTGGTTTCCAACCGGCGGGGGCAAGACCGAAGCATACCTCGCAGTCATGGCGTTCTATATGTTCCACCAGAGACTCTTGGCGGAACACGAAACCAACATGCTAAGTCGAGACGGCACTAACGTCCTCATGCGCTACACGCTCCGGATGTTGACGACCCAGCAATTTCAGCGAGCCGCAAGTCTCATATGTAGCATGGACTACCTGCGCAGAAATCCAGAAAAGCACAATATTGCCAGAATACCGGGCTCGCGATTCTCTCTTGGGCTTTGGATCGGCAGCAGTGCTTCGCCAAATAAAATCAAACAAGCAAAAACCGAGGTAAGCGCTTTCCGTTTGGACCGCACATCTGGAAATCCACTTGTTCTAACAGAGTGTCCATGGTGTCGGTCGGAAATAGGCAGATATGAAGGGGCGAGGCCGAGAACAATCCCGCAAAACCGTTGGAGGGCGCTCTGTATAAGAGGCATCAATGATCACCCCACTGAAGGCCCGTTATTGCTATGTCCCGATGGCGCGTGCGCATTCGGGTCCGAGCAGTGGCAGACCTGGCTGCCAATCGAGGTCATTGATGAACGGATTTATGGCAATCCTCCATCTCTAGTGATTGCCACAGCGGACAAGTTTGCGATGATCGCGTACAGACCAGACGCAGGAGCATTGTTTGGTCGCGAAATTGTCAATGGCGAATACCGGCAGACTCACGTACCGCCCGGACTTATCGTGCAGGATGAGCTGCACCTAATATCAGGGCCGCTCGGAACGATGTACGGACTCTATGAAGGAATTTTCGAGCGCCTTTGCTCACGATTTCTGAATGACAGATGGATTAAGCCGAAACTAATTGCTTCAACGGCAACCATCAGAGGTGCCGCCGAACAAGTCAATGCACTTTACGCGCGCACTCAAACACAACTGTTCCCCAGCCCAGGATTGTTAATGGGCGACTCGTTTTTCGGAAAGTATGCCCGCAGTGACGACGGGCAACTCTCGTCGGGACGGCTCTACCTCGGCATTCACGCGAACGACTACGGCTCCATCCTCACAACGCAAGTCCGCACCTTCTCGTCGGCTCTATTCCGACCTCAGTCATTCGAGGCTAATCGACGTGATCCGTGGTGGTCCCTGTTGGTCTTCTACAACAGCATTCGTGAACTGGGCGGTGCAAAAACACTGTTTGATTCTGACATACGTTCGCGCCTGAAATTCATTTTCAACCGAGAGAACGTCGCAATAAATGACCGGCGTAATCTCAGGATCGTTGAGGAACTGACAAGCCGGTTATCACAACCTGAAATAGTGGAGATGATGGATAAGATGTCTACCATTTATACGCAGGCTGATAACAAAGCATTCGATGCATGTCTCGCTTCAAGCATCATCGAAGTAGGGGTAGACATCGACCGATTGTCTCTAATGGGAGTCGTCGGACAGCCCAAGACCACAGCACAATACATTCAAGTGACTGGCAGAGTGGGACGGCGCTGGTGGGAAAGGCCGGGCTTAATCTTGACCATCTACAACCCGTCCAAAAGTCGAGATCGTTCGCATTTCGAGCAATTTCACAGTTACCACCGAAGGCTTTACGAACGAGTCGAACCTACGTCCGCTACCCCTTTTGCGTTGTCCGCGATCAGACGTGCTCTGCCCGGAGCGTTGATCGCGTGGGCTAGGCAACAAAGCGATGCCGCCGTACAAGACTTTGGAGAATATGAAAGCGCACTGGATTCCGGTTGTCGGTTGATGCGGGAGCGATGCATAGCCGTGCAGTTGCCCGAGGATCAGGCTAGATCGTTGGAGGAGTTGGAGAGGGTCCGTCAAGAGCTCCAAGAGAAATGGGAGCGAAGGCCCCTTGACTGGGAAGAGTTCCCTCCGTCAACCATTGGCGAATACCTGATGCTCTGGCCCGGACAGTTCGCAACTATCATTCAAAAACAACGTGGAGTCGTAGTCCCGTCAAGCATGCGGCAGGTAGACGGGAGCGCAGAGCTAACAATTACCCAAGGGTACTAATACGGAGTTTGACAGCAATGGCAAGTAAGCAGATCCGCCTCGGTCAAATAATAGCCCCGTTCGGCCCCGGAAGCCTCTACACCGACAGGCGTGGCACTCCTCACGTGGTATGTGGACTGGATCACTGGTTCAAACGCTGGGATCAGACTCGCGGAATGGTCCCCTGCCAAGATCCAGCAGAATTTCAACGATTCGAACCGCGTTTAGCATCGCTGCTAAATGTGGGCAGGTTTTGCGCACCCCCGGATTTTCGGGTTGCTCGGATGGGCCAACCATCGCCTCCAAACGCACAGCTTTATGTTCCAGCACTACGTTTCCCTCGTTGGTATCGGAACACCCGGACCGGGGAAATGCGCCGATTTAACTTGAATACCCAGCGCATTGATCCTGCGGCTAGTGGCGGACGATGGAAGCCGGTTCGTTTTATCGCCGTATGCTCGGCTGGGCATCTTTGCGAGTTTCCGTGGAAAGAGTGGATCGGATGCGGGTGCACCGGTGACGCTGGTCTTCAACTAACAGATAGGGGCGGTTCTGAGCTTACAAGTATTCGGATTGAGTGCGTTACGTGTCCTGATGGGTCCTCGGGGCGGAAGGGCAAGACTCTCGCGGGAACAACAGTGAAACCCGACGAAGACGCGGGCGAGCGAAGTTCTTTTCAAAATGCGGAGATTAGCTGTCCAGGAGATCGCCCATGGCTCGGGGAGGGTGCGAACGAGGCCTGCAATAAGCCATTGGTTGGTGCGCTCATCAACCAAACGAATATTTACTTCCCCAAGACAATTTCTGCCATTCTGCTGCCCGACCTTCAGGAAAACGATAATGCCGTTACTGAGGTCAGGAATGAAATCGAACAAGATCCGGGAACTTGCGGGATCGCACGAACTCTGTGGAATATGAATGACAAGTCCGGAGCGATTGCTCTCGTCCAAAACTCACTCCAGAGGCGCGGTCTTTTAAGAGATCAGGCTCAAGTGGAAGACGCGCTGGAAAGTCTTCTCGCCCCAAGTAGTGCCTTCATTTCGACTGGAGTACAGCCCGCGACGCCCGAGTTTGAAATGCTTGCCTTCCGAAGAGCTGAATTCAACGTTATCCGCGAAGAAGTGAACGACCCGGACCGAATCCCTAACCTCCGAGTGATCCCCGCGGAGGTTCCTTCGGATCTTGTTGGATGGTTGTGCAAGGTTAATTTAGTGGAACGCCTACGTGAGACCAGAGTGTTCTACGGCTTCGATCGCCTGGAAGCCAGCACTCAGCCGCTACTGGGTATGCCTCAATCTGCGATGGCACAACTTTTCCGAACACCACCGCCTCAACCGCAAGACCGCTGGCTGCCGGCTATTGAAGTGTTCGGGGAAGGGATTTACCTCGAACTGTGCGAAGAACGGATTACGCAATGGCAGCAGTCAAACAGCGAATGGCTTGACGCTCGGCTTGATGATCAGTTTGTCAATCGTCTTAATGATGTTTTTCAGACCTTGCCACCACTGAGCGGCGCTAACCGAATTTGGGCATCCCGTTATCTTCTGGTCCACAGTCTTGCGCATATTTTGATCAACCAGTTCGTTTTCGAATGTGGCTATAGCACGGCATCGCTGCGTGAGCGTCTTTATATATCTGCCGATTCCACGGCACCTATGGCTGGAATCCTTATATATACGGCGGCTGGCGACTCAGAAGGCACGTTGGGTGGCTTGGTGCGACTCGGACGCCCCGAGCGGCTCGGAGATGTCGTGCGCCGAGCACTGAGCCGGGCCTCTTGGTGCTCGGCTGACCCGGTTTGCTCAGAGAACCTCGGAGGTCAAGGATCACGCCTTGCAAACCTGGCGGCATGTCACGCCTGCACCCTATTACCCGAAACTGCCTGCGAAACCGTGAACCAAGGTCTAGACCGCGGGATGCTAGTGGGGACCCCAGACGCCCGCTCGCCAGGTTGGATGTCGACCCTTTTGGAGCAGGTTTACGAGTTGGCATAAGCTAACTCAATACCGAGACGGCGGCATGATCCTCTTAGCGAAGGTCGGGAATACTGCCTATCGATCCCACCAGCCTAACCAGCCACTGGCCGACCGGGTCGTGATCGGTGAGCACGGTTAACGTTTATTAATCATCGCTTTTCTAAACAGCCTAAATCTAGTGCCATCGCCGGATTTTTCATAGGCGATTGAGGCTGGAACTCTTAACCGAACCTCCGTGCCCGCCCCAACTTCGCTCCAGAAATCCAATCGCGCGCCCATTCCTTCGGCCCGCTCATATATGCCCGGCAAGCCCCAATGTCCAGCGCGCCCGCGATCTTTGAGTACCTTCGGGATCGATTCCTCTTCCGTCATCCCGCACGACCATCAGAAACGCGTCATCATCGTAGCGGAGTTCGGCTTCTATGTTCTGGGCGTGTGCATGCCGATACGCGTTCCGCAGCAACTCCCGCGCGATTCGATAGACCTCGTCCCTGATGATCGGACGCTTCGCTCGCCGTTCGCCCTCCACAATGACCCGCAACGACGGTACGCTGACGCCGGCCTTCTGCGAGGACGCCAGTTCGCGCCCCGTCTCCAGCATCACCTGTTCCAGGTTGTTTTCTTCCGAAGATGAACGCAACTGGTGAATCGCGCCGCGACTCTCGGCGATCGCCTGATCGGCGGAATTTAGAGCGCTCTCCATGGTTTCATACGCCTTGTCCGGATTTGTCTTGAACTGATTAAACGCCGTCTGAAACCGGAAGATCAAGCCTTGAAAGCCTTGCAGCAGCGTGTCATGCAGGTCCCGCGCAATCCGCGTGCGCTCGTTTACCCGCTCTTCCAGACGCATATCGAACTCGTGCGCCAGTTGTCGCACCCGCAGTTCATAGATTCCCCAGATCATCGCCAGAAAACCGCCACGCACGCCGCCCGGAACCAGTTCGTCTGATACCACGCTGGAGGGATCACGAAATCCAGCGCCGCGCCTTCCTCGTTCCACACGCCGCTGTTGTTGCAGGCAATCACGTGAAAGCTTGTAGTGCTTTGGCGGCAGGTTCGAGTACTGCACCTCACGATCATTGACGACCTCTCTCCAGTCCTTGTCCTGGCCTTCCACTTTGTAGCGAAAATGTACTTTCTCCGGCACGACCAGGCTCAGCGCGGTGTAATCAATCGTCAGGTACCGGACGCCCGTCGGCAGCCGCACCCCGTTCGCCGGCTCATCGTAAGTCTTGTCATCCGCGACGATCTTCTCAACGTGCACCGGCGGCGGCAGCTTGTTGAACGCAAGATGATGCGGATCGATGACGCTCACGCCATCGAAGGGCAAGAACCATATTTTTCCATCCGCGGTCTTGGCGACACGTGGGCTCCATCCGCTGGTGTTCGGATGGCTCCTCACACCATCAGAGCTGTCGAAGACGGTGACCCGGATCGTTCGCTTCGGATCGGTTGCCCACGCGTCCAATTCGGCGCGGTCCATCCGCACCAGGCCGCAGGGCATGTACAGCCAGACCGAATGGGCATCGTCTTCCATCATCCAGTGAACGGTATCGCAGGGCAATCCGTTCTTGCCGGTAAGCGTGGCAACACGGCCGCCCTTTATCCGGCTTAAGCCGCCTTGGGTTGCGGCCCAGAGCGCACCGTCCCGATCCAGTTGAAGGCCCATCACGCGGCCCTCGCCCACCCCGTCGGCGACCTTATATGACGCACGGGTGTGACCGTCCTTGAAATACGCCACGCCGCCATCCACAAAACCAAGCCATACACCGCCTTGTAACGGATCGGTGAGCAACGAGAAAGCTCCATCCTTACTCGCAAACTCGGCCCATGGGATCTGTTCGACTACACTCCCACGAAACAAATGAAGAAGGCCGCGGCTTCGATCGCTGATCCAGAAATTCTCGACACTGTCTCCAGCGATGGAAAGTACGCTTCCGGCCGGCGGGGCGCTTGCAGGAACAAACCGGCCATTGTCGAAGTACGCAAACCCGCTACCCGTTGCGACCCAAATTCGCCCGTGATCGTCCTGAAACAGCGAATCCACACTATCGTTCGGCAATCCATTATCAATAATCTCTCGCGCGCTGAGTTCCGGCCTGGAGCTTGTGGCCTGTGAGCGGTGTTTGCGGTAAACCGTAATCTGCCCGCCCTTCCATCGGTTTAGTCCATCCGCAGTGCCGAGCCAGACGCTGCCGTCCCTCGCCCCTAGGACCGACCAAACGTTGTTGTTAGATAAACCTTGATTCATGGAAATCGTGGGGACGACGAAATCGCGGAAGCGATCGAGCCCTCCGTCATAGGTGGCGACCCAAATATTGCCTTCATAGTCTTCAGAGAAATCTCTAACCAAATCGCCTGCGAGACTGTCAGACTGCGTAAACACATCCGTCCTTCCCTGGTGCACATGCAAGAGCCCACGGACGGTTCCGATCCACAAACTGCCATTGCGATCTCGGAAAAAACGTATGGGCCTGAACCTCCCAACTGTACCCGGAAGTGGATAAGCCTTGACTGCTCCGTTAATAAGCTGCCTGATTCCGTCGGGCGTGGTGATCAATATCGCGCCGCCGTCGCCCTCAATCAGATCTATGGGGGGGCGTAGCCGGTCATCGGATAAAGCTTGGGCGGACCCGGCTTCAATCGCCACAGTCCGGTGTCCGCCCCAGCCCAGAGATTCCCTCTGCTATCCTCACACAACGAGGCGACATAACGGCCGAGACTGCCGTCGTCTCCGTAACAGCGGGCGGCGCTACTCTGAATCGCGCAGATTCTCCCCACACTGCCAACCGTGCCGACCCATATGGTTCCTTCGCGATCCTCAAGGAGCCTGACGACACCCTGTCCGGCCACTTCCGAATGCTGGACCAGCTTGCCGTCCTTCGAACTCGCGAGCCCTTCACGTGTACCGATCCAAAGAGTCCCATCGCGCGCGACGAGGAGGCTTTCGATATCACTGCCGGGAAGAGGTGCACCCGCTGGCGGCTGCCATGGGGTGGCTCGCACACCATCGAAGCGAAGCAGGCCGAATTCGGTACCAAGCCAGAGATAACCGTCAGGTGTCTGCGCAATTGAGGTAATGGAGCCTTTGGAGAAGCCATCGCGCACCTTCCACGAGGTGTGCGCGTACTGGCTGATGTCAAGCGACGGGTCTAACGCGAATGCGCACGCGCAGAATGCCAACAGGACAGGGAGCAAGGTTACGGGTTGCCTGCGCGATTTGCCCATATAAACATAAATCTTAGTCCAGACGTCGCAAAGAATGCTTCCCCGTTGCAACAGTGTGATCTAGATCACATTCTTAGTCGCGGCTAGCATGTATCATACCATTCCCAAAAACTTTCAGGGAGGATGCCATGCCTCGGAGACCCAGCTCCAGCCTGACCGCCCTCTTCGTTGTTCTCTTCTTCCTTGCGGCTCTCAACCTGGCTGCATACGGCCAAGCCGAAACGGGCACGATCTATGGTTCTGTCGCCGATCCCACGGGATCTGTCGTCCCCAACGCTACAGTTCGCCTGATTGACGTTGATCGCGGATCTCAAACCGAAGTGGCAACCAGCAACGGAGGCCTCTACACCTTCGCCAGCGTTCGTCCCGGCCATTACCGGATGGAAGTAGAAAAGAGCGGATTCAAGCTCGTCCGCCTGACCGGGATTACTGTCAAGGTGCAGGACAATCTGGAGCAGAATTTCAAGCTTGCTCTCGGCTCTGCTTCTGAAACGATCACTGTCGAAGCCAGTGCAGTGAATGTGAACACGACTGACGGGACCGTAAGCACTGTCGTTGATCGTCAATTCGCCGAGAACTTGCCGCTGAACGGCCGCAGCTTCCAAACCTTGATCATGCTCACGCCCGGCGTGGTCGTCACCCAAACCGCCTTTGACGATCAAGGGCAGTTCAGCGTGAACGGACAACGTGCCGACGCCAACTACTTCACCATCGATGGCGTCAGCGCCAATTTAGGGGTCACCGGTTATGGCCCCTTGGCGCAAGCAGCCGGAGGAGCGTTACCCGCCCTCAGTGCTCAGGGTGGAACCAACAGCCTCGTCTCCGTGGATGCCATGCAAGAATTTCGCGTGCAGACCTCGTCCTTTGCTCCGGAGTACGGGCGCACACCTGGAGGACAGATCTCGATCGTGACGCGCTCTGGTACAAACGACTTTCATGGCACGCTGTTCGAATACTTCCGGAATGACGTGCTCGACGCTCGTGACTGGTTCGTGAACTTCAACAATCTGCGGAAACCGGCGGAGCGGCAGAACGACTTTGGCGGCGTGTTCGGTGGCCCAATATTTAAAAACAAGACCTTCTTCTTCTTCTCATATGAAGGGTTGCGATTGCGCCAGCCTGCGACACAACAGACAATCGTCCCCGACGGCTCCGCGCGACAGAACGCGCCAGCGGTGATGCAGCCCTATCTGGCCGCGTATCCCATTGCTAACGGCGCCGAAATCCCTGATGGCTCAGGCAGGGCCGAGTTCAATGGCAGCTATTCCGATCCTTCCTCACTGAACGCCTACAGCATCCGTGTGGACCACGCCATTAGCTCGAAGTTGACTCTGTTTGGCCGTTACAACTACTCGCCTTCCAATTTCACCCAGCGCGCTTCCACCCAAGGTTTCGAGCCAAACCTCGGCGTTGTTGGATCGCTCTCTTCCTCCGTACAGACCTTCACAGTCGGCCTCGCAGCGCTGATCAAGCCTGAAATCAGCAACGAATTCCGGGCGAATTACAGTAACGACAGATTAGGTACCAAATACACGATGGATAACTTCGGCGGGGCTGTGCCGCTCCCAGACTCAGCCTTATTTCCTCCGGGTTATTCATCCACGAACGGCGTTTTCACGTTCGAAATCAAGGGCGTTGGGGAGCTGATCCAAGGCAAGGCAGCCATCGACGAACAGCGCCAAATCAATCTTGTCGACAATCTGTCGCTCGTCCGGGGCGCGCACGAAATGAAGTTTGGCGTGGACTATCGCTGGCTTTCACCCTTCACCAGCCCATACGCTTACCGCCAATTTGACGAAATGCTGGGGGTGACGTGCTCCAGCCCGCCATGTATCACATACGCAATCACCGGTACCGTTGCTGAAGGCGCTGCCCTCGGCCAGCAACCCACCGCCTTCGTGACAAATAACTATTCGTTCTACGGGCAGGATACCTGGAAGATCTCCCCGAGCGTTACGCTGACCTATGGTCTCCGCTGGGACATCAATCCGCCGCTGAAGGGCAAGCACTCGCAGGACCAGCCGTTCACGGTGAACGGTCTGGACAATCCGGCAACCATGACACTCGCGCCCCGTGGTACTCCGCTCTACGACACGACGTATGGAAACGTGGCGCCGAGGATTGGAATCGCCTACCAACTGCACAGAGGAGGCGATCGGGATGCCGTGCTTCGCGGTGGCTTCGGAATCTTTTACGACCTCGGCTACGGCTCGCTCGGCGGCTCGTCTAGCTATTTCCCATTCGGCTCTACGAAAATCGCTACACCCTCCGCCAAATGTCCATCTGGTTACGCGGGAGTGTGTTTTCCGCTGACGACAGCCAATGCTATGCCTGCGCCGATCACCACGAGTCTGCCCGTCTCGACGATGGTGGTTGCCGATCGAAACCTGAAACTTCCGCGCACTTACGAGTGGAATGCGGCCTTCGAGCAATCGCTCGGCAGGAGCCAGATCTTCTCTCTCACCTACATTGGCGCAGTCGGCCGCGACCAGTTGCGCACGACATACTTGTTCCTTCCCAATCCCAACTTTCAGTTCGTAAATGTCACCAGCAATTCCGCAACATCCGATTACCATGCGCTGCAAGCCAAGTTCGAAAGGCGATTGTCGCACGGTCTGCAGGCACTCGCCTCCTACACTTGGTCGCACTCCATCGACATTGCTTCCACCGACGCCTTCGCGAATTACTTGGGTACGCCCGGCTTTATCGGCAATCCGAACGTCGATCGCGGTAACTCCGACTTCGACATCCGTCACTCATTTACCGCGGGCATCACCTACAATCTGCCCACGCCCGGATGGAATAACATTGCCCGTGCCGCATTGGGCGGCTGGGCGGTTGATAGTTTCATTTTCGCGCGCTCGGCTGCGCCGGTGAACGTGATCGAAGGTTACACATTCGCTGAGGGCACAGTCCTCAGGTACCGCCCCAACATTGTCCCAGGGCAGCCGCTCGAGCTTTTCGGGCCATACCCCGGCGGCAAGATTCTTAACAAGGCTGCTTTCACCTCAGCGCCCACCGGCACGCAGGGCGATCTGCCACGGAATTTTCTGCGTGCCTTCAATGCCGCTCAGGCCGACATCGCCTTCCAGCGCCAATTCCATTTCACCGAGCGAGTGCAGCTTCGGTTCCGCGGCGAGTTCTTCAACATCTTCAACCACCCAAACTTCGGCCCGCCCGCCAATGACGCGAGCCAGTCACAATGTCTGCCGGCTCAGCACATCACCGGCTTCGGCTGTTCAACGCAAACGCTCGCCACGAGCCTTGCCGGTGCGGACAACGCAGGCTTTAGTCCGCTTTACCAAATCGGCGGCCCGCGCTCGGTCCAACTCGCATTAAAACTTCAATTTTAAACATATACGAGCCGATGCCTAGCTGAGCTTGCATTTACGCACGTTGCGTAATAATATACGCATCATGCGTAAGAATGCTCCGCTTCTCGACAGTCTACTCCCAAGCGTGCGGCAGCGTGTGCTTGCAGCAACTCTGACCCAGCCGGAGAAGTGGTGGTATCTCTCCGAATTGGCACAATTCCTTCATACTCGGCCATCAAGCTTGCAACGCGAACTGAGGTCGCTAGAGCAAAGTGGCATATTGCAGCAACGCAAGGATGGGCGTCGTACGTACTTTAAAGCAGAGACGCGTTCCCCGATCTTCCGGGAGTTGCGGAGCATATTCGAAAAGACGGTGGGGTTGATTCCCACTCTTACCGCTGCTCTACGGCCATTTGAGAAAAAGATCATGTGTGCCTTCGTCTATGGATCAGTTGCTCGCCGCGAAGAGCGTGCTACCAGTGACGTTGATCTAATGGTGATTGGAAGCTCGGGATTGGCCGACTTGGCACCAGCTTTGCGAAAGGCCGAAAAGCGCCTCGGCAGGGAAATTAACGTGACAAACTACTCCGCAGATGAGTTTCGTAAAAAAGTTGCTGAAGGCGATCACTTTCTGAAAACCGTCCTGAAGGGCAGTGTACAGTTCGTGAAAGGTGACCAACGTGACCTGGACGCAGTTGCTAGCAAATAAGGACGTACAGCGACACAGAACGTCGAAACAGGAACTGGACAAGCTGCGGTCGGTCATCGCACGCGACTTGGCCGATGCGTCACTAGACGGCGTGTCAGCAGACAGGCGTTTTGCAACCGCCTACAATGCCGCTCTGCAGGCCGCGAAGATGGCAATTGCATGTGCGGGATACCGCGTGATGGGCGCTGGACACCACAGGATTTCTTTTGAAGTCGTCAAGCTTGCGCTTGGAAAGGCAGCCGACCCGTACAGCGACTACTTCGACAGATGTCGCCGAAAGCGGAACGTGATCGATTATGATAATGCTTTTGTCGCCACTGAAACTGAAGCAACGGAGGTTTTGACGAAGGCCAAAGAATTCGCTCAGGTGGTTGAGTGGTGGATTACCAAAAATCACTCTACGCTGAAACGATAGCGCCTTCGAGCCCAAAACAAGGGACTATTTCGGGACTGGGGACTAAATTGGGAGCTACGATGCCGTTTCCTGGAATAACTTACAGCCGCTTGGGAATCGTCCGTGCGCGTGCAAGTTGTTTAGTATCAGTTTCCGGTTAAACTCATAACCGAAAAATCGGCTTCATCAAGATCGGTCGCTGGAAAACTGACCATCCCGCCCAAGATCTCGGCCCAAGATTGGCCTGTCACTGACGACTTTTGTAGTACTTATGCAGCCACCCAAGACCTGTTAAGTCGTTCTAAACACTCGTCAACGCCACTCTGAAAAGGCTGGCGTCGGCGGTTCAACTCCGTCCCTGGCCACCACATTTCAAAGCACTTATTCGGAATCCTCGATTTGAGCTAGCCCACAATATGCCCACAAAACGAGGGTTTGCGCTAAACAACGAAGGTCGTTACCGGCGCCTTCTCCATCCATGGACCCTTTAGTAGTTGGTTCAGGAAGGTCCCCTGTGCCTCTAGCTTGGCCGGTGTAATGGTTTGGGCATAGATGTCCAAGGCCAATGGAAGCCTTGCGCTGTGGGTTCGAAAAGTCAGAGCGGGGTTGGGGTCCCGGCTGACACTCCAACAGCCCGACCTTCGCTTCCGGCGCAGATTCCTGGACTTGAACTGTTCAAGGTATGGTGCCGAGTAGCAGTTGGGCCCGTGCACTACGCTCCTGCTCTTCCCGCCTTCGCCAGCGCGAGTCCCAGGATTGCCAGAAGTCCAATTACGCCGATGGCGGCGATCTGATCCTCGCGCTTTTTTCGTTTCAGCCTGAATGTCGAACCACCTTTCCCCGCGGAGGATACGGAGCAACTCCTGCATCGTTGGACGTGCAATATCCTCCGCGCCTCGTGTTGGACGGGAGGCGTGCCCCAATCGGAAGTGTCGACAACATCCCGAACCGATGCCAAGGATAACCTGGCAAAGACTCTTTCGCCTTCAGCTTTCCGGCACGTCACTTCCTCTTGTGGAACGACTCGCCTTTCTCAAAAGGCGACTTACCACTGCGGGCCAAGAACACGCAGAACTGTTTTCCGGGGTCCTCGACGTTTCTCTGCAAGACGGTAGACCGTTGGACGAAACCCAACGCCTTTGACAGCCGCAGCGTGCCGAGAGCTGGGCACTGCCCTCGAAAGGTCACGACGTGGAGTATGGTGCCGGTCCTAAATCTTTTGGCATGAACATTGCGATATTGCTCCTCATTTGCCCTTTGCGTGCACAGATAGGAGTGCGCAGAGAGCAGCGCTAGCCGCGCCAGCCGGAGGAGGCATGCATGTCCGTTGTATCGGGGCTCTTTACTGTGTCCGGAAGGATACTTGCTGGGATTATCCTGTTGGGCCCTATCCTCTCCCCGCAAGAGATAGTGAGCGCACCCAACCCTAATTTACAGTTCAACATGCAAGCACAAACCACCTGCGAAGCGGAGATGCTGGATAAAGTGGGCGCGCGCGAAGTCTCCTCGGGCAAGGCATACGAGATGCTGACCGAGATCGCGCGGGCGTATGGCCGGCCGGTTCCGCACCTCTATATCTTTCCCCGAAGTTGGAACATGGCCTATATCGCCGCCAGCACTGCCGTGGACGGGAGAGGCAAGATCCTGGTTGGGCAGCAGGCGATAGAGCTGTTCGATGAAATTGAGCTCGAAGGTTTTCTGGGACACGAGATGGCACACCTTGTCACCGACAGCGGGGCGCAGGGATGCAACGATTACATTCTTCGCGATCCACAGATGGAAGCCGATGCCGACGCATTAGCAGCGCGAACGCTTGGAAGGCGACCCGTCAAGGCGTTCTTGGAGCGGGTTCTGACACTCGCAGAGGGCCAGAACTGGGACGCAAAACGCCGGCTCCAAGTGCTGCAATGATCTTGATTGCGCAAAGGGCGATGGCGCGACTACCGCGCTGTGGTGGGCGTTACGTCAGAATGGGCGGGTTGGGCTTGGCATTCGTTTGTCTTTTGCCCATATTTGCCTCGGCACAGATGAATGTGCCAGATAAAGATCCGAGCGTGGATGCCACAGAGGCTTCGGCCAGGGGAAGCGGTGGGTCCGCGCACAACGATTTTGCGTTGACTCCCGCCATCGAGGGGACAGCTCAAGCGCAGTCCTGGAATTGGCACATGCAGAGTACTTTTATTCTTCAAGGCTATCCCTCCATCTCCGCGAAGTATTCGGGGACGAATAGCCTGCCCACAAGGGGCCAGTGGAAGGAAACATTGTCCACGGATCTGTACAGTGGATTCCAGCTATGGTCCGGCGCGGAGCTACATCTTGATGTCCTCACATGGCAGGGCTTTGGATTCCACGGCACCCTAGGCCTGGACGACTTTCCTAATGGAGAAGCCTATAAAGTCGGGACGTACCCTCCGCACGCTGCTATTGCGCGCTTCTTCATTCGCCAAACCGTTGGACTAGGCGGCGAGAAAGAGAATCTACTCGACGATCAGCTAACGTTGGCTGGCAGGCATGACGTGTCGCGGCTCACGCTTACCATCGGCCGGTTCAGTGTCAAGGACACTTTTGACAACAATGCCTACGCCAATGACCCGCGCACACAATTCATGAACTGGGCATTAATGGCCAACGCTGCCTGGGATTATTCCGCAGACAGCTTGGGCTATACCACGGGCGTGGCCGTTGAATTGAATCAGCCGAAATGGGCCCTGCGTTACGGGTTTTTCCAAATACCAAATGAGAGGAATGGGTTCACTGCCGAAAGCCAATATCTCACGTGGCCGGGCATCGACTCCGCAGGCGATGGCCGAGTCTGGCACGCGTGGGAAATGGTAGTAGAAAATGAGCACCGTCACAGCATCAACGGTCATCCCGGTGCCATTCGGGTTCTGAGCTACGTCAACCAGGCGAACATGGGCAGCTACAAAGCTGCACTTTCCGCTCCGGGAATCGATATCGACCTGATACACGCCCTTCGGCATGAATACGGTTTTGGGCTCAATATCGAACAGGAAATCACTAAGAATATCGGCGTGTTTTCACGCCTCGGCTGGAATGACGGACGCAACGAAGCATGGATGTTTACTGACGTGAATCACTCAGGCTCGCTGGGTATCAGTATCAAGGGTGAGCGCTGGCACCGTCCCGACGACACGATCGGCGTGGCCGGCATCGTAAGCGGCATCTCTCACGCCAACCAGCAATATCTAGCCGCCGGCGGTACGGGCATCCTGGACGGCGACGGCGCCTTGAAGTACGCCAAAGAGAGGGTCTTCGAAATGTACTACGATTACAAAATCACTAAGCACCTCCATGGCGCGCTGGATTACCAGTTTTTTGCCAATCCCGCCTTTAATAATGATCGCGGCCCGGTCTCGGTTTTCGGCACGCGGTTGCACTTCGAGTTCTAACCTCAGAGAGTTGTCGTGGGAACAAAACCATGCAGCGTGTCCGAATGGTAAGAGGGCTTAGGGTTATCGGTTTGGTCGCCGCGTCCCTGCTGCTCTGCACCGCCCAGTCTTTTGAGCCGGCGCCGAAACTGTATCGCGCCAAGCCGGAGGACGTGCCGCCCTGGGCGGAGCAGGGAAATTTTCGTTTCATACGGATCGATGGCGGGCAAATCGAGAGCTGGAAGTCCGAACGGACCTGGTGGGGCAAGAAGTTTACCGCCGAAGAAAAAGACGTACTGACGCACATCTATGACCGCGATTTCGAGCCAATGCTTGGCTTGCTCAAGCAGGCGGAGTTCAACTGGATCTGGGTTACCTGGAGCAACGGCTGGTCGCTTAAGGACGAGGACGAGAACCGGGAGAATCTGAAAAAGGTAATCGCCCGCTGCCATGAAAACGGCATCCACGTCTCGGCTTACCTGTCGGCTACCAACATGTTCTGGAAGAGCACCTACCGCGACGACCCGGAAACGAAGAAATACGGCCTGTGGATGCACGGCATCCCAATGTTCTACGCGGGCCCGACCAAGACCGACCTGAAGATCTCATGGAAACGCCGGCTCGCCGACGCGCGCGAGCCGGGCTGGCGGGCCTATCTCTTGAAGAAGGCGGAGCTGGCGGTGGACGCGGGGGTGGACGCGATCGTCTTGGACAACATGATCGGTTACAACGACGGCCTGGCCCAGTTGCTCGATGAAACCCAACGTATGGCGGAGCGGAAGGCGCGGGAGACCGGCCGGCCCAAGGTCTTGGTTGAAGCGAATATCCATATTCCGCCGGATCGGTTTGCGATGAACGACATGAACGAGGCGATCTGGGAGGAGGATGGCAAAGACACTCCAGGTGTTTGGAACGGTTATTGGCAGGTGGGGAACGCGCGCAAGATCAAATTCTTGAGCGGCGAGAAGCAACTCTGGCAGCCCCTGAAGTATGAGAACGACCTTTACCACTGTGGCCCGCGCGAGAGCTGCATCCCCAGCCCGGCCGAGCAGAAGCTTTCCATCGCCGAGGCCTACATGTTCGGCGCGGCCACCTCGCGCAACATCGAGGGCCGATTCCTCTCCGCGCTGATCAAGGGCAAGCCGGAGGCCCGTGACGCCTGGACGGCCATCGCTCAATACAACCATTTCCTGGTCCAGCATCGGGAGCTGTATCAGCAGGCAGAGCCGGCGGCGCGGATCGCCTTGATCTCCGCAGAGCTGCGCAACCCGCTGGCCGATGAATTCCTCAAGCAGAGCGTCTTCTTCGAGACTAAAGTGCTCGCGCACCTGGACAAGGGAGTTCCCCTGGAGCGGTTCAAGGTGCTGGTAATGCCTGCTGGCCTGCCCACTTTCAGCGGAGAACAAAAGGCCCGCTTGGATGCGTTTACCGCCAGTGGAGGCTTGATCATCAGGGCCGGAAAGGGAGAGAAGGGAATTGCGGCGCGCGCCGAAGCCGCGGCCGAAGGACCTCGCCTCAACTTGGAGCCGCGCGGTTACGTGTTGGGCCAGTTGACTCGGAAACCCGACGGTCGGACTTTGATTCTCCACTTGCTCAACTACGATCACCGGGTGCCGGCAGAGAACGTGAAAGTCCGGCTGGACCTGAGCGGGCTGGTTGATTTGAGAGAAACCAAGCTGCGAGAAACCAAGGATCTGAGCCGCTGGGAGGTGAAAGTCCTTTCGCCGGAGGGTGCCCAGACTCAGTTGGATGGCCTCTCTCTGCACGGGAGCGTCTGCGAGTTCACCCTGGGTCGGATTGAGCACTATACTGTGGTGGTTCTTTCGGCCAACGATTAGCGGTTTTGGCGGATCTCGGGGCTCAACATGTCCTGTGGGCTAGCCATCACTTCGATTAACCGGGCCGCTAGAATACCCGCCTGACGTTCCACGATCGGAGTTCTTGTGGTATGGCCGCCGAATGGATCACCGTGAGAGCGACCAGGCAGCTCAGCGCACCGAGCGGGCAGTATGGCCTGGGAGACGGGATTTGGCGCTTCTCGTTGCCTGATTCGCCCATTCCCATTCTGCAAGCCAGTTTCTGCGGCATCTCCCTTCACATTGGAAGTCCGACATCGGCCCCCCGCATTGTGGACAGACCAGGTTAATGATCGACGAGATGATCTGGGCGTTTGATTCGCCCGGTAGCATGTCAGCTGCTGCCATAGTTGTTCTCCTATCCAGAGATCCGATCAGTTTGTGAGGGGCAGCCACGGCCGCAAAAACGGAAGTGTGCCGCGCGGGGGTTGTGCGCGCTCTGCGGTGCGCTCCGAACTGGTTGGCTGCGGAGTCCGTCTCGGCCGCAATGGCTACCGCCTCGCTCAGCAGTGACCATGCAAGCTCAATGCCATTCCGCAAATACGAAATAAGAGCCGATAACAGGCTGTTCGCGATTGCGGGCGGGCACTGAATGCCAAATCTCTTTGCCAAGCGTTAGGCATGTGTGCCCAGATGTGGGCGCAACTTGGGCGTCGAGTGACGATCCGCAGAAATAAGGTGCGCGGCAAAGACATGAATCGACAGCCTCGTGGAAGACTCTAGCAGCGCTTCGAGCATTGGCATGTCGATTGCCTTCCAACTGGATGTTAAGAACAAGCTCCTGACTTGGTTAACAGTCATTCCTGGTCCGGATTGCTGGACTAGCGGGAGCGCGAGGAGTGAAGGATGCAGAGGCTAATCGTTGTAATCGCTTTGGGTTTACTGACGTTGGCAGCTTTTGGCGAGTCTACCTCGAAGTATCAGGTAGCCCTCATTACTGAGGTCAAGGCTCGTCAGGCTGCAGGCGATAGCGCATCTGATGCCACCAGCTATGACGTGTCCGTCAAAGTAGGTGACACGATTTACGTGGTACTGTACACGCCGCCATTGGGCGAGCTGCCGCCGAAGTACGCAAGAGGGCGTGAGCTGCTGGTGTTAGTCGGGAAGAACACAATTACCTACAACGACATGTTGGGTCGGTCGCTTGAGGTGCCCATAGAAAGCCAAAAGCCGGCTGCAGAGCACAAAGACTCGAAATAGCTTTGGGCTGGGCGCATTTGCTGTGGGGAGGAGTTACACGATCAGAACGGAACGAGCAGCAGATCGATCACCAGCAGATCTATCAGCAGGTGCAACTCGCGCGAGGAGCCGATGAAAACTAGACAGATCCTTATTTCCACCTTGATTCTTGCAACGGTGTGGCAAACGGCCGCAGCCCAGCCGAAGAAAAAGAACATCCCGGCAGAAGTGCCTGCGCTGCAGAGCATTGTTGCCAGCACAAGCACGCAATCCAATTCTGTTGTCTCCGACCTGCTTGCAGGCAAACCGGAAACGCCCTTGGGCCCACAAGACATTCTCAAATCCTACGAAATCGCCATGAGCTTGGTGGCCGACAAGACATCGACCGATTTCTCAGTAATTGTGCAAGCGCAACAAGCAAATCAAATTACCCGCGAACAGGCGGAATATCTTCTGCAGCAGAGATACCAGACGGCAATGATGCAGTATCAGGTGCTTAGTGCGCTTCATGAGATTTTGAGACATGACATCGAAGAAGCAAGCCAGCGAGATACGCGCTCGCTGAAAAGCTCAAGCTCCGATACGGTTCTCGTGGTTCCTTTTCCGGGATCCGTCTCTGCGTACAGATGAGATATAAATTCCAGCTCGCCGGGTCGCATGGAACTTTACGTGCTTCGCTGCCGACAGAGGAGTCGCAAACATAACATGCCATCTCTGGAGAAATTAGTTGAGTGCGGTGAGGGTGTCGCCCTGGAACCGGTGACGCCTTCACCTTTACAGATGGCGTCTATTCTGTCGGATGGCTCACAGTCTCTGTATCGATACGCGTACCGGCTGCTGGGAAATAAACCCGATGCCGAGGATGCGGTGCAGGACGCGCTATTGGCGGCTTACAAGCACCTGAACCAATTCAGAGGCGACGCGCAACTTTCGACGTGGCTGACCACTATTGTTATCAATTGCGCAAGAATGCATTTGCGCAAGCGGGGACGCTACATCCACGTATCCCTCGATTCACGAACCGGAGACCACCAGGAGCGTCCACTCTCCGATATTTTGCCGGACCATCGACCCAGTCCCGAAGATGAGTGCCACAGATCTAGGTTGAATGCGCGTTTGATGAAATCAGCGGCACGACTATCACCGACTCTACGTAGAACGTTTCACCTCCGGTACGTGGATCATCTTTCCGTGGGCGAGACCGCTCGCGTTCTGGGAGTTCCCGTCGGAACTGTGAAAGCGCAGGCTGCTCGGGCAAAGGCTAAATTGCAGAAGTCAGTACGAGGAGTACTCCACAAGGGATCTCGTTCTCGCGGACGCCGCCGCTAACATCGGCATTCTCCCTGCAGTTATCTGACACAATCCTCTTCGCATGAAGCAATCCGCAGGTCCAAGCGTTCCCTCGGACCACATTGCTTAAGCTGCCGAAGGGCGGGGAGAAGCAGCATAGGCGGCGGAGGCAGGAATGCTCAGCTCAATCTCGGTACCGGAACCGAGCTCGCTCCGGACCGTCAGCTTACTGCCAACAAGTTTGGCGCGTTCGTGCATGCCGCGCAAGCCCCAGTGTCCGGCGCGTCCGTCTCCGGCCAGAACCTTAGGGTCAATACCTCGTCCGTCGTCCCGGACTCGCAGCCGAAACTGCGGTTCGTCATAGCGGATTTCCACTTCGATTTGCCGCGCTTCGCCATGCCGGAATGCATTGCGCAACGCCTCAGCGGCAATACCGTAAACCTCGTCGCGAAGTCGCGGACTTAGTTCCTGCGGAGCGCCTACGACCGCCAGCTGAAACACGGCAGAACTGTGGTTGCTTTGATCGGCTGCAAGTTCTTCTCCCAGGGTCCTTATGGCAGCGTCAAGGTCGTTGGTTTCAACGGGGGATAAGCGCAACCCCTGGATGGCATTCCGGCCTTCCGTGAGGGCCTGATCGGCCTCATCAATAGCTCCATCGAGTATTTGTTTCGCGTCGTCCGGACGCTTTGAGAACAGGTTGGAAGCGGCCTGGAACTTGAACAACAGTGCGTGAAAACTTTGCAGCAGGGTGTCGTGCAGTTCTCGCGCAATGCGGGTCCGCTCACGAACGCGCTCTTCCAGCAGCACTTCCTCGGCCCGCAAGCGGTCCGTGATGTCCCGGGAGACATGCAGCAGGAAGCGACGCCCGCCATACGAGAAAGAACTCGTGTTTGCTTCGACAGGAAACACTGTGCCGTCCTTTCGCCGATGCGAGTGTCTGTCGAATACGGTCTCGCCCGCCGCCGCCCGCTCCGCGGTTGATTCCATCTGCACCCGATCTGAATCCAGGTGGAAGGCAACTGGCGTGTTCCCGATCAGTTCCTGCCGAGTGTAACCAAGGCTCTCGCACGCCTGCCGGTTCGCATCAACGATCGTCCCTTGCTCGAGATCTTGGACGAATAGGGCGTCGCCCGCGTGGTCCACAAACGTGCGGAAGCGCGTCTCGCTTTCGCGCAGCGCTTCCTCGGCGCGCTTGCGTTCCGTGATGTCCCGAGCCACATGAACGACCTGTGTAAGTTCACCGCTCGGGTCAAATAGGGGGTCAACGGAAACCGACAACCAGGGACCTCCCTTTTTAGCCAGGACCTCCGCTTCTTCATGCGTCCGAGATTGGCGCATTTTGGCGAGAGGGCATTCCGCAGGGGGCGCGAACGTCCCGTGGATCAGATCGTAGCAGTGTCCCCCGACGATTTTGTCAAACGGCAGCCCCAGAAACTCCGCCGCCGCATGGTTGGCTCGCAAGACACGGAAATCCTTGTCGAGCAGCAAAACCAAATCCTGCACCGCGTCAAAGGTAGCCTGCCACTGCGCGGCGGTATTGCGCACCTCTTCCTCGGCCCGCTTGCGTTTGGTGATGTCGCTCACCAGGGCCAGACAGCCGCTGTGCTGTCCATCCCTTAGAACCGGTGATACGCGCAGCAACGTCCAGACTTGAGCCCCGTCCGCCCGCAGGAAGGGGAATTCGTAGTGTTCCTGCAGCCCTTGCTCCCGCTGGAGCAGGTGATTCAGTAACTCGTTTTTTTTCTCCTGCGGCACAAAGGGCAGAATGGATTTGCCGATCATCTCCCCCGGCGATGTGCCCAGGATAGCGGCCATGTTTTCGTTAGCGAATACCGTCTTGCCTTCAGCGTCGACCGACCACACCCCTTCCTGAGCGGTCTCCACGAGTTGCCAGTAGGCGGTTGCAACGGAGTGGCGCTGGCGCAAAGCCTTTTCCACCAGCACGTACATGAGGAGGGTGCTCAAGGAAATGAATAGAATTCCCTTGGCCTCTGAAACCTTCAGAAGGTATGCATTGGATAACCCGAGCCCATGCACCAAGCGGTCGGTAAATAAGATCCAGCAACTTGAGAACGCGAAATACAGCAGCGCGATGGTGCGCGATCCTAGTTTGGGACGCTCGACTTTAATCTGGTCGTGAGTCCGACGAAGATCTGCCTCGGCGCGCTGCCGAAACGTGCCGAACCGAGACAGGAGCGCAGCGAACGCAGTAAAAATGACGAAATATGGAATCTGGGACCGGTTGATGTAGATGGTGTGGACCGGCTCCACGAAGTACCAGTAGAAGCTAATCGTGGACAGGATCGCCGCCAACACCGCAGGTCCCGCCCCTGCATACCAGGAACTTATGGCCACCGCAAACAACAGCAAGAGCGCTGAAGGGACGCGGAAGTGGAAATGATCAAGGAGCAGCGAAGCCCCCAATGCGACACCGACGGAAAGAATCGCAAGCCCATAGCGTTGGAGATAATTCAGGGGCAACGCCCCTGATGATCGATGGGCTACGGACTCATTCGCGTCGATACATGACGGGTTCATTTGCTCCACCAGCGATCGTACTTTCATTCATGGTCGTTCAGCCACTCTCGATCTGCTACTTTGCAGCCTTGGCTGATTTGACCTTCGGTTGCTTCTGCGCTCCCAATACCTCTGCTTCCGCTTGAAGCCAGTCATCCAAGGCGAAGCCATCAACGGTGCCGCGCTGCTCGTACAACTGATAGGCGCGGTGGCGGATGCGATCCTCGATGTCGGTTGATTGGGCAGTTTTGGCTGCGCGAGGTTGCCTAGATCGTGACTGGGCTATCATGGGAGTACCCCTCATCATCAGACACGGTGTGGCAGAACTCTAAGAGGCTCGCGGAGCGCGCCTGCGATCTTTTGTGTTCAATCTCAAACAATTCTCCAATGCGTGGAGAGCATAGAGGGCATTCTCGATAGCCTCGGTCTCGCTGTCGTAACTGGGAGAAGCTGCAAAAAGCTCTCGGGATCGGAAGACCAGTGCGCCGGGCTTCTTCGATGCGCGATGGTAGTTTGCTCGCGTCGGTCTCAAACAGGGCCGCTCCGTACAATCCGCGCCAGCTTCGGAGGTTTTCGGCAGACTGATTCTCGCCGCCCATAACTCACCTCCGAAGGCACATCTAGCATAAGAGGTCAACCAAAGTCTGTGATAGAAATCACGTTGGCTAGATCCCGGCTGGCGCGCTCTCCTTGGTTCCGGCTGCTGCTCGCCATTCCTGCCGTCGAACGGAAGGAGCCGCTGGTAGCTATTTCTCGGATACGGGCTAATCGGCATGTATGGTCCGCCGCTTTGTCGCAAGCGGAAAATGAAAGTGACAGAATGGTCAGCGCAAATGTATTCGGCCTTCGTTGGACAACACAATTCCTGAGACACAATATTGAAGTGGCCCCTGTGATCCTTGGTTCTGGATGTGAAAAGCAACCACCCCGAGCCGCTCGATGACCCAATAGGGTCACGATCCAAACGCGGCTGACCTCATCTGCCCGTATTCGGGCGCGCCTGCCCTGATAGTGTCTAGATCGTTCGCATCATCAGAGCATCTCCTGCGCAAGTCTTTGACCTGCCTCGGATTACGACTATCCGCTAATGGCCTTACGAATGCCATAAACAGTTTCGTGTTGATCTCGGCAATTGTCCGTGAAAATTCGGGACATTTAGTAGAGAGGAACCGCCTTCATCTTGAGTGGCAACACCCACAGAATCGATAAGCCGGAAATCAACATCGTTGCCGGCGAACAAGGCGCTCTGGCGTCTTTGAAGGGCCGGATCGATATCGATTCCTCTCCCGCAATACGCGATCAGCTTATCGCCTTTTTGCACGAGCCACATTCGGGGACTGTGAGCATCGACTTGTCGGGCGTCACCCATTTCGATAGTTCCGGCGTTGCCACGCTGATTGAAGCGTTAAAGATCGCACGAGAAATGAACATCGAGTTTAAGGTTGCAGGGATTACATGATCGGTTACTTCGCCTGTTTGAATCTACGGGCATTCTATCGCTCTTCAATGGAAGCGTCCGAGGAATGAGCAAATCCGGGCACGAGGCGGTCTGATGGCCAATCTTTTCGAAATTGCCGGCAAAGAGACGCTTAGTCAACTCGACTACGTTGGGAGCTTAAATATTCAGTTGTGGGCTACCTTGCGTGCGATGCGCACGGCTTTGCCTCTGGTTGGAAATCGACATCGCTGGCACGCGGCCGTTCACCAGATGCTTGACATCGGAGTTGACGCGCTGCCGATGGTAGCGCTGCTGGCTATGTGCAGCGGATTCATTCTAGCGATGCAAGGAGCATCTGAGCTGCGGCGGTTCGGGGCTTTGCATTACGTTATCGATCTGGTCGCGCTCGGCTTCACCCGCGAACTTGCTCCGCTGCTGACTGCGATCGCCGTCAGCGGACGCTCTGGATCTGCATTTGCCGCCGAGATCGGCACCATGAAGGTGACGGAAGAGATCGATGCGCTTAAGGTCATGGCCTTCGAGCCGGTGGAGTTCGTGTTAGCGCCAAAGTATCTGGCGGCACTCGTGGTCGTCCCCTGTCTCAGTATCGTCGCGGGGCTTTTCGGCATTCTCGCCGGGGGGCTATTTATGTTCTTCAGCACGCACCTTGGACTCCTGCTCTATTTCCGATACGTGCTGACCTCGATTGAGTTGCGGGATGTGGTCGCCGGGATGATCAAGAGTTTGGCGTTCGCCACCATTATTACTCATGTGGGATGCCTGGAAGGATTTCGCGTGCGCGGCGGGCCCGACGCCGTGGGTCGCTCTACAACTTCGGCGGTCGTGCGATCAACTTTTCTGGTCATCATTGCCGATGCGGTATTCACTACCATCTTTTACTTCACGGGGAAAATGTAAATGTCCATAATTTCTGTGCGCGATCTGGTAGTGGAATACGATGGCCGGCGTGTGCTCGATGGTTTGAACCTTGACATCGAGCCAGGCCAGATCACGGTTCTGCTTGGGGGCAGCGGTTCAGGCAAGAGCACATTGCTTGCGGCAAATTCTTGGTCTCGAGCGTCCGAAGTCGGGCAGCATCTCGATCAAAGGCACAGACATCACTACCTGCTCACAGGCGGATTTGAAGACACATCCGACGATCGATTGGAGTGGCCTTTCAAAGCGCGGCGTTGTTCAATTCGCTGTCGCTGGAAGACAATGTCGCGCTCACCTTGCGGGAGCACACCGCACTCGCTCCTTCCATTATTGACCTGATCGTTTGGTTGAAGTTGGCGGTGGTGGGACTGGCGGACTTCGGCAAACTGCACCCGCAGGAGCTCTCAGGAGGCATGAAGAAGCGTGCGGCGGTTGCCCGGGCTCTCGCAATGGATCCCGAAATCCTGGTGCTGGACGAGCCCTCGGCAGGCCTTGACCCGATTGTGGCGGCGGAGCTGGACGAACTCATCTTATTTCTGAAGGAGACTTTTCAGATCACGGCGCTGGTTGTTACCCATGAGATGCGACAGCGCCTTCCGAATCGCCGACCGGATCGCAATGCTGTTCGATGGAAAATTACTCGCGGTCGGCACAAGGGATGAAATCCGCGCAAACCAGCATCCACGGGTGAAGCAGTTTCTCAATCGGTGCCGGAGAACCCGGTGCATGCGCCCGCATTGGCCGCCTATTTGAAACGGTACGTGCAAAGTCAGGAGGCAAGACCATGACCACCGAAGCAAAGGTCGGGGCCTTTGTCCTCGGCTGTTTCGCTGTGTTTGCGTTCACCGTCATTTACCTGTTGAACGCGCAGTATAGTGGCGGCACCGTGCACTATCGCACGTACTTGCGGTATGCCGGAGGGCTTGAGCCCGGAGCTTCCGTGCTGTATGGAGGAATTAACGTGGGCAAAGTTACAGCTGTGCGACCCTGGGCCGAGGATCCAACCCGAATCGAGATTCTCCTGGACGTCAAAAAGGATACTCCGCTGAATGAGAAATCAGTGGCCAAGCTGGGATTCGTCAGCGTCATGAACAGCGCGGCCCTGTCTATCACAACCGGCACCATTGAGGCCAAGCGTCTTCCACCAGAGTCGACGATCGCCTCACAAGAGGCGGCCAGCCTGGATGAGATCGCTGGGAAACTAGCAAACGTGGCGGACAGCGCAAATACGCTGATCACTCAGGCGCAGGGAGAATTCAATGATGTCAGCGGGAATGTGAATCATCTGCTCGTCAACCTAGAGACGATGACTGGGCCGCGGAATCAGGACAAGGTCCAAGCCATTCTGGAAAACATTGATCGATTGGTGACGGACGAGCGCCCAAAGATCGATCGTCTTACAGACCAGTTGGCCAGGGTTAGCGAGCATGCAGATGACACCATTCAGAATGTGAATGGCACGGTGACGGATTTGCGCGCTCCCATGCGGAAGGACCTGGCTGAATTACAGACAACGCTGGAAGAGGCCAAAGGCTTGCTGCAGTCCATGCAGATCATGGTAAGGGCTAACGATTACAAGATCGACGACACGGTGGAGAACCTGCGCCAGGCGACCGACAACCTCAACCAGTTTACGGATTCATTGAAGCAGCGGCCGTGGAGCTTGATACGCACTAAGCAACCCGGGGACCGCCAGGTTCCGAAATAGTGGTCGGTGAGGAGAAACGATATGAAAAAACTTCCGGTGGCGTTTGCATTGATAATGATGCTTTTGCCCGCACTGTCTGGCTGCGGCAGAGTAAGATATCCCGCATATTACACGCTCAATTTGCCGGCCCCGCCGGATCCGCCCGCCGCGGAAAATGTTCGAACCTCAATCGCGGTACGGGAATTCCAATCTCCCAATTATCTGCGGCAAGGGCCGATCGTCTACCGAACGCACGCCCGAGGAAATCGGATTCTACGAATACCACCGCTGGGCGGCAGATCCGCGCACGCTCGTGACCAGCGCAGTCGTCGACCATCTGCGCGCCGGCGGTCAGTTCTCCATGGTCTCTCTGTATGACGGCCGTCCGAACAACGACTACGTTTTCAGTGGAAAATTGGAAAAGCTGGAGGAAGTGGATTACGAATCCGGGGTCAAGGTGGAAGTTGCAATGTCCGCACAAATCACCAGGGTAGCGACCGGGGCAACGGTCTGGAGCAATGCTGTTTCGGAAACTCGACCGGTGTCCCAGCGAAATGTACCCGGGGTCGTGTCCGAGATGAATCGGACTGTGGACTTAGCCATTAAACAAGCTCCTTTCTACCGTTCCGGCGCCGCTGGCGAGTGAGAGATAGGAATATCAAGTGGAATCAGACCGCCGAGGTTGGGATCTCTTGCGGAATGATCCGGATGTCGTTGCAGTGGGAAATTGATTGGCAGATACTTGAAGGCGCAAAAATCGGGGCGCAGCAAGCGGCGCATAAACCGAGAATTGCGGAGAGCTCACGTGCCATGACCATCACCGAAGATCGATATCGAAGCCTGCTAGGTGCGTCCAGTGCCCTAGCCGGTCAGCCCACGGTAAAAGCTGTTCTGCAAAGCCTACGAGGTGTTCTGTCTAGCACTTCCAGATTGCATGGCGCCGAACTCTACGTGCTGAGCGATGACGGCGACAGTTTATATAGCTTCGAATTTGATCGAGACGCAGACGCCCCCGCAATTACACGTGGAGCCAAGTTGTTACGCACTGGTCTCGTGGCGCAAACGCTAGACGAACAGAAGCCGGTATTTGTCCCGGATCTGTCGTTGACAATGTTGGAACACCCTGACATGGCTCCTTTTGCAGCCGAAGTTGCCGGGCGAAGCGCCTATCTGTTCCCAGTATCGACCGCGCAAAAACGCTACGGAATTCTGTCAACGCCAAAGTTGCAGGGCCAGCAATTCGCCCCCGAAGACGTCGAGATGCTCAGTGCCCTGGCCTCCCACGTTGCGGTTGCGCTCGAGTGCGCACTGGCAAGAGATAACGCGGAGCTTTACCACCGAGAGGTCGTGAAGCAGCGAGATCGGCTCAGCTTGTTGCTGGAAGTCAACAATCATATTGTCAGTAAGCTGGAAGCGGAGGAGCTCTTTCAGGCTGTAGCAGGCTCGATGCGCAAGCACTGGGGCAACGATCTCACGTCATTGTGGCTCTTTAACAAGCAATCGGGCAGCTTGGAACGTAGATTTCTCGATTTCCCGAGTGGAAAGGGCTTTCTCGAGAAGGTTGTAGTCGTCGAGCCCACGAAGCTATGGAGCGAATGGTCGCAACTCCGCACGCCACAGTATTACTCGACAACGGAAGCGGATATACCTGCGTCCCTGCGCGAAGCGTCCCGAGCTGAATCCCTCCTCTCGGCCGTCCTGGTGCCACTGATGGGAGCCGATGGTCCCCTAGGCCTGTTGACCATGTGCAGTCGCAAGGCTAAAGGGTTCAACGAGGCGGACCGCGACCTGCTTTCGCAGATAGGCACCCAGATCTCTTTGCTACTGGAGAATGCTCTGGCCTATGGACGGCTACGCGCGTCGCGCGACGATCTGGAAGAGCAGAGGCTTTACCTTGAATCGGAAATCGAATCTGAGTACAACTTCGAAGACATAGTCGGCAAGAGTGCCGCTCTTCGGAAAGTGCTGGACCAAGTCGCGATCGTTGCGCCAACCAGCTCCACCGTGTTACTGCACGGCGAGACCGGCACTGGCAAGGAACTGGTTGCCCGAGCGCTTCATAATCTCAGTCCGCGGCGGGCCCGAACCTTTGTTCGTCTGAACTGTGCGGCGATTCCTTCGGGTTTGGTGGAAAGCGAACTGTTCGGCCACGAAAAGGGCGCTTTCACCGGAGCCCTGATGCAAAAGAAAGGCCGGTTTGAACTGGCGGATCATGGCACTCTGTTTCTCGACGAGATCGGCGACATCACCATGGATTTGCAGCCGAAACTCCTGCGTGCCCTGCAGGAACAGGAGTTTGAGCGCCTCGGAAGTACAAGGACCATCAAGGTTGATGTTCGTTTAATTGCGGCCACGCATCGCGATTTGGAAGGCATGATCCGCAATAATCAGTTTCGCGAGGACCTTTTCTACAGGCTGCGCGTGTTTCCCATCGAAATCCCGCCGCTGCGCGAACGGCGCGAAGACATTCCACTGCTGGTCCACTTCTTTGTCTCGCGCTTCTCCCGCCGAATGCAAAAGCGCATCCGGTCTGTCCCGAGACCCGCGATGGAGGCTCTGGTGAATGCCGATTGGCGAGGAAATATCCGCGAGCTAGAGAACTTCATTGAGCGCTGCGTGATACTCACGCAAGGGGACGAATTGAATGTGCCACGAGCAGAGCTGAACCGATCCTCTGGCCGGACTGTTGTTGCGGCAGCGTCGACCTTCGAACAAGCGGAGCGGCAGGCGATCCTGGATGCTTTGAAAGGCGCGTCCGGAAGAATAGCCGGCAATGGTGGAGCGGCAGAGCGCCTCGGGCTGAAGAGAACTACGCTTCAGAACAAGATGCGCCGCCTCAGTATCACTCGCGCTGATTATTCGGCCTGACAGCATGTGGTCGCGCGCCAGCATACGGGCAAGTCAACGCTCTGGCGTCGCCGTCAGGCTTATCTCTAAACACCTATGCCACAATTACTTAGCGGCTAAATTGCAGTTCGGCGGGCAAGATGCAATTTTTCCCCGTGGGCCACACGCTAAGTGGCCACAAAAGGGGACTTAAGAAAATGAAGAAGTTGATCGTGCCTGCAATTATTCTCGTTTTTTGGGGGATATCATCCTCGGCTCAGGAAGTCAGAAATGAAGTGACGGTTCAAGGTTCCGGGTTCTTCCAAAAGCAGACCACTAACGGTGGGATTACCAATGGACCAACCAACTCTGGCGGCGTGATAGCTGGATATCGATTCAATCTGAAGAACTGGCTCGCGGTCGAGGGCGACTATGACTATTTCAGGAATCATGAAAACTTCCTATCGAGCAGCGGCGAGACCTTCATACCGATGAACGTCCACGCCGCGACCGGTACCGTGATCGTGAAACTTCCTTCCTTCAAGGTGCCAGCCGTCAAGATCGTGTCTCCATTCGTGCTCGCGGGAGGCGGGGCCATGTTCTTCGATCCGCGTGGAGGATCTGTAAGTAACGAGCAGACCCGAGCTGCCTTGGTGTATGGCGGTGGATTCGATGTGCCGCTGGCCAAACATATCGCCTTGCGCGCCCAGTATCGCGGATTCGTCTACAAGATTCCCGATTTCGAGATGACCAGCCTCAAGATCGACAGTTACACTCATTCCGCCGTACCTTCCGCCGGCCTGGTATTTACGTTTTAAGCCGGTCTGGCTTCCTCGCTTTCTTCAACTCTTCAAGGTGGCAGCTTCAGCCGCCTTTTTTTCTTTGCCCGCGACAAAGGCTGCCCTCATGCTGGCAGTGCCCGTTCGGCGCGAGCGGCATTCGCGCGAAATAGCATTGACTATCAATAACTTACGCTAAGATCTCCTGGCATCACAGCTGCACTGCTAAGGGCAGAGAGCCATTTGAGGCTGCTAACGAATGTAAGAGGGGCGCATTATGCTACGTGTCCAAAAGCAAGAATTAGACGGTGCTTTGATTTGCCGGCTCGAAGGCCGTTTCACCGGCAAGGGAGCTGAAGAAGTCCGCACGCTGGTCACGCGCTGCGATAGCAAGGTGGAATTAGTTGTCGATCTTACGGAAGTGATGTTTATCGACGCCATCGGGGAAGAGGTGCTTTTGTTTGTCAAGAGGCTCGGAGCCCAGTTCGTTGCCGAGACTTCATATTCCCGGGACGTTTGCGAACGGCTTGAGCTCCCATTGATTAGCGAGCCTAAGTCGACCATGCCAGTACTGGATAATTCGTACGCAAACGGGCGTCGTCCTTGCCGCCGATAACTAACACGCCAAGCCGGAACCAAGGCCAGCAGTTACAGGACGGAATGCGCGACCTCCTCTGCTTGTTCGCCCGCTAGCAAATGGCGAAATGAGAGAAATCTTCGACCTTCCAATTTCCGGATTGCCGACCCAACCAGCAATAACTGATCAGAAAAGGCGTTTATCGGTACTGATCCTGGGAATCTTCCCATAGACACATCATGATTGACAGTCCTTTCTAAATGACCTCCGGAATCCTCTTCCGATCGTCAAACCGGAGCGCGGATAATTTACGCCGTAACAATGACACCGGTGCACCGAGTTTTACTCGCACGGTGATAGCTATGACGTACGGCGGAATCAAAATAGATGGCGTCTCCCTCTTCCAGACAGACCTGCTCGGAGCCGATGGTAAGTTCCAGTTTGCCGGAGATCAGATAAAGCAATTCGACACCCGGATGCTGGTGAAGCCGCGACCTGTCGGGCGCAATGGGTTCGAATTCGGCGTAGAAAGCATTCAGCTTGCGCTCGGTTGCCTTGAAGTCCAGGCTTTCGAAGTTATATGCGATGCTGCCTCCCCCGGGATTTTCAGGAAACCGCAAGCGTTCTCTCTTGCGCGCGATCGCCACCACATGACGCTTGCGTTCGTCGGTGAAGAAATATTCCAATCCAACTCCAAAAACGAGTGCGATTCTCAGCAGAGTCGGGAGTGTTGGAAACAGCTTGCCGCGCTCCAGTTTTGAAAGCATCGCCGCCGAGAGGCCGGTATGTTTCCCCAATTCCACCAACCCCATACTTTTTCGCAGACGCAAGGTTCTAAGTTTTTCACCCAGGGCATAGGGTTTGAGGCCGTCTTCAACCGTTTTGTTCACCATTCACTTCTCCTTTTTCTTGCCGGTACAAACGTGCGTCGGAATTGTTCCTGCTGCTCACACGAGTTGCACACCTTGAGAGCATTGTCGTGTAGAGATAATAAATGTTCTCTATAGTTAATACAGCAAGTGATCGAATATTACAAGAAATCGAAGACAACAGCACAGGAGGAACAACAAAGTGAGAGCAGCAAGTTTTGCATTGATGCTGGGGGTTCTGGCGAGCGCGTTGCCGGCGACCGCCGGCTCCGCCAAGGACATCGTCGACACAGCCGTAGCAGCCGGTAGCTTTAAGACTCTGGTGGCGGCAATTCAAGCCGCCGGATTGGCGGAAACTCTAAAGGGCAAAGGTCCCTTCACCGTTTTTGCTCCAACCGACGAGGCTTTCAACAAACTGCCGGCGGGCACTGTTGAGACGCTTCTCAAACCCGAAAACAAAGAAAAGCTGAAGTCGATTCTGCTCTACCACGTGGTCGCGGGGGATGTGACTGCGGCGAAGGTTGTGAAGATGTCGTCAGCGAAGACTCTCGATGGCCAAGACCTGAACGTTATGGTCAACGACGGGACGGTAATGATCAACGACGCCAAGGTCATTCAGGCAGATGTGATGGCATCCAACGGTGTAATCCACGTGATCGATACCGTGCTGATACCCAAAAACTAAGTAACGGAGGAAAAATGAAAGCCTTAGATGTAATCGCAGCAGTGCTTTTGGTGGTAGGCGGTCTCAATTGGGGTCTGGTGAGCGTTGCGCACTTCGACCTTGTCGCCGCCATTTTCGGAATGAAATTCGGCGAAACTTCAACTCTCAGCTCGATAGTCTACGCTCTTGTTGGACTCTCGGCGCTGTATCAGGCGGCATCGTTCAAGGGAATCCAGCACCGATGGGGACAGGCAGCGGCGGCTCGAGCCCGCTAATGCGGATCAAGGCCAAAGCGGGGGAGAGAGGTTCTTCTTCTCTCCTCCAATCCAAGATTTTTGTACGTTAATGCGAGGAGACTATGAAACTTGCTTTGATTTTGTTTTGCTACGCTGGCCTTTGCCGGGACCGCCCTGGCGCAGAAAGATTTGACAGACAAAAATCCAGCGACCGTGGATCAGCCCACTGGGTTGCGAACTGTGGTCGGCTGTCTCTCTAAAACGGACAAAACTTATGTCATCACCGGTGGCGCGCCAGGTCCCAAACAATTCCGTATCGTCTCCGGAGACGTATCGTTTCTCAAAGGCAAGATTGGTCATACGATTGAAGTTGTCGGCATTGTCAGCAAGAACGATGCCTTGGCTAATCAGAATGGAATTTACAACGAAGGGACCACCACTGGCGCAGGTTATCTCACCATCGATGTTCAGAAAGTTAAGCAACTCTACGGGAACTGCAGTGAAGCCGGGAAAGAGTGGACCGGCGACCACATGTAGCGCGGGCCGGCGTAAAAAGGAGAGCGAGGAAGAATCATCTCGAACCTTCGATCATACCAAGCCATAGAGGGAGCGTGTACTCGTGCAGGGCAATCCGCTGGTCTTGCTAACCGGAGCCACAGGGTACATCGGAGGGCGTCTTCTCCAAGCCCTTGAAAAGACCGGTGTAGGCGTTCGTTGTTTGGCTCGAAATCCGGAGTTCCTGAAGTCGCGGGTCGCCGCAGGCACTGAAGTTGTGAAGGGCGATTGCCTGGAAAAAGCTTCGCTTCTGCCGGCGTTGGCTGGAGTACAAACAGCGTATTATCTGGTCCACTCTATGGACTCCTCAGGAAAATTTGAAGAGGAGGACCGCAGAGCGGCACTTAATTTCGCCATAGCGTCGCGCCAACAGGGCGTACGCCGCATCATTTATTTAGGCGGGCTCGGGGCCCAGGAGCAGGCGTTGTCCGCCCATCTACGGAGTCGTCAGGAGGTTGCAGACATTCTGAGTTCTTCTGAAGTTCCCACCATCGAATTTCGCGCTTCGATCGTAATCGGTTCTGGAAGTCTTTCCTTTGAAATGATTCGCGCTTTGGTTCAGCGCCTGCCGGTAATGATCTGTCCCCACTGGGTGAACGTAAAAGCCCAGCCGATTGCAGTCGAAGATGTGATCGCTTACTTAATAGCGGCGCTCGAGCTGCCGGGTGAGCAGAGCTCGATATTCGAGATCGGTGGCACCGACCAGGTCAGCTACGGTGAAATCATGCAGGAGTATGCACGGCAATGCGGCCTTCGTCGCTGGATGATCCCGGTTCCCGTCCTTACTCCTCGCCTTTCGAGTTTGTGGTTGGGTCTGGTCACCCCGCTTTACGCCCGTGTGGGGCGAAAGCTCGTCGATAGCATGCGCCATCCAACCTTGGTGAGGGATAAATCGGCACTAACCGTGTTCACGGTCAAACCGAAAGGTTTGAAGGAAGCGATAGAGAGAGCGCTTCGAAACGAAGACCGCGAGTTTGCTCTAACCCGCTGGTCGGATGCGCTTTCTTCCAGCGGAAAGTCAGCGTCTTGGGGTGGTGTGCAATTCGGGACCAGGCTTGTCGACTCCAGGACCGCACAAGTATCGGTTTCGCCGGATTTAGCTTTTGCTCCCATCCAGAAGATCGGAGGTACGAATGGCTGGTACTTCGCAAACATTCTCTGGTGGCTTCGGGGGTCTTTGGACCTCCTGGCAGGAGGGGTCGGACTGCGCCGGGGGCGACGGGATCCTCACGCGCTGGCCGCGGGTGATGCTCTGGATTTCTGGCGAGTCGAGAGCTTTGAACCGGCCCGTCGTCTGACTCTGGTCGCGGAAATGAAAGTCCCCGGCCGTGCGTGGCTTGAATTCCAGGTTGAACCAAACATCCAGGGCTCAATTATCAGGCAAACTGCGATTTTCGATCCTGCCGGGTTGAGCGGACTTGTTTACTGGTATGCGCTCTACCCCATTCATCGCTGGATTTTTAGCGGAATGCTCCAATCGATTGCCGTTACCGCCGAGCGTTCGGCAGGAGTTGCATCGCTCCGACGGTAAAGCCATTCCCGTGACGTGCATCTCGATTCGAACCCCTAAATCAAAAACTCCCCGTTTTGTTGTCCATCCAAGAGTAATTCAGATACTGCGACGGGAATATCGTGCTTGATCCGCTCAGGTTCGCGGCAGATCAGGGGATCATACCGGCCCGATGCCCGTATGAGGGCAGCGCCCATCGACCAGATGTGGGCATTCTTCCGCATTGTTGGACGCAGGAACTTCTGATTCAAGGACTTGCAATGGGTTCTTCATTGGCACAGAACCTGCAATCGTTATGCACACGAGCGACAGCGAGATTCGCTGGAGTTCAAAGTGCCATCTGGCGGAAGCCGAAGTTGCAGGCAGAAAAATGATGAACACCGAACTATCTGAGTCAGAAATTTGTGCAGACGACTTTGAGGCCAGGTTCAAGCGCAGTCACGTGGGAAGAGTGGTTATCACAGGAGCAAATCGCATGTCGATCGTTAACGGAATTCGCAGGACTGTTCACAGAGTTTTCAATGCTGAAGGTGCTTCACCCTTCTGGCGGCAGTTTGCTGAGACACGGCCCAACAATTGGCCTGAGTACACAGTGATCGTGCTCTCCATCACTTTCAGCTTGGCACTCGTTGGATGTGGGCGAGGCCACGCAGCCATGCAACTGCCGACACCGGAAGTGTTAGTGGCAACGCCTGTTCAGCAGGACGTGCCTGTGCACGGCGAATGGGTGGCCATGCTCGACGGTTACGTCAACGCCGAGATTCGGCCCCAGGTCTCGGGATACATCATCAGCCAAAACTACAAAGAAGGTTCGGTCGTCCGCAAAGGCCAGGTCCTGTTCGAAATTGATCCGCGGCCGTTCCAAGCGACCCTCGATCACGCAAAAGGGGATCTCGCCCAGGCGGAAGCGCTGCTGGCGAAGAGCAGTAATGACGTTGAGCGCGACACACCTCTAGCGGAAAAGAAGGCTGTGCCCAAAGAGAAGTTGGACAACGAGATCCAGGCAAAACTTGCTGCCCAGGCAGCGGTGCAGTCAGCCACGGCCGCAGTGGAGCGGGCGCAACTCGATCTCGGCTGGACCAAGGTGACCTCGCTTGTAGATGGCGTTGCGGGAATCTGCGAAGTGCAAATGGGCAATCTTGTCGGCCCCAACTCGCACCTGACCTCCGTTTCGCAGGTGGATCCGATCAAGGTCTACTTCCCTGTAAGCGAGCAGGAATATTTGCGGGCGAAGCACATTAGTTCCAGCGGACAGCCCATGGATTTGTTCGACATCTCTCCGGAGCTGATCTTGAGCGATGGCACGGTCTATCCGCACAAGGGCAAAGTATTGCTGACCGACAGGCAAGTGGACGCGAACACAGGCACGATTCGTTTAATCGCGGCCTTCCCAAACCCCGGCAACATTCTGCGTCCGGGACAGTACGGGCGTGTGCGGATCCAGACCAGCATCAAGAAAGACGCTCTACTGGTTCCGCAGACCGCAGTGACACAGTTGCAGGGAGGCTACCAGATCGCACTCGTAGGCAGCGATAACAAGATTAGTATTCGCGCCGTTAAAGCCGGCGAAAAGATGGGACAAATGTGGGTCATTGAAGAGGGCCTTAAACCTGGCGAGCAAGTTGTGGTGCAAGGCCAAGACAAAGTCCGCGAAGGAAGTCTAGTCGCTGTGAAACCCGCAAATCTAAACTCCGTCGCCTTGCAATCGGCAAATCCAGCTCAGGAAGGGCAGTGATCATGTCGAAATTCTTCATCAATCGTCCGATTGTCGCACTGGTGATTGCCATCCTGATGGTCATCGTGGGTGTGGTCACCATTGTAGGTTTGCCGGTCGCCCAATTTCCGAACATCGCTCCCCCGGAGATTCGCCTCAGCGCGGTATATGTAGGCGCCGACGCGAAGACGCTTGAGGAGGCGGTAGCCACTCCGATCGAGCAGCAGGTGAACGGTGTCGACAAGATGGATTACATGTACTCGACGAACGCCACAAACAACTCGAATACTCAGTTGTTCGTGGATTTCCAGCTCGACACCGATCCCAACATGGATCAGATTCTCACCCAGTCTCGCCAGCAGTTGGCGAACGGCCAGATTCCGCAAGAGGTCCTTAATTACGGAATCGATATCAAGAAATCGATGACCTCGCCCATCATGCTGATTTCCTTGTATTCGCCGCACGGCACACGGGACGCGAAATTCCTGGCCAATTATGCCTACATTAACTTGAAAGACCCAATCCAACGGTCGTACGGTGTGGGCCAGAGCGACGTCTTCGGCGCGGGACAGTACGCCATGCGCCTATGGATCAAGCCCGACAAGTTGGCGAAATTGGGAATTACCGTCACCGAACTGGTCAATGCGATCCAAGCGCAGAACAAAGTGAACCCGGTCGGCCAGGTTGGCGGCGAGCCCGCGGTGCCTGGCCAGCAATTGACCATGTCGGTGCTGGCACAGGGGCGTCTGCGATCTCCAGAGGACTTCGAAAACATTGTGGTGCGGGAGAATCCCGATGGCGGCATTGTCCGTGTGAGCGATGTGGCGCACGCTGAACTCGGCGCTCAGGATTACAGCATGGTGAGCCGGCTGAATGGCAAGCCGGCAGCTACGGTTTCCGTATACCAGTTGCCTGGCTCCAACGCGGTACAAGCCGTCGACGGGCTCCGCAAGCTGATGGCACAAATGAAGCAGAGATTCCCCGGCGACGTGGATTATGTGGTGTCGCTCGATCAGACGGCAGCCGTCAGGGAAGGCATGAAGGAGATCATCTTGACTTTGGTGATCGCCATCGCGCTGGTCATCCTGGTGGTGTATGTGTTCCTGCAAGACTGGCGAGCCACCCTCATTCCCCTGCTTGCCGTGCCAGTTTCACTGGTCGGAACCTTCATTCTGTTTCCGATTTTTGGTTTTTCCATCAACACGCTTTCGATGTTCGGACTGGTGCTGGCTATCGGCTTGGTAGTAGACGATGCCATCGTCGTGGTTGAAGGCGTACAGCGGCACATCGAAGAGGGCTTGGCACCAAAAGAGGCGGCGCGAAAGGCGATGGAGGAACTGACCAGCCCGGTCATTGGCATTGCCCTTGTTCTTTCCGCGGTATTCGTTCCCACCGTCTTCATTCCAGGCATTACAGGACAGCTCTACAAGCAATTTGCTATCACCATTGCGATTTCGGTGATCCTATCGGCGTTCAACGCTCTCACCTTAAGTCCAGCCTTAGCCGGACTTCTGCTCCGGCCCAAGAAAGAGAGCCATGGCCCGCTCGCCAAGTTCTTCGGCTGGTTCAACCGGAAATTCGATGCCGGCACAAAAGGCTACGTTCGAGCATCGAGCATAGTGGTCCGGAAAGGCGCCTTCGCTTTGGTCGTGCTGGTGCTGTTTGCGCTGGGCGGGATATTTTTCGGTCGCAAGCTCCCTTCCAGCTTCCTCCCCGATGAAGATCAGGGCTACATGTACATGAACATGCAACTGCCGGAAGGCGCTTCTCTTGAGCGGACACAAGAAGCTTCGACTGAGGTCGAAAAGATCTTGGCCTCCACGCCGGGCATCGATCATTACACCAGCGTCATTGGTTTCAGTCTGCTCAGTTTTACCCGCAGCAGCTACACCGCTTTCTATTTCGTCCAGTTGAAGCCTTGGGAAGAACGCAAGACGACCGAGGAGTTGTACAAGGTCATTTGGGCGCGATTGAACCAGAAGCTCATGACGATGCCGCAAGGCACGATATTCGCATTTTCGCCGCCTCCCATCCCCGGCGTCGGTACCTCCGGCGGAGCCCAGTTCGTCCTGGAAGACCGCTCCGGAAAAGACATTGAATTCCTCTCCAACAACGTGGACAAGTTCTTGGCCGCGGCACGAAAGCGTCCCGAACTGGGAATGGTAAGCACCACTTTTGTGCCCAGGGTTCCGCAGCAATACCTGACGGTTGATAAAGAGAAGGTACTGAAGCAGGGTGTACCTATCAGCGATGTCTATCAAACTGTCCAGGCCTACATGGGCGGCCTGTTTGTGAATTACTTCAACCAATTCGGACGCACCTGGCAGGTCTATGTGGAAGCGGAGGCTCCGTATCGCGCCACTGTAAAAGACATCGGCCAGTTTTATGTGCGCAATAAGAATGGTGACATGGTGCCCCTTTCCGCGCTGACCAACTTTGAATCGCGTGTCGGGCCCGAATTTACCATGCGCTACAACGAGTACAGATCCGCGCAGATCAACGCCATCGCCGCGCCCGGTTACAGCTCCGATCAAGTCACGGCGGCGCTGGAAGAAGTCTTCCACCAGACGATGCCAGCGGAAATGGGTTTCGATTACATGGGCATGTCGTTCCAGGAACAGAAGGCGCGCGAAGGCGTGCCAACGGGGGTCATCTTTGGGATGTCTTTCCTGTTCGTGTTCCTGATCCTGGCAGCATTGTATGAAAGCTGGTCGCTGCCCTTTAGCGTGTTGCTGAGCACGCCCATAGCTGTATTCGGGGCCTTCGCCGTCCTATGGCTGCGACGCGCGGTGCTCGGCCTTATCTTCCCGCCCTTCATGGTGCAGATCGAGAATGACGTTTACGCCCAAATCGGTTTGATCATGCTGATCGGTCTGGCTGCTAAAAACGCGATCTTGATCGTGGAATTCGCCAAAGAGGAGCACGAAGTCAATGGCAAGCCGCTGGTTGATGCAGCCTTGGAGGGTGCAAAACTGAGGCTGCGGCCCATTCTGATGACTTCTTTTGCATTCATCCTCGGTTGTGTGCCCCTGTGGACCGCCAGCGGCGCCGGAGCGGTGGCCCGTCAGATCATGGGAACCGCGGTCATCGGTGGCATGGCGGCTGCCACGGGGCTTGCTATCTTCATCATTCCCGCCTTGTATGTGCTGGTCGAGACGCTAAGCCAGCGCTGGAGTCGTAAATCGCAACCGGTGACTGTTCCGGTGCCGCATCCGATGGAGGCAGACTAACGTGAGAAAGTTAATTCCCTTCGTATTCCTGACACTGTTCACGACCGCGTGTGCGGTTGGGCCCAATTACAAGCGGCCTAAGGTTGACGTGCCGGGCGAGTACCGCGGAACTGCGGAACCGAACGCGGCGCAAGCTCCGCAGAATCCGTCGCAGCAATCACCGCAAACTCCACAGCCAGCGTCGCAGTCCTCAGAGCAGTCGCTTGGAGATCAGAAGTGGTGGGAAGTTTTTCAGGATCCACAACTCCAGGAACTGATTCGTACTGCCCTGAAGCAGAACTACGACGTTCGCATTGCGGCGGCGAGAATCATGGAAGCGCGAGCGCAGTTGGGCATCACGCGGGCTGACCAGTTGCCCACGGTGAGTGCTGGGGCTACCGGTCTAAACGATCGCTTTCCGAAGACGAAACTCTCTCCTGAAACCGAAACGAACTTCAATGCGGTGGGCGCTTCCATGGCCTGGGACCTCGATTTCTGGGGAAAGTACCGCCGCGCCACCGAAGCAGCGCGGGCAAATCTCCTGGCAACAGAATGGGCGCGCCGCGCGGTAACTAACAGCCTGGTGAGTGACGTTGCGGCTGCCTACTTTCAGCTTCGTGCCTATGACCTTCAGCTTGAAATCGCGCGCCGCACTTTAGCCTCACGGCAGGAGTCGCTGCAACTGACTCGCACATTGTCGGATGGCGGAGCTGGCACCATGCTCGATGTGCGCCAGTCAGAACAGCTGGTTGCTACCGCAGCCGAGAGCATACCCAGCCTGGAGCGACAAATTCAACAAGAGGAGAATTTCCTCAGTACTCTGCTGGGTAGGAATCCGGGGCCCATCGCACGGGGAATGAAACTCACAGAACAGGCGCATGCGCCCGAGGTGCCAGCGGGACTTCCCTCGAGCTTGTTGGAGCGTCGGCCCGACATCCGTGCGGCCGAAGCAGAGCTAATAGCGGCCAACGCGCAGATCGGAGTAGCTCGATCTGCGTATTTTCCACAAATTTCGTTAACAGCCAACAGCGGCTTCCTGAGTTCGGCGCTAACCAGCCTGTTCACCGGCCCAGCGGGATTCTGGACTTTCGGTGGATCACTAACGCAGCCCATTTTCGCTGGAGGAAGGATTCGTTCCGGCGTCAAGTTAAGCGAGGCTCGTAAAGAGGAAATGTTGCTCACGTATCAACGCACCATCCAGCAAGCCTTTCGCGGTGTTTCGGACTCACTGGTGGAATATCGAAAAGACCGCGAGTTCCGGGAACGGCAACAGGACCTTGTGTTCGCCGCCCAGGATGCAGCGCAGCTTTCGGAAATGCGCTACAAGGGCGGCGCTACCAGCTACCTGGAGGTGCTCACAAATGAAACGAATTCCTTTAATGCCGAACTGGGATTGGCTCAGGCCCAATTGAATGAGCTGTTAGGACTCGTCGACATATACAGAAATCTCGGTGGAGGGTGGCAGACATAAGCCACGTCGGATGGGACCGGTTGCGAGCCAGGGGCATCGCTTTTTGATATAGGAGATCACCGTATGAATACTTCCACAAACGCCGTCAGTCTATTCTCAGAGCTGAAAACCAAAATTGAAACTCGCCAAGCGCGGATCGGCGTGATAGGTCTCGGTTATGTGGGATTACCGCTTGCTCTGCTCTACACCGAAGCGAAGCTTCGAGTGACAGGCTTTGACATCGACCAGCATAAGGTCGCAACTCTCACCTCCGGCGGGTCTTACATCTGTCGAATTCCACCTACCGAGATCCAGGCGGCCCGCTCACGAGGTTTCTGTGCGACCGCAGACTTTTCGGGTCTGACCGAAATGGATGCCATCATCATCTGTGTGCCCACGCCTCTGGATGAATATCGAGAGCCTGATCTCAGTTTCATTACCAACACCGCCCGCGCTATAGCGCCCCATTTACGTGCCGGTCAATTGGTGGTCCTCGAGAGCACGACGTATCCCGGCACCACGGAGGAAGTGCTTGTTCCAATCCTGGAGGAAGGCAATAGCTGCGGTTTGAAGGCGGCCCGCGACGCAACAGCTAACGGAGAGGATGAGTTCTTTGTCGCCTTTTCTCCGGAACGAGAAGACCCGGGCAACGACAGCATCGCGCGTCGTGACATCCCGAAAGTCGTAGGAGGCCTGAATTCCCAAGCCTCAGAACTGGCCGCGACGCTGTATGGGACAATCTTCAACCGAGTCGTCCCGGTGTCCTCACCGGCCGTCGCAGAGATGACTAAGCTGCTGGAAAACATTTACCGCTGCGTGAACATCGCCCTGGTCAACGAATTGAAGCTTTTGTCCTTACGGATGGGATTGGATATTTGGGAAGTCATCGAAGCCGCCTCGACCAAGCCCTTCGGCTTTCAGCCTTTCTATCCCGGCCCCGGCCTGGGCGGACATTGCATCCCGGTCGATCCGTACTACCTATCCTGGAAAGCAAAGGCGTGGGATTTCCAGACTCGCTTCATCGAACTGGCAGGAGAGATCAACAGTTCCATGCCCTATCACGTGGTCTCTTGCGTCACCAGAGCTCTCAATCAACAAGGGAAGGCTGTGAAGGGCGCCAAAGTGCTGGTGCTCGGGGTGGCCTACAAGAAAGACATCGATGACCTGCGCGAGTCTCCTGCTCTAACCATTATTGAGCTGCTGCAGAAGGATGGAGCTGAAGTCAGCTACAACGATCCCTACTTTCCGTTTATCGGCAAAGGGCGCCATTACGATCTGCAGATGAAATGCGTGCCCGTGGACGACGTCGCCAAGTACGACTGTGTGCTGATCGTCACGGACCATTCGGATTATGACTACGCCCGGATCGCGCAGCAGGCATCCTTGGTGGTGGATACTCGCAACGCGACCAGAGGCATTCACGGCGACAACATTGTGCGTTGCTGAAAGGATCGCTTTCCGAATAGAACGAGGCCACGTCGCTTACAGCCCTATCCCGTGCGCCGTTCGGAAAAAAGTGAAACAAGTGTGCCGCGCAGCCTTTAACTAAGGAGAGCAATCTCGAAAATGATGTTGCTTCAACAATCTGGTGCCGCCGTTTTTCTCGTAGTGATTACGCTAGCTCTGCAGTGCGCTGGCGTCGCCGCGCTTATCACCAGGTTAAGAAGGGTTGCCGCAGGGGGCCTTCACGACCTTCGGATGTTTCACTCTGCCGCGCTGGTCATGAAAACCACGGTAGCGGTTATCGTGCTGCACGGAATCGTCATTCTGCTCTGGGCGAGTTGCTATCGCGGGCTTTGCTTTCCATCCTGGGAATCCGCATTCTACTTCTCGGCGAGCAGTTATACCACGGTCGGATACGGTGATGTCGTGCTTCCGCTCAAGTGGCGACTGTTGGGCCCTTTGGAGAGTATGGTGGGCATGCTGATGTCCGGAATCTCCGTGGGGCTTCTATTCGCGGTGATTACCCATCTTGTCGAGGGCAAATCACGATCTCGCCTACAACTTAACCCCGGACCCGCGACTGAGGATCATATCGGCCTCCGCCAAAGGCGACGCTGTTACTTCGGCCGGTCGCGGTCGAACGTTATACCCTGAAAAACAGTTCACTGTAAGTACGGGACTGGAAGCCTGGCAAACCACGTCATAGGTGGTGGCAAGATCCATGTGCGAGATTATTTCGGTGTAGTCCGAATCATGGAGACCCATAATAATAAGGTCCGCTCGCAGTTTGTCAGCAGTTTCGAGGATCCTCTCGCTTACCGGCCACCCTGATTCGAATTCCGTGTATAACTCAGGTCTCAGGTCGAGCGCGGCATCCTCGGCGAGTTCTGCCAGACGCTGCAGGGTTCTGCGCGCATCCGCTTGCCAGTCCGTCAGAGCCAGAGCTTCTTCAGTGTGTGATGGCGGGGAAGGAATGATGCTCAGAAAGGTAAGTTTGGCTCCGAATTGATTGGCAGCCGCAATGGCTTGCGGCAAGCCGTGGAGAGATGCGGGTCCGAAGTCTGTCGCAAACAGGAATGTGCGGTTCGTGGAGGATGTTCCAAACCAGGGGCGGCTATCGGTATGTGGCCCAAAGGTCAAGACCGGACAATCTGCCTGACGGAAAATCTGCTCTGCAATGGAACCGAAAAACAGCTTGGCTATGCCGTGTCGTCCGTGGGTGCCGACGACGAGGAGATCTGCGCTTTCTTGTCGGATGATTTCTCGGAGTTCCGGCCACAGTTCACCCTGCCGAACAATGAATTTGTGCGGAATACCAGTAAGCGCCCCGCGTTGAACCAGCGAGCGCTCCAGACCGGCAGCCTCGCGCAATACTGCCTCTTCACAGGCAGCAACCGCATCAGGACCTGCCATGGTCAGACCCAGGGAGGACACCACGTGGGCCAGGCAAAAGTTCGACTCATAGAATCGGGCGAGCGCCAGAGAATAGCGCAGTGCCTTTTCAGATGCCTCAGAGAAATCCGTTGCCATCAGTATCGACCGTGGTTTCAGAGCTGCTGCGATGAGTGACATGCTGAATTAAACGGGACTCCTGCAGTCCTCAAAACCGTCGGATGAGGCGCGGGCGACTTGGTCCGTCACTGCTTGGGGAGAGCTTGGATCAAGTGCCGCGCACCTCAGGCGACGGCTTTGCGTGCGCACATTAACTATCTGCGTTTGCATGCAGCGTGCCAATTGAGATCGACGGTATGTCTCTGCACCGCAACAATGTTCGCAGTCTTTGTCCTTCGAGCCTCTGCCCAGAATGAGGCACTGCCCAAGGCAGGGCATGCCTGCAGTGGTGAGAAGTGCAGAGAACATCCCGAAAATGGCTTGGTTGCACGATTGGATTGGCAACCCATCTGCACTACTGGATCAGTAGCGCTCATTCGGAGTAGTGTTGGTTAAATACGGAAAGTCGCATAGGATCCCCACCTTCTCTGGCTCAGCAGGCGCAATGAACGTACTGGTTCTAAACTCGGGAAGTTCCACCCTGAAATTTCAAGTGATTGCCACAGACCTTGAACGGATTGCTCAAGATAAAGACGACCGGATCTGCCGGGGCGATATTGAGGGCATAGGAGGAGAGGCAATCATTCGCATCAAGTACCGCAACCACCCAAGGCAGACTCTCACAGAGCCGTTGCGAGATGTGGCCGCTGTACTCGAATACCTGATTCGTTACATCGCTTCAGATCGATCAGGAGCCTCTGAAATCAAGAGTGCGGCTGACGTAAATGCGGTGGGACACCGAGTGGTGCATGGCGGTGAGATGTTCAAAGATTCTGCCCTGATTGACGACTCGGTTTTGAAGGGACTTGAGGACTGCATCGATCTGGCTCCACTTCACAATCCAAACAACATCAAAGGTATCCGGGCGGCCCGCGAAATATTCGGCAAAGACATTCCTCAAGTAGCGGTGTTCGACACTTCCTTTCATCATTCGCTTCCCGAGCAGGCCTACTTGTATGCCATTCCGTATCATCTTTACCGGCGGCACCGCATCCGGCGCTACGGATTCCATGGTACCTCTCATCGTTACGTCGCCTTCCGCTATCGTGCGATGCGTGGACTGACGCGCAAACAAACCAATATCATCACGCTCCATTTGGGCAACGGCTGCTCGGCAGCCGCAATACAGGCTGGATGTTCCATCGATACGTCGATGGGTCTAACGCCGCTTGAAGGTCTGGTCATGGGCACGCGCTCAGGGGACGTCGATCCCGCCGTGGTCAGCACCATCGCCAGAAAAGAGGGGCTATCGGCCTTCGAGGTGGACAGGTTGCTAAACACGCAATCCGGCTTGCTCGGCATTTCCGGGCTCACGAATGACATGCGCGAGTTGCAGGCTGAGTTGAAAGAGCATGAAGACCGCCGGGTACGTCTTGCCATCGAAATTTTCTGTTATCGGGTGAAGAAATACATCGGCGCATACCTGGCTGCGATGGGCGGAGCTGACGCACTTGTTTTCACGGGCGGCATCGGAGAAAATTCGCCGGACGTTCGTGCAAGAATTTGTGCGGGGATGGAGTGGGCAGGACTTTGTCTCGACCAGGCGAAGAACCAGGAGACGGTCGGTCGCGAAGGCAAGATATCGACGGAAGACTCCAAGTTGCTCGCCTATGCTATTCCGACGGATGAGGAGCTTCTCATAGCCCGCGACACTGTGCGAGCTATCTTCGGCGTGCCACACCCGTCGTAAACGCGGCTACTGTAGCATAAATGCGGCTGATACAGAGTTCCGAGAAAATAAAACTTACCAGTTCCGCTAATTTGTCAAACGACTGCATTATCGCTAAGTTTGGGCGACAATTGAAGGATGGGTCCATGTCCAGTGTGCTGGAAAAGCAGCAATCGGCAACCAAGCTGAGCGATGCCAGGATTTTGCCGTTAGCCGAGAAACCCGCTCCAAGGGAAGTGCTTGTGGACCTGGACAGATTGGAGAAGAAATACTTTGACTGGAAGCCGGATCTCGAAGACGCCAATCAGTTCGTTTGGAACAAGCGGCCACCGCGGGACTTCTCTGAAGGGCACGTTCACTGAGGCACACGTTCTCGCCATTACCCAGGCAATCTGCGATCACCGCGCCATTGACGGAGTGAAAGCGGTGACGAAGTCTGGCTGGTTGCGGCGCGGCCCTCCGGCATCGAAAGCGTCTACAATATCCAAGCTGTAACCTTCGTGAGTCCTGAGTTCAGAGGAAACCATCATGGAAATCAACGAAATGGCAGCGGAGGAGTGCAAGGCGGTTCTTGAACACGCCTCTCTTGGCCGGCTGGGCTGCGCGCATGAGAACCAGCCGTACGTAGTTCCGATTCATTTTGCCTACGATGGCGGATACCTGTATGTTTTCTCGACCTTCGGGCAGAAGGTGAAGTGGATGCGTGCCAACCCCAAAGTGTGTGTGCAGACGGACCAGCTCGAGAATCAGGGCGAGTGGACCAGCATCGTTGTGAATGGGCAATACGAGGAATTACCCGAGCCGCAATATACGGCCGAGCGTAGACATGCGAGTTCACTGCTCGCAAAACGCAGTCAATGGTGGCTTAATGCGCTGGGTCAGCGGCAAATGAGGGTGGGCGATCAGCCCATCGCGCCGCTTTTTTTTCGCGTTCGCATCGAGTCGATGTCGGGGTTGCGTGCTACTGATGAAAAGAAGAGAACTGCATAACTGCTGACTAAGCGCTTTTCTGCAACAACGTGCTGAAGGCGTTCGCTTCCAGAAGGTCGAGAAGATCGCACCGCCACGTCTGCCGGCAAAAGCTTGCAATTCTGGCTTACGCCGATGCTTTTCATTCCAGCGGCGCGGGCTGCTTCGATGCCGTGCTGCGCGTCTTCTACAACGATGCAATGCTTGGGCGCGACATCCAGTTTGGTGGCGGCGATGAGGAACACTTCCGGGTCAGGCTTACCCCGGCGTACATCGTCAGCGGACACGATGGCTTGAAAGTACTGGCTAGCATGTAAGACGTCCAGAATGGTTTCAATGTTGGCGCGAGGAGCCGCTGATGCAATTGCTTGTCTCCAGCCTTGTCGGTGCAGCAGGGTTACCCAGTCCAGGGCTCCAGGGAGCGGCGTAATGCCGTGCTCGCGCACATGTTGCCGATAGAGTGCTTCTTTGGCATTACCGATGCGCTCGATCAATTCGGGCGTAGCCTTTTCGCCAAGCCATTGCCGGAGAATAGAGTCGTTGCGCTGTCCGAAGGTGGCCAGGAATTGTCCGTGGGTGATCGGGAAGCCTTCGCGGGACATACTATCGTGCCAGGCCTGCCAATGATATTCGGCAGAGTCGACCAGGGTTCCATCCATGTCCCAGAGCACTGCTCGATTCATGGCTATGAGATTCTCACGGATCAGGTTGCCCGTCTATCGCCCGATCATCTCAGCTACCCGAGCCGAGGGCGAACTGTGATTTTGGGCAGTGCAATGGAAAGGGAAGCGTACCCATCGCTGAGTTGATTTGAAGCCTACGGGGTCGGGCATGGACTTTCTGCAGGTTGCACTCGCTGGGCCAAACGGGAATCACGGCATCTTTCGTGGAATCAGAATTGTCGTACCGTGGGTCCGTCCCTCCATGCCCACATGGAGGCACTGCCCTTGGCAGGGCACGCCCAATCCAGATTGGTTTCAAGGGAATAAGCGAAATTACCGCTTTTAAACAGGCATCGGATTGGCAATCCATCTGCTATTCCTCAAATGTCCAGGTACGTAAATCGACTGGAAACGGGGAGAGCTACATGGGAGCCGGTAACTCAGTTATCGAATGTGCGCTGATGGAGATCCAGCAGACGCACAAACCGAACGAGCCGAGCAGTTGGAGAAGGATCCTCAAGCTGGCGCGCAAGGGCGGCGCCGCACCCAGACTACGGTCACTCATTCAGCTCTCTCTCCGATTTTTCGCAGCTTTGCTCGGCCTCGGCCTAATGAGCTACTTGGTGTTTCGAACCGGGCCCGGAGTCGTGTGGAAACAACTGCAGACCGTCGGCTGGGGATTCGCTCTCGTTGTCCTTTTGGGCGGGATCTCGCAATTGGCCAAGACGTGCGCCTGGAGACAGGCGTTAACCTGCGATACTAGCGGCCTTTCCTGGTCCCGTAGCTTCGTCGCGCAATTGATCTCGGACGGCATCGGACAATTTGGTGTCGCTGGAAAAGTTGTTGGCGAGGGCACGCGCATATCGCTGTTGGGTCGCGCAGTGCCCCTATCGAATGCATTATCGGCGGGTGCGATTGATGGAGCTCTGCATAGCTTCACTGCAGTACTTATCACTGTTTCAGGAATCTCAGCCACCTTACTGCTTGCCCCGCTTTCTGGCACGTGGCGAGTCTATGCAGGCGTGCTCATTGCTGTGCTTATAGCGGCGGTGATCCTGGCGGCTGTGTCTGTCAGAAACCGGTGGCAGTTGGTGGGCCGTGCAACTCGAGCGATTGGCCGCTTGCCTCGGCTTCATACGTGGGTCAGCGGCAAACAGCCGATCATTGACTCGGCGGAAGACAACCTCCTGAGCTTTCGTGATAAGGCACCGGCCGCATTCTGGGCAACATTGAGCTTCAATTTCCTGTGGCACCTGCTGGCGGTGCTGGAGGTCTACATCATTCTTAGGTTTATGGGAGCAAAAGTCGCCTTAGGCGGCGCTTTCATCGTCGAAGCGCTGACCAAGGTGATCAACCTCGTGGGCGCGTTCAACCCCGGCAACTTCGGGACCTATGAAGGTGGAAATATGCTGATTGCCAAAATTTTTGGCGTGACGAGCACTGCTGGATTGACCCTGGCATTGTGCCGACGTGCGCGCACCGTATTCTGGGCAGGGCTCGGAGCCATGTGCATGATCGCGATGAAGAAAGCCAAGGCGTCGAGGATAGCGGCGAAGCTAGATCCGGCAGTAGAGCCGACCCACGGCGAATAGCGCTCCGCGAATCCTTCAATGCGCGGGAACAGACCAATCATTTGAATCGACCTGGGCCTGACCAGATGAGGGATGACCAGATGAGGTCCAGGTGCCCGTTACCGGGCAGCGTACGGTCTTCCGGTGCCAGGGTTGATTGCAGAACCCCAACATAAGACATGATTTGATGCTGACATAAGTTCGGCAAGTGGCGTGCCTACATCATCTTGTGCAACTGCTTCTCGTTCTTTCGAGGAGTCTGCAACAAAGAGGGTGTCGAGCGCACTGCACCGCTGCGCCCGCGAATGACAAGAAGCAACAGGCTTAGGAGTTCAGTCAATGATGAAGAATTCAGCACTACTGATGGTTACGTTCGCAATGCTCGCATTTTGCACTCTTGGCCGTGCTCAAGATCAAGAGCCCAATATCGACTCCACTATCGCAGTAGTCAGGGCCAATATGCAGGCAGACAGGACTGCCCTCATCACAACAGGAATGAATTTCAACGAGAAAGATGGCGCGGAATTCTGGCCGATCTATAAGCAATATGAGTACGAACGATCCAACCTGGATGATGGTCGCGTTGCCGTCATCAAGGAGTACATCCAGAAGTACCCGAACCTGACCGATGCCGAGGCCAAAGCGATGGCAGAAAAAATGTTGGAGTGCGACTTTCGTCTGGCTGCGCTGAAGAAGAAGTACTACAAGACGTTCAACAAAGTGCTTCCAGCTCTTACGGTGACGAAGTTCTTTCAATTGGAGCGGCGGGTCGACCTGATGATGGATATGCAGGTCGAATCCTCACTTCCTCCTCTCACGCAGGCAAAGTACGCCGGGCAGGCGAACTAACGTATGAGAGCTGCACGCGAAGCGCAGTCTTGGGTAAGACGCGAATTTTATTCGGGGGCTAATCGATGTTCCACATGATAAGGCATAGGCCGACGATGCTCGGTGCAGTGCTGTTGATGGTGGTCATGGCAGGGGCGCAATCGCAGAGCGAGAGAGAGGTGTTATCCGTGCAAGGATACCAAGGACAGGCCAGCGTCATTCGATACCAGGGACGCCTGTTCGTGGATGCGCAAGACCTGGCGCAAATCACCGGCGGGTCGCTGCGGTTTGAGAAGAACAGAATTATTCTGACGCTGCCTGGTCAGGACGGTTCATCATCGAGCAGCGAAGCTCACAATCCGGCTTTTCGCGCCCATTCATAAAGGCGTCGATAGAGGCGATGGCCTCGATAAGAGAGTGGGGCGGGATGCTGCAGGTGATCGTTCAAAATGGGTATCCCGTGGGGAAGGCGATGGCAGGAAACACGATTCGCGCGTACCAGGGTCGAGCTGCCGACAGCGTCGCATTAGCCTCGGCCGCTGCATCGACGGATGACGACCATCGCGGGCTCGAGTTGCTGAGGAATGAGTTCAACAATGTGCAGGCCTGGGCTGAGAGCTTTGTTGACGCTCGGAATTCGTTGAGCGCGGCCAACCTGTCGACATCGGAAAATCCGCTCAAGGATGACGAGGACGCCCAGAAGATCATCCGTTGTGGACAATTCCTGGCGCAGATGTTCGCCGGCGGTACATTCCAGGATGACGCGGCGTGTCATTAGCCTGTTAAACACGTGAGAAACACACTTCCCGAATCCATTGCGGTCATTGACTGCGCATCTGACGCAGCGCCCCTCTCCGCGGCGTCACCGCAAAAACGCCTCACGTGGGAGCACACAGAGGGGCTTCCCTTGCCGCTGGGGGCTACGTGGATCGAGGAAGATCAGGCCCTTAATTTTGCGGTGTGTGCTGAACATGCCGAGAGTGTGAAACTCTTTCTCTATTCCGCCAGCGATTTGGCAAAGCCAGTTTTGACATTTCAGTTCGATCCCATCCGCAATAAGTCAGGGCGGATCTGGCACTGCAGGATCCCGCTCGATCAACTGTGCGACGCCCGCTATTACGGTTACTCGGTTTCAGGCCAGCCCGTTGCTGGTCTCGGCGGCTTCGATCAGGAAAAGGTTCTTCTCGATCCGTATGCGAAGCGAGTTTTCTTCCCGCCGGGGTTTGATCGCAAGCACGCTATGAAGCCAGGCTCCAATCAGGAAAAGGCGCCGCTCGGAGTCTTACCCAGACAACGGGCTGCTTTCGATTGGGCTGAAGATCTCCCGCCCCGACCTGAATCGGACGCGATCATCTACGAACTTCATGTCAAGGGCTTTACCAAAAATCCCAATTCCGGGGTGCATCCTTCGCGAGCCGGCACCTATGCCGGGTTGATCGAAAAGATCCCTTATCTGAAAGAGCTTGGGATCACCGTCGTCGAACTGATGCCCATATTTCAGCGCGATCCTCTTGAAAGAGATTATTGGGGCTACATGCCTTTGAACTTCTTCGCGCCTCATGCGCAATATGCCTCGAGTGTTGATGAGGATGGGCAGCATCTTGAGTTCAAGAACATGGTCAAGGCTTTTCACAAAGCCGGAATCTTCGTCGTACTCGATGTTGTATACAACCATACCTGTGAGGGCGATCACGTCGGCCCTACCTACAGCTTCAAGGGTTTCGATGCCGCAGGCTATTACATGCTATCCTCCGACCCGACGAGCCCATACGCCAACTACTCGGGCACCGGGAACACGTTGAATTTCAACCAGCCTCACGTACGCAAAATGGTGATGGACAGCCTGCGATACTGGAAGAACGAAATGCACATCGATGGGTTCCGCTTCGATCTGGCATCGGTGTTTAGCCGCAATGCAGACGGATCACTGAATTGGGGAGATGCTCCGATATTCAGTGAAATTGCGGCGGACCCCGAGTTGGGCCGGTTAGCCTTGATCGCGGAGCCTTGGGACGTGGGTGGCTATCAGCTCGGACGCGGATTTCCGGGCACGACCTGGCTGCAATGGAACGCGCGGTATCGCGACGATCTCCGCCGTTTTGTGAGGGGCGACGCGGGGATGGTCCCGGACCTTATGCGTCGCATCTACGGCAGCGATGACTTGTTTCCGGACACCCGCGAGCATGCCTATCATGCCTTCCAAACCGTCAACTACATCGATTGCCATGACGGCTTCACGCTCTACGACATGGTTTCCTACAATCAGAAGCACAACTGGAAAAACGGCCATGACAATCAAGACGGTATGGATGCGAATTACAGTTGGAACTGCGGACACGAAGGAGGCGAGAACGCGCCAACGGAGGTTCTGGCACTTCGCCGGAAACAGGCTAAGAATTTCTTCTGCCTCCTCATGCTCTCGAACGGCCTCCCGATGTTCCGGGCTGGTGACGAGTTCCTGAATACACAGTTCGGCAACAACAACCCATATAACCAGGACAACGAAATAAGCTGGCTGGATTGGGGCCAGCTGGAAACAAATAAGGAGATATTTCGGTTCTTCAAAGGCATGATTGCGTTCCGGAAGGCTCATCCTTCTTTGTGTCGCAGCAGGTTTTGGCGCGAGGACATTTCGTGGTATGGGGTTGGGCCTACAGTTGACATGTCGCCCGATTCGCGGAGCCTGGCGTTTTGTCTGCATGGTGGGTCACTGGGGGATGACGATATCTATGTAATGATCAATGCTTACTGGGAAGAGCTGCAGTTCCAGATCCAGGAAGGTTCAGCTCAAGATTGGACAAAAATTGTGGACACTGACCGGCCGAGTCCCGACGATTTCTTAGACCACGGTTTGCTTTTGCAGCGGACGATCTATCCAGTAGCTCCGCGATCCATTGTGGTTTTGACTCGATCTAGAACAAACGGAGGTTCCATAGAAGCTCGTCGACAGGGCAGAAGCACTGGGGCACCGCAATATTTCAAGCAAGGAGCATAAATGGCAAAGAAGCGTATCGGCATACTCACGGGAGGCGGCGACGTCCCTGGGCTGAACTCCATCATCAAGTCGGTGGTTTATCGCGGGGCCGAGATCGGATGCGAAGTTGTCGGCATCCGCCGCGGCTGGGAAGGATTGACCCACGTCGATCTGAATGATCCGGCGAGCAAGACAAGGTACATTCTGTCTCTTAACCGCGATAACACCCGTACCATCGATCGAACGGGCGGAACATTCCTCCACAGCTCGCGCACCAACCCCGCAAAAATGAAAAAGCTACCTCCCGTTCTGCAGGGACAAAACTTCGATGCTAAAGAATCGAACAAGAAGGGCGTGTACCAGCACCATCTTCGATGTGACGCCGGCCGTGTTGAAGAACATCGAGGCGTTGAGTCTCGAATACCTGATCGCCATCGGAGGTGACGACACTCTTAGTTACGCTGCGGAACTCGATCGCAAGGGCATGAAGGTGATCGCGGTGCCGAAAACGATGGACAACGATGTGCGTAACACCGAGTACTGCATCGGTTTCTCGACGGCGATTACGCGTGCCATGGAAGCCATCGACCGCCAGCGTACGACGGTCGGATCACACGAGCGCATTGGCATCTTTCGCTTATTCGGGCGCGATGCCGGCTACACCGCTCTCTACACGGCCTACGTTACAGCCGTGCGTTGCTGCATTCCCGAATACAAGGTCGATCTGCAACGGTTGATCGATTTGCTCATCGACGACAAAAGCAACAACCCGAGCAACTACTCTCTGGTCATTCTCTCCGAAGGCGCGGAGTGGGAGGGGTACACGGTAAAGGAATACGGCGAAGCCGACGCCTTCGGCCATCGCAAAAAGATGAGCGTCGCCGAAGATCTGAGTGATGAAATCAAACGGACCACCGGCGAAGAGACTGTGGTTAGCGATCTCACTTACGACCTGCGGTCGGGCAGTCCCGACTTCGTCGATCGCCTGGTCGCATTTACCTTTGCGGGTATGGCGATGGACGCGCTGGAAGAAGGCAAGTCAGGAGTGATGACCGCGATCAACGAAGGCCGCTACGCGATGGTGTCGATTCCTGATCCGAAGTTAGGTCCGCGGAAGGTAGATATCGCATCGATGTACAACACCGAGCGCTACCGCCCCAAGTACGACCACAAGCTCGGTCTGCCCATCTTCCTGACGCGGCCGTAGTGCAGATTGGCGGGTAGTAAATATGAACAGGTCGCGCCAAGTCCGCAAAGTTGTGTCCTTCGTCACTGACTTCGGTTGACTTCTTGTGTTAGTAAGAATTTTGGGGAGGGTGAGTGATGGGCGAATCTTCCAAAGATCTTCGGAACTGGCACGGACTCTACAAAGCTGCGCTGTTCGAGACCGAGACGAGCAACATACCATGGCGCATCGAAGAGGCACGGAAAGCACTCATTGTTCGATCCCGAGAGCTATTTGAAACTTGCCCGGATGATGATGGCGAAGCTGAGGCTATCGAAAATGCCCTCTATGCCCTGCAGGCCTTGGAAAATTCTCTGAGATCGAATACAAGAGATCGCAGACGCGCTGCCCGAGCCGGCTAGAGTGTTCCCAGATTACAAGGATGCCATGCCGTGGGGACAAAGTTGTCTCTTAATTGGTCGCGGCGGCGGACGACCACATTTTCCCTGCAGCGCGTTTTCTCTTCAAAGATCGAACACCTCCGAGTCAGCGGTATCATGGTTTGTTGTTTGTTCGTGATGTAGACCGTGAATAAGCGCGCCTGAATGAACCGTTTTCTCACTCTAATTGGGTACGACATGGGGAACATCGCTTCTGGCCGACCACTTGTGCCTCGCTTTAGCTGGCTCCGCAAGACGATTGCGGCCGCATTGGCCGATTATCTCAGCTGCATATTGTTGCTGGCAGTCACGGTTCACGCCCTCGATCCCAACAAACATCTCACTCAGTACATGCATACATCATGGCGGACCCAGGATGGTTCCGCGCCCTCCGGCATGTACGCGATCGCGCAAACGTCCGATGGTTTCCTCTGGTTCCTGTCTTCTCGCGGCGATATCTACAGGTTCGACGGTGTCCAGTTTCGTCGCTGGCATCCGCCTGCCGATGCGGAACCAATCGGCCAGATCAGAAACATCCTCGGAGACCAGGCAGGTGGCCTTTGGGCACTGGGGGCGAGCGGGATCGCTCACCTCAAAAATGGGGTTGTCACTTCTCAGGTTGAGTTGGATGGTCTCTTGCCGGATACGAATAACGTAAGTGAGGACGCTGACGGCTCAATTTGGGTTGTGCGCGGCGACAATAGCGTTACCGAGCCAGTTTGTCATGTTAGCGAGCGTGGCGTGAAGTGTTTCGGAAAATCGGATGGGATACCGATCACTCCCATTGATGCGATATTGGCCGACGGTAGTGGAGGCTTTTGGCTGGGAGGGCAAGCTGCCCTTGTGCACTGGCACGGCGGTGTGTCAGAAGCGTACCCGCTCAAGGGCATGAGATCCGGTGCAGGACCGGGGATACTGGCCCTGGCTCGTGGGCCCGATGGATCTGTCTGGGCCGGCATATATTCGGACGGACCGGGGCTAGGGCTTGCCAAATTCGAGAATGGTACCGTCAGGTCCTTCGTGACGCCCACCTTCGATGGAAGCAAATATCCGGTCTTCTCCCTGCGCTTCGATGGCGACGGCAATCTTTGGGTTGGTACGGACCGCAAAGGCATTTTTCGTGTGCGTGGAAACGTTGTGTACCATTATGGACAGACGGAAAGCTTGTCCGGCGATTTCGTGCGTGTTCTCTTTGAAGATCGCGGAGGGATTGTCTGGGCTGCGACCAACAATGGAATAGACCAGTTTCACGATCCCCGGGTCACCACTTTTTCGACTCCCGAGGGTTTGGGATCGGACCATGCCGTGGGTCTTCTAGCCAGCAGAGATGGCACAATCTGGGTTGCAAATGGCGAGTCCCTCGATCACATCGTCAACGGTTCGGTCTCATCCATTCGCTATAAGCACGGCTTGCCGGGTCAGCAGGTCTCTTCTTTATTGGAAGACCGCGCGGGAAACCTGTGGGTAGGAGTGGATGACGCACTATATATGCTTAAGAATGGGAGCTTCCGCCGCTTGCCCGAACTGAATCATGAGCCACTCGGTCTGGTACTTGGATTGGTCGAGGACAGCGATGGAAATATCTGGGCAGAGTGCTCAGGCAGCACGCGAAAGCTTGTCCGTATCCATGATTTCAAAGTGCAAGAAGAGTTTCCCCCACCGCAGGTTCCGATGGGCCGTATCGCAGCGAGACAAGCACGGAGGCATTTGGATCGGCACTCGCAGTGGGGAACTTGTGCTATTTCGCAACGGTGCTCTGCAGCGGCTCCCTGTAAATCCAGATTCTAAGAGTCCGTTCGCCAATCAGATAGTTGCTCAGCCGGATGACACCGTCCTTGCTGCTTTCGACGACGGACTAGCCGGATTGCGGCAGGGCAAAGTGCAGTGGATGACGACAAAAAATGGTCTGCCCTGCGACGGTGTCCTTTCTTTCGTCCAGGACGAAGGAGAAAAGCTGGTGGCTCAACATCGCAGTGTGGCCTCGTTGAGTTTTCAGATTCCGAACTCCAGCGATGGTGGGCCAACCCTGATGCGGTGATCCAGACCCGCTTCTACGACGTGCTGGACGGCGCCCGTCCATCGGCGCGAGCACCTTTCAATTCAGCGGCAACCTCGCCCGATGGGCGCGTGTGGTTTGTGAACTCGGGTGTCGTGCAGATGGTGGATCCATCCGGCTTGTCGCAAAAAGCGCTTCCAGCGGCGACATACATCGAATCACTCATCGTTGATCGGAAGGAATTCGATGCAACGGACAACCTCAAGCTCGCTCCGCACCCGCGCGACTTGCAGATTGATTACACTTCTCCCACCTTTCTGATTCCGCAAAAGGTTAAGTTCCGTTACCGTCTCGACGGCTATGACCGCGATTGGAAAGACGCCGGTGCGCGCCGGCAGGCGTTCTACACGGATTTGCCTCCGGGGAAGTATTCTTTCCGCGTGATCGCATGCAATAGCGACGGCGTCTGGAACGAGAGTGCCGCCAAGCTGGATTTCTCCGTCGCCCCGGCGTACTACCAGACGAATTGGTTTCGTGCCCTCTGCGCGGTCTTCTTGATGGCATTTGCGTGGGCGGCTTACCAGTTACGTGTTCGGCAGCTGCGGCGGGAATTCAACACAGTCATCGAAGCGCGGGTGAGTGAACGAACACGTATTGCTCGCGAACTCCATGATACTTTGCTCCAAAGTCTGCAGGCCCTGCTGTTTCAGTATCAAGCGGCACGTAACCTTTTTGCGGCCGGCTCGGAACGCGCGATGCCAGTCCTCGATGCCAGCCTTGACAGGACCGAGCAGGCAATCGCCGAAAGCCGTGATGCGATTCGCGACATACGTTCCGACAATGTTGCCCAGAATGCTTTGCCGGAGTTGTTGACTAGAGCGGGAAGGGAATTGGCCCAATCGCAAGCGGATCAGGATGTGCCTACATTCGGTCTGACGGTGGAGGGGGAGCGGCGGACGCTCACGCCAATCATTCGGGAAGAGACTTATCGAATCGCGCTCGAACTGTTGCGAAACGCCTTCCGGCACGCGAACGCTCATCGCATTGAAACCGAGATTCGATACGATGACGACACGCTTCGTGTGCGCATTCGTGACGATGGAAAGGGCATGGACCTAAAAGTATTACAGGGAGATAGCAGCGGCCATTGGGGGCTGCGCGGTGTCCGAGAGCGCGCGCAGCGGATCGGAGCAAAGTTGGATGTTTGGAGCGAAGCCGGAGCAGGCGCCGAATTCCAATTAACCGTTCCGCCGGCATTGCTTATGTTGGGTCTCGTGATAGCCTTCCATCCCGACTACTTCGCAAGGTAAGAGGCTATGCCTACCGGAACTAAAACGATCCGAATTCTCATCTGCGATGATCATGCCCTCCTGCGCGAGGGCGTTGCGACCCTGCTGAGCGCCGAAGCCGACATGAAGCTGATCGCCGAGGCGTCGAATGGGGAGGAAGGTGTCGAAAAATTCCGAATGCATCGCCCGGATGTGACTCTAATGGATTTGCAGATGCCAGGGTTGAGTGGCATCGACGCAATCGCTCGCATTCGCAGCGAATTTCCTGACGCTCGCATCATCGTGCTGACGACATACACCGGAGACTCCCAGGTGATCGGGGCTTTAAGGGCGGGTGCCCGGGCTTACCTGTTAAAAGCGCACGTCCATCGAGAGCTCCCGGAAATTATTCGAGCCGTTTACGCTGGACAAAAGCGAATCCCGCCAGAGATCGCGGCTGAAGTGGCGGAACATCTGGCGGATGAGAGCTTGACGTCGCGTGAGGTCGATGTGCTGCGCCTGATTGCGGCGGGCAATGCCAACAAACAGATTGCCGATCAACTCTCCATTGGGGAGGCGAGCGTTAAGAGCCACGTTTCGAGCATACTCTCCAAGCTTGGTGCGAACGACCGGGCGCACGCGGTAACCCTCGGTTTAAAGCGCGGAATCATCGATTTACACGTCCCCTGAATGGGGGAGAGCCATTCCCCCTTTTGCCCGTAGCGCCTTTGGTCGAAATATCTTAGCTTGAATTGTGCAACGTTTATTTTCGACCTTCGCGGCCGGGTGGCCCGGCGTCGGTCTCCTTCTCCAAAGATTCCTCATTGGCACCATTCTCTTGCGTGAGGCATACCTGCAACCGGGGGCAGGCCCTCATTCCGCGCTGGTTGCACTGCCACTGATCGCATCCGTCTTTCTTATAATGGGACTGGGCACTCCATATATCGGACTTCTGGTCGCAGCTACGCAGTTATGGCTCGTTTTCGCGGGGTTCGCTGATCCATGGACCGCGACCATCCTTTCTGGCTTAGGAGCCAGTCTGGCAATGATAGGACCGGGTGCATGGTCGGTGGATGCGCGCCTCTTCGGGCGAAAGCACGTTGAGATAGTTAAGAAATAGAGGTGTTCAGGCCATCCCACCGATTCAAAATTGAAGCTTCAGCGCCAATTGGATTGAGCGCGGGCCGCCGCCCAAAGTAGCACTCGAAAAACCCTACTCTTAACCCTTTCGATGTCTTTCCAAAATCACTAGCATGAGACTTGTAATGGGAGAACACCTCTGCAACGTCTCTTTTCCACATTCGCCGAAGGCTGGCCTGGCGCTGGTCTTTTGCTTCAGCGCGTACTGACGGGCACGATTCTGCTCTATTACGGGGCCTCGCATCTCCTTGAAACTGCTAGATTGACACCCAGCCTCCCTTATTTGATTGCGGCTGTCGCCGGAGCATTTCTCCTTCTTGGGCTCTGGACGCCAGTCGCGGGAATTACGATTGCAAGTATCGAGGTCTGGATATCGTTGGCGTGGTCGGGGAATTCGCTGATCACGATCGTGCTGGCTGGCCTGGGCGCCACGGTCGCGATGATCGGACCCGGATTGTGGTCCATTGATGCCCGACTCTACGGCAGAAAGCACCTTCAAGACCCGCGACACTAGACAACTTTCAATCCTCTAAAAGGGTAACGTTCAATCCCCCAAAAGTATGCAATCTCCCTCTCCAGGAAGTACAAGCGGGGGACGCCACCATATTCCCACACCACAATCACCAGATCTGACCTTGTGAGCAGGCGCAGGTTGTTCCACACTCACCGCATAAACAAACCTCACTTGAGTTGGAGGCGCTTATGTGGAAGATCACAACTCGCGGTTTCACGCTACAGGAAGTTCTAATCATGGCTGCGATGAACCTCGCAGAACGCACTGATAGCGACCGACAAAGGCGAGCGAACGATCTGGCGCAGCCGCGCACATCGAGATTCACCAGGATCTAGGAGATTGTCATGGCAAAAGTGATTGAGTTTTACATACCGAAGAACTTTCGGAAACCGTTGCGGACGGTGGCTCAGACGCAACTCGCAAAAGTCATCGAGTTTTGCCCACAGACGAAGAGATCAGCTTAGCTGCTATCCAGCTTTTGCGGATTGAGAGGAAATATGACGTGCAGTTCCCACACAAAGCGGCTTTATGAATCTGGAAGATTCCGAAAAACTGTTGCGCGCTATCTTCCCAAACTATCCCAGCCTGGAACCGCGCTATCCCGCGCCAGCTTTGGAACCGATGTCCCAGGCAGCGCAGATCGGAGCCATTAGCCATGTTTTGCATCACTGCTGACAGCTGCCGCAGGTTCTCATTTGCCGAAATTCTCATTCTGGCGGCTATGAACGTGGAAACTGCCCGCTTGGCATCCGGAGGCCGCATCCGATCTGTGACTGCGGCAAAGCAAAAAAGATATCTCTCAGCTAGTCACTTTATTCGTACAAAAGTTTGCAAAGCACTGTAAGTGTAAGGATAAGGATAGGGAGGAGATTATGGCGTGCGCGAGTATTGCTTTCACAAACCCCGCAGACCTCGCAGGAGCAAGTTTGCCGAATGTGAGTGGACTCGAAGGCGATCAGTTCGATCTCGAACCAGAAATCAGCTCTGAGTGCTGCTTCGAAAACATTATAGGAAAGAGCTCAGCGCTCCAGAGAGTCCTGGCACAAGTTGAGATCGTCGCGCCTACCGATTCCACCGTTCTGCTTCACGGAGAGACGGGCACCGGCAAGGAGTTGATTGCACGCGCCATTCACAACCTCAGCTCTCGGCGCGACCGCGCCTTTGTGCGCATGAACTGCGCCGCTATTCCCACGGGGCTGCTGGAGAGCGAACTCTTCGGGCACGAGAAAGGAGCCTTCACCGGCGCCCTGATGCAAAGAAAGGGACGATTCGAGCTGGCCGACGGAGGCTCGCTGTTTCTGGACGAGATCGGTGATATCAGCCTTGAATTGCAGCCGAAATTGTTGCGGGCTGTGCAGGAGCAGGAGTTCGAACGCCTGGGAAGCGCCAGGACAATCCAGGTCAACGTGCGGATGATTGCCGCGACCCATCGCGACCTTGGGGCCATGATCCGGGAGGAGAAGTTTCGTGAGGATCTCTTCTACCGATTCAACGTCTTCCCGATTGAGATCCCGCCGCTTCGGGAACGGCGCGAGGACATTCCGCTGCTGGTGAACTACTTTGTCTCGACCCTATCCCGTCGGATGCGGAAGCAGATCAATTCGATATCAAGGCAAGCAATGGACAGCCTGACGAACTGTCCGTGGAAGGGCAACGTCCGGGAACTTGCAAACTTCATCGAACGTGCCGTCATCCTGACGCGGGGTGAAGAACTGGAAGTGCCGATAGCGGAGCTTCGTAGTTCTTCCGACGTTGTTTTTTCTGGTGCGTCAGCCTCTAGCTTTCGCCAAGCGGAATGCAGTGTGATCGTCGAAGCATTGAGAGCTGCTTCGGGACGGATTGCAGGCAAGGGCGGAGCCGCCGAACGTCTCGGATTGAAACGTACGACTCTGCAAAACAAGATTCGCCGGCTCGGCATCACAAAAGCACAATACCAGAACTAGACAACCGGCTCCTGACGCAGCGAACAGGTCCTTCCTGGTTAATATCTTTCGCGGGAGAGTTACTTCGCGGGACGAGCCAGGAGAAAGCGGCTATTTCTGCACCTGGGCTGCATGCATGCAGCGATCAGTAGCCTCTTCTTCCCGCGCGACCGCGGGCAAACCGATCTCCGAAGGTCCCAATTGCGAAGTAAACGGCCGCAGGGGATTCCCAACGGCCAACGTGAATGTCAGCAAGTTCCATGGCCGTATCGCAGGCTGCGCCGCCTTCATCAACATCACTCAAAAAACGCCAAGAAGGTCGCCTATGGCGGTGCGTTCACTACCGGCGGTCTGGAGGTCGCGGTCGAGAACTTTGGGGCAAGGCCGATTAGCAGCTAGGCCCGGGATCAGAAGCATGTTCAATTCGACGATCGATTCCGGCTGGATCAAGCGGTACAGCAGATTGAGGCCGCCATTGGCGGTATCCAACCGAAAATTGCGCCCCTGTTAGAAGGAATAAACGGCACTCAATTGAATCGTATGCCCCTGCCACAGGTTGTCACGCGCCCATTCGGATGGCGAAACAACAACAGGATTCTGAGTGGGAACAAGCGACCCGAGTGGCGTGTTGCCGCAGTTCGGCACGCTGGCGCAGGGCATCCAAGCACCATGGTGCCAAGAGGAACCGGCATTGAACATCTCGAACCTTATCTGCAGATGCTGCCGCTCCGTGATGGGGAAGACCTTGGCAAAACTCAGATCGAGATCCTCATAGTACGGTCCACGCAGCCCGCCTTTCTCAGCATTACCGTAGACGCCTGGTGCCGCCAAGGAAAAAACATTGGGATTGAACCATTCAGTGAAGCTGCGGTGGAACCCGCTATTCGGATTTCCAGATTGCATCGGCCGATAGCGGGAATCGTAGCTGCTGCCGTTGTAGATGCCCATTTCGTCCAGGTTCGCGCCGTTGTATCCATACGGCGTAAGCGTGCGGCCTGAAGTGATGGTATAGATTCCGCTTGCCTTCCAGCCCCCCAAAACCCAATTGGCGGGTCCCAGCGACCAGCGCTTGCCTTTGCCCACCGGTAGTTCCCAGCTTCCATACGCAGTCAACCGGTGAGTCTGGTCGAAGCTCGAAGGGCCATAGTCGGCGCGAATGTGCTGCGGATCCTGGATGAAGTTATTGTTTCCATTCACCAGATTGATACCGGAGATCTCATCCAGAGACTTCGACCATGTGTAGGCAATGTTGTAAGTGAAGCCGTGATCGAAGCGCTGCCTCACCTGCGCTTGAAGGGAGTTATAGTTCGAATTAAGGATGTTCGCGTTCGCATACATTTCGGAGGGAAGGTTCGGATAGGGTACGTGCTGATCGATGACGTAAAAGTTAGGATCGGTCAGGCACGGAGATCCTGCCGGAACCTGCGAGATATCGAGATAAGGACCAAGCGGCGCAGTACCGCCGCCGTTACACGGATCGGTGGGGACACGGGGCGGAGGCGCGGCGTTGAAAAGATAATAAGTTGGCAGGCGAACCCCGTGCGATCCCACATATCCCACGTCGAGCAGCAGGGTCGGCCGCAAGGCGTACTGTGTGTCCAAAGTCCACTGCTGATTATAAGGGTTGTGGTTCCATGGCCAGTTCACCTGATTCAAGATGTAGCTGGTGTTAAGAAAGTCGTTGCTATCCCACTTGGGTAGGGTAAATGCTCCGGTTCCTGCGCTCCCCCCGGCGCCTCCAAGGCCCTGAATCGGCGCTGACCATAGGTGATTGAGGCTTGGTCCTGGATATGCTCGCCCGTTGCCGCTTGCCGTTGGGTAGCTCGCCGGCAGAATCGTTTGTAAATAGTTCTCGTCGTAGTTCTGCACCTGGTCGTAATAACGCATGTAAATATCGTAGAAGATTCCATAGCCAGCGCGTATCACGAAACGGTCGGTGTCGAACGGTCTCCAGGAAAGGCCAATGCGCGGGGCAAAGTCTCTTTTGTCGCGCGGAACGAGAGTGTTCTGGATACAACAGTTGAGAAAAGAAGGAGTAACGGTGACGCCCTGAGTGGCAGCCAGTTGGTAGATGCCCTGCACGAAGCTCTTGCTTACCCAATCGAGGCTGCCTCCGTTCGCGGGATCGAAGCCCCATCCGCTGTTGTCGATGCTGTGGAATACGGGGGGCAACTCGTATCGCAGCCCGAGGTTCATGGTGAGACGGGGAGTCAACCGGATATCGTCCTGCGCGAAGAAGTTCCAGCCCGTGCCGAACGTATGAAAGTAATCCACGCCCAAGGGGTAAGGCCCCGAAAGCCCGCTTGGATCGCTTAACAGCATGTCCGCCACGCCGTTGCCGAGGCCAGGTCCGGCGCTTCCCGGCGAACACCCAGTGCTTCCGGCATTGCAGTGGGCGGTATACTCGCCGTTGAAACTGAGAGTGCCGTTGCCTAGATAGTTGTCCTGTTCGAACTCCCGCAAGCGACGAATATCAGCGCCGACCGTGATCGCGTGTTTGCCCCGAATCATCTTCAGATTGTCCACAAGCTGGTACGTCCCGGTCTTCGTGGAAGTTTCGTATTGGCCGTTGCCGATGCCGCTGTAGCTATCGTGGAGATTGATGCTCGGAATCGCGTAAAGCCCCGGAGCAGTAGGAGTGTTTGAAAAGCCAAGCTGGGCCTGGATATTGGGTCCGTAGGCAGTCTGTTGAACAGTCTGGAAGAACAAGTGGTTATAGCCGACTCGTACGGTGTTGATGGTGGTGGCGTTGACGGTCCGCTCCCAATTCAAGGCAAAAAGTTGCGAGCTGGTAGACCTTCTGGAACCGGAGTAGGGGAGCATGCTGGGCCGAGGCTCGTCGTCGCTGCGCAGATCGCCGGTAAAATAAACACGGTCCTTGTCGCCGAAATTCTGGTCCACGCGGAAAATCTCATTGTTGGTCGTGATGGTGAATCGCAACGGCACAACGTAGTTGTTGCAGGGCATGCTGCAGTTGATGTTGGGCAGAGGATACAAATTTACCAGCTTCTGTCCCATCGCATTGATTTCCGAGGATGGAATCTGGTTGCCCGTGAACACAGTGCGGGTAGTGGCGTCGCAACCCGCGCTCGTGCACACGGTCGTCGTGGGATCGTAGAGTGGATATGGCCAATCGGAGAAATTGCCCGTGCGTTCCTGGGCTGTGGGAACTTGTATGGCGTTCTGAGTAGGAGATGCGTGTCGCCGGCCACCGTCGAAAGCGAAGAACCAAAATGACTTGTTCTTTCCGTTGTAGAGCCAGGGAATGCGAACCGGCCCGCCCAACGTTCCGCCGAACTGATTCTGTTTCAGGGGGTTCTTGAGCGGAACGTTACACTGCGGGGAATTCGGTGATGTTAGACGGCACACGTAATTTTGTTCAGCCTGAAGCGGGTTGCCAGGATTGAACATGTCATTCTGTATATAGTCGTAACCCTGACCGTGCCAGTCGTTCGTTCCCGATTTGATAGCCACGTTGACCTGCCCAGCCCCTTGCCCGTACTCGGCCGAATACAGGCCGGTTTGTACCTTAAACTCCTGAATCGCCGACTCAGGAGGAATGGCTGCAGCGCTCGAAAACATGTTATCGGTGTCGGTTGCACCGTCGACCATGAAACTGATGGAGTCAGGACGGTTCCCGTTCAGGCTGGTCTCGGCGAAGGTGTTGTTCAGCCCGTGATTTACCCATCCGTTGTTTTGCGCGCCGCCACTAAAGTTGCCGGCGCCGGCAACTAAGCCCAACAGATTATTGAAATCGCGCCCGCTCGATGGCAACTCTTCAATTGCCTTCTGATCCAGAACGTTGCCCGTCGTTGTGTTGTCCGCCTGCACCATTTGGGCGGCGGCGACAACCATGATCGTTTCCTTGACTGTGCCAACCTCCAGCGTGAAGTCCTGACGGAGAGTCTGATCCACTTCGAGAATCAGGTCGCCGCTGATCTCGGTCTTGAAACCGTCACGCTCAACCGTCACCTGATAAGTGCCCGGAATCATGTTTACGAACACATAATCGCCGGAGCTGGCGATGGTGAACTGGCGGATTACGTTGGTGTCGACGTTCTTGGCGGTTATATTCGCGCCAGCCACAGCGGCGCCTGAGGAATCCTGCACATGCCCAAGAATCGTTCCCTGGGAGTTCTGGCTATAAGCGGCGATCGGGACAAAAACAAAGAGGAAGAATACGCTCAGCAGGGGGATAATGAGCTTCTGGCCGGAGGTGGTTTTCGCTTTCATACGTCCTCCCTTTTTCGGGACGACGAACTTACGTGGAGTTTCGAGGAAGTTCCAACAGGTCACGGTATGAGGCTGTGCGACGATTGTCAAGCACGAAAGATTTTGGGCAAGATGCACATCACTATGATTAGTGATGCACATCACTATCGGTTTGCGGTACTTGGCGGCGTGGCTCGCGGGCCCTTTCAAAATCCACTTTCCGCCATAATTTCTCCCACTCGTATACTTCGCACAAATCGTTTATAAACGATTTAGAAAACTGACAGAATAACGACGAGAATGCTAAATTCGCTGGTAATAGAAGTAGTGCGGTCCTGAATGGGACGATAGTGTCTGGAGCCGTTCGGCTGCGAATTGGAAAAAATGGCTTCTCGCCAACCACTCCTGCTTCGCTTTAATCGGCTAATTGCCATGGTGCGATCCCAGGTGCGCTCTTCTGTGATCTGCGTCTTATTGCTGGCAAGCGCGGTTCTCTTGCCCGCTAATCTCTTAGTCGCTCCTGTGCACGCACAATCAAAACCCCCGCAGTTCGTCACAAGGGTTTGGCACACGGAAGAGGGTCTGCCGCAAAACTCGGTGAATGCGATGCTGCAGGGCCACCGCGGCTATATCTGGATAGGCACGTTCGGCGGGCTCGCGCGCTTTGATGGCGAGCGCTTCACGGTTTTCGATTCGGCGAATACGCCAGGTTTCGGCAGCGATCAGATTTCCTCACTGTACGAAAGTCGCTCCGGGGCATTGTGGATCGGTACTGTCGATGGCGGTCTCATCCGGCTGCAGGATGGGGTTGCCACCACCTATACCGAACGCGACGGCTTGCCAAACAGGTGGGTCACTTCAATCCGCGGCGATCTCGAAGGGAACGTCTGGATCAACACCGCAGATGGAGGTGTAGCGCACTTTGCCGGCACAAAGCTGGAAGCCTATCCCATTCACCGAGGAAAAGCGGTCCGCGAATTCTTTCTGCAGGCGCGGGACGGAAGCATGTGGTTCCGTAGCGGACAAGATGTTATGCGTTTCGCAGCCGATGGCTCCATTGCAACCCTGCATTCCACCCAGCCGACCGTTTTTTTCGTCCACGAAGCTCGCGATGGAAGCGTCTGGATTGCTTTTCGCGACCAGTATCGCCTGGTGCGCTATTACCAGGGCGTATTCTCGGATGTTCCGCTGCCGCCGGTTAAGCGCCGCGATTTGACGTTTGACCTTCTTTTGTATTCCTTCGCCATGACGAAGGACACGAATGGGGAATTGCTGCTGCGCACGCCGGCCGGCCTCAGCCGCATTGTGAATGGCATGATCAGTCCTCCCGAAGCACTACCGTTGCCAGCGAATGCCGGCGAATTGCTCAAAGTACGCAGCTTCTTCGTGGGTCGCGAAGGCAATCTATGGATTGGAACCATTGGAAGAGGGCTGATTCGTCTCCGGCGAGCCCCCTTGACAGCCTACGGAAAAAACGAAGGTCTCTCGGACTCAAACTTCAGTAGCGTATTTCAGGATCGGGAAGGCCGCATCTGGCTGGGCGGAGATTTACTCTACTGCTTCGATGGGCATCGCTTTGATCTGGTCCCGGGCGTGGCAGACGTTCTCGCCATCACCCAAACCCGCGATGGCGACCTGTGGTTCGGCGGGTACGGTGGCCTGTATCGCCTTCGATCGGGCGTGCTGAAGCATTTCAATGTTGACGCACCAGCCGTGAAGATCATTTTTCAGGACCGGGAGGGCAAGCTCTGGATTGGTGCGCTGGCCGAGGATCGCCCCGGCGGCCTGTACCGCTTTCGCGAGGGAAAATTGGAGCAGGTCCCCGGCATCTCCGACGTTCGCGCAATCGCCGAGGATCGAGACGGTGGCCTATGGCTGGGCGGCCTCGCAGGGCTCAGGAACCTGCGCGGTAGTGAAATTGTGACGTACGACAAGAAGCAAGGGTTATCGAGTAACTCCGTGTACGACATCCACCAGGATTCGACCGGGACTCTCTGGGTCGCGACGTACGGCGGGGGATTGAACCGTTTTCGGGACGGCCGGTTTAAGGCAATCACCGCCCAGGACGGTCTGCCCGATAACTTACTGCTGGGCCTGTTGGAGGACGACGAGGGCAATCTCTGGTTCAGCTCCAATCAGAGTGTATTTCGGCTCAGTCTAAAGGAGCTAAATGACTTCGCCGATGGGAAAATCTCCTTCCTTTCACCCGTATCGTACGGAGCGGCGGAAGGCATGAGAAGCACCGAATCCAATGGTGGGAGCCCGGGAGGCTGGAAAACTCGCGATGGCCGGATATGGTTTCCCACCCTGCGCGGCGTGGTGGCGATTGACCCAACTGCGGGTAATCGCCTGCCTCCGCCCGTAGTGCTGGAAGAGGCATGGGCCAACAAGTTCACGCTGGCTCGGAACGCGCCTACTTCCGTACCGCCCGGCAACAACACATTCGATTTTCGCTTTACGGCGCTGAGCTTCTCCGCTCCGGAAAAACTTCATTTCAAATACCGGCTCGAACCGTTTGACAAGGACTGGGTGAATGCCGACACGCGCCGTACGGCTCACTACACGAACATGAGTCCGGGAGATTACTCGTTCCACGTGCTGGCGGTAAACAACTATGGCATTTGGAGCGAGCACGAGGCCAGCGTGCGTTTCGTGCTGCTGCCGCACTTTTATCAGACGACTTGGTTTCGCGTTCTTTGCGCGGCGAGTATGCTGATACTGCTGTGGGGCGCCTACGAGCTCCGTGTCCGACAACTGGCGCATGAGTTCAATATGCGTCTGGAAGAGCGGGTAAGCGAGCGCACCCGGATTGCGCGGGACCTGCACGACACCCTCTTGCAAAGTTTTCAAGGTTTGATCTTCCGCTTTCAGGCGGCTCGGTATCAACTCCCGGATCGTCCCGAAGAAGCATCTGACGCTCTGGATAGCGCGCTGATTTCTGCAGATCAGGCAATCGCGGAAGGTCGTAGCACCATTCAGGAACTACGTTCGGGGTCATCTGAGGAAAGCAACCTCGAACAGATGTTGCTGGCGACGGGGCGCGAACTGGCGTCCTCACAGAAAGATGGCGACAGTGCCCCCTCTTTGCGGGTGATTGTGGAGGGTAACCGACGAGCGAAGCGGGCGATCATCAGGGAAGAGATCTATCGAATCGCGCGAGAGTTGCTGCGCAATGCTTACCGCCACGCTCGCGCCCGGAACATTGAAGCCGAACTACGCTACGATGACGATGCTTTTCTCTTAATCGTGCGAGATGATGGGAAAGGGATCGATCTCAAAGTGCTGCAAGATCACGGTCGCGTCGGCCATTGGGGCCTGCCGGGAATGTATGAACGGGCCGAAGGAATTGGAGGCCGATTGGATATCTGGAGCGAAGTGGGCGCCGGCACCGAAGTTCGGTTGACAGTTCCAGGAGCTATCGCCTATGAAAAATCTGGCGATAGCGGTAGATTTAAGCTGTTCCGGAAAACGAGGATTTATGAGCACCGGTCCTAGTTCGATTAAAGGTTCGATTCGGATCATGGCGGTTGACGATCATCCTCTCTTGCGGCAGGGCATCGCCGCCATTATCAAAACTCAGCCAGATATGCAACTGGTCGTAGAGGCGTGTGACGGGGAGGAGGCGATCACACAATTTCGATTGCACCATCCGGACGTGACCCTGATGGATCTGCAAATGCCGAACATGAATGGTACTGAAGCGATCAGCAGGATCAGGCAGGAATTCCCCGACGCCAAGATCCTGGTCTTGTCGACCTATGCCGGTGATGTTCAAGTCCTACGGGCGATCAAGGCGGGTGCGCGGGGATACCTGCTGAAAGGGAACGTCCGCACAGAACTGCTGGAGGCGATCCGCACGGTTCATGCCGGCCGCAAGCGTATACCGCCCGAAATTGCGGCGGCGCTGGCCGATCACGCCGCCGACGATCAGCTGAGTTCGCGCGAACTCGATGTGCTTCGTTTGATTGGCGAAGGCAATGCCAATAAGCAAATCGCGGACAAGCTCTCGATCGGAGAAACCACAGTCAAAAACCACGTCTCGAATATTCTCTCCAAGCTGGGCGCAAATGATCGGGCGCACGCGGTTACCATTGCGCTCCAGCGAGGGATTATCGAGCTGGATGTCCGCCAAGGGTAGGACTCGTAAATCCTACTTTTGACCCTTTCGATCTGTCTCCGGGATTACTAGCATAAGACCAGCAATTGGAGGACGTGTCTGCAACGTCTGTTTTCCACATTTGCAGAAGGCTGGCCCGGCGCTGGTCTTCTGCTTCAGCGCGTGCTCACGAGCGCGATCCTGCTCTATGGCGGGGCCTCGCATCTCTTTGAAAATGCTAGATTGGCGCCCAGCCTGCCTCATCTGATTGCGGCCGTCGCGGGCACATTTCTCCTTCTTGGCCTTTGGACGCCACTAGCCGGAATCGTGATTGCCATCGTCGAGGTCTGGATATTTTCGGCACGGTGGGGAACTCCGCTGATCGCTATCGTGCTGGCTATCCTGGGCCTCACGGTGGCGATGATCGGGCCCGGAATGTGGTCCATTGATGCCCGGCTCTACGGCAGAAAGCACCTCGTCGACCCACGTCGCTAGACAACGCCCGAACTCCCAAAAGTACCAAAGCTTTCTCTCCGAAAAGTACCAGATGGAACCCACCACAAAATGCCGAGATTGCAATCCCCCGATTTACCGTTGTAATCAGATGGAGTTCAGCGCAGACTCACCACATTCCATGATGAGAAACATGGTGAGGCAGGTGAAAGATCGGGAGGAGACTATGAGCGCAGCCGTTGCTTTCGCAGACTTCGGAAATCTCGCAGGAGCAGGTTTTCCCAACGTGAGCGAAATCGAAAACGAGCAGCTTCATCTGGAAACAGAAATTGGCTCTGATCACTGTTTCGAAGACATCGTCGGCAAGAGCCCAGCCATTCAGATGGTGCTGGAACAAGTTGCGATCGTCGCACCCACCGATTCCACGGTCCTGCTTCATGGAGAGACAGGAACGGGGAAGGAGCTGATTGCGCGGGCGATACACAAACTCAGCTCTCGGCGCGAACGCCCTTATGTGCGCATGAACTGCGCCGCTATTCCCTCGGGACTGCTGGAAAGCGAACTGTTCGGGCACGAAAAGGGTGCCTTCACAGGAGCGTTAATGCAGAGAAAGGGTAGATTCGAGTTGGCCGACGGAGGTTCGCTGTTTCTGGATGAGATCGGCGACATCAGCCTGGAACTCCAGCCGAAACTGTTGCGGGCGGTGCAGGAGCAGGAGTTCGAGCGGCTGGGAAGCTCCAGGACAATGCAGGTCAACGTGCGGCTGATTGCCGCGACCCACCGCGATCTCCGAGCCATGATTCGGGAAGAGAAGTTCCGCGAGGATCTGTTCTATCGATTCAATGTCTTCCCGGTCGAGATCCCGCCGCTGCGCGAAAGGCGCGAGGATATTCCACTCCTGGTGAACTACTTTGTGTCAAAGGCAGCGGGGCGGATGCGGAGACAGATAAAGTCCATCCCCAAACACGCAATGGAGCTGCTGACGAACTGTCCGTGGAAGGGGAATATTAGGGAATTGGCCAACTTCATCGAACGGGCTGTCATCCTCACGCGTGGTGAGGAGCTAGAGGTGCCGCTTACCGAGCTTGCCACCTCATCCGAGACCAATGTTGCCGTCGGAAGGACCTCTACGTTTCGACAAGCGGAGTCCTCTGTAATCATCGGCGCACTGAGAGCTGCTTCGGGACGGATCGCAGGCAAGGGGGGAGCCGCCGAACGTCTCGGATTGAAGCGTACAACGCTACAAAACAAGATTCGCCGACTCGGGATTGCGAAGGCGAATTATTGCCAGTAGCTTTATTCCATGTGCCCGCTGTTGCACTCGCCTCACAGCTTGTTCCAGCATTCGGAGATTCCAAGAATTGAGCAGGCAAGGAAGGCTCAGTCTTGCGGTCGCTCGTTAAGTGGGATTCGATAACAGACACTCTCAACGGCGCGTCTGACAATCCCTTTACAGATTTGCCCGGACGGCGGCTTCAATGCCTCGAAGCGCACTTTCCGCTCGGCTACACGGAAGAGGTGTCGAGCTGGCATCGTTTACGACATTGTCATTCCGTCTTTCTTTCTTCGTAGGATCCGTCACGCCCCAACTTCAATATAGTTATGGTTCGCCGTCTCCAAGTCTCGAGATGGCCGCGCGAATCTGGCCGCGAGCTTGCATAACCTGTCGGCTACCTCGGACGTATTCGCATAGCTGAAGTGTTCCTGCACCTTTTCGAGAACGACCGCATACAGCAGCCGAGCCTCGTCATCATCGATTTCGATCATCATGAGATCCTCCTATCCTCAAGCCCAACGATGCTTCCAGACCAAGGAGACGTAGGGCACAAGAGTCCAATTGCAGTGTTTCTAGAGGGCATGCAAAACATTGTGATCATTCTCCAGTGGCTTTACGTGGCAGTGAACAAGCCAAGTCATTGCCTGGCAATTAGCCACGAGGACCGCAGCGCGGGAGACGTTCAGACGGAGACTGCAGTCCTGCATGGATGATCGGATTGCAATTCTCAGCACCAGGATTGCGCGGCATAGCGGATCCAGTTCCGCTATGATTTTCTGGGTGTCCATCTGAAGAATGAGAGCGAGACTAGCCGCCCGCCGTTCATCATCGAACTGGGATAGGTGCTCGACATGCGGGCATCGTTGATCTTTATACGTCGCTTCGCACACGCGAATCGCATCCCCCTGGAGCGATATCGCGGCGGTAATGGTCGCAGCCTTGGCCCACTCCAGAAGCCAATTCCGGAATGGACTGTTTCCCTGAAGCGTGATCTCACAAGCCTGGGCGACTGCCTGTTCCGCCATTGCTTCGTCGGCAGTGATCAGGAACGCGAGCTTGTCCAGAAGATTTCCTTGATCCCGGAAGCAGGCCACGATTTCAAATGCTGATGCATGATTGCGAGTATCCACAGCCGTTGTGCTCGCATGAAACCAGGACATCATTCCTCCTCTTTCTGTTGCTGCCCTGGACCAGCATCAACCTGCATGGGAATGTGTAATTGAGGACTTCGGTCATTATTTTCATGCCTGTGCGCAGGCATCCTGCGCACAGGCGATAGACCCAGCCGTTCGCATACGGCAGGCGCGTAGACACCGCTGGCGGCAAATACCGCACCGACACTACCCAACCAACTCAGCAAACGCTCGCCGGCTGAATCGACATAGCTGACCTCGGTGAGGTCGACGATCAACCCCTTCGGCACCAGGTCGGTAGTGACTAGATGCGTGGCCTGCTCGGCCCATTCACCGACAAGCCTGCCTTCCATCTTCAGGGTCGGACCATTCGCCAACCAGAGAATTTCTGCGCGAAACATTGCTTATCCTCAGAACGCCTTGTCCTGCTCTCCCTGTCCCATTCGCAACGCAAGTTGTATGCCAATGCTGCAGCCGCTATCTGGTTGATGGGAATTGCCTGGTTGCACGGATCAATTCGGCCGATTTGCCTCAATGCGGTCATTGTCCGCATGCGGGCAGGCGAGGTGCGGGTAAGGCCGATCGAGGTTGGTTAAAGCTCCAGTCTGGCAGGAATGCCGCAACAGACCCTTAGTGCGCCACCGACATGGCATTCACTTCTATTCCGCGAGTATGGGTGAATCTGCGTAAGAGAAACTCTTGCGCGAGACTAGCGACGACTCGTTCACCCGTATTGATCGCAAAGTTGGTGAACACCATCCCCATTCCGCGATCTGATTTGGGATACCACGTGTACGCGAGGGCAGAGGACCCCAAATCGCCTCCCATGCTGGAATAGTTGGGCTGCCACCTGCCATTGTCACCCATGCAGACGAAGGGGTGGGCTGCGGCGTGACGAATTCTGGAACCAGTTGTACCGTTTCCCTGGTAAAAGTAACGGGGATCCTGATGCAAGAGCGATGGCAGGATGGCCCCGCCGATCAGGATGTCACTGAACCCGCCGGCCGCGTTTGCGCCAAACCTCTTACTGTAGCCTTTCATGCCCTGACCGTAATTGGGCGTGTCACCGGCCTGCTGCATTCCTGAATAAAACGCAACGCCGGCAATGGTGACTGGGTTGACCAATGTTTTGAAAGCGAGATCGAATTTCAGTTTTGCCGTGAGGGGCGCGGGAGCGCGATCATAGACCACGTAGTAATTTGGGATAAAGCCCAGAACCTTCTGCTGTTCTTCGATCTTGACCTGCTGGCTTGCCTCCTGTACGGGATCGTAGGTGACGTTGATCGTGGTGCGCTCCGCCTCAATCCGAAGCTCAATCTCCGCCAGGATTTTAAACTGGCGGGGCTCAAGGATGAAAGCAGACGAATGCCAATCCTCAAATCCTTTTGCGCTGATGTTGACTTGATATTGGGTTCTTGGTTTCACATTGTGGAATTCGAAATATCCATTGTCATTGGAGGCGACATTTTGGCGGTCGCTAGCCGTTGGACCTTCAAGAACGACCGTGGCATCAGGAACGGTGTCGTGGTTTACATCGGTCACCGTACCCATAATTGTCCCTTCTTGAAGTTCGGCGGCCTGCCCTACTTGTCCTAACATCAAAGCGGGCGACGCAACTAGGATGCCGGTGATGGCTGCCAGCAAAATACATGACTGGCACACGCGTCGTGTTTTTTTAGTTGTCTCACTCTGCTTGTAATTTTGAAATATGTGCATCGTAACCGCCAAATTAGAACTGATCCGCAAGTACAATTTGTGCAGACCGGGAAATGCCGTCCTTATCTTGGGCAAGTTGAGCGCCCACAGCGCACGTCGCTATGCCCGGCATAAGGGGCCGCGATTCGCCGCAAGGAGTTCGTCAGTTCGATCCTGCTGCTGCAGACTGACTCAACCGAAAGACCTTTCTCGCCGACGAAATTCTTGGCCGTTCCGATCAGTGTTTACCGGTGCCAAACGGGTCCGCGGCCACGATACTGAGCGCATTTACCACCATCAACAGAAATACAGAGGAGATGAATACACAAGTCGCGAAGAAGTTCTCATCCACCCCTTTGGCGCGAAGCAGAAGATTGATCGGATATATAAATGCCAGGACATTGACTAAAGCTAGAACCATCAAAAACTCGCTCGTCCGCTTGTTGGTTTTCATTTCCAGAACCTCGAAAGAACATTGAGATGGTCGGCTAGTTCGCTGTTCATTGTTCTCCTGGTTCGGTCGTCGACTAGGAGTTCATTGACCAGAAACATACTCATACGGCAACTGGTATTGCTGCAGACCATGTGGGCTAGTTCCTCGGCATTGCATGACTCAAGGTTCACGCAGTGGGCAGTTCCGCAGGCCCAACAATGAAGTGCGATTACTTCTCCGCTGACCCGAACTGCTCTTGAATTTGCGTTTGAATCCATTACTGGTTGTCCTCAGATGCGCTTATCGAGCTGTATACATTCCCTGGCTCATGCTCCTTTTCATCTCAGGCAATTCGAAGCCGGGTCAAGACAGGGTTGAGTGGCAGGCGGTGCTCAATCGACATAGTCTCAAGCGAATATGCGAACTTCGCACCGCAGTCACAGCACACCCGGTAGGTCTCGCCTTGCAGCGTGAACACACGGCTGAGGTGAACATGGTGACACCCAAAAAAGAAATCAAGGATAGCCAGGAGGATCGCCATAAACTCTCCTTTGTGATGACGCGTACTTTGATCGCGTGATCTCTTGCCAGCGTCGAATTGTTCGCTCTCCGATAGATGGATTGGCTCGAGGAACAAGTCCAGCTCCTTTAATACGGAAGTCAACTCAACCGTGTGTACTGCAGGCCACGAACCACTTCGCTCATCTCCCTAACCCTTGTTTCTTGATGCAATACCGCATTCTGCCCGCGGACTGTCATGACCTTTCAAGGGCACTGCCGCAATGAGGGCACCGATCTCCGGCCCGCTGCTCGTCCATGCTCCGCCAATTCAGTGAGTTGCCGTGCTACGTCTTTGGTGAGCGAAATGCTTTAACCAGGCTGCGATGCACGATGGCTGAACTGCTTCGAGCGGCAATTCCGGCAGAGCTACCGCGGCATGAGAGACAACTAGGAACAAAGGAGCCGATATGTACGCCACAAAAGTAGTCAATGGCGTCCCCGCGATCCAGCGCGATGGACAAAGCGTATTGAGGGTCTGCGACCAGGATTGTGAGTTTGCAAACTGGCTATGCGCTCTGCTCAACGAACTGGGCCGCAAGTCCGAATTGTTGCTGAACGAGCAGGATTGGGAATGGCTCAATGCGAACGATCGCGCCTTCAGAAGGACGGCCCAGCATGCCTGATATCAAGGAAGCCGCGAGCGATTTCTATTGTTGTTCCGTTTCATAACGAAGAAGCCAACGTTGATTGAACTGTACGGCCGCCTGCACGGCCGTTATGGAAGCGCTTGGCCGCAATACCAGTTCGTCTTTGTGGATGATGGCAGCACCGACCTCACCTACAAACTGCTGAAGGAAGTCGCGCTGATCGACCCTCGTGTGACTGTGGTCCGGCTGCGCCGGAACTTCGGCCAGACCGGAGCGCTGGCTGCTGGATTTGCGCACAGCACGCGGCGAATATGTGATTGCCATGGATGGTGACCTTCAGCATGATCCGGCCGAGATCCCTGCCTTCCTGGAAAAGATCGAAGAGGGGTACGACATCGTGAGCGGGTGGCGCAGCCACCGCATCGACAATTTGCTGCTCCGAAAGATCCCTTCCCGCTGTGCCAATTGGCTGATGGCCAAGCTCAGCGGCGTCAACATTCACGATTTTGGGACAACGTTCAAGGCGTACCGGGGCGACCTGCTGCGACAATTGCCGCTCTATGGCGAAATGCACCGTTTCATTCCGGCTCTGGCTTCGGCCTACGGAGCCTCGATCTGTGAAATACCCATTCAAAACAACCATCGGAAGCACGGCGAATCGCACTACAACATTTCTCGTACGTTCCGGGTATTTTTCGATCTCATGACGATCCGATTTCTTCTGCGCTACATGTCGCGCCCGCTCCACTTCTTTGGCCGGCTGGGCGCGATCAACATGGGTTTGGGCTCCGCCATCGCACTCTGGCTCCTGATCTGGAAAGTCTTTACGGGAATCGATGTTCTGCAGCAACACGGGTTATTGCTGGTCTTTGCGGCCGTTCTGATATTGGTAGGGCTCCAGCTAATAGCGCTCGGACTCCTGGGTGAGTTGCAGGTGTGGCAGTACTTCAATCGATCTGAGCGTAGGCCTTACGCTGTCTCTGAGGTGCTCGATCAGCACGCCAATCGGAAAGCTGCGACCACATCGGAGGTGAATTCGTGAGCACACGACGAGGTGCGCGGAACACGAAAAGAGCTGACTCAATCGGGACCTCTGCTGGCCCGGTTTCTCGCGAGAGACTGGATTCGAGAGTCACTGTGCTTGCGATCGAACAGGCGTTAGCTGAACTGGGAATCCATGCCAGGCTGAGCGACATCGTTGCGAAAGCTCAATCCAGTCGAGAACGGAATCATCCAATCGCGTTCGCGCCGTAAGCGGGAGCAAATGTGCTGAGTGAGGTCCAATATCGTTGCCTTGGGCGGTACCGGGAGCTCGGCGATCGTACTCCTGCTGACGATCCTGGCATTCGCAGTTCGCCTCTACCGGGTCGACTTCAACAGTCTGTCGGAGGACGAGTCGGCGAAATGGGCGGCCGTTCAAGAGTATCGACACGGACACTTTGTCGGGGTCAATAGCGAGCATCCGATGTTGCCAAAAGTGCTTGCTTGGGCGAGCCTGACAGCGGGGGAACGCTGGAGCCGGGTCGCCGCGGTGCATGGCTGGCCTTCGCTGAAACCGGAGGGCTGGCTTCGTATGCCCAACGTGCTGTTCGGCGCTGCCGCCGCCGCAGTCCTTTTTCTTTTGTGCCGCCGAATGATGGGGCTCGTGGGATCTTTTGCAGCGAGTTTCTTCTGGGCGGTTGCGCCACTGCCAGTCGCGCTGAATCGGCTCACGAAGGAGGAAACGCCGCTCACTTTTTTCACCTTGCTGGCCTGTTACTTCTACTGTCGCGCCCAACAGGCAGATGCGGACCAGAGTGCGCGGCGATGGTACGACCTGAGTGCCATCGGTTTTGGTCTGGCTTTGGCCTCGCAGTACATTCTTCACCTTCTTGGTCTCAACGCGATGGCCTGGTTTCTTGCGGGCAAAATGGGACTTACGGTAGAGCCATCGCGATTCAGCTACAAACGATTCTTCCTCGTACTCTTCGTTACCTTCATTCTGGTGAACCCGGTGGTTCTTTCTCCGGCCAACTTCACCGCGATCCTGCATTGGCTTCATCATGATGGCGTGCGGCACAGCGGCTATGATTTCGACGGTACACTGTACATGAATTTTCCCGGGCGCCTGCTTGCCGGAGTTCCGTGGTTCTACTATGTCTGGCTGGTGCTGGTAAAGACACCAATTCCAATCCTGGTGGCCGTCATAGTTGGCAGCGCGCTGCTCTTGCGAGATCGCCGGACACTCGCGTCGTGCTTTTTCCTGTCGTTCGGAATGGTTCAGTTCGTTGGGCTATCTCTGAGTGGAGCAAAGTGGATTCGCTATTCACTTCCGATGCTCCCTTTTGTTTACCTGGCCGGCGGATATGCGGTGCAAGAGATTTGGAAACGCGTGAAAGGAAAAGCCTGGTCACCGGCCTTCGTGGGAACGGCCGCAGTCATTTTGATTGGATGGCCCCTTGCTGAGCTACAAGCTTGGGCACCGTACTACTCCTTCTACCTGAATTCAATCGGCGGAGGCACACGGAACGTCACACGCTATTTTGCGCCCGATGAGGTGTCAGAGTTCGACACACGTGAGGTGGCGCAGCAGGTGTGTCCGTTCGCCCCCGTCGCGACGAGGGTGGCGACCGCAAGACCAATGAGCATGGCCTATTACCTCAAGACCTGCGGGCGCACCGACATTCAGATTGTGCCGCTGTACGACGCCCATTATGCGCCGCGGAACGGAGATCTGGTCATTCTCGAGCCATCTCGCCGTTTTTTTGAGACGCAGCGCTACTTCGATGTTCTGGAAAGCTCTGGCATGTCTCACAGCGACGTCCGTGTGGGACCGGTTTTCGCGAGCACCATCTATCTTTTCGACCCCTCCGTACCGCAACCAAAAAATGACCAGGAACAATTCGACTCTGAGTCAGTTGCGGGGCGCACCACCTCGGTTCGAGAACGATGCTCAAGAAACCGCACCGACAAGCACGAGCAGGTTTGGATTCTCAGATCTCACCAGGAGACTCTTACAATGACTCCGCTTTACCACGCGAGGAAATCTGATGGGCGCTGGTTTGTGCGCGCATTCGCTTTGTTGATTATCGGCGTCCCAGCAGTTGCACAGCAGGCAAATGTGTCTGCACCTCTGAGCGCTGATGAAGTGATGGGACGTGTCGTAGCGATGAACGAAGTGCGTGCCAAAGCACTCGAAAGCTATTCCAGTGTTCGCAGCTATCACCTGGAGTGCCACTGTCTGTCACATAAGAAGGCCGACATGGTCGTACGCACTGACTACCAGGCACCCAATAAAAAAGAGTTCACGATCGTGTCAGCAGAGCGGCTCTGGCACGGTGCGAGACCGTGTGTTCAAGAAACTCCTGGAGGCGGAACAGGAGTCGATGCGGGATGAGAATCAGCAGCGTTCCGCCATCACGCCCGAGAACTATACATTTCAAGTGTCTGATTACCAGAAGACCGATACGGACGAATTCTACGTGCTCGATGCCCAGCCGCGAAGCAAGAACAAGTTTCTGTTTCGGGGCCGAATTTGGGTGAATGCAAAAGACTTCGCGATAACTCGAGTCGAGGGCGAGCCAGCTGTCAACCCTTCCTGGTGGACCGTCAAAACTGACTTCAAGCGCAGCTACCAGAAAATCGGTGACTTCTGGTTGCCGGAATCGAACGAGAGCGAAACCAAGGTACGTGTCTTCGGCACGGCGGTTCTAAGCATTGAATATCGCGATTACCAGATCACGCAGGCTGGGGGCGGAACAGTGGCCTCGCCGCCTAGCGAAGCACTAGCAGCTACAGTAGCCGAGGAGTTTTAGATTGTGTAATGCTGCGCGATGGTCGAAGCTGTTCCTGGTCGCTAGTTCCATCTTATTGATCTTTTCCAGCTTGACGCGCTCGACCGCGCTCGCGCAAGAGGGTTTCAGCTCGACCACTCAGGACGGCGCTCTCTCGGATGCACCCCAACCGGCACAGGATACCACTCAATCTGGAGCAAATGACTCGCGCCTGACTGGCACCGGGAGTCTATCCGGGACGGTGCTCGATACGAATCGGGACGTCCTGCAAGGTGCGCGCGTGACACTGGCGGGCCGAGCGGGTGCTGCCATACAGACCGTGGAGTCTGGCAGCAACGGGCAGTTCGCGTTCACAGGCCTACCGCCGGATGTTTACAAGCTCACAGTGACGGCGGCGGGGATGAACACTTTCACCTCGACCCAGATTCCCTTGCATGCCGGCGAGGCCCGTATTGTGCCAGCGGTAACTCTCTCGGTTGCTGGTGGGACCACCAGTGTGACCGTGACTGCAGGAAGCAAGGAGGAAGTGGCTGAGGAGCAGGTGCAGATCGCGGTACAGCAGCGCATCGGTGGCGTCATTCCCAATTTTTACAGCACATATGACTGGAATGCGCCGCCAATGCAAGCGAAACAGAAATTTCAATTAAGCATTCGTTCACTCATCGATCCGGTTTCGTTCTTGACCGTGGCGGGAATCGCAGGTGTGCAGCAATATAACAACGCCTTCCCGGAGTATGGTGGCGGAATAGAAGGGTATGGAAAGCGATACGGCGCTGCGTTGGCGAATAACGTCTCTGGCACCCTGCTGGGCAGAGCTGTTTACCCTTCGATCTTTCATCAAGACCCGCGCTACTTCTACAAGGGGAAGGGCGGTATCCGGTCGCGCGCGCTGTACGCGATATCTGCGGCCGTGATTGCAAGAGGTGATGATGGGCGGTGGAAGCCAAATTACTCGAGCGTGCTCGGCAAATTCTCCGCGGCAGCCATTTCGAATCTTTACTATCCCTCTTCCGATCGCGGAGCTTCGCTAGTCGTTTTCAATGGTTTGGCGGGCATTGGCGAGGGCGCGGTGAGGAATCTGATCGGGGAATTCGTTCTGAAGCGGATCACGTCGCACGTTCCCAAAGGGGCCAACGGCCAGCCATAGGACTGCCCGAAGAACATGCTTGTCGTCTCAGCCAGCCTGGTTTCCATGTTTTGCCCGGCTCCAGCCGTATCCTGACCTAGGAGTGAAGGCATCCGTTGCAGGCGGATGCTGGTCAACTGTTCGTAACCAGGCCCTAGCACAAGCTGCGCCATTTCTTCGCCCTCTCAGCGGCCATTGCGCTGAACATCCGCCTAAGGGTCTGCCTGACAGTAGTGACCCATTCGACAGGATGGCCTGCAAGGTCAAGTCTTGGCTATCACACCTTAGCATAAAGTACCCCGCCGGGCGTTCGCGCAATCTCACGTTGGTCCCGCAGATGGTGGATCCTTCAGCGATCCCGGGGAACAGAACCCGCAAAGAGTGCGCCGACGTCCATTCCTCTTTCCTGAACACAGCTGAGAGCACCGTAATCAAAGCAGAAATAGCGCACCGTTCGAGGGTGCAAGGGATCTGGTCCACGGCTGTCGACCTTTGATGTTTCGACTTCGACACACGACACAACGAAGTTGCGTATCAGTCCGTGCCCAAACCTGCATCTGGTTATGACCTTTTGAAGGCAGCTGCCCTCATGTGGGCACATGCAATTCGAATTCAGTGGTCCATCTACCTCGCCTATAAGGAGTTGCACTTGGTCCCCAAAATGCTTTTACCAAATGCGTTATGGCAAGACCGGGTACCTACGTTCTGACCTGATCCGCGTGGTAATTCACGACAGGGGAGAGCGATGCTGCCCGGAAAGGGATCAATGTAAATGGCACTTTTGACCATCCTACGGACTTAGTCCATCGCATTGCATACCCGACTATTCAGAGGCCGGGGCGCGAATCGATTCGCGGTTTCCAGCATTTCCTGCGGAAGAGGAAAAAGAGCTTCCCGTTCGTTCCAACCAGCAAGGAAACGAAGTCGGTGACATTTTTTATGTAATCGAATCGCGACCGCGAAATCCCTGGGCGGCAATTGGATCGTTGGCCTTCCTGTCGGTCCTCCTGCTGGCGTCAATTGTCGTTCCGCTGCTTCACACGGATCCACTCCCCAAGAGGGAAACGCTGACGATGTTGTATCTGCAGCCGCCACCGGCCGCGGGTGGCAATCCCGCGAAGTTTCAAGCGCCGAAGCCCGCGTCCACATACACGCCCGACAAGCACGGGCATTACCGCCCCAGTGCATAAGACGCAAGAAGCGCCGCCACCGCCGGTCGGCACAACTGGCGGAGTGGTCGGGGGAGTGCCCGGTGGAATGGTCGGCGGAGTTCCCGGGGGAGTGTTTACCGGAATGCTGAATAGCGCGCGCAAGCGTGCCAGTCCTTGCGAAATCGCCCGAGCCGACGCCGGTTAAGAGAATGCGTATCGCCTCCCGGGTAGCGGAGGCGAACCTGATCCACGACGTTCCGCCGCAGTATCCGCCGGAGGCTGGTCGGGCGCGGGTTGAAGGAACAGTGGTGCTGATGGCCGTGATCGGCAAGGATGGCACCGTGAAGGACGTGCGAGTCGAGAGCGGTTTACCAATCCTCGCGCAAGCCGCGATCGATGCGGTGAAGCAATGGCGTTACAAGCCGTACATGATAGACGGAGAACCGGTTGAAGTGGACTCCCGGATCACAATTAACTTCAACCTTTCCGCGAGTTAGGAATCGACGATGCAAAACAACACACATGTCTCATCTAACAGCATTTGGCGATCGCTCCTGAAACGAGCACACATGTTGGTGCTGATCGTCCTGGGTGGAGTGATCGCTTGTAGTACCCATGTCGGCGCAGTCTTTTGAAGCGGCAAGTACAAAAACAGGAAGTATCCTCGGTACGGTGGTGGATACGCACCGACGATCCGATTCCCGGTGCCACAGTAGTTCTTCAAGGGCCGGCTGGCGATCGTCTCACAGCTGTCACAAAGGACGATGGAACCTTTGCATTCGACCAGGCCCCGGCGGGAGTCGCCTATCAGATCACCGTCACCGCTGAAGGATTTGCAGACTGGAGTTCGTCCGTCGCAGTCGAACCCGGCCAGGATAAGACTCTTCCCGAGGTCAAACTCCGTATTCTGGCCGTGCAGCGGGCAGTTACCGTGAGTTATTCGGCGAAGGAGGTTGCTGCCCAGCAGCTCAAAGCGGAAGAGCAGCAGCGCGTTCTGCGGTTTTATACCTAATATTTATGTGACTTACGAACCTCACCCCGAGCCTCTTACCACGAGCATGAAGTTCCACCTGGCCTACAAAAGTCTCACCCACCCGACTTTCTTCGCCTGCGAGGCTGCATGGGCCGGAGTCGAACAGGCCGCCCATACACCCGATTATCGCCTAGGTGCTCAAGGATATGGCGAGCGCTTCGGTGCTGACGTCGCCAGCGGGGCGAGTGAAGCCTTGTTTGGCAACGCTATTCTGCCTTCGCTCCTACATCAGGACCCTCGCTATTTCTATCAGGGCTCCGGAACAAAAGGGTCGCGGGCTTGGCACGCCATCTTAGCTCCATTTGTCTGTAAGGGAGACAACGGGAAATCGCAGCCAAATTATTCTCAGTGGGGTGGCAGTTTGATTTCAGCTTCAATTTCGAACACCTACTACCCAAGTTCGAATCGCGGTACTGGGCTTATATTCAGAAATTTCGGGACTAGCATGGGTCTGCATGTTGTCCTGCGGTTTGGCCCAGGAGTTTATCTTGAGCAAGTTCACAAGCAAAGGTAAGCACTAAAGTCGAAGAGTCGAACGCTTTGCAAGCCGGCCAAAGGAAGTTGTCGGCATTGCCAATGCATTATTCGTGATGGCAAGTGCGTTCGATTTCTAAGGTGATCTTCCCGAGTAAAGGACAACGTGCAGAGGCAACAGGTGAAAACGCGACAGCCTCTTCGTTACTTAGTCCCTGTCATGGGCATGGTTCTGCTGGTCTGGCTCGTACTTCGGACAGGTACGGCCACGGTTCTCCAGGAAATCAAGACCATTGGGTGGTGGGGCTTTGGTCTGGTGCTTCTTCTTGGTGGACTCTCGCATCTCATCAAAACCTGGTCATGGCGGCTCACATTTCAATGCGACATCCGGAATGTCTCCTTTGCACGCACACTCGGCCTTCGGCTGATATCTGAGGCCATCGCGATTCTCGGACTTCCCGGGCAAGTCCTTGGAGAGGCCGCCCGAGTCTCGTTGCTGGGCTCGGACGTTCCCATGGCCAACAGTATCTCGTCAGTAACGCTGGATCGCGGACTCTATATCTTGACCTCGGCCATCGTAAGCTTCGCAGGAATGATTGCTGCGGTGCTCTTGCTATCGCTATCCCACAGCTGGAGGGTATACGCGCTCCTCTTTGCCTTAGGATCCGCGGTTTTGCTTACTGCGTGCGGAGTGGCCATCGGAAAGCCGTTGGCCGGTGTTCTCCGGAGTGGCACGGGCAATCGGGCGGCTCGGCTGGATCAAGACTTGGCTGGATGGGAAGCAGCCTGTGATCGAAGCGGCTGAAAACAATCTCTTCGATTTTTTCCATAAAGCGCCAGGCGTATTTTGGGGAAGCTTAGTCCTCAATCTCGCCAGTCATGCCACGGCGATTTTAGAGGTTTACGTTCTTCTATTCTTCATGGGCACACGAAAGAGCCTGATGGTTGCCCTCGTTGTGGAAGCGCTGACGAAGCTGATCAATGTCGCCGGCACACTCAATCCCGGAAATGTAGGAACCTTTGAGGGCGGGAACATGATTGTTGCCCGACTCATCCACATTTCGGCAGGAGCAGGATTAACGATCGCGCTCTGTCGGCGGGTGCGGATTCTATTTTGGGCCGCGATCGGCGCAATATGCCTGACAGTGATGTCGAAGTCGCGCCAACGTCAGATGGTGCCTACCGAAGCAACGGCATTCCCAAATGGTTCCGACCCGCTTCTGTCTTGAGCTGTCAGATTCTGGAAATGTTCACCGCCTCCTCTACTGCAGTTCGAATGCGCCCACATTCGGTCGAATGTCCGTATGCGGGCATGGATTTTTGAATCGCTTGCACAGATTCCGCTAACCCTTTTTGTTTTCGACGACTGGCGGCGCTCAGTCTGGCAATGAATTTGCGGTAAAGAAGAATGTGCTGATGCTCTCGATAATTCGTCACGACCAGCGGATTACCGTGAGGCTAATTGGGCGACTCGTAGGTTCGTGCGCAGAGAACTTCAGATTCCTAACATCACCAGGAACTGCTCTGGACGTGGATCTCGGTGGTCTAACCTTCGTCGATCGTGCTGGTGAGCGCTTGCTCGCCGGCTTGCGAGATGTGGGCGCGACATTCCATGGAGAAGGATTGTTCGCACATCGCTTGCGGAGGAGACTTCTGTTTAGAGCTGTTGCCTTGAACTGATTTGTGTCGAATGTGGGGCGGAAATAGATGTACTTGGGTTCTGTCGTAACCGCGGCAACGTCGGTGCATCGTCCGCTCCGCCAAACTAATAGAAGAACGCGCGAGAGCGCGAAGAGAGGCCACTGCTAAGGGTTTATGCCGGCCTGTCGGAAGCGGTGACATGGGGCGGTAATTGCGATGCGCGCTGGCTGGGGCTCTTCCCCAAAGCGCCAAAAGCCCACACGCATCGCTCGCCCCTCCGACGGCTCTGAATTTGAAACGCGATTCCATAGCAAATTCTCGAGGAGGCGATCGTACGACAATTCTCTATCTCAATCCGGAACCTATCTCTGGCAAATGCGTCGACATAATGCGCGAGCGAGGCCACAATGTGGTAACTACGACCAAGAACACGGATGCACTCGCATTGATGCAGAGACAGTGCTTTGATGCCCTGGTGATGGATTTTACGCACGAGACGGTGGACGTCCTAAACTTCACGACCAAGGCGTGCGGCTTGCAGCCATCGCTAGCGGTGTTTCTCGCTGACGAGTGGGGTGATGAGCTTGCAACCGGCTTGGAAAAACTCTCCCACGTGCTTATGATGTTGGAGGATGATGAGCTTGCCAGGCTTAAGGTCGAGAGCCGGACAGCCTGCCAATGAATGAAGGGAGCAGATCTTATGTACGACAAATCTCCCGTCGAGTTTCACAGGAAGCGGATCAATCTCCGTAAGGATGAGAGCCTAGGCCGGAGCTCGGAAATCCTGGTCAGTGCAACCCCACCTACTTCACGGTCGGAAACCTGATTCAGTATCTGCGTGAATTGGAAGCTCGCGGGCTCTCTAAGCAGGAAATCATCGACAACTACGTCTTCTTCACTGCAGGCTCCTCGCCGACGATCATCGCCAACTCCTAGATAATTCCTTCGGAATTGTCCCCGTGGCCGAAGCCTTTCGCTTGGTTTCTATCTCATTCATAGCCGCCATGAGTAGGATTTCTGCGAGAGTGAAGCCATTAATCGTGTTTTGCGTGATCTTGAACACAAGCACCTCATCCTGATACACGCCAGAAATATTGCAGTTTGTTTGCCAGTCCGCGATCGACCTAAGTTCCCAACACCTCGAGGATGTGACCAAGTCTTGGGCCACATCGCCTGCCCGCTTACGGTCCATGCCTCAATACGGGCAGCTCCAGAAAAAATCGGAATTCTTATGTCATTGCTGAAAAACGGCTTGCTATGGAACCAATCTGGAGACCAGATTGCGATCACCTGTTAGGCAAAGCCTCGTGAAGAGGCAGTTTCGAGATAGGAGGAAGGCCATGTGCTCTCCCATGCTAACGGTGCAGACAGCGCCGACCAGCGCGTCACTCGAGCAAGTCGTCTGCCGTGAAATCTGCTTTCCAGTTCAGGAGAAACATGAGGCCGAATTTAATCCTCTACATATGAACTGGACCGTGGTCGACGACACAAAAGGAAATCACCGGACCCAAATGCGATGGGTGGTTGAGGGATGAGCATGCCGGCCTCGAATGCTTGTGTACGATCTGCGGCGGTTCTTCCATCCGACGACGGCTGTCGTGCTTTAAGTGTTATTGCTTTCGGCTGTTTATGCGTCATGATCGGCGCATATTGTTTTTGTCCGAGCGTATTTGCACAGACATCGGATTCCCAAACACCGGAAGAGTCAACCAAGTCGTGGACAGCCACGACGGACTTGAAGAGCGACGATCTAATGCCTGAACGTATTCCCGTTCGCATCATCGAAAGCCATAGCCAGAATGGCAACCAAACGCTGGACAAGCGATCAGTCGAGATCCGCGGGACCGATGGACATTTCGACCCTTATCAGGACATCGAGAGGGAAACCCTGACCGTCGATGATTCCACAGTGAAAACCACGATGCGCACGTTCGATCGGGATGTAAATGGGACGAAAGCCCTGGTGCAAGTAACGGAAGAGGTGAAACACATCCTGCCGGGCGATGACACGAATATAGTGCGCGTGACCTACAACCCCGATCTCAATGGACGGCTTCAAGAAGTACAACGCGAAATCGTGGAGACGAAAAAGATCAGTAAGGATCTGGAAGAAACGAACACGACGGTGATGCTCACAAACATCAACGGCGGTCTAGCTCCAGCTTTCAAGACGCGCGAACTCCGCAAGCGAGCCGCGAACGATACGGTGGAAACTGAGAAAACCACGTGGCTTCCAGACATTAACGGAAAATGGCAGCTGAGTGAAATACGGCAAGATACTACAACGCAAGCTGCCAAAGGCAGCAATATCGAGGAGAAGGTATTCCGGCCCGATGCGGAGGGAAAGCTGATTCAAATCTCTCGTGCGGTGCGCCATGAGTCCGATGGCACGTCGGGAGAAAAGCGCAGCGTCGCGGAGACTTATTCCATCGATGTCCCGGGTGCGACGCAGGATGGCGCCCTACACCTCGTTGAACGCAAAACCAGTACCGAGAGCTCGAGTTCCACTGGTGAGCGTGCGACCGAACAAAAAGTCGAACAGACCAATCCGGGCGATCCCAGCGCTGGTCTCCGCGTGTCCGTATTGGTCGACGGCAGGATGGTCCCCGGACCTTCGGGAGAACAGTCCACCGTAACCATTCGAGCTCGCGACTCGAACGGGAATTTTGAAATCGTCTCGGTGGATACGACGAAAGCCGATCGGATCCCCACCATTCAGATTCAGCAGACGCACGCGGAAAAGCCGTAATGAACCAATCGCAGATTGATTTATGGCCACTCTCAGTGCAGGCCAGCGTCTCGACTAGCTTCGGCTTGCTGCCCAAACTCGGTCAGTGCCCTTGGCAGGTCATTCGATGTCTGTGGTCGGGAGCTTCCAATCCAATTGGTAGACAGGCATTTTCATCCACTTACAACTGGCCACATCTGGCAGCCGAAGTGCAAACACGAAGGGCGATCTGCAATGCTCCAGGAGAGTAGGCCAATGCTGGGAGAACTTATAAACATCCCCACTGACACACTCATTGACATGCTGTACATAATCCTCGGCGATGACTTCGCAATCACTGCCAACGATGCGGCGGAAATCGAACAAATTCAACGCGAGCTGCAACGTAGAAGCGGGGAGCAACGCTGGTGCTTTCAAGCGGTTAACTGAGGGAAGCGTGCAATCAGTTTTTGGATGAGGGTTAACCACGACGAAGGCGGACGCTTCCTGAACCCCAAAGTGTCGGAAGAGCACAAAGACAAGTAAGGAATGGAAAATGACCTCGCTAACAGGAATTGAAGAACTAGCCGGACCACTGAGCACCCAGGGGATTGCACGATCAACCGTTACAGGTGCACCGCTAAGCATCGATGAGCTGAATAGAGTCGATGCTTTTTGGCGCGCGTGTAAATACCTGGCTCTAGGAATGATCTACCTTCAGGCGAATCCTCTCTTACGGGAGCCTTTAAAACCAGAACATATCAAGAGCCGGCTGCTCGGCCATTGGGGCTCAAGCCCAGGGCTCGCCTTCATCTACACCCATCTGAGTCGTCTTATAAAGAGAGACGACCTCGAGATGATTTTTCTCGCCGGCCCAGGGCACGGCGCTCCGGGAGTTCTAGCTCCTATCTATCTGGAAGGCACCTATAGCGAAATCTACCCTGAAAAGAGTACGGACGAAAAAGGCCTTCGAGAATTCTTCAAACAGTTTTCGTTTCCGGGCGGCATTGGCAGTCACTGTACTCCAGAAACGCCGGGCTCGATTCATGAAGGAGGCGAATTGGGATATGTCCTCTCCCACGCTTGCGGAGCCGCGTTTGACAATCCCGAGCTGATCGTGGCGGCTGTGGTGGGTGACGGCGAAGCCGAAACGGGCCCGCTGGCGACCTCATGGCACATCAGCAAATTTCTGAATCCAATCCGCGATGGCGCGGTGTTACCCATACTTCACCTTAACGGATACAAGATCAACAACCCGACCTTGCTGGCACGGATCACTCACGAAGAACTGGAAGACTTGTTACGCGGATATGGCTGGGATCCCTACTTCGTGGAGGGATCCGATCCCGGCAGCATGCATCAGGCGATGGCGGCCACACTTGAGCATTGCGTAGGCGCAATCAAAGACCATCAGCAGGAATGCAGGAAGAGCGGTGTTGCCACGCGACCGCGCTGGCCGATGGTGGTATTACGCTCGCCGAAGGGATGGAGCGCACCGGCCCTGGTAGATGGCCATCACATTGAAGCCTTCTGGCGTTCGCATCAGGTTCCGCTGACCGACGTCAAGAGTAACCCAGAACATCTGCGCCTTCTCGAGACCTGGATGCGATCGTTCAAGCCGGAAGAGTTCTTCGACGAATGCGGGAGAGTGCGCCCGGCGATCGCCGCATTTGCGCCGAAAGGCCAGCGCCGCATGAGCGCCAGTCCGCACGCGAATGCAGAGCTCAGGAAAGCGCTGCGCTTACCTGACTTTCGCGACTACGCCATCAAGATCGACCGCCCAGGAAACATTGAAGTAGAGAATGTGCCGCCGCTAGGTGTGTTTCTGCGGGACATCATGAAATGGAACATGAACAGCTTTCGGGTGTTCGCACCCGACGAGAACACTTCCAACAAGCTGGACGCAATTTACCAGGCTTCGAAGAAATTCTGGATCGCGGAACGCTTCCCCGAAGACAGCGACGGAACAGAACTGTCTTCGGAGGGACGGGTTGTCGAAATGTTGAGCGAGCACACGATGGAGGGCATGCTCGAGGGCTACTTGCTTACCGGTCGCAACGGCTTTCTATCCTCTTATGAAGCTTTTGTGCACGTGATCGACTCGATGTTCAATCAGCATGCCAAATGGTTGTCGATCTGCAATCATTTATCCTGGCGCCGCAAGATCGCATCGCTGAACCTTCTTATTACCTCAACCGTGTGGCGTCAGGATCACAATGGCTTCACGCACCAGGATCCTGGGTTCCTGGATGTAGTGCTCAACAAGAGTGCCGCGGTAACCCGCATCTATCTCCCACCGGATGCCAATTGTCTGTTGTCCGTAGCCGATCATTGCCTGCGCTCGGAAAACTACATCAACGTCATTGTCTCGGACAAACAAAAGCATCTGCAGTACCTCGACATTGATGCCGCGATTACCCACTGCACAAAAGGCATCGGTATCTGGAATTGGGCCAGCAATGATGAAGGCCAAGAACCCGATGTTGTTTTTGCTGCTGCGGGCGATATCCCCACCTATGAAGCATTGGCCGCGACGGCACTGCTCCGGGAACGATTCCCTGACTTGAAAATCCGATTCATTAACGTGGTTGACTTGTTCAAGCTGCAACCTCACGACGAACATCCACACGGCTTGACGGATGAAGATTTCGATTCTCTCTTTACGACCGACAAGCCCATCATCTTTAACTTCCATGGCTATCCCTGGCTGATTCACCGTCTCGCCTATCGCCGCACGAACCATCACAACCTGCATGTGCGCGGCTACAAGGAGAAGGGCAACATCAACACGCCGATGGAGTTGGCAATCAACAACCAGACGGACCGGTTCAGTCTCGCGATCGACGCGATTGACCGCATCCCGAAACTGCAGCGGATCGGCGGGCACGCCAAAGAAGAATTCCGCGATCGCCAGATCGCATGCCGGCGTCATGCTTACGAGTGCGGAATCGACAGTGCTGAGATTAGCGGTTGGAAGTGGCCCTACGACAAGAAATGACTGCTACCGTCCAGTTTATTGTGAGGCATGGCTATCCTATTCTGTTCGCCGCTGTCTTCGCGCGCCAGCTAGGTTTGCCGGTACCGGCGCCTTGGTTTCTACTTGCGGCTGGGGCGCTCGCAGCGTCAGGCAAATTGGGCGTCGTTACCGCGCTGGGTCTGGCTGTCAGCGGCTGTGTTCTGGCCGACTGGATGTGGTACGAGGCAGGTCGGGCATGGGGCGAAAGAGTCTTGCACTTCATTCATCGTTTTGCGCCAGATCCGGAAGCGGCCGACCGCAGATCCAAAAAGATGTTTGCCCGCCATGGGGCTCAGTTGCTAGTGCTGGACAAGTTCGTCCCCGGCCTCGACGCGGTTGTGCCTCCGCTGGCCGGAACCTCCGGCACGGCTCGTCTTCGCTTCCTCACGTTTGAAACGGTTGGAGCCAGCCTCTGGTCAACTGCGTATGCCGGACTAGGCTATGTCTTCAGCCATGACCTGGACCGCGCAGCTGCCTATGTCGGCAGAGCCGGAACGTGGTTCACGAGTGTCCTAGTGGCCGCACTCGGAATTTACGCCGCTCGCAAGCTAATCCGCCGGCGTCGCTCAACAGGTGAAGTTCGAGTTGTGCGCATGACAGCAGCTAATCCCAAGGAACCCGGGCTACGCCAGCCCTCGAGAACCATTGAAGGAGTCGAGCATGAATACTAACGATGCCGTGAAACGAGTCTCGTTGCCCGACGTTCGGAAACTCGCGACCCGCTACGGATGTGGCCCCGTGCACTTTTCTGGAACGGATGAAGCCCTTTATGAGCGGCATCTGCTGTTTGACAGCGGTGTGGATGTTGCAGAGGCGACCGCGCGAGACCGGTTCGAGGCCATTGCCCGTTCGGTCCGCGACGTTCTATCTCAGCGATGGCTGTTAACCGAGAAGACGTATGAACAACAAAATCCTAAGCGGCTCTACTATCTCTCGATGGAGTTTCTCATCGGCCGCTCCCTCGCAAACAACGCTGTGAATCTCTTGCTCGATCCGGTGGCGGGCAAGGTCATCGAGGAAAAGAAACTCAATCTCCTCGAGATTTTGGAACAGGAGCCCGATGCGGGACTCGGCAACGGCGGCCTTGGACGTTTGGCCGCATGCTTCATTGAATCCGCTGCGACGCTGCAGCTACCGGCCATGGGGCATGGACTGCGATATGAATACGGCATATTCAGACAATCCATCCAGAATGGATGGCAGCGGGAAATGCCGGACAACTGGCTCCGTTCTCCCGACCCCTGGGAGATCGCTCGCCCGAACGAGAAGGTGGAAGTCAGCCTGGGCTGCTCATTCGAGCTGAGCGGTGGCAGCCTACGCCCCGTGCCTGGCCGTCCGTCGACTCTGATCGGCATCCCATTCGACCGTCCTGTGATCGGATATGGCGGTTCCACGATCAACACACTGCGCCTCTGGGCCGCGGCCGCGCCGGACTTCTTCAACTTTGAAGAGTTCTCTCACGGTGATTTCGTAGAAGCATTCACTCAGACCCTCTCGGCCGAGACCCTGACCCGGGTCCTTTATCCCGACGATTCCAGAGTGATGGGACAGGCGCTGCGCCTGATGCAGGAGTACTTCCTGGTGGCCTGCTCACTGGCGGACGCTGTGCGCCGCTTTCAACGTTCCAACTCGGATTGGAGCTTATTTGCCGACAAAGTTGCAATTCAGATGAATGACACGCACCCGGCTCTGTCAGTTCCAGAACTCATGCGAATTCTGGTGGACCAGGTGCAACTCGGATGGGATGAGGCTTGGCGTATTACACAGAACACGCTCGCGTACACCAATCACACGTTGTTGCCCGAAGCCCTCGAAAAGTGGCCCGTCAAGTGGTTTGAAGAGATGTTGCCCAGGCAACTCGAGATCATCTATGAGATCAATCGCCGCTTTCTGGGCGATGTTCGCGGGCGGTTCCCAGGCGATACAAATCGGATTGAGCGCGTGAGCATCGTCGAGGATGGCCCTGACAAGAAGGTTCGCATGGCCAATCTGGCGGCCGTAGGTTCTCACAGCACCAACGGGGTGGCAGAGATTCACTCCAAGCTTCTGCGTGAGACCACACTCAAAGACCTGGCGGAAATCTTTCCCGAGCGTTTCAACAATAAGACGAATGGAGTCACGCCCCGGCGCTGGTTGCAACTATGCAATCCTGGGCTTTCCGGACTCATCGCTGATGCCATTGGAGATGGCTGGATCGGTGATTTAAGCGAATTAAGTAAGCTTAGAGCATTTACCGAGGACGGTGGCTTCCGCGATGACTTCCGCAAGGCCAAGCGTGATGCCAAGCAACAATTCTGCGATTGGCTCCGCTGGTCGACAGGCCAGATCGTTGATCCGGAGTCTATCTTCGACTGCCAGGTCAAACGCATCCACGAGTACAAACGTCAGTTCCTGAATGCACTCCGGATCGTAGTGCTCTACAACCGGCTTCGGCAAGACCCCGGGCTCGAGATGCAGCCACGGACGTTCCTTTTCGCAGGCAAGGCTGCGCCTGCATATTGGCTCGCCAAGGTGATTATCAAATTCATTAACAACCTGGCTGAAACCATCGACAGCGACCCCGCAGTACGCGGACGGCTGAAAGTGATATTCCTGCCCGAGTACTGCGTTTCGCTTGCGGAGCATCTCATCCCCGCCAGTGACGTTTCGAACCAGATCTCGACGGCAGGCTACGAAGCCAGCGGCACAAGCAACATGAAATTCATGATGAACGGCGCATTGACGATCGGCACACGCGACGGCGCGACTATCGAGATGGCCGCCGAGGCCGGGGAAGAAAACTTCTTTCTTTTCGGTCTGACCGCGGACCAGGTGATCGGCAGTCGCGGATGGTACAACCCGCATTGGCACTATGAACACGAGCCCGAGACCCGTCAGGCGCTGGACTTGATCTTCTCGGATTACTTCAGCCGATATGAGCCTGACGTCTTCGAGCCTTTGCGGGACATGTTACTGACCCGCGGCGACCATTACATGCACTTGGCGGACCTGAAGTCATACCTCGAGGCAGACGAGCGGCTCTGCGCACTATATGCCAATCCTGACGAGTGGGCGCGCAAGGCCATTTTGAATGTGGCAGGTTCGGGCAAGTTCTCGAGCGACCGCACGATCGCCGAATACGCCACCGAAATTTGGAACGTAAAGCCCTGTCCAATACCACAGAAAGCGTAAGAGAGGACGCGGTACAAAAACACGAAAAATTAAGGAGACTGCGGTGAAATTTACAAAGGCAATTGTTTTTGCAGCGATGGCAAAGTTTGGTCCTGCATTGGTCCTGGCGCTCGTGGCGTGCTCCGTGACATACGCGCAGGACGTGAGAACCAACTACATGCCAGGAACTGATTTTTCAAAATACCACACCTATGCGTGGGTCAACGATGTAAAAGGCGTGCCCGCGGTAGGTGGCCATCCCGACCAGATCTTGGATGCCCAGGTCAAGCAGGCAATCGATTCACAAATGGCGGCCAAGGGCTTGACCAAGGTGGAGGACGGCAGTAAAGCCGATTTACTCCTTGGCTACCAGCTCGCGATCGATCAGGAGAAGCAGATAAACGGCTTCGGGGACAACTTGGGCGGCTGGGGTGGCTGGGGCTGGGGTCCGGCGGGTGGGAGCTTCGGTACGTTTTCGGCCAGCACGTCAAGCAGTTACATCGGGACTTTCGTCGTTGGTATGTATGACCCCGCCGTAAAGAAGCTCGTTTGGATAGGTGCTGCCCAACATGCGATTGAACCCAGCAAAAAACAGGAGAAAAACCAGGAAAGGCTCAATAAGGGAGCGCAAAAACTGCTGAAGGACTTTCCTCCGGCACGGGGCAGATAGACACTCCGACTCCGATGAAGAGAGAACCTGACAACTACCCGATCGCACGCGGTCGGCCAACGAATGCACAGGAGAACTTGTAATGAACACGAAGAAGATTTGCGGAGCGATTGTTGCTCTGTGCGTGGTAGCGATAACTGCGATAACGGCCAGCGCGGACTCTTTGGAATTGAAGAACGGAAGTCTGATCAAGGGTAAATTCGTCGGTGGGACCGAGACCAGCATCAGCTTTCAGGTAGGGTCGTCAATGCAGAGCTATGATGTCGGCGATATCCGTTGGTTGCGATTCGAGTCCGAAGCGGAGGGCGCCTCACCCGCGCTTCCCTCGAAGCGGCCGAGTGTGCCTTCGTCCATCGAAAATAATGAAGTCGCAAAATCTTCGTCGGTCACCATTCCCGCGGGTACACGGATTTCGGTTCGAACTATCGATTCCATTGACTCCACCAAGAATCAAGTCGGCTATCGCTTTCAGGCTTCGCTCGAAGAGCCTCTGTGGGTAGATGGCAATATGGTGGTTCCGAAGGGCGCGGATGTTTATGGCCGGCTGGAAGAGTCCAAAGAGACCGGAACTTTCACTGGACGATCCGAAATAAAACTCGAGCTGACGGGAATCGTCGTCCATGGCCAGACTGTGCCGCTAGTGACTGGAGAATACGAGGTCTCAGGCAAGTCTAAGGGCGAGAGTACGGCGAAAAGAACTGTTGGGGGAGCCGCCCTTGGGAGCATCATTGGTGCGCTTGCGGGCGGCGGGAAAGGTGCGGCCATCGGGGCAGGAACGGGGGCAGGAGTGGGGGCTGGCTCGGAAATAATCACGAAGGGAGACGAAGTGAAGATCCCGAGCGAGACCTTACTGGATTTCACTCTGCAGCAGAGCGTGACGATTCCGAAACAAGCAGCCTGATCGCGCTGCCTCAGAGATGAGTCTCACAGTGAGTCTCGCAGTCGAAAGCCTTAGAGTAGATCGTTCTGGGTTCGAATCCCACTCTTAGCGCCAGCCTATTGGCACACAACTTCTTCGGTGCGGGGTTCTTTGCGCAACCGTCCCTGAGCCTGCGCCACCAGACTCTCGAATTGCGCGCGATCTAGGCAAAGCGCATGCTGCCCAAAGCGAGCGTCCTTTCCTAGGACGTGCCAGTAAGGCATCCAGTTAAATTGCTTGCTTGCGGCACCTTCAAGCACGACAAGGAAAGGATAGAAAGTAACTTCCTCTTCCTCCTCGCCCAGCCACGACTCCAGCTTCTCCGGAAGGAACGCATTTACCACCTTGAAATCCCCATCGCCGATGCCCAGTTGAAAATCGAGGGACAGATGTAACTCGCGCGTTCCGCCGCAGGCGGGGCAGTTCTTTGGGTTGGCCTTGGAAAATTCGTACAGGGTATTGAATAGCTTCTGGAAGAGAGAAGCTTTCTTATGACACTGCGTGCAGTAAAAGTATTGCACCGTCATGGCTGAGCCTCCGCGCACATCCGCTAAACGGGCAGAGTAAGTTCCACCTATCCTAGAGGAGAGCAGCGAATAAGCCTTTTGTCGGTGTGGATGATCACAGTCACGTGTGACATGACGGTCGCCGGCCTTTCAGGCGCGAGATGAAAATGAGTTTTAGTACTGAGGGGTCGAGAAACATAGTAGAGCAGAGAAGTTTCCTACCGGTTCAGAACCCGCTGCGGAACTTAGAAATCTGCAGGTCCGAAATGACTGTGGGGATTCAATTCGCCTCCCGGCACTATCCAACCCGGTCCGGCCAATAAGTGTAATGACGATTTGTGGCCAACGATTAACGTGCTTGTGTAATTGCCCGCCACAGGTACAAAATTATTTCCATCGCTTGAGATCGGGGTGTGCCATGGAAACCAGTCATCACACACAGTACAACTCTCGGTTGGGAGTAATCCTGAACTTGAATTGCGTAGGGCTTGGCGCCATATTGATATTCCTGTTTTGCACCGTGTTCGCGGCAGCGCAAGAATCGGCCTCTTGCCATGGTTGCCCGGCGCTGAACACGACCCAAACCGCGACCTTGCCGAGGTTCCCCGATGACCGTGTTGTTGCGGACGAAGGGCTGTCAACGAAGAGTGGCGGCGTTCAAAAGCTGTGTTCCATGCAGCCCTTTCCCGGACTTGCTGGTCTTACGAGCGTCGACGGCTTGGGACTTCCTCCTAAGGTGCAGAAGGAGTACAGCGCTGCCTGTTTGGCTCTGAAGAGCCATCGCCTTGGTGCGTCGGAGCAGCATCTGCGCAAGGCTGTCCAGCTTTATCCTAAATATATTGCGGGATGGGTCATGCTCGGCCAAATCCTGGAAGCGCAGCAACATCCAGACCAAGCCCGTAGGGCCTGTTCCCAGGCATCAGAGGCCGATCCCAATTACTTGCCGTCACATCTCTGCTTGGCTGAAATCGCCGGACGGGAGGAAAGATGGGATGAGGTGTTGCGCCACACAACCCGGGCACTCGAACTTGACCCGCTGCATGACCCCTATGCTTATTTTTTCAGTGCGATCGCCTATTTCAATCTGAACCAGTTGCTCGAAGCAGAAAAGAGGGCACTCAGAGCCGAAGAGATCGACAGGAATTACGCCGAGCCGATGGTCCAGTTCCTACTTGCTCAGATTTACGAAGCAAAGCACAACTCAACTGATGCGGCTTCTCATCTTCGCAAATATCTAGAACTTGCACCGGATTCAGAAGGTTCAGATGTTCTGAAGGGGTATTTGGCAGCAATACAGAATCCGAAGTAGAGCCCTTGGCGGAGTTCCGGGGCGATCTTCTGCGCTATTTTGATTTGCCCCCGCGTGACTGGTGTTAACAATTACACTCATCGAGCTTCAATGAGTGTCATGGCGATACGTCAACGGTCAGCGCCCGAAGACCTTCGGTGGCTCTAGATTGCTCAGTAGGCGCGATGTTTCGCTGTAGAGGTCGGTGATCAATTTGCGCAGCTTCGTATTCACTCCGCGACTTTGTCGAGTTGAAATGCTGTATCCACCTTGAGGAGTGATCGCAACGTCATTGAGGCTTCCCATCCCACCGAAAGAATTTTTGGTTCTCGACAGATGTGCCGCATACCCGGAGATCGGCGTTTGCACACGTTCCAGTTGCTCCAAATCCGCTATCCATTGTTGGAGAACAAGAGTCCAATGGCGCTCGCCATACTGGGTTAAGTGCGAGTGAAGGTCGCTGAGAAGTCTGCCGTATTTTCCCGCTGGCTGGCCCATGTTTTCTTTTGTGGAGTAATTGTAGCGAATTTCTGCGATGTCCCACAGTTGATCTAATGGGTCCATTACACGCATTGACTTTAGCCGGGGCATTGGCCCTGCCCGTTCTCTGACCAACGCCTCGTCGCAGGGCCGCACAGGACTATATCGACTGCGCCGCACGGGTTAAGCTATGGCGGTTAGTTGGCAGACCGGAGGATCGGATTTAAAATCCGCAGGTCCGAAAGCACTGTGGGGGTTCTACTCGCCCGGCGGCTCCGGAGGCGCAATGCATCATAGAACAAAGCCGCGCGAGGGATTGTGGTCATCTTGTTGATGGGAGTTTCGGGGTCAGGAAAAACTACTGTCGGACAGTTGCTGGCTTCGCAACTGGAATGGCACTTCGCCGACGCCGACGACTTTCATTCGGCATCCAACGTCGAAAAAATGCGCAACGGGATTCCGTTAACCGATGCCGACCGCGCGCCCTGGCTGGCCACGCTGCGCTCCATGTGTGCCCACTGGATTGCGACAGGGAAGAACGCCGTCTTGGCTTGTTCGGCTTTGAAGCAAGCGTATCGCGAGGAATTGCGCGTTTCGCCTGAAATAAAGCTCGTATACTTGAAGGGAAGTCCGCAACTGTTGTACGAGCGACTGCATGCCCGCACCGGCCATTTCATGACGGAGCGAATGCTCGCCAGCCAATTGGAAGCGCTGGAAGAACCCAAGGACGCCCTCGTCGTGGATGTCGGCCAGTCTCCCGCGGACATCGTAGCGGAGATTCGGGCGAAACTCGGTCTGCGATGAGACCACCACTCTGATTCCCGTCAGTCCGCGCTCTTCATGGGATCGGTGTAAACTTCTTAAGGGTTAAGATCAAAGCACGAATGAAAACTGCCAAACAGGCGAACGCCTACCGCATCGAAGACGGCAAGCACTTCCGCCTCAAGGATATCGATCCCGCCGACACCGGCCATTTGCACGAGGAAGAAGAAGCTAAGGAACATCTGCAGAAATACATCGCGCGCACCGAAGATCTGCAGGCCAAGCTCTACGCGCAAGACCGCTGGGCGCTCCTCTTGATCTTCCAGGCGATGGATGCCGCCGGCAAGGACGGCACGATCAAGCATGTAATGTCGGGAGTTAATCCCGAGGGCTGCCAGGTGTACTCCTTCAAAACGCCATCAGATACCGAACTGCAGCATGACTTTCTGTGGCGCACGACCGAACATCTGCCGGAGCGCGGGCACATCGGCATTTTCAACCGGTCTTATTATGAAGAGGTGTTGGTGGTTCGGGTGCATTCCAAAGTGCTTAAGAACGAAAAGCTTCCTCCGTCGCTGGTGACCAAAGATATCTGGCAGGAGCGCTTTGAAGACATTCATTCCTTCGAACGGCACATGGCGCGGAACGGCACTGTGATCCGAAAGTTTTTTCTGCATCTTTCGAAGAAAGAGCAGAAGAAGCGCTTTCTGGCTCGGCTGGACGAACCCATGAAGAATTGGAAGTTCTCTGAGGCGGACGTTCACGAGCGCGAATTCTGGGACGATTATCAGAAAGCCTACGAAGACATGATCCGCCATACCGCGTCGAAACATGCGCCGTGGTTCGTGGTTCCGGCGGATAATAAATGGTTCACTCACCTGGTGGTTTCGGCGGTCATTGTGGAGGCTTTGGAGGAGCTTAATCTTTCTTTTCCCAAGGTCGATGCCGCCAAACAGAAAGAAATCCAGGCGGCCCGGAAGATGCTCGAAAAGAGATGAGTTCCAGCCCACCGGCTGGGACGATGTTTCCAAAAGAGTCATCAATTTTCAGTCATCAACGTGTTCACGATTTACTGCGCGGTACGTCTTTCTATTGGGGGCAATTCGAATATGACCGGTAAAGCGAAATTTCATGTGAGCCTGGCTGCGGGTTCTCCAACTTTGTGGTTGCCATTCTTCATTTTGGTATTCATAGGCTGTGTGCAGAGCCCTGCATTTGCGCAGACCAAGCCCGAGCGGCAATCGAAAGCGGTTCAGCCTCAGCCTGCGCAGCCGACCGAGAACGCATCGGATCAAACTTCGACGGCCAAGGAAAAAGAATCCGACAAGCCGGAAGAAAAACCGTTTAAGGGCATGGAATATCGTCTTATCGGTCCTTTTCGCGGCGGCCGCTCGTTGACTGCGGCCGGAATTCCGGGTGATCCCACAACTTATTACTTCGGCGCTACCGGCGGAGGAGTCTGGAAGTCGACCGACGGCGCCATGACCTGGTCGCCGATTTTCGACAAGCAGGGAAGTGGTGACATTGGCAGCCTGGCGGTGGCGAACTCCGATCACAACACGATTTACGTCGGCACCGGCGAAGCCTGCATCCGCGGCAACATCGCGCAAGGAGATGGTGTCTACAAATCGCTCGACGGCGGCAAGACCTGGAAAAACATCGGCCTGCACGACACCCGCGCCATCGGCAAGGTCATTATCAATCCCAATAATCCCGATATCGTTTTCGTGGCCGCGCTCGGCCATCCTTATGGACCGAACACTGAACGCGGAATTTTCCGCACCACCGACGGCGGCAAGACCTGGGAGAAAGTTCTCTACAAAGACGAGAACACCGGAGGCATCGACGTAGCTTTCGATCCCCACAATCCCAATATTATTTTTGCCGCACTGTGGCAGGCACGACGCACTTCGTGGAGCTTGTCCGACGGCGGCCCGGGCAGCGGCCTCTACCGCTCAGGCGATGGTGGCACTACTTGGAAACGGATCGAGGAACATGGTCTGCCGAAAGGTCCCTTCGGACGCATCGGCGTTGCAGTAGCGGCCAACTCCGATCGCATCTATGCCCTGATCGAGGCGCGGAATCCCGACGGCGGCTTGTATCGCTCCGACGACGGCGGCGAGACTTGGGACTTCGTCAACCCTAGCCACAGCCTGTGGGAGCGCCCTTGGTATTACATGCACATCGTCGCCGACCCGCAAAATGAAAACATCGTCTACGTGATGGACGTAGAAACCTTCAAGTCGACGGATGGCGGCCATCTCTTCAATAAGGTGAAAGTTCCACACGGCGACAACCACGGCCTCTGGATCGATCCCAAGGATACACGGCGCATGATTGCCTCGAACGACGGCGGCGTCACCGTCACTCTCGATGGCGGCAAGAGTTGGACTCGCCAGGACAACCAGCCGACCGCGCAGTTCTACCACGTCATCACCGACACCGCCACGCCTTACCGCGTTTACGGTTCGCAGCAGGATAGCGGTACGGTCGCCATCCTCAGCCGCAGCGACGATGGCAGTATCGATCGCAGCGATTGGTATGACGTGGGTGGAGGCGAGGCCGGCTATATCGCACCTTACCCGCCGGATCCGAATATCGTTTACGCCGCCGATTATCAGGGCAACATTACGCGCTTCGACAAACATATCGGGCAGGTGAAAGCGATCACCGAGCAACCCGAAATGTCAGACGCGCGCGGCGCGGCGAACCTGGAGCATCGCTTTCAGTGGACCGCTCCGGTCATGATTTCCCCGCACGATCCCAACACGCTCTATCACGGCGGCGAGCGCCTCTTCAAAACTACGGACGGCGGCGTGCATTGGGAGGCGATCAGTCCAGACCTAACGCGGAACGACAAGAGTAAGCAGCAGCCCTCCGGCGGCGACATCACTCTCGATGGAACCGGCACGGAATTCTACGACACCATCTTTGCTCTGGCGGAGTCGCCCATCACGAAAGGTTTAATCTGGGTCGGCACTGACGATGGCTTGATCCAGCTTACTCGCGACGGCGGAAAAAACTGGGCCAACGTTACGCCCAAGGATATGCCGGAATGGAGCCGCATAAGCCAGGTCGAAGCTTCTCCACATGATGCCGGCACCGCCTACATCGCCGTCGATCGCCATCAGAACGACGATCTGCGCCCTTTCATTTACAAGACCAGCGACTACGGCAAGACTTGGACGAAGCTGACCAATGGCATCCCCGATAACGCATTCGTACGCGCGGTGCGCGAAGATCCCAAGAAACGGGGCTTGCTCTACGCGGCCACGGAGAATGGCGTCTTCGTTTCTTTCAATGATGGCGCCGATTGGCGCTCGCTGAAACTGAATTTGCCCACGACTCCGATACACGATCTCGTTATCAAAAACAATGATCTGGTAGTGGCGACACACGGGCGCGCGTTTTGGATTTTGGATGATGTCACGCCGCTGCGCCAGTTTAGTGACGAAGTTGCTAAGAAAGATGTTTATCTTTACACTCCCGCGACCGCGTATCGCATGCAGGCAGGCACAAGCAGCGAACACCATCCCTCGAAGAGAGTGGGGCAGAATCCACCGGCGGGGGCTGTATTGTATTTCTATCTGAAAGACGCTCCGAAGGCGGGCACGGAAACCAAGATCGAAATCCTCGACGCCTCGGGAAAAGCCATTCGCAAATATTCCAGCGCTGAGGCCCAACTGCTCGACGAGCCGGCAGATCCCGACGACAAGAAGCCGGAGAAAGAAATCAAACCCGAGGCGGGATTAAATCGCTTCGTATGGGATTTGCGTTACGAAGAGGCGCGCCGCGTCCCAGGTTATTACCTTTGGGAATATGGCAATGGTGCCAAAGGTCCCCTGGCTGTGCCAGGTCAATATCAGGTGCGGCTAACCGTAGGAAGTGAAAGTCAGGTTATGCCTTTGGAGGTGAAGTTGGATCCGCGCGTCAATGTAAGCCAGGCCGATCTCGCGGAGCAATTCAACATGCTCATGCAGATTCACGAGGAGCTCAACCACGTTTACGACGCGGTGAACCAGATTCAGGATGTTCGCGCGCAAGTGGCTGGACTGAAACGCCGCCTGCCGGAGAACGCCAGCGCGAAAAATATCGCGTCCTCGGCCGACGATCTGGAGAAGAAGCTGGTTGCGGTGCGCAATCAGCTGGTGAATCTCACCATCAGCGCGAACGAGGATTCGCTGGCCTATCCTCCGCAGATCGACGCCAAGTTGGCGTTTCTTGCCATGGATACGGGCAGCGCGGACGCCGCTCCCACCGACGCCGAGCAACGTCAGTTCGAAAAGCTCAAGCGGCAAAGCGGGGAGTTGCTCAGCCAGTGGGATGACCTTCAGCGCCGCGACCTAGCGGCGTTCCAGAAGCTGACAGCGGAGGGTTCGCTTTCGACGGTCGTGGTCCCGCCCGCCGGGCGAGCAGCCGAAGCCGAAAATAGCGACGCCCGCTAGGGAGATTGGGGACAAAGAGAACTAGGGATCGGGAAGGGCAGAACGTCGTGCCCTTCCCGATCCTTCGCCCATCGGAGCTCTTGCGAGGGTGGGGTCCACTCAAACTCTAGTGAGTCACTGCCAGCTGTCGAGCTATTACTTCAGTGCCAGCAAGATGGCACGGACGGGCCTTGTCCGCACGACCTTGTACTGCTAACGTGCCGATAGTGATGCTGATCTCCCCTGTAGGTTATAGCAATTCGAGGGATGGGGGTGCGGATGAAGCTCATGCATCTTTGTTACGCGGCTCTTGGATTTGCGGTGGCACGCTGGGTTTTCAAACGACAGCCGGTGGTTGATCCGGTTTCGCGATTACGCTGTTCAGGTCTGCTGTAGAAGCTTGGGGTTGAAGTTTCTGTCCGGAGCTAGGGTCTGAGCGCGCGTCCCGTTGCGCTTCCATTTCGTCAGCGCGCGCTCAGTTTCTAGTCTGCTTCGGAAGTCCTAGTACTTTGGTTCCCGCCGGTTATCTGCGCTTTCGCGTCTGCTCTCACTACAATCGTTTCAGGATCGCTGCGCGCCACGTTGTTCCAGGTTTCGATCCTGGCTGCGAGCATCCCTGTTGTCGCTCTGCGGCAGCAATCCCCAACTTTTCCGAGTGCCGGTGAGTTCGTTTACGTCAGCCCGTCTCAAGGTTGCCCTGCTTCTCATGGCGATGTTTGCACTCGCCTTGCCCTCCCTCACCTGTGCCCAAGATGACGCCAACGAAACTCCCTTGGGTGATATTGCTCGCGATCTTCGAAAAAAAGCGATCACGCCGGAGCCAGCTCCTGAATCGGTGATTGATAACGACAATCTTTCCAAGGTGATGGACGAGGCCGATAAGCGCCGCGCTGCCGGATCGTCGATGTTGTTCTCGCTCGATCAGGGAGCGAAGAATTTTCACGTCTCCTCGCCCGACGTAAGTTGCAGTTTTTCTTTCACGGCAAAGACCAGTTCGTTGCTCGCGGATCCCTTGGACCTCGACGATTTGCCACGCAGCGAGATAGCCAAACTGAATGGCCCCGCAACCATCGAAGGCGATTCGCTGCAAGTGTCAATGCATAACGGAACGCAGTGGGAGTTGCGCGAGATGGTGATAGGGCTCACCATCGTGAACCGCGCTACCAGCACAACCCCCTACGATGGAGCCGCCTACTACGGCCAGGCGCGAATGCTTCCCGCTGTAGCGGGCTCCGCCGAACGCGCGCAGGACCCGTCGCAGAAGCAGCCCGATTCGACTGTGCTGCTGCGAGTGAAAGGATCGGCCGCCCCGTCCACTACTGCCATCTTTCGTACAGCTCTGAATTTTGCTCTTTTTCCTGATCAGGAATGGCACTGGGCAATCGTCAAGGCCAAAGGCATCCGGCCGAGGGTGGAATCGAGCGACCAATCGACCGCGCCGTCGAGCCACTGAGAATCCCATCATCGGACGATTTCGTGATCGGGTGATCGAAAACTCTGATCCAGCCCTGGCTTTTTAATCGCAAAATGGCCCGATCGCCCGATCACTCAATCTGCTAAACTGACCTCAAATCCACCGCAAGGACAGGCGATGAAATTTGGCGTCATCATATTCCCGGGATCGAACTGCGATCACGATGCCTATTGGACCATCCAGCACGTTGCCCGGCAGCCGGTGACTTTTCTGTGGCATGAATCGCATGATCTGCAAGATTGTGACGCCGTTATTGTTCCCGGTGGATTCGCCTTCGGCGACTACCTGCGCACCGGCGCGATCGCGAAGTTCTCTCCGGTTATGGAGTCGGTGCGGAAGTTTGCCGACGGTGGTGGCCTAGTGTTGGGAATCTGCAATGGCTTTCAGATTCTCTGCGAAGCAGGCCTCTTGCCCGGCGCTCTCATGCGCAACACTGGCCTGAAATATGTTTGCAAGCCAGTGCAAGTGCGGGTGGAGAACGCCTCCACGCCATTCACCAATGCCTGCGCGCAAGGCGAAGTGCTGACCATCCCCATTGGCCACATGGAAGGGAACTACTTCTGCGATTCGCAAACGCTGGCTGAGCTGCAGCGAGACAATCGCATCGTCTTTCGCTATGCCACGCCCGCGGGTGAGATCTCGCTGGCGGCCAATCCCAACGGTTCGCTGGATAATATCGCTGGCATCTGCAACGCAGGGGGCAATGTGGTTGGCATGATGCCTCACCCGGAACGCTCAGCTGAACCCGAACTGGGTTGTACCGACGGCATGAAGATATTCCATTCCATGGTAGGCGCAATGGCGAGCCGGTAGACGGGCGTCACGATCTCTGCAAACATATCTCTGCAAACACGATCGTGCCCTTGCAAAATTCCGGTAATAATATAGTTGACTTAGTCAGTCAACTATATTATTACCAAAATTCCGTTTGATAAATCGGCGGCTTCCTGTTACAGTCTGGCCGGAAGTACTTCCTCTTCGAACCCCACAGGAACTAAGAATGTTCTACCAAGATGAGGGAGGAGTGTGTGCCATGAGAGCAAAGCCGATTCTAGACGCTTTTTCTGAAACCTTAATGCAGGATGACCGCATCCTGAGCCCCCGCGAGCGGGAGTTACTGATGAGTCTTCTGCAAAATGCCAAGACGGTCCCCGCAAATACTCCGGAAACGCAAGAGGCCGTGACCGCGGCAATTGCTCGCTCGGTGGGTGAAACTGTAGCGCAACGCGCCTTCGCATTATTGGGCGGGAGCATCGTCGAGCAGATTCTGGCTCGCTCGGGAATCTCGGGTGAGGCGGGAGGGGACAACGCAGTCTCCTCCAAGGTGGAGTTGCGTTCTCCGCAGCCGCCAGGTGCGCCCGTCTCGCCGCAGCCCCCCAGCAGTACACCGCCCTCGTCGCCGGCGCCGCAACAGCCCGGCAGTTCCCCGCAGCCACCCGGTTCCTCTCAACTGCCGCAAAATCTTCGAGCGGTCGGGGCGCAACGAGAGGTGCAGTCCAGATCACGAGAAGGGACGGCGACGTTGGAAGCGGCTACAGCCGTTGGTTCACCGTATCTGGTTCTGGACGAGTTTCTTGCTCCCCAGGAAGTCGAAGAACTCGTGGCTTACACGCTGCAGCATGAGAAAGAGTTTCACAACAGCGAGGTGATCTCCGCGAGCGGAGATCCAGGAGTAATCGACTACAGCCACCGGCGCTCTCGGGTGCTCATGGACCTGGGCAAACACGAGCAAATAATTTTGGAGAGAATTCGCTGCGTCCTGCCCACGGTGTTGGAGCAGCTTGGCATGGAAGACTTTCCGGTCACTCATTGCGAGGCTCAAATCACGGCGAGCAATGATGGAGATTTTTTCGGCCTGCACAGCGATGACTCACAACAGACGATTGCTACCCGACGTCTCACCTTCGTTTATTTTTTCCATCGCGATCCGAGTCCCTTTAAAGGTGGTGAGTTGCGCCTGTATGATCCGGGCGCCAAGGATCAAAGCCGCAACGGCGTTCAACCTTCCGGCACGTACCAAACAATCGTGCCGCAGCAAAACCAGATTGTGTTTTTTCCGTGCTCAGTTATGCACGAAATCACACCCGTCTCTTGTTCCTCGGGTTCTTTTGTGGATAGCCGCTTCACCTTAAACGGATGGCTTCACTGGTAAAAGACGCAGCCTGGCTGGAATGGATCGGCAGCCTTCTCGGGGCGGGACCGCGGCAGACTCAGACCGCGATGCTGCCCCGTGAGCAATTCCACTGCCTGCTCGACGAGTTGCCGGTGCATTTGATTCCGCGGACGGCCCTCGACTTGCCGGCTTCGTTTGGGGACGAGCAGCCACTATTCCTCAACCAACAATGTTCCGTGTTGCCTCCCGGCCAGGTGCCCGCAGAATTGGAATCCGAAACAGATTTGCTGGCCGGTTTTAATTTGCAGCTTCCCATCGCGTGGGTGCGCGACTCAGCTACGGGGCTCCTGCAACCGTTCTGGCTGGGAACGCGGATGGAAGAGCTGTTAGCGCATTTTCGTGACGGCGAACCCGCACCTTCCTCAATTTCTCCGATATCGCGCCGAACACTTACAAATGCTGGGATTCTGATTCGCCAGAACGAGACTGAGCGGCGACTTGCCCAGTGGTCAAAAATAGTTCAGAAATCCTCAACCCGGTTTCGAGAAAAAGGTTACGCGCCCCTGCGCAACCTGCTTCACCCTTTTCACATCGCCGCTTTGCGCCGCTATTACCGCCACGCGATTCGGCGCGGAGCAATCCACTTGGGCGACGAGCAAAGCTCGCGGCGATACGCAGCCCACAACGAGCCCGTCGTACGCTTCTTTCATCATCAACTCGCGAACACGGTCGCCGCCATCGTGGGGGAAGCAGTGAAGCCCTCCTATGTTTACCTGGCGTCTTATTTGAGTGGGGCGGCCTTGCAAAAGCACACCGACCGGCCGCAATGTGAGTTTAGCGTGACTCTGTGCCTGGACTTCTCTCCCGAACCGATCCTCGCGACTTCGTGGCCCATTCGGCTCGACACTCCCGACGGCACCGTCGCCGTCTACCAGGCTCTCGGGGATGGCTTAATTTATCGCGGAACCACTGTTCCACATTATCGCGATCCGTTACCGCCCGGACATACCTCAACCTCGATCTTCTTCCATTATGTGCCTGAGCATTTCTCCGGCACGCTGCAATAATCCGGTTGATATTCCAAGCTGGGTCTAGCGGAGTCCAGACGCCAAGTACAGAACCGAAAAGAGTTGATAGTAGCTGTACGCAAAGCGCGAGCCATCGCGATTCGAGATCACGGGGGCAATACTGACCACTGCGGTTGTGGTCTCGGGTTGCAATTCTTGAATGAAAGTTTTCTGGCCTGTAGCCAAATTCACTTTGTAAACCACCGCAGGAATTTGGCCGGCAACAAATCCAATCAAAGCCGAGCCATTGTCCACCCACTGGAGCGGACTAAAGCCCTCCTCCAAATGTGGAATAACGTGGGGCGTACCCCCTTGCACCGAATACACGCCAACCAGACCGTGGTCCTTGGCGAGAATCGATTGACCGTCCGGTGAGACTAATCTGCCGGGAATTCCTTCCGGCGTTATCGGCACGGGCTTTTTTCCTCCCTCTACATCCACTAAATAACATCGGACGCCGTGTCCCGCTTCGCTGGCATTGATCGCAATCCGCTTTCCGTCCGCAAGAAAATGAGCCTCTCCGTTCTTTAGTTCGAGCCCGGGCGTGGGAATGGTTCGAGGTTGACCGGGGCCGATCGGCAATAGCATGAGTCGGCCCGCACCGCCTGTAATGATCGAGATCGCCCATTTCCCGTCTGGAGAAAGGCCCCCGGCGCTGCCCTCGCCCAATTGCACGGGCAGAGTGCCATCGATTTTGCGAATCGCAACCGCATACTGCGCTCCGGCAACTTCACTGGCGTCCTCGAACAAAATCGATTGACCGTCAGGAGAAATATCCTTGGGGACACTCCAGTTGTGCCAGGAAAGGTCAACCGGTTTGCCGCCGCGTGCCACCGTCACCATGGCAAGGTTTTCCGCCTCCGTGCTGATCAGGACGCGGCCGTCCGGTGCGATGTCCTGCAAAGTCAGGCCGCCCGGAACCTTCAGGACGGTTCGAATCTTCTTGCTTAGATCGACGGCAAGTAGCTTTTGGTCCCCTCCTTGTTCAACGGCGGTGAACCATATCTCTTTTCCATTCGGACTCCAAGCCACACCGAGCGCCGACTCCCACTCCCGGGTCAGCACATTCATGTGACCTGCCAGGTCGATCACGCAAACCCAGCCGCGATCATCCCAGGGCGCAGGATGATTCATGAACGCAATTTTGTCGCCGTAAGGAGAAAAACGAATGTGGCTGACCCAGCCGTCGCTTTCATAGAGCACATGACCAATGGGATATTCAATTCGATCGCGTCCCTCCGTATGATGCGCCACGGCCAGCTCGCCGTTAGGATCCCAATCCGCCCAAGCCACGTCGTTGAGTAACTCCCGCGGAGAACCCCCGGCAAGCGGCGCGCGCGCAAGCATGCCACCTTCGGTTTGCAAATGCGCTACGTGAGACCCATGCAGGGCCACGGCCAGTTCGCCGCTGCGAGAAATTGAAAGCAGGTTAGTGTCACCACCCAGGTTAAGGGGCTGGGCCAGAAGGGAATCCGCCACCGTGGAGAACAGCTGCAGCGGTTTACCATTCCATGCCGCGCCATAAACAATCGAGCGATAATCAGGGGCAAAGCGCGCGGAATAAATGGTTCCTTGGTCGAAAGTGAGTCGACGATAGGATGGCGCCGGAGCGCTTTGCCGCAACGGCGCGGCCAGCAGCGCAACTATGGCCAGAAGCAGAATTCCTGCTACGGCCCACGGCAGAATCTTCGCCTGCGGACGCGGAATCTCGCGACGCCTCGTCAGTTCCGCTTTCTCCTCGGTGAGAGTTTCTAAAGCGAACGCGAGATCGCGCGCCGATTGAAAACGGTTTTCCGGCTCCTTCTCCAGGCAATGGCGCACGATCTGTTGGTAAGAGATCGGAACCGCAGCTTTTTCGAAATTGATCTCGGGGATATCCTCGCGCAGCACCGCGGTAATCGTGTCCACTTCGGTATCGCCTTGAAAGGCTCGCCGGCCGGTTAGCATTTCATAGAGAATCCCGCCCACGCTGAAGATGTCGCTGCGATGGTCGACCGACTTGGCACGCAGTTGTTCCGGCGACATGTAAGCGACGGTTCCGATCACAGCGCCCAGCTTCGTGACCGTAGTCAACTCCTCCACCGAGCGCTCGCCGTTTTCCGGTGCCGATTGCAGTTTGGCCACTCCGAAGTCGAGAATCTTGACCCGGCCGTCCCTGGTGACAAATAAATTTTCCGGCTTGAGATCGCGATGAACAATGCGCCGCTGGTGGGCCGCAATCAACCCGCGTACAATCTGCAGCGCGTAGTCGGCGGCAAGGCGAACCGGCAGCGCTCCCTCCTCCAGTCGCTTGCGCAGCGTTGCGCCCTCCAGCAGTTCGCAAACGATGTAGGGGGAGCCATCGTCGAAGCCGACGTCATAGATCGCGACGATGTTGGGATGATTCAGGGAGGCTGCCGCGCGCGCTTCCAACTCGAAGCGCCGGAGGTGATCGGGGTTTTCGTTAGAAGCCGGCCGAATCAACTTGAGGGCGACATCTCGACCCAGCCGTTCATCTCGCGCCCGGAAAACCTCGCCCATGGCCCCTGAGCCAATCTTTTCGAGAACCCGGTAATGCCCTATGACTCGCTCGGCCATGCACTCCCCGTTGGAATGTTAGGGGCGCACTCCCGCGCAGTCAACAGCGAAGTTCTTCGTAGATGTCAATATCGGTGTAGAACCAGATTGGTGTTCGATTCTGGACACTGCCGAGGTAACCCTCTCTGCTCGCGAGGTTCAGCATCGTGCTATAATTTTTCGTCTGCATCTTGTTCGAGGCAGCCTGTGATTTCCTCGGGCGAATCCTGCATCAACCAAGATCGCGCGTCAATTAAGGATAAATAAGAGGTCTAGCTATGTCCGGCCATTCCAAGTGGGCGACAATCAAGCACAAAAAAGGCGCGCTTGACGCCAAGCGCGGCAAGATTTTTACCCGTCTCATCAAGGAAATCAGTATTGCCGCCAAGAACGGCGGCGGCGATCCCGATTCCAACCCCCGCCTGCGCGGCGCCATTGTTGCTGCCAAGGCCGAGAACATGCCCGCCGATAACATCAAGCGCGCCATTCAGCGCGGCACCGGCGAGCTTCCCGGCGCCACTTACGAGGAGTTTTCCCTTGAGGGTTACGGGCCGGGCGGCGTTGCAATTCTACTCGATATCAATACCGACAATCGTAACCGTACGGTGAGCGAGATTCGCCACTGCTTCGGCAAGAACGGCGGCAATATGGCCGAGGCTGGCGCGGTTTCCTGGATGTTCCACAAGAAAGGCGACATCGTTATTCCCAAGAGCGCCGCGAAAGAAGACGACTTGATGAACATCGTTCTCGAAGCCGGCGGCGAAGACCTGAACGACGACGGCGAGAATTGGGAGATCCTCACCGAGCCCTCCGCATTTGAAGTTGTGCTCGAAGCCGTGAAGAAAGCTGGCATTGAGCCGGCGTCGTCGAGCGTGGCCATGATTCCGCAAAACTACATCAAGCTGGAAGGGCAGGCGGCCAACACCATGATCCGTCTCATGGAGGCGCTGGAAGATCAGGACGACGTGCAGAGCGTGCACTCCAATTTCGATATTGATCAAAAGCTGTTGGAAGAAGTTGCGGGATAGTGCCACTGCAGTAACTTGGCTGTGAGGATTGAATTCGACGCTATTAAAGGTGGCCGCCTTCTGGGGAGAAGGCGGCCTTTTTTCTAAGGTGTCGCCAGTATTTGCTGATAGGTTTTCAACAGCGTCGTGGAAAATTCTGTGGAAAAGCAGCACAGTATCCTTGTAACTCGCGCACAGAAAGATGCTTCAGCGTTTTGCACCGGACTGAGTGCGAGCAGCATCGTGGTGTACAGGCGAACGTGATCGCGGGGATGGGTCTCAGCGCAACTTTCCAGATACGGCCATCTTGAAACTCAGACTCGACAAATTACTCGTCGATCGCGGACTCGCTGCTTCACGCGAACGCGCTCAAGCACTAATTCTGGCTGGCAAAGTCTTGGTCAACGAACAGAAGATCGATAAAGCCGGCGCGCAAGTTCTCGCCGACGCGCCGCTACGACTGCTCAGCGAGGATCTGAAATACGTCAGTCGCGGCGGGCTCAAGCTGGAGCGCGCTCTCGAACATTGGCAGATCGACGTCCAAGGAAAACTTTGCCTCGACGTGGGCGCCTCCACCGGCGGTTTCACCGATTGCTTTCTGCAACGGGGTGCAGACCGCGTAATCGCCATCGATACGGGCTACGGACAGATGGATTTCAAGCTGCGCCAGGATCCTCGAGTTCAACTTCTGGAAAAAACTAACGCCCGTTACCTGACCCGAGAGAGTATTGGCGGGAACATAGATGTGATCGCGATGGACGTGTCGTTTATTTCAGCGACTTTGGTTCTCCCGCCGGTCGTGGGCTCGGCGTTTCCCGAGTCTAACAATGAGCGCCGGGGGCGGCAGATAATCGTTCTAGTCAAGCCCCAATTCGAGGCGGGAAGGGAATTTGTGGGCAAAGGTGGCATCGTCCGCGACGAGTCCGCGCAATTTGCGTCGGTGGAGAAAGTTAAGAATACATTGCTCCACCTTAACTGCCACAACGTAGATGTAATCGAATCACCGATTCTCGGCGCGGAAGGGAATCGCGAATTCCTTCTCCGTGCTCTCTTTTAAGCCATTCTGCCTGCAACAGCCAGCGGGAGGCTCGGGCTTTTCCATTCGAATTCTGTACAATCATCCCTTTCGCTCTTTCTATCGTTATGGCAACTTCATCTACATCTCAACCCACGAAGGTGGCGGCGATCATGTCGCGTACGGCCCGGGAAGAGGTTGCGGCAACCGTCCCCAAACTCCTGGCCTGGCTGCAACTGCACGGTTACCGCGTCATCGTGGACCCGGAGACCGCCAAATACTCCAACGGCCAGCAGCAGATGCCTCGCGCGCAAATGGCGTCGGAGCCTTTGGATCTCGTAATCGTGCTGGGAGGCGATGGCACTTTTCTATCCGCCGTCCGTGCCACTGCTGCCATCGACGTGCCGCTTCTCGGCGTGAACCTGGGCTCGCTCGGCTTCTTAACCGACGTCCCGCTATCTTCGCTCTTCCCCATGCTTGATCAGATCGCCCAGGGTCGCGCCCCGGTGGAACAACGTTCGCTGATGCATTGCGATCTTTTGCGCGGGGAGCAATTGCTGGGAAGCTACCTGGCTTTCAATGATGTAGTCGTAAACAAAACCGCCCTCGCGCGCCTGAATAACTATGATCTTTTTGTCGACAAAATATTTGTCTCCAGCTACCGCGCCGACGGCATGATTGTGGCGACACCCACGGGCTCGACGGCCTATTCGCTCTCTGCCGGTGGTCCCGTGCTTATGCCCACGGTGAGTGCTTTCGTGATCACGCCGGTTGCGCCTCACATGCTTACGCACCGTCCGCTGGTAGTTCCGGATTCTGCGGTGGTAGAACTCGTGCTGCGCAGCGTCGAAGAACTCGCCTATCTCAGCATGGACGGCCAGCCCGGCCTCGATCTGCAAGATGGCGACCGCGTGTGCTGCCGCAAGTCAGAACACAAAGTCTGCCTTTTCCGTAACGAAACCGACTTCTTCAAAGTCCTTCGCACCAAACTCAAGTGGGGAGAGAGATAAGCAACCAAGTTAACACCCCATTTTGGGCGCAGCGCTTTCAGCGCTGCGATCAAAACGCCTGATCATTGGCGGTTTTAGCCGCTGCGGGACGGTTAGTAAGTTTCTTACCCGTTCTACCGTGGCGCTAAATCGACAAAATACGCCGCGTCTTAGCCGCTACAACTCCGACGCCAACATTTCCCGAATTCTCTCCCGGCGCCGAATCATCTTAACGGACTTACCGCTAACCAAAACCTCCCCAGCGCGCGGGCGGGTATTATAATTCGAGGCTAGCGCCATCCCATAAGCCCCAGCATCGAGAATCGCAAGCAAATCTGCCTCTTCCACCCGGGGCAACTCCCGATCCCTCGCAAAGAAATCTCCCGACTCGCATACGGGCCCCACAACATCCACGGTTTCCGTCCTATTTGCTACGCTCGATTGATCCGCGCGAATCACCGGCACGATCTCGTGATAAGCCGCATAGAGCGCAGGCCGCATAAGATCATTCATCGCCGCATCCACGATCAGAAACCGCTTGCCATCATTTTCTTTTCGAAAAATCACCGATGTAAGCAAAGCGCCCGCCGGCCCCACGATCGACCGCCCCGGCTCCAGCAGCAAATGCACTTTCAAACCGCGCAAGGGTGTTGTCACCGCGCGCGCGTACCGCGCTACGGAATTGGCGAAGTCCCCTCCGAGTTCCTGGTAAGCTATGCCCAGTCCCCCGCCTACATCGACGTATTCGATTGCATGTCCGTCCGCGCGCAAATCGCGCACCAGGTCGGCGACGCGCGAAACCGCTTCTGCAAACGGCGCCACGTCCCGAATCTGCGAGCCGATGTGGACGCTGACTCCAGCGACATTCAAATAGCTCGAACCCGCAGCCTTATCGTAAAGCTCGCGTGCCGCAGAAAATGGCACCCCAAATTTGTGCTTTCTTAAGCCGGTCGAAATGTGCGGATGCGTGTCCGCCGCCACGTCCGGATTAACCCGCAGCGCCACGCGAGCCGTGGTGTGCAGTCGAGCGGCACAAGCCGCCAGCTCGCGCAGTTCGGATGCACTCTCGACATTGAAGAGCAGAATCTTCGCCCGCAAGGCCGCCGTCATCTCGTCGCGCGTTTTTCCCACACCGGAGAATACGACTCTCCGGCCAGCGCGCCGGTCGGCTATGAGCACTCGTTCCAGTTCTCCGCCTGAAACCACATCAAAGCCGCATCCCTGGCGCGCCAGCAGCCGCAGAATGTTTACATTCGAATTCGCCTTCACCGAGTAGCAAATCGTATGGGGGATACCACGAAAAGCCTTGTCAAAAGCAATCAGCCGCTCGCGTATCGCGCGTACCGAATAAACGTAGAGAGGCGTTCCATAGCGCTCGGCCAGATGAGAAAGAGGAATATCTTCGCAGTGCAGAATAAGATTTTTGTCGCCGCCTGAGCTTCTTCGGGATTCGTGGAACGCAAATCCCGGCGGACGTTCCCATTGCGTGAGTTCGCTGTGCCCCTTCATTTTCGCTTGGATGGAGCGGGCGCGCCCTCTTTCACGCTATCCTTCACCTTGATCGCCAGCACAGTCTGGTCGTCGAAAGTTTCGACCCCAGCGGAGTGTTCGGCTGCGGCTTTGAAAAGGGACTCCACCACGCAGTCTGCGGAACGGCCGGCGCATTCCGCAATCAGTGTCTCAACTCGCCCTCGCCCAAACAATTCACCCCTGCGATTGCGCGCGTCGAGAATGCCGTCGCTGAAAAATACAAACATATCTCCCGGCTTCATCTTGAAGCGAAACTCATCATAATCGGCGTCGTCGAAAAGCCCCAGAGGCAAGCCCGTGGCCTCAATCACATGATTCTTCCCATCATGCACGTAGATCGGCCGTGGCAATCCTGAATTAGACACCAGCAGGGTGCGATGTTCATCATCCCACAGCGCGTAGATGAGCGATACGAATTGCGCCTCGATGCGCCGCTCCGCCAGCGACATATTTACAGCCTTGAGCATTTCGGCCGGGCCAGGTTCAATGGGCGCGTGCGAGCGCAGAATTCCGCTGACCAGAGCCGCGTAGATGGCGGCCGGAGCGCCTTTTCCACTGACATCGCCAATCGCAATTCCCAGCCGCGAAAGTGAGTAGGGAATGAAATCGTAAAGATCGCCACCGATCGCTCGCGCCGGAACGAACTTCGCTGCGACTTCCAGATGAGCCTGTTTGGGCAGCGTCTGCGGGAGCAGGCGCATTTGCAACTCCCGAGCCAGCGCCAAATCCCGCTCCAGGCGGCGCTCCTGTCGTGCTATCTCCTCGTACAGGCGCGCATTTTCGATGGCGATTGCAACTTGCGCCGCCAGGGTCATCATCGTGCGCCGGTGGTCATCGGTGAAAAAACCGCGGCGCGTATGTTCCAGATCGAGCACGCCGATGACTCTATCTTTATAGATCAACGGCACCACCAGCTCCGAGCGCGTCTCCGGGTTGCCCTCAACGTAGCGCGGATCTTTGCTCACATCCGGCACCAGGATCGCCTCTTTGCTCTGCGCCGCATGTCCCACCAGCCCGCGTCCCAAAGGCACCTCACGCTTGAGGTGAATATTTTCGTGAAAGCGCAGCGAGAAACGATGCTCCAGCTTTTCTCCGGAAGAATCCAAGAGCAGAATGCTGAACATCTGGTAGTCGATCAGGCGCCGCAGCAGCTCCGCCACCCGGCTCAACAATTCATCGAGATTCAGAATCGACGACAACTCCCGCGCAATTTCATTGAGCAGCACCAGAATTCGTGCCTGACGTGTAGTCCTCGTGTAGAGCTGCGCGTTTTCGATTCCACTGGCGATTCGTGAAGCCAGAAGCGTCAGCAGCCGCCTGTGTTCTTCGTTGAAATAGCCTAGCCCCCGCGCCTCCAGATCAATCACGCCGATCACGCGATTCTTAACGGTGAGGGGAACGGCTAACTCCGAGCGCACATTGGGCACAGCCGGAATATATTGCGGGTCTTTGGTGACATCATCCACCAGCACCGCCTGCCGCAATTGCGCCGCCAGCCCTGTGACTCCTTCACCCACCTTAACCCGGGCCCGTTCGGCAAACTCCGGCGGATACCCTACCTGAAAGCGGAAGCGCAGCTCCTGAGTCTTCTCGTTCAGCAGCAGGATCGCGAAGATTTCGTAGTCGATAACTTTGCGCACCACTTCCGCGACCCGGCGCAGAGTCGTATCCAGGTCGAGTGAAGTCGACATCACGTCCGCGACTTCAAGCAGAAGCGGCTCAACATGGAATTGATTTTCGGCCTTGCTCAGAATGGACCCCATTGTGTCGTTTTATGATAGCAGCCGTGCTTTAGCAGTCAGTACCCAGTATCTAGTACCCAGTATCAAGTATCGAGAGCGTGCATTTCAGGAGCGGCATGCGATGTCGCCAGCTCTGGTAAGGTCTTTGCTCGGTACTAGGTACTCGCTACTGGGTACTGCCCTTCATTCCCGCGGCACAATGCAAACGTCAGGCAGATTTCTATACCGCTCGGCATAATCCAGGCCATAGCCCACCACAAACTCATCGGGAATGGTGAACCCAATATAATCGCCGTACAGCGGCAGCTTGCGCCGCGAAGGCTTGTCGAGCAGCGCGGCAATCTTCAGCATCTTGGGTTGGTGCGCGAGTAGCAACTTTTTTAGGTACGTCAGAGTCAATCCTGTATCCAGAATGTCTTCCACGACAATCACATTTTTATCGCGCATCGATTGATCCACATCTTTCATCAGCTTCACTTCGCCGGTAGAGTCCCATCCGCTCTTCAACTCCTGCGTGGGCGTCGGTCGGTTGCCATAACTCGAGACGCCAATGAAATCGAACGTCGCATCGAGCGTGACCTGTCGCGCCAGGTCCGCCAGAAAAATCGCCGAGCCTTTCAGTACGCCCACAAAGATTACCGGCTCTCCCGCGAAGTCGTGGGAAATCTCCGCGCCCATCTCTGCCACTCGTTTCGCGATCGCATCCCGCGAAATCAGCACCTTGAGTTCAGTCATGGCGTTTCATATTAAACTAAAGTGGCTGCCCCTGTTGGAGTCCCCGCTCCGGCTCGAAGCAAAGGGCAAGCCATTGGAGTTCCCCATGAATCTTAAAGGTGTTCAACTTACCTGGCTAGGACACGCCACGTTTCGCATCGCCACCCCCGCCGGCCAAACCGTTATTATCGATCCCTGGATCATGAATAACCCGATGTGCCCCGCATCCGAAAAAAAGGTAAAAAAACTCGACATTCTGCTGGTCACGCACGGCCACGGCGATCACATCGGCGACGCCGTCGAAGTAATCAAGCAGCACAATCCACAAGTGGTCGGCATCCCCGAAATGTGCGGCTGGCTGCAGAAGAAGGGTGCCAAGAAAATCGCCATGATGAACAAAGGCGGCACGCAAAAGCTCGGCGACATCAAAGTCACCATGGTCCATGCCGATCACTCCTGCGGCATTCAGGATGGTGACGAGTTGATTTATGGCGGCGAAGCCTGTGGCTACGTGGTCGAATTCGACAACGGATTAAAGATTTATCATGCCGGAGACACGAACGTGTTCGGCGATATGAAAATCATCCGCGAACTCTACGCACCCGAAATCGTGATGCTACCGATCGGCGATCATTTCACCATGGGGCCGCGCGAGGCCGCCTACGCCTGCAATCTCCTGCAGCCGAGAATCGTCATCCCTATGCACTTCGGCACGTTCCCCGTGCTCACTGGAACGCCTGCCGAGTTGCAGAAACTAGTTCCAGACGTTGAAGTCTTTGCGATGAAACCAGGCGAAACCGTCACTAATCTGAATTCGCAGAAAGCCACAAGCCTGGCATCGTAAACACTGCAGTTAAGGGAAATTCGGTTTCTACAGGTTACGAAAAGAACGCCGATCTGTGAGTGCCGTGGAAGAGCGCCCTTTCAGGGCCGCGTAAGTCCGCGCTTGTTGGACAACTTTAGCCTCTGAGGAATTTGCTATTCTCAACTCATCCATTCGAATTTGCGAGGGAGACACGTGCCCCAAAGCAAGCAGAAGAAAGAAACCAAACCCAACTGGCGTCACTTCAACCTGGTCACCGCCGGTCCGGTTGATGACTATCTATACGCCATGCTTCCGAAGCGAGATGCTGTTCTCACCGAGATGGAGGACTACGCAGCCAAGCACGACATTCCCATCGTGGGCCCGTCGGTGGCTCGTGTTCTTCAGCAACTGGCGCTGATGATCAACGCCCATACCGTATTCGAACTGGGCTCCGCAATAGGATATTCCACCATCTGGTGGGCGCGCGCAGTCGGTGAAAAGGGTCGTGTCATTTACACGGACGGCGACGCGAAAAACGCCGAACGCGCCCGCGGTTACTTCGACCGCGCCGGCGTTTCGAAGCAAATTACTTTGCATACCGGCGACGCGCTAGAACTGCTCTCCGAGCAAAAGCAACAGTTCGACGTAATTTTCAATGACGTCGATAAAGAAGATTACCCACGCGTGCTGCGCTTAGTTCCCCAACGGCTGCGCAAAGGCGGCCTGTTCATCACCGACAACGTTCTGTGGAGCGGGCGGGTAGCGGAGAATAACCCCAAAGAGTCCCGCACCAAAGCGATCCTCGAATTCAATCGTCTGCTCTACGATTCACCGGATTTCTACACCACGATCCTGCCTATTCGCGATGGCTTGGCGGTCGCAATCAAGCTGTAGGCTCACTGCGCGAGCCTGCGAGCAACGCCCTGGCATCATGAAACTTTGTAATGGAAAACACTTTTCCATCAACTGATTGAGGGAATCCAGAATGAGCGATGAGGCTGAATCCGAAAAGCTCCCACTGACCGACGTTTGGGAGGCTATCAGGAGGGCTGAGAAACTTCTGCCCGGGCAAGCCGCTGCTGAAGAAGAGAACGATCCAAGGTGGCAGGCAATTATAAAAATCGGAGAATTTATCAGGGAAGAGCCCCATGCAATTTGGCCATTCATTCTGCGCTGGGGCACCAGCCCCGACGAGGATCTCCGCGATGCAGTCGCCACTTGTTTACTCGAGCATCTGCTCCAACACCACTTCGCCCGCTTCTTTCCGCGAGTCGAGGAAACGGCGAGAAAAGACCCGCTATTCGCGAAGACATTTCTAGTCTGTTGGAAATTCGGCCAGGCCGCAGAATCTGGCAACGCCGAACGCTTCATTGCTCTGCAGGCGGAGTGCCGAGAAAGTGGACGCTCAGAAAATAAGTGATCGAGAAAAAAGATCAGATCGATTTCACCGGAATCGTGAGCAAATCCTCGACCAGCCCCACTTCTTTCTGCAGAAACGGTTCGGCGAAAGTCACGCCGCCGAGCATCCCATAGAAGCGCGCCATCGATTCCACGCGCGCACGAATCTCGTCGTGAGCAGGGAAAAGGTCCTTGCCAGCCGCCTGATCACTGAACTGCGAAGTGTAAGCCAGAATGGAAGCAAACTTCCCCTCGAACTGCGTACTGATATCGACCACAAAAGTAGGCCGCACATCGTAATAAAGCGTAGCGTAAACAATCTTGAACGGACGATGCGGCAAAAGCTTGGCAGCGCCCCCATCCTCCCGGCTGTCCACCGAGCGTCCCGCTCTCGGAGCATCTGAAGCATCCGTGGCTGCTTGGCTGAATGATGACTGCTGATTGCGGAGTGCAGATTGCGAATCCAACTTCGCCAGCCCTGCCAGAAAGCAGGCCTCATATCCCAGCACCGAGCAAGTGTAGTGATCCGGATGCCGTCCCTTCCAGTAAGGCAGAATCACTACCCGCGGCCGAGTTTCGCGGATCGCGCTTGCCACCTTCAGTCGATTTTCCCAGGTATTTTCGACGCGGCCGTCGGGAATATCGAGCGCCCGCCGCCAACACACGCCGAGAATCTTTGCCGAATCCGCCGCCTCGCGCGCGCGATCTTCGGCACTGCCGCGCGTTCCCATCTCACCCTGCGTCAGATCGAGAATACCGATCCGCTGCCCGCGCTGTGCGGCTTTCAGCAGCGTGCCGCCGCATGTCTGCTCCACGTCGTCGCGGTGGGCTGCAATGGCAAGAATATCGAGATCGAGAGGAGTCCCGGGCATGTCAATCCAGATTGCCCTGCTCCAGCACCACATTCTCGCGCACGATAAGGCGATTCGCTGCCATTTCCTTCAGCGTAGGCAGTACGCGGCTTACGTGTTCATCGGTATCCACGAAAACAATGATTACGGGCAGCTTGCCGCCCGCCTCAACCAGATGCGACGTTTCGACGCGGTGCCGCCCTAGAAATCCTGCCACCGCGTGAATCGCAGTCGCAGCGTAGACGTTTTCTTTGCGCAGGTAATTGAGAATTTCCAGATGCAGCGGCCGGTGCCGGCACTGATCGGCGTCGTTCAGGTAGATGGTTACTTGTACTGCCATCGCACTTGGCATTCTACTCGCTGGCCCTCCATTCATGCCTCAAGATGCCGTATAACTCCGAATCGATAAACTTATCCCACTTGACATAATGCTCGCGCTGGCAGCCTTCGTAACGCATTCCCAGCTTTCTTAAAATATTTCCGGACGCGGGATTGTGTTTGAAATGCGAGGCGAAGATACGGTGCAGCATGAGATCTTCGAAGCCATGCCTGAGCATTTCACGAGCGGCCTCCGTGGCGTAGCCCTTACCCCAACTCGCCACCCCCAGCCAGTAGCCCAGTTCAGCATGTTTGTGCCGTTCGTCAACGGTGAGTCCAATCCCCCCGATTTGCCGCCCATCGCCGCGCAAAGTGATTGCCAGCCAGAGCCGGTGAGGTTCGCGCAGCAGGGCGACAAAGTCTTTCCCATCCTGCTCGGTATAAGGATGCGGGATTCGCAGGGTAGTGGCCGCTACTTCCCGCGCACCAATCAACGGCAGCAGATCTGCGATGTCGGCTTCAGTGTACGGACGCAATCTTAGGCGCGGGGTTTCGAGAACAGGCGTTGCCCACATGCTACAGCACCCGCGCCAAAGCCATCCCCGCCAGCGCTCCGCCGAGACACAGTATGTTGTTGCTGAGGATGTTGGCCAGCATCAATCCCCACTGACCCTGCTCGAAGTAGGCCATGGTTTCGAAAGCGTAGCTTGAAAAAGTGGTGAACGAGCCGCAGAAGCCAATCACCACCAGCAGCCGCCAGCGCGGATCTACCAGCACTCGCTCGGTCGTCCAGACTAGAAAGAAGCCCACAATGATGCTGCCCGCGACGTTGATGAAGAGCGTTCCGTACGGAAAGACAGAACCTAATTCTCTTGCAGCGAGCCTGCTCAATAAGTAACGCAGATTGGCGCCGAGAATGGCAGCGACGGAAATAGCGAGGAAATCCTTCACGACGGAGTTCTCCCTACAAATCGTTGGATTTTGTAGGAGTCATCAGCCCAACAGCCACCGCAGGCGGTTATGGCGAACTCCATCGCCGTAGTTCTGTTTTACCACACTTGCGAGCAATGTGTTGATTGAGGCGCTGAGCCGTGCTCGCAGCCCATTTCGGAAAACTTTTAGTAAAAAATTGTAACCACAAGCACAGTTCTTCAGCGACTATGCCGCGATGATGAGCGCGTTGACCCCATCTGTGACCATCAACTTCGCCGGCGATATCGGACCCGCTGCGAATACTTGAAATTACCCAATTCCTTAAATTACCTAATTACTCAATTCCGCCGAACCTCACTTCTTCCGCTCGACTAGAAACCGTGCCAATTCCCTCAGCATCTCGGCACGTTCGCCGAAGCAGTCCAACTCTTTGAAACCGGCGCAAATTAGCGCATCCGCTTTGCGCACCGATTGTTCAACTCCGAACAGCGCCGGATACGTTACTTTCTGCGCCGCGGTATCTTTGCCCGCGGTCTTGCCGAGCTGCTCCGAAGTCTGTGTTACGTCAAGCACATCATCCACAATCTGAAACGCCAGCCCGATCGATTGCCCGAAGGCCCGCAGCCTCTGCACTTCGTCGTCGTTGGCTCCGCCATAAAGCCCTCCACTTACGAGGCTCGCCGTGATCAGTGCCGCAGTTTTCGCGCGATGGATATACTCCAGCATCTCAGCCGTGGGCCGGGTATGTTCAGCTTCGAGATCAACTACCTGCCCGCCGATCATGCCATCCACCGTTCCGGTGCCGCGCGCGATCTCTTCGATAATCCGTACCCGAGCCTCTGCCGGACACTCCAGACGCGCCAGTACTTCGTAAGCCTGCGTCTGCAACGCGTCTCCCGCAAGAATGGCGATGGCTTCGCCGAAAACTCTATGGCAAGTAGGGCGTCCGCGCCGCAGATCATCGTTATCCAGCGCCGGGAGGTCATCGTGAATCAGCGAATAGGTGTGCAGCATCTCCAGCGCTGCGCCCAGTTCCTCGATCTTCGCAGGCAACGATGCGGCGATCATGCGCCCGGCCTCCATGCACAGCACGGGCCGCAGCCGTTTGCCGCCGGCAAACACGCTGTGCCGCATGGCTTTGTGAATGGATACGGGAGGCTGGCTTTCCGATGGAATCAAACGGTCCAGGGCCGCATCGGTACGCGCTCGCCCTTGCTCAAGAGTTTCCTGCAGCATCGCGCTGCGAGTATAACAAGGCGTACGGTCCAAAGCACCGTAAGTAAGTGCACCGGCGAGAGGCAATCCGCAAAATACCGGACGGTAGCATCACGTCTTCAAATGGCGACCGGGGAAAGGACCCATGGAAGCACTCAGGATATTAGCTTTGTGCCTCATTTCCGCAGTCCTCTATGGGACTGTCCACGACCAATTCACGGCACGCATATGTGTCGAGTACTTCACCATCTTTCATCCGCCGATTTTTCAAACACAGTCTCCAACGCTGCTCGGCTTGGGATGGGGAATCATAGCCACGTGGTGGGTCGGAGCATTTTTCTCTGTTCCACTGATACTCGCAGCCCGGACGGGAAATCGTCCTCCCGTCCGCGCCTCTCAGCTGGTACCGTCAGTTGCGGCATTGCTTGGTTCGATGGCGTTATGCGCCCTGCTCTTCGGCAGCACGGGTTACATTTTTGCTCGAAGCGGAGTGCTGGCCACGGACTGGCTGACCTTCTCATCTTCGCCGGCAGTTCGCTATCGCTTTATCGCAGATTGGTGGGCACACAACGCTTCCTGCGCGAGCGCCTTCGTTGGAGGCATAATTCTATGTGCGCTTACTTATCGGCGGCGCGCTCGCATGCCCACTTAAGCGCTAAAACAAAAACTGAGGACGCGTCGCGTCCTCGCTGTTCGAGAAGGCTTGGATAACCTCGAGCCTTATGCCACGGCCATACTCCGCAATGCCGCGGCCACCACATTCTGCGCGTCATCGGCGGGACAGAAATCACTGGCCCCGGCATCCATGGCAGCGATCCACAGCTCGTCGTCGGGCACCCGGTGAGTGCAGACGATCGGCAGCGTTGGAAAATCCTGCCGTAAATTTCGCAGATCGCTGAGCCGCGAGTATTCCACGTCCAGAATCACCACTTCCGGGGAATGCTTGGTGACCCGGTCCCGCAACTCCGCCCCGGAGTTCGTCAAGAGCACGGAATTAAAGTGAGGGGAAAGTTTACCGGCCAGAGACTTGGCAACCCTGGGATCGGCTTCAAGAACTACGACGCTGGAGCCCATAGATCCTCCCGACGACCGACTTAACGGCGGATTAGGGCTGCGGGGAAGGGTTCGGAACCACTACTCCACAGACATTCTTACTAAACGCCCCGCACAGATTCACTGTCTACCGGTTGGCAGACGCTCTTTCCGTCGAGGGCTCAAAGGGTTCGGCCTGGAGCTTCCCGTTTTTCTTCAGGAGGATTTCCACTTTGCCTTCGGCCTGCTCCAACTCTTTGCGGCAGGCGGACGACAAATTCATTCCTTCTTCAAACAGAGTGAGAGATGTTTCCAGAGGAACGTCCCCCTTCTCCAGTTCTTGCACAATCTTTTCCAGTCGCTGAAGGCACTCTTCAAACTTGGCCAACGGTCTCGCTCCTTCTCTACTGTAATGCTCCGATTTCCATGCGATGTCCAGTCTTATTTTGTAAAAAGTTCGAGAACGTGGCCCTTGGTGCACTCACAACGGGAAAGTTCTATGCCGTCGCGGAACCGCTGCTTCCCAACGCCTCCAACACATCCACGGCCAGGTTATAGCGCCCCTGGGGAGCGCTTATCTGCGCTCCCTGCACAGAATGCCGGACTGCCAGCAGCATCTCCCGGGCAATTGCCACGCCCTCGGCCCTCGCCACTTCCGGTGTCTGTGCCCGCGCCATGCGCTCCAAAATTGAATCCGGCACAGATACTCGAAGTTCGTTCTTCATGAACTCCGCATTCCGCGCGCTCACCAGCGGCCAGATTCCCGCCACCACTGGAATCCGGCAATGCTCAATCCGCCGCAGAAAGTTCTCCAGCAACCGAATGTCAAACACCGGCTGCGTCACCGCATATTCCGCCCCGGCTTTCACTTTGTATTCGAATCTTCGAATCTCCTCATCCAGATCGGTGAGCCCAGGATTCGCCCCCACTCCAATCACAAATCCGGTTCCCGCTCCGATCGGGTTTCCCCCGATATCCAATCCACGATTCAGATTGTGAACGATATTCACCAGACCGATCGCATCCACATCGAACACCGCAGTCGCATCGGGATAATTGCCCATCTTCGGCGGATCGCCCGTGATGCAGATCAGGTTCTTGATGCCCACCGCTGCCGCTCCCAGCAAATCACTCTGAATGCACAAAACGTTACGGTCCCGGCACGTGTAGTGAAGAATGGCGTCGATCCCGGCATCCCGCTGCACCAGCAGCGAGAGCGCCTGATTGCTCATGCGCGCCGACGCCCGCGGGCTATCCGGAATATTCACCGCATCCACGCCCACCGACTTCAGAAATCGCGTTCCCTCCAGCTCTTTACTGATATCGGTCCCCTTTGGAGGAACCACTTCCACCATCGTGACAAATTCTCCCCGGGCCAGCTTCGCACCTAGCGACGATCGCTCTTCCAAGGCCTGCGCCGGAACCACCGTCGGAACAGCGGTAGCGGCCACCTGCGTGGTAGCGGCGCGTCCCCGAGCCTCTCCCACGCGCAACGCCGCCTTCATCACGCGGATATGATCCGGCGTGGTGCCGCAGCATCCACCTACGATCCGCACACCTGCGGCGACGAACTTGCGCGCATAACTCGCCATGTACTCCGGCGAGCACAAATAGATGTTTCTGCCTTCCACCGAACGCGGAATGCCGGCATTCGGCTGCGCCGCCAGCGGCAGGGAAGTCGCCGCTCGCACCCGCTCAATTGCATCCAGCATTGCTACTGGGCCCACGCTGCAGTTGCACCCAATCACGTCCGCACCCCATTCTTCCAGCCGAGGCGTAAAAGTCTGCGGATCAGAGCCATCCAGGCAGTTGCCGTCTTCATCAATCGTCACCTGCACGATCAGCGGCAACTTGGCTCCGACATCCCGCGCTGCGAGTATGGCCTGATGAAGCTCCTCAAGGTAGCCGAAGGTCTCAAGCATCAGCAGATCCACGCCGCCTTCCACCAAGGCTGCAATCTGCTCCCGAAAGGCCTGCCGCGCTTCTTCGAACGAAGTCTTTCCCAGGGGCTCAATTCTCGTTCCGAGCGGGCCAACCGATCCCGCCACCCACACATCGAAACTCTTTGCGGCCTCGTGGGCCAGTCGCGCTCCGACCCGATTAATCTCCGGGCCCTTATCGGCCAAACTGTGGCGAGCCAGGCGAAAAGAGTTAGCCCCGAAAGTATTAGTTTCAATAATCTCGGCCCCCGCCTGAAGGTACTCGTGGTGGACGCCGCGAATCAGGTCAGGCTGCGATAGATTGAGTTCGTCGTAACAGCGGTTGATGAACACGCCCTTGGCGTAAAGCAGCGTCCCCATCGCACCATCGCAGAGTGCGGGAGACTGCTTGATCCGTGCAAGAAAGTCACCTGGCATATCGTCTTAGAATACAGGATCGGATGGCTCAGAACACAGGATGAGATGAGGCACTGGCTTAATTTGAAAAGTGGCTCAGTTTTTGAAAGAGAACCCGTATCAGGGCGAAGGATTCGTATCAGGGCATCGCTTCAGCGATGCCGGAAAGCGGCTGAGCATGGGCGGCTTCAGCCGCTGGGGCTGGCCCAAGGACGCAGCGGGCTGAAGCCGGTTTCGAGCCTCGCGGTGAGGCGGCATGCCTGAAGGCATGCCCTGATACGAATCTTTTTTCAAACTGAGCTACTACCCGATGAGAATCCTGCCTTACGGATACTCACGAAAGGCATTACCGGATAAAACTGGGCCGGACGAAACTGGACTGAGCGGCTCTGCTATAATCCGCTATTTCGCACCTAAATCTCCATCTTTCCTGCAGTTAGGAGCTCGACGTTTGAAGAATGCCGCTCTCTTGTTGGTGCTTGGGCTCACCAGTCTCAGTTTCGTGGCGTGTAGCAGTAGTAGGACGACCCGGCTGACCACCCGCGTCCTGGCTTCGCAAAGCGTTTCCAGTCCCAGCGCAGCTGCGGGTCTGGAGATTGTCAATGGCGAGTTTGACACTCTTTTTTCGGAGATCCAGGCGGGCAGCTCCCCCGGCCTTATGGCCATCAATCCCAACCGCACGACCCTGCTCGCGTTCGACTCTGCCACCAACAACGTCGAAGTCGTCAACACCAAGACCCAGGCTCTGACTGGAGGCATTCTGTTGCCCGGGCCTACCACCAGCATGGTTGCTCTCTCTACCGGCAGCGGTTATGCCGCCGTGCCCACCGCCCCGGTCAACGCAGCTCCACCTGGAGCTGTCGAGGTCTTGAATCTCTTGTCCGGCGGCCTGTCCGCGTCCATCAACGTCCCCAATGCACAGACTGTGGTCGCCAGCCCCGACGGCACCAAGGTTCTCGCCTTCGCCAATGACTCCGATGCAGTCACCGTAGTCTCTCCGCTGCTGGTCAATACCGGCAATCCCTACGTGACCACGGTGTCGGGCTTCGATCGTCCGGCCTACGCCGTCTTCACTCCCGACAGCACCACGGCCTACGTGCTCAACTGCGGCCCCGAATGCGGAGGCTCCAAAGCCAGCGTGCAAGCTCTGAACCTGGCTGCCCTGACTTTAGGAACCCCGGTTCCTGTCGACGCCGCGACCATCGGCCTAATCAACGGTTCAACGTTGTACGCAGTCGGCAACTCGCCCACCAACCAGTCTTGCGCCGGCCAAACCACCTCCGCCACCACCTGCGGACGCCTGGACGTCGTCGATCTCACCACAATGACTGTCACCGGGAGCGCCGTAATCACCGACGGCTATCACGACCGCATCGACCTCAGCAACAACGGCCAGCTCTTCATCGGATCGCACACCTGCACCAACATTGGCAACGTCAACGAACCCACGGGCGAAGTCCGCGGCTGCCTCACCATCTTCAACACCATCAACGCAGCAGTAGTCATCCCACCCGTAAACGGCGACGTAACCGGATTCCAAGGCCTCACCACCCGCGACGTGGAATACGTAGCCGAAGGCGGCATCCTCCGCGTCTACGACACCACCATCGACAGCCTGCTGCTAAACAGCTACATCACCACCGGCATCATCAACATCACCGGACAGATCATCGACGTAAAGGCCATCGACTTCTTCTGATCTCCACGCTCCCGCGTCGTTGTCATCCTGAGGAAGCGAAGACCTGCGCGCCAAGCGCAGGTCTTCCGACGAAGGACCTCTGCACTTGGAATCGTGCGTGGAAACCAACGTGTCAAAGGTTCAGGGATCACCACGGAAGAGGATGCCCCACTCGTCGCGGTTTTCGACGAGTGGGCACCATGAACCTCGGCGGGTTTTCGCGGAGAACTTATCATGCGATCCGGCGCACGCGCAGTTCAGCTTTCCCCACTTCATTGACCAATCCCGAATAAGATAAGGGAGCAAGAGGTAGAGGCCTGTGGTACCCACTCGTCGAAAACCGCGACGAGCGGGGCAGCCTAGCGTTGGGATGGCTCAAGCGAAATAAAATCTATAAACGGGCCAGCCCACCATCTGCATGGCTCGCAGAGGGCGGATTCATGCTTGGGATGGGATTAGCTAAATCGTACAATGGCAGGGCGGCTTGCCAAGTGAGGCACTAATGAAAGAAGCTCCGCTATTTCCACTTTGGGTCACGGTTTTTCTTACGATCTGGGCATCGGTCGGGCCACTTGTAGGAATTCTAGCAGGTCATTACCTCACAAGATCGTGGCAACGTCGACAATGGCTCGCCGATAATCGGAAGCACGAATATCAAAAACTGCTGGCAGCTCTGAATCGACTTAACATGGTCTTGATCCTCGATCATACCAATCGAAATGTAGAAGAAGACGAAATAAAAAGGGCAATGGAAGAAATTACGATAGCTCTAAACACAAGCTTGTTCATCGTTGACTTCTTGCAAGAAAGCAAGGTCGTTGAGGACGTATTTCAGGCATCAAGAAAACTTAAGCAGGGCGGCAGCTTTGACAACTACCGCGTTGAGTATTGGAAAGCAGTTAACTCGATCATAGGTTCCGCAAAGAAGAGCATGCCATAACTTTGGCTCTGGTCCTCAGAACAATGGAAAATCTGGTTCAAATCGAGATAATCCACCCCGCTGTCTTATGGCATATGCCCAGTAAATGCAGTGACTTCCGAGCCGTTCCAAACTTTTTCCGCGCTGAAAAAAAGTTCGTGCTACTATGCGCGCAAATGAAGCGCTTTTTAAAGATCCTGACGGATGTGAGAATTGCAGCGGCCGAGGTGGGGGGGACGGTAACTCTTCTTTTCTTAATCGCGTTCGGGATGTATAAGGCATGGCGGGAATTTATAGCGAAGCTGCTCAAGTGATCGATCCCTTCTCCGGTTCCGGCGGGTCTCTGAACGCTTCTCAAGATTCAAGAAAGAATTACCACGATGTCGAAGGCACAACCGCAAGGGACATCGGCACCAGCATTCACTAACCGATTCCCAGGCCTGCTGCAAAACCCGTACGTTCGCCTAAAGCTCGCCGCGATGGTGTAAACGCTTTTCGCTCAATGAGTCCAAGCCGATAGCGTGGACAATGATTGTGGCTTTTGGGGCATACCCGAAAGTGATCTATACGCCCGCCGCATGCTCGGGCACCATTAGGACGCGGTCCGACGTACCGTTGACAGTCATGTACTAACGCAACCTGTACGCTCGCGCCAGCAAGTGGCACTATACAAATGCAGGGAGGGTATTAGGCCCTTTGGGACACGGAAGTACATGGCAGTGCTCGGAGGTGAGAGAGAGCGATGAAGCGGAATAGGTTCTGTATCGGTAAAGAAACAATTGATCGCGTGACCCTTTGGATTTTGGCGGTGGGGCTTCTCATAGCGGTGACCTTCAGCGTGGCGAAATCAGCCGTTCGGGATTATCAGGAGCTGCGAGACCAGATACACCGGCCGCCGGCAGTCCAAGCGACGAATGAAGAAGGATCTCAGTGAAGGCATAATATGCTGAGCCCCGTTCCGCTGACTGATATGACTAGCGAAACAAGCCGGGACAAGTTCTCGTGCGAGGCCCGCGTGAATTCTTTCCTTGACTTCGCCCCCTGAATCCGCAACCCTATTCCTATACGCATAAGCTCTTTGACAACCGAATAGCATGAAGATAAGTCCTTTACTGGTAATATTTTGCCAGTAAGTCGCCTGTTATTAATATTTTAGGCAGATAACGGCGGACCAGAGCCAACGTAACCAGCTGATTCCAGATAATTTAAGCAGATCGATCCGTATTTTTTTTCACTCCAGATCAGGAGTCAGAGACAGACTATCTCGCACCCTCCAGCACCAGCCGATGAGCCCGGCTAGCCTCCACCGCCTGCGAACTGAAAGGCAAAAGGAAGGTCGAACCGTGATACCAGGCCTTCCACTGATCCATATAGTAGGGACTCATAAAATTCCCACCCTGCCCGGTAACAGTATTCAAAGTGGATTGATCAAGATCAGCAAGATTCGCGGTGAAGCGCTCCGAAGGACCGTGATGCCGGGTCACAGCCTTCACCGTATATCCGCTGCCCGATTGCTCGCGCTCCCCGGGGGCGGCCCAGCGCCCGATCAAAGGAATTTTCCCCAGCACCGGATGCTCAATATCGACGGCATTCACTTTTCCCCACCGCCACGAGGCCAAGTCCACCGGCGCTTCGGTACTGCTCACGGCAGCATCCACCGCGGCCGTCAACAGTTCGTCGTAGTTCGGATACTTCTCCGGCAGCCAGCGCTTGGGCTGATGCAACATCACATTCTGCAACCACACCGACCGCATCTGCCACGCATAACTCTTCCAGCTTAGAGTCGACTGTTGCAGCGCTTCATCGGACGGCGCCGCCCCCAGCCGAGGCTCAAGCAACAACCGCGTCAACTCCCGCGCCGCACGCACCGCAATGGTAGGCGCGGCAGACGAAGCTTCCATGCGCCCATCCCAGTTGCGCATGAGATCAGCAGCCTGCTTCGCCCGCGCCGAAGGCTTCGCCGCGTGGTCCACGGCATAAACAAAGCGTTCCGCCGCGAAGAGGTCATTCTCCGAGTGCACATCATTTTCCAGCGCCAGCATGTCCGACGCAGCAAACTTTCGCCCCGATTCCAGCACGTGGTAAATGCGCTCGGTGCGCCACGGCGCTTCCCATTCGGCACTGATCGCATACGAATAACCATCCGGCGTGATGCGCCCATTCGCCGTACCGATCACTCCCGAAGGTGGGTTGTAAACACTAGGCAGCTTCTCGAACGGGACATAGCCAGTCCACTCATGCGCGTCGTCGGCGCCGCTGACCGGCAAACTTCCATCGCCCGATGCGCGAATCGGGACCTTGCCCGTCGCCTGATAGCCGATATTGCCATCGACATCGGCATACACCACGTTCTGGCCCGGCGCATCGAGCTGCGAAAAAGCTTTGCGAAACTGTTCCCAGTTCTGCGCCGCATTCACGTCGAAGAACGGCATGTGCAGCCCGTCATAAAGCGTCCAGCGCAGTGCGATCTGCCGCATCTCACCCGGAACCAACTCGCTGACAATCGGTCCGTGCCGTGTAATCTTCACATCGAGCGCAACGTCCGCCTCGCCCTTCACGTGAATCACTTCGCTGCGATGCTCCGGCTGCTGCCAGCCCTGCTGCGTCAGGTACGCGCCCTGGGCGTTGAAGTTCTCGATGAACCCATCGGTCACGGTAGGGCCAACATTCGTAAACCCCCACGCGATGCGCTGATTGTGGCCAACGATCACGCACGGCATTCCCGGTAGCGTCACTCCCGCCACATCCAGAGTCCCAGATTTCAGATGCGCCTCATACCATAGGTTCGGCATCTGATGACCGAGGTGCATATCATCCGACAAGAGCGGCTTGCCGGTGACCGTGTGCGCTCCCGAGACCACCCAGTCATTCGATCCATTCACCGCCTCAGGAGAACGCTGCTCCCAGATCGCCGGCCCGCCACTTTGCTGCGTAACTGAGTTGTCGGGTCCTTCGTCATCATCCTCGTCGTCGGAGTCGCTGGAATTGTCCGGCTGGGTAACGTCCTCTCTCATCACCGTCGGCGGACGATCATGCCACGAACGGTTCACATACAAATCGGCCGTCAGCTCCGGCCCCAGCTTCGCTAAAATCTTTTCCCGAGCCAGCGTGTCCCCGAACGTGTAGTAGTTGAGATCCTTCACCATCGAGTTGGCAATCACCAGCGAATCTTCGGTCCGCCACGGCTTTGGACGATAGCGCAAGATATAGAACTCAATGGGAAGACGATGCGTGTGACTGTCGATGTAAGCGTTGACCCCGCGCGCGTACGCCTCGTGATAGGAAAGATCCCGCGCACTCGCCATCTGCAACGACTTCCGAGCCGCTGCCCGCAGACCCAAAATGCGTTGCTCGCGGTCGATCTTGAGTGTGCCTTTGCCCAGGATCTCGGACAATTCACCCGAGCCAAAACGCCGCATCACATCCATCTGCCACAGCCGGTCCTGCGCCGTGATATAGCCTTGAGCGAAAAACAAATCCTCAAGAGTAGCCGCTTGAATCGTGGGGACGCCGTGCCCATCGCGAGTCACGGTGACCGCCGCCGACAAACCCGGGACACTCAGATGCCCGTCCAGTTTTGGCAAAGCGGAACGCGCAACGAAGTAGACGTAACCGATAAGCCCTGCGATCAGCAGAAAAATGATCAACACCAGCCATAGAAGAACTTTCCACCAACTAAACCGAGCAGAGACGGGAGCGCTGGTTGCAGGAGCCGTACTCATAGGCCTCGATTCTAGCAGCCACTAAGCGAAGCCAAGACAATGCTGTTTGAGGCGACCCGGAGAAACATGTGGGGACAGCCGCCTCAGCCTGCCCTGAGCGAAGCCGAAGGGGCTGTCCAGCCAATCGTAGCGAAGCGTGAGGAGCGCCATTGTCTACCGGGTCTGAGGCAACTCAAACCACGCCTATCTCGAATCGCAAATTTCCATGCCACTCCGTGCACTCCCGTGCTATTCTCGCTGCCTGTCCAGCCATGCCCGACTCGCGCCCTCTAACCTTCCTCTGCATCACAACCTACGAAAAAGGACAGGAGTTCATGCGCGAGTGCAAACTCCAGGGCCACCGCGTAATCCTGCTCACGGCCGAAAAGCTGCGCGACGCCGACTGGCCCCGCGAGAGCCTCGATGACACCTTCTACCTTCCCGCCGACATCGCCCTGAACGATATAGTCTCAGCCGTAACTCACCTCGCGCGCACCAGGAAGCTCGACCGCATCGTCGCCCTCGACGAGTACGACATGGAGATCGCCGCCACGCTCCGCGAGCACTTGCGCATCGAAGGCATGGGTCTAACCACAATGCGCTACTTCCGCGACAAACTCGCGATGCGCATGAAGGCCCTCGACCGTGGCGTGCGCGTGCCAGATTTTGTCCCCCTCTTCAATCATGAAGACATTCGCTACTACTTAGATCACGTGCCCGGACCATGGGTGCTGAAGCCGCGCCAGGAAGCCTCCGCCATCGGCATCAAGAAACTCCATGCCGCAGAAGAGTTGTGGCCCGTCCTCGATCAGCTAGGAGATAAGCAGTCGAGCTACCTGCTGGAGAAATTCGTTCCCGGCGAGGTCTACCACGTAGATTCGGTAGTCTCAGAAAACGAAGTGGTCTTCTCGAACGTCAGCAAATACGGTAAGCCGCCCATGAACGTAGCTCAAGGCGGCGGAGTCTTCACCACGTTCACCGTCCCGCGGGGAAGTGCTGAAGACCAAGGCCTGCGCCAGATTAATCGTGACTTAATTGCCGCCCTTGGATTGGTGCGCGGCGTAGCCCACGCGGAATTCATCCAAGCCCACGCAGACGGCCATTTTTACTTTTTAGAGTGCGCTGCGCGCGTAGGCGGAGCCTACATCAATGAAATGGTCGAGGCCGCCACGGGCATCAACCTGTGGAGGGAGTGGGCCCGCATAGAAATCGTAGGAGCCAGTGGAACGTACAGGCTCCCGCCGCCTCGCGAAGAGTACGCCGGAGTGATTGTGTCGCTGGCCCGCCAGGAAAATCCGGACACGTCGTCCTATGCAGATCCGGAAGTATTTCTAAGAATAAAAAAACACCACCACGCCGGATTGGTCCTGCGCTCCCCCGATCAGCAGCGCGTGCAAGGGCTCTTGGAAAGCTATGCCGCGCGTTTCGGGGAAGAATTCACAGCCGTCGAACCCCCACGGGAAAAGCCGACTGCCTGAACACGTTTTTTAGAACGCATCAATTCCAGTAACACTCTGCCCGATGATCAGCGAGTGCACGTCGTGCGTGCCTTCGTAGGTCTTCACCGACTCCAGATTCATCAGGTGGCGCATGATGGGATAATCGTCGGCCACGCCGTTTGCGCCCAGAATATCGCGCGCGAGCCGGGCGCACTCCAGCGCCATCCAGACGTTATTTCTCTTCGCCATCGAAATATGCTGATGTTCCACCTTGCCCGCATCTTTTAGGCGGCCCACCTGCAACGCCAGCAGTTGCGCCTTGGTGATTTCGCTGATCATCCATGTGAGCTTGTCCTGCACCAGTTGATGCGAGGCGATCGGCTGGTCGCGCCATTGCTTGCGTAAAATCGCATACTGCAGGGCGCAGTCGTAACAAGACATCGCCGCCCCGATCGCTCCCCAGGCAATGCCATAGCGCGCTTGATTCAAACACATCAACGGAGACTTCAATCCGTCACTCTTCGGCAGCAGATTCGACTCCGGAATGTGAACATCCTGCAGCGACAGCCCTGAAGTCACCGAAGCTCGCAGCGACCACTTCCCGTGAATGTCGTCGGCCTTGAATCCGGCGCGGTCGGTCTCCACCAGAAAGCCGCGAATCTTGTCGTTTTCGTTGTCCACCTTGGCCCAAATGACTGCGACGTCGGCAATTGTGCCGGAGGTAATCCACATCTTCTCGCCGTTCAGAACATATTCGTTTCCAACTTTGCGCGCGCGAGTGCGCATGCCGCCTGGGTTCGAACCGAAATCAGGCTCGGTGAGGCCGAAGCATCCGAGCTTCTCGCCTCGCTGCATGGGAGGCAGCCAGGTTTGCTTCTGCTCTTCGCTGCCGAATTCGTAGATCGGGTACATGCAGAGTCCCGACTGCACGCTCACAAAGCTGCGTACGCCAGAATCGCCGCGCTCGAGTTCCTGCGTCATCAATCCATATTCCACGTTGCCCATGCCGGCACAGCCGTAGCCCTTCAGCGATGCCCCAAAGAAACCGAGGTCGGCCATGGGCTTCACCAACTCGCGCGGAAAGCGCCCGGCGCGATTGCACTCCTCGATGATGGGCACGAGATTGTCTTCGATAAACTGCCGCGTAGTATCGCGAACCAGGCGCTCTTCTTCAGTCAGCAGCGAGTCATATTGAATAAAATCGACACCGCGGAATTTAATGGCAGGCATAATGAGTCTCCGTAGCGATGAAATAAAACAGCCGTGCAAACACTCTCAGGAAAGTTTGCCGCCCGCAGAAAGAGGGCTATCGAGAAGGGCAAACATATGACGGTAGCAGGCCCGGCGGAGACCGTCAATGTGATCTGGCAATGCAGGACAAGTCGCGCGACCTTACGGTAAAATGAATGACGATGGAAGAGAAGTGAACGCGGCTTAACATCTTCCGGGGTGGATTCCAAGTTTTTCACGTTGAGTCTAAGAGAAATCCCATGCCCAATAATCCGACCGAGTATTTACGCGGATGCTGCGCACACATTGAAGAGATCAGGAGAAACGAATCATGGCAGTAGGCGCCAAAATCGCAAAAACAGCCGACCGGAAAAAGGTCATGGACACCAGCAAGAGCACCGATTGCCCCAAGTGCGGCAAGTCCACCCGCATCGTGAAGCGTATGAAAGATCGCGAACGCGGTGTCCCCGGCGGAATCTATATTTCCTGCTCGGCCTGCGAGTTCTTCGAGAAACTTTAGAGGCTTTTTCCCGCCCTGAAGATTTGAGTTTCGCGACATTGCGGCCGGAGAAGGAATCACCTTCTTTGGCCGTTTTTGTGCGAAATGGCGCGAGCCGCGGCGCCGTCGACTTGCCGGCAACTCTCTTCTAACCCCAGCCATCCAAACGTCACGCGCAAACCATGAACCGGCACTCCTTAGTTATCGCCTTCTCGATCGCCATCCTCCTTTTACAATGTGGCTGTGGTGGCGGCAACGGAAGCAGTAATACTGCCACCAGCAGCGGTGGCTCTGGAGGCACGGGTGGAAGCGGTGGCAATGGCGGCGGATCGGGCGCGACTACAGTCCCTCAGTTCGCTCACGTATTCATCGTGCTGGAAGAAAATCACAGTTTCAGCGATGTGATTGGAAACTCCAACATGCCGTACCTGAACGGCCTGGCTTCATCCAATGCCTTGGCCACTCAGTATTACGCCGACGCCCATCCGTCTTTGCCGAACTATTTCATGTTGACTGTGGGGGAGGGAACTGCCATCACGGGAAGCGAGGGCGACTCCTACAGCGGCGTGGTCACGCAAGATAACGTCGTTCGCGCGCTCACCGCTGCAGGAAAAACGTGGAAGTGCTACGCCGAAGCCCTACCCTCGGTTGGATACTTGGGCGGCGACAGCGGCGCCTACCTGCAGCATCACAACCCATTTGTGTATTTCTCCGATGTTCAGAGTAGCGCCGCTCAAGCCGCGAATATCGTGCCCTTCACCCAGCTCGCCACCGACATTTCGAACAACGCCCTGCCCGATTATGCCTTCATCGTTCCTGACGCCAACGACGACGGCCACAATTGTCCGCCAGGGCTCGCTACCTGCAGCGACACGCAGACCCTCGCGAACGTCGATCTTTGGCTATCCACGAACGTCGGCCCCCTGCTGGCGAGCGCGCCATTTCAGGACTCGCTACTCCTCGTCACCTTCGATGAATCGGAAGATTCCGACACGCAACATGGAGGCGGACACGTGCCGCTTATAATCGTAAGTTCCAAAGCCAAGCCGAGATACCAGTCGACAACTCTCTACCAGCACGAGAGCACACTGAGGCTGATGATGGAAGGACTAGGTGTGTCGGATTTACCCGGCGCCGCTGCCACCGCCCCGGTTATGACAGAGTTTTTCAATTGAATACTGTGGGTCTGTGAACGCTATACCGCGACTGTAACCGAAGTCTCCGTCCGCGTAACTGGCCGATACAAAGTGTCGCGCTCGACTGGCTCGCGCCCCGCAGCGCGAATCAACCGCTCTAACTCTTCCCGCCGCATGCCCTGCGGAGTCGTCGCGCCGGCATCATGATAAATCTTCTCTTCGATGACCGTGCCATCCATATCGTCGGCGCCAAAGCGCAGCGATATTTGCGCAATCTTTGCCGTCATCATCTGCCAGTACGACTTGATGTGCGGAAAGTTATCCAGCACCAGCCGGCTCACCGCGATCTGCTTGATGTCGAGCATCCCGGTGGTCTTCGGCAGATGCTGCAGCGGCGTGTTGTCAGGATGGAACGCAAGCGGAATGAATGTCTGGAATCCACCAGTCTCATCCTGCAATGCGCGCAGCTTGAGCAGATGATCCACGCGATCCTCATCGTTCTCGACATGCCCGTAGAGCATGGTCGCGTTCGACTTCAGCCCAATCTGGTGCGCCAAGCGAGCAGTATCGAGCCATTGGTCGCCATCGATCTTGTGATCGCAAATAATGTGCCGCACCCGGTCGGCGAAAATTTCGGCGCCTCCACCGGGAAGAGAATCCACGCCCGAAGCTTTGAGCTGTTCGAGCGTCTGACGTATCGAAAGCTTGGCGCGCTTCGATAAGTAAGCGACCTCAACCATAGTAAAAGCCTTGAGGTGCACCTGCGGAAAGCGCTGCTTCAACCCCGCGCACAGATCGAGAAAGTATTGAAAAGGCAGGTCGGGATGCAATCCGCCGACAATATGAAACTCGGTGACCGCCTCGCTGTATCCCGACGCCGCAGTCTCGAAAGCTTCCTCCAGCGCCATCGTATAGGCGCCAGGCGAATCCTTCTTGCGACCGAAAGCGCACAACCGGCAAGCCGCCACGCACACGTTCGTCGGATTGATGTGGCGATTCACATTGAAATAGGTCTTATCGCCGTGCATCCGTTCACGCACACAATTCGCCATCCAGCCCACAGCCAGAATGTCTCCGGTGCGATAGAGCGCAAGGGCATCGTCGGCGTTGAGCCGCTCGCCGGCGAGAACTTTGCTGTGAATCGGTGTAAGCCGCGGATCGTCAGTCTGAAATGGATGATTATGTTGCGAAGCTGGCATCCCTTTGATGATATCGCAGGTGCAGGCTTAAGTCACAAAAGCTGAGGAAGCCGGGGGGGGTCCATTGCGGACTGAGAAAAATGTGGGGACAGCCGCCCTCGGCTGTCCGTCGAGCGAAGCTCGACGGCTTCTGCTCAAGTGCACAAACCTACCGCTCCGCCACCACGCGATCGCTGATCTTCTCATACTCCGCTTCAGAGATCACGCGTCGCTTCACGAGGTCGCGAGCGCTGTCGTAGGGCCGCTCCGCGATGATCCGATCAGCTTCGCGTTCAGTAAGCCCCGGCAGGCTCAACAAGTCTTCGCGCGATGCGCGGTTGATGTTCACAGTCTTATCGGAACGCCCCATGCCTTCTCTCACGCCTTCCACCACGGCCTTCGTGTCCTGCCGCATGGTCTGCGTAGCCTCCGCTGTGCGCCGCCGGATTTCGTCAGGATTGTCCCGCGTAGTGCACGCCGTGATGCCGGCAAACAGCATAGCCGGCAGCAAGAGAGGTGAGCAGCGGAGAAGTAGAGATTGCATGGATCTTTGCATGGAACTCTGATGCGATGCCCCCTTCCTGCGGTTGGTGAAATTCTGCGCTTGTGAACGCAACAAAATTAGGGGACGACCGGCTCGGCCGTCCAGCCGAGCACAGCGAGGCGCACGGAACCCGCGTCCTGCGTAACGCGTTCGCCCGTCCTGTACAATTTTGCTCGGATGAATTTCCATCCCAAATGGTGGCTGTGCGCGCTGGCAACGCTGCTGACTCTAGCCGCGCACGCCGAGCCCATTTCCCAACTCAAGGCTACCGATTACGTCAACGATTTTGCCCACGTTCTCGATCAGAACACAATCGCGCAACTGGACGGCATCTGTCGCCAGATCGACGAAAAAGCCCACGCCCAGATCGCAGTAGTCACCATCCATTCGCTCGACGGCGCCGATATCGAAAGCTACGCCGTCGATCTCTTTCACCAATGGGGGGTGGGCGCCAAATCAACGAACCGCGGCGTGCTGATTCTCTACGCTATCGACGATCATCGCGCCCGCATCGAGGTCGGATACGGCTTAGAGCCGATTCTTCCCGATGGGAAAGTCGGTGGATTCCAGCGCGAAGCGATCCCGCTCATGCGCAACAGCAACTACAGCCAGGCATTGTTGCTGGTCACAACGCGCGTAGCTAACGTGATCGCTCAGGACGCGGGAGTTCAGATCACCACGCCGCAACTAGCGGTACCTCCGCCGGAACCTGAAGAGCCGAGAGGCAAAGGGATTTCGCTGGGCGGCATTCTCCTGCTGATTGTCGTGATTCTGGTCGTCCTGTTCACTCCCCTGCGCAGCATTCTTTTCTGGATGCTCTTCTCTGGCATGTTCGGCGGCGGTGGCCGCGGCGGATTCGGGGGCGGCGGAAGCTTTGGTGGGGGCGGTGGTTTCGGCGGATTCGGGGGCGGCAGCTCCGGCGGCGGCGGAGCCAGCAGCAGTTGGTAACAAGCGAGGTCGCAATGAACGATGAGATTCTTTCAGACAAACGAATCGTAGAAGTTGTAAAAAAGCTGCGGGAGGCGGCCGGGGCGAACATCGAGAGCGCGATCCTTTTCGGCTCCGCGGTCGCCGGTGACTTTCATCCCGAATACTCCAATCTGAATTTATTCTGCGTGCTCCGTGACAGTTCTTTCGCGGCGCTGATGCCGCTGGTTCCCGCGGTGAAATGGTGGAACGCGCAGAAACAACCCGCACCGCTGTTTATGACGCGCGATGAAATTACACGCTCCACCGATGTCTTTACCATTGAGTTCCTGGATATCAAACAACACCATCGCGTACTTTTCGGCGAAGACGTTTTTGAAAACCTGACGATCCCTCCCGACCTGCACCGGGTTCAGGTGGAATACGAACTCAGGGAGAAACTCGCCCTCCTGCGCCAGCACCTGCTGCTGGCCGCGGAAGATGAGAAGCGTTTGTGGGAGTTGCTTCTGCGCTCCGTCTCGTCTTTCACCACTCTGTTTCGTCACGCCCTGATTGTGCTGGGTCAGGATGCGCGTGTCAGCAAAAAAGAAGCCGTCGTTGCGCTGTCCGAACGCCTCGGGTTCGACGCCTCTGCCATACTTGAAGTGCTTCAAGTGAGAGAAGGCAAGGCGGCGCGAAAGCAATTCAAGCTACCCGAGGTATTCTCGCGTTATCTAGTGGCCGTAGAGCAGGTAACCGCTGCAGTTGATAAAATTCTGGATTCGGGGAAACGGGGCGCTCTTTGAATTCCGGTTGAGAAGCTCTGTTTGGAAAGGGAGCGGCTTCGAGCCGCGCCAGATGTGCAAGAAAAAATGGTCGGCTTCAGCCGCTGATGGAAAGGCAGACCACCTAAACTCCATCGGTGCTACAGTTCTCAGGAGACTCTTATGAGCAAGGCCTTAATCGCAGTCATCGTCATAATCGCAATATTATTGCTGGTTGTACTCTTCACCTTCGCCCAATACGTCAGCGTTAAGAACACGCTTGTGCAAAAGAACGAGGCCGTGAAGGCGGCCTGGTCACAGGTCGATATCGTTCTGCAACGCCGCGCTGACTTGATCCCGAACCTGGTCGAAACCGTGAAGGGCTACGCGCAGCAGGAAGTCACTGTCTTCGGCGACATCGCCAAGGCTCGCTCCGCTCTGCTCTCCGCCGGCACTCCGCAAGAAAAGATCGCCGCCAACGGACAGCTCGATGGTGCTCTCGGCCGCCTGCTCGTGGTCGTCGAAAATTATCCTCAGCTGAAGTCCAACGAAAATTTCTTGCGCCTGCAGGATGAGCTGGCTGGCACCGAGAATCGCATTGCGGTTGAACGCAAGCGCTACAACGACACGCTGCAGGATTACAACACCTACGTACAGCAATTCCCCAACAGCTTCTTCGCCGGCATCGCCGGATTCAAGCCCAATGAGGCCTACTTCGAAGCCAGCCCGGCCTCGCGGGAGGTCCCCAAAGTGAACTTCTCGAGCCCACCGGCCGCGGCGCCACAAGCGCCACCGCAGCCGGCGCCAGCGCATTAAAGCGTAGCTATCAGCGCTGCCGTCAGACCTTGGGGGAAGGCGAAGGGCAGCGGTCGCCAAGTTTGGGTGGCGCAGCGGTTCACCCCTGCGACAAGGCCTGCACCCGTCAACGGCTGCAGCCGCTGAGGTCAGGCTGCACAATTCTGGGGGCCCCGGGCGGAGTCGAACCGCCGACCAACGGTTTAGGAAACCGCTGCTCTATCCATCTGAGCTACGGGGCCGCTTCGACGCAACCTCAAGATAACATACTAGTTTACCGTTTCAGACGGGGATGCTGAAACGGGTTTACTGTCCCCAGAGCTGTCCCTTAAGGCTTGAGCAGCTATTTCTTTCTCAACTTTCCGCTCAAGGTCCGCCATCGCGCTCAGGACATCGTCACCCATCGGTATAGTAACTCTGGGTGAACGGTAAGAGACAAGGTACGGCTTTCTCCTCTCGTGCAGCTTCGCGTACTCTGCTCAGAGGAGATTCTTTTCCGAATCACAGTAGTCAGTGATGAACTTCACGTACTCCAAACTGGGAACGGAATCTAACTAAGAAATGGAGCACAGATTGGAGCCGGTTATGCGTACATTGATTATCTCGCTAGCGCTGCTGCTCGTCGGTGCGAGTCAGGCTCAACAATTCACGATCCAACAAACCCGGATTCAGAAAACTTCATGGGCGTCCGGGCAAGGGATGTACCGGGAGTATTGCGCTGTTTGCCATGGGAACAAAGGCACTGGGCATGGTGCAGCAGCGTCCGCGTTTAAGGCTCCTCCCGCGGATTTGACAACCCTCGCCGAGCGCAACAGCGGGAAGTTCCCTTATGACGAGTTTAATTTGGCAATGCGCTTCGGCACGAATGTTACGGGGCATGGTTCCAAAGACATGCCCGTCTGGGAGCCCTTGTTTGCGTCGCTGCCCGAAGAACGCGAGGCCATCACCCAGCAGAGAATTTACAACCTTGCACGCTTCGTCATGTCGTTGCAGTCGAAATAAGTGACTTGGTCTGCAACGTGATGGCCAACGTTTCAGCACTCCTGCTGGTTGACTCACAGGGCTCTCGCAGCTATTGCAGCTTCGCGTACTCCGCCTTGGCTTGCCTCAGGATCGGGATGTCGGGATCGGCGTCCTTCCAGAGCGTGAGGAAACCTTCATCAGCGACTCGGTGATCTTGATCCCAAGCCTGCCTAACGATGCGCTGTTTCGCTCTCCGGCTGAGCACCAGTGAGACAATAGCGAATCTGCTCCAGCAAATTGGGGAAGAGATACCGCTTCGGAAGCCAGAGGGTTACGTGCTCAGACTCTACCGGTTCGAACGCCGTCATAACGATGACCGGAAAATCCGGGTTGCGGTTTCGCACAGCGCGAGCCAACTCGACACCGCTCATGCCCGGCATCTGCGAGTCCGTTACCAGAAGGTCGAATTCCTCCTCTTCGAAGGCCCGCAACGCTTCGGCTGCATTCGAGGCAGGAACTGCTCTGTAGCCTTCCGTACGCAAGATGTCACACGCCAGGCGACAGAGCATTTCATTGTCATCGACGACCAGAATTTTTTTCATGGCGTGCTCCTAAGCCGCGGCGGATTCTGCGCTGGCCGCAACCGGGATTTTGGCAAAAGTCAGACCGCCGTCAGCCTTGATGCTGATCGAGACGGAGTCACCAGCCTTCACCTGGCCAGTGGCAACCAAGTTCGCTAACCCATAAACAATGTTTCTCTCAATCACGCGCTTCAAATGCCGCGCACCGTACTTGGGGTCGGTGCCTTCGCGCAGCAGCCATTGCTTGATTTCGGGTGTGCAGCGGAATGTGAAGTGGTTCTGACCGACGGCGCTTGTAATGCGCCGCTGCACCTTCGCTAGCTCCAGCTCAAGGATGTGCTCAAGTTGGTCCGGGCGAAGCGTATTGAAAACGACAACCTTGTCCAGCCGGTTCATGAACTCAGGCGAGAACTTTTTGCGCGCCGCCTCGGTTGCCGTACGCTTGATTTTGTCGTCGAGGTGCGCGTCCTCGATCGGTGCCTGTATGGCGAAACCGAGACCGCCCTCGGCGAGCCGGCTCATTTCTGCCGCCCCTAGGTTGGAGGTCATGAATATGAGGCACTGGGAAAGGTCTACATGCGTGTTATCACCGAGCGTCAGGCTGGCCTTGTCCAGAATTCCGAGCATAAGCTGCCACAGCGACTCCGACGCCTTTTCGACTTCATCGAACAGCAGAAGCGTGAGTTTGAGTTTCTCCGTGTGCCAGCGGGTCAAGGCCTCCTGCGTGAGTATCGGTTGCGTATGCATGTGGCCGATATAGCCGGGCGGTGAGCCAATCAACTTGGCGATTTCGTGGTGTTCCTGAAATTCTGCGCAATCCACTTTGATGAAGGCATGTGGGTTGCCGAAGAGCGCTTCGGCTAGAACCTCAATCACATACGTTTTGCCGGATCCGGTCGGCCCGAGAAACAGCAGGTTCCCTACCGGCCGGTCCGGCGGAGACATTCCCACAAGAAATATCTGGTAGAGCTCAAGGACCGCGTCCACAGCCGCGTCCTGCCCGACGATCCTAGAGCGTAAGAACGCGTCGATTTCCCTGGTGGCCTCGCCGCGACGTGTGGCATCGAGTGGCTGGACGGTTTTTTCTTCGAGAAAGGCAGAATTATCCGCACTGGGCCCGCTGGACATGCCAAGCCTCTTATTCTCCGCTACCTAATTTTTGCATCTCTCCCAGGGGGAAGCCGTGACGGCGGGCACGCATGATCGTGACATCATTCTCACGACACGAAACCCATCCCTAGGCCCAAAGAGAGTATGGGGATAAAGCGCTGTCGGATAGCAACTCGGCCCACAAAACCCAAATCAAGGCAACTCGGAGAATGCCGGATTTCCCCCGACCGTAGAGCCATCAGCACAGTGACGACTAACACGCTCCGACGTGCAGCGACGCGGTACAAGCAAAAACTGCTGACAACCTTTCGTGGCGAAAAGGTAGCAGATTTGGGAAAAAGCAACCCCGGAGCATTTGCCCCGGGGTTGGCGTTATGGTTCGTCCCATCAACGTTCGTCGGCTCAGGCGGTCATCGTCTCGACGAAGTGCTCGCACAGTGTGGTCTCGAGGTTGTAGTAGTTCGTCACCACCGGCGCGGTCAGAAATGGTTTCAGGATGTCAAACACTTTGGGATACCACTCTCTCTCATAGCGCTCAGCATCCTGCTTGCTTGTCCACAGGCTGATGTTAAACCACTTGTCCTCTTTGATCTTCCCCGGGGAAAAGGGCAGAATCTCCAGGAAGCCGGTCTGCTTCTTGAGGATGGGCAGCACTTGATTCTTCATGACCTTCACGAACTCTTCCTTCTTTTCCGGTTTCACTTCGAAATTGAGGATACGTGCAAACATGCTAGTGCTCCTTTCCTTTGTGAGATAGGAACGGGTGCGAAGTGGGTCCTCGGCTCAGAGAGGCTTCAGTGTCTTCGAACGCCGGGAGCTCACGCTGGCCGGATGCTACCATGATGGCTCTGTTAATGCAGTGACAAATGACAGCCATCGCAGTGCTGTACGACACATAGCGAAGTGACCGTCACACGTTCGGACGAGGCATCATTGGATGGAGCTACGGTACGAAGCAAAAACTCGCGGTGAGGAGTATAACCGAAGACCAGCGCATGAGCCAGCTCTGTCCAGCCTAGCCGACGGACCACGACTGGCTGAGGCCTTTGCGCAAACCAAGCGAAGCCTCGAAACACGACAGCGAAGATTGTCGTATGCTTTTTTCATCACCACACACCGCCGTAGCGGATCAGGGTCATCCGCACACCATAAGTCTGAAACTGCGCGACATGAACCAGCTCTTCAATTCGATGGACCCTTCTCCATTCATTGAAAAGGATCTCGACGACGACGCCGAAGAATTCATCGTAAGCTGGGCCCAAGAATTCCCCCATAACGCTCCGGTCAAATTGCGCATTTACTTGGACCAGTGGCCGGCCGAAGACCCCAAAGAACTGATCAGGACAGCGGTCCACAATCACTTTGCCCATGGGGCCCAAATTACTGACCTGGAGTTCAAGCGGCTCTTGCGGCAAGGCCGCACCAGTCTTTTCATCGGACTGCTGTTTTTGGCCGTGTGCCTACTTCTCAGCAAGATGTTGTTAGGTCGTGAAGCGGGCACTTGGGCTGCCATAGTGCGGGAGAGCCTTACGATTGCCGGATGGGTCGCCATGTGGCGACCGATGCAGATCTATCTTTACGATTGGTGGCCTCTCCTGCGACGAAGTCGGACTTATGCCAAGCTGAGCCAAATGCCCGTGGAAATAGTCAAAAAAGGCAAGAGCTGAGTAAACTCTCAGTAGAAAACAGTCCCGGAACTGGAGCGGAGGAATGAGCTATCCCATGAAAAAGCAGCTGGTGTTATTTCTGGCAATCGGCTTGGGCTTAACCGCATGCTCTGGCGGGACAGTTTCCTCTAACGTGCAGAAAGGAACGGTTGAAGCGCAGAACTTGGGCACACCGGAGTCTCTCAGCACTGCGGGGGAACAGGAGTTGCGGGCCATCGTGGCAAGCGGGAGATTAGCTGATCTGCAGTGGCCCAATTTTTCGGAAAACAGCGCGGCGGTGAAGGAATTCTACGCTGAGTCAGGCGACCGGCTGGGATGGAGCCGTGGCGGGAAGCCGACGCCACAGGCCATAGAGACGATTGGAATCTTGGAGAAGGCAGATCAAAAGGGACTCGACAGTAGAGACTATGACGGCGTGAAGTGGCCGGAGCGGTTGAAAGCTTTGCAAAGCCCAGGTGGGGCGACGGAATCGGCGCTGGTGAAATTTGATGTGGCGCTGACCGTGTCTGCGATTCGTTATGGTACCGACCTGCACTTGGGAAAGGTGGATCCAAAAATCTTGCACAAGGATTTCGACCCGGAACGCGAAAAACATAATGCGGGAGAATTCCTTTGGAAAAGCGTGGTGGGGGCGCGGAGCGTGAAAGATGCGGTGGACCCGATCGAACCGCCGTATCCGGGTTACCAGCGGACACTGGTGGCGCTTCAGAAGTATATGCAGATGGCAAAGGAGGAAGTGCCCGATCCTCTGCCGCAGGTGAAAAAGCCGATCGCGCCCGGACAAGAATACCAAGGCACAGGAAAACTTGTGCGCAGGCTGCAATTTCTGGGAGATCTGCCGGCTGCGCTGCAGGTGCCGGAGAATTCGCAATCATATTCCGGCGATGTGGTCGAGGGCGTGAAACGGTTTCAGACGCGACATGGGTTGGAAGCGTCGGGCAAGCTTGGACCACAAACCATCACGGAGCTGAACCGGCCGATGAGTGAGCGCGTGGAAGCGCTTCGGCTAACCCTGGAGCGCTGGCGGTGGATACCAGACAACTTCACACAGCCGCCAATCCTCGTGAATATTCCGGAATTTGTTCTGCGAGCTTTCGACTCGCTCGACGCGCCGGGGAGGCCGGCGCTGATGATGCGGGTGGTGGTGGGGCGCGCCCTGCGGACGCAGACACCAGTGCTTGAAGAAGACATGAAGTATCTGATTTTCTGGCCATACTGGAATGTGCCGCCGAGCATTTTGCGCGCGGAGATCATCCCGAAGATCACTAAGGATCCGGCGTATATTCAGAAAAACAATTTTGAAGTGGCGACGCATTCCGGGCAAGTGGTGACCGATGGAGTGGTGAGCGAAGAGGTGCTGGCACAGTTGCGCACGGGGAAGCTGATGGTGCGGCAGAAACCGGGACCGAAGAACGCGCTGGGCCTGATCAAGTTTATCTTTCCCAACGATCAGAACGTTTACTTACACTCGACGCCGTCCCAGTCGCTCTTCAGCGAGAGTCGGCGCGATTTCAGCCATGGCTGCATTCGCGTAGAGGATCCCAAGGCTTTGGCGGAATGGGTGCTGCGAAATAATCCGGGATGGACGCGAGAACGGATTGAAGCGGCGTTTAAGGCAGAAAAGCAACAACAGGTAAATCTGGCACACGAGATTCCCGTGTTGATCGTCTATGGCACGGCGATTGCCAAGGAGAATGGCGAGGTATTCTTCTTCGAAGATATCTACGGGTACGACAAAGCAATGGGAAAGCTGTTTGAGCAGGCTTACGCGTCAAAAAATTGAAGCGCGCCGCGATTTGTTTTCCACTTCCGGAAGCTATTCAGCGTTTGTGTGGGAGGAGGAGCAGCCGTAACACCACGTGCGGACGCGGCCCGTATCGACATGAACGAAGGCCGAGCGCGGGTAATAGCCGACGCCGCCCCGACCGAGCGCAATCGAAGCATTGTACAGCGTCAAGGTGTCAATTCCTGGGATGCGGATGTCAATCGCGTGAGCCTGCATGTGCTGGCTGTTCTTGGCCACTCCAGGAGAGCGGGCACGAAGGAATTCATTGCTCGAGGGATTGCGATACCCACAGATGATGTCGATCTCCGCATCCGGACGACCCACAGCGGCAGCGAGATCGGAAAGAATGTCGAAAACATGAGGATCATAGTGCTTTACTTGGCCGGTACGATGGTCGCGTAGAAAACGATCGAGCTGCTCTTCCGCCTCCGGAAGATAACGATCGCCGCGACGGTAAACGATGTCAATGTGCTCCCCAGTATGCGTGTGATAAAGGCGAAGATGATGCTCCTGCAAGGCGGAGGAATCGGCAGCGCGGCTGGAACTGCTGACGATGACAGGTGCAAAGATAAAGAGGCCAGAAAAAAACAAAAGTACGACGATAGTCTTCAAGAAGCAAAACCTCCAAACGAGAAAACTGTGGAACAAGAAAGAGAATTGGCGAGTTCGTATTAGTCTACAGGAAAAATCGTGAAAAGAATCCCGGGATTCGAAGGTTCGCTCGCGGTCCAGTCCTTGTAGGGCATTTCATCTTGCTGGTCGCTTTTCTTCTTGCTGTTCAATTCAGAGGATAGGATCCGATCGCTCAGAAATGAGTGCGTTTCTGAAACGCATGCGCTGGGCGCCGCTGCTGACCCGCTATCTTGTCATCGTCAGGGTCCGCGGATTATTCCATATCGGCCTTCCGATGGACTCGTTCTGGCGTTCACACAATCTCAGGCGATTCAGACCCTATTACGTTGCCCCTCGCAGTGAGGGTCATTTCCGAATCCAAAACCTCGATGAGTGTAACCGCCTGTTTACATCAATTGCTTCCGCGCAGCGCGTGCGAACGCAGTTCTCAGCAATTATCGAAGGCACTCCGAATCGAGTGCCGGGATGCTCTGACTCCTGATCTAATTTGCTTTTTCCATGATTACGATGTGATAACCGAGAAGGTCTCCGCTCTCCACCAGGGCGAACCCCTGTGCCTGATCCTCGATGACGTTCTTCTCCGCATTGGATTCTCGCAGGCTGTAACGGAAGCGGTACTCGTAGCCGGTCTGCGTCGAGAGTGGCGGCTTCTCCATGATGACTGAAAATCCACTCAGAGCGGCCAGTGTATGGGGACTCAGCCGATAGCCATCTGCGGCACCCTTATTCAGATTCTTCTGTAGGTTAGCCGGCGAATAAGCGTGCAGCAGGAGGTACTGATAGGTCTGCGGAGGTGAGCAGGACTTCTCCATCGTTGCTTCAGCGCTGCTTCCGGTGACCTTTAGGTCGGTCAGACGATATCCGGCTGTAGCGAGTCCGTTCATCTTCTGCTGGGCGCCGCTGAGGTCACTCGCCTTGATGGGAAGAACCTGACGTTCGATCGGGCCGCTGGCTTGGGACGTGGTAGCTGGCGTGACGGCACCACTACCGGGAGCAGGCAGAGGTCGCAGCAGCACCAGCTTGGTGGTTGCGAGCACGGTCTTGGCAAGTTCGTTGCTTACCTGATTGGATGCACCGCCAAACACGCCACCGGACAACGTCCCCACTACTTTGTCCTCGTAGAGGATCTGCCCGTCTTCATTAACATAGCCAATTGTTACGAAGATGCGGGCGGCCCCGGCACCTGCCACCTCAAAATAACGTTTCGCACGACTACCTTTGTCAAAGCCGGTGACCGTGCCCGAGAGGCGCAGGACCGGAATGTTCTCCGAAGGAGCCTGGTCCTGCAATAGGACTTCCTGGAATATCTTGGATTCCTTGAGTGCGCTGGCGACCGCCTGTGGGAGACCAGTTGCGAAGTCCGGCGGGAGGTCTACGCCTGGCTTAACCTCGAATGATCCAACCTGAATAACGTGGTACTTGTGTTTTAACGTGTCTTCTGTGTTTTTCGCAGTCTGACCTGATGCAAGACTGGCGAATAAGACAACCGCAATGAAGAGTCTGGCCGGCGGGATTGTGCGCATCACAGGAAACTCCCTCTGCGTCGTGGGACAGCTTTTACGACGCTAGGTTTAGAGACTGCCGTGCTTGTCGCTCGCCTCTAGGGGTGTTGCGTCTCGTGGCAGGAGTGGCTCTTCGGGGAGGCGGGAGAATTACGCAAGCATTTTCGACTTGAATCTCGGCGGTGTCAGTGATCGCGATCACTGCGCTTTGCAGCGGAAGGAGGTCTCAAGTGCTCACCCCCAGATCCGGGCGTTTGTGTGTGCGCTCACTTGCGGTCGGCCTCGGGCGCGCTGGCCGGAGATTTCGCGGCTTGGGCGACGTAGCTCATCAGTGTCACCAGTTGCGGCATCGTGACTTCGAGGTTGAGGTCCCTGCCTCGGGGGCCTCCAATCTTTTTGAGATCTCTCGCACAATGAAGCCTCTGACTGATGTAGGTCGGATCAGGAAAGCGAATTACGACGGGAGTCTCTACGCGCAGGACCTCACTCGCCGGCATCGAAAATCTTTGCTTCTTCTTGCGTTCACCCAATTCCTCAAAATCAAAGGTGCCCTTCGACAGCACGATTTTAGCGTCCACGAGTTGCCCGCCTGCCAATAAGTAGTACTTCACCGGCAACTCCAGCGGGGACGCGAGTTGCAGAGGCGTATCAGCCGCTACGGGCGCAAGGTACCGAGGCGCTTTTGCGTCGTTGAAGGGCTCGAATCGCTTCACCACTCCCGCATCATCAAATTCCACCAGCAGGTTTCCGCTCTTCCATACCCTTCCCGCTGCACTGGGAAACCGGGGGTCCGGATAGACCGCCCATGCAGCCCAGGTCGAGGACGACCAGCGGCCTACGAAGAAGTGGTCGCCCTGATAGCCGGTATCAATCGGCTTGAGCTTTTCCTTCACCTCTGCGCGTGTGGTCTGGCCAGGATGAAGAAACGATAAATCGATGTTCTGTAACTCGGTTCCTTCGGGCGTGCGCGTGCGCTTGTGCAAGGGCATAGCGCCAATGCATCCAAGCAGGGTCGCACAGAGTGCCCAAGCGATCCCCGCCTGCAACTGCTGCCGTGCGCAGGTGTGCCGATTCCCGGGCCTCATTGTCATCCGGAATCTCCTTCTTGTCCTTTACCCAGTCTGACAATTCGTGTGTTCGCCTCAGGGGGTGTGTGCGTTTCAACGGTGGGAAGCAGCTCTTCGGAGAGGCGAGGCTATAATCGCCACCGATTCTACGCAGAAGAGCAAGCCCTGTCAGTGACTTGGGTCACCTCTCTACTGCTCGGTGGTTGGCTTCCAGAACCGCCGACGGATAGGTTGTACGGGTGCGACTTTTGTCAATTGGCGTAACATCGCGATTTCACTCATCGACAGGTCAATGAGCGCTATGGCCTGATTGCGACAGTTGTCCAGATCGCGCTTTAAATTGCCGAAGGAAAGTTATTCTTTCTTAGTAATAGAAGTGATGGATCGCAGCAGTTCATTCTCGTAATCATCAATCCACCATGGATTGGCGGTTTCCAAGGAAGGTGCGATAGCCTTTCTTTTAGCCTTAGCTTCTGAGTTCGCATCGACTACAATTATCCGACCTCGCATCGCTACCTCGCACTTTGCCATTTGTCCCCCTTCTCGCACTTGAGACTGTCTGCCCGGCTTGGGCCGATGGCGGAAGAGTCTACCACTGAAAAAGGAGCTGGTGTTTGGCAAACAATCGCCATCTGACTCATCGAAAGGTCAATGAGTGCAATGGCCTTGATGCGACAGTGAGGTGTCTTTCTCAGACTGGTAAAGGAGTCGTGGCAAGCGTTCTCGAACCATCTCGTGCAGGCGGCGGTGTTGTTCGAGCATCGGCTGCCCGATCGCGCCGAGGGACGTTGTAAGCCTTCATGGAAATCTCGACCACGGTCCGATCCAATGCGCGGAATGCGTTGAGGAGTTTGTCGAGGTCAGTCGCTCGGACGCCACGGGAACGCAGTTTTCGCCATGGCTGTTTATCTGGCTGGGGCATAGCATTTCCTCTCCGAACTGAAAGATTGATAGATTGATAGCGCATTTCGGACGGGAAGGGAAACGCAAACAATTCATAGTTGCTATCACTGGATTGCGTAGCCGCATAATCGACGAACCATCGAGCATAATCGCATTGGTTTCAACACTCGTTATCTCAGGTTCGCCCCGCCGCATTTCAACGGACATAGGAAATGTGCCAGAATGGCTTTATTAGGAATTGATGGAAGTTTGTGCTCTTCAGTGAAACAGAGCGAATCCGGGGCAAACGTTGTCTTGCAGTTCTTGTCTCGGGACTGCTTGTGCTTTGCATCGTGCCCAGCCCCGCGGCAGCCTGGAGACGTAATATTCGCAATTTCCTCGCCACCAGCGCAAATCGATGTCCAAGACGCTTCAATACGCCTCAAATTTGTGCGGGTATTTTCGTCGGCTGATGATGTACGACCATTACACCCTGTTCTGGACCGGACGCTTGACATCATTGCAGGGCCCGCGGACCCTGTAACTCGCGTGGATGTGTTGCGATCGCCATCCGCTGTGACAACAGACTCGAAACCACCGTGTCTTTGTCGCCGATCCCGGCGCTAAAACCGTGCACGTCTTCGACTTTATTCGCTCGAAATACGATCGTTTAGACGGACGCGGCGACCATCTGCAGGCTCCCACTTCGCTCGCTGTCGATGGTCAAGACAATCTATATGTCGTCGACCAGAGCAGCAGAACCGTACTCGTCTACGACTCTGCAGGAAAGTTTCGCCGTTACTTAGGGAAACTGCGAGGAGGAGAATCGTACTTCGATAGCCCGGCAGGGATCGCGATCGATAGAGCTACGGGACACATTTACGTGTGCGATAGGCAACGGCACATGATCTTTGTTATGGACGAGCGAGGTAGACTGATTCGCAAGCTGGGGAAACGCGGGGGTGGTGATGGTCCCGGCGAGTTCAAAACCCCGAGCCAGGTGGTCGTCGCCGGTAGCGAACTGTTCGTTCTCGATGCTGGCAATACTCGCATTCAGGTTCTCGATACAGGGGGCCATTTCCTGCGCGCCATTGACTTAGCCTCTGCACAGCGCCGCACCGGATTGGCGGTGGACAACCAAGGCAATATTTACGTCAGTGATCCGATTCTCAACCAGATTCAGGTCTTCCGTCACGAAGGCCAAACGCTCTACACATTTGGTCCAAGCACTATCAAAGGGGCGAACTTTAGCCAAGTATCAGGCATGTGGGTTGACGCAGGTCGTAGCCTCTACGTCGTGGATTCTGAGAACAATCGCGTAGTTCTGTTTCAAATCGACGGCGAGAATACGCCGCGTTGACCATCAGCGCTCGCGTATAGCGATGGCGTCTTATTGTTTCTGTGAGCCTAGCTATCCGAGCTTGACGCGCCTCGTGCATCCGACTTTTTCCAAAGCTGCAAACGGTACGTATTGATAACTGATGGTCTTGATCCAGGCGCGTCAATTGACCATAAACCCTATAGCGCTCATTGACCAGCCGGTCAAAACGCGCAATGGCCGGTTTTCGCCAATGATGATGGATGTCACACTGATTCTGGCGTAGAGTGCTGCTCTTGGAGCCACGGATGAGAACAATCAAAGCCGTCGTAGTTTTGGCCTGCATTTGTACGACATTGCCGATTGTGGCGCAAAGTTCCGATCCAACACTGGAGAAGGAACTTCTGGCCGTGCTGCATCCGATGTATGCCGCCGAGCAGCGCCACGATCTCGCCTACCTCAAGTCCCATCTCGACGCGGATTTTGCCGAGGTCGCCGGGAATGGGAATGTTTATGGTTTTGACGCCATCGAAAAGGGCTTCGCCGACATGCAACTGAAGCATTACGAGTTGACGGACTGCATAGCAAGAGCGATGGACCTCAACGCGGCCTACCTGACTTGCAGGATGGAAGTGGATGCCAGTTATCAAGGAACTCCGCTACCTAAAGAGATGCGCGTGACATGGTTCTGGAAGAAGTCCGCGAGCGGGTGGAAGGTCAGCTTCGAACAGGCAACACTGATTGCAGTAAAATAGCCGAGCCTTCGGAGCATTCTTCAAGCCGCCGGAAACAACCATTTCGTCATCTGCCGACGCCTAGCCGTTTAAGACAGGATCGGTCTGAGGGCCAACTGTCGTTATATCGCCATCTCACTCATCGATCTTGCCAAGCAGGATTTTGAAAGCTATCGCCTGATTAAATCAACTGGTGGCTCATTTCGTCATCGTCAGCTATGCTCATGGTATGAAACGCGCCACTGCCAAGGCGTGTGTGTTTGTGCTTTGGCTTTTGGATGGAGCGGGCGGTCAAGTTGCAGTATCAGGCTCTGGCCTCGCGAGCGCGTCCAAACCTCCAACTCCCGCTTGTTGCTCGGCGGTTGAATCCGTCCGGCCTGCCGACACGGACGAAAGGAAGAGTGAACCAAATACCATCCCTTCAACCAATGCGCAGGCGCCCTCAACCGCCTTGGCCGACAACGGGCCCGCTGAGACTTCAGCGACCGTCGTGGATTTCACGCTCCCGAAGCTTCTGAAAGCCATTCCACAACTGCGGGGACTCAAGCCTGCAACGAATCAGGAAGAACTACCCATTCTTCTGGAGAAAGTTGGCGATAAGGCGGAAGCGCTTTTTCACAAAATGCCAAACCTCATTGCGCATGAAGAAGTCCTTCAGGCGCGAAGTGATGGCAAGCCAAGCCGGCAAGACTTCGAATACCTCATCCTGTCTCGCCGCACGGAGAACGAGGTAAGCCTGGATGAGTATCGCGTTGATTTGCAGCATAAGACAGAAATGCCGGGCGAGACCTACAACCCCTCGGCGGTGATCTCCGGCAGCATGTCAATTGCAGACCTGGAACGTTTGAGCCTCGAAGCCAGCACACACACCAATGGAGCTCTGCCGCTGAGCCAGGGGTTTGCCAACGGCTGGGTGTACTTCTATCCTTCCAATCGCTCTCAAGCCAGATTCCGCTACCTGGGAAGGCAGCGCATCAAGGGGCGTAACAACTTCGTGATCGCATTTGCGCAAGTACCGGCTTCAGTGCAATCGCCCGGAGAGCTTCGATTTGAGGGGCAGACGCTTCCAATCTATTACCAGGGCATCGCCTGGGTCGAGGAATCGGACTTCCACATTGTGCATTTGCGCACCGATCTTCTCGGCCCCCTCCGCGACGTTCACCTGCAGAAGCTCACTGCCGACATCAAGTTTGGAGAAACCCAAGTTGCGCAGACCGGGCCTTTATGGCTGCCGCAAAAGGTCGTGGTTACGGTTGACGTCCGCGGCCAGGTATTTCGGGAGGAGCATGTGTATTCCGACTACCGCGCCTACGTAGTCAAGACGAAAATTATATTCTGACGAAACTTCTGAGCTACGGGGCCGCTGCCTAGGCTCATTATCGCACGCATCTTTAGTTAAAACAGTCTGCAGAAACTGCTCAGGTTTGCTCCTCGCGCGGCAAATGATTTACTCTCGCCGCAGCCGATCATGCCTCCAACCAACGCCAACTCCGCTGCGCTTTTCCCGCGCTATGCGCCGCGAAATCTACGAGCAGCCGCAGGCTATCGCGAAAACCATCGAGCAGCATCGCCAACAAGACATTCTTTTCCCCGGCGAACTTCTAGCCGTCGAAAATGCCTTGCTGACCTTCGAAAAGCTGATCATCGCCGCCAGCGGCTCCAGCCGCCACGCCGGCCTTGCCGGCGAGATCATGATCGAAGATCTCTCCGGCGTTGCCGTCGACGTGGAGTATGCCAGCGAGTATTGCTATCGCTCCACGCACGCTGCCGTCGATCCTATCGTCATGGTCATCACGCAATCCGGCGAGACCGCCGACACCATCGCCGCGCAGCGCGAGGCGCTCACTCGCGGCGTAAAAACTATAGCTGTCTCGAACGTTGCCGAGGCCACGATACCCCGCGAAGCCAGCGCGGCTCTCATCACCGGAGCCGGCCCAGAGATCTCCGTCCCGGCAACAAAAAGTTTCACCACCCAAGTCACGGTTCTCTATCTTATGGCGCTGTTTCTGGCGCGCAAGCGCGGGCGCATGACCTCCGAGGTCACACGCTCGTATCTGCAGCGCCTCTTGCAACTCCCCGAAGCCATCGACAAAAATCTGCGCGACTGGGACGATCTTGCCGAACAGTTTGCCGAAAAACATCTTCACGCCGAAAAATTTCTGTACCTCGGACGCGGCGTCCATTACGCCATCGCGCGCGAAGGTGCGCTCAAGCTCAAGGAAATCTCTTACGCCCATGCCGAAGGCTATCCCGCCGGAGAGCTCAAGCACGGCCCCAACGCTCTGGTCGATGAAAAACTTCCCGTCGTCGTGCTGGCCACTTGCGATCACAACGATCCCGATTCACTCTTGCGCTACCGCCGCACTCTCGAAGTAATGAAAGAGGTTCGATCGAGACGAGGCCAACTTGTAACCGTGGCCACCGAGGGCGACCGCGAGATTGCCAGTATCGCGGACGAAGTCTTCTATGTCCCCGCTGCGCCCGAACTGCTGCTGCCCATCGTCGAAGTGATTCCTCTACAGCTATTCGCCTATCACGTGGCCACGAAAAAAGGATACGATGTCGACCGCCCCCGCAATCTGGTTAAGTCAGTTGTGATCGAGTAATTTACTACCTGGTACCCAGTACCTAGAACTGTAACTGAACACGAGTAGCCATTTTGATCGCCACACTCGAGACTGAGTATTCGGTACTGGGTACTTGGTACTGGACGCTGAAGAAATCAATGACGAACACTGCAACCGATCTGCAAGCCGGCGCACTTGAAGTCATGCGCCAGCACGGCTTTAATCCTGATTTCCCGCCAGAGGTCCAGCAGCAACTGCAGAGCTTGCGGGCGAATCCTCCTGCGATCGCTGTCACAAAAAACATTCGCGACCTGCGCAACCTGCTGTGGTCCTCCATTGACAATGACACTTCCCGCGACCTTGACCAGATAGAAGTCGCCGAATCCTTGCCCAACGGCGATGCGAAGATCCTCGTAGGCATCGCCGACGTTGACACCTTCGTGCCCAAGCACAGCGCCATCGATCAACATGCCGCGACAGAAACGACCACCGTGTACGCGGGAGTACGCAACTTCCCCATGCTGCCGGAAGAGCTTTCTACCGGCAAGTCTTCTTTGCTCGAAAATCAGGACCGCTTAAGTGTGATCATCGAATTCGTCGTCGACCAGGCCGGTCACGTGAGCTCCGGCAATGTCTATCGGGCGCTGGTCCGTAATCACGCCCAACTGCAATACAACTCGGTCGGCGCATGGCTCGAAGGCTCTGCCGCAGCACCGCCGAAAATCGCAGTGTCTGCCGACCTACAGGCTCAATTGCGCCTGCAAAATGATGCAGCGCAAAGGCTGAGGAGTCAGCGTTACGAGAACGGAGCCCTCAACCTCCAGACCGAAGAAGTTCATCCGCTGCTCTTGGATGCGCAGGTAATCGATGTCGCGCCGCAACAGAAGAACCATGCCACCGAACTGATTGAAGACTTCATGATCGCCGCCAATGGCGTGGTGGCGCGCATGCTGGAAAAAGTCTCTTCGTTGCGCCGCATCGTGAAGCAGCCCGAGCGCTGGGATCGCATCGTGGAGCTGGCTGCGACTCATGGAGAAAAACTTCCCGCCGCTCCCGACTCCAAAGCACTGAACGACTTCCTGCTGAAGCGCAAAGCCGACGACCCTGATCACTTTGCCGACCTTTCATTGGCGGTGATCAAGCTGATCGGCCCTGGCGAATACGTGCTCGAGCGCCCCGGCGATCCCTCCCCCGGCCATTTCGGCCTTGCCGTGCAGGACTACACCCACTCCACCGCTCCCAATCGCCGCTTTCCCGACATCGTCACCCAGCGGCTGATCAAGGCCATGCTCGCCGGTCAGCCCAATCCGTATTCGGACGATGAACTCTCCGCCATCGCCGCCAATTGCACCGAGAAAGAGAACGCCGCCCGCAAGGTCGAGCGCGAAATGTCCAAGCGCCTGGCCGCAGTCGCCATGCAGCACCGCATCGGCGCTGTGTTCGACGCCATCGTCACCGGCGTAACCCCGCACGGAGCGTTTGTTCGCGCCCTGCAGGCCCATGTCGAGGGACTGCTCGCGCAAGGCGCGCAGGGCTTAGATGTGGGAGACAGGTTGCGAGTCAAGCTCATCCGCACCGACGTGCAGCACGGCTATATCGACTTTGCCAGGGTGTAGCGCGGTCGGTCGGGCAAGCCCGGCAAGCTCGTGTGGAGCAGACACTCCTGTCCGCTGCCTTTGATGTTGGTCTTGACTTTGATTCCGAGTCTGAGCAAGAAGGGCACGGCTTTAGCCGCAAGTGATTTCGTCCTGGCAGACTCAGGGCTGCAGGCCCGCAGCTTCGCGGCTTGAGGTTTTCGCGGCCGCAACTGGCTTCGGCTTGACGCTGCGCTCTTCAAAGAGCAACCGGCGCAGCGAACGCAGGTCATTGAGAATCCGGCGGCTCTGGTTCATGTGCTGTTCAAGCTTCTCCATGCTGTAGAGGGTGGTGCGCAGCGCGTCCAGGCGGCGAGGCGACTCGGAAACGGACTCCCTTAGCACGTCGGCTTCGACATCCCGCTTCGCCTCCCGAACAGTTTCGGCCAGCAGGGCTACGAACTCATGGGCGCTCTCGATGCTCTCGAAGGGACTTCCGGTTTTATAGGTCATGGCGAGTTTCCTTACAGTGTTTAAGAGTGTCCATGCTCGGGCCGAGAGCAGCAGTATAACCCCGGGCCGAGAAGAATGCGAGCAAGAGATTGCGACAGTAGTCCCGGCTTCGAAATCACTGTTCGATACGATACATACTGGTTTTTCAATTCTGCTTAGAATCTTTTTTCGCACGGCTCAAATACCAAATCCCAACTGATTACGCCCTTTGCTTGAAAGTCGGCAAAACTATGGACAGCAAGACCGTCAACTGCGTGATCTGTAATAAGCCCGTCGCACTCGAATCCGCCAAAGTGGATGAGGCCGGCCGGCCCGTTCACGACGCTTGTTATTTGCATAAGCTCGAACGCCAGCGCGCTTCGCTTCCACCGGAAGAGCCGAAAAGTTGAACGAAAGCCTCAGCCCTTCGCAGGCCATCTTTCCACTCTCGCAGGCTCAACCGAGCGGCCCTGTGCATTTGCGAGAAGTAACGGACTCGAATTCCCCTGACTTCGCGGGGACCAACGTGTTGCCTGAGTTCTCGCCGTCATACTCCTACATCCTCACCAGTCTCGGGGAGATTGCCGCCGAAATTACGGGATTACCTGACGTAAGCGAAAAACCTGACCGCATCCAAACGATTGGTTATGGTCACTTTCCCGGAGCCCGCTATCGTTAAGAAACCTGCGCGGCCAGCGAAGCCTGTTCCGCTGCACCCGGGCTTCCGCTCCGACGCAGCTGGCAAGGCGGTGGGTAATGTGATCTTGTTGTCGCTCCCAGACAAGGAGTACAACCTGATCCGGCCGCATCTTGAGCCGACATCCATGCCGCAGTACCAGATCCTCCACGAACCGGCCGAAAAGATAAACTTTACTTATTTTCTAAACGATGGCATGTGCTCGCTGGTCGCGCTTAGCCGCGACGGCCGCAGCGTGGAGGTCGGCATCGTCGGCAAAGAAGGAATGGTTGGGATGCCGCTCACCGTGGGCCTGCTGCGCGGGACCTTTCGCGCGATCATGCAAATGTCGGGCAGTGGATTGCGCGTCCCTTCCCAGGCCTTTCAGGATTTTTGGCCGCGCACTCCTACCCTGCGCTCCGAACTCAACCGCTTTGCTTTGATGCACGGAATGCAGGTCGCGCAATTAGCTGCCTGCAACCGGCTGCACGAGATCACGCAGCGCCTGGTGCGCTGGCTGCTGATGTGCCAGGACCGCATGGATTCGCAAATGCTGCCATTGACCCACGAATTCCTGGCGCAGATGCTGGGCACCGGTCGTCCCAGCGTAAGTCTGGCTGCGGCCGCGCTGGAGAACGCCGGTTTGATCACGAATCTGCGCGGCAGCGTAAAGATTTTAAACCGAAAGAATCTCGAAGAAGCCGCTTGTGAGTGCTATGGAGTCATCCAGCACTTTAACGGCCAGATGGGACTGAAATAATTCTCTCGCATGTGGTGACAGCGGCCCCCGGCTGTGCGGCGACGCAGTTCGCCATTTTCATTCGGCGACACGCGCAACCTCGACCACCATCCTTACTTCCGTTTCTTGAGTGATCTCGCAGCGTTGTGTACAGTCAGAGCATCCACTCGACGAAAACAATTTCGCGGCTGCCCGGGCAAACCCATCTGCGTCCGGTGGTCTTCGTTTTACCTCTCGCGCTGATGCTTGTCTGCGGGGTCATTCCCGGTTGGCCGGCGGCAGCGAAGCACCCGGCCGCAACCCTTCGTCTGGCAAACGTCGACGCTATCATCGAGCAGGCGATTCGCGAGCACACCATTCCCGGCGCGGTTCTCGTGGTCGGCCACGACGGACACGTGGTCTACCGCAAAGCCTACGGCAGTCGCGCCCTCGAACCTCGCCGCGAGCCCATGACGCTGGACACAATTTTTGATCTGGCGTCGCTCACTAAGGTGATTGCTACCACCCCGGCTGTGATGCAATTGGTGGAGCAGGGCAAAGTTCGCCTGAATGATCCCGTGGCGAAATATCTGCCGGAGTTCGCCGAGAATGAAAAACAGGACATCACCGTCAGGCAGTTGCTCACGCACTATTCCGGCCTCGAAGAAGACCTTGATCTGAAAACGGCGTGGGAAGGGAAGACGACAGCCTATCGGATGGCCTTCGCCCAGGCGCCGGAATATCCGCCGGGCTCACGCTTTTCTTACAGCGACATTAACTTCATTGTGCTGGGTGCGCTGGTGGAAAAGATCTCAGGCGAGAGGCTGGAAGAATATTCGGTGCATCACATTTTCGCTCCATTGAAAATGACGCATACCCGCTTTGTTCCGCCTACGGCGCGGCGGTCTGGTTGGATAGAAAAGATCGCTCCTACACAGTATGACGAGCACGAACACATGTTGCGCGCTGAGGTGCACGATCCTACCGCGCGGCGCATGGGCGGAGTGGCCGGCCACGCTGGATTGTTTTCAACAGGGGATGATCTCGCAAAGTTCGCTCAGGCGCTGCTCGATGGAGGCGGCGGAATATTATCGCCTTTGTCGGTAGAAAAGATGACGCGGCCGGAGCAGCCGCCGTCTGCGTCTGTCCTCCGCGGCTTCGGTTGGGACATCGATTCTCCCTTCTCCTCGAATCGCGGCGACCTGCTGCCGGTGGGGAGTTACGGACACACTGGCTTCACCGGAACATCGCTGTGGATCGATCCCACAACTCGGACTTACATCATCCTGCTGACTAATGCAGTGCATCCCCGCGGCGGAAATGCGATTGCACTGCGCTCAAAAGTTGCGACTGCGGTCGCCGCCGAGTTGCCTCTGTCGCCCAGCGAAAAAGAAGCGCTACGCTGGGAGAGCATCACCGGCTACAACGAGGCGCAGAGCGCGGCGCGACGCATGACCACGCGCAACGGCAACGTAAAAACCGGGATCGACGTGCTCGAAGAACACGGCTTCGATGTGTTGCAGATTGCAGGACGCAAAAAGAAGATCGGAGTTCTCACCAACCAGACCGGCCTCGCCGCCGATGGCCGGCGAACCATTGATGTGCTGGCGCATGCTCCCGGAGTTTCCCTCGAGGCCATCTTCAGCCCCGAACACGGGCCTGCTGGAACCATGGATACGACTGCGGTCAGCAATTCAACCGATGCCGCCACCGGTATTCCTGTCTACGTGGTGTACGGAGGCAAAGACGCACAGCGCCGCCCGCCCGCCGACGTGATGAGCAAATTGGAGGCAGTTGTGGTCGACTTGCAGGACGCGGGCACTCCGTTCTGGACCTACGAAACCACGCTAGGCTATTTTCTGGAGGCGGCCGCGAAAGCTGGAATCGAACTGGTTGTGCTCGACCGCCCCAACCCAATCACCGGCTCGTTCGTGCAAGGCCCAGTATCGGATGCGGGCCGCGAGAGCTTCACCAACTATTGGATGATCCCCGTGCGCCATGGAATGACCATAGGCGAACTGGCCAAGATGTTTAACGCTGAGAAAAATATTAATGCCAAGCTCACAGTTGTGCCGATGGAAGGCTGGCAGCGCGGAGACTGGTTCGATTCTACAGGACTGGCGTGGGTGAATCCATCGCCGAACCTGCGCAGCGTGACCGAAAATGCGCTCTATCCTGGAGTGGGGCTAATCGAGGGAACGAATGTTTCTGTGGGACGCGGCACCGATGCTCCCTTCGAACTAGTCGGCGCACCCTGGATGAAGAGCCGCGAGTTGGCCGCATATCTGAACGCGCGCGGCATCGCCGGTGTAAGGTTTGTGCCTGTGACCTTCACCCCGACGGCGAGCGTGTACGAGTCAAAAGAATGCCAGGGAGTGAATCTAGTACTGACCGACCGCAACGCGCTCGATTCACCCGAGCTTGGCATCGAACTCGCATCAGCGTTAAGAAAGCTCTATCCGGCCGACTTCAAAGTCGAGCGCATCACAGGATTGCTCGTAAATCAGGCTGCCTATGATGCGCTCCTAGTAGGTAACGACCCACGCCGCATCGCCCAGGACTGGCAAGAAGCCCTGGAGAAATTTCAGAGGCTTCGGGAAAAGTATTTGCTTTACAAATGACCGGCTACTAAGACGCCCCTGGTCTTCTCCAGGGAAGCTCGGACACCCCCGGCCGAGGCTGACCGCATCATAGCGCCTGATAGCATGTAAGGACGATTGACGCTCCAATTTCAACCAGCTTATCGGAGGTTGCGATGCGCATGTTCTGGATTGTGTTGCTGGCTTCGAGTTTCTCCTTCGGACAAACCACCGACACGCCGCAGACGGATAACACGGCAGCAAGTTCCGCGTCGCCGGTTACAACCACCTCAACGGCTGCGCCCTCTGATCCAAACGCGCTGACGATCCCTGCAGGAACGAAGATTCCTCTGTCGCTCAAGCAGGCCATTTCGACCAGGAGTGCGCGCGAGGGCGACGCGGTGTATGCAGAGACAGCGTTCCCCTTTGTTATCGCCGATCGCGTGATTATCCCCGCAGGCTCCTATATTCAAGGCAAGATCTCGCACGTCGAGCGCGGGGGCCGCGTGAAGGGACGCGCGGAAATCCTGATGCACTTTACTTCGATGATTTATCCCAGCGGATACACCGTGATGCTGCCCGGTTCGGTCGAGAACACGCCGGGTGCCGACAACAGTTCCGTGAAGGACGCCGAGGGGACCATCCAGCAAGACAAAGACACCGGTAAGAAGATCGAGCAAGCTGCCAAGGGCGGAGTCTACGGAGCATCGGGCGGGGCGCTGGCTGGTGGTCTAAGTTCCGGCTTGAACGGTGCCCGCATCGGCGCCGCGGCTGGCGCGGCAGCAGCCGTGGGCTGGGTTCTGCTGAAGCGCGGCAGTGACGTGAAGCTCGATGTGGGAACTTCGATCGAGATGGAGATTCAGCGTCCAGTAGTGGTCGACGCCAACAGAATTGCGGTTGCGAGGGCGACTCCGTAGCGTTGGCACGTGGCGACAGCCACCTCGGCTGTCCGCCGAGCCAAGCGAGGCGCCCGTATGGGAGACGCGGAACGTCACTTCAAATTAAAAAGCGCATTCACGTGCGCAGTCACACTCACGTTCTGCGGAGTGAATTCCTCGGTGGGCGCCGGAGTTGCCGCCATCGACGTCATTGCCCGAGCCATTCTCGGCACCGGCACGCGCTGGTTCTCGAAAGTATCGACTGAGGCATACGAGAGCTCTCCCAACGCGCGGCCGCTGGCCCGGGCAATCGTCTCGGCCGAGTTGTGTGCTCGTCGGTAGGCGTCTTCCACCGCTTTGTTCTTGGCCTCGTCCATATTTTCCAGCGTATAGTTCAGCGTCTGGCTCTCGCTCACATTGGCATCGGCAAGCTGCTGCGTGATGGGACCAACCTTCGTAAAATCCTTGAGCTTGAGCGTGACGTTGGCGCTCACCCGGTAGCCCACGACTTTCTGCTTGGAATTTTTATAGTCATACATAGGCTGCACGGAAAGGAATCCAATATTCGCCGCTTTGGGCTCGATGCCATTGCTGCGCAACACTTCGCGCACCTGCTCAGCATCTTTTGAGGCGTGCTGGTACGCCGCCTGCACAGTATTCTCTTGCACCGAGATATCGAATTGAAGCAGCGCAGTGTCGGGCGCGGCTTCGAATTTACCGTCAGCCCCCACGTAAACCGAGTTCGGCTGAGCTGTGACCGCAGGGTGTTCCTGAGCGAATAAGTGAGAACTCATCACCACGCTTAAGAAAAAGAAGACGCCGGCTGCGGATTTCATAAAACCTCCACGTGAGGCTGGATCGAAGCAGCCCAGCCAATTGTAGGTCGGCAGAGTAGACGCTACCAGTGAGAACGCACGAAGAAAAGAATATTGCGGCTAGGAAGCGCCCTTCGCGCTCGCGGGGCGAGTTGGCTGAGGTGGCGGGTAGGTCTGGGCATTGATCTCGCGCCGAAGTTCTTCGAAGATTTCATCTGGCATCTTCAAAAAGACTTCGACCACTTCCGGGTCAAACTGCCGTCCGGTCCAAGCTTTTATTTCCTTGCGCGCCTCTGGCAGCGATCGCGCGGGACGATAGGGGCGATCGGAAATAATTGCGTCGAGCGTGTCGGCGACCGAGAATATGCGCGCGCCCAGCGGGATTTCGTCGCCTCTCAGACCGCGCGGATACCCCGTGCCGTCGTAATGCTCCTGGTGCGAGTAAACGATGTCACAGGCCTCGGCCAAGAAAGGAATTTTCCTCAGCATCTGGTAGCCGTGATAGCAGTGCTCGCGCATGATCGCTACTTCATTGGGATCCAGTTTGCCAGGCTTATTCAGAATCTTATCGGGAATCGCCATCTTTCCGATGTCGTGCAGAAATGCGCCGCGAGCGATCACATCCACCTGCTCGGTTGGCAAACCCATAGCGCGCGCGATCGCCATGGTAAAAGCGGTCACACGGCGGGAGTGCCCCTCCGTCTCGCGATCCTTCAAATCCAACGCATCGCCCAGCGCCTGCAGGGTAATGTCATAAGAGCGCTCCAGGTCGCGAAAGGCGGCCTGCAACTGGTCCGTGCGAGCCCTCACCAAAGCTTCCAGATTAGTTTGATAGTTGCGATTTTCTATTTTCAGCCGGCGATTCTCCAGCGCCCGGGCCACCGCTTTTAGCAACTGCTCGCGCTCGAAAGGTTTCAGCAGATAGTCATACGCCCCGTTGCTGATGGCGTTGAGCGCGACCGAAATGTCGTGCACGGCGGTCACCATCACAATCGGCATATCCGGAAACTTTTCTTTGGAGCGCTCCAGCAATCCGATGCCATCGAGGTCCGCCATCATCAGGTCGGAAAGCATCAGCTCGAATTGTTCGCCGGAGTTCAGCAGAGCCAGAGCTTCCATACCTGAACAAGCCTGCTTGCAGCTATAGCCGGCGGTCGAGAGTATGGCGCAGACAATCTCGCGGATTGCCTCTTCGTCGTCTACCACGAGGATGCGGTCTGGCATAGTTAGTTACGGATACTATCGGCGATTTTACGCCTGCCGTGATGTGCCGGAAGTAACCATCCAGGTCCGGAAATCGCACCGCTTCGGTCCAAAAGCGTGATATTCAGAAGCTTGGCAGTGTCGCGTCTGCAAGGCGCGGCCAATCTGTCAACCCATACCCTACGATGCTCGCTTCCATCTGGACGATTTGGATCACAGTCGCGCAGCCCGCGCTTGCCGCATGCCAGCCCGCCGAGTGGGCCCTCCTCATCGTTTTCGCGGCCTCCTTACTGCTCTCGTTCGCGGTGCGCGAGCGCTATCTCCTGCTTTGGAGCGCCGGCTGGGCGTTCTTGATGGTTTCGCGCTTTAGCGGGACTCATGGCAGCGCGCTGCTTTCCCAACGTTACGTTTCTGCGGTCGAGCAGTCGGCCTTCGTGCTCGCGATCAGTCTCTTCGCCAGTGCCATCTTTAGTTTCATTGGAAAGAAAAGCGCTCAAGGACCACTCGTCGCAGTCGGGCTAGGTTTGGCAGGCTTTGCCGCTGCCCGCGCCCTGTTCTGGTCCGATGTGCCGGCCCTGCGCGGCGTTCTGGAACTGTCTTATCAACTCATCATGCTGGCAGCATCAGTCACGTTGCTGCGCGCCCGCCGGGGCCGCCACGAACTGGGACCCTGGATGCTGGCCTCCTTCCTTGTGTGGCAGCATCTGAGCTATCCGCCTCTCGATAGCGTGGTGCCGCCCGTGGTGTTTTCCATCGCGGATGTTGCTCTGGGCCTGAGCATGTTTTTGGTGGTGTTCACCGATGCTCGCGCCCGGGCACGCCGATTGCGAGCCCTTCAGTCTCTTACCGATAGCGTCGTGCAGGCGCAGCAGCAAGGCGGCATGCTGCCGGAGGTCCTGGAGAGCCTCCGTCAACTAACTAAGACCAAAGCCGCATGGTTCCGCTTGATCGACGGCGAGCGTCTGATCGCAACCCATGCGGTTGGCGTTTCGCAGGATTTCCTGCGGCAAGCCGGCACGGTAGAACTCTCAGAGCCTATCTCGGAGTTGCTGCGGCAAGGCGCATTGCAAACCGAAACAAAAGAGGGCACGAATCCGGAAGACAAAGCGCTGCTGAAAGCGGAAAAGCTTCGTCACATCATCCTGCTGCCGGTGGTGGGCAAAAAGGATCCCATCGGCCTGCTGCTGCTCGGCCGATCCCGCAAGCGCAAACTTATCCCCGAAGAGATTGAATTCCTGGAAACCTGCGGACGCCAACTGGGAATAGCCATCGAGAATTTCCGTCTGCTGGAGCAAGCTCTGCGCTCCCAACGGCAGTGGAGAAATACATTCGATTCAGTCCATGACATCATACTCGCGCACGACGCCGAGTTTCGCATCATCAAGGCGAACCAGGTTTTGCTCGAAAACGTGGGCCAATCCTCTGCCGATGTGATAGGCAGCACCTGCGACTCCGTCCTGCCGCACGGCCTGGGTGAGTGGACGGGTTGTCCCTACTGCGCTCGCGGCAATGAAGAGATCAGCGAAGGTCCCGACCCCTGTTTCGGCGGCTTCTCAGCCGTTTCCACGTCTTCTTATATCGAGCAGGGAAGTGCGCGCAAAGGAACGATTCACATCGTCCGCGACATCACCGAGCGGCGCTCGGCGGAGGAAAAATATCGTCTCCTCTTCGAGCAAGTGCAGGAAGGTGTTTACGTGGCCACACCCAAGGGCCGCCTGCTTGATTGCAACGACGCCTTCGTGCACCTGCTGGGATATGAGCGGCGTGAGGAATTGCTTGCCCTGAACCTGGATGAAGATATTCGCGTCGACGCCGGCCAGCGCGAGGCCTTCCGCAAGCATATTGAGAAACAGGATTACGTGCGCAATTTCGAAGTGACGATGCGGCGCAAGAATGGAACCCTGCTGCTGGTTGCCGAGAGCAGCTTTGCGACGCGCGACACGACCGGCAACATCGAACGCTATCAGGGTTTTGTATTAGACGTGACCGAGAAGCGCCGCGCAGAAGATGAAATGCGCCGCCGCAATCGCGAACTCAATGCGCTTAACGCCATGGCAGTAGTTGCCACTCAATCGTTCGATCTGGATGAAATTCTTAATCTGACTCTGCGCCAGGTGGTTTCCTTATTCGCGGCTGAGAGCGGAGCCGTCTACCTTTCGGATTCCGATACGACCACTTACCGCCGCCGCGCCGCCTGGGGGCCGGGAAGCCGCAGCCATCACCGCCCCGCGGAAATCAGCTTTGGAGAAGGCTTCGGAGATCTGATCACGCGCTCCCGCGCCGAGGTGATCACCGCCGAATATCTGCCGCATCTCACCGGCTCCGTGGCCGAGTTCATCCGCTCCAGCCACGACGGTTCGTGGATCTGGGTGCTGTTCTGGGGCAAGGAAAATCCCATCGGCTTAATGGGGCTGCGCAGCCTCGGCGAACATGAATACTCTACCGGCGAAGAAAATCTGCTGGTCGCGATCAGTCGCCAGTTGGCCACGACCATTGAGAAAGTTCGTTTATACGAAGAGACTTGCAAAGCCTACGAAGACTTGCGGCGCACTCAGGAGCAGTTGCTGCAAAGCGAAAAGATGTCGGCCGTGGGCCAGTTGATTGCCGGAGTCGCGCACGAATTAAACAATCCTCTCACCGCGATTCTCGGCTACGCCCAACTGCTCGAAAGCGAGGGCCTGAACGAGCGCGCCCAGGAATATGTGAGCAAGATGTTCAAGCAGGCACAGCGCACTCACCGTGTCGTGCAGAACCTCCTTTCCTTTGCCCGCCAACGCAAGCCGGAGCGCAACGAGGTCGACATCCGGAAAGTGATGGACGAGACCCTTGCCCTTCGCGACTACGATCTCAAGGTTAATCACATTGCCGTTGAAAAAGACTTGTGGCCGGAGCCCGCGTTGGTCATCGCCGATGGGCACCAGATCGAGCAGGTATTTTTAAACATCATCAACAATGCGGTCGACGCCATTCTCGAGACCGGCCGCTCGGGAAAACTCAAGATTCGCGTCTACTGCGAGCACGGCGACGTCTGCGCTCAATTCGCCGACGACGGTCCCGGAATCAAAGATCCCAAACGAATTTTCGATCCTTTTTACACCACAAAAAATGTCGGCAAGGGCACCGGCCTCGGGCTCAGCATCTGCTACGGCATCGTGAAAGAGCACGGAGGCGATATCACAGCGCATAACGCACTGGAGCGTGGCGGCGCGACCGGCGCAGTGGTTGAAGTTCGCTTGCCCATGGCCGTCTCGACCGAAGCCATTCCGGAGCTGAATACTCAGGCTCCGCCAAAACGCGAAGGCGCAATCCAGGGTCGTGTACTTCTAGTCGAGGAAGAGGAAGCCGTGCTGGAGTTTGAGCGCGACGTACTCACCGGAGCTGGAGCCAACGTAGTCACCGCCAGTAAGAGTGAAGAAGTAAGAATCCGCCTGCTCTCCGAGCCCTTCGACGCTCTGATCATCAACGGCAAATTGCCCGGTGATTGGAACGCGAAAGAAGCCTATGGCTGGATGCAGGAGAACTGCCCCCACATGGAGAAGCACATCTTATTCACCTTCTCGAATGGGGTAGAGCAAGACGATGAACGGGCATTCCTGCAAGAAAAAAACATTCCGTACTTGGTAAAGCCCTTCGAAGTTGGCGATCTGATCTCGCACGCCCGCCGCCTGCTGCAGAAAGCCCAGGCAGCCGCAGCCTCAGCCAGCTAGCGCTCGTCAGAGCTGCGCGCGCAAGCTCTTCACCAAATGCCGCAGCGCTTTCTCGTTGCGGCGATACCATCGCCACTGCCCCTGCTTCACCGCTTCGACCATGCCCGCCTTTGTCAGAATTGCCATGTGATGAGACACGGTGGATTGCGATAGATGGACGCGCGCTTCGATATCGCCCGCGCACAATCCCTTTTTCCCTGCTGGGTTTTCGTTGGAAGAAAGTCTGCCGCGTGGCTTCAGCGCATTTAAAATAAGCCGCCGCGTTGGGTCAGCGATGGCAGGCAGAGTGCGATCAAGAGAAGGAAGGGAAGTACTCATAGGCATTATCAATAATTCATAAATCGACGCCTGTCAATATACGCGGAGGAAAGCGCAGAAATCAGCCCCGGAGGGGCGTCCGATAGTAGCCCAGCGCTTCGGAGGACGCGTTATAACGCAGACCGTTCCGGGAAACAAAAAGCGTCCGCAGGACGCTTCACGATAGCCCGGCGTTTTAACGCCGGGTAAGATCGAGTGTGTCGGAACTCCGTCCCGTTAGGGACGGTTGAACTCTCCCCGGAGTCCTCCATGGCGCACACCTACGTGTCCGAACTGATCCATTGCGTATTCTCCACCAAACAACGCCGAAATCTAATCTCTCCTGAGATCCAACCACAACCCTGGTCATTCCTCGGTGGCATCGCCCGCAAGAACGGATTCAAAGCGCTCATGGTGGGTGGCACCGAAAATCACGTGCACATTCTACTGTCCTTACCCGCGACCCTTCCGCTATCTAAGGCTTTGCAATTGGTGAAAGGAGCGTCGTCGCACTGGATGAACGAGAGCTTCAAAAGAGAATTCGCGTGGCAAGAAGGATACGGCGCATTCACCGTTGGAGTCTCGCAGAAAACCGACACTATTGCGTACATCCAGAATCAGGCGGAGCACCATCGCAAGCGCAATTTTGAAGATGAGTTCCTGGCGTTCTTGAAGAAGAATGGCATCGAATACGATCCGCAGCACATGTGGGGATGATTTCAGGCGTCCCTACGGGACGCGGCTCTGGATTGTCCGAGGCACCCGGCGTTAAAAACGCCGGGCTATTGTGAGCCGCCCTTCGGGCGCAAACATCGACTGCTTCACGCCGCAGACCGGGCTGCTCCGGCAGCGCCGCAACGTCCGCAGGACGTTTGATCGTGGCGCTGCGTAGCGCTGGGAAAAAACGACGAGCGATTCAAGGCTCGGAGGACGACTGCAGCTTTCAGTGCGAATCCTCACCCACGCTTGCGCGTTGCCCGCACCCATTCCACCCGAGAGAATTCCAGGTAGCGCACGTCACTCTCTGGCAGCGAGCAGTTCGCCTGCTCCAGGTGTCCGGCAAGACTTCCGCCGCGAATCCAATACCCGCCTTCATCCTGCTTCAGCAAGGTAGAGTCGAGAGGGTCCATGCCGCGCAGCTTGAAAATCACACGGCGATTCAGCAGGGAAGTCACCTTCATAGAAAGTAATTGAAATACGTCGAGACGAGATTACTTTTTAAGAATCGGATTGTAGCCGTCGTTGATCAGGCGAGTACGCACGGTCTCCGCTTCTTTAATGTCGCCAAACGGCCCGAGTTGCACGCGAAAATATTTGTCAGCGGCTGAGTTGCCGGCCACGAATGCGGGATACTGTTTTTTCTTCAGCGCATCCACCAGCGCATCGGCGTCGTCCTGTTTCGTAACTGCGGCCACTTGCACAAAATAGCCAGTGCCTGGAATCGGAGCCATGGGGTCGGGAAGCTTCGACGCTTGCGATTCCTGCTCACCTGAAGTTGTGACCGCGGAGTTATTCGCCGAAGCGCCCGACGCTGCCGCATCACCCGCTGCGGGCGTTAACTGCGAATCCGCGGACTTTTGCTCGACTGCCTTGTAGAACGTCATCGGCGCAGACGATGCCGCACCTGCCGAGCCCGCCGGTTTTATGGCGTTCGATCCGGTGGGCGCAGCCGCTCCCGCTACGCTTGGAAAGCCACTGTCGGTCTTTCGCCCCAGCGTGTAGCCCAAGGCAAAGAAAACCGCACACACGATCACCAGCCCAAAAAACAACGACAGCAACTTCGCCGTGCCTAAAGTGATTTCTGTGTCTTGTGTTGACGCCATGATTCGTTGATCGCTCCTAAAGTTCGCCGCCTTCTACGCCACTTTCGCCGGAGGCGATGGAGCCTCCCCTCCGCTTGAACCCAGCAACTTCTGCAGGCCTGAGAAGAAATCCACCGGCACCGGGAAGATGACCGTCGTATTTTTCTCCACGCCGATTTCAGTCAAAGTCTGCAGATAGCGAAACTGCACGCTGACCGGTTCGGTGGCCAGCAGATGCGCGGCATCCACCAGTCGCTGCGCCGCCGAGAACTCGCCCTCGGCGTGAATAATCTTCGATCGCTTTTCGCGCTCCGCCTCGGCCTGCTTGGCCATGGCGCGCAGCATCGACTCCGGCATGTCCACCTGCTTCACCTCGACGTTGGTCACCTTCACTCCCCAGGGCGACGTGTGCGGGTCGAGAATGCTTTGCAGGCGAAGATTGATTTTTTCGCGGTGCGCGAGCAGTTCGTCGAGTTCCTGTTCGCCCAGCACCGAGCGCAGCGTGGTCTGGGCAAATTGCGAAGTCTGGTAGACGTAGTTGGAAACTTCGACCACCGCTTTGTTGCGGCTCGATCACCCGCAGAAAGATGACGGCGTTTACTTTCAGCGTCACGTTGTCGCGCGTGATGATGTCTTGCGGCGGAACTTCCAGCGCCTCCTGCCGCAGCGAAACTCGCACCATGCGGTCCATCGGCGCGAACACGAGGATGACGCCCGGCCCCTTGGCAACGGGCAAAAGGCGCCCCAGCCGAAAGATGACGCCGCGCTCGTATTCCGCCAGAGATCTTGATCGAACTGAGCAGGTACAGAGCAACCACGATGATGATAATAGTGACGAATCCAATGCTGACGCCAAGAAATTCCATCTGTACCTCCACGCGTGAGGCGAACAATGCGTCTAATGCGGATTGTAACGCAGGCAACTAAGACGGGCGGCGAATTCGGAGGCAGGCGTTGATTGCTGCTGGTGCGCGCTCCCATTAAAGGACAGCGGTTGTAGGCGCAGCGTGAGTTACAGCCAACGGCTCGACCTGCAAAACGCAGGCCCTCGACCCGCCGCACGACCACGGGTTCGCCGGCGCCCAGGTCATTGGAAGAAGAGATCGCATCCCAGAGTTCGCCGTGAACGAAAACCTTGCCCCGCGGCGAAAGCGCAGTCTGCGCTACGGCCGGTTTCTCCCACCATGCCTTCCACGCCGGTGACCACTTTGTTGCGCCGCGCTTTGAGAGCATGCGTCATCAGGAAAGCGGTGATCACTCCCAGCGGAATGCTGACTGCCAGCGCCGTCAGCAGATGCACCCGCATCTCCGGGATGCGGCGAATCGACCAGCAGCAGGCCGCCGAGCGTGATCAGCACGATGCCGCCGACGGTCAGCACCCCATGGGTGGCAAACTTGGCTTCTGCGGCGAAGAGCGCGAATGCGCCCAGAATCAGCACCAGCGCGGCAAAGCGGGTGGGCAGCAGATTCAGCGCGAAGACCGCGAGCAGAATAAAGACGATCGCCCACCGTTCCCGGAACCACCGCTCCGGGATGATTGAACTCCGCATACAGCGCCAGCGCGCCGATGGCCAGCACAATGAAGGCGATGTTCGGATCCATCAGATAAGTCGAGAATGTGCTCTTTCAAGGTCATACCGAAAGGCACGATCGGCTGCGCCGGCGAGCTTGAGCGTGACGTCTTGCCCGTTGAAGCGCTTGAAGCTCTTGCCCTGCGATCTGCCGGAAAAGATCGTCTTCGCTGGAGGCCACATAGTCGATCAGGTGCTGCGAAAGCGCCTCTTGCTCGGTGAACGATTTGGACTGCGCGCACCGTGCTTTCGGCGACCTCAACGTTGCGTCCGCGCCGGGAGCAACCGAACGCATCAGCGCGGCCGCATCATTTTCCATTTTCTGCTTCATCACTTCGTCCATATTGCCGCCGCCGATGCGTAACCGGATGCGCCGCGCCCGGTATTCGTTCCCGGGGCCATGGCTGCGACGTCGGCCGACTTCCAGAATAAAAAATCCCGCGGAAGCCGCGCGGCTGCCGCCGGGCGTTACGTAAATAATCACTGGAACCGGCGAGGCCGTAATTTTCTCGATGATCTGGCGCGTGGACTCGACCAGTCCGCCCGGCGTATTGATCTCGATCAATAGAGCCTGATCGTTGCGCCGATGAGCTTCATCAATGGCGCGCGCGATGTATTCCTCGGTGATGGGCTGGATCGTGTCGTTGACGGTGATCTTGAGAACTTCGGCGGAAGCGCAAGGAAGACTGGAAGAAACGAAAATCGCAAGCGCGAAGAAAACGAGCATTCGGAAGATCAGACTGCTCTTCATAGCGCGACCCAGCTAGCACTATTCTCGCTCAAATCGTGGATCACGCAGAGATTTTTTCTACTTTGTTTTCGCTCGCGGAAGCCGCAGCGGAATTGTCGACCCGTGCTTCCGTCCATCCCGGCAAGTCCGTACTGCCGGTGATCAGTCGCGCCCCTCGCTCATAAGTGAAATAAGACCAGGCCCACTGGATAAAAACCAGCACGCGGTTCTGAAAGCCAATCAAGAAAAAGATGTGAACGAACAACCAGGTCAGCCAGGCGATGAATCCGGAAATGTGAATCTTGCCGAACTGGGCCACCGCCGCAGCCCGGCCAATTGTCGCCAGGTTACCCTTGTCAAAATAATGAAAGACTTCGCGAGTCGGCCGATCGGCCCTGCCCAGCCTCGGTTCTGCGGCGAATCAGCTTGCCCACAAATCGTCCTTCCAGAATCGCTACGGGCGCGACCCCGGGAAGTAGCTTGCCCGATTCGTCTTTCAGCGCGGCCAGGTCTCCGATGACAAAGACTTCCGGATGCCCCGGAATGCTGAGATCATTCTCCACCAGGACGCGCCCCGCCCGGTCCACGGCCACGCCCAGCTTCTTGCCCAGCGGCGAAGCCGCCACTCCTGCCGCCCACACAATGACATCGGCCTTCAACTCGGTGTCGCCCATGCAGATCATGCCGGGAGCGATATTCGTGACCATCTTCCCCGTGATCACTTCCACGCCCAGCCGCTGCAATTGTTCCCGCGCGCTGCGCGAGAGATCTTCGGCATAAGCCGGGAGAACCAGCGGCCCGCCTTCGATCAGGCGAATATGAGCCCGCCGCGGATCGATGGAGCGAAAATCATTGGCCAGCGCGTGCGCGCATATCTCGGCGAGCGTTCCCGCCAACTCCACGCCCGTCGGCCCTCCGCCCACCACCACAAAATTCAAGGGCTCGACTCCGCCGCCGGCGTTGGCACGGCGCTCTGCCAATTCAAAGGCCAGCAGCACGCGCCGGCGAATTTCAATCGCATCCTCCACCGTCTTTAATCCGGGCGCCAGCGGTTCCCATTGCTCATGGCCGAAATAGGCGTGGCTCGCTCCCGCTGCAACAATCAGAAAATCGTAGCCAATCTCCTGATCCGCCGTCTGCACCATGCGGCGCTCCAGATCGAAGCCCGTCACCTCATCCATTAGCACTTCGACATTCTTATGGCCGCTAAGGATCGAGCGGATCGGCGCCGCAATCTCTCCCGGAGACAAACCGGCCGTCGCTACCTGATAGAGCAGCGGCTGGAAGGTGTGATGATTGTGCCGGTCGATGACCGTGATCTGCACCGGCGCCCGCGCCACCTTCTGGGCGGCGTTCAGCCCGCCGAAGCCCGCTCCTACGATTACCACTCGTGGTTTATCGCCGGTGCTCGTCATGTGATTGCGGTTCGTCGCACTACTCTATAAGATTCGCGCCATGGCTGTTGGTTCCACAAGTTCTGCAGTCGTGCCCGCTTCCGCGCCGAAAGACACGAACTCCGGCTGGATACGGTGGACGCTCCCCTCCGTTGCCGACCTGGTTTTCCTCGCCCTGCTGGGACTGATGGTATGCACGAACTTGTCGGTGCGGTTGCTGGGAGATGCGGGCATCGGCTGGCACATTCGCACCGGACAACTCACCCTGGCAAATCACGGCGCCGTTCCTCACATCGATCCGTTCTCCTCCACCATGTTCGGCAAGCCGTGGTTTGCCTGGGAGTGGTATTACGACGTAGTCGTCGGCGTGCTCGATACCAGAGCGGGATTAAACGCCGTCGTGCTGTTCACCGCCTTGATCATCGCGACCACATTTGCCTGGACGTTTGGCCAACTCGTGCGTCGTGGCACCAATGTTGTCGTCGCCGTGATTCTGATTTTGCTGGCGGCGTCTGCTTCGATGATTCATTTTCTCGCGCGCCCTCACGTAATCAGTTGGCTGCTCACGCTCATATGGTTTGTGTATCTGGAGTCGGCGGCCGGCGCTTTTCCTTTCCCTCGTTCCTACTCCGAATCTCGCCGCCTTGCGCTTCTCAGCCTAATGCCTTTGTCCATGATGTTGTGGGTAAACCTGCATGGCGGATTTCTTCTTGGCTTTGTGCTCCTTGCGATCTACTGGTGCAGCGCGCTGTGGGAGTGGCTCAGGCTAAAAGAAGATCGCTTCGACGAAGTCCTACAGAAACTGCGTGCCGGACGCCTCGCCCGCGCTCTCACGATCATCGGCGCGCTGTCAGTCGCGGCGACTTTCGTCAATCCCTATGGCTATCATTTGCACGTTCATATCTATCGCTATCTGACCGATCGCTTTCTCATGGATCATATCGACGAATTTCAATCGCCGAATTTTCACGGTGTCGCCCAGAAATGCTTCGCTGTTTTATTACTGCTGGCTCTCGTAGGCTTAGCGGGGAAGAGCCGCAACGTAAACGACCGGCGCATTCGCCTAAGCCAGATCCTGCTCGTCTTGTTCGCCGTGTACTCCGGCCTCTACGCATCACGCAACATCCCAGTCGCCTCCTTGTTGCTGATTCTGGTGACGGGGCCGTGGCTGTCGGACGCCGTACTGACTCTCGTACGGCGGCTCACTACCGCAAATTTCCTGCAGCGCATGCAAGCCGTAGAATCGAGTCTCACCGGCCATCTGTGGTCGCTCGCGGGGGTAGCGCTTTCCTGCTGGATCGCGGCCCACGGCGGATCGCTCGGCAAATCGCGCCTGATGAACGCCCATTTCAGCACCAAGCGCTTTCCCGTTGCGGCCGTGGATTATTTGCAGGCGCATCCGGGGCAAAACGCGGTCTTGGCTCCCGATTACTGGGGAGGATATTTAATCTACCGCCTCTATCCGCAAGTGAAAGTAGTCATCGATGACCGCCACGATTTCTATGGCGATCAATTCTTAAAGTCTTACTTGAAGATGATTCATGTCGAGCCCGGCTGGAGCGACTTTCTTACTGAACACGATGTCCACTGCGTGCTCGTCCCAGAAGCCTCTGCTTTAGCCAACATTCTGTTCGAAACCTCGGGATGGCAGCCAATCTATCGCGACAATGGGGCCGTCGTTTTCACCCGGAATTGATTGCCGACGCTCGCCGATCAAGTGCCGCACTGACATTGCACAGAGAAGTGGCCAGATATAAATTGTTCTCAGCCGGGAAACCAAGAAGGGATTCCCGGCTCGGCTGAGAGCGCTCTGTCTCTCATCGGCTACGGGAGGACACGTTGACTGACCTGAACCCGCAGGCCAAGCAGATGGCCGACGAATCGATGGTGCGAGGATTAAGGGCACAAGCGCAGGCGATCTGGCCACAGGAAATTCCTTTATTCCGTCGCTACCAACTCCCGGCGGCAGCTCGCATCCTCGATGGCGGCTGCGGCACTGGCGAAGCGGCCTCACGCCTGGCCGAACTGTTTCCCCAAGCCCACGTGCTTGGCATCGACATCATCGACCAACACCTCGACTTGGCGCGCTCGCGGTATGCAAATCTTGCGCCCCGGCTGACGTTCGAGCACCAGAGTTTGTTCGAGCTCGATGCCGAAGATTGCAGTTTCGACCTCACTGTCTGCCGCCACGTGCTGCATTCCATTCCGCATCCCGATCGCGTACTCGCCGAACTCGTGCGGGTCACTCGCAACGGCGGCTTCCTGCACCTCATTCCGGAAGACTACGGCATGCTTCATTTCCAGCGAGGAGCGCTCGATCCCAGCAATCTTTGGCATGTCGCGCCCGCCAGTTTCGGAGCCGCGACCGGCACCGACCTCTTCATCGGCCGCAACGTCTTCCAGATCCTGGCCGCGATGAAGCTCGATCAGATCAAGGTGGACTACATCGTCGTCGACACCCTGCGCGTGCCGAGACCAACGTTTGCGGACATTTTGACGGCATGGCGCGACGGATATGCCGAGCCGATAGGCGAATTGACGCCAATTACGCGCGAGTCGTCCGTAGCCCACTTCGACCAAATGATCTCCGACATCCTTAACCCGCAGCGATACGCCGTGTGGATGGTTCCGGTAGTGAGCGCCCGCGTCTCTTAATCCCCCGGTTTTCGCTCTGGAAACCAGCGCCTCGTAGATTAACAAGACACTCTGACTCGCAACGGAACAACAAACGAGCAGTTGAACCTATTTAGTTCGAGGCACCGGCTTGAGGCAAGGTCCGAGCGGACGAAGCCCAATATCCGTCCGCGGCATGGGATGGGCTGTAAACAATCTGTCCAATTCTATGTGACACCCATCGAGTTGCTGGTGCAAAGCGGGGAGATATTCGTCTCCGTTGCGAAGCCTGCGATAGTTTCGCAGCATCTCCAGTTTTCCCGCGTAGCCTTCGAGGAGAAAGTCCAAATCACGGTCAACCCGGCTGTGCACTGCTTTCTGCGTTTCCTCCCTCAACTGTTTAACGGTCGGTTGAAACTGATCGAATACTGCCTCGGAAAGGGCCAGCATTTGGCGTTCCTGCTCAAGGGCCGAATAAAACCGTATTGCCGATTCGGAGAATCCCGGTGTCAGCTGTTCTTCCGGCCCCGCCGGTTGACCCCAATAATCGGACGTGCCCGACGGTGTGTGCCTGAGTTCATCTTCCACTTTGGATTTTCTGCAGCTCGCGAAGAGCAATATCAACACCAGAAGTTCCAGCGTCAGGCGTGGAACAGGTGATCGAAGGCCCCTCACTTCCATGTGCGCAATTGTACTAGCGCAATTCGTCATTTGACTTAGGGGACGAATCTCCTGTCGCAACCTTCAGCGCTGTGTATTTAGTGTTCTACCGACCAGTTTTCCGCAATGCGTTGGTGCCTCAGGTTTAGAGATTTCGACGATCTGTCACCACACCAAAGTTGCAGAACCCTTCACATTGACATTCCACAACTTTCCGCGCTATCTTCACCGACGGCGACCACTACCAAGCGTAGTAGTGTTCTCGAAAGCCCTGCCCTTCAGCGAACAATTTTGCGCCCACATCTTCCGGACGTTTTACCGGATCAAAGGACACTCCTGATGAACCGCATCTTCCTCCGCTCCCGCAGTCTGCAGTCCGTCTTCGTCGTTTTCGCAGTTCTAAGTCTTTGGATGACGATCACCATGGTCGCCTTCGCGCAAAATCCGGCGGTCACGCTGACCCAGATCAGCTCCGATCCATTTACGGTTGGTCCCGGGCAGCATGCCACTGAAGTCGAGCCGCACGTGCTCTCGAATGGCAGCACGCAGGTCGCCGCTTTTCAAACCGGACGCATTGCTCCCGGCGGCGCGACCGCCATCGGCTGGGCCACATCCACCGACGGCGGCAGCACCTGGTCGCACGGCTTTCTTCCTGGCCTCACTACAGGCAACGGCGGCGGTCCCTACGATGCAGCCAGCGACCCCGCCGTGGCCTACGATGCCAAGCACAACGTCTGGATGATCGCCAGCCTGCCAATCTCAAATTCGAAGTTCACTCCGGCGGTTGTCGTGAGCCGATCCACCGATGGCGGCTTCACCTGGGACAATCCCGTCAGCGTTGGCCCCAACGTTTCCAGCTCCGACAAAAATTGGATCGTCTGCGACAGCACCTCCACCAGCCCCTTCTATGGCAACTGCTACGTCGAGTGGGATAACCCCAACAACGGCGACGAAATCTTCATGAACACCTCCGCCGACGGAGGCCTGACCTGGGGCCCAGCCACCGCAACGGCCAAGAACGCCCAAGGCATCGGCGGGCAGCCACTCGTCCAACCCGACGGCACAGTCGTCGTACCTATTGAGACCTCCGGCATCTCCACCTTTAGCTCCACCAACGGCGGCGCAAGCTGGTCGGCTCCGGTAACGGTCTCAAATATTCAGGCCCACGTCGATGCCGGCGGCATTCGCAGCGGACCGCTGCCCAGCGCGGCCGTCGATGGCGCGGGCAACGTCTTCGTAGTGTGGGAAGATTGCCGCTTCCGCTCCAAGTGCTCTACTAACGACTTAGTCTTTAGCAGTTCGGCCGACGGCATTCACTGGTCGAAGGTCGCGCGCATTCCCATCGACGCGACTACCAGCACTGTCGACCACTTCATCCCCGGCATCGGCATCGATCCCGCAACCTCCGGCGCAACGGCGCACATTGCGATTCACTATTACTTTTATTCCCAAAGCAATTGCACTACGGCGACCTGCCATCTCTATGTCGGCTATATTTCCTCGCACAACGGTGGCGCGACCTGGAACCCAGCCGTGCAGCTAGCTGGCCCCATGCGCCTGAAGTGGCTGCCCAATTCGCAGAATGGATTGATGGTCGGCGACTACATCGCGACCGCTTTCAGCAACGGCACGCCCCACGGCATCTTCGCCGTATCCGCCGCGAAATCCGGATCAACCTACAACGAAGCCATGAATACCGCGCAAGGACTAACCGTACCAGAAGCCGGCCCGCAGCTATCCTCGGCGCATGACCAGCCTCTGCACAATCTCTCCGACCCAATCGAAAAAGAACGTCCAGAGAAGGGCGTAGTTCCGCCGACCAAGCGCTCCGCGAAGCGCAACTCGAAGTAGGTAAGTTAGAAACTGAAGTCGAGCCGCCGGTGTAAAATCGGCGGCTTATTTATTTGCCAGTACCATCGTTGGATTACTAGCAAGCTTCGTGTTACAACGTACCGGTTCACAGATAGAGTTTCCGACTAATTGGTGACTACTCCAAGCTACGTGAACCTATAACTATATTTACTCTTCTATTCTTCCGCGCGGTAGTAACTATCACTTACGTTGACTGCACTGTCCTTTCGCGGTATGCTCATCGGCGCTAAGCACTAGCGGTTTTCGTTGACACCTTCGAATAACTTCAGTCACCGGGCTAATATCACTTACCTTCCGTTTTGGAGGACAAACTCTATGAATCGCATTCTCTCCGGTTCGCGTAACCTATCTTCTACACTTGCTGCTTTGGCGGTACTTAGTCTTTGCATCGGGGCTACCGTCGCTGCGCACGGCCAGGTTACCTTAACCGAAATTAGTTCGGATCCATTTACGGTTGGTCCGGGCCAGCACGCGACCGAAGTTGAGCCCCATGTGCTGGCAAACGGCACGACCCTGGTTTCGGCATTTCAGACCGGGCGCATTTCCCCCGGCGGTGCGACGGCCATAGGTTGGGCTACCTCCACCGACGGCGGAAACACTTGGACACACGGCTTTCTTCCGGACTTGACCGAAGGAAATGGAGGCGGCCCTTACAACGCCGCCAGCGATCCCGCTGTAGCCTTTGACGCCAAGCATGGGGTGTGGATGATCGCAACCCTTCCCATCTTGAACTCGAGCACCACCACGCCGGGAGTTGCGGTCAGCCGATCCACCGACGGAGGGTTTACCTGGGGCAATCCAGTGCTCATCGGTCCGATGGTGACAGCTTCAGACAAGAACTGGATCGCCTGCGACAGCACGTCCACCAGTCCGTTCTACGGCAATTGCTATGTGGAGTGGGACAACCCCGATAGCGGAGACAAGATCATGATGAGCACGTCGAGCGACGGCGGTTTGACGTGGGGAGCCGCGAAAACCACCGCCAACGGGGCTACCGGCCTGGGCGGACAACCTTTGGCGCAGCCCAACGGAACCGTGGTCGTGCCCATCGAGACCTCGGGGATTTCCGCCTACACTTCCACAAACGGGGGCTCGACCTGGTCGGCGCCAGTTACAGTCTCAAACATTCAATGGCACAAGGATGCGGGCGGAATTCGCAGCGGCCCGCTGCCGTCTGCTGCTATCGATGGGGCAGGTACCGTTTACGTCGTCTGGGAAGATTGCCGGTTTCGCTCCCGATGTTCCACCAACGATCTGGTCTACAGCACTTCCACCGACGGCGTGCACTGGTCCGCAGTGACGCGCATCCCAATCGACGCCACCACCAGCACCGTGGACCACTTCATTCCTGGAATCGGCATCGACCCGGCTACGTCCGGAGCCACTGCACATATCGCAGTTCACTACTATTACTACTCCAACACTAGCTGTACCCAGTCCACTTGCCGGCTTTACGTGGGTTATATCTCATCGGCTAACGGCGGCTCTACCTGGAATACTCCCGTGAGTCTAGCGGGACCGATGCAACTTACATGGCTGCCCACCTCTCAGAATGGCTTGATGGTTGGGGACTACATTGCCACAGCCTTCACCGACGGCGTGCCCCATGGAGTATTCGCGGTCGCCGCAGCCAAGTCCGGTTCAACCTTCAACGAGGCCACGTACACCGCGCAGGGTTTGACCGCGCCAGTGAAAGCCGGCCCGCAACTATCTTCTGCCGGCGACAAGCCGCTGCACCATCTCTCGGACAAGATCGAGAAGGAGATTCCTGAAAGAGGCATAATCCCGCCTTCCCGGCGAGTTTCCAAGAGTAGTGCGAAGTAACTCCTTCCAACGCGTCATCCTGAACGGAGGCCGTGGCTTCGCGAACGCGAAGCACCCCTCCGCCGAAGGATCCTTTCCTCGACTTCAGACCCCATTGCATCCCCGCGCCTGCTAAACTCTCACCGTGCCGCGCCTCACCCACCTCGAATGCACCCGCTGCGGAGAGCATTATCCCGCCGACCGCCCGCAGACTGTCTGCTCAAAAGATGGCGGCGTTCTCTACGCCCGCTACGATCTCGACGCTATCAAGAAAACTTTTTCTCCGGCCTCGTTGCTGCCGCTTGCTCCAACCATGTGGCGCTACGACGCCGTCCTCCCTGAAGCCGCGCCAGTCACTCTCGGCGAGGGTTTTACTCCCATGCTGCGCAGCCGTGAGTTTCCGAATGTCTACATAAAAAACGAAGCCTTGAATCCCACCGGCTCTTTCAAGGCTCGCGGACTCTCCGCCGCCGTTACCATGGCTCGCCACTTCGGCCTGAAGAAGTTGGCTATCCCCTCCGCGGGCAATGCTGCCGGAGCCCTCGCGGCCTACGCCGCCGCCGCCCACCTCGAAGCCCACATCTTCATGCCCAAAGATGTTCCCTTGGCCAACCGCGTCGAATGCGACTACTACGGCGCTCACGTAACCCTAGTCGACGGATTGATCTCCGACTGCGCCCGCAAGGTCGCCGAACTAAAAGAGAGTGAGGCTTGGAAAAAAGAAGGCTGGTTCGATGTCTCCACCACCAAAGAGCCCTACCGCGTCGAAGGCAAGAAGACCATGGGCTACGAGGTTGCCGAACAACTGGGATGGAAGCTCCCCGACGGAATCATCTACCCCACGGGCGGAGGCGTAGGGCTACTAGGCATGTGGAAGGCCTTCGAGGAAATGCAGCAGCTGGGATTCATAGGTGCTGATCGCCCCAATATGATCACCGTGCAATCTGCTGGATGCGCTCCCATCGTTAAAGCATGGGATGAAGGCAGCAGTTCAGCCGAAATGTGGAACAACGCGGTCACGCTAGCATCCGGCCTGCGAGTCCCGAAGCCATACGCCGATTATCTGATTCTCGACATCCTCAGGAAAAGCGGAGGCCTGGCCCTGGCCGTAACCGACGCAGAAATTCTAGGCGCCACGCGACACTGGGCAAGCGTCGAAGGCATTTTCGCAGCTCCCGAGGGGGCTGCATCGCTGGTCGCCTATCAGAAGCTGCTAGCCACTGGCTTCTTTACGCCCCAGGACGCAGTGGTTCTATTCAATACCGGCTCGGGTCTGAAGTATCTGGAAGTTCTGAATGATGTAACTGTGGCGCGGATACTCCCGCCAGCATCGCGCCACGTAGCCGGAATCATAGGCCCGTACTAGCCGCCCGGGTAGGCCGGTGTGGGGACAGCCGCCTCGGCTGTCCAGCGAGCGAAGCGAGCGCCGCAGTAGCGCCGGCATCCTGCCGGCTATCCTGAGGGCGTCGCGCCCTCAGCTGCCGGTAGCGAGCACGCCGCCTATTCCTCTTAAGCGAAAACAAAAGAGCGCAGCCGAAGCCGCGCTCTAGAAACCAAAAGCTTGAACTCTACGCTACCCGATTCCGCCCACTTCCTTTTTCCCACCAGACCGCGGGATCTTCCGGGCGATTCAGCATCTTCGATAATTCCTTCTTGATCTCGACCAGTCGGTTAGCGCGCATCTCCACGGCTGACTGGTCAATCTGGCTGTCCTCGCCCCGTTTCACGAAGCGAGCATTCATGTTCCGTAAGTCCGTGATTTCCTGACGAAGGCTGGTGAGGTGTTCCAAGATGTATGGCATGTCTTGATCATACCCCAGATTCGCCGTTTCTTTGTTTAATAAGTGTTGAATAATTTGTGTGAAACCGGCCGACCTAGGCATGCTGGAGGTTTAGCAGGGAAGATACAAGCCGAGGTACGAGGCCCAGCGCAGCGGTTGCTACTGGAACGCGAGGTCAGCTGGCGACTGGCTCATTCGAACGCTGCCGCCGCAGTTCCGCGAGAAAATCATCTTCCTGCATTTCGGCGCCTCGGCGGAGCAATTCCAGCAACGGATCCTCGAGCATTTCCGGCGCGGTATCCTCGGAGCCGTGCTCGCGCTCGAATTGGCTAACGTCCGCAGTCAGACTGCGGGGAGAAACGCTCATCTCCACCATAGTCGAAGGAGTACTGCGGAGAAAGTTGATCAAATGTTCGACCTGCACCCGCTGCTCCGCTGTGCGGGAAGGGAATTCCACTCCCATGCCATAGCCCGGATGAGCGACCCTTACCATACCCTCAGTATGAACCGCCAGCTCTTCCGTTCTCAGGCAAAGGTCGACCAGGGAATACTCAGGAAAGGGCGAATCGGTTTCAACATAGCAACCGCCCAGGCTGAGGTCGGTCAGCTTGCAGTGTGGAACCGTCTCTTCAGCTCCCGCGCCCATGGTCGCCGCCGCAGCGTGCAGCCAGACCTTGAGTTGAGCCTTCATCTCGTCGGTCAAGTCGAGAAAATGAACTCCAGTTTGTCCATTCGGATTCGCCCATGCCACCTGCCCGCTAGCTTTGATTTCCAGACTTCCATCGGGCAATTGGAAACGAAGACCCAGCAACGCTCCCGGAGTCTGAGGCTCGGCCGTGAGCACATCCATCCCGGTCTCGCTTAGGTCCAGAAGAATGCCCTCGACTTTGCGTGCATCGGGCAAAGTGAGTTCCGCAGCAGCCTGCACAGGAACCCGGTAAGCTCGCCGCCGTTCCCGTTTGAGCAGTGCGATAACGGCCTTCAGCGCAGCCCTGGCTTTCTCTTCGAAGATAGGTTTGTAGAGAACGAAATGCGCGCCCAGGCTTAGAATGCCGCGCACCTTCGCCATGCCCGAGACTAGCGCCACCGTTACCGGTGGATTTGCGGAATTCAGCCGGAGCGCTTCCTCCAGGACTTCCACCGCATCCTTGGGCTCGGCGAAGTCCACCACCAACGCGTCGAATCGTTGTTGCTGCAGGCGGTAGATCGCAGTAGAGACGTCGCTGACACGCTCCGCCACGATCCCGCACGGCGGGCAGAACCCGGCCCAGGATCTCGGATGCGGAATCATCTGCGGAAACCAACAACGCCAGAAGGGTCATGACGAATGTCCTCGCCTAAGTGGAGGCGAGATTACGGCCAGCGTGGCGCCGTAGGCCGCACTCCTTTGGGTCCCGAGCCAGCCGCACTGGGAGCACCGGCCTTGGCCGCCATGGCATCGGGCTGTCCCGAGGGCAGGTCGACTTCCATCAGGACAGCATTATCTTCATCATCATTTTCGGCCAGCAGAGGAGCCACTTCCCGCAGCTTCTCCGCCGCTTGCTGGAGCATCTCAATCTGCTTTCCGAGTTGGGCGTACTTGGTCTGCTTCTGCCGCAGCACTTCATGAATGTCTTTCATACCACC